>NZ_JCAQOS010000007.1:0-646001 GCF_059567785.1 Pseudomonas sp. BGA-UO-ETr-WB11 | reverse complement strand
AGTGGGGGCAACAGCAGCTGCGCTGGTAGACTTATCCACAGTTGCTGGTAAAAAAATCAGCAATCCGCCCTGGGTCAAATTTCAATCGGCAGGGTGGGTCAATTTTCCATCAGCGCCAACAACACGCCTGGCAGGATCGCTAATAAGAGCAAAGCTCGCATCGATCTGCGCATTGAGCTCCAATGCCGTGTCAACGATCAGACTGTCGAACAGAGCTTCTGCACTAGGGAAGTAATTATAGAAATTGGCACGCGATACCCCAGCAGCCGCTGCAAGCTCATTAATCGGCACACAAAGACCCCGTTCAGACAAGATCTGCCGGCCTGCGTTCTGAATACTCCGACGAGTTCGCTCCGCCTTTGAAACCTGAATTGCACACATTCTCACAGCAGCCATAAATGACGTTAATGTCAGCCATTCTACCTGTGATGCAAAACAGGATTAAGAAAATAGCTCTTCTGAATCGCACCGGGTTTCTTCATCGCACGTGACTATTTGTTGTGCTGTAAGCCAGTTCACGAGCCAAAGCGGCAGCTGGCGACGGTCAGAAAACGGCCAATAGCAGCCCGTAGGATGCGTCCAGAAATCAGGGGCAAATCACGCCGCTAGCTCAGCGATACACGTAGAAATCAACTCAGTAGTACTAATACAAGGTCGAGATCAGGATAGAGGCTATGTGTAGACCTCATAACTGCGCTGGGTGCACCGCTTGAAGGTGGTTCGAAAACCCTGACTCGTTCTCACACCGCCAGGTTGTCCAAAGCTTACCCCCCCTCTCACCTCCCATATCCAGCTCGAATGCCATCCAGTTTCTTGCCGGCATGATGTAACGGTTATAGCCCGGGAAAATCATCATTTCCACACAGTGCTGGACATCAATGGATTGGACTTTACTTGCGGTGCTGTTAAGGAGCTGCAAGAAGAGCCGCTCCGCCACACCGATTAGCGATGTATGCACGATGCCAGAAGACGTGAACTGCTGAATTTGCGCCCAGTTCGACGTAGGTGGAATGTCACGTCTGTAGCAGCTACCCCATGCAGCCACATGCACGTCACCCGAGGCGATAGAGACCCGTAGTAGTCGGTCTTCGGCAATTTTGGTGAGGGTTTCCAGCAGTCGCTTACGCTCCCCCTCATGATCGCCGTGAGACCAGTGGTCCTTCAGATCATCGGCATTGCTATCAAGTACGTGATCTTGGCCGAACGTATCTAGTAACCCTTCCGCCAACGATAATTTGGGATGAGCGACTGGAACCGAGGACATGAGAATCAGGTGCTGGCATTTGCTACCTGGATGCTTAGGCTCTCCAGCCTGGAGGGTGTTAAGCCATTGCTGAAAAGCTGTCCATGTATAGGAACCCATAATCTGAGTGCGCGATCGTTCAGTACGCAAATCAGCGACAAACAGAGACAGTGGTCCAAGGTGATGGCCGAAGCTGAAACCGGGCTGGGAATCTAAAAGAGGTAATGCCAGGGGGTCATCCTTCAGCTGCTCGCCCCACTGTATGGGCTCGAACTGGGGATCCTGTATGGATACATTCGCACGCTTTAGAGCCTCTAGTTGAGGCAAATCTTCCAGTGCGTGCTGCATCTGAAAAACCCAGAATGCTCTGCGAGCATGCCGTATGAGTACTTGAAACAACGGACAGTTCTGCATAGCCGGGCTATATGAGCCCCAACCGTCGAAAATGTCATGATCATCCCACATCATAACCGTCGGGATTCGAGCCATTGCATCCGCGGCATCAAGATTATACTCACGCCCCCAATCGCGCCTGGTTTCAGGTAGCCAACGCGTTGAGTAGAGGTCGAAATAGTACGCCTCTATCTCCTTTTCCAAGGTGCCATTAACCTTGAATTCAAGCTGCTCCTTGCGGGCCAACCCGACCCACCTTTTGAGCGCGTTGATGTCCTCCCAAATGGAGTCGAAGTAGATCTGGTCTCCACCCATACTCAGAAGATGAAAGCGCTTTAGCCCTTTATCGTGGATACGTCCCTCATGCCACAGCTGTTCTTTATCTAGCACATAGCCGTTGGGACGAAGTGCGCTGTCGTGATTGCAGAGCAAGTCAGCCCAGACCGCATATTGAGGGCGAGCAAGCTTCCTTAACCCGCTGGAATCGGTATAACCATTACAAGATACATAAGCGATCCTCGGGGCGTACTCGCGCCCAGGAATCGAGAACTCCCACTCAGGGCCGCCTCCTGCGATACCGTACTGCACGACACGTTCTTGATGGCCGAGATCACAGCTCAAGTCATACCGAAGAATTGTCTCATGGGAGGTTGCTAGAAGAACCCTGGGCACAGGACATGTACGCCCGTCGACACTCAATGTCGGAATTTTTGATCCCTTGCGAATACCTATCAGGGCAGTCACTTGCCATTGAGCCCCCTTGATTCCTCTGAATGAAAGCACAGGCCCCACGGTGAAAATAGCTTTAGGCATAACTGCTAGTCCTTTGTCAGTTCGGCGGCGATAACCTTAACGATTTTGGCGCGGGAGGTCGCTCTGGAGGCTAAGTTCATCGCCTCACCAGTTTGCTCCAGCCACTCCAAAAATCGCTGAAGAGCATGGCGGGTATGAGACTCGTCTCGGCAATTGGCGAGGAATGCGAATTGCACTTTCTGAACATCGTCCGCCACAAATATGCCGAAGGAGCCACTTACGACAGTCGCATCAGCGAAACCCAATAACGCAGCAGCCTGGGTTTCTGTTGCCCCCCGATGGCATGCAATTAAATGTATAGGCCCTTGTGCCCCCTCTAGGAGGCCAATTTGTTCGTGGTCACGTAAAAAAGGTTTACCCACTAGTTCACGGGCCGCAGCGACCGTGAAGGCTGCCGGTATCGCATGAACAAGGACTGCGACCTTAACGCCAGCTATCTCTGAAATCACACCCCGCTCATTTCCATCACATCCAGAAGCGGCCAGAGCATCGCGCAAGACTTTCTCCATTGCAGATTTACGCTGCCGAAAGTCAAGGCGCGTCCAATCCAGAGCCTGGCCCATATCAAAACGGCTGGATGCAGCGGAGGTGACCCCGCGCTGAGTCAAGACAACAACCGCGTCCAACAACGCCTCATGCACGCGCGTACGTAACTGCTCGGTCGTAGCGACATTCCCGCCTCTAAAGGGGGACTGCAGTGCAACATAGTCCTGAAAAAGTTGATTACGTTGCGTGATGTCAGCCTGAGCGGTGTCAACGGGCACGTTAGGCAAGGCAATCAAGCGCACTTTTCCTCGCGAGCTCGCCAAACCCTCTATGTACTCCGCGTGACATATTCCAATCTCGCCAGCACGCTTTGCCCATCCCGCATTACCATTGGATAGCACGATCAGGACATCACAATCCCTGACCGCTTTTAGACACGCGTCCCAGCTGTCTTGTGTCGCATCCTCAGGCGGAGCATCTTCGTTGATCCACACTTCAAACAGCTGCTTTCCGAAAAAAAGCGTGGACTCAATCTCGGCCTTGAGCTGCTTGCGGATGTGACTGAGCGCCTGATCACCACCCAAAGGAAAATGGTCAAGGCAACGACTTGAGATCATGACTTTGATTTTTTTTGACTGGGCCATCCCTTACTCCTTAGCCACCTGCGGGCAACCGATGTCCATCCTGAAGACTCTAGGCCTGTGGTCAGCGTTACCAGCCACCACATAGCGGTTTTCACAAACCTTCCACGAGAGTGATCATGTGCATAGATCAAGAGCTGAACAATTAGTCTTTAGTCAGCCACTTCGCATAGGAATCAATGTCCATCATCGGGACTGCGCCACTCAACTGAAGCTGCTCTATCAGTTTAAATAGGAAACTGCTGTCTTCGGCGGAAACACTAGTTCGTCGTGTAGGGTGCAAATGAGCCTATGGTCCAGCACATGGAACAGTGCCGGATTCTGTAAGCCTTGGTTGCCAATAAAGAAGATATAGCTGCGTGACGCTTGCTTCGCTTTTTTGGCTTCCATTCCCTCCTTTCGGGCTACTTCCAGCTCATTCTTGAGCCGTCCGCGTGCAACCTCCGACCATTCTCGCCAGTGGACGATCACTTGGTAGGGCGTAAGCTTTTCATCTTTCCACTCTCCCGCATTGAGCGAAATGGTCAGGTGTTCAGGCGACTCTACGGCCTGAGACCATGCCAGCTCTCCATAGAGCACACGCGCTTGAGCGAACTGCCCCAATCCATCCGAGCGAAGTTTCTTGAAGGCCGTTTGATAAGTAGTTGGAGTAACGCCGGGGACCTTGAGCGAGAGGTGCCGATCGTAGGGAAAGCGCAAAAACGCACGACAAATTGGGCGAATACTATTTGCAGCGCGCCGTCCTTCTCTGCGAGCTGTGTTGCCCATAGTGTCCTGCCGACCAACGCTCTGTGTTTGTTGCTCTGTGCGAGGCAAGGCGGGGTCGACGATTGTTCGAGTATCAATAAGTTGCAATCGGGCAGGGGATAAACCAGGGGAGGTCTCTAGCTCCTTCTGGATACTGCCGCGCTTGCCCTGGGCGATAACCTTGCTTTCTTTCTCCGTCTCACAATCTGGGCCATGAGGGTCGCGAATTTGAAAGTGAGCGCGCAATAGGTTTTCCGGGCGGTAGGACCGCGGGAAAGCCTGGATTTCACAGCCGGTGCACTGGTAGCCATAGGTGTCCACTACTGCCAACAGCTTGAGGTCTTCGGCCTCAACAATTTCCTTGGTCACACAGTCACGAGCATTATCCACGACGATTACTTCTCCATCGAGTTGGGGTGTTCGCCTTATTCAACTCGCAGCATACTGTCCGAAAGATAAGGGGCAAGATATGAACGATGAGCTTTATGTTTCCGTCGATGTCGAGACTTCAGGACCGGTGCCGGGCATTTATAGCCTGCTTTCCATTGGGGCTTGCCTTGTCTCGGAGCCTGCTCAGTCAATCTATCTCGAGCTTCAGCCAGATGGCCTAAAGCTCGATCCGGAAGCCGTGGCCGTAACGGGTCTTGACCTCCGCAAGCTCGAAAGCGAAGGGCTTGCTCCGCAGGCGGCGATGCTCAAGCTGGAGCAATGGTTGACCCAGGTCTGCTCCGCAGACCAGAAAGTCGTTTTCGTGGGGCTTAATGCCCCGTTTGACTGGTCCTTCATCAACTATTACTTCCACAAGTATTCTGGGTCGAACCCCTTTGGGTTCACCGCAATCGACATGAAGGCGTATTACATGGGAGTGACCGGATGCCGCTGGAAGGAAACCAAATCCTCCCAGATGACCGCCCGGCTCAATCCCATAAGCGCGCCCAACCATAACGCGCTAGACGACGCACGGTTTCAGGGGGAGCTTTTCGCTCTTATGTTGGCAGAAGCACGTAACCGTTAACCCGACCAGCGCCCCCAGGCGGCTTCAAGATACCGCCCATCCCTGAAGGACCAAGCCTTTATGCCATCACGGCTACTGGAGTTGCCCACAATGATTGCCATCGGGTGCGGCAGCTCTTGGGTGTAGTGTGCGGCGAACCGAGAAAAGCTCCCGATATCAGTTGGGGAGATCATAGGAATGCTTTGCGGGTGTGTATGCCAGTACCCTACCAAGCGGAGACCTTTAGCATTGGCCTGCTCAATTTCATTTCGGCAGCGACGAGCATTCAAATCCAGCCAAGTCCTGCCTGCCCGATCATCTTTATTAGGGCGAGTCGCCAAGGCGAGTACCAGTCCGGTAGCGCTTGAGGGGTCGACGAATAGCTGGCCCCCACGCTCTACATCAAAGCGCTTCTGCCTATAGCTCTCCAGGAGGCTCGCGACCTCCTGCGATACCAACAGAGGAGTGTTCAGCCCAGGCCAACTCCATTGCCAGGCGATCGCCGTCATTTACCTCTCTCCAATGTCTCCGGCCAGTCGCGCTCCAACTGAGCCTGATACATTCCGGCAGGTAGCTCAGGCCCAAGGTACTTACCTCCCAGCGTCACCACGTCATCAGGCCTATTGATGCTGCTGATCCAGCTCGGGCTATCGACGTTTCCATTCAACACTCGTAATGCAGTTTGAGAAACCATCGAAGCAATGTTCACCATTCCAAGAGAGCCTCCTGGGATGAAACTCTCCCCGCAGGCGGGAAGAGCGACGACTCCACCTTCCGGCCACTCGGTGAACTTGTGCTTAAAATCACCGTTGTCTGTGAACAGGCCTCGAGCATCGAATGCACCAGATGGAGCTAGGAGCGCATGTCCCACCTGCGTATGAGGCTCACTCCAGGCCTGGAGTAAACCCCAGGAGGTACCATTCGACTTGGATCCCCACAGTGCCACCTCCGACTGCCAGTCTGCGGTAGTAACCACCACCAGATCCGCCTGTTCAAAAACCTCGGGATTCTTGTACATCACCACTTCGGCGAAGGTTGCAAACGCCGCGACTTCCGTAGTGGGTAGGTCATTGCGAATTTGTTCCTGAAGTGCTTCGGCCTTTGGGAGGCCTAGGTCATCGGCACCGAGCACATGTCTGCCGAGATTCGCCGAGACCAAGTGGTCCGGGTCAATGAGTGTCAGGTGCCCAACACCCGAGCGCGCCAACTGGAGAGCGACGGTGCTGCCCAACGAGCCGACCCCAACACAAACGACGCGAGCCCCCTCGAGTTTCTGCGCCATGCCACTGAGGTCACGGGACAATATCTCGGTCCGATCCAGCACATCCAGTGTCGTTGCTCGGATCAGAACTGGGGGATGATTGATCGCAACTGCAGGCCGGCGCCGCGCTGATCGCAAGTAAAACCTCGACCCTCGATCCAACTGTGGGCCGAACGCCCGAACATTAAGGCAGTAAATCGGAGCACTGACATCCCCAGGAAGCTCCAATGCAATCCAGCGGTTGGGCAATGAGCCGCGCTCATTGAACCAAGCCAGCAGCTGCGTTCTGTCGTCAGGAGCAAGATGCGGCATGAGCCATGTGAGCAGTAGTTCAGGGGCTGGAAGACGCAGGTCCGGATAGCTCTGAAGCTTTGCGTAGAAACCTGGGGCCTCCGGTTCTCGCATCCTTGGAGATCGGCCAATCGTTCGCCGGCAGTGTCTTTTCAGTGATGCCAGATCCGTGGCGAGCCAGACTGTTTCTTGCCCAGACAGCAACGTTTGTCGAGGATCGCTAAGAGCAAACAGCTTCGAGGCGGTTTGGGGGCGATCGAGAAGAATTAGGTTCTGTAATGACAGCCCCTGCTGCCTAGACCAGTAAGATGTGATTTCCCGTCGAAATTCGGCGTTCCGAGTAGCTGCGCATGATCCCATTCGGGACAGATCAACGATTTTGCGTAACCGAGCAAGGCTGTCCGATACAACATATTCAGGGGCGCCCATCACTGGGCGCTCCTGGAAGCCATGAAGGCAAAGCCCGACTTCCATGGCGTGAGGCCATACAAGCCATGGTGAGGGCTCGACTGTAAGCCCCAACCCACCGCGGGGGAAATTCTTGGGAAAGCTGATGCGTAGCCGCCGCTCCGTGCCCGTATAGTCAACAGGCAGAGGAAAGTAGTAGCTCGCAGCTTCACCGGTCCGAGCGGCCGCAGGCCGAAGCAGCGCTAGTGCGGCATCTTCGCCAATAGCGCCTCGCAGCGCGGCTATACCGCGCTGCAGAGACGTATCGGTGTGATCAACCAAGACGCCCAACTGGCTTCACATCCTCTTGAGAGCCCGCTGTTCCGCTGAAACCACCAAATAGTGCCCCCATCGACGTGGAGTTTCGGGTGGTTCCGTCCGGGCGGCCAGGCATCGTCCAATTGGACGGAATTTCGCTGTTCACTGCCGAAATGAAGGTAGGACCCATGCCAAAGTTTTCCTTCACTGCTTTGGCAAAAGCCTCAGCGGACTCGAAGCTTTCAAGCCCCAGGGACACTGATGCGCTGGCAATCTCATGCCACTCCTTGAATGCCCGGCGGTAACGGTGCCCGTCGAGCGGCCTATTCCATTTCTCAGCGAAGTTTTCGCCGTTATCTGCCGGGTTGCAGACTAGGCATTCATTCCCCTGGCGTTTGACGTGATCCGGCATCCGCCGGACGATTTCTAGGATGGCGTCCAGTGGCTTTAGCGGCGCCGACTGCGACTCTTTCGCTACTTCAAGGTAGGCGTGGGTAGCGAGTGTGGTGATGACTGCCGAAATCGGGCGATGGTCTGCATTTTTGGTGCGAATGGCCCACTCATCTCGATGTCGCTTCAACAGCTTAATCGTTGCCCGAAGTGGGTCTTGATCGAGGTAGTCCTCATACTGCGGCAGTGGATCCTGAGTGGCGGCATCAAAGGTACGCTGACTTTTTGCGACGGCCAGATGCTCCAACGAAATCGTCTGTTTTGAAGCCACTTGCAGCCAGTTGGAGTAGGGGATCGGGCTGCTCGCCTTCCAGCCAGTTACCCGATCTGGCACTTCCAGCTTACCTTCGCCGTTGCCCTGAGAATTCCCATTGATGGCACGCGCCGGTGTGACATCAATGTGGAATCCGGGGTTTTCATCGGCATAGATGATCCGGATGCCCCGGCGTAGCTGCTTGATTTCCTCCTGAACGCGGCTGCCAGCTTTGAAGCTTTCCTCAATGGCATCCAGAACTCCTTGAGCTTCAGCCCCTTGGGCATGAGGGAGCCAAATAATGGCGTCCGCATCGATGGTGTCCAAATCTTCTGGAGCGCCAGAAACGGGTTTGATTGTCGTCTTCAGGCGCATGGAGCCTTGGACAAAAATATGCGCCTCCGCCAGTAGTGGATTGTCGGACGCGTTGAGGATCCGCTCCAACTGGGAGTATCGGTCGTTGATCTTCTCGTACTGTGCTTCCGACAGTGAGATTTCCCTCGCGGCGCGGAGCAGAAAGTGCTCCCAGCTCCCGCGCTTGGTCTGCTCATTGCTCATGGACATCAACGAACCTCCTGGGCTTGGTGGCCCAACTGTAGTGTTGGCGTGAACCTATTTTGGTTGTCTTTATCTCGATCGAAAATCAGGTAGGCGTGTTGGTGTTGCGTGGTGAGCAAGGCACCGAACTCAATTGCCAAAGCAGCGGGAATCGCCGCAAACACATGGATTGTGTCTGCAGTCATGGCCTCAAGCCGGCTCAAATGTGTTTGTAGAGCGTCGCGAAACGCGTGTATCACGCGCCGGTTCTGGACCATCGCGTAGCTAGGAACTGGGATGGTCAGCTCTGCGATACGTGCGCCAGGCAGTGCCTCTTCGACATCGCGAGTAGGGACTTGCGCGGAGATAGACAACACCAAAGCAAGCGGGCCTTCACCATCCGCGGGCGGTGTGAACACAAACTCCGGAGGCTCGGCTGACTGGTCAGGCCAACGTAGTTGGTGCTCGCGATTGAACGAGAAAAGCAGGCGCTTGGATCGATCACCTAAAGACTGCCCTAGCATGATTAGCGCCGGGATATCTGCCACGCCCACTACGGCCAGCGCAGGAGCATCACCATAGGCTCCTCCGCGGCGCTTTAGCTGCTGCTCTAATTCGTGCTGAATATTGTCCTGAATACTCAGCCAATAGTGGGCATCCCTGCCACGATGGCTCGGGGCCGGAAAAGTGATCTTGATGGGATGATCGAATGCAGTCAGTCCCTCTGAAGACATCGCCACCAACAGATCACGAACGGGGATGTCGTTGTTCGTCGCGAAATGCTGGCTTTGGACAATTACTGGAATCGCTCTTCCACCCTCAGGAGTGGTTGCCGCTAGCCGGACTCGTTCCAAGTACGCTTGGTGCAGGCCGCTAAGATCGCTTTCTGGATATCCATCAGCATCCCGATCAATTTTGTCATGGCAGCCAGGGCAGAGAAGCATGAGATTAGCTGGGTCGTTGGTAAGCGACGCGGCCTTGGCTTCGTCATGGTCAGATCGACCCCGTGGACCCTTTGGGCTAGCTGGCAGGATGTGGGCTACCTCGCCCCATTTCATGGGCTTACCTGCACGGTAGTCGTACATGAGGTCGGTGCCGCACAGCTCACAATGGCCTGCAGCCTGAGTCCACACGACACGCTTTGTAACGTCGTCGGTGTCGTAGCGACCGGTGGCGACATTGGCTTTTTCTTGTTTTCCCATGAAGCCTCCTTGAAATATCAGGAGCACTGATGCGTACTGGCTCTTTGAGATCAGATGAGGTCGCTAAATCGGAATTCAAGGGCGGGGAAGCGAAGCGGCTAAAATAAACATCGGCACCCCAAGCCGTTTTTTGCGCGCCGCTACCCTTCGCGAGCGGGAGCGCAATCGCCACGAGAGTCGACAGCTGGATCGCCGTGTGAGTGGCAGCCCCTGCTGCTCAAAGGTGGCCGTCATTCCCTCCCATGAAAACATGGATGCCCGGCACCTCTGCGTCGCCCTGACGCGTGGGGCTTGTCGGCTTGTCGTGTGCTCGGCAACGCCGGAGCTGGCACCACAACAGAGTTGCGTGAAGCTGCAGCCCGTTTCTTCGGGTGGTCGAATGGATGACGAACTCGCTCATTCCATCTTCCGGTGTCATAACAAGCGTCGCCTTGTGGCCCAGGCTGTGTAAAAACGTTTTTGAGCACGCTCGCGGCCCCCAACTGCGCAGAAAATCTCGCTTCTATGCGAAATCTTGGTCTGCTGACCTAGCGACAAATTTTAGATTTCACGCAGACGCGCGTACTTCGATTTGAGCTGCGCGTTTTTACACACTCTGGGCCGACACCAGCCTTTTACAACCGGCGACTCCCGGCCAGAAATCGAAGGCGGTGGCGAAGCGATATCTACTCTGTCCTTGATGAGATGGCGGGAGAGGCTGTGGCGCTTTCTGCGAAGGTTTTGCAGAATGAAGGGGTGCTATAGGGCGGTGGAACCTAGGTCTTAGGTGATTCCTTTTCGCTTCCAGATTTGCCAAGTAAATATCCTGCGATTGTTCCAAGTAGGCCCATGACCGGTGCAATTTGCTGATCAGAGTAACCCGCCACAACCAAGAAAACTGATGCAATGATAATGAGGATGGTTCCGAATGTTCTTAGCAGGTTTTCAGATGCTATTCCCTTGCCAAGTAGGTAGCCCACAACTACAACGATGACAAATCCGAATACTAAGACTGCTGAGCTTATGGTCATTGCTTCGTTTACAGACCACCAAGATTGTTGCTTGACGCTAGGAGTCTCGGAAGTAGTCCATGTGGCTGCAGTCGCCTTCTTGGCTGCAATTTGAGCCTTCAGCTCTTCAATTGTTTGGTCATTGCTTGGCATTTAATTGACTTTCCAGTAGGTGGATTTTTTTCTCAAGGTGAATGATTAGATCCTCCTGGTCTCGAATTATTGAGAGGAGATGAGAGTGACCGTCGATAGCCATGTCCTCAGAGAACTCTTTGGGTGGGGCAGGTGCAGCAATCTCAGCTGAGTCATTCATCAACTTAAGATCGTCAAGGTGAAAGTTCGGTGCAGGGGCGGGTTCTGGTGCGGAGTCTGATCGAATAGTTGGTTCGTGTTGGACAGCATCGACCCCATTGCTTTGTTGCTCTTGTTCGGCGGATGTGTAAGTCGCCCAAGTGGCCGCTGCCCAGCAAAGTAGCAATGATGCTTTAAACGCTATTGGTTTAGTCATGATGTCTATCCGAGGTGAGACTATTGATCACTGATAGACGATTTAACGACTTTGCGCCAATTTAGGCGTTGCATCGAATGGTCGAATGGCCGAATATTTCCCCATCTTATCGATCTTACGGGTTTAGGATTGGTAAGCCCGATTTCGGGGAGCAACCGGTTCAACTCCGGCGGCTATGTCAGCTACTCAAATGGCAGTGCTGTTCGTCTTGGCAGTCCTTGTGACTGCGTTTTCCGTGACCCCAGATCTGCTGATCGCGACGGCTCAATTCGCGAATGAGGGTAGTTTTATGATGAGAGAAATTAGTGTGGCGCTGTTTAAGTCGGTTTCCATGTGCGTTTCTGCCATCTGGTGTAGCTGTATTGCTGCTGGTGCAGTGCCCCGCTCCATCTGAGGACTGAGTCCTCAACAAGACCCCGCTACGAGCAATCTGGCGGGGTTTTTCATTTCTGCATCTGCTGCTTCCTGAGTCAGCGCAATCAGCGGCGCCTGTCGGATTTATATTTCTGCCCCGCTGAGGGGATATCGAGATGACTCGCATGCCTGAAAAAGAAATGAATGAATTCCCCCCTGTCTCGGCATGCCCCTTTAGTGTCTGGACAGGAGCGGCTCGGCTCCGGAAAATTCGAGAAGGCTGGAGGTCTGCAATCAGCCTGAAATGGTCATTCGTCTAGCCGAACCGAAGGGCAGCTCCTGTCCGTTAGCAACACCGTGAGTAGCACCGGTGTGGGCAACTCAAACCCCTGTCTCCTTGGCTCTTTTCAGCGTATCGCCTACCAAGGCCTGCGTTGCTCTTCCATAGTCCCTAGTTCCCTCATCGCACGCATGTCCTGTGGTGTAGGAATAGGCGCCGCGAAATCAAATTTGTACTCGGGCTTATAGTTTCCCGTGAACATCTCAATTGTCCCCTCTTCGTCTTGCTCTCCCAGCTGCCGGAACCCATTGGCCAAATGCCATTGCACTGCACTGGGCACCGCGTATGAGTGAAGCTCTCCGCCTGCTCGGCCCTCCGCCATAAGGCTTCTCGCCACCCCCATTCTGCGGTACGGCGAGAAAACAGTAATTGCCTCCATACGCCGAATTTTCGGCTTGCTCGTCTTGGTCACAATGATCATGCCCATTGGTATCCCGCTCGGATCATCGGCGACATACATCTTTGAATGTCCTCCCGCGATCATCATTTTCGTCTTGAGTATCTGCATGTAGCGTTGTTCCACGCTCCACCCCAACTCCATCCCCATTTCTTTCGCATAGAACATGGTGATACACAGGTGCGCCGCCATATCGGCATCCAAACGCTGCTTGTGTACCAGACGAATGCGCGCCCTCATCGCTTCCCCTTTTTTCCTCATCGTGGTTCTCCTGCGGCCGTGAGATTTTGGTTCATGATTTCAGCTTCCGTAGTTCACGTCGACGACCTCAACAGCCCGGAAACAGCAGTGTTGTCCACTTGATAGCCGCAGGTGAGATACGGCAGGAGCAACAGCTACTTCTGAACCGGCTGGGCGCTCTATTTCATCTACTGCATAATCGCGTTGACATACACACCGAATTGCATTGCTTCTGAACACCCAATTGCATTGATCCTGCACACAAAATTGCATCCGTAATGAACAACAAGTTCTGTCACTGAAAAACACAAGGCCCATACGAGATGGGCCTTGTGTTCACATCAACAAACCACTACTGCCAGTTAGCGGCGATCACACTATCCAATGCGGCGTGGTAGTTAGATGGCAAGCTGGTTTGTCCTGCACTAGGCGGTGCGAAGGCAGCCATGGCATTCACCAGGTTCTGTACTTTGCTATCGAGCAGCGTTTTACCATCGCTGGTCTTGAACTGCTCGATATGGTTTGCAGCACCGACATACCAGTCTTTTACGGTGAGTTTGTCAGAGGTACCGATAATGCTCACTTCCAGGTTGTTGGTCCCCGACACCTGTTTAAACCACAGCTGATCGGTGGCGATGCCACTAAGAAATTGAGCCATGTCGGTGTTGCCCGCAGTGGCGTCATTCTCAATCGCCGTATCTGCACCGTAGCCACGGCCCAGTACGTAGGTATCGTTACCTGCTCCGCCAGTCAGCGTATCCGTACCGCCCTGACCGTCCAAACGGTCGTTACCAACACCGTCAGTCAGGACATTGTTACCGGCATTTCCGACTAGGACGTTGTTGAGATTGCTACCCGTCGCGTTGATGGCGCTCGTGCCCGTGAGCGTCAGGCTTTCCACGTTGGCGAAATTGGCCAACGACAACGTCACGCTCGACTCGATGGTGTCAGCGCCCTCATTGGCACTCTCAGTCACCTTGTCAGTGGCAACATCAATGACATAGGTGTCATCACCCAGCCCACCAATCATGGTGTCGGCCCCGCCAAGCCCAATTAGTCGGTCGTTACCGGCATATCCAGTCAAGGTATTAGCCGCACTGTTGCCCGTGAGGATGTTATCCAGCGCATTGCCTCGTCCGCTGATAGCACTGGTTCCAGTCAACGTTAGGTTTTCGACGTTAGCCATGAGGTCCTTGTTCAAGCTGATACCTGTTTGAACCGTATCGGTGCCCTCGTTGACGTTTTCAGTCACTACAT
Organism: Pseudomonas sp. BGA-UO-ETr-WB11; assembly: GCF_059567785.1. Classification (NCBI taxonomy): domain Bacteria; kingdom Pseudomonadati; phylum Pseudomonadota; class Gammaproteobacteria; order Pseudomonadales; family Pseudomonadaceae; genus Pseudomonas; species Pseudomonas sp. BGA-UO-ETr-WB11. The sequence continues at coordinate 631,900 of NZ_JCAQOS010000007.1, read as the reverse complement.
CAGAGGCGCTATCCAGCACATAGGTGTCATTACCAATACCTCCTTTCATGCTGTCGATGCCACTACCGCCATCCAGCCGGTCATCACCTGCATTGCCATTAAGTGTGTCGTTACCGCCACTGCCGCTCAGGGTGTCGTTGCCAGAACGCCCATTGAGGGTGTCGACTCCGGAGGTTCCATTGAGGGTGAGATTCTGAACGGTGATACCAACATTGAAGATATCGCTAACACTGAGGCCGCCTTTATCGGTTGCGGTCACCAACACACTGAGTGTGCTTGCGCCGTTTACCGGTGCAGTACCTGTGAGTTGGCGCGTACTCGCATTGAAGGTCAGCCAGCCGGGCAAAGCACTGCCATCTGCCATGGTCGCCTTGTAAGTCAGTGCATCACCTGCATCCGGGTCTGTGAACGCCCCACTGGGAACGGTGTAACTTAATGCAGCGCCTTCGGCGACCGTCTGATCAAGCAGAGCAGAGGCCAATACCGGCGCTCGGTTGGGTGGTGAAACTGTCAGCGTTACGTAAGTGCCTGCGGCTGAGCCATAGTTATCGGTGCCCCAGAGTACAAACTGTAGGTTACCCACGTTGGCTGATGTAGGCGTGCCCGATAGGGTTCTGGTTTGCGTATCAAAAGCCAACCAGCTCGGCAGTGCCGAACCATCCTGCATCGTTACGCTGTAAGTGATGGAGTCCCACGCATCTGGATCAGTAATGACCCCCGCCGCAAATACATAACTAAAAGCAGCACTTTGACTCGCTTTAAGCGTCGGAACCGAAGAGCTCACAACCGGCGCATGATTATTCGATGCGCGATCAACCACTTCCTGAATCTTCGCCTGATCCCAGACCACCCCATTAGCAAATTCAACACGCTCGATCTTACGATCGTAGGTAAGTCCGCCACTGTTGGTGTCCGCCGAGTAGTAACCGGCCAAAGCGATCTGGTCGGTACTGCTCTTGATCTTGATGAAGAGGTTTTCACCCTGACGGAATGCCAGAACATCGTTATCTGTTACACCGCTACCGAATCTCAACGTATCGACTGCTGTAATCACGTCGGTGTTATCGAACGTATCCTGACCATCTCCGCGATTGAAGTGGTACACATCATTGCCTGCACCACCGACGAGATAGTCATTGCCAGTAAGGCCTGTGAGCAGGTTATTGCCGGCGTTACCCCAAATCCCGTTGTCTAGAGCGTTGCCGGTAAGCAGCAAATCTGCCGAGCCATCACTGGCCAGCCGCTCGACGTTATTACCCAGCGTAAAGCTAACGGTGGTGCGAACGAAATCATCACCTTCACCGGCGTATTCGCTGACCACATCGCCAGCGTCCTCGACCGCGTAGTAGTCGTCGCCTGCGCCGCCCGCCAGTTCATCAGCACCGATACCGCCAAACAACGAGTCTTTACCGGAACCGCCTTCGAGTCGGTCATTACCACTACCGCCATCCAAATAGTCGTTACCGTCGCCGCCTAGCAACCTGTCATCGCCGGCACGGCCCCAAACCTGGTCATTGCCTGCGCCCGCGTCCAGTTGCTCAGAGCGGTCGCGATACCCCAGCAACTGATCGGCTGCGTCAGTACCAAGAATCCGGACACTGTTCTCGATCTCATCCACGGTCATGGACGAACCATCAGCAAAATCTATCCGATCCAGCTTGAAGTGCTCAGTAGGCTCTTGGAACCAGTTCTGAACGGTCAGCGCATCGGTTCCATTGGCCAGACTGATCAGAAGGTCATCACCATGGCGGACAAAGCTCAGGCTCGCACGGCTGATGCCCTCACCAAAGGTCAAAACATCAAATGAGGCCTCAATATTGGTGTAGTCCTCACCATCGCGACGCTCGATGATCAAATCCTTACCATCACCAAGATTGAAGAGATAGGTGTCCTCGCCGAACGAGCCATAGAGCGTGTCGTTGCCAGCGCCACCTTGCAGCGTATTGCTCAGTTGATCCCAGGCATCGCTGTAAGCGATCAGGCTGTCGTCTCCTGCTCCGCCACTCAGTGTGTCAGCGCCCTCACCATTGAGGATGTCGTTACCGTCGCCACCATCGAGGAGCCCTGAGCCGGTCAGCAGGTCGTCGCCTGTCTCACCATAGAGGCTATCTGCGCCTCCACCGCCTATGAGCGTGTCATTACCCTCACCAGCTTGCAGCTGATCATCTCCCCAATCGCCGTTGAGCAGGTCATCGCCGGCATCACCAAAGAGGCTGTCATTGCCATCGCCACCCGACAGGCTGTCCATTCCTGCACCGCCACTGATGAAGTCGTCGCCGTTGAGCCCTTGTACATCATCATTACCGGCTCCAGCGTCGATGAAGTCAGCGTCAGGGTGCGCAACAATCAGATCATCCCCAGAGCTACCAGCAACCGCTTGCATTGCGATTTCCGCAGCGTCCAAAACCTGGCCGTCGGCAAAACGGATCGACTCAAGGCCTTGTAGGCCGGTAGCCTTTGACTCGGGGTCGAAGTGATTCTGCACTCGAATGCTTTCACCGCTACCGTTGACCTTAACTACGAGGTCATTTTCCTCGCGACGCAGGGTGACTTGGCTCAGTACGAGATCTACCAACGAGAGTCGATCATTTCCTGTCTGCTCCACAATCACATCGCTGCCGTCGCCGACCTGGTAGAGGTAAGTGTCATCGCCAGCTCCGCCCATCAAGACGTCATCGCCTTTGCCGCCGCTGAGGGTGTCGGCAGTAGCGTAGGCCTGAATACTGTCATCGCCATCCTTACCGATTAGCACGGTGCTCAACAGATCTTGGCGACTCAACACCTCACCGCCAGCGAACTCAATCCGATCAATCGACATTGACGAGTTGCCTTCACTGTCGAAGAAGCCTTTCACTGTGATGCTGTCACCAACGCCATAACTCAGCAGTAAATCCTGTCCCGTACGGTTGACCGCCACAGACGCTAGAGAAATGCCCTCACCAAAGCGGATCATATCCTGCCGGCCAGGGGCGGCATCCTGGTTCAGAACCGTGTCTTGCCCATCACCCAGTTCGAACACGTAGGTGTCATTACCGCCAGCGCCACTGAGGGTGTCGTTACCTTTCTTACCCTGAAGAAGATCCTCTCCTTGGTAGCCGGTCAGCGTATCTGCTGCATCTGTACCAATCAGTACCAATGCCTTAAGGGCTTCGACACTTAGTTCGCCACCGTCGGCAAACACAACTTTGGACAGCGTCGGCAAGGCACCTTCAAAGAAACGCTTGATGGTAATAATGTCCTGACTTCCGACAATCGTCAGCGCAAGATCATTACCCACTCGCCGCCCGCTAATTTGGTTGACCGCAACGCCAGCCTCGAAGCGCAGAATATTCTGCTCCCCGCCCAGGTCGATGATCTGATCCTGGCCATCGCCACGCGTGAATACGTAGGTATCACTGCCTGACCCGCCCTCTAGAACATCATTACCCGTGCCGCCCGTGAGACTGTCATTCCCAGCAGCTCCCTTGATCAGATCATCACCCGCCAACCCCACGAGGACATCATCAGAGGCGTTGTAACCGATCAACTCATCGGCCTGCTCGGTGCCGATAAGCACCATTTGTTTGATGTCTTCGATGTTCCACTTGGTGAACGAGCTGACGAATGAAATACGATCAACAGCTTTGGCCGTCGCTCCGTCTTGTTCAAAGAAACCCAGTACGCGAAGGCTGTCAGTCGTGCCCTTGATGCTTAGCAACAGGTCATTGTCTTGCCGTTTGGCGGAGATATTCTGCGGATCTATGTCATCTTGGAACTCAATCATATCCATGCCATTGCTGGCATCCGTGTTATCGATGGTGTCCGCACCATCACCTAGTGAGAACAGATAAACATCCGAACCTGAGCCACCCACAAGCGTGTCGCTGCCAGCACCACCGATCAACTCGTCGTTACCAGCGCCACCCAGAAGGCTGTCATCGCCCGACTTGCCGTCAAGCGTGTCATTGTCGGCGCCGCCATCCAAAAGATCGTTACCAGCCCCGCCATCTAGTAAGTCAACACCCGCTTCGCCGGCCAAGGTGTCATTGCCTGCTCCACCAAATAACAGATCGTTGTCCATGCCGCCCGACAGCGAATCATTACCGTCACCACCTCTGATCAGATCATTGCCAGCACCGCCCGAGAGCGTATCGTTGCCAGAAGTGCCTTGCAGAACCTGATCGTCAGCATTGACCCCAGAGGTATCGCCTGCTGCACCTACAGGCTTAGTCGGCGGAGCATTCGGATCGCTCAATTGGGTGTTTTCAGTTACGGCATTAGCTGCTTTCGAAGACAGACTGCCGTCCGGCCAGAGAACAAACTCTGTCACTGCGCCAGCCGGAACCTGAGCATTCCCATTTTCGTCAATGACCGGTGAAAGGACATTCCCAGCAGCATCCTTGTAGTAAAGCATCGGACCGCTCAAGGAAACCGCGCCGCTGGCGACCCAGGTAGAGGGATCATTCAAATTGATACCGGCGAGCGCAGAGTTAACGCCCAAAAGTTGACCGCCAAACCAGCCGAATTTGTCGACACTGCTACCAAGAAACTGCCCCGAGGACATTACGTCACTAAGCGTCTGAGACGTCTTGCGCTTGCTCAGGTCGATCTTTGTAAGAAGATCACCCAAGTCTAATGAGTCACCATTAGCAAACTTGGCTTCACTGATTTTCAAGAACGAGCTATTAGACATGCTGATCTGGTCAGCGCCGTAATTGATATAGGTGGTATGTGGGCTCTGCTGAATCAGTAGGCTTGCGGCAGAAACGCCGGCGCCGAAAATGAGCGTGATGTTCCCGCTGTTGTCGCTGATGTAGTCAAAACCATCGCCACTTTCAAAGCGATAATCATCGTCCCCTGAGCCGCCAAACAAATAGTCATCACCACGGCCTCCAGTTAACTTATCGCTACCCTCCTGCCCCAATAGCGCATCAGATCCTGAGTCACCGAATAGCAGATCATCGTTACTGCCTGCCTGAACATGATCGTCACCAGCACCGCCGTAGAGACGGTCCTGGCCGATTGAAGAGAGCACCGTATCGTTGCCGCCATCGCCTTGCAGTACATTGCGGTCACCTGAAGATGCATCGAACCAATCCTGCACCCAGTCATCGCCATCGCCGCCGGAGAGATTGTCGCTGCCGGCTTCTCCCCAGAGGCTGTCATTGCCGTCATCACCATAAATAGTGTCGTTACCCGCCATACCCATGAGCGAATCATTACCATCGCCGCCACGAATAAAATCATTACCTACTTCAGCCCAAACTTTATCGTCTTTAAGTCCAGCATCGATAACATCGTTGCCATCCCCGCCCCAGATACTATCTACCCCATCCCCGCCAAAAATATAGTCATGATCGTCGCCTCCAGAAAGCGAATCATTACCAGATCCGCCATCTAACGTATCATTGCCCTTAGCGCCAAAAATATTGTCATTATCCGCTTCGCCATAGAGCTGATCATCGCCGCCACCACCGACGAGTTGATCGTTTCCAGTGCCACCAAAAAGTACATCATTACCTACAAGGTTGGTGTCATCGACATCTACTTCGTCGCCCCATAACAAATCATCATCGCCGCCACCATCTATAAAGTCATCACCGCCGCCACCTAATACTTGATCCTCGCCTGCACCAGCATAAATAGTGTCATTACCGTGCATTGCTGGAGCGAGAGCAACATAGCTTTCCTTAAGGCCCGGTTGATATCGATCAATTGTTGACAAGTCCCCGTGAATCTTATCCTTTCCACCCCCTGTGATTATGAGGTCGGAACCAGCGCCTGCAGTAACCTCATTATTTCCCTCGCCAGCATCTATATAGTCGTCATAAGTACTCTTGCTTGATGAACTATCCGCTTGTAGGCGAGTAATCACTCCACCATTCAATTGCTCAATAAATCCATCGCCAAAGAATTTATCATTACCAGCACCGCCGATAAGCGTGTCTTTACCAGATCCGCCAGCTAGAGCATTTTCGCCCTCGCCACCATCTATATAGTCATCACCGCCGCCGCCACTAATGAAATCCGAGCCTGAACCACCCTCTGCAAAATCGTCACCTTCACCGCCGGAATCTTTATCGTCAACTTTATCCAAGAATATAAAACTTGTACCTGAGCCGCCAAGAATATGATCATGGCCCTCGCCACCAACAAGGGTATTGTATCCACCTTTCCCGTCTAGCTCATCGTCGCCCTTTCCACCGCTTAATGAGTCGTAACCATTTCCACCCGTCAAAGTGTCGTTTTTGTTACCGCCCTCAAAATTTGACGAAGCGGTTGAAGATCCATTGTAGATGGTCGAATCGAACACCAGGGCCTTATCATTTAAATGAACCTGACTCAGGCTGTTACCAAGATCATCTTGTTCGCTGGCAGTAGAGCTGCGCCCATCAAATGTATTTTCTATATAGTAGTCAACAGCATCAATCGAGCCATCAGATTGATCAATATAATAAGCCTTGCCTAGAATGCCCTTGCCGACATTATGTGCCGATCCTGACGGCGTAGGAGCCTCCGGCTTTTTAGGGTCTTTATTCTCAAACGAAACGCCAAAATTGTTGGCCGAGCCACCAACAAAGAAATTCTTAATTACTATTGAGCCTGCCTGGCTGCCAAAAACAGCAACAGTTAAATCACCATTCGTATTGCGATGATATAAATTCCCATTGTCATCATAGAAATTGTCGGGCGAGTCTGCGCGCGAGTAAATCTTGCCAACCGGACCACCATTAATAAAAAGCTTGTTATCACCGAACGAATCAGTAATTACATCAGTGCCGCCATTTGACTCGTAATGATAACTATCATTACCCTGCCCGCCATTGAGTAGGTCATGGCCCTCGCCGCCATAAAAATCATCATCATTTTCACCGCCTATAAGCGTGTCGTTGTCTTCGCCGCCATATAGCTTGTCATTGCCGCTGCCGCCTTCTAGGTAGTCAGCACCAGCGTAACCACTGAGAATGTCGTTGCCGGACATTCCGTATAGGTGATCTTCCCGAGCACCACCCACCAAAGTGTTGCCGCTGTCATCACCAAACAAAAAACGGCGTGCATTAGGATCGTTAATAGTATTCGCTACAGACAAATTCATGTTTGAGGCTGAATCAGAGAAATACAAACTCAAGCCGTTATCTGCGGTCACAGGAAGAAAATCACTACCGTCTATTGATCGGGTTTTCATAACCCATGACAACATCTCTGCTCGATCGGCAATCCACTCCTGAGTCAGTGACCCTTGGCCAGTGTTGGCATCATACAGATCAAGCCCTGCCGCGTTAGAAGGCTCGACAGCGAAGATGCTCAGAGCATTCAGCGCATTTCGATATGCAATGCCTTTAGCATCATTTTGTTTAGCTGCTTCAATCCACTTTTCCGAATCGTCCTCAAGCCAAGTAAGTGTTTTTGTTCTTTCATCGCCAACAGTTGAGCTATTGAAAAACTCATACGCCTTCTGAATAAAATTGTCTGGGGTAACTTCGTTGACGACCTTACCTTGAAAACTACTCATCAATAGATTGAGTATTGTATCCGATCCTAGACTAACGATTTGCCCTAAATATTTCTTGGCATTCGAATTCGATGGCGCCAATAAATTCAAGTAAAGATCTTTTGGCAAGATATCCGTAAAATCAGACACCCCCATGATATTTAAACCGACCGCAACATCCTCAATTGTAACTGAAATAATTTTCTTGGCTGTTTCTGCGTAAGCGGCCTCGAAAGCGGCCCAAGAAAAAAGCATATTTTTCAAGTCACTAACAGTGTCGACATGATCAACCTGATCATTCTTACCAACCTGAAGCAACCTGTCTACAAACAGTGTCTCGCCGAGCTTATTTAGCATGACAATTCCTGGCCATGCCTGATTTAAATACAGCTCACCGCCAGGTAAGTTATCGCCATTCTGCGTAAACAAGGTATCGACCACACCGCGAAGGTCGGTCTCTCCAATAGCGCCGACGTCCGGTAGAATATAATCAAGATTTATAACTTGTGCCGCCAGCAGTGCACCCACCGCATTCGAAGCATTTTGTATTTTCTCCTTTATTAGCGCCGAATCAGAATCCGTAGTGCTGCCATAACGCATGGCCATCTGAAATACGTTATATTCACGGATAACCGACGAGAACAAACCCTCCCCCGAATTCACCCCAGAGGCACCGATCAACCATATTACCGAGTTTTTCGTATCTGTATCTAATGTAGCCATTGCAAGTGCCAGAGCCGCAGCATCTGTAATGTTCGATGGCCCAGATGGATCTATGTTGCCCAAATCAAGCATAGCAGCCACGACTGGCGCAAAACACTCGATCATATAGCCATATACGGGAGCATAGGCACCAACCGCCTTGACAGGGTCAGCTGCATTTAGAGCTGCCTGCTCACTCAACTCTCTGAAACGAGCCCGCTGAACTTCCGTCATAGTAGCTTTCATATTAATTTTCTCCCTTTATATATGCGCCATCAATTAAATTCATGGTCGACTCATAAATCCTTGCAAAGTCGACAAGCTGTGCTTTAGGAAAGTGATAACGAAGTTCAATATTTTGCCACGGAACAATTTTTGCAAAACAGGTCCCACCGCTGATTCCAGAGTCTCTCCGATCACAACGTATATGTGGATATCCCGCCTCAACCTGGCCACCACTTCCTTTCAGGAAATATATGTCCGGACCTTTGCCTTTAATCGCATCACTTACTTCATAAAATCCAAGAGCATTATTAAATCTGACGACATAATCTGAAATATCCCCCACAACCACATCAGGGAGAATTTTTTCAATCTCAAATCTTCCCTCTTGGGGTGGAATGACACCTAATTTACAGCTAATCTCAATCTCAAAATAAGGCTTGGCTGGATCAAGGGTGGACTGTATCGAATCATGCATATTTTTTTGAAGTTCCGTCACCGTGGTTCTCATTCGCACGCGAACCCCTGGATACCCCTTACCTTCCTTACTTACTCGGTAATACCCATTAAGGAAGATAAACTCAGAGTTACCAGCACTGCTTTCTGCATAATTAAAATCGAATTTTTTTCCAGCAACCCATACAGCTTCGCCAGACCTCATACCTTTATCCGTGTATTCAGCGTAACTTTCACCTCTTTTCTCTATCGCTGCTTTCGTATATTCAATACACTGCATATCGTCTGGCGGAATATAGAACTCAGACCCTTCCTCTTTGCATCCTGAAATTATCAACACCGAAGAAATTACGCCAAAAAATATTCCCGCGCTAATTAATCTTCGCCGCAGTCCACTACCAGCAAACAACAAAAAACTCATGGGATTTTCTCTTAGCGTTTAATTTCTATACTTTAGCGTTTTCTCTAACTTTCTTTCGCCCGCGTTCAAGCATGCAATTCATAGCTCGCACATACTCCGCAACACCCTGCGCTATCGAATACCGCTGTGCAGTTTCCCGCGCCGCCGCGCTTAACTCATCGCGCAACTCCAGCGGCTGTTTTAATGCCGCTAACAGTTGCTCGGCCAGTTGTTCGGCAGCGAAGAAGTCAACCAACAAGGCGCTTTCACCATGGCTGATCACTTCCCGCACCGGTGCGGTGTCTGAGGCAATAATCAAACAACCGCTGGCCATGGCCTCTAACAACGACCAAGACAACACGAAGGGGTAAGTCAGGTAGACATGTGCCGCCGAGACTTGCAGCACCTTCTTGTAAGTCTCATAGGGAACCTTGCCGAGAAAGTGCACGCGACTTAGATCCAGCTGATTTTCCGCAAGTAGCTTGCTACGCCAGTTAGGGACATCTTTGGGTAGGCTGCCGTAGCTGACACCATCGCCGCCAACTATCACCACCTGACAAGTGGGATGTTGTTTAAGCAACTGTGGTAGCGAGCGCATGAAGGTGTGAAAGCCACGGTAGGGTTCCAGGTTGCGCGCCACGAAGGTGACAATTGGCTGGCCGGCCTGCAGCCATTTGCCGTTGGGCAACTGCAGCTTTGCGTCGGGGTCTGGACCAAGACTTTCGGTATCGATACCTTCGTGAATGACCCGCAATTTATGCCGGTACGCCTCGGGGTGCAGGCTGTATTGCCATTGGGTTGGGGTGATGCCCAGGTCGCAATTTTCCAGGTTGAGCAGGTGCAGGCTGTTGCGGGTGCGCAGCCGCGCGGCGCTATCCAGGCTCAACGGAAACTCTGGGTCGAAGTTCGCATCGGCACCATGGGCGTGGTAGTAGAACTCGCAAAAATGAATCAGCTTGGCATCCGGGAAGACGTCCTTGGCGTATAGCGTTTCGCCCCAGCCAGGATGGGCGACTATTACGTCGGGCCGGTAGCCCTTGCGCTTGAGGTCCAACAGCAGACGCAACACTTGCTGACCGTGCAGCACGGCATCTTCAAAGCTGCGCAAATACGGATGGGTAGCTGCCGTGGTGCCACGCTGCGGTTTGTAGCGCAGCAGTTTTATAGCAGGCAGCCCGGGGGCGGTATCACGACCAATGGCCAGCACCTCGACGCCCGGTTGCTGGGCCAGATGCAGTGCGATATGCCGGAACTGACCGGGGAAGTTTTGGTGGATAAACAGCACTTTCATCCTGACGCTCCCTGCAGTTTTTCTGCTTAGGGTGATACTCCTGTAGCCGTACTACGGCTGCTTACCGCTCACTCAAGCTCTCGCTTTGATACTCCTTCAGGGGGCTCAAGAAGTAGTCGATTACTTTGCGCTTATCCGTCTTTACTTCTGCGCGCACAGACATGCCCGGTGACAGCGGTATCTGGTTATTACCGACGCGGATGCTGTTTTCTTTCAACTGGATACGGGTGCTGTAGATCAGACCGCGCTTTTCATCTTCGATGGCGTCGTTGGAGACGCTGACGACGGTGCCGTGCACTACGCCATACTTAGTGAAGGAGAAAGTCTCGACCTTGATCTCCACTTCCTGGCCTGGCCGGATGAAGCCGATGTCCTTGTTCTCCAGCATGGCCTCGACTTCCACTGGCTGGTCACTGGGGACGATAACCATCAAGGGTTGCGCCTCGGTGACTACGCCGCCATTGGTGTGAATAGCCAGCTGTTGTACGGTGCCGTTCACCGGGGCGACCAACTGCGTCAGGCGCTGACGTTGCTCAGCCTTCTTCAGTTCTTGACTGAGGGCGGCAACCTTCTGGCTCGCTTCGTGCTGCAGATCAAGCATGGCGCGACGGCTCTGCGCGAGGACATTTTGCTGACGTTGCTCGGCTTCTTTCTTGGACGCAAGCAGCTCGACGACGCGGGATCGCTGTACCACCAACTGGCGCTCCTGATCCATGCGTGTCTGTTCCTTTTCCAGCCAGGCGTGCTTGCCGAGGATGCCTCTGTCCAGTAACTGCTTGTAGTCGGTAGACAGTTGCCGGGCGATTGGCAGGCTTTCCTGCAGCGAGGTGACGGTAGCGCGTGCCGCTTGAATCTCGGCGACCTGTTGCTCAATCGCTGCCTGTACTTGATCTAGGCTGCTGCGCAGCTCTAGGTATTGGCCTTGCACCCACCGCTGGGCCGCTTGTTGTTGCTCGACACTGGAGTCTGGAAGCCAGTGAGCTAGCGAATCGGGGGCGCGGTTGTTTTGGATAGCCGCCAACAGAGCATTGGCCCGTGCGTTGTCTACTTGCGCTGCAAGCAGGTCGCCGTGCAGACGCTCTACGTCGGCACCGGTGATCTGCGTATCCAATTCCACCAACAACTCGCCAGCTTTGACCTGCTGGCCGTCGTAGACATGAATGGCTTTAACCACTGCCACTTCGCTGGGTTGAATGATTTTGCTCTTGCCACTGGCGACGACTTTGCCGCTGGCAGTGGCCACCACGTCGATCTCTCCTAGGCACGCCCAAAGCAGCGCCAAAACGGCGAAGGCGATGATCAGCCACTGAATAATACGTGGTGCGGGATGTACAGGTTGCTCCTGCAAGGCCAGGGCTGCTGGTAAGAATTGCAACTCATGGCTCAGCCGTGGCGCGGCATCCATGGACTTACGATTGCGCCAGGTGTGTCGCCACGCACGTTGGTAGCGGCTCAGTAGATCGCGTTTAGCACCCATGGCTTAACCCTGCTGCAGTCGGTGCAGACGGGCGTAATGGCCGGCCTGGTGGGTAAGGAGTTCGGCATGGCTGCCTTGCTCGACGATCTGCCCGCGATCCATGACGACGATGCGATTGGCCTCGCGAACGGCACTGAGGCGGTGCGCGATGATGATCACTGTACGGCCCTGGCAGATGGTCTTCATGTTCTGCTGGATAATACGCTCGGACTCATAGTCGAGCGCGCTGGTAGCCTCGTCAAAAATCAGGATCCGAGGGTTGCCAATCAGTGCCCGAGCGATGGCAATGCGCTGACGTTGGCCGCCCGACAGCGAGGCGCCATGCTCACCAACTACGGTGTCGTAACCTTCCGGTAGTTCGAGGATAAATTCGTGAGCGCCGGCCATTTTGGCGGCCTGCATCACTGTCTCTATGGGTGCACCAGGATCACTCAGTGCAATGTTCTCGCGGATGCTACGAGCAAAGAGCAGGTTGTCTTGCAACACCACGCCGATCTGCCGGCGCAAGGACGACACATCCGCCAGCGCCAGATCCATGCCGTCGACTAGCACGCGACCGCGCTCCGGGGTATAGAGGCGTTGCAGCAGGCGCGTTAGGGTGCTTTTGCCAGAGCCGGAGCGTCCGACCACACCAATCACCTCGCCGGCATGAATACTCAGACTGACGCCGCGCAGGACCTCAGAGCCGTCAGCACGATAACGGAAATGCACCTGATCGAATTCAATCTGCCCTTTGATTGGCGGCAACGCACTGCGGGTGGCTTGCGACAGCTCGGTACGGCTGTTGAGAATGTCGCCGAGACGCTGTACCGACACGCCGGTTTGCTGGAAATTAGTCCATAACTGGGCCAGGCGCATGATCGGTTGCGACACCCGGCCGGCGAGCATGTTGAAGGCAATCAGCTGGCCGACGCTGAGGTCGCCATCGATCACCAGCCGTGCGCCCATCCACAAGGTGGCGACCGTCACTAGCTTGCCGATTAGACCGACGCTTTCATTGGCGATAGTCGACAGGGTTTGCGTCTTGAAGCCGGCAGCCACATAAGCGGCCAACTGGTTGTCCCACTTACGGGTGATCTGTGGCTCAACCGCCATGGCCTTAAGAGTGTCAATGCCGTTGACCGTCTCGACCAAAAAAGCCTGATTCTCGGCGCCTCGACTGAAGCTTTCGTTGAGGCGAGCACGAAGTACGGGGGTGATCAACAGCGACACCACGAAATACAGTGGCAGCGACAACAGCACGATCAGTGTCAACCAACCACTGTAGACAAACATCACCGCGATAAACACCACCGAGAACAGCACATCCAATATCAGTGTGATGCTGTTGCCGGTGAGGAAGCTGCGGATGTTCTCCAGCTCACGTACCCGCGCCACCGAATCGCCGACTCGGCGCGCCTGAAAATAGGCCAGCGGCAGGGTCACCAAATGGCGAAATAGCCGTGAGCCCAGTTCCACATCAATACGACTGGCGGTGTGGGCAAACACATAGCTGCGCAGACCGCTGAGGGCCGTCTCGAACAGCATGATGCCGAGCAGACCGATGGCGATTACATCCAATGTGGACAGGCCGCGATGGACCAACACCTTGTCCATCACCACCTGAAAGAACAGAGGCGTCAGCAAGGCAAAAATGTTCAGTACAAACGAAACCAGCAGCACCTCGCCGAGCAGCTTGCGGTACTTGACGATGGCAGGAATGAACCAGGTGAAATCAAACTTGCTCAGTTCACCGGCGATTGAGGCCTCGGAGCGCAACAGAATCAGTTCGCCGTTCCAGCGTGTCTCCAGCTCCTCGAAGCTCAGCACCTCAGGCCGCTGTGCCAAGGGGTCGTGGATCAGGGCTTTACCTTCATCCAGACGGGCGATGATAAAGAAGCGGCCATCCCTATCACTGGCAATAGCCGGCAGTGGAGTGTGGCTGAGTCGCGAGAGAGAACTGCGCGCTGATTTAGCCTTGAGGCCTAGCTTTTTCGCCGCCAACAGAATTTCTGCACGGCCAAACAAGTGGCCATCTTCGGCGTATTCATGGGTGAGTTGCTCGGGTGATGCGGCGACATTATGGAAACGCGCAAGCATTACCAGGCAGGCAAGACCACTATCCGCGGCGGGGGCTGCACCCATTCCCGGGTGTTCATCTGTCATTAGCAATCCTTTGCGCAGACACCGTTAGATAAACGGTTGTTTGAACAGCGAACCTATCCCATCACTTGGTGTGTCGCAAGCGGCCAAAGTAACGATTCAGAGGCTTTCACATCATTTGTGAAAGTGTTCTCATCTGCACACGAGCCATAAGATGATTGAAGGCTTTGTGTCTGTTGGCGTTATCGGTGGAATCGAGAAGCACCTTAGGCCTGCGCTGCTGAAAATCATTGATCGGCAGTCGATGAATGGTGCGCGGTTGTTGACCAGCTAGTTCCCGACAGAGAAATGCTACGACCTGTTTGGTGATCCGACCATCGTCGACGCCATTCTGGATCGTATCGTTCACCGCACGCTCATGCTGTCGTTGAGCGGTGAATCAATGCGTAAGCGCAAAGGCAAGGAGCGCTAACGCACCTGCCGATTGCAACCCCAAAGCCGGTCACCTGTGAACGGCTTTCTCATTTCAGCCAAAGCGGGCCATGGCATGCGCAATCGATGTTCATCTGCGATGCAATTGGATGTTCAGAGCGAGTCCAATCCGGTGTGCAGATCACTGCGTTTTCCCAGTACGCACAAAGACAGAAATGGCAAAACAAAGACAGCATATACTTGTCGTTTTTCGAGAAACTGAAGGAGCACCAGATGAATAAAGCTGAACTGATCGAAGCAATCGCGGCCGCTGTTGACCTGCCAAAGGCTACTGCCGCTCGTACCCTAGATGCCATGACCAGCACCATAACTTCTGCTCTGAAGATCGGAGATAGCGTCAGCCTTGTTGGCTTTGGTACCTTCGCAGTAAAGGCCCGCGCTGCACGCGAAGGACGCAATCCGCAAACAGGTGCCACACTCAAGATAGCAGCAGCCAACTTGCCAAGTTTCAAAGCCGGGAAGACACTGAAAGATGCGGTTAACTGAGCATCCGGAAAATGCGTTGATCAAAGCGATAAAAAAATCCTTAAATCACCGCACCAAGTAATCGAAAAGTCACCGATACACTTTCTAGCCACGCAGCATTTTGGGTCGCAAGCCAAAATGCTGCACTTACAGACTCGACGGCATCCTGCCGCCAGCCTAAAATGCCTTCCAGGCGCAAAGGCGTGAGCTAATTACGGCCCTAGTATTGACTCAGTCAGATTGAATCTCTAAAGCCATAGCCGGAACCTCTCGCCCTATTGATGCCTGCAAAGATCCGGCAAAGAACCCACCCGCCTCGACATAACGCAAAGCAGATTTGGCGTCCTTCCAGCCAACATAACTCATCAGGGACTTTTGGTCCCAGCCGTTGCGTGTCGCCCAGGTCGCAAAACCACGGCGCAATGAATGGCTGCTGTACTGCACTCCGTCTAGCCCGGCACGCTGCAATGTTTGCCTTAGTAGTGGAATCACACTGTTGTGATTCAGCGCGGTTTCTTTTAATTGTCCCCAGCGGTTGATCCCACGAAACACCGGCCCGCCAACAATTCCCGCCACCGATATCCACTCTAGGTAAGCCTGCACCGGACAGAGGCGTTGCAAGGCCGGCGCTGAATAGGTAGTGCCAAGGTTGTCGCGGTCACCCTTACTCCTCGATAGGAAAAGCGTCATGCCCTCCCCGGCTCGCGCTTGAACATGCTCAACCTGCAGACGGCACAGTTCGTCGCTGCGGAAGGCTCGCCAAAAACCCAGCAAGATCAGCGCCCGGTCTCGCCAGCAGCGCAACAAAAGACCTAAGTCCTCAACTTCACGAGCGCGCAGCCCTTCCAGCTCCAGCCACAGCACGCACTGTTCCAAATGCGTGAGTTGCAGAGGCTCGGCCTGCTTCTCTTGGGTGGGATGCAGGGCGCGGATACCACGGAAAACTTGGCGCACCAGCGGCGCCTTAGTTGGATCGGGGAAGCCTTGGCTGTTGTGCCACTGGGCCAACGCAGAGAGGCGCAGCTTGAGGGTATTAGTCGAAAGGACGCTGGCATGCTCGACCAAGTAGCGCACCACGCTATCGCTGGTGGCCGGCAGGAAACCGCCCCAGCTCACCTCGTAATGCTCGAGTGCAGCCCGGTAAGCCCGTCGTGTGTTTTCACGAGTGGCGGCGCGCAGGTAGCGATCTAGCTCGGTCGATTCACTCATGTAGGGGGGGGGGCTCCTAGACAGGTGTACTGAAATCGCCGTGAAAAAAATCAAAAATGATCATAACACGGGATAATCCTCAATTATCACGTTCTATCTTGTGAATTAATACAAAATTTATAAAGCATAAATCAGTATGTAAATACATAGTATGTATGCTGGTACGAAATCGTAGGAGAGAACCCCATGGCACGTGGCGGCATTAACAAGGTATTGGTTAAACAAGCTCGTCAAGCACTGCTGGTCCGAGGTGAGAATCCAAGCCTTGATGCACTGCGAATCGAGCTAGGCAATACCGGCTCGAAAACCACTATTCACCGCTACCTAAAGGAGCTGGAAGCCGCTGAGGCTGGACGCTTGAGCGCAGCCAAGCCTCTCAGTGATCAGCTCACAGTGTTCGTGGCGCAACTATCGGAGCAGCTACAGGATGAAGCGAATGAGACCGTCACTCAGGCCCATGAGCGCTGGACCCAAGAGCGCACCGAATACGCCGAAAAAGTACGACAGGCCGAAATCTGTATCCAGCAACAGGGACTGGACACAGAGATCCTAGAGAACCAGTTAAAAGAGGAGCGCCAAGCTCATCACCAAGCCGTACAGCAACTTCAGCAGGCGCAGATTGAAAATGCACGCCAGCTACAGGCGAATCAAGATCTGATGACACGTCTAGCTGATCGTGACGAGCAGATTCGCTCACTGGAGGAGAAACACCAGCATGCTCGCGATGGTCTGGAGCACTACCGCGAAGCAGTGTTGATACAACGCGAGCAGGAGCTGCGGCGTAATGAGACAAAAGCCCAACAACTCCAGATGGAAATTCGCCAACTACAGCAAGCGCTGATGGTCAAGCAAGATGACATCACCCAGCTAAATCGCGACAACGAGCGACTGCTAACGGAAGCCAGGCTGTTGCAGAAGGAAATAGCCTGCCAGCAAGAATATATTAAGCAACAAACCATCGAAATAGCCGCACTAAATACTCGACTGACTCAATCACAAACAAATCTGATATATATACAAGAACACGTATCCACCTTAGATACAGATAATGTCGAGCTACGTAAAATTATCTCGGCGCAAACACTGTACGCAACATCTTTGGCAGGTAGTCTCGCTGAAGCAAACCTAGAATTAAGAAAATGCATGAAATTAAAAATACCGACCATTAAAAACAAATAACACATTCATTGAGTTTGCACCCGCCCATCAAATAAATAGCATTAGCAGCAAGGAATAAAATAGCAAGAACTAGAAAGGAGCTTTAATTTTTTATATATAGATTTTTAATCAGTGGCAACTTAAGAAATTTCCTAAATGTAGAGATATCTCTTTTTGCTCGCGCCGGGAATTATTAATTCAAAGAGAGTTACTCTGGGCACATTGGCTAGGCCGGCGGAGTCTTGTATCCGGAAACGTCCCAGAATCAAACTTCTACCTCGCCTTGCTCTGCACCTTGCTAGGCTTTGCTGCAGCAAAAAACTGCCGGAAATATAGTAATGATTTTTTTCTTCGAGCGTCGCTGCATGCCTTGTGCGCAACGAAAGCGAATGTCGATAGTCATCCACATCGCGGCCAGACCGGATACGCACCTCAAGATTCCACTGCGCTTCATCCCCCCAATCATGTAGCTCATACATACTCCACAGATCATGAAAAATCGCCCACGATTCAAGTAAAACTTTCTGAATTGAGTGACCACTGGCATATTGGTGAAATTTACCATCGAGAGCATAAGGATTGATGCTTCTATCGTTAATATCCTTCATTGTGTAAAGATTCAACGTCGAAACTAGCCATGAGTAATAAGCCATGGCGCAACTGCACCGTACACTGCCGTCCAGCGAGTAGTAATTATTCAACCCCAAGCCTTTGAGTTGATTGATGCATTGGTGGTGTGGCCGAGCACATCGTTTATATATCTGGCGCCTAAGGGATTTAAAACACGAAATCAATTGCTCAAAATCGGATTTACTCGTCCATTTGTTGGTTTCATCCATGAAGTCTAGGGATAGCCTTGAAACATCATACATTGGCGCAGCAATACTCAGCGGTGAGGCTCCTATCTTTCCTTCTAAATAGCGAAAATAAACAAAACAATTTTTGATCGAGTTAGAAGAGAGCGGGACAGCTATGATCCCCAACACATCCTCAGTGCCAATTTCGCGAGCCTTACGGAACCATGTAGCAAACGATTCCCCCCACACATAAAAAAATGAACACTCCTCGTCGGATAGCCTATGTACCGGAAATTGCCCCTCTAAAAACGGCCAGAGGTGAAAGCACAACCGAGAGCGATCCTTGGCGCGTATCCTTTTCAATTTCAGGTCTTGAAATATAGAGGAACAGGCTCTGCACTCGATCAAGTTAAGCTTATGCACCGGGCACTGAGTGACCCAGGGAAGCTGAAATAGGCTGCAGTGATATAATTTTTTTATACACTCATTACAGTGGCGCACCACCTCCTTGGGCGCAGAATATTTGGACATCAAAAGCCTGTCTAAAAAAGCATTGTCGACCGCCTGCGAAGAAAGGCCTAAAGCAAAACGTAAGGCCGTCAGATTAAACTGATGACTTTCGCACCATCGCGAATTCGCCCTACGGACTTGCATATTATCTCTCTCAACAAGGGAAATAAAATCCCTGAAGGAAATATCATTAACTATCAATGCTTTTAAGAAAATCAACCAAGACGATTCAAAGTAGACCATTTTCCGATGATACGTTAAGATGCTGCCCATACCACGCCTTCCTATTTAAATATACTTGAGAATTCAACCATGTTCGATTCAATGATAGCGTTCTGAATGGATTCGAAGGACAGATCAAAATCTTCTGCATCGCTGTTTCTCGAGCTGATTAGCATATATTCAATCGCAATAAACAAGTGCTCAATAGGAATCGGCACGGACGCCCCGCCTACGGCTTGTTTAGCTGCTTTATAAATTAATGTCGCATAGTTGTTTAATCGAAAGCCTTGGGCGAAAGCACGAGGTAAGAAAAATCGACTATACGAACATCCTGAGTCGGGCGGGTAGAACAGATCCTCATCGAAGTTCTGCAGTAGTGACTGTAGCCAAGCCTCATCGGTGCAACCTTCAAAGGCAATCCGTTGACTGAGAAACCTGGCCAAAATCGCGTCTTCCTTGGCGATGCGAAAGCTGCTGTGCCTGCTGTTGATATCGGATTGCGCGAAACCTACGGTGGTGGTTGTGATGCCCTTAATCTTGAGATCATTTTGGATGACCTGCAAATGCTTGTAGTCCTCCAAGCCTAGCGCCTGCATCTCATCAAGAATCAACAAGAAATGATTGCCGAGTATCGAAGACAGCTCGCACGCGATATGCGTCGTCAATCGACCTCGCAACTTGGCCAAGTTTTCACGAGTCTTCTGCATTAAATTAATCGCTTTGCAGATAGTTTCGATCACCGACTCGCTTTCGGAGACATCGCAGGAAACTAGCACCACATACTTGTCAGGAAACTCTTGAGCGATCAGGTGCTCTATCGCCATAGCACACTGCGTCTTACCCATCCTAGGAGTAGAATAAAAATATACACTAGGCCGGCCCAACCAAATTTGCTCTCGAATCATGCCGTAGGTCAAACCGATCGTCTTCGTTAAAGTTGTAAACCTCTTAATCCGTAACGGGTGAGAGTTGAGCAACGCTTCGCGCTGTTCCAAGTTAAGTGGATCAAACGACTCCATAGGTACTTCCTCATACTTAAAAATCTTTCATCAATCCCTTTAGATCCGGAATTTTTGACGGCATAACGGTTTTAATAATCGTGTTGGTCGTCAAATTGTATTTAGGCTCATTCACAATAGGCTGCTTGATGGCTGGTGGTTCCGTACCCCCCGTTTCTACCATTCCAAGAAAAGTTCCAACCAAATCGGGACGATCATTCGCAACCTCTGTGCTTATCCGATTGAGCTCGGACGCGACGCTTCGCGTGCTCCCTTGTTTCGGTGACTTGCCCGCTCCGCTATCGGTGGCTAACACCTGATTACGCAGGTGCCGTATGTAATGTTCAACGGGATCGTCAAGTTCGCTGATCGTTAACGCCCTTTTCGCCTTCAATTGATTGATGGCTTTTCGTGTTTTACGGCTATGCTTGGTGTTTGACCATTTTCCTGCTGCCTGTAACATCCCAATTGGCGAGCCATCTGGAAAATAAGCTCGCACTACCCGCATATCCTGCTCATCAAGCTCAATGTTGATTTCTGTATTAGCTAGCCACGGAGATTTTCGTAATATGTCATTGCTATAACGCACCCGGTCCAGATTAATGAATGGTCGAACTCCCTTATTGAGATAACATTTTACTTTTACTTTTACGGTAGTTCGATAATGCGTGATTGCGCTGACCTGGCTGTCCAACAGTCGTCGTGGAATAACATGCTGATTGTGTGCAGACATTTTCTGTCTAATGAACTCCAAGGGACTTAGAAATCCAATTCCTTCGCTTTCCAATGCATTATGTTGGGCGAAATGGTGGTAAGCCAATTCCTCTACAATACTTGCCTCCATTCTGTACGTTCGCGCGATGGCTGCGCCGTTAGCCGCCTTGCCGCTAAACGGGGATGCCCCGGTGGTGTTGGGTAATCGCTGAAAAATGCTCTGAGCAATATTTTTGAAGGTGTGCTCGACATTCGGTCGGCACTCGAAGTGACCAGGAGGGCCGTAATTCAGGAAAAATCCTAACTTCTGCCGCAACTCCTGCGACACCGAGGCGGCCAAATTGGAGAGTGCATTGTCAGGCATCACTACAGTAGGCAGAGCATGGCGCAGCTCTGGAATCCGCTCGCCGGGGAAACCCGCATCACCTTTGATGTGCATACCCAGCACGTTGTTCTCGGGCACTGGTAGTTGCGCGCGAAGGCTTTCGCTGATCAGGCGCACTACATCCGAGGCACTCACTTCCGAGCTATATACGACGAGAAACCATATTACCGCCGAGGACGCCCGATCGACTAAGGCGAGCACATTCAATCGCTTTAGGTTGATATAGCTAAAGAGTCCGTCTGCATTAGGTATACCGATGGTAAAGTCAGCATCAATTTTATGACTATCGATTTCCCAAGCATCGTATACCTCGACACTCCTAATCAATGCTTCTTTTCCGCTACCAAGGGACAGGTGCGCTTTGGCTCCTGCCTCATGATAGATCAACACATTTTTGTCAAAATGATGATGCAACTGCTTCTGCATAAAACTGGTAATTGAGCGACTGCCTCGATACTTTGTATTGAATGGCCACTCTGTGAAGGGGTGATTGAGCGCCTTTAACTCCTCAATAAATAGCTTCTGCAGCGTCTGAGGTTTGGGTCGAAATTCTTCTAAGTGTTTGTTTTTTCCCAGCTTCAGTATTTTGGCGAGCAATGAATCGTATAACACAGGGTATTTCTTGAATAACTGGCCTAGCGCGCCGGCGTAGCCAGATTTGTGCTCTGGCAGGTGTTGACCGATGGGCACAACGCGAGTGTAAGCATTGATTCGATAGTGTGGGATCAACGCTCTCTCACCCCAAACGCATCCATCATCCGCGAGCTCGGTACAGCGCCTGATCAGGCGGTGGAGCTCGCTGTTTGATATTTTGGTGCTTGCTCGGATTTGGTTTTGGGGCTCGCCATCCAAGTACAAATAAATCGCTGTCCTTCTTCGCTGAAAAAGGTCGCGGTCCTCACTGCTCATCTCCTCCGCATAAACCCCCTCCCAGGGCATGGTCAACCGAATGGACTGTTCTACCTCACACCGCCGGCGCCTTGTTCGCATAGAGTTCATCTCACTGACCAGAGCGTATTTCTCCCAAAACACTGGTTTTCCAAATCCAGCGTGATGGTCCCAAACAGTGCTTCTTGTGCAATTACACCAAGGACCTTCATCGGTTCATGATGCGGGGTGCGATCGAGCAGTCCTCCCACAGTGCCCTTAAGACCACCACGGATGAGGAGATTGACCTGATCAGATTCGGTGGCACACTTTTCATTTCTTATTTGATTAGAGAAAGCCATCACCTGCAGCCAGCGCGTGGACAGCATTGCAAGCTGCCCAATCCCTTTGGTGTTAAACAACGTTACGCGTACGTTCTCCTGTACACCCTGATGGTCGCGAACCTCCACCTCAGAGTGAGTTTCGGTGATGTCCCCGGTGATTAGTTGATGTAGTTCATACCCTCCGGTCTCAGGCTCTACGACAATGAACTCGCGGATTTTAAATTTCTCCTCCCAAGGATATTTAGCATTCAGTTCGCAGCCGAATTGGAACGATTTTATCTGGGGATTGCTCTCCAGTCGGCTGGCCCAATAAATACATTCGTTATTGCTGGCGAGGGTGATGTCCGCTGCTGATTTCACGCTGTACGCCAGCCACAGATTATTCTTGGTATTACGACGCGTGCCATGTGAGGCCATCAAGTGCCCGCGTAATTTTGACTTTAAAGAAGCCACTCCAAATCCTCCAACTTAAGACTTGAATACAAACACTTAACAGCCAAGCGAGCTTGAACTGCTGAGTACTTAATTAGCCGTGATAAGCGCTCGACTACGCCCCATATTTCCCAGCTGGATAGCGCTTCCCTCCTCGCGTTCAACGATACAAAAGAAGTCGGGGCTCTCACCCCAAATCTGCCATGTATGCACGGGAGAAGGACAACGCCCCAACACTACGGAGTTGTTTCGCGTCGACGCGGTTTAGTGAATTTTGGTCATGCGGGCAGGCGGCTGACTTGACATCAACCGTGATAAATGTGCAAAATCCGGAGGGTCAGGGGAACCTTTTTCTGACGTCTTCGCGAAGGCCCAGGGCTCCACCCCTGGGCTTTTTTTGCATCTAATATCCCTGCTAATTACTATCGTCAGCAGCTATTCATAAAACCTCCCGTTACGGGTGCCATGCCCCCTTTCGATTATGCTGTCAGTTTACGAAACAATTCCCAGCCGCTGGCGGGCTATCCAACTCGCCACATCTTTGGCCAGCGCAAAGCGTCCACGCCTATTACTCACTTCGAATACGGGAACGTCCAGTGTTCCGCGCGTCAGCGCTTGCCTAAAGGCATTCGGACTGGGGAAACCTAATTCCCGCCATAGATCCTTGCTTCCGAGCATTGCGCCATAACGCTCGCTCAATTGGTGCTCCAGATCGAGTGACAGGAGTTGAATATCTTGTTGGGAAGTCATGGTGTGCACCGTGTCGTGTAGTCACGCCATGTTAGTGGCGCGAGCCGTATTGGTCCATGGCCCCATAATCGCGTATTATTACTCTGGCCAAACTGCATAGATAGCCACAAATGATTGTTTTTAAAGAACAAAAATATATAGACGAAGAATTCGCTGAGTTTCGGCGGGAATTAAATTTGCTCAGTTTCGACGCGCTGGACATCCCAATTAAGGAGCTGAGCATTCGTTACTGGTACGAATCGCTGAGAACGGGGGCGGGCCTAAAAATACCCAGCCAACTTCAGGAAAAATTTGAACCGGACGCTATTTCTCGTACGACAAAAGGCACTATCGAGTTCACCACGAACAAGTGGTCAGCGTATCGAAGAGGTCAACACCGGCCCCAGAGTGCGCTGCTAAAAAAGGTAGAATCCGTCGCCCCTGGCTCGACTCGAGCACTTGACCATCCGCTCTGGTCAGTGCTCGACGTCACCAACACCCAGATGCTCGAAGGCGATGATTTTCTGCGCCGACTCACCCCAGAGATTCAATTTTTGGTTTTACAACCAAATGATCTGCTCATCGCGTCCGCGAATATTGAACCGCTCTCAAAAAGACGTATCAATCAAATTCTCCGAAGGTTAAATCTGGATGCTTTGGCCTGCCTAACTTGGTTTTTGCGTGATGCGCATGCCAATCAGGCCGATAACATTGAACTTATATTCGACGCCATCCATAATGCGCTGATCATGCTGGCCATGGATATGCACCATTTAAATATCGCGCTTCCGCTAATTAAAAAATTTATTGATGATATTCTGCCGCTAGGTTTGCCGCCTTACCTTAAACAATTGATGAAGCCAGAAGATTATTTGATTTCTTCATTTATTCTGAATGCAACGGCATATCATAATCTTGTCAGATTAAAACGACCCACTTCCTGGAAAAGCCGAAGAGGCTTCATGCTAAAACTGCTGGATGGCAAATGTGGCTTCGATATTAAGTTAGCAATGACAGCTGACCTGGAACTCATCCATAGTCACAACTCAATTTCGCCAGAGATCAATGATCAATTTAAGCAGAGGCATAGGGCACGCATCTATGCTTGGAGACGTTTACTCTATGGTGCTTCTTAATAGCCCCCAGCACCTGAATCTAAACTTATACGCGCCGTGCAAACTTCTGATATTCCGTCTGATGGTTCGAGTCTTATCAAGAGAATCCTGCTTGCAGATAATTTAAGCACTGGTGAGAAATTGCACTCACTTAACCAGTCAACTGTATATCTTTCGCTTAATACGTTCCCGCTTCAGTAACTGGAAGAAGCTTTCTGCCACAGCGTTGTCATGGCAGTTACCGCGCCGCCCCATGCTCACAAACAAGTTGTTGGCCTTCAGGAAACTCTGTCTGTCGCCCCTACTGAACTGGCTACCCTGATCTGAGTGAATCATCACTTCCTGCTTTGGTTCACGCCGCCAAACCGCCATCAGCAACACATCAATAGCTATATCGCTAGTCATCTACGGCTTCATTGACCAACCGATTACCTGTTGCGAAAACAGATCGAGCACCACAGTCAAATGCAACCAGCCCTTATAGGCGCGAATATAGGTCATGTCCGTGACCCAGAACTTGTTGGGCTCGGTAACATTGAATCGACGCTCCAGATGATTTGGAGAAACCAATGAAGGCTTTCCACCGTAGCACCTGGCCGACGCCGATAACCTGTCTGCGAGCGAAGCCCTTCCCGTCGCATTAATCGAGCAACAGGATGTCTGCCTCACTGCTCACCAAGCTAACGCAGGTCGTCATAGATTTGGCGGTAAGCGTAGACACCGCCGCTTTCTAGCCCGAGTGCTTGATCAGGCCAAGCAGGCGTTGTTCATCCTTGGCTCGTGCCGACTTTGGCTCAGCCAACCAGGCGTAGTAACCTCTGGCACGTACTTTCAAGGCCAGGCACAGACGGCGAACTTCATATTCCGCTGACAGCTGATTGATGAAGACGTACTTCAGCCGAACTCCTTGGTAAAGTACGCTGCGGCCTTTTTAAGGATTTCTCGCTCTTCGGTCACACGCTTAAGTTCAGCGCGCAAACGTCATAGTTCAGCATGCCTCTTGGGGCTTGCTGTAGCGCTTCACCCAGACAACTAGGCTTGCCGTCAACTACCGGCAGACCTCGCTCGGTCACCTGCGTGACTGCTTCGATTTTGAATTCTTCGGGGTAACGCGGGTTGCTCATAGCATCTCCTAATGGACCGCATTATGAGCCATGGAGGTGTCTACGAAACTAGGGGCGATTCACTGTCCCTGCACCTCATAATGTTGAACGCTCTATGGAAGATTTACTTCACCATGTCGCCTTAACTTTTATTTATTAGCATTTTTCTGTAAGTAAACTTTGGCTTTATCCGAAGAAATCCTGGAAGGTACATCTCCTATCCAATTGTTTCTAAAGTCTTATTTTATTTTCATCATCACCTGACCATTACTTCGGCGTACTATCCGGCGCCAGCCACAAGGAATGATATGGCTTTTGTAGACTCGCTCGTCGCTCAGCTCCTTCGCTGCCAGGTTGACCTCTGGGAAATTCAGGCGCGTCTGCAGGCCGAGACGGACAACGAGGCTTTGCATGACCTGCGCATTCAGTTGCGGCGTCTGCGCACCTTATTGCGGCCGCTGCGCAAGCACTCGAGCATTACGCCGTTGTATGTCGCCGCGACTGAGTTGGGCCGACTGACCACGCCCTGGCGTGATCTCGAAGTACTGATTGCGCATTTGCAGTCACAAGAGTTCTGGCACGCCAGCGCTGTGCGCGAAGCCGCGTTGCAGTCTGCTTACGCAACCTTGCGTGATGATCGAGTGCTCGGGCCTTTATTGGCATTGCTCGACAACTCCCCCGCTACGCTGCGCACTGCTGCCGAACAAGGACTATTGCTTGGAGGTAAGAAACGCATTCGCGCGTACCTGCACAAGCAACGCAAACAATTGCAGGCGGCGCTGGCTGACCCTCGCTGTGATCGGCATCGCTTGCGCCTGCTGACCAAGCGCGTGCGTTACAGCAATGAGATGTATGGCCAATGGTCCACGGAGTCCGCGGCGACCATGGCTGCGTTAAAGGATTTGCAAGCGGCACTGGGAGACTGGCATGACATGTACCAGTGGTGCCAACAAGCAACCTGCGCCGTTGACCTGCAGCCCTTAGAGGATTACTGGCAATTGCGCGCGAATCAGGCCTTGGCCGCCGCCGATGTGCCATTGCGCAGGCTCAGCAGACAGTTGGTCAAGTAATACTCATATCCCAACAAAACAGCGGCTGCTCCCTCGCGCCGCAGTGGGATCACGCCAGCCACATGCTAATGTTGGTGGCACCTGTTAATGCCCATTCTGGAGACGTTATGTTCGCTCGTTTACTGACTGCTACCGCACTGTCCCTGGCCTGCAGCCTGAGTTTTGCCCACGACTACAGCACCGCCGAGCTGAAAATTGATCACCCGTGGTCCCGCGAATTGCCGCCTAATGCCGCCGCAGGTGGTGCCTACTTTGTCGTGCATAACCATGGCAAAACGGCTGATCGCCTGGTCGGTGTGCAAACTCCACAAGCCGCCAAGGCGGAAATTCACACCATGGTGCAGCTGGGCGACGTGATGAAAATGCAGCAGCTCGACTCGGTGGGCATCCCCGCTGGCGGCCAGGCCGTGTTTGCTCCGGGCGGCAACCACGTGATGCTGTTTGGTTTGCAGAAACCCCTGGTGGCGGGCGAGCGCTTCCCGCTGACCCTGCAATTCGAGCACGCCGGCAAGGTTGAGGTTGAAGTGCAGGTCGAGGCCACTGCCCCCGACGCTCACGCCGGGCACTGAGTTCTGAGTATTAGCGGCAACCTGGCGGGTTGCCGCTGACTTTTAAGGGTTGCGATCCAGCAAATGGAAACGCGGCAAGCCCAGGCCCCACTGAATCGCTGCCAGGCGAGTCAACAATACCGTGAGCATCGCACACAGGGTGTCCAGCCAGTGCGGTGTGCCCAGTTCTCGCATCACGAGGAACACCACGGAGCCTAGGATGCAGGCCGTGGCGTAGATTTCCTTCTTGAAGATCAGCGGGATCTCGTTGCAGATCACGTCACGCATCACCCCGCCGGCAACCCCAGTCATCACGCCCATGATCACGGCGGTACTGAACGGCACATTGTGCTGCAGTGCCACTTCGCAACCGATTACAGTGAACACGGCCAGACCGAAGGCGTCGGCAATCAGCAGTCCGCGTTCATGAATCGGCTGGGTCATGCGCACCCACAGCACCGTGCCGATGGCAGCAACCGACGCCACCAGAATATAAGTGTCGTTGCGAATCCAGCTTACCGGGTGGTTGTCCAGAATCACGTCACGCAAGGTGCCGCCGCCTAGGGCGGTAACGATGGCAATTACCAGCACCCCGAACAGGTCCATGGATTTGCGCCCGGCCATCAGCGCGCCAGTGATGGCAAACACGGCAACGCCGAACAGGTCAGACCAATAGAAGATTTGTTGCATGATCAGTCAGCTAATTTCGAGGGGTGCGCATGGTAACAAACTCCTCGGCTGCCGTTGGGTGGATGCCCAGTGTTTCGTCGAAAATTTGCTTTGTAGCACCGGCTTTGAGGGCCACGGCCATGCCCTGAACGATTTCCCCAGCGTCCGGCCCGACCATGTGGCAACCCAGTACGCGGTCCGTGTCGGCATCCACCACCAGTTTCATCAGGGTCTTCTGCTGGCAGCTGCCAAGGCTCACTTGCATGGGCCGGAAGCGGCTTTCAAACACCTGCACATTGAAGCCTTCGGCCGTGGCCTGCTCTTCACTGAGGCCCACAGTGCCGATATTCGGCAGGCTGAAGACGGCAGTCGGGATCAGTTGATAGTCAACCGCACGGTACTCTTCAGGTTTGAACAAGCGCCGCGCCACGGCCATGCCTTCAGCCAGGGCCACCGGTGTGAGTTGCACCCGGCCGATCATGTCACCAATGGCCAGGATCGACGGTTCATCGGTTTGATACAGCTCATCAACCTGCACATAGCCGCGCTTATCCAAGCGTACCTGGGTGTGTTCCAGGCCGAGGTTGTCGAGCATCGGCCGCCGCCCTGTGGCGTAAAACACTGCATCGGCCGCCAATACGCGGCCATCCTGCAAGGTGGCCAACAGGCTGCCGTCGGCTTGTTTGTCGATGCGCACGATATCGCTGTTGAACTGCAGGTCCATGCCGCTCTTGCTCAGTTCCTCCTGCAAGTGTGTACGTACGGCGCCATCGAAGCCGCGCAGGAACAAATCGCCCCGGTAAATCAGTGATGTCTTGGCGCCCAGGCCGTGGAAGATCGAAGCAAATTCGACGGCGATATACCCTCCCCCAACCACCAATACCCGCTTGGGCAATTGTTCAAGGAAGAACGCCTCGTTGGAGGTGATAGCGTGCTCTGCGCCTGGAATTTCAGGCTTCTGCGGCCAGCCACCGGTGGCCAACAGGATGTGCCGGGCGCTGAATTCCTGGCCGTTGACTTCAACCCGGTGGCCGTCCTGCAGACGCGCGTGGCCTTCCAGCAGGGTGACGCCGCTGTTGACCAGCAAGGTGCGATATATGCCGTTCAACCGCTGAATTTCGCGGTTCTTGTTGCCGATTAGGGTGGCCCAATCAAAGCGCGCCTCTCTCAGTTGCCAGCCAAAGCTTTCAGCTTGGTCAAATGCCTCGGCGAAATGGGCGCCATACACCAGCAGCTTTTTCGGTACACAGCCCACGTTCACGCAGGTACCACCCAGGTAACGGCTTTCCGCCACGGCCACTTTGGCACCAAAACTGGCGGCGAATCGTGCAGCGCGTACGCCGCCGGAACCGGCGCCGATGACAAAAAGGTCAAAATCGTAATTCATCAATACTCTCCTGCTTGCCCCTGGCTGCGCGGATAAAGACGCGGGCAGCACCTAAACTGCAATCATGCCTGAAGGAGAGCCGCCGATGCGCCCTACTCTGACCCATATAGCCCTGCATGTGCCGGATCTGGACGCCTGCATCGCCTTTTACCGCGACTACTGCGCCATGCAGGTAATCCACGAGCGTGCGGGCAAAGGCTCACGGATTGTCTGGCTGGCCGAGCCTGGTAAAGAGCATTCATTCATTTTCGTGCTGATGCCCGGTGGCCAGGCGCGACAACTGGCCAGCGATGACTACAGCCACTTGGGCTTCGCCTTGGACAGCCGCGCAGCAGTCGATGCCATCGCCGCCCGTGCCTTGGCTGACGGCTGCCTGATCTGGCCTGCGCGGGATGAGCCTTATCCTGTGGGCTATTACTGCGGTGTGCGTGATCCTTCAGGTAATTACGTCGAGTTCAGCTATGGCCAGCCGCTGGGGCCGGGCGCAGAGCAAATGCCCATTCCTTGATTCAAGGGCCTGAAACGAAAAAGCCACCCGTAGGTGGCTTTGTTCAACGTTCGAGGCTTAGTAAGCCTTGCCCGTCTTGTAGAAGTTCTCGAAGCAGAAGTTGGTAGCTTCGATGTAGCCTTCGGCGCCGCCGCAGTCAAAGCGCTGGCCTTTGAACTTGTAGGCAATCACGCAGCCATCCTGGGCCTGCTTCATCAGCGCGTCAGTGATCTGGATTTCACCACCCTTGCCCGGCTCGGTTTGTTCGATCAGGTTGAAGATGTCCGGAGTCAGGATGTAGCGACCGATGATGGCCAGGTTCGATGGTGCATCTTCCGGCTTGGGTTTTTCCACCATGCTGTTCACGCGGTAGATGTCGTCGCGGATCATCTCGCCAGCAATCACACCGTATTTGGAGACTTCAGCCATCGGCACTTCCTGGATGGCCACGATCGAGCAGCGGAACTGGTTGTACAGTTTGACCATCTGCTTGAGTACGCTGTCGCCTTCAAGGTTGACGCACAGGTCGTCCGCCAGCACCACGGCGAAGGGTTCGTCACCGATCAGAGGACGGCCACACAAGATGGCGTGGCCCAGGCCTTTCATTTCCACCTGACGGGTGTAAGAGAAGCTGCACTCGTCGATCAGTTTACGGATGCCAACCAGGTATTTTTCCTTGTCGGTGCCGTGGATTTGATGTTCCAGCTCATAGCTGATGTCGAAGTGGTCTTCTAGCGCGCGCTTACCACGGCCGGTGACCATGGCGATTTCGGTCAAGCCGGCATCCAGGGCCTCTTCTACGCCGTACTGGATCAGTGGCTTGTTCACCACTGGCAGCATTTCCTTGGGCATGGCCTTGGTTGCAGGCAGGAAACGAGTGCCGTAACCGGCTGCCGGGAACAAGCATTTCTTGATCATGGTAATCCTTGAATGAAGGAGGTAACGGAGTTGCCGCGCAGTCTAATCAGCCGGCCGAGACCTTACAATGGCCTGCCGCTATTCGCCGCACCAGCACGCTACACCATAGGCGACGTTTATGAGTGGCGATCTAGAGACAATGTTGGTCGGTCTCGTGAGCTATCAGGCGATGCTGCATTTGCACTGCAGTTGGTGAATTCCCGTACTGGACGATGCTGGCACAACACTATCATTTGTCTTGACGCTGGGCTTAGAGTTGCCCTTGTTCGCAAGAAGAGCGGACGCCAAGTTTCAGTACTTAGGAGCTATTCATGCATCGAGCAATTCGAGTGGTACGCCCCCTTTCCCTTGGCCTGGCGTTCGCACTGGGTGCCAGCCAGGTATTCGCCGCCGGAGCCTTGGCTATAGACAGCAATCAGGGCGAGCAATATGGCTTTGCATACCAATACGCGGACGTTGGTGAAGCCCAAACGCGCGCTTTGAACGAATGCGGCGCCGGCTGCCAGGTAGTGCTGCAATTTGCCGATGAATGCGCGGCCTATGCAGCAGACCAAGCTAATGGCTCAAGCGTCTACGGTTGGGCGACGGCACCGTCTGCGGTTGGTGCACAAAGCGGCGCTATTTCCGAATGCGCAGCGCGTGGCGGCAACAGTTGCATCGTACGCACTTGGGGTTGTGAAAACTAACCGCTGGGCTGCACAGAGTGGCAGCTGTTAAGAACAGCATTTTCAATGCTCACTCTGTGGAGTGGGCGAAGCCCAATCTACTATCGAGGTTGCCATGCCTGATCTAAGCCAAGAGGCCTGCAGTGCATGCAGGCCCGGTAGCAAAGCACTGTGCGCCACCGAGCAGGTCGAGTTACTGAGCCAACTGCAGGGTTGGCAGATCGAAACCCGCGACGCCGTTGCGCAGCTGGAGAAATCCTTCACGTTCAGCAACTTTGCCCAGGCGCTGGCCTTTACCAACGCCGTGGGCGCGCTTGCCGAAGCGGCGGATCACCACCCGGCGCTGCTGACCGAGTGGGGCAAGGTCACTGTGACCTGGTGGACCCATACCCTTGCTGGGCTGCATCACAACGACTTCATCATGGCTGCACGTACTTCGGCGTTGCTATCACGGCCTAGCTGACTCGACGCCCAGGCTAGACGCGCTTAAACCGCAGGCGCCTCAATGCCAGGGATTACGGTGACCCTGACCTGCAATTCCTGTGCACCGCCGCCGAGTACCACGCCGCGCAAGGGGGTGACGTCGCTGAAGTCGCGGCCCCAACCGAGGGTGATGTGTTCGGCTTGCACCAGGCAGCGGTTGGTGGGGTCGAAATCCACCCAGCCGAGGGTTGGGCAAAATACCGAGACCCAGGCGTGGGACGCATCGGCGCCGATCATTCGCGGCTGGCCGGCCGGCGGATGGGTGAGGATGTAGCCGCTGACATAGCGCGCCGCCAGGCCCAGGCTGCGCAAACAGCCGATCATCAACTGGGCAAAGTCCTGGCACACGCCACGGCGGCCTTTGAGCACCTCTTCCAGGGGGGTGGATATATCTGTGGCGCTGTCATCGAACTCGAACTCGTCGAAGATCCGCTGCGTCAGTGCCAGTGCGCCCTGTAAATGGGGCCGGCCGGGGCTGAAACAGCTGCGGGCATAGTCGGCCAGCGCGCTGCTGCAGCGGATGTGTGGCGAGTCATAGAGGTAACGCGCGGCGTCCAGGGTCGCCGGGCTGCGCAGCTGTTGCAGCATTTGCGCCAGGCTTTCCCAACCTGGCCCGCCCTTGATCTGGCCCAAGCCTGGACGCGGGCTGAGGATAACGCTGGACTCGGCCTGCACCCGCAGCACTTTGTGCGGCTCGGTGAGGGTTACATGGCGGGTGAGATTGCCGAAGTAGTCTTCCCCGCCCTCCTCGTGCTCGGCTGCTGGTTCAACCCAGACCAGCGACGACTCAACCTGCTGATAGGCAAACGAACGCGGGGTCAGGTGCAGGTACTGCTGCGATAGGCTCACCGGGCTCTGGTAGCTGTACAGGGTTTCATGCACCACGCGGTAGCGCACGCCGCCTGCCATTGGCTCGCTCATGGTTGTTCCTTGATGCTGGTTGCATTGCTGGTGTAACTGAAAAACCGCACGCTGATCTGCTCCGATAATTGCTCGCCGGCCTGTTTGATCCGTTGCAGCAGGTCGATCAGGTGGGCATTGCCGCAATACAGATCGGCATCCGGGTCGAGCCCGAGCAGTTCGTCTTTGAGCGGTGCCAACAACAGTTCACCACAGCTGCCATAGGTAAACGCCAGCTTGCCGAGGCTGCTGAGAATGCCATCCAGCTGGAACAGCACCGAGCGCGGGTTGCTGCTGTCGAGCAGGAGCAAGTCGAGCACCGGCAGCCATTCCGACTGCGCCCGATAGCGGGCACGGTAGGTAACGATGCTGTCGGACAGCTCCAGTAGCCAATCGAGGCTGCCATCGGCGTCCATGGCCAGGGCGCGCTGCAGCACCAGGGTCTGGAATTGCAAGCGCTCCAGGCGCCGGCCGATGGACAGGAAGTTCCAGCCCAGGTCGCGGGTCATGCCGTCCAGGGCGAAGCCCGACAGGGTCATCAATGAGGCGGCGGCATCATCCAGCAAGGTCATGGCCTCGGCTGGTGACGGCGTGGCGCTGCTGGCCTGGCTGCGTTGCAGCATGCGGTTGAGGGCGCGCCAGTTGTCCGCTGACAAGCGTTCACGCAACTGGCTGGCGGTGTTGTACAGCTGCTGTTGCTGCCTCGCCAGGCCCGCCAGATCGGTCGACACCACCGCCTGCAGCAAGGTGCTCTCGATGCGTTCATCGCTCCAGCGGATCGGCGCCGGGGGTAGGCTTTGACTCTGGCTTTGCCCTGCGCCGCTGGATTGTTGTTGAGCCTTTGCCACGGCGTCTTTATCGGCGGTTTCGATCAGTTGCAGCCAGGCACAGAGGCCTTTGACGATGGTCCATTCAGCGCCCCGCTCATCGGGGCTGACGTTGAACAGAAAGCTCAAGGCCACGCGCATCAGGCGCGCGACATTGTCGCAGCGCTCGGTATTGCGCCCCAGCCAGAACAGGTTCTCGGCCATACGGCTGGACAAGTGGGTGTCGTCACGAATCAGGTCTTTGCTGGTGGTGGTGCGCGTCGACTGGCGGTGCGGCGCGACCTGCGCCCGTGCCTGCACCCAGGTGTCCTTGCTGCTGCCGCCGCGCTGCATGGTGATCACCCGCGAATCCGGCCCGGTCGCCACGCGGGTCAGGCCGCCGGGCATCACCACATAGCCGTCCGGAGTGGCGCAGGCGTACACGCGCAAGCCAATCGCTCGCGGGTTCAGGCCAACAGGTGCGCTGGTTTGCCAGACCGGTGCCTGGGACAGGCGCACCAGTTCCTGGGCTACGTAGTTGCGCGGGTTGGCGCGCATCTTGGCAATCAGCGCGGTGCGCGCCTCGCCAGTCAGGTCCTGGCCAAACACCGGCAACTGGCGCAATTGTGGAAAGCTGGGTTTGATCACCAGTTGATCAAGCTTGGCGATCACCTGCTCCAGGGCCGCCGGCTCGCCGCACCACCAGGTGGCGACCGATGGCATGCGCAACTCCTCACCCAGCAGGCGCTTGCTCAGTGCCGGCAGGAAGCCCAGCAACGCGCCGGACTCCAGCAGGTTGGAGCCCAGGCTGTTGGCGATCAGCACATTGCCCAGGCGCGCAGCCTCGGTCAGGCCGGCGACGCCCAGGGCCGACTCGGTGCGCAGCTCCAGGGGATCGCAGAAGTCATCGTCGACCCGGCGCATGATCACATGCACCCGTTGCAGGCCGGACAGGGTCTTCAGCCAGACAATACCGCCGCGCACGGTCAGGTCGCTGCCTTCCACCAGCGGCAAGCCCAGGTAGCGGGCGAGATAAGCCTGCTCGTAATAGGTTTCGTTGTAGGGGCCTGGCGTGAGCAAGACAATCAGCGGGGACTCGCTAACACGCAGCGGCACCCCGCCGTTGCCCGCGCACTGGCGCCCCCAATGGGCCAGGCTGGCGCGCAAGGTGGCGAAGAAGCCTGACAGGTCCTGAACTTTTAGGTCGCGCAGCAGATCAGGAAAGGTACGCGCGATCACCGCACGGTTTTCCAGGGCATAACCGGCACCGGATGGTGCCTGGGTGCGGTCTGCCACCACCCACCATTGGCCATTGGGCGCTCGGGCGAGATCGACGGCGTAAAAATGCAGGGCCACGTTGCCAGGATGGCGCATGCCATGGGCTGGACGCAGAAAACCGGCATGGCCGTGGATCAAGGCACTGGGCAGCAGGCCTTCCTGGAGCAAGCGCTGCTCGCCATAGACATCGCCAAGAATCTGATTGAGCAGCGTGGCGCGCTGGATCACCGCTGCCTCGATTCCGGCCCACTCGGCGTGGGGCAGAATCAGCGGTAGCACGTTCAAGTCCCAGGGCCGCTGAATGCCCTTGGCGTCGGCATACACGTTGTAGGTCACGCCGTTCTCGCGCACCTGGCTGTCCACTGCCTCCAGGCGCTGGCGCATTGACTCTGGCGATTCCTTGGCCAGGCTGGCGAGCATGGCGCGCCAATGCTCGCGGGGTTGGTTGCCCGCATCCAGCAGCTCGTCATAGCTGTTGGGGGGCGTACGGTATTCGGCGAGTAGTTTCTTTGGCATCAACTCGATTCTTCTGCGCGCAAAGGGCGAACCCGGCCGTTACTGCAGGCCGGGACGTTCAGGTGAGCTACCAAGGCTGCCAGCGCAGGTCCAGGGTCATGGGGAAGCTTGGGTTCAGCTCCTCCTTGTACACCCGCATTGGCCCTGGCGTGTGGCCGTGACTCCAGAAGCGGGCAAACCGGCGCGCTTCGGCGGCATTGGCGTTCACTGGCGAGCTTTCCTCGCTGCGCCCGCCTGGATGCACCACATGGTAGGTGCAACCGCCAATGGCGCGCCCGCTCCAATTGTCCACCAGGTCGAAGGTCAACGGTGCCTGCACCTTGATGGTCGGGTGCAAGGCCGACCACGGGCTCCAGGCGCGGAAACGCACCCCCGCGACATATTCACCCGGCACGCCAGTTGGGTGCAGCGGCAAGCGCCGGCCATTACAGGCGATCTCGTGACGGCCATCGGTGAGGCCGCGCACGCGCAATTGCATGCGCTCCACCGATGAGTCGACATAGCGCGCGGTACCGCCGCCGGTCATCTCTTCGCCCAGCACGTTCCAAGGCTCGATGGCCTGGCGCAACTCCATCTCCACGCCTTCGTAAACCACGGTGCCAAAACGCGGGAAACGGAACTCGATAAACGGTTCGAACCAGTGTTCTTCGAAGGCATAGCCACTGGCGCGCAGGTCCTTGACCACATCGCGAATGTCCTGAGCAACGAAGTGCGGCAGCATCCAGCGGTCATGCAGCGCGGTGCCCCAGTTGACCAGCTTGGCCTGGTACGGCTCGCGCCAGAAACGTGCCACCAGGGCGCGCAGCAAGAGCATCTGCAACAGGCTCATGCGCTCGTGGGGCGGCATTTCGAAGGCGCGGAACTCGACCAAACCGAGGCGCCCGGTAGGTCCGTCTGGCGAGTACAGCTTGTCGATGGAAAACTCGGACCTGTGGGTGTTGCCGGTCAGGTCCACCAGCAGGTTGCGCAACAGCCGATCGACCATCCAGGGTTTGTCGCCGGGGTGCATGGTCGGCAGGATCTGATCCATCTGTTGAAAGGCAATCGCCAGTTCATACAGGTTGTCGTCGCGGGCCTCGTCGACCCGTGGCGCCTGGCTGGTGGGGCCGATAAAGGTGCCGGAAAACAGGTAGGACAGCGCCGGGTGGTTCTGCCAGTAGGTGATCAAACTCTTGAGCAGGTCCGGGCGGCGCAGCAGCGGGCTGTCTTCGGCGGTGGCACCGCCGAGGGTGGCGTGGTTGCCGCCGCCGGTGCCGGTATGCCGGCCATCGAGCATGAATTTCTCGGTGCCCAGACGGGTCAGACGCGCCTCTTCATACAGGGTCGAAACCGTGTAGACCAGTTCGTTCCAACTGGCGGCCGGGTGGATATTGACCTCGATCACGCCCGGGTCTGGGGTCACGCTAAGCAGCTTGATGCGCGGGTCGCGCGGCGGCTGGTAGCCCTCGATGCGCAGCTTCAGCTTGAGCTTGGCGGCGCTGTGCTCGATGGCCGTGACCAGCGCCAGATAGTCTTCGATGCGCTTGAGTGGCGGCATAAACACATGCAGACGGCCATCACGAACCTGCACACACAGGGCGGTGTGAATTACATCGGCGGGCGCCAAGGGCTTTTCCGCCGTGGCAGCCGCTTTGCGGCTGAGCACCGGGCGCTTCTCGCTTTTTGCCGCAGTGGTCGCCAGGGCTTCACGCGGTGCAAAAGGATCGACGTCGAAGGTTTGCGGCATGTCCTCCGGCATCACCCAGGGCAGCGAGTTAAGCGGCAGGCGCAGGCCCATGGGCGAGTCGCCTTCCAGCAGGTACAGGCGCCCGCGTTTGAGCGGCCACGGGCAGGTGCGCCAGGCAATGCCCAGGGCAATGTCCGGGTCCAGGGCCTTGGTGGTCAGCGGCAGCACATAACCCACCACCGCGCCCAAGCCTTGCTCCAGCAGTCGCGCTAGGCGCTGGCGGGCTTCTGGAGCCTTGAGATCGAGTTGTAGCGGGTCGAGGTTGTCCGGCAGGCCCTGCTCCAGATGGGCCTGCTGAACCACGTCTTCGTACGCCGGAATCGGGCTGCTGGCCGGCAAACCGAGGATTTTGACCAGCTCGGCGGTAAAGCGCTTGGCCTCGTCAGGGCCGTAGCCGTCGTCATCGCCGTCGGCGGAAAAAAGGCTGGCATCAAGCCACATCGGCTGGCCATCGATGCGCCAGAACATATTCAGCGCCCAGCGCGGCAACGGCTCGCCCGGATACCACTTGCCCTGGCCGTAATGCAGCATGCCTCCGGGGGCGAAGTGGTTTTTCAAGCGCAGGGTCAGCTCGCCGGCCAAGGCGCGTTTGTGGTCGCCATGGGCTTCGGTGTTCCACTGGGCGCCGTCCATGTCGTCGATGGAAACGAACGTTGGCTCGCCGCCCTGGGTCAGGCGCACATCCTGCTGCTTGAGGTCGGCATCAACCTGCTGGCCGAGCTGGTCGATCTTGTGCCAGTCCTCATCGCTGTAAGGTTTAGTCACCCGCGGATCTTCATGAATGCGGGTGATGGTCATCTCGTGTTCAAAGGTCACCTCGGCCTTGTCGGTGAAGCCACTGACGGGTGCCGCCGAGGACGGCAACGCCGTACAGGCCAGCGGAATGTGCCCTTCGCTGGCGAGCATGCCCGAGGTGGGGTCGAGGCCGATCCAGCCGGCACCGGGGATATACACCTCGGTCCAGGCATGCAGGTCGGTAAAGTCCACCGCGGTGCCGCTGGGCCCATCCAGCGCTTCTTGGTCGGCCGTCAGCTGGATCAGGTAACCCGAAACAAAACGCGCTGCCAGACCGAACTCACGCAGGATCTGCACCAGCAGCCAAGCGCTGTCGCGGCACGACCCCGAGCCTTTTTGCAGGGTTTCTTCCGGGGTTTGCACCCCCGGTTCCATGCGCAGCAGATAAGCGATATCCGCCTGCAAGCGCTGGTTGAGGGCAACCAGGAAGTTATTGATTGGCTGGGCGTCGGGAAGGATGGCCTTGCGCGCCGCCGCGACCCATTTGCTCAGCAGCGGGCCGGGCTTGTCAGCTTGTAGATAGGCGCCCAGCTCCACCGCCAACTGCGCCGGATAGGCGAAGGGAAACTGCTCGGCGTACTTCTCGACGAAAAAGTCGAAGGGGTTGATGACGGTCATGTCCGCCACCAGGTCGACCGTGAACTCCAGGGTGCCGGACTTTTCCGGGAACACAAAACGGCCGATGTAGTTGCCGTAGGGGTCCTGTTGCCAATTGATAAAGTGTTCCTGCGGCGCCACCGTCAGCGAGTAAGACAGGATCGGCGTGCGCGCATGGGGCGCCGGACGCAGGCGCACCTCATGGGGCGACAGGCTGACCAGGCGATCATAGTGGTAGCTGGTTTTGTGGTGCAGCGCGACACGTATGGCCATCGACGGGTGCCTTCCATGAAGGTTTGCGCACGACGGCAGGCAACGCCCGGCCGCAGTGCTGGGAACGAGTTAAACCGGTGGTTGCAGAATTCATGCCCGTAGGCTCTGGATGGCACCTGTAGCGCTGCAA
The DNA here is from genome assembly GCF_059567785.1 of Pseudomonas sp. BGA-UO-ETr-WB11. NCBI lineage: Bacteria > Pseudomonadati > Pseudomonadota > Gammaproteobacteria > Pseudomonadales > Pseudomonadaceae > Pseudomonas > Pseudomonas sp. BGA-UO-ETr-WB11. Next base: position 593,011 of record NZ_JCAQOS010000007.1, on the reverse strand, counting down.
TCGGCCGGCAAGCGCGGCAATCAGTATCCATGGGGCTGGGCTGCAGGCCTTACAGGGCGGCGCTGCCCTGCCCCGCGGCGGTTGGCGCCCTGCCCGGCCAGCGCCCAAGGGTGGTCGCGCACCAGAGTGGACAACCTGGCGCCTGTAAGTGGTGCGCTGCGCTGCTCGCTGCACCCATATGGCGCCTACAGCGCAAACCTGTCCGCCGTGGCGATGGCCAAGCCCGCCGGGATCGGGGAAGATTGCCAGCCAGAGTGACGCCACGGTTGCGGATTAACTGCCCCCATGCGCCGCCCAGCAGGTATCGCCATGCAATCACTTCCCAACGGTTTTCGTGCGCTCATCATCGGTGCCTCTGGTGCTATCGGCGCCGCATTGGTGGACGAGTTGCGCAACAGGCCAGGCTGCGCCCTGGTCGTGGCCCTGCATCGGCATTCACAACCGGCCATCGACTTTGCCGATGAAGCCAGTATCGCGGCCGCCGCTGCAGAGGTGGCCGACCAAGGGCCTTTCCAGCTGATCATTAATGCCACTGGTATTTTGCATGGCGGCGACCAAACCAGCGCTGCACCGCTAATGCCAGAAAAGCGCTTGGCCGATGTGCACTACGCGCAGATGCAGCAGGTCTTTCTGATCAACACTTTCGGCCCAGCGTTGGTGCTGCGCCATTTCAGCGGCTTGCTCGATCGCCAGCGCGGCATCCTGGCGCTGCTGTCGGCCAAGGTCGGCAGCATTGGCGACAACCGCCTCGGCGGCTGGTACAGCTACCGGGCCTCCAAAGCGGCGTTGAACATGCTGGTCAAAACCGCAGCCATCGAGCTCAAACGCAGCCAACCGAATGCGCTGCTGCTGGCCCTGCATCCGGGCACGGTCAACTCGCGGTTGTCGCAGCCGTTTCGCGGTGGCGAAATCGGCCGCAGCCCGGCCGCGGCCGCCCAGGACTTGCTGCGCGTGCTCGACCAGCAATCGGCCGAGGCCAGTGGCTGCTTTCTGTCTTACAGTGGCGAGCAGTTGCCTTGGTAACTAATGCCACTTTGTTTGACCGATGTCTGCACGCCAGCCCTGACTAGATCCTTACACTGCTAGCCCTGTTACTTGCCTTTCTGGAGCATCTGCATTTGTCCGCCGCCAAGTTACCCCTGCGCACCGTCGGCCTGACCCTGCTGGGTCTATTGCTGCTCGGCGGCTACATCTGGCAGCAGTGGCGTGGCCCGGAAGTCGCGGGCTATCGCCTGGAGCAGCGGCCCCTGGTGCAGCGGGTGGTGGCCAGCGGCGAGGTCGATAGTCAATCGATCAGCCAGATCGGCAGCGAAATCACCGGTGTGATCGCCCAGCGTTTGGTGCGCGAAGGCGATCGGGTGCAAGTGGGTGATTTGTTGCTGTCGCTCAACGACGAGGAGCAGCAGGCCAAGCTGCGCGAAGCCAGCGCCGCCCTGCGTCAGCTCACCGACTCCAGCCGCCCGCAGGCGCAAGCCACCCTGGCCGAACTGAATGACCGCCTGGCCCAGCTGAGCCGCGAACGGCAACGCCGTGAGCAGCTGTTCAAGCGCCAACTGCTTTCGGTTGAACAGCTGGAGCAGGCACGTCAGGTTGAGCTGATTGCGCGCCTGGCCCGTGACCGGGCGCAGCTGGCTGCCACCGCTCAGGCCCCCGGAGGCAGCGAAGAACAGGTGCTGCGCCAACGCCTGGCGGCGGCGGTGGCCAATCTGGCCAAGACGCAAATCTTCGCGCAGACCTCGGGTCTGGTGCAGAGCCGTGATGTGGAACCCGGTGACCTGGTGCAGCCTGGCCGCGTGTTGCTCACCCTCGCCCGTGCCGACAGCCAGGAAATTCGCCTGCCACTGGATGAGAAGAGCCTGGCACCGGTGGCCGTCGGCCAGAGCGCCACGGTAATTGCCGATGCCTACCCGCAACAACCACTCGCGGCGCGGGTCAGCTTTATGGCCCCGCAGGTGGATGCCGCCCGTGGCACCCTCGATGTGCACCTGGCGCTGCTGGAGCCGGCGGCGTTTCTGCGCCAGGGCATGACCGTGTCGGTGAGCATCGAAACCGGCCGCCGCCCGCAAGCCTTGGTGCTGCCCAACGATGCCCTGCGCGCCCGCCAGGGCGACCGCGCCGAGGTGCTGCGCGTGCGTGACGGTGTGGTTGAGGTGGTGACCGTGCGCCTCGGCTTGCAAGGCACCGGCTTGAGCGAGGTGCTCGAGGGCTTGCAGGTTGGCGACCAGGTGCTCAGCGGCGAAGCCGTGGCGGGCCAGCGCGTGCGCTGGCGCGAGCAGGCCATGCCCAGCAGCTGCGCGGAGTAAGCCCATGCGCCTGCACAATCCGCTGTGGACCGAATGGACCCTGGCCGTGCGCTTTCTCTTCGACAACCGCATGCAGACCCTGCTGATCAGCCTTGGGATTGCCATCGGCTGTGCGGTAATCGTGTTTATCACCGCGCTGATCACTGGCCTGCAGGCCAACGTGGTGCAACGCACCCTGGGTACCCAGGCGCATATCCGCATCCTGCCCTTGGACGAGGTCAACCACGCGCCGCCTGGCCTGCCTGCCGAATGGACCCTGCAGTTGGATAACCCGCGTGCCCAGCGTCTGCGCTCGATTACCAACTGGCAGGAGGTGCGCGACCTGTTGGATCAGGACCCGCAGCTGCGTGCGGTGTCGCCGCTGATCAGTGGCCCGGCCTTGGCCCGCCGCGGGCAAGCGCGCGCCTCGGTGGTGCTGATGGGTATCGATCCTGAGCGCTATGCGCGAATCATCCCCCTGGCCGACGACCTGCTCGCCGGTAGCGTCAGCATTCAGGCCGGCCACGCCTTGATCGGCAGCGAGCTGGCCAAGGATCTGGGCCTGCGCCTGGGCGACAAATTGCGCCTGGATGCCGGCGAAGGCCGCGAAGCCATCGTCGACGTCACCGGCATCTTCAACCTAGGGGTGCGTGAGCTGGACTCCCGCTACGTCTACCTCGACCTGAAACAGGCGCAGACCCTGCTGAACTTACCCGGTGGCGTCAGCGCGATCGAAACCACCGTGGCGCAGATCTTCCAGGCCGACCAGATTGCCCAGCGCCTCGGGCGCCTCACCGGTTTACAGGCGGAAAGCTGGATGGCCAGCAACGGCCAACTGCTCAATGCCCTGACGTCGCAAAGCATGACCACCCAGATGATCCGCATCTTCGTCGGCATTTCGGTGGCCTTCGGCATTGCCAGCGTGCTGGCGGTGAGCGTGGTTCAACGCACCCGTGAAATTGGCATCCTGCGCGCCATGGGCAGCCCTCGCGGGCAGATCCTGCGGGTGTTTTTGCTACAAGGCGGACTGCTCGGGCTGTTCGGCTCGCTGGTGGGCAGCGCGCTGGGTTGGGGGTTGGTGCAGGTGTTCAACCTGCTGGGGCCAAAGCTGTTCATCATCCCGGTGCCGGCTGACCTGATCCCGCTGGCGATCCTGATCGCTACCCTTACCGGCATTCTCGCCGCCGCCATGCCAGCCCGCCGCGCCGCACGTTATGACCCAGCCGTGGCGATTCGTTATGTCTGATGCCCTGCTGCCCCTAACGGGCCAAACTTCGCCAGCCAGCAGCGAAGTGCTGCGTCTGCAGCAAGTCGACAAGACCTTCAATGCTGGTACGCCACTTGCCAGCCAGGTGCTGCACGACATCAACCTGCGCCTGTGCCGTGGCGAACTGGCGGCGCTGATCGGCCCGTCGGGCTCAGGCAAGAGCACCCTGCTGAATATCATCGGCTTGCTCGACACCCCCAGCAGCGGTGAGCTGTACCTGCTCGGCCGGCCCACCCGCGATAGCGATGACGCGACCCGCACCGCGCTGCGTAATCAGGCGATTGGCTTTGTGTTCCAGTTCCATCACCTGATTTCCGCCTTTAGCGTGCTGGAAAACGTGCTGATGCCACTGATGATCCGCCACGGCAAGCCCAGCCGCGCCGAGCGGCAACTGGCCCTTGAGCTGTTGGCTGAGGTCGGGCTGGCGGACCTGGCCGAGCGCCGCCCAACGCAGATTTCCGGTGGCCAGCAGCAACGGGTGGCCATTGCCCGCGCACTGGTCACCCGCCCTCCGCTGCTACTGGCGGACGAACCCACCGGCAACCTCGACTCGCGCAGCGCACAGGGCATCTTTGAGTTGTTCCGCCGGGTCAATCAGCAGTTGGGCTGCGCCATTCTGGTGGTGACCCACGACCAGCAACTGGCCAACAGTTGCCAACGCATCATCCAGCTCAGCGATGGCCATATCGTGGCCGATGGCCCCAGCTAGCGGCGCTTGCGTAGATGGGCGGCGAGCAGTTGGCTGGCGCCCTGGGTCTTGGCCGTGTACCAGAACACCCGGCTGACGCCACGGGTAATTGCCACATAGGCCAGGCGCAGGTTTTCATCGGCCATGGCTTGGTCGTAACTGCTGGTAAAGAAGCCGCTGGCGGCATACAGCGCATTGCGCAGCGGATGGGCCGGCGCCGGGCTGCCGTCGTCGATGATGATCGCCACTTCGGCCTGCAGGCCCTTGGCCCGGTGAATACTGTAAGCCTTGACCGCTAGTTGCTTGTCCAGCCGTGCCTGGATCTGCTGCAACGGCGCATTACGCCGGCTGAGCAGCAAGACGGCGGTCTGCTCACGGCTCTGGCGCTCACTGGCATAGGCGCATTGCGCCTGGATCTGCGCCAGCAGCTCCGGCAACTGGCGGTTGAGGTCGAAGTCTTCGATCAGCTTGACCCCGTGATCGCCGGTTTGGGTGGGTTTGCACGCCTGACTGGCTTTCACCTGCTTACAGGCAACCGCGGCCAGCACCGCCTCGCCATCGCGAATCACGGCCTCGATGCTGCGGTAGTTGTTGCTCAGGTTCAGCACCTCGCTGTTCTTGGCCTGGCCTTTGCCGGGGAAGTGGCGATCAAAATCAATAAACAGCTCCGGCGAGCTGCCACGCCAGGCGTAGATCGACTGCCAGTCGTCGCCAATCGCCATCAGGCTGACCGCCTGCCCACGGCTCGCCAGGCTGCGCTGCACGGCCTGCAGCCAGAGCACGATCTGCGGCGAGATATCCTGAAACTCATCGATCAACAGATGGCTGAGGGGCGCCAGGGCATCGAGGCCGATACTCGACTCATCCACCGTCAAACGCTCGGTCAGGCACTGAAAGGCGCCATCGAAGGTCTGCAAGCCCTGGGCCTGCAGGCCGTGCTGAAAATAGGCCCAGAACTGCAGCAAGGCCTCGACAAACAGGCGCTCGCCCGGCGCACAACTCAGCTGCGCGGGCTGCAACTGATCGAGCCGAATGCCGATGCTCTGGCAAAAACCGGCTTGGGCATAGAACGCCTCATACAGCGGCAGTGCACTGAACTCCCCCGCCAGCTTGAAGCCTTGCAGTGGCGCCGGCCCTGGTTGGCCGCCGGTTTCGTTGGCCGGCGTCAACGCCAGCAGGCGGTGCACCTGTTGGCGAAAGGTCGGTTGCTCGGCATAGCACCGCTGGTAGGCCTCGATCAGCAGGCGCTGCTGAGCCGGGCGCAGGCGGCCGCAGGTGAGTGGGTTGTCCAGTTCACGAACTGCGGGCCGTTCGGCCAGTTGCTCGAACCACTGCGGGTTGTCCAACTCACTTTTGGCCAGCACGCCCATGGCCGAATGGAAGGTGCGTACGCACTGGCGCGCCTGGCTGGCACTGAAGTCGTACCCCCAAAACGCGAGAAGCTTGAGCAATTGTTCGCGCAACTGGGCGCAGGAGGCATTGGTGAAGGAAATCACGGTCAATTGCGACGGCGCGATGCCCACGTGGCAGAGCATAAACACCACTCGCAGCACCAGGGTGGTCGACTTGCCGGAGCCTGCCCCGGCGAAGATCCGGCTCAGTGGCTGACGCGTGAGGATCATCGCCCACTGCTCGTCCGAGGGCGGGCTGAGTAACCCGGCCTGCACGGCGGCGCCCACCCGCTCCCGCATGGCCAGGCTCTGCGCCGCTGTTACCGCCAGCAGCGTCGGGCCGTAGATGGCACGCTTGGACTTTTTGCCTGCCGCTGTGGCGCTGGAATGCTTACTGGCGGGCTTCGGTTGGGCTTGACTGGCACGTTTGCTCTGACGTGACGGGCCTTTTACCGTGGTTGTCACCGGGACCAAGGCCAGGGCTGCTTCACGCTCGGCACGCAGGTAGGCAGTGGTACGGGGGAAGTACCGCGCCAGGGCGGCGCGTAGGCGCAGCTGGTAGCGCTCAACAGCAGACAACATTCAACGATTTCCGCCCACGGTGGAGTTAGATCGTTGAATGATAAGTGGTTTTTCTCAGGTCAGGGGAAACCCATCAGCGCCTAGCCCAGCCGACTGGCTTGGCCGTGCAGCTCATCACGGGCCAGACGCAAGTCGTCGGCATCCTGGTTGAGCTGGTGAATGGCGTTGAGCAGACGCTGACGCAGCAACTCATCCTTGATCTGTTCGGCGGCGCGCATTACATCCAGGGCCGCAGCCTCGTTGTGGCTGGCAACGGCGTCCAACACTTTGCGCATGTTTCTAACTGATCGGCTCATGACTGGGTTCCTCCTGGATTAGTCAGCCATCCTAGGACCACAAGGTTGCCAAATGATTGCAGCGTCGGCCGAATGTCGGCGATGGGGAGTCGCGCCGGGAGTTTGTTGTGCTGCGCAACTACAGCCATGTGCCCGTGGCATTGCACCACGGGCACTTGCGGCTAGATGCCGTTATTCCGGCAAGGTGCCGGGCAGCAGTTCAAAGTTGGGGGTGAAGGTCGTCATCGCCGCCATCAACTGCTCAAAGGGTTTGCTGTCACCCTCGAACGTGGCTTTGCCACCAGCAATCAACTGAGCAAAGCTGGTCTTACGGGCCATTACCTGCTCGAGATCGCTGCGGTTGAGGGTGATGGTCAGGTCTGCATCCTTGACCTGCTGGCCTTTGATGTTGGTCAGTGTCGAGTTACTCAACTCAACCACGAACTGCTCGCCGTTGTCCGGGGTCTTGAGGTTGAAGACAAAGTGCTGACCGTCGAACTTGCTGCCATCCAGGCTGATGCCAAGGAAGTTCAGCCACAGCTCGGTGCTCATGCCACGAATCAAGTCTGGCCCGCCAGTTTTTGGCGATACGCCTTGAGGCATGCCATTGCGCAGTTCGTAGGCGGCAGCGAGGAAGCTGTTGCGCACGCTGGGGCTTTCTTTCTGGTAGCCCACTTGCTCGTAGACATCCGCCAGTAAGTCCTTGGCCGCGCTGTTGTTCGGCTCGGCATAGACCAGTTTGTTGAGGATTTCATAGGCCTCGCGGTACTGGCCCTGGTCGGCGAGGCTCTTGCCCTTGGCCATGATCTTCTCGGCGCCGCCCATCATCTCCACATACAGCGGTGCGGAGTCTTTTGGCGACAGCGGCATCAGGGTTGCCGGGTTGGCGTCCCAGTAGCCGAGGTAGCGGTTGAGCACTGCGCGACTATTGTGCTCTTCCGAGCCGTGATAACTGTGTGCTGCCCAGCTCTTTTTCAGGCTCTCGGGCAGTTTGTAGACGTTGTGAATCTCGTTGATGGTGACGCCCTGGTTGGCCTCGTGCAGCACGGCGTTGTTGAGGTTGGCGTACACGTCGCGTTGGGTGCGCATGACTTCCTGGATACGTTCGTTGCCGAAACGCGGCCAGCTGTGGGACGCGAACATCACGTCAGCCTGTTGGCCATAACGGTACAGGGCGACGTTGATATGTTTGGACCAAACCAGCGCATCTCGCACCAGGGCGCCGCGCAGGGTGTAGATATTGTGAATGGTGCCGGTGATGTTTTCTGCCGCCCAGAAGGCCTTGAACTGCGGAAAGTAGGTGTTCATCTCGGCGGGCGCCTCGGTTCCCGGCGTGCTCTGGAACTCCATCTCGACACCGTCGATGGTCAGCGTCACGAAGTCTTTCTCGATGTAGCGGTTGGGCTCGATCAGGCCCAGGTTGCCGGCGGCAGTATTCTTGCCGATTGACTGGTCGACGTGGCCGAACGGGCTACGCGGCAGCAATACGCCGTACTGGAAGAACATCCGTCGGGTCATGGCATTGCCGGCATACACGTTCTCGGCCACCGCATGTTCCATAAAGCCGGACGGCGCGATCAGCGGGATTTTGCCGCTGCGCACGTCGGCCTCCTCCACCACGCCGCGAATACCGCCGAAGTGGTCGCCATGGGAGTGGGAAACCACTACGGCCACCACCGGGCGCTTGCCGAGCTTCTCGTTGATAAAGTCCAGTGCGGCCTTGGCGGTTTCCTTGGCGGTCAGCACGTCAAAGATGATCCAGCCAGTGTCGCCCTTGATAAAGCTGATGTTGGCCAGGTCATAGCCGCGCACTTGATAAACCTTGCCCGGCACCACTTCATACAGGCCGTAGGCCATGTTGAGCACGGCCTGGCGCTGCAATGAGGGGTGGACGCTGTCGAAATCCTTGCCCTGCAACAGGTACTCGTAGCTGCCCATGTCCCAGGCCACGTTGCCGGCTTCGGCCATGATCTGCTTGTAGGGCGGTGCGGCGATAAAGCCCTTTTGCGCTTCCTCGAAGTCGCGTTTGTCCTCGAACGGCAGGCTCTTGCGCAAGGCATTTTGCAGCTCGATGGTATAGGGCGATGGCAGCTTGCCCTTGGCGTCGAAGTGCTTGCCTTGCATGGCGCCAGGATCAGTTTGGGCCACACCGCCGCCGGCGGCGTGAACCGTGGCACTGACGCTGCTGGCCAGGGTAATAGCCAACGCCAAACGAAGATTGCTGTGCTTTTTCATGTATTCATTCCTTTGTGCGCTATCGATATCGTTACTGCACTGATGCGTGTGGACTAGAAGCGCCACGTCATATTGGCTGTCAGGGTTTGAATCCAGGCATTGCTGTACTCGCCGGAAAGGCGCTCGCCAGAGAGTTTTTTGCTTTGCTCAACGGGCATATCGCCCATCCAGACTAAGTCCCAACTGAGGTTTACATCGGTGTTCTGATCCAGGCTGTAGGTGGCCCCGGTGCCAAGCCGCCAGGTCGAGCCCGTGGGCAGAATCACTCCGCGGTTGGCATCCGAGACAGCCGCCGTGTCATAGGCCAGGCCGAGGTTCCAAAGCAGCTGTGGATTGACCTGATATTGGCTGCCCACGGCCAACTGATAGGTATCCTTGAACCGCGCATCCACGCTTGCGGACTGGGCACCGGCCAGCTGGGTATCCAGCTCAACGCCGATCTCGCCAAACCGCGACCAGTCCTGCCAGTTGACACTGGCCAGCAACGCCCACTGTGCATTCAGCTGCTGATAGAGGCTGAGCGTGGCAGTTTGCGGCACCTGAGTGTCGAGCTGGATGCGCCGACCATCAAGCGGCGTCAGCAACGGTCCTGTACCACTGACATCCAGGCGGCTGTCGAAGTCCAGATTGATTTCACTGGTGTAAGCCAGACCAATCCGGGTGCCCGGCTGCGGGGCGTAAATCAGACCGAGGTTGGCGCCGTAGCCCCATGTCTGGTCCTCATACTTAAATTGGCCGTCGCTGCGATCGAGCAAGCCAAAGGGCGCTCGATTGATCGCTGCCTGCGACTCCAGCATGGCGTACATGGCCTTGACGCCGATGCCCAGGGACCACTGTTGATTAAGTTTGTAGGCCGCGCTCGGCACCAGCGATAGGCCGACAATCGAGGCGTTTTGCAGGTAATGGCGGCCGGCCCAATCGTTGTCGTAATTCTCGGCCAGGCCAAAGTCGCCATAGTTACCGAACCCTATGGTCCAGCGCTCATCCAGTTGCTGGCTGATAAAAAAACTGGCCGACGGGGTCAACCCCAACGGGTTGCCGCCATCACCGCCGCTCGCGGTGCTGGTGCCATCCACATCAAAGCCCAGGTCGCCAAACAACAGTTGGCCACCCGCACTCACCTGGGTGCCCGGCAAATAGCTGAGGCCAGCCGGATTGCTGGCGATGGTTGAAGGCCCCTGCGCCCGCGCCGCCGCCCCGGCGTTGGCCAGGCCGGTGTTATCGCTGCCAATTTCATACAGCATGATCCCGCCGGCCAGCGCTGAGGCCGGCAACGACAGGTACAGCGTGGCGGCGGTCAGTAGCGTTAGGTGACGCTTCGGCATAAGCAGGTTCCAGTGGCGGCGTGTGATCGCTGTGATTGCCATAGATTGAAGCACAGCGAGAAAATTACTTTAAATGGTATATTTTCAGAAAGTCATAACCTTGAGGTTATTATGATTACCCAACGCCGCTTGCTGCACTTGCTGACACTCGTCGAGTACGGCCATTTTGGCCGGGCTGCGGATGCCTTGAATATCTCCCAGCCAGCCTTGTCCAAAAGCATCCAGGCACTGGAGGCCGAACTTGAAGTCACCCTGGTTGACCGCAAGAGTGGCGGCGTCAGCCTGACAGTTTTTGGTCAGATAGTGGCCGAGCGCAGCAAGCCCCTGCTTACCGTAGAAGATGACTTGCGGCGAGAGATCAAACTGCTTAATGAGCACCAGATCGGCGCTCTGAGCGTGGCCTTCGGGCCTTATCCCAGCATCACGTGTGGTTATGCGGGCGCGTCGCGGCTGCTGGCTCGGCATCCGGGTATTAACATCGGCATGCGGGTGAGCGGCTGGCACGAAGTGGCCCAGCAGGTACAAGCGCGCACGGTAGACCTGGGCATTGCTGAAATCAGCGCCCTGGAGGGCAATGAGCATTTCGCCACCGAACTGCTTGGCGAACATGCCGGCCGGCTGTTCTGTCGGCCCGGACATCCGCTCTTGAGCGCAGGACCGCTGACGCCGGCCATGTTGTGCCAGTATCCGTGGATTTGCCCGCGCCTCCCTGGGCGCAGCAGCACGGCCTTACCGGCAGACTTGGGGGTGGCTGGGACGATTGACCCACTGAACGGTGATTTTGTCCCGGCCATTGAGATTGATGTACCCATGCACCTCGACAGCTTTTTGCATGCCAGCGATGCCCTGGCCATCAGCCTGCTGAGCAACATGGAATCAGCACTGCTGGCCGGCGAGGTTGCGCTGCTACCCGTGACAGGCTTTGCGCTGAAAGCCCATTACGGTTTTATCTACCTGCGCAATCGCAGCCTGGCACCGGCGGCCAAGGCCTATATGGCAGAAGTACGCGCGCTTGAGGCAGAGATTCGCGCCAAGGAACAGCGCCTGGCGGCACAGTTCGCCGTGCATCGTTAACGCCCACTGCCACGTAGCGCGCGCTCCACCTGGCTTTGTATGGCGTAGGCCGGGGCCTCAACGGTGCGATAGTCGCGAGTGTAATCGCTGGCGAACTGCGCGGCACCCCACTGCTGGTACTGCTGCACATGCTTGAGCTCATGGGCCCAGAGCGCGACGTTGTTCTGCGCGTCCTCGGCATGGCGAAAGACGATGATGTCGAGCAGCGTCACGGCATTCACATCAGGGTTTTGCAGCATGGTATTGGCGGCATTGAGGGCCACCCCATTACCGACCTGATAGCGCACGGCATCCAGCACCTGCAGGTCGTAATAACTCTCCAGCGCGGCGCGGATATGCAACGGAATGGCCTCCACCCCCTGTACCGAGGCGCTGTTGCGCGACTCCTCCAGCCAGCGCTGCAAGTTGGTGGCGGCGAGCTGATTGACGCTACTGGTAATCGCCTCAAGCTCTTCTTTACTGCCCGGCGCACAAAAGCACGCGACCACACAGACTTCACTCTGCCCGGCTGGGCAGGCGCTGACGCCAGTGGCGCTGGCTGCCATGAGCAAGAAGGCCAATAAGCGAAAAAGGTGAGGTACGGAAACGGGCAAAGAGTGGCTCCTGAAACAATGGCGTGTGCGGGCAATACTACCGGAGTAACCGCGCCAACTGGCGCCGGCACGCGTGGTTTGCAGCCACGCAACATGGAGGATTAAGGCGCAACAAAGCGCAGCGCAAGCATCGGTCTAGCCTAGCCATTGTGTGGGTCGGGCAATATTGACCTGGATAGCGCGCGTTTTTCAGCGCGCTGTTGGCTATAGTCGAAGGGAATTTCGTCGCGCTAAGGGCCCTGGAATGCACATGCCGCAACACCAGACCGTGATCGATGCCTTGTGCCAGGTGATTAGCGGCCATTTGCCGCCGCCATTACAACGCGTGCTGGATGAATTGATGGAGCGCCTGCAACAACAGCGCATCCACGCCGGTAGCAACAAGGAAGAGCAAACCTACATCGACTTCTTGCGCGTGTGTAAGCGCCTGCGTGACGTCGTGCCTTCGAATACGGCCGCCAGCATTTGCCAGCGGCTGCGCCATAACGCGCCCCTGAGTGCGCCGCCCAGTGATCTGAGTGAATGGAACCTGGTGGATGACACCGAGGTGGAGGCCATGCTCGACACTCGGCGCATGGCGCGCGCCTTGCGTATGCCACTGGGCACGCTTGAGTGGCGCCTGTGTAACTGCCTGGAGCAGGTCGATGGTGGGCTAAAGAAAGACAGCGACAATCCGTTGTCCCTGGAGTTTCTCTTGCACAACGTGCAAGCCGAGCTGCATGTGCATGAGCAGTCGGGGGCCATCCGCGAGGTGTTCTACCGCTGCTGCGTAGATGTTTTAGGGCAAGACTTAAAAGCCTATCTGGAACAACTGGATGGCGTATTTACCCAGTTTGCGATCGTGCCCCGTCGTGCGGGACTAACCCTGGCCAATCCCGCCCCCAAACACGTGCCTACCAGTGCTGCGGCGAACAGTAGTTATCACGCGATCAAACAGCTAAGCCCGCTCAGGGGCGAGCCCCAAGTTGGTCACAGCAACGCTCAGGCCGTCGGCCTGACGCAGTTGCAACAGGCGCTGCCGCTCTTACGGGCAACCCCCTGCCCGGAACATGGCTGGACAGCCGAGAGTTTCCTTGGCGCCCTGCAAGCGGCTGGCCTGCAGCCGTCAGCACAGCAATGCCAGGACACCCAATTGGTGGCCGAACTCTTTCAGCATATTGAGCACGAACAGGTTATCGCACCGGCCGTTAAGCCCGCCTTGCGCCGGTTGATGGCCCCGGTGGCTCAAGCTGTCATGCTCGACCCTGCAGCGTTTGCCGACCCGCTCCACCCGGTCCGCGCCAGCCTGGACAAAATGATGCGTCTGTGCGATTTCGCCGAGCCCGCCAACCTGGTACTGGATCGGCGGATGGAGCAATTGATCGACCAGATTGTCAGCGACTACCAGGGCGACAGTCGGGTCTTCAGCCGTTACGACGAGCAGCTGGAGCAACTGCTGGCCGCCCAGCAACGGGCCTACAACAACAATGCCGAGCGTGTGCTGCAATACCACCGCGGTCGCGACAAGCTGCAGCTGGCACGCCGGCAAGTAAAGAGCACCTTATTCGAGGTGCTCGGGCCACAGGCGCCGAAAGTACTGATCGAGTGGCTCGATGCCGGCTGGCAGGAGTTGATGGTGCACGCGTTGTTGCGCCAAGGTGAACAAGGGCAGGACTGGCTGGATCAACTGACGGTGATCCGTCAGCTAAGCGGCTGGCTGCACACGACACATCAGGTCAATGGCGATACAGCCCTGGCCGTCGAGCGCGCCTACGAAGTTGATCAGGTTCTGGAGTTGCTGCGCCGTCAGGTCGAAAGCTTGTTACCGGGGCAGTACCAGCACATTCCGGTGCTGCAGCACCTGCAGTTGCAACTGCAAGGGTTGGAGCCCATTGAGCTGATCGCCACCCCGCTCTCCAGCGAGCCTGTCACAGCGACCAGCCACGCCCCTGAGCAGCAGCGCTGGCATGAGCGCCTGCAGCAGTTGAGCACCGGCGACTGGCTAAGCACGGAGAGTGGACAAGCCCTGCAATTGATCTGGGCTAACCCGGCCAATGACCATTTTGTTCTCGCCGACCGCCAGGGCCACGAAGCCGGCAGTTTCAACAGCGCGGAGCTGATGCAGCGGTTGGCCAATGGTTGGATTGAGACGTCCACAACGGCACCGCCCAACGTGGTGAGGGATCACCTGCAAAGCATTGTCGGTCAGCTCTACCGTGACATCGCCCATGCCCGCAGTCATGACGAACTCACGGGCGTTTACAACCGCCGCAGCTTTGAAGCCTGCGTAGCGCAGACGATTAACCAGCACGACAATTACGCCTTTATTTACGGTCATATCGACCAGTTCAGCCTGCTCAATTCCAGCTGCGGCCCCTTGGCCGGTGATACTTACCTCAAGCAGTTAGCCGCCCTGCTCCGCGACCAATTACCCGCTGAAGCGACGCTGGCACGGATCGGTGCTGCCGACTTCGCCGTGGCCTTGCCCAAGACCGCTGGCGGCCAGGCTTACAGAACCGCAGAAAAGCTGCGCCTCGCCGTAGAGACCCAAGCCTTTAACTGGCAAGGCCAGGATCGCAGCCTGACCATGAGCCTGGGGTTGGTACTGACCAGCGAGCGCCGCGATGTGATCAACATTTTTTGCGACCTGCAAACTGCCTGCAATGCCGCCAAGGAGTCAGGACGCAACCGTGTGCACATTTACGATGAAGCGGTTGATGGTGCGCAAACCAGCCTGATGGCAATCGCGGCGCGGGTGGACGGGATTATTGAGCGCGGCGAGCTGAGCATGCGTATGCAACAAATCGCCCCAGCCGACAGTCAGCAACACCAGCTCCCCCATTACGAACTGCTACTGGTCATGGAAAACGACATCAATTTGCTCGACTTCATCACCGCCGCAGAACGCTATCACCGGATGACCAAGGTGGACCGTTGGGTGCTCAAGCGCGCATTCAGCGAGCTGGCCGAGTGTCCACAGGTGTGGGAGAAGACCAGCGGTGTTTCCATCAATCTGTCCGGCAGTAGCCTGAACGACGATAAATTGCAGGGGTTTATCGAAAACCTGTTTGAGCAATACCCGGTGCCCCCCGAACGTATCTGCTTCGAGCTGACTGAAACCGCCGCGGTGGCCAACCTGACCAAAACCGCAGATTTTGTTCGCCAGTTGCAGAAGCTGGGCTGCACCTTTTCTATTGACGACTTTGGTACCGGATTTTCATCCTATGAGTACCTCAAGCGGCTGCCGGTCGACTACGTCAAAATCGACGGCAGCTTCGTCAAGGAAATCGAGCGCTCGCCCAGCGACCTGGCCATGGTCAAATCGATCAACGAAATCGCCCATGTGCTGGGGCGCAAGACCATCGCTGAATACGTCGAAACCCAGAGCATTCGCGAGCAGTTGGCCGCCCTTGGCGTTGACTATGTGCAGGGCTATGGCGTCGAACACCCGCGGCCATTGAGCGAGTACCTACAAAGCTGCTAGCCGCAGCCGTTAGGCGCTGACGGGCAAGGCAACGCCGTCGACATCATCCAGTGCCCCATGACTGTCCGCAAACTGCTCGCGGATGCGCAGCATCTCGGGCAACGCTGTTTTGAAAGGGCCAAGCAAGTTGGGGTCAAAATGGCTGCCGGCCAGCGCCTCGATATGGCTGACGGCGGCCTCTACCGTCCAGGCATGCTTGTAGGGGCGCTCAGTGGTCAACGCGTCGAACACATCCGCCAGGGCTGCAATGCGCGCCAGCAACGGAATATCTTCGCCTTTGAGGCCGTTGGGGTAGCCGCTGCCGTCCCATTTTTCGTGATGACAAAGGGCGATTACCCAGGCGCTCTGCAACAACTCATCGGTGTGTTGGCCAATGATGTCGGCGCCCATTTGCGGGTGGCACTTCATGACTTCCCATTCGTCAGCGGTCAACGCACCTTGCTTGAGCAGAATATGGTCGGGAATACCAATCTTGCCGACATCATGCATGGGCGATGCGTTGTAGAGGATTTCCACGCTTTTCTCGCCCAAGCCTGCCGCCGAGCCAATCAGCCGACAGAAATGGCTCATGCGGATGATGTGGTTACCGGTTTCATTGTCACGAAACTCGGCCGCGCGGCCCAAGCGGCGGATAATCTGCTGGCGGGTGTTGAACAGCTCCGCCGTGCGCTCACCGACCTGGCGGGCCAGCTCGCGGTTTTGATCATAAAGCGCCAGGTGAGTACGCACCCGCGCCAGCACGATGGCCGGGCTGACGGGTTTGGTGATGTAGTCGACCGCGCCCAGTTCAAGGCCGTGACGCTCGTCCTCGACCTCACTCATGGCGGTAACAAAGATCACCGGAATGGTGCGGGTGTCGGGATTGCTCTTCAGTTGTTCGCAGACCTGATAGCCGTCCAACCCGGGCATCATCACATCCAGTAGGATCAGATCCGGTGGATTGGGCGAGGCGGCGATCTTCAGCGCTTTTTCGCCACTCAGGGCGACCCGGGTACGGTAAAAAGGCGACAGCACCGCATTGAGGATGTCGATGTTGTCGGCCATGTCATCGACCAGCAGGATGGTGCTTGGAGAGCTATCGGCGCTCACGGTGACTCCTCGTTGACTGGACCTCCTAGGCCCATCGGCACGTCACTCCAAACCAGCAGATAGCGTCATGCGCTGGCGTAGGGCCTGTACTAACTGTAGTGCCTGATCGAACTGGTAGCGACCAATCAATCGCTCCAGGTCCTGGGCCTCGGACTTCCAGCCCAGGCTCGCCAGCCCGACAAGGTGTGCACTCAGGCACTCGCCGGCCTCGCCGTCGTCTTCACGCAACAGGTATTCCAAGCGCTCCAGCCCTGCGCGCAACCGGACCAGGTCAACCTCGCCGGGTATCGCCGCGGGGCCAGCAGGGGCTGCGGGCGGCAGTGCCACGGTCTGCAGCCCTTGCTCAATATGGGTGATCAATCCGTGCAGTTCGAGTGCCAAGCCTTGCAGGTTCAACTCGGCGTCCTCATCACGGCCATGGCGGAGCTGCGCTTCGAGTTCTGCGGCATTCAGCATCAGGGCGCGAGCGCCAATATTGCCGGCCAGGCCTTTGAGTGAGTGTGCCGCGCGCACCGCCCCTTCACGATCCTGTTCTGCAAGTGCCGCGCGAACACGCTCCAGGCTGTCGGCCTGGGTTTCGCAGAAGCGCTTGAGTAACTTGCGCAGCAAGGCGCTATTGCCGTCCAGGCGCTGCAAGGCGGCGTCCATTTGCAGGCCGGCAATCAACGGTAAATGGCCATCGTCCGTCGTTAGGTCCGCCAGTGGGCCCTGACTGCCGGAGGACTTGATCCAGCGCTGCAAGGTGATGAACAGCTGATTGACATCAAGCGGCTTGGCGATGTGATCATTCATGCCGGCTTGCAGGCATTTTTCTTTGTCGCCGGCCATGGCATTGGCCGTCATGGCCAGAATTGGCAAATGGGCAAAGTGGGCTTGTGCCCGAATTCTGCGGGTTGCTTCAAAACCGTCCATCACCGGCATCTGGCAATCCATCAAGACACCGTCATAGCTCGTCTTGGCCACCATGGACAGCGCCTCGGCGCCGTTACAGGCAACATCCACGCGTATGCCGCCACGCGCGAGAATTTCCACGGTCATTTCCTGATTCACCTGGTTGTCCTCAACCAGCAGCAGAAAGGCGCCTTGCAGTGCCTGACGCGCTTCGTGCACCTCGGCCAGTAGCTCTTTCTTACGTGGCCGCGCCAGTGCCTGCTGGCCGAAGGTGTTGAGAATGCAATCGAGCAGGGACGACGGCGTGATTGGCTTGACCAGCACGCCGGCCACCGGAAGATTGGCCAAACGCACCAATAGCTCGTCGCGGTTGTAAGCCGTGACCATCACGAAAAAAGGCGTGTCGCCGATACGGCTGTCGCTGCGGATCGCACGAATGGCTTCGACCCCGTCCATGTCCGGCATCATCCAGTCCATGAGGACCAGTCGGTAAGGCTGACCCGCTGCGCTGGCGTCAGCGAGCACATCAATGGCCTCGCGCGCAGAACTAACCGCGGTCACGGCAAACTTCAGCGAGCTGAGCATGCTGTGGAAAATGCCTCGGGCACTGGCATTGTCATCGACCACCAGGATCGACAGGCCGAGCAAGCCATCGCCATCGACCAGCAGTTGGCGCTGCTGGCTTTGCAGCTTAAAGGGGGCGCGGATGAAAAACGTGCTGCCCACGCCCAGTTCAGTGTCGCAACCGATCTCACCGCCCATCAACTCCACCAGGCGCTGGCAGATCGTCAGGCCCAGCCCGGTGCCGCCGTATTTGCGCGAGGTCGACGAATCCGCCTGGGAGAACGCCTGAAACAACTTGGCGCTTTGCTCTGGGCTCAGACCGATGCCGGTATCGCTGACCTCAAAGCGCAGCCATGCCTGGTCACTGTTTTGCTGTTCGCAGCGAATCGCAAGCGTGACCTCACCCCGCTCAGTGAACTTCAGTGCGTTGCTGACCAGATTATTGAGGATTTGTCCCAGTCGTAGCGGGTCGCCGATCAAACGGGTAGGCACGTCTGTACCGATATCAAACAGCAGTTCCAGGCCTTTTTCCTGCGCCTTGAGGGTGGCCAGATCAACCAGGCTGTCGAGCACATCCTCCAGGTAAAACGCGGTCGTCTCGACCTGCAGCTTGCCTGCTTCGATCTTGGAGAAGTCGAGGATGTCGTTGATGATCCCCAGCAGCCCCTGGGCCGCGCTGGAGATTTTTTCGAGGTAATTGCGCTGGCGTTTGTCCAGCTGACTGTCTAGCGCCAGATGGCTCATGCCCATGATCACGTTCATAGGCGTGCGTATTTCGTGGCTCATGTTGGCGAGAAAATCCGATTTGAGCCGTGTGGCCTCCTCTGCCAGCTCCTTTGCCTGGGTCATGGCTTGTTCAGCGGCCTTCTGCGCTGAAATATCAATCAGTGTGCCGACCAGTCCGGCGATCTTGCCATCACTGCCCGGGTAACTGGACAAGCAGTAAATGGCCGGGTGCATCTCGCCATCAGCGCCTGGAATGCGCATTTCGCGGGTGTACAAACCACCCTCGCGCAAGACTTTTTCGTTGGCCTGCTGGTAGAGCGGCCGGTCCTCGACGGGTAACTGCAAGAACTGCAACACCGTCTTACCGATCAGGTCTTCGCGGCGCACGTTAAACACATCGAGGAACGCCTGGTTGAAGCCCAGGTAATGGGCCTCGGCATCCTTGAAAAAGATCGGGTACGGCAAGGTGTCGAGCAACACCCGCTGAAACTCCAGCTGCTCGGCAATGGTCTGCTCGTAGTGCTTGCGTTCGGTGATATCGCGCACCGTAACGCAGGCGCACGCTGGATGGCCTTCGACCAGGGGCAAGCGGGTCAACCCCAGCTCAACAGGAAACTCGTGGCCGCGGCTATCCACCGCACTAAAGTCACCATTGACCCTGTCCATGGCGCGATGGCCCGTACCGGCCATGAAGCGCTTGCGCATCTCGGCGTGCTGCTGGCGGATGCTTGTTGGCACCAGTCGATCAATCGCCATGCCGATGAGGCTGCCGGGTGGATAGGCAAATTGCTCATGTGCTTTAGGGTTAGCAATCAGGATCTGACCTTCGGCATCCACCACCAGCATGCCATCCGGTGCAAATTCGATGATCTGTCGATACCAGGCATCAGATTCGCTGAACCGGCGGCGCTCGATCTCCAGTTCGCGAATAACCTCGCCGTAGCGGCTTAACGCCCGACTGAGGTCACCGATTTCCGAGACCTCATCGACATTGGCATAACGAATGTTGCGCTTGCCCGCGAGTAACTGATGAGTGTTGTGGGTCAGTGCCAGCAGTGGTTGCAGTACGCGGCGATGGTAAAAGCTGCGCAGCACCAGCAGTACCAGCAGCAGGCTGATGAGCATCAGCGCCACGGCGATTATGGTGGCACGGGTGAGCTGTTGCTGCAGGCTCTCGATGCGCGCTAGGCCTTCGCTGTGCAGCTTTTTTTCCAGTTTTTCCAGCGGATCGATAATCGCCAGCATGGTTTTCTGATAAGGCGCGCCGAAGACCAACTCGACGGCTTGCGCCCAGTCCCCTGCACGGGCAGTGGCAAAGGCCTGCATCTGCAACTGTGCCAGGCGCTGAGACTGATTCTGCGACTCCAGCAGCAGAGCTACATCCGTGCTTGTTAGCTGTTGCGACAGGAACTGCTCCAAGGCTTTGTCGTAGGTGCGGTCGCTGTTTTTTTCGTCCAGGTAGGCCTGGTAATAAAGTTCATCTGTGGTGGTGACATAGTTACGCACCGCCAGGGTCAGGGCGTGACTGCCCAACTGCAGGCTGTTGATGGTTTCGCTGGCCTGATGCAGGCGAGTCATCTCCGCGCGGTAATCCTGGCTCAAGGTAAAGGCCAGCCAGACACTGGCACACGCGGCTATAAGCAGGCTTACCACCAGCCATGTCAGCAGGTTACTGAATTTGGCAAGTCTCACGGCGAACTCCCTTCTCCTTGTGCAACAGCCAATGACGTCCCGGTACAGGCAGAACCCAAGTGGTTATCCAAGCAGAACAACACATCACGGCGGGTCTAGCAATTCCACCTCAGTCTGGCAGCCCATTGCTCATTGTGCGTCTGCAAAAACGACAAGGCCCGGTAAACCGGGCCTTGGAACTCTCTGTTGTTGCGTGTTGCGCTGTCAGTCTAGAGACCAAGCTGTTTGCTGATGATCTCGTTCATCACCTCGCGCGTGCCGCCCCCAATGGACAGGATGCGGTTATCGCGGTACAGCCGCTCCACCAGGCTTTCACGCATAAAGCCCATACCGCCGAGGATCTGCGTGGCGTCGTAGGTGATGCGATCGGACACGTCAGTGGCGAAGTTCTTGGCCATGGAAATTTCCTTGATCACGCTCTTGCCGGCGGCCATCTTCGCGGCCTGGCGGTAGGTGAACTCGCGGGAAACTTCCAACTGGGTGGCCATCTCGGCCAAGCGGTGCTTGAGCACCTGGAATTTGCCGATCGGCTTGCCGAAGGCCTCACGCTCTTTGGCCCACTTCATCGACTCTTCCAGCGCCAATTGCGAGGTCATGTTGGCCATGATCGCCAGCGATAGCCGCTCGCTCTGAAAGTTGGCCATGATCCCAGCAAAACCCATGTTCTCGACGCCGATCAGGTTCTCCACCGGCACTTTGCAGTCATCGAAGAATAACTCGGCGGTGTCTGATGCCCACCAGCCCATCTTCTTCAGTGAGCGGCCAACGGTGAAGCCAGGGGTGCCTTTTTCGATCAGCAGTAGGCTAACACCGCCGAAACCGTCACCGCCGGTGCGTACGGCCACGGTGTAGTAGTCGGCGCGCACGCCGCTGGTGATAAAGGTCTTGCTGCCACTAACACGGTAGTAATCGCCCTCCTTTACCGCACGGGTTTTAAGGTTGGCGACATCGGAGCCGCCGCTGGGCTCGGTGACAGCCAAGGCCATGATCTTCTCGCCACTTAGCACCTGCGGCACCACACGATCACGCACCGCCGGCTTAGCCCACTTCAGTACCGGCGGCAGGCCGATATCCAGTGAGCCCAGCCCCGCCACCAGACCACCGGAACCGCAACGCATCAGCTCTTCGCTGACGGCCACCTTGGCGAACAGGTCGCCCTCGTGGCTGCCACCGAACTGCTCGGGGTAACCGATGCCTAGAATGCCGGCAGCGCCGGCCTTGACATACAGCTCGCGGGGGAAGCTCTCCGCCTCCTCCCACTCAGCCACGAAGGGCAGGATTTCCCGTTCGACAAAACGCCGTACCGAGTCGCGCAGCAGTTGATGGTTTGCGTCGAAATATTCTTGATAAGCAGACATGAGTAGGCTCCAGCCGAGATAGCCAGACCTTACCAAGCGCTTGCTTGGTATTCAAGGCGCTATTTATGCCATCACTGCCGCTGTTCCAGCCACGACAGGCGATGGGCTTCAGGTGCCCATAGGCCGCCGGCCAGACAACGCGTGGGCCAGGGTGCCACCGTCGACCATTTCCAGCTCTCCTCCCAAGGGCACGCCATGGGCGATACGGGTCAGGGATAAACCGTGGCCGGCCAGCATTTGCGCGATGTAGTGGGCCGTGGCCTCACCTTCGACAGTCGGGTTGGTGGCCAGGATGATTTCGCTAAACGCGGCTTCGTCGATGCGCGCCAGCAGCTCAGGAATGCCGATAGCCTCGGGACCGAGGCCATCGAGCGGCGACAAATGGCCCTTGAGCACGAAGTAGCGGCCGCGATAGCCGGTCTGCTCCACGGCAAACACATCCAGCGGCCCTTCCACTACACATAACACCGAATCGTCCCGGCGCGGATCGTCGCACTGCGGGCACAGTGGGTCTTCACACAAGGTGCGGCAGCGCTGGCAATGGCCAACACCTTCCATCGCTGTACTCAACGCATGGGCCAGGCGCATGCCGCCACTGCGATCACGCTCAAGCAACTGCAAAGCCATGCGTTGAGCAGTCTTCTGCCCGACACCCGGCAGGATGCGCAGCGAATCAATCAATTGGCGGATCAGCGGGCTGAAGCTCATGAAGGTTTACCAGAAAGGAAAACAACGCTTTTGAGTGTTCCCACTCGGTGTAAGTGGCGGTCAGACGTAGTGCAGAGCAAGGCGCGACTCGGCCTGGGCAGCGGAGTTTACTGGCTGTAAATGAGCATGCCCGGGCCGAGTCGCAACGCCGCTATGTGCTGCGGCTGGACGTCACGCTTAGAAGGGCATTTTGAAGCCGGGGGGGAGCTGCATGCCGGCAGTCATACCCGACATCTTGTCCTGGCTATTGGCTTCAATCTTGCGCACAGCGTCATTGACGGCGGCAGCAATCAGGTCTTCGAGGATTTCCTTGTCTTCCTGCATCAGGCTGTCATCCAGGCTGATACGTTTAACGTCGTGACGACCAGTCATCACCACGCTAACCAGGCCGGCACCGGACTGGCCAGTGACTTCGGCGTTGGCCAGTTCTTCTTGCATCTTTTGCATTTTTTCTTGCATCTGCTGGGCCTGTTTCATCAGACCGGCCATGCCACCTTTCATCATGGGATCACCTCAATACATTACGGGGTCAATATCGGCGCACCGCAATCAGCGCGGCACGCGTTGTTTAAGTTAACGGTGGGCTGGCGGACAGGCAGGCGCGTTAGGCCGCGACCCCATCCACCGGCACAATACTCTCGGCACGAATAACCGCGGCAAATTGCTGCTGCATCTGCTGGATCAGTGGGTCGGCATGAATCGACGCCTCAGCCTGGGCCTGACGCTCACCACGCTTGCGCGCCGCCGCCTGGGCCGGGGTTTCCTGCTCGGGTTTGCACAGCTGGATATCCAGGTTGATGCTGCGCCCTTGTAACTGGTTGAGCGCATCGTTGATCCGGCGCTGCTGGCTGGCGTTGAACAGCGCGCCCTGCGCCGGGTCCAAGTGCAGTAACCAGTTGTCGCCCTCCACCGCCATCAGGCTGCAGTTGGCGGCGATGCTGCCGGTCAGGCCACTCAAGCCCAACTGAGCAAACATCTCCAGCCACTGCGCGGCCAGCCCGGTGGCCGGCAGTGCGGCAGGTGCAACGATGTCGACCGGCACCTCAGGCTCATCGGGCAGCGTGTCCATATAGGCATAAGCGCTGTCATCGGCCATTTCATAGTCGTATTCCGGCGCGCCCTCTTCATCTTCATCGGCAGCCACTTCTGGTGCACTGACGGTCGCGGCAGGAGTGACTACAGCTCCGGCGACTGGCAACGGCTGAACAGCTACCGGCACGACCTCAGGCTCGGCAACAACCACGGCTGGCTCATTCCACGGCAGATCGACCTCAGCCACCGGTGCGCTTGCAGGCGCTACTACGACGGCGTTGGCTGGTACTGGCGTAACTGCAACGGTCTCGGCAGGTGCAGCAGCAACCGGAGCCTGCTCGGTAACAACCGCCGCAACCACTGCCGGGGCTTCAGCTATGGGGGCAGGCGCCGGCATAACCGCAGCACTGATGGGCGCCGCGGCCACTGGGTTGGGTCTGGAATCAGTGGTGGCCGGGCTGATCCCCAAGGGCTTTAGTGCGCCTCTGGGGGGCTGACCATTGTCGGCCGGGCGAAAGGCCAGCATGCGCAGCAAGACCATCTCGAAGCCACTGCGCGGGTCGGGGGCCAGGGGCAGATCGCGGCGACCGATCAGGCCCATCTGGTAATAGAACTGCACATCTTCGGCCGGCAAGGCTTGCGCCAGTGCCAGGACCCGATCACGGTCGCCCTGGCCATTGTCGACGGCATCCGGCAGCGCCTGAGCAATCGCCACGCGGTGCAGGACATTGAGAATCTCGGCCAGTACGCCGGCCCAATCCGGGCCTTGCTCGGCCAGATGGCGCACGGCCTCAATCAGCCCACGCGCGTCACCCTCCAGCAACGCTTGCAGCACGCCATACACTTGGCCGTGATCAAGCGTGCCGAGCATGGCGCGCACATCGGCGGCCAGTACCTTGCCCTCCCCGAAGGCGATGGCCTGGTCGGTGAGGCTCATGGCATCACGCATCGAGCCATCGGCGGCACGGCCCAACAGCCACAACGCATCGTCTTCAAACGGTACTTGTTCAACACCCAGCACATGGGTCAGGTGCTCGACCACTCGCTCAGGCGGCATGTTCTTCAGCGAGAACTGCAGGCAACGCGAGAGGATGGTTACCGGCAGTTTCTGCGGGTCGGTGGTAGCCAGCAGGAATTTGACGTGGGGTGGCGGCTCTTCGAGGGTTTTCAGCAAGGCGTTGAACGAGTGCGAAGACAGCATGTGCACTTCGTCGATCAGGTAGACCTTGAAGCGCCCGCGGCTCGGTGCGTACTGCACGTTGTCGAGCAGCTCACGGGTGTCTTCGACCTTGGTGCGGCTGGCGGCATCGACTTCGATCAGGTCAATAAAACGGCCTTCGTCGATTTCCTTGCAGATCGAGCACACGCCGCACGGCGTGGAGCTGACGCCGGTCTCGCAGTTCAGGCATTTGGCGATGATCCGCGCAATGGTGGTCTTGCCCACCCCACGGGTACCGGTAAACAGATAAGCGTGGTGCAGTCGCTGGCTGTCGAGCGCGTTGATAAGGGCCTTGAGCACATGGGTCTGGCCGACCATTTCGCGGAACGAGCGCGGACGCCATTTACGTGCAAGAACCTGATAACTCATCGAAAACCGTCGCGACAGGGAGGCTAAAGAGGGCTAATCCTAGCGGAGCAAGCGGCAAATTGCACCCGCTGCCTGGCCGCAGCAAAAACTGCCGCACACAACGACGCTCAGGACTGGCCGCGAATGATCTACAGAGAAAACTACAAGAGGTTGATGCTGCGCCACAGTTGAGCGCTGGTATTACTGACAGGTGTTGCCTTGGGCAACACCTAGAATTTGGAGGCGACCCCGCCAGCCACACCCCGGCACACAATGTCACCGCTACGGCTGCTCCCTTCCAGGCCTGACCGGGTTAACGGCTGATCGTTGCGGGGGGACCGACAGGGCCACCATAACGACGCTCGCCTTGCAGCGAGCCGCGCCATTGTACCGGCTTGTCGACAACTTACAACCGCTCTGCGGTGATTAAAACGCAGAATTAAAACATAGCGGCAACAAGCACTTGCCGTACCTAAACCCGAAAGCGACCGACCAGCTGAGCCAGCGAACTGGACAGTTCAGACAAGTGCTGAGTGGCCTTGGTGCTTTGTTCCGAGTTCTGCGCCGCATCATTGGACAGGTCGCGAATATCGCTGATATTGCGGGCGATTTCTTCGGTAACACTGCCCTGCTCCTCGCAGGCCGTGGCGATTTGCGCAGCCATGTCGTTAATCCGCTGCACCGAATCACCGGTATCACTGAGCGCCTGATCGACCCCGGCGGCCCGCTCGACACTGTCGCGCGCTTGGCTGCCGCCGGCGTGCATGGCTTTAACCGCGTTCTGCACCCCGGACTGCAGGCGTTGAATCATCTCCTGGATATCCTTGGTGGAGTCTTGCGTACGTGCTGCCAGCGCCCTGACCTCATCCGCTACTACGGCAAATCCGCGTCCCTGCTCGCCAGCGCGGGCGGCCTCGATAGCGGCGTTGAGCGCCAGCAAGTTGGTCTGCTCGGCGATGCCTTTGATCACGGCGAGCACAGCACCGATATTGGCGGTTTCCTGCTCCAGGGTCTGGATCGTGTCGGAGGCGTTCTCCACCTCCTGGGCCAGTTGGCGAATGGCATTGATGGTGGCGCTGACCACCTGGGCGCCCTGGCGTGATTGCTGTTCGGCATCACGGGCTGCATCGGCGGCGTTTTGCGCGTTGCGGGCCACCTCGTGGACGGCGGCACTCATCTCGGTGGCTGCCGTGCTGACTTGGTCGACTGCCGCGTGCTCGCTGCTGATCAAACGGTCGTTGGCGGCTGCCATATTGGCCAGATCCTGGGCCGAGCTTTTCACTTCATCCGTGACTCGCCCGACTTCCTTGATCAGCGGCTGCAACTTATCCAGGAAGCGGTTGAAGGCAAAACTGAGACGGCCCAGCTCATCACGGGACAGCACATCCAGGCGCACACGCAGGTCACCATCGCCATCGGCAATCTGTTCGATGCGGTTAAGTAAATTCTCCAAAGGACGAGTGACCAAAATCGGAAAACCGATCACCAGTACCAGGCACAGCAATAGACCTGCGCTGACAATCAGGCCCTGCTCCCAACCCAAGCGCTCGCCCATGGCAACGGCGGCGGCGCCCTCGGCACTGGCGGCCTGATCTTCCAAGTCGCCCAGTTTGTCGATGGCTTCACGCATGCTTTCAAATTGGCTTTCGCTGTCGCCAAAACTCAGCTTGCTGGCCGCCAGGGCGTCGTTGCCCGACAGTTGCAGCACCTGCTGAGACGTGGTCTTCCAGCGTTCAAAGCCACGGTCGAACTGAGCTACCAATTGCAGCGCCTCAGACCCTGGCTGCATCGCGGCATATTTGTGCACCCGGTCATAAGCCTGCTGCAGGTTCTCGGCATGAGCAGCCTTGAGGTTGCTGACGTAATCTCCGGCTGCCGCATCCAGCAGGCTGCGTTCCGCGACGAAAGCCTGATAAAGGTCGCGGTCGGCATTGAGCAACAGGCTGATGGCCGGCAAATAACGGCCTGTGAGTTTACTGCTGGAGTCGGTCACCTGATTGATGCCGCGCATGCCCAGAACGCCCATCAGCACCAGCAAGAACGCCAGGAGCAAAATGGGCAAAGCAATTTTCCAGCGAAAGCCAAGATTGGCGAACACACTCAACATGTCGAACTCCCGACGCAGAGGCGGCTATCAGCGATATGCTCTTCTGCCAGCGTAGACCCTGGCCCGCCACTCCAGCCAGTTATCGGCCAATAGCTTGAATACATAAACAAAAACGCCTCCGGGAGTGGAGGCGTTTTTCTGGGTTGATCGTTACATCACTGCGATGACTTTATTCCGGCTTGCTGTCGACGACCCCGGCAGTGTTATCGAGCAAACTCTTGGTGGCGGTTTGCAGGAAGGCTTCGAGCTTGTGCTTGAGATCAGGCGCCTGTTGTAGATCGACCCGCGTGGCACTGGCCTTGGCGCCCAACTGGTAATCGTACAGACGAGCGTCAAAGCCTTTGGGTTGAATCAGAATCCGTTCTGGTGAAACGATGGCCACGGTCTGGTCGCCACCGGAAGGCTTGATCACACCAATGCCGCCGTCGCCTGCGGGCAGGTTAAGCAGGTCACGGCCCCAGCACTGATGGCGCACCTCACCACCGAGGCGGCCCATGATGGTTGGCACCACGTCGATCTGCGTCCCCACCACTTCGCTGCTGGTGCCGAATTTCTCCTGGATGCCGGGAGCAATCAACAGCAGCGGCACGTTGAAGCGGTGCAAGTCCATTTCCGTCAGTTGTTCATCGGCGCCAAAGCCATGGTCGCCAACGATCACGAACAGCGTCTCCTTGAAGTACGGCGCTTTGCGCGCCTTCTCGAAGAACTGGCCCAGGGCCCAGTCCGAATAGCGCATGGCGGTCAGGTGCTCGTCCGTCGAACCCTGGCCGCTCACCCGCTCCACCGGCAAGTCGCTCGGCAAGGCGTATGGCGTGTGGTTGGAGAGTGTTTGCAGCAAGACGTAAAACGGTTTGCTGCCGTAATTTTTTTCCAGTTCCAGGGCTCCACGATCAAACATGTCTTGGTCGGACACGCCCCAGGTCGGGTCCATGAACACTGGGTTGACGAAGTCTTCGCGGCCGATGAAGTTGGTCATGCCCTGGTTGCTGAAGAACCCGGACTGGTTGTCCCACTGGAAGTTGCCGTTGTACACGTACAGGTTGTCAAAACCGCGGGGACTCAACAGTTGCGGCAAGCCGGAAAACTTGTGGCCACCCTCAGGGGTGCGCATCAAGTACTCAAAGCCCGGCAGATTAGGGAAACAGGCCATGGTGGCAAACATGCCTTGATGGGTATGGGTGCCATTGGAGAAGAAGCGTTTGAACAGCAGCCCTTCCTTTGCCAGCTTGTCGAAATGCGGGGTGATGTTCAGCGGGCTGCCCAAAGCGCCAACGAAGTGGCCGGCAAAGCTTTCCATGAGGATCACCACCACATTTTTGATCGGCAGCGTGCCCTCTGCTGGCGGTGTGAAATCGCGGCGAATCGCGGCGCTATCCGCATCCACCAGCTTGTCGTGCGGTGTCAGGAGCATCTCGCGCACGGCCTTGAGTGCGTCCTCATCCTTCAGGGTGGCCTTCCAGGCATTGTCGCGATGGGTGCCGAAGGTGTTGGCGGCTGCGGTATACAGGGTCAAGGTGCCATTCAGGCCCAGCTGATTGGCGAACATAGAGTCAGTGGTATAGGCATCGCCCCAGCGCAGTGGCGGTCCCTGACGCAGATGACCGCGCGCGGCTACAACGGAAATCACCAAACACAGCAACAGTGCCAGCCAGCGCCATTGCCACGGCAATGAATGGGGTGCAGTGCTGAGTTGCAGACTTGGCTGCGCCGGGCGAGTAAGCAGATCGAGGCCTTTGAATGCCTTGGCCAGTACCCAGGTAGCGATTGCCCAGGCCAGCAGGTAGCGACCGACCGGGAAACCATTCCAAAGCATGCTCAGGACCGTTTGCGGGTCTTCCTGGAAATACTGGAACACCAGGCTGTTCAGGCGCTGGTGGAATTCACGGTAGAAATCCAACTCAGTCAGGGCTAGGAACAGGGTCAAGCTGGCAAAGCCGGTCAGCCACCAGCGCAAGGCTTGGCGCGCAGCCATGGCGCGCTGGCTGAATAGCGCCAATACCAACGGAACGCAGGCATATACGACCACGCGCAGGTCAAAGCGCATGCCGTTGTAGAAGGCTTCGACAAAAGTGCTGGCCGGCGTATCGCCTATCAGCTCGCGGTTGTAGATCAGCAATGCGCCGCGCAACAGGCCGTACATCAGCAGCAAGGCCAAGGCACTTAAGGCGGTGAAGGTCAGGTGACTGGCGATAGTCGGGCGAATGCTCGGCGATGCCGAGGACTTGGCGTGCAAGGTGTCCGCGAGGGCCATGGAGTTAAAATCCGTACTGCTAATTAATGAAAAGGAACCGGGCACTGGCCCGCTGCTGGGCGACAACTGCGCCGATTATGCGCAAAACAAGGCGATCCAGTATGCACAGACCCTGTAAAAAAATTGTTGAGAGGTTAAACGGCTGAGCCCTGCCCTGTAGGCTCAGCCAGCCCCACGATCAGGTCCACTCTTCCAGGCGCGAGAACTGGCTGGCAATGTCATCGCCGGTGCGCTGTAGGGCAACGCCTTGAGCAGCCTTGTTCAGGCGGATTACAGCCACATTGGCACGCTCGCCAAAGTCGACCCAGTGTTTGGTGCCGCTCGGCAGGGTCAGCAGATCGCCGCGCTCGCACAGCACTTCGTAGACGTAATCTTCAATATGCAGGCTAACCAGGCCACGACCGGCGAGGAACAGGCTGCTGTGCTCGCCATCCAGGCAAAACTCATCGGCAAAGCGTTCACGCAGCACCAGCCCTTGTGCGTCAGCGGCCTTGAGGCTGAGCACTTCGTCGACCACATAGCCCTGGGCTAGTAGCGGCGCGAGCAGCTTCTGACTCTCGTTAGTCAGGGTTGCCACATCAAGACCGAGTACAACTGCCGCCGGGACGGACCATTGCTCAAGCCCCACGCCAACCTCGGCCAACGTGCGTGCAATGTCGTCGGCATGGCACAGCACCTTGTTCGGCTGTTCCGGCAGGCTCTGGTGATAAACGCTCAAACGGCTCACGGGCGAAACTCCTCAATCGGCATGATCATTTCACGGCCCGCTGGCGGGCTGAACGGGCGCAGGCACCCAGCGGCTCATGATAACGGCTGCGCCCAGCGCCGCCAGGCTGGCCAAGGCAAAGGTCCAGCCTGGCCCGAGAGCCTTCCAGCTGTAACCGGCATACAGTGCCCCAAATGCACCGCCAACACCCGCCAGGGCTGCATATAAGGCCTGGCCCTGCCCCTGCTGGCGGGAATCGAAACTGCGTTGAACAAAATGAATAACTGCAGCATGAAAGCAGCCAAAGGTGGCGGCGTGCAGCAACTGGGCGAACAGCAGCACCGCCCAGTGCTCGGCCAGGTAGCCCAGCAGCCACCAGCGCAGTGCGGCCAGGAGAAAGCTGCCAATCAACAAACGCCGCAAGCTGACTCGCTGCATCAACCAGGGCATCCCCATAAACAGCAGAATTTCCGCCACCACACCGAGCGCCCAGAGCTGGCCGATGACCCCGCGCGAATAGCCCAGGCTCTCCAGGTGGATGCTGATAAAGGTGTAGTAAGGCCCGTGGGACAGCTGCATCAGGCCCACACACAGGTAAAAGGCGATTACGCCGGGTTGGCGCAACTGGCGCAGGAAGCCGCCGCGCTCGGCCACGGGCGGTGCATGCACCGGCTGGGCATCCGGCACCCAGCAACTGCTCAGGGCGATGCCGGCGATGATGGCGAGCAATATCCACGGGTACAGCGCCAGGCTGAACACCTCGAACAGCCATCCCAAACCGACCACGGTGAGGATGAAACCCACCGAACCCCACAATCGCAACTGGGTATAGCGCGCCGACTGTTCGCGCAGATGGGCCAGGGTAATGACCTCGAACTGCGGCAGCACCGCATGCCAGAAGAACGCATGCAGGGCCATCACCAGCGCCAGCCAGGCGTAGCTCTGGCTGACAAAGATCAGGCTCAAACTGGCCAAGGTGCAGAAGGCGCCAATACGCACGATCAGTAAACGCCGGCCTGTACGATCACCCAGCCAGCCCCACAGGTTCGGCGCCAGGCAGCGCATCAGCATAGGGATGGCCACCAGTTCGCCAATGCGCGCCGGTGAGAATCCCAGGTGTTCGAAGTACAAAGCCAGAAACGGCGCCGTGGCGCCGAGCAAGGCAAAGTAAAAGAGGTAAAAACCCGACAGCCGCCAGTACGGCAGCGGCTGTTGGCTCATAGCCGCTGGCCGATCACAGTTGCGGCAATACCGGGGTGATGACTTGCACGGCAGCGTTCTGCGCGCGGTGACGCATCAGGTGATCAAGCAAGACGATAGCCATCATGGCTTCGGCAATAGGCGTGGCGCGGATACCCACGCACGGGTCGTGACGGCCCTTGGTGATGACGTCCACCGAATTGCCGTGGATATCGATTGAGCGGCCTGGGGTGGTGATACTGGACGTCGGCTTGAGCGCCAGATGCGCGACAATCGGCTGCCCAGAGGAGATACCGCCAAGAATGCCGCCGGCATTGTTGGACAGGAAACCGTCGGGGGTCATCTCGTCACGGTGCTCGGTGCCGCGCTGCGCCACGCTGGCGAAACCAGCGCCGATTTCTACCCCTTTAACCGCGTTGATGCTCATCAGCGCATGGGCCAGCTCGGCATCCAGGCGATCGAAGATAGGCTCGCCCAACCCCGGCATCACGCCCTCGGCAACCACGGTAATCTTCGCCCCGACCGAATCCTGGTCGCGACGCAGCTGGTCCATGTAAGCCTCAAGTTCCGGCACCTTGTCCGGGTCCGGGCTGAAAAATGCGTTGTCTTCCACGCCGTCCCAGCTCTTGAACGGAATCTCGATCGGCCCCAGCTGGCTCATGTAACCGCGCACGCTGATGCCAAAACCGGCCAGCACTTTCTTGGCAATCGCCCCGGCCGCCACGCGCATGGCGGTTTCCCGCGCCGAACTGCGGCCGCCGCCACGGTAATCGCGCAGGCCATATTTATGGTGGTAGGTGTAGTCGGCATGGGCCGGACGGAACAGGTCCTGGATCGCCGAATAGTCCTTGGACTTCTGATCGGTGTTGCGAATCAGCAAACCAATGGCGCAACCGGTGGTCTTGCCCTCAAACACGCCGGCGAGGATTTCCACCTCATCCGCTTCCTGGCGCTGCGTAGTGTGACGGCTGGTACCGGGCTTGCGCCGATCCAGATCGCGCTGCAGGTCGGCCTGCGACAGCTCGATACCCGGCGGGCAACCATCAACAATGGCCACCAGGGCCGGGCCATGGCTTTCGCCGGCGGTGGTAACAGTAAACAGCTTGCCGTAGGTATTGCCAGACATGCAGAGTGCTCCGCGGGGCTGAAACGAGGGGCCGGCAGTATACCTGTGCCGGCTGCGAGGAGCACGTTTGCAGGCGATAGCGGCAGCAGGTTTCAGCGCGGAAAGCCTCTCGAGCCGCCAGCCGAGTGGCCGATATACTAACAATGACGCGCCTATGTCGCGCGCCTGCAAGGAACCTGAACATGACTGATGATCCTGAGCAGCCCAGCCACGAAGAGCAGATCAGCGCCCTGAAGCGCCAGTGGGCCGAGCTGCCCCCGCGGCAATGGCAACTGCTGCGTCTGTCACCGTTGGCGACCGAACGCAGTACCGGTCCGCGACCGCTGCGTTTTGCCGAGCTGGCGCGCCTGGAGCGGCACAGCCCGACCTTGAGCATGCTGCGCCTGACCATCCAACTGCCGGCGCAACTGCTGCACAAGGAACAAAACGTCCTGGAAGTGTGGCTCGACCATCAACAGCGCACCCTGCAGTTTGGCCCTGAGACAGGTTTGCTGATCGAGCCCAATAATCGCGGCTTGGCGCGTTTTCTGCTGGCCCAGGGCATCCTGTGGGCGCAACAACGCTGTGGTCATTACCGGGTGATCGGCGCTGATTTCGCCGCCAAGGACAGCTTCGACGAACAGCAGCGCAGCCGCCGCGACCACATCCTCGAAGCCCTAGGCTTTACCATCAGCTACAGCGATAAACTGCAGATCAAGGGGGGCTTTGGCGCCAACCTGGCCAGCGACCTGATTGGCGAATGGAACCGCGACAAGGTGCAAACCATCGCCCTGCTCGACGCCGGCAAGATTCTCCAGCAGGCCGACCAGACCCTGGCCGAGCAGGCCATCAAACTACGTCAGAAAGAAGAGTTGCTGGCGGCCTACAAGCGTGACGAGGGCGCCCTGCGCTTTACCATCAGCGCTCTGATGCTGCTCTGCCTGTTTCTGACCGCCCTCACCCTGTGGATGATGTTTCGCTAACCCAGCACCCGCTGGCGAAACAGCGCCTGGTGCTCGCGGCACTGGGCGGCAGCCAGCAAAAACACGCCATGACCGCCCTGCTCGAACTCCAGCCAGGTGAAATCCACCTCGGGATAGAGCTCTTCAACGTGCACCTGACTGTTACCCACTTCGACGATAAGAATGCCGCGCTCAGTCAGATGGTCGGCCGCCTCGGCCAGCATGCGCCGCACCAGGTCCAGGCCGTCATCGCCACAGGCCAGGCCTAGCGCCGGCTCGTGCTGGTATTCGGCCGGCATGTCGGCGAAATCCTCGGCATCCACATAGGGTGGATTGGAGACGATCAGGTCGAAGCGCTGCTTGGGCAAACCGCTAAAACCATCGCCCTGGACGCCATACACACGGTCTTCAAGGTTGTGCCGGTGGATATTTTCACTGGCCACTTCCAGCGCATCGAAGGAAATATCCCCCAGCACCACTTCTGCCTCGGGAAAGGCCACAGCGCAGGCGATACCGATACAGCCGGAACCCGTGCACAGGTCAAGAATTCGCGCTGGGGTATGGGGCAACCACGGCTCGAACTGCTGACCAATCAACTCGGCAATGGGCGAACGCGGAATCAGCACCCGCTCATCCACCACAAACGGCATGCCGCAAAACCAGGCCTCACCAAGCAGATAAGCCGTCGGAATGCGGTCCTCAATGCGCTGCTTCAACAAGCCTTGTAGGTAAGTGCGCTCGTCGTCTTCCAGGCGGCAGTCGAGGTAGCTGTCGGCGATTTCCCACGGCAGGTGCAGCGCCCCCAAAACCAACTGGCGCGCTTCATCCCAGGCATTGTCGGTGCCGTGACCGAAGAACAGTTCGCTGGCATGAAAACGGCTGACGGCCCAACGGATATGGTCACGCAGGGTACGCAGGCGGGAATCGGTCACGGCACAGTCCTCCAAAACGGGAGGCGATTTTAGGTGCTAGTGGCCTGTACGGCTAGTTGGTTCACTCAAGTTCGGATGCCTGCGGTTGTGAGGCAACGCAGTATTAGGACTTTAGGCGCCGAATCTGACTAATTGAGCGAGCCACACAGGCCACCCGGGACTGCTGCTGGCGAGTCGCTTGCAATCGGTGTCGCGCGCTCGCCTGAGATCGTCTGACAATCCATGCGGAACCACTTGCCCATCTGCACACTCTGACCTTGGTTAGTCCCGCAGGAACCTGCCATGAAGCGCTCCAACCTCCCCTCCGCCCGCCGCTTTCGCATGCACAGCCAATCGCGCTGGCATTGGCGCCTGGCGTTGCTGCTGGCCGGCCTTGTGGTGTGCCTGGGTGCATTACTGCTATTGGCAGGCGCTGCCAGCCTGCTTGGCCAACCCAGCACGCCCCCGCTTATTGTTGAACCCTTGCCTCTGCTGCTTGGCGGCGGATTGCTGCTGTGCTGTGGCGTGCTCGGCTGGCGCGCCTGCCGGACACGCTTGCGCCGCCGCAGCGACATCAGCCTGCCTCGGCACCTACTGAAGAAATCGCACTAAGTGCAACGAGCCGCACAAGCGCTGAATTTTTTCCGCTTAGCCAGTTAAACTGGCGGCCCGTGGCGGAGCCCTATATGCAAGACGACGACCTCAACCTGTTCAAATCCGCGACTCAGGGCATCAAACCCCTTGTCCACGACCGTGCCGACACCGGCAAAAGCAAAGCCGATCGCCAGTTACTGGCCAAACGCCGACAAGCCGCCACCGTGCGGGTAGACAACGTCACGGTCGACGGTCTGTCCGATCTGTTTGTCATCGACGTCGCCGCCGAGGAAGAACTCTACTGGGCTCGCGACGGCGTGCAGGACGGCCAGATGCGCAAGCTCAAGGCCGGCCAGATCAGCTTCGAAGGCAGCCTCGACCTGCACGGCATGAGCGTGGAGAAAGCCCGAGAAACCCTCTGGGAGTTCCTCGCCGAAGCCGGCAAATTCGAAATCCGTTGCGTACGCGTCACCCACGGCAAAGCCGCGCGCATGGACGGCAAGCGTCCGTTGATCAAAAGCCACGTCAACACCTGGCTGCGCCAGCACCCACTGGTGTTGGGCTTTAGCTCCTGCCTGGGCAAGCACGGTGGCACCGGCGCGCTCTATGTGATGCTCAAACGCACCATGCTCGAAGGCCGCGACGAGTAATCACGCTACCCCTTCACTGGCCACAGGCTGATAGCGCGCTCGGCCAGGGCCGTGATGGTTAGACTCGGATTGACCCCGACATTGGCGGGGATGCTACTGCCATCGATAACAAACAATCCGGCATGGCCAAACACCTGATGACGGGCGTCGATCACTCCCGCCTCAGGCGACGCCGCGATCACCGCGCCGCCCAGCAGGTGCGCCGTTACCGCACGATTACCCAGGCTCTCGGCCAACACATTCAGGCCGTCGCCGCCACTCACCCGAGCAAACGCACGGGCAGCGGCATTGGCCTGGGGCAAGTAGGTGGGTGACGCAGCCCCAACCGCCAGCCGCGAATCCAGGCCGAAAGCGCCCAGGCGCCAGAACCGCCGCCGATAGTCAAAAGCCAGTTCGTTATCGGCCTGCTGCATAACCGTGAGCACCGAGATGCGTTCTTGCCACTGCCGTGCGCCCCAGCGGCGCAGGGTCGTCCAGGGTTGCCCCAGCAAACGCAACAGCACTTTCGCGGCACGCCGCAGTGGCTGCGGATCATCCACCAGAGGGCCCATGTACCAGCGCATAAAGGCATAACTACGCGGGAAGCGGTTCTGCGTGATGTGGGTGCTGGCGTCCGGGTAAAAGTGACTGGAGATGGTCGTGCCGGCGCTGATGTCCACCCCCGGCTTACCGAGAATGCCGACAATCGCCTCGCTGTTGGTGCGCACATGCTGGCCAATTGCTGCGGGCAGCGCCGGCAGCGTGCGATAACGGTCACGGCTGGCGAAGAGAATTTCCAGAGTACCCAGCACCCCGGCGGCCAGAATCACCTGCGGAGCCCGCAACACGACCGCACCCATGCCGCGGCGCTGCAGATGCACGTGATAGTACTCACCCTTGCGACTCAGGTGACTGACGCGTGCTTCGCTGATTACCTGCACACCCAACTGCCGAGCGAGGTGCAGGTAGTTCTTGTCCAGGCTGTTTTTCGCGCCTTGGGCGCAGCCACTGATGCAGTTACCGCAGCGACTGCAGCCTTGGCGCAGCGGTCCCTTACCGGCGAAAAAGGGATCGACAGCGGCGTCAGGTGCGCCAAAGTAAATGCCCTGGGTCACCGGCCCATAACTGTCGGCACGGCCCAGTTGCGCCGCCGTTTGCTGCAGCCAGTCATCCTGCAGGCCGACATAGGGATTGACGCTGGCTCCGAGCATTTGTCGGGCCCGCTGATAATGCGGCGCCAGTTCGCGCTGCCAGTCGCTGTGCAGATCGCGCCAGGCCGGCGCCTGATAAAAACTCGCCTTCGGCTCCAACAGCACTGCGGCATACACCAGACTGCCACCGCCTACGCCAACGCCATGGACCACACCGACATTGGCAAACACCTTCTGTGCCAAAGGCCCGCGCATGCCCAGCGCTGGCGCCCAGAGCAGATGCCGCACGGAGCTGCCAGCACGCTGCAGATCGGCGCTGGTCAAGTCTCGCCCCTGCTCTAACACCGCAACCCGATAGCCCTTCTCGGCCAGACGCAGGGCACTGACGCTGCCGCCAAAGCCGGAACCGATGACGATCACATCGAAGTCGGCGCTCATCGCCCCCGCACCAGCACGAAAGGTAAACCAATCCGGCGCAGCAGCGGCAGATCGACAAAGGTCAGGCACAGGCAGTGCTGTTCATCCAACTGACGTAACTCGTCGCGCACCCAGCGCCACGGCAAGCGCGTCGCGGCGCCGTAGCTCAATGCCGCGCACGGCTTGCCATCCAGCCACGACGGCTGCTCGCCACACGCCATGGGCAAGGCCTCGCGCAGGCCGGCACCGCAGCGCAGCAGGTTGACCGCGGCCTCTGGCGTGCTGAAGCGCTTGCCATACCATCCTGGTAAGCCACTCAGCGCCACGCTTGGCCCCGCACTCAGACGCAACCACCAGGGTCCGACAAAAGCCGCACGCCAAGTGCCCAGCCGCGCTTGTGGCGCCACGGCTGGCAGCTCGGCATAACGTGCATGTAGCTGCGTAAGAGAAAGGGCGTTGAGATCGTCGAGCATGGCCTGCGCCTTATTATTAGAGTAGTTGCTCTAAAGTACCCACTTGCGCGTCAATGAACAGCGCCGACTTCGGTCAAAACTGACGCCAAAGCCGCCAGCACAGCCATATGGCACCCAACATGGCGGTTAAAAATAACGGCGTATCTCTTGCCAGCCTCCGACCTGCCCCCTACCCTGCGCGTCTGCACTGCTTACTGGAAAAGTCATGTCCCTGGAACAGAATTACACCGCCATTCTCGGTCAACTCGGCGAAGACGTCGGTCGCGAAGGCTTGCTCGACACCCCCAAGCGCGCGGCCAAAGCCATGCAGTACCTGTGTCGCGGCTACCAGCAAAGCCTGGAAGAAGTCACCAACGGCGCCCTGTTCAGCTCCGACAACAGCGAGATGGTGCTGGTCAAGAACATCGAGCTGTATTCGCTTTGTGAGCATCACCTGCTGCCCTTCATTGGCAAGGCCCACGTGGCCTACATCCCCAATGGCAAAGTACTCGGGCTGTCGAAGGTCGCGCGGATTGTCGATATGTATGCGCGCCGCCTGCAGATCCAGGAAAACCTCAGCCGACAGATTGCCGAGGCAATCCAGCAAGTCACCGGCGCCCTGGGCGTGGCCGTGGTCATCGAAGCCCAGCACATGTGCATGATGATGCGCGGCGTGGAGAAGCAAAATTCATCGATGGTCACCTCGGTAATGCTCGGTGAGTTCCGCGACAACGCCGCCACTCGCAGCGAGTTTCTCAGCCTAGTGCGTTGAACCTGGCGAAACGAGAAAACCGGCTGCGGCCGGTTTTTTTCTGCCTGCTACCGACCGGCTGTCCAGCCAGCGGCCGGCCGTTCAGGTAAGCTGCGCGCCTTATTGACTACCCAAGGAGCGCACGGCAGTGCTTATCAAGGCGTTACGAATTGGCCTGGGCCAACTGATTATCTTCATCGACTTCATCACCCGTCCGCGCAAAATGCAGCGCAGCCCTGAGGCCCAGGCTGAAGTTAACCAGTCTGCGTCCAACCTGGCCCTGTACCAGTTTCGCGCCTGCCCGTTTTGTGTAAAAACCCGCCGTACTCTGCACAAACTCAATGTGCCGATGACCCTGCGCGATGCCAAGAACGATCCCCAGGCACGCCTGGAGCTTGAACAACAGGGCGGCAAGATTCAGGTCCCATGCCTGCGCATTGAGGAAAACGGCCAGAGCACCTGGCTGTATGAGTCCAAGGCCATTGCCAGCTATCTGCAGCAGCGTTTTGCCTGAAAGACAGCACGCATAAAAAAACCGGCCAATGGCCGGTTTTTTTATGCCGCTACTTCAGTCGAGCATGCCGACATGGCGCGGCTGGCTGGCCACTCGCTCCAGCCAGCCGCGGACCGCAGGATAAGGCGTCAGATCAAAACCACCTTCGTCCGCCACATGGGTGTAGGCATACAGGGCGATGTCGGCAATCGAATAGTGCTCACCCACCAGGTAAGGCGTGCGACTCAGTTGCAGCTCCATGACCTTGAGGGCCTTGTAGCCGCGTACGTGGCATTCCTCGTACTCCTTCTGCCGTTCGGCCGGCAACCCCTGATACAGCTGAATAAAACGCGCTACCGCGACATAGGGCTCGTGGCTGTATTGCTCGAAGAACTGCCACTGCAACACCTGGGTGCGCAGGCGCGGCTCGGTGGGCAGAAACTCGCTGCCGTCGGCGAGAAAATTGAGGATGGCGTTGGACTCCCACAGGCAGGTGCCGTCTTCCAGCTCCAGCACCGGGATCTTGCCGTTGGGGTTTTTGGCCAGGAATGCCTCGCTCTGGGTCTCGCCCTTGAGAATATCCACCGCCACCCATTCATACGGAAGACCAAGCAGCTCCAGCATCAGCTTGATCTTGTAGCAGTTGCCGGAACGGTAATCGCCGTAAACCTTGTACATGAGCCCTCCCCGATCAGTCCGCGTTGGCGGCCTGTGCTTGACGAATAACGGCAGCCAGACGCTTGAGCCCTTCGCTCAGGCGCTCCGGCGCAACATGGCTGAAGTTAAGCCGCAGATAGCCCGGATGCTGGTCCGGGTCGACGAAGAACGGCTCGCCCGGCATAAAGGCGACGTTCTGCGCCAGTGCCGGCGCCAGTAAGGTGCGGGTATCCAGCGGTTGCTTCAGGGTCAGCCAGAAGAACAGCCCGCCTTGAGGGATTTCCCAGTTGGCAATATCGCCAAAGTGCTCGACCAGCGCCGTCTGCATGGCATCACGACGCAGACGATAGAAGTCGCGCAACTCGGCCAGATGACCGCGGTACTGTTCAGTGCCCAGCCACTGCAGGGCCTGCCACTGGCCAATGCGATTGGTGTGCAGGTCGGCCGATTGCTTCAGACGCAACAGGTGCGGATAGAGGTCAGGGGTGGCGATCAAAAAGCCCACGCGCAGGCCTGGCAGCAGGGTTTTCGACACGGTGCCGGTGTAGATCCAACTGGCGGTTTTCAGGCGGGTGACGATCGGCGTGGCCTGGCCGGCATCAAACACCAGCTCGCGGTAAGGTTCATCTTCGATCAGGGTGACGTTGAACTCATCCAGCAAGGCCGCCACGGCATCGCGCTTGGCTTCGCTGTAGCGCACCGCGGAAGGGTTCTGGAAAGTGGGAATCAGGTAGGCGAACGCCGGCTTGTGTTGCTCCAAGCGCGCGCGCAACTCGCCAAGCTCAGGACCATCGGCTTCCTGGGTGACGGTGATGCAATCGGCACCAAACAGCTGGAAAGCCTGCAGGGCGGCCAGATAGGTTGGCGCTTCCAGCAGGACTTCGGTGCCCGGATCGATAAACAGCTTGGAGGCCAGGTCGAGGGTCTGCTGCGAACCGCTGACGATCAGTACCTGACTGGCATCGCATGGCACGCCCAAGGCGCGTGCTTCGGCAGCAATGGCTTCGCGCAGCGCCGGCTCACCTTCGCTCATGCCGTACTGACTCATGCTCGCCGGCATGCCACTCCAGTCCACCTTTGGCAACATGGCTTCGGCAGGCAGGCCGCCGGCGAAGGACATCACTTCCGGGCGCTGGGCCGCGGCAAGGATCTCGCGAATCAAGGAACTTTTCAGGCGGGCAACACGTTCGGAAAAAGCCATGGAAATCACCGGTAGCAAAGGCGCAATAAATTAAGTCAAACTGATTGACCGAAATTACGCCGACCAAGCTAGATACGTCAATATGCTTGACCTGAAAAACAGTGCCACTCAGCAGACTGCCATGGAAGCCTTCTTCCTCGGCTACCAAGCCTTCACCGCCAAGGCCGACGAAATGCTCGCGCGCCGCGGGTTGGGTCGGGTGCATCACCGCATCCTGTTTTTTATCGCCCGTTACCCCGGCCTTAGCGTCAAAGAACTACTCGCAGCCCTGGGCGTGAGCAAACAAGCGCTGAATATCCCGCTGCGGCAATTGATGGAGATGCAGCTGGTACAGAGCGTTACGGCCGCCGATGACAAGCGCAAACGCCTGCTCGGCTTCACCCCGGAAGGCGCCAAGCTGGAGCTGGCCCTGCGCCGCGAGCAGGCCAAGCTGCTGCAGCGAGTGTTCGGCGAAACCGGTGAAGCTGCGGTGCATGGCTGGCTGGCGGTCAATCAGGCGCTGGGCAATACCCGGCCAACCGGCACTAACTGACCCATACAGTTGCCGTTGAGCTAGGCGATACAGTTTCTACTGCTACTAATTCAGCTGAAAACTGTACCGCCCATTGCTTGTTTCGCTGTACCGCGACACCTGCCGACAGGGCCGCTTAGTCTGGGCGCCACTGCCGGAGCCACGCCCATGACCATCCAATTGCTACTCGCCTTTATCACCTTCGCTTTTGTTATGTCGGTCACCCCAGGGCCGAACAATATGATGCTGCTGGCCTCCGGCGTTAACTTCGGCCTACGCCGCAGCCTGCCACACCTGCTGGGGATCAGCCTGGGCTTGATGCTGATGGTATGCGCCATGGGCTTTGGCCTCGGCCAACTGCTCAAGCTGTACCCGCCGCTGTTCAACATCCTGCGCTATGTCGGCGGGGCTTACCTGTTGTACCTGAGC
Organism: Pseudomonas sp. BGA-UO-ETr-WB11; assembly: GCF_059567785.1. Lineage (NCBI taxonomy): Bacteria > Pseudomonadati > Pseudomonadota > Gammaproteobacteria > Pseudomonadales > Pseudomonadaceae > Pseudomonas > Pseudomonas sp. BGA-UO-ETr-WB11. The sequence goes on along the minus strand of NZ_JCAQOS010000007.1, from coordinate 551,682 downwards.
TGGCGGATCGCCACGGCGGCGGCCCCGCAGGTGGACGGCGCTGCAGACGCCAAGCCCTTCGGCCTGCTGCAGGCTGCGGCCTTTCAGTGGGTCAACCCCAAGGCCTGGATCATGGCCGTGGCCGCCATCACCACCTATGCACCGGCGCAGCCGCTGTGGCATCAGGTGTTGCTGATCGCGGGCTTGTTCGCCCTGATAAACTACCCGACCTGTTCGATCTGGGTGCTGGCCGGCAGCCTGCTGCGCCGTACCCTGAATAACCCGCGGCGGCGCCGGCAATTCAATGCTGCGATGGCGGCCCTGCTGGTGTTGTCTCTCTATCCGCTGCTGTTACCCGCCCCGGGAGTTGTTTGATGTCTGCTGCACCTGCCCCGCGTTTACTCGCCGACAGCTCCCTGAGCGCCCTGGTCGCCGGTTTCATCGCCATGCTCACCGGCCATACCAGCGGCCTGGTGCTGATTTTTCAGGCTGGCCAGGCTGCCGGTTTGAGCGATCTGCTGATTGCCTCGTGGATCTGGGCCCTCTCCTTAGGGATGGCGGTGTGCACCATTGGCCTGTCGCTGTACTACCGTGCTCCGATCGTGGTGGCCTGGTCGACGCCGGGCGCTGCCCTGCTGATCAGCAGCCTGCCGGGCGTGAGTTTCAGTGAGGCGATTGGCGCCTACCTGCTGTGCGCCGTGCTGCTGACTCTGGTGGGCCTGACCGGCACCTTTGAGCGCTTGATGCGCCATCTGCCCGCCTCCCTGGCTGCGGCCCTGCTGGCTGGGATTCTGTTCCGCATCGCCAGCGCCATCTTCGGCGCTGCCGAGCAGCAAAGCCTGCTGGTGCTGAGCATGCTGGCCAGCTACCTGATCTTCAAACGCCTGCAACCGCGCTACGCGGTGCTCGCGGCGCTGCTGGTGGGTTGCGGGTTGGCTTATCAGCTGGGCCTGCTCGACCTGTCAGCCGTGCCGCTAAGCGTGGCGCTGCCGCAGTGGACCACGCCAACCTTCACCCTCAACGCCGCCATCAGCATCGGCCTGCCGCTGTTCGTGGTGGCGATGGCCTCGCAGAACATTCCTGGTCTGGCCGTGCTGCGCGCCGATGGCTACAACGTGCCGGCCTCGCCACTGCTCAGCGCAACGGGCATTGCTTCGTTCCTGCTGGCCCCACTGGGCGCCCACGGGGTCAACCTGGCCGCCATCACAGCGGCCATCTGCACCGGTCCGCATGCCCATGAAGACCCACGCAAGCGCTACACCGCGGCGGTGTTCTGTGGGTTGTTCTATGCCCTGGCGGGGCTGTTCGGTGCCAGTTTGGTGGCACTGTTCGCCGCTCTGCCCAGCGCCCTGCTGCTGTCGGTGGCGGCCATCGCCTTGCTGGGTTCGATCGGCAATGGCCTGAGCGTGGCCATGCAAGCGCCCAACGAGCGCGAAGCGGCGCTGCTGACCTTTATGGTCAGCGCCTCGGGAATCAGTTTCTTCGGTATCGGCTCGGCCTTCTGGGGCCTGGTGGCCGGCGTTGTGACCCTGATAATCGTCAACGCCGGCAAGCGTTACTAGGGTCTGTTGACGTTTCAGCGCGAGCTGCGTTGCTGCGAGAAATGGTCCCCGGTTAGGCGCAGAACGCAGGTAATGGTTATTCCCTTGCCCAGTCCTGCAACAACAGCGGGGGCCATTTCTCGCGCAACCCGAAGGGCCGGGCCGGTTTTTGTGCGAGGCGGCGTTACTCGTCGCTTATTTGGAACAACCAAATCACGCTCCTCGTGCCTTGCCTCGCGCAAAAACCGGCTCCGGCGCGGCCGCGATGAAACGTCAACAGACCCTAACGCCGCCTCAGGCGCTGGCGGCGGACAGCTCGCGGCCATGCACGCGATTCACCAGCCAGCCAAATAGCGCGGCGGTGAAGAACATGATGAAGCCATACAGCGCCGCCGGGATGGCCATGGTCGGGTTATTCAGCAACGCCGGGCTCAGCGCCAGGGCTATGGCCAGGGTGCCGTTGTGGATGCCAATCTCCATGCCGATGGCAATCGACTGACGCAGGCTCAGCTTCATCAGGCGCGGCACCCAGTAGCCCACGCCGAGGCTGACCAAGTTGAACACCAGCGCCGCCAGACCGACCTGCGGGGCATAGGTGACCACGGTGTCCCAATCCTTGGCGATGGCCAGGGCAATGATCAGCAGCAGGAACAGGCCCGAAAGAATCTTCACCGGCTTATCCATGCGCGCAGCAAAACCAGGCATCTGACGCTTGATCAGCATGCCAATGGCCACCGGCCCCAGCACAATGGCAAACACCTGCAGCACCTTGCCGAACTGCAACGGCAGCGTCTGATCGGCGGCCATAAAGTGATTCAGCGACAGATTGACGATGATCGGCATGGTCAAGATCGCGATCACCGAGTTCACTGCCGTTAGGGTGATATTCAGTGCCACGTCACCGTGGGCCAGGTGGCTGTAGAGGTTGGCACTGGTACCACCCGGCGAGGCTGCCAGCAGCATCAGGCCTACCGCCAACGCCGGCGCCAGACCAAAGCCCTTGGCAATAAAGAAACACACCACCGGCAAGAGCAGGATCTGGCACACCAACCCCACCAGCACCGGCTTGGGAAACTGCACCACGCGGGCAAAGTCGGCCAGGCTCAGCGACAGGCCAAGGCCGAGCATGATGATGCCCAAGGCCGCGGGGAGGAAAATTATCAGCAGTGGATCGGCTGTCATTGTTGTTATTCCCTTATTTAAGACTGGCTCGATTGTGCAAGGCTCGCCGCCCAGGCACCAGTGGCCTGCGCGGCCAAGTCTGTGCGACTTTGCGGCAAAATATGTAGGCACAAAAAAGGCGCCGTAGCGCCCTTTTCATGCACGGCGCGATTTACATCGCGGTCACGCCACCATCGACGGCCAAAGCCTGACCGGTGGTGAAGGCGGCGGCATCGCTGCACAGGTAGAGCACCGCAGCGGCGATTTCCTCAACCTTGCCGATACGGCCAACCGGGTGCATGGCGATGGCGAACTCGCCCTTCTTCGGATCGGACTCATAGGCGCGGCGGAACATATCGGTGTCGATCACCGCTGGGCACACGGCATTGACCCGCACCTTCTTCTTGGCAAACTCGATGGCGGCCGACTTGGTCAGACCGATCACCGCATGCTTGGAGGCGCTGTAGATACTCATTTTCGGCGCAGCACCGAGACCGGCCACCGAGGCGGTGTTGACGATGGCGCCGCCACCCTGGGCCACCAGCAGCGGCAACTGGTACTTCATGCACAGCCATACGCCTTTGACGTTGACGCCCATGATGGCGTCGAACTCGGCTTCGCTGCCTTCGTTGAGGCGCCCCTTCTCAATTTCGATGCCCGCGTTGTTGAAGGCGTAATCCAAGCGACCGTAGGCCTCGATTACGGTGGTCATCAGCGCCTGCACCTCAGCGTCGCGGCTGACATCGCAGCGCACGAACAGTGCTTCGCCGCCGGCCTGACGGATCAGTTCGACCGTCTGCTCGCCACCCGCCACATCGACGTCAGACACCACCACCTTGAGGCCTTCGCTGGCAAATGCCTGGGCGGTGGCGCGACCGATTCCGTTAGCGGCGCCCGTTACCAGGGCGACCTGACCGGAGAAACTCATGCTCATGACTGTGTCCTTATCTGCAAGTGGATAACTGCGGGCAGTCTAGCCAGTCCCCCGGTGTACCGGCAGCACTATCAGGCGCTCGGTTAGGGCCTTATGCAGCTCACTGATAAAGCCACCGGGTGCTTCATCATTGAGATGGATCAGCGCCCATTTGCCAAGGTGCTGGCGCTTGCTGGAATGGCCGTAGCGGGCTATCACAGTAACTTCCTTGCCTGCGAGTAACTGCCATGTCCGCCCAACTCAACCGCCAATTCCTCCTGGCCCAGCGCCCGCAAGGCCTGCCCAGCCGGGAAACCTTCAGTTATGTAGAAACTAACCTTGGCGAGCCAGGCCCTGGGCAGATTCTGGTGAAGAACGAATACCTGTCCCTGGACCCGGCGATGCGCGGCTGGATGAACGACGCCAAGTCGTATATTCCACCGGTTGGCCTGGGTGAAGTGATGCGCGCCCTCGGTGTCGGCAAGGTGATCGCTTCGCAGAACTCGGCATTTGCCGTCGGTGACTACGTGAACGGCGCCCTGGGTGTGCAGGATTACTTCCTCGGCGAGCCGAAGGGCTTCTACAAGGTTGACCCGAATCGCGCGCCGTTGCCGCTGTATCTGTCGGCACTGGGCATGACCGGCATGACCGCCTATTTCGCCCTGCTCGACGTTGGCCAACCCAAGGCCGGTGAAACCGTGGTGATTTCCGGTGCAGCCGGCGCGGTGGGCAGCATTGCCGGGCAAATCGCCAAGCTCAAGGGTTGCCGCGTGGTCGGCATTGCCGGCGGCGCTGACAAGTGCAAGTTCCTCATTGACGAGCTCGGCTTCGATGGCGCCATCGACTACAAAAGCGAGGATGTGATTGCTGGACTGAAACGTGAATGCCCGAAAGGCGTTGACGTGTACTTCGATAACGTCGGCGGCGACATTCTTGATGCCGTGCTCACCCGCCTGGCCTTCAAGGCGCGGGTGGTGATTTGCGGAGCCATCAGCCAGTACAACAACAAGCAGGCGGTCAAAGGCCCGGCTAACTACCTCAATCTGCTGGTCAACAGCGCACGCATGGAAGGCATGGTGGTGATGACCTACGCCCCGCGCTTTGCCGAGGCAGCGGCGGAAATGGGCGGCTGGCTGGCCAGCGGCAAGCTGAAAAGCAAGGAAGATATCGTCAGCGGCCTGCAGACCTTCCCGGAAACCCTGCTGAAACTGTTCAGCGGCGAGAACTTCGGCAAGCTGGTGCTGAAGGTCGACTGAATCGAGCCTGCGTGTTGCAGTAGGAGCGGCTTTAGCCGCGATACTTTCAAAGTAAACGGCATCGCGGATAAACCCGCTCCTACAGCCGAAAGTCACGTTAACTCAGCAGAAACACCCGGATTGCATCCGGTCTACGCACCTTCCGTGACTTAAGCCAGTTCGGCCAGCACGGCCGCCAACGCTTGCTGTGGGTTAGCGGCCTGGCTGATCGGTCTGCCGATCACCAGATAATCCGAGCCAGCCTGCAACGCCTGACTCGGGGTCAGAATGCGGCGCTGATCGTCCTCAGCACTGCCTGCCGGACGAATTCCCGGCGTCACCAACTGCAACTGCGGGTGCGCCACTTTCAGCACACCGGCCTCTTGCGCCGAACACACCAGACCGTCCATGCCAGCCTGCTGAGCCAGCCCTGCCAGACGCAGAACCTGGGTTTGCGGCTCGATATCCAGGCCAATACCGCTCAAGTCTTCGCGCTCCATGCTGGTCAGCACGGTCACGCCAATCAGCAACGGCTTGGCGCCGTTAAGCTTGTCCAGCTCATTGCGGCAGGCCGCCATCATGCGCAGGCCGCCGGAGCAGTGCACGTTGACCATCCACACGCCCATTTCGGCGGCAGCCTTGACAGCCATGGCCGTGGTATTCGGGATGTCGTGAAATTTGAGGTCGAGGAACACGTCAAAGCCCTTGGCTTGCAGTGCTTCCACAATGGACGGCCCGCAGCGGGTGAACAGCTCTTTGCCGACTTTTACCCGGCACTGTGCCGGATCAAGCTGCACCGCCAGCGCAAGGGCTGCGTCGGCGTTAGGGAAATCGAGGGCAACGATAATAGGGCTCAAGCAGGACATGGCAGCTTCTCAGGCAAGTCAAAACGCCGCGCATTGTACCTCAGGGGGCGCTACCGCGGCCCCTGAGGTACACAGTTAAAGCAGGTGACTGAGGGCAAAGGCAGTCATAAACCCCGCCAGGGTGATCAGCCCAGTGAGCGCATGGGTTTCGGCAAAAGCTTCCGGAATCAGGGTATCCACCAGCATGCACAACACCGCACCAGCAGAAAAGCCCAAGGCAAAGGACAACCACAGCGGTGACACCTCGGCCATCAGCGCCGGCCCCACCATGGCCGCCACACCGGAGAGCAGCACGATCACGCCCCACAAGGTAAATACATACCCGGCACTGCGGCCCTCGCCTTTCAACCCTGCCGCGCTGGCCAGGCCTTCCGGCAGGTTGGCCAGGAAAATCGCCACCAGCATGACCGCGCTGATGTTGCCACCGCCGAGCAAACCCAAGCCCAAGCCGAGAGACTCGGGAATGCCATCGAGGAAGGCGCCAGCTGCAATCAACAGCCCAACCAGCGAGCCCTTGCCCGGCAAACGGCTGCGGTGATGCCGTTCAAGATGATCAAGGTATTCGTCCGCCAGCACAAAAACCGTACCGCCGATCAACAGGCCACTCAGGGTCGGCCACAAGCCACCCAGGCGCTGGGCCTCGGGGATCTGCTCGAAGCACAGGGCTGCGATCAGTACGCCGCTGCCATAAGCCATCACCGTAGCCACCAGTTTGCGTGGCAAGTGCCAGTAGAAACCAATCAATGCCCCGACCAGCAGGCTGCTGGCTGCCAGCCAGCCCCAAAGCCCGGCCTTGAAAACCATCGCCCAATCCATACCGTCTCCCGTTAAAGGACCCAGGCTAACGGTTGCAAGGGATACCTGTCAGCCCTGACACAGTGAAAGGCTGAATCGATGATGGGTTAAGCTGGGCGCCGGAAACCCTCCGCCAACTGCAAGAGTGAACGCACAGCATGGGACGAGTCGTGGCCGCCGCGGTGTATACCAAAGGCAAAAGAGTGGCCGATATAGAATTGGTCGAAGGCAGCAACTGGGCCGCAAAGCCTGACCATTTCGTCTGGATCGGCCTGCAAAAACCCGATGCGGCGGCCCTACACAGCCTGCAGCAGCAGTTTCATCTGCACGAACTGGCCATCACCGACGCACTCGAACAGCACAACCGCCCCAAGCTAGAAACCTTTGGTGATGCACTGTTTATGGTGCTCTACAACCCGGTGCGCATCGACGGCAAACTGGAGTTCGTGGAAACCCATCTGTTTGCAGGCAAGGGCTACATCATCAGCGCCCGTTATGGCGATTCGTCACCTTACTCACGGGTGCGCCAGAGCTGCGAGGCACGGCCACTGCTGCTGGAAAACGGCGAGGATTTCGTCCTCTACGCCCTGCTCGACTTCATCGTGGAAAACTACCGACCAGTCACCGAGCTAATCCACAGCGAGATTGATGAGCTCGAACAAAACGTACTCAGCCAGTCATTGCGGCAAGAAGACATCGAACGCATTCACAGCCTGCGCCGTGAGTTGCTGCGCTTGCGCCGCTACGTGGCACCCATGGTGGAGATCTGCCAGGAGCTGCAAAGCCTGTCGTTCCCGTTTATCGACAAAAACATGCGTCCGTACTTTCGCGACGTGGCGATCCACGTCAACCGCCTGCTGGAAGACCTCACCGGCCTACGTGATATCGCCAGCCAGACCATCGAAATCGGCCTACTGCTTGAGTCGTCGCGACAAAGTCTGGTGCAGCGAAAATTTGCCGCCTGGGCAGCGATCCTGGCGTTTCCTACGGCTGTGGCCGGGATTTACGGGATGAACTTCCAAAACATGCCCGAGCTGACCTGGCATTACGGCTACTTCGGTGTGCTGGCACTGATCGGGGTTGGCTGCACAGCGCTGTTTGCCAACTTCAAGCGCCTGGACTGGCTCTAGGCCAGGCCTGCACCATCGCTCAAAGTCCCCACGGTCAATGGGTCAGGCCGCTGATACGGCTCGGCCCTGCGCCACGAAGCGCATCATCCACTCGGCCACCATGTTGCCCTGGTGCTGCAGGTCCAGGCTGTTAATGCCTTGTTGGTAAACCTGCTCGCCATAGACATCCTGGCGAATGTTCAGAATCGAACGGGAGTAATCCGGCACAAACTCCGGATGGCCTTGGAAGCAAAGCACTTGATCGCCGATGTAATAAGCGGCGATCGGGCAGAACGCACTGCTTGCAAGTACGGTGGCATTGACCGGGGGCTCGGTCACCTGATCTTGGTGGCTGATCAGTAGCGACAACTGCTCGGCATGGGGCTGCAGCCACTCGGGTTGTTCGACCACCTCGTATTGATGCACACCTACGCCCCAGCCCTGCCAGGCCCGTTCAGTTTTACCCCCCAGGACCAACGCCAGCAGTTGGTGACCAAAGCAGATGCCCATGAGTTTGTCGCCGTGCTCGTAGCGCTCCAGCACATAGGTGCGCAAGGTCTGAATCCAGTCGTCCTGACCAAAGGAATCGTACTTGCTGCCAGTGATCAAATAAGCGTCGAAATGCCGCGAATCATCCGGGTAATGGCCCTGTACCACATTGAATACTTCAAACTCGGCGGCTATCGGCTGACGCGCGAACAGCTGCTGAAACATCCAACCGTATCCGCGGTACTGCTCAACCAGTTCAGGCCGGATGTTGTCGGTTTCTAGGATGCAAATACTCAGGGTCATCAGGCTTCCTTAGGCAGTAGGGAGAGCAAACAGGCGTGTGTTTTTTTTAACACAGATGACCGAACAATTGAACGCCCACTCTCTGCAATGGGTGAAAAATCACCGCCTGATGCTCGTAAGCCCGCCGCAGCCATCAAGGCACGCAGCCCGACTTAGTCCTCGGCGCCGTAAGCCACCCTGGCCAGCCCCAGCATGACCAACAGAAAACCAGCCATCAGCATTGTGTTTACGATAATCGAGGCAGCAAACCACATAGGAAACCGTCCTTTCGCACTGAGATAGAGGTCAATAGCTGGGGCGAACATGGCCAATTGAGGTCGTACCAATCGCCTTCGGCATAACTGTATATCCATACAGTTAATAAAATCAAGCATTGCCCTGCAGGTCTATCCACATCGCGTAAGTGCCGCTCATTCGCCAGTCGCAGCCGGCTCTGGGGGATAAAAACACCCCGCCGAAATGCCACCAAAACCTCAGTGCCAGGCTCAAGCAAATGGTGAAAGTTACTGATTTTTTTGACTTTAAATTCCGCTCACGTACACCGATGCCACCCTGCCGCCAACCTTGCGTGAACCGGAAGGGCTGTATATATTCCAGCCCTCGCAGCATTGCCCCATTACCCGAATGGCGAATCAGTAGACACACAGGCCTTGAAAAGAGGCTCGGTGCTACAAAAAATCCATGGATCAATGGATTAATTCACCCCACGGTTTATGGCGCAGATGCGCGCTTCGTAAAATGCCCCGGTGGCGAAATAGGTATACGCAGCGGACTTAAAATCCGCCAGACGCGAGTCTATGCCGGTTCAAGTCCGGCCCGGGGCACCAGTTACGCCAAAGATCATGCTGGCTTCAGCATGCGTCTTCAGCCAGGCCCATCGGCAGCCTTTGTACATCGACCGCCACGCCCTCCGCTGACAGCCATTTCGGCAGCCATATAACTGCAGTCACACCTATGCGACAATATGCGCAATGTCCGCCATGACAGGTTGTGTGAAAACGACTGCGCGCGTTTGAACGACCTGATGAACTCCGTTTTCATCTCTCAGCAGCTGGGTCAATACACCCAGATGTTGTTGTCTACGTACACCCGCAGGATCAACTCAAGCTCCGACTGGAGCGTGCTGGAGAATCGTGTATTGCCATCAATACGCTTTAGTTCCAGCCAGCCATAAGCTATTGATAGGTAAACACTTTGATCTCCACCGCTAACATCACCATGCAATTCGGGGCTAAACCCCTGTTCGAGAACGTTTCCGTCAAGTTCGGCGGCGGCAACCGTTATGGCCTGATCGGGGCTAACGGCTGCGGCAAGTCGACCTTTATGAAGATCCTGGGCGGCGATCTCGAACCCTCCGGCGGGCAGGTGATGCTGGAGCCGAACGTGCGCCTGGGTAAGTTGCGCCAGGACCAGTTCGCCTACGAGCAGTTCAGCGTAATCGACACCGTGATCATGGGTCACGAAGAGCTCTGGGCCGTCAAAGCCGAGCGTGACCGCATCTACTCGCTGCCAGAAATGAGCGAAGAAGACGGCATGGCCGTGGCCGAGCTGGAAACCGAGTTCGCCGAGATGGACGGCTACACCGCCGAATCCCGCGCGGGTGAACTGCTGCTGGGCCTGGGTATCGGCATCGAGCAGCATTTTGGCCCGATGAGTGAAGTGTCCCCCGGCTGGAAACTGCGTGTGCTGCTGGCCCAGGCACTGTTCTCCGACCCGGAAGTGTTGCTGTTGGACGAACCGACCAACCACTTGGACATCAACACCATCCGCTGGCTGGAAAACATCCTGACCCAGCGCAACAGCACCATGATCATCATTTCTCACGACCGTCACTTCCTCAACTCGGTCTGCACCCACATGGCCGACCTGGACTACGGCGAGCTGCGTCTGTTCCCGGGCAACTACGACGAGTACATGACCGCCGCCACCCAGTCGCGCGAGCAATTGCTGTCGGACAACGCCAAGAAGAAAGCGCAGATCAACGAACTGCAATCCTTCGTCAGCCGCTTCTCGGCCAACGCCTCGAAAGCCAAGCAAGCCACTTCGCGCGCCAAGCAGATCGACAAGATCCAGCTGGCCGAGGTCAAGCCGTCCAGTCGGATCAGCCCGTTCATCCGTTTCGAGCAGACCAAGAAGCTGCACCGCAACGCCGTGACCGTGGACCACATGGCCAAGGGCTTCGACGGCAAGATTCTGTTCAAGAACTTCAGCTTCACCGTGGAAGCCGGCGAGCGCGTGGCCATCATCGGCCCGAATGGCATCGGCAAAACCACCCTGCTGCGTACCCTGGTGGGCGAACTGACCCCAGATGCCGGCTCGGTGAAGTGGACTGAAAGTGCGGAACTCGGCTACTACGCCCAGGACCACGCCCACGACTTCGAAGACGACTGCAGCCTGTTCGACTGGATGGGCCAGTGGACCCAGGGCGAGCAGATGGTGCGCGGCACGCTCGGGCGCATGCTGTTTTCCAACGACGAAATCCTCAAGTCGGTCAAGGTTATCTCAGGTGGTGAACAAGGCCGCATGCTGTTCGGCAAGCTGATTCTGCAAAAGCCCAACGTGCTGGTCATGGACGAACCAACCAACCACTTGGATATGGAATCCATCGAAGCGCTCAACCTGGCGCTGGAAAACTACCCGGGTACGCTGATCTTCGTCAGCCACGACCGTGAGTTCGTGGGCTCCTTGGCGACGCGCATCATCGAGTTGTCGGCTAACGGCATCACCGACTTCAGCGGCACCTACGACGACTATCTGCGCAGCCAGGGCGTGATCGTCTAACAGGCCGTTGAAAAACTACCTGCGTTGGCAATACCGCGTTAAAAACGGCCTCACAGCCGAAGGCTGAACGTGCTTTAGCACGGCCCCAAAGGGGTGAGTGAAGCGAGTCAAATGCTCATTTACAACTCATAAACTCCGCTTTTTCGGCCGTTTTTTCCTTGTCTTGCCTGCCTCGCCTACATTTTTCAACGGCCCGCTAAGCCTGCCAGATCCGCTGTCCGTCATAAAAACGCCCCGCAATTGCGGGGCGTTTTTTATTGCCGGCTAAATACTCAGGCCATGGCGGGCGCAAAGTAGGCGGCAATCTGTTCCTGCGCGGCACTCAGGGCAGCGGCGCGCGGGGCTTCGCCGTAGGCCAGGCCTTGGGCGCGCACCACCTCGATATCGCTGATACCGAGGAAGCGCAGTACCACCTGCAGATAATCTTCATGGCCAACGCCGCTCGGTTGACCGGCATGCAGACCGCCGGCGGTGGAGACGATCACCACCTTTTTACCGCCCGCCAGGCCTTTGGGGCCGTTCTCGTCGTAGGTGAAGGTCTTGCCGGCCACCGAGATGCGGTCGATCCAAGCCTTCAGCTGGCTGGGTACACTGAAGTTGTACATCGGTGCGGCGATGACGATGGCATCGGCGTCGAGGAACTCCTGCAGGGTCGACTCTGCCAGTTCAGCTTCGTGCTGCTGCGCCGCATCGCGCAGCTCAGTGGCCGTACCGGCCGCGACCAGGCTAGCCGCCGAGAAATGGCTCAAAGCGTCCGCCGCCAGGTCACGGTAGCTCAGGCTGGCCGTTGGCTCGGCGGCCAACCAGGCAGCAACCACGCTGTGGCTGAGTTGGCGCGAGGCGGATGCGTCACCGAGGATGCTGGAGTCGAGGTGCAAGAGTTTCATGGGTGTCTCCTTGAGTAGGGATCGCAGGGTGGCGATCAAGTGAAACAAAGCTTACCGATAGAACCAATAGCCGATTAGTCAGGAAAAATGTGATAGTTCGTCCCACTGACAGGACGATGACCGCCATGCAAGACCTCAACGATCTCTACTATTTCGCCAAAGTGGTCGATGCCGGCGGCTTTGCTGCCGCCGGGCGCCTGCTGGGCATTCCCAAGTCGCGCCTGTCGCGGCGCCTGGCCGAACTGGAAACCCGACTCGGCGCGCGCCTGCTGCAACGCAGCACGCGCAAGCTGTCGCTGACCGACATTGGCGAGCAGTACTACCGGCATTGCCAGGCCATGCTGCTGGCCGCCGAGATGGCCGACGAAGCCGTGGCCAGCCATGCCAGCGCGCCGCGCGGGCGCCTACGGGTCTCCTGCCCGGTGGCACTGGCGCAATCGCACCTGAGCCCGATCATCAACGACTTCCTCGCCGCCTATCCGCAGGTGCAGCTGGACATGCTGCTGACCAACCGCCGAGTCGATCTGCTGGCAGAAGGTATCGATGTGGCGTTGCGGGTACGCGATGATGGCGATCAGGATCCGGCGCTGATCGCCCGCAAGCTGCGCCCCGGACGCCTCGCCCTAGTTGCAGCGCCGGCATTGCTGGCGGGCCAGTCGATCAACGATCCTGCCGAGCTCACCCGCTTACCGCTACTCGGCGCCGTCGAGGCTGATCGCAAGGTGCATGTGCGTCTGTTCGCCGCCGATGGCAGTAAGCGCGAGATCGCCGTTGAACCGCGCCTGGGCATCGACGATTTTGCCGTGCGCAAAAGCGCGGCCCTGGCCGGCCTGGGCGTAACCCTGCTGCCTTGGCAGTTTTGCCAAGAGGAACTGGCCGCCGGCCGCCTGCAGCAGTTACTCCCCGAATGGACGTTGCCAGGCGGCTATCTGCAGGCGGTGTACCCCCATAGGCGCGGCATGTTGCCGGCCGTACGGGCCTGGATCGAGCATCTGAGCGAAGCCTTTAAAGGTGACTGGGACCAACCAATATGAGAGCACTACCTGAGGAGACAACCATGAACCCGGATGCCGTCGCCCGTTATCTGTTGCAACTGCCCGGCATGCACGAAGAGCGCAAGTGGGGCAATTGCCGAGTGTTCTCCATCGCAGGCAACAAGATGATCGCAATCCTCGACCTAATGGGCAGCGATCTGGCCTTCAAGGTCGACCAGGACCTATTCCTCGGCTTCACCGACCGCCCCGGCATTCGCCCCGCGCCCTATCTAGCCCGTGCCCACTGGATCAGCATGGCGGTGCCCTACCCGCTGGCCGACATGGAACTGCAGACCTTGCTGCGCCGCTCCCATCAACTGGTGGTGGGCCGCCTGCCAAAGCTTAAGCGCATCGGCCTGCTGCTGGATTAGCTCAGCCGCCACTGCGCGCTCACTTCTAGGCGTGAGCGTGCAGGGTTAAACGAACAAGGCCTAGGCGGGATAGTGACGGGCGAGAAAGCCCAGCAGGTGACGATTGACCGCTTCGGGTTGCTCGCATTGCAACCAATGGCCGCACTGCGCCAGCACATGACTTTCCAAATCGGGGATCAGCTTGGGCATCTGCTTGAGGGTATAGGCCTCCAGGGTGCCAACCGGGTCGAGGTCACCCAGCAGGAACAGCGCTGGCTGCTCGATCTGCCGACCGGCCAGACCTTCCGTGCGTTGCCAGTTGCGCTCGAAGTTGCGGTACCAGTTCAGCGCACCACGAAAACCGAGCCCGCTAAAGGTGGCGACGTAACCGGCAAAGGCCTGCGGCGAACACCAGGCCGGCAGTTGATCGACCTGTTGCAGGCCATCGAACAGCCCGGCGCCGGCGGGTTTGTCCTGTAGGAACAGGTCTTTGGGTACTGCCGCGGAGAGGTTGTGCATCATCCAGCGCAAGGTACGTGGGATGTCAGCGTCCATTTCCGCCTCGGCCACGCCAGGGGTCTGAAAATGCAGGATGTAATGGAATCGCCCGGCATACAGCTGCTGCATGATGCCAATCGCCGGCTGTTTGGGCCGCCCACCAAAAGGCACAGCCATGCCCACCACGGCCCTGACCCGCTTCGGCTCCAATAAGGCCAGGTGCCAGGCAATCGGCGCGCCCCAGTCATGGCCAATCACACAGACCTGCTCCTGACCCAGAACATCCATCGCCGCCTGGATATCGCCACACACGGTCAGCAGGTCATAGGCCTCGACGGCTTGCGGCGCACTGCTTTGCCCGTAGCCACGCATTTCCGGGATAAACACCTGATAACCAGAAGCGAGCAACGGCTCCAGCTGATGGCGCCAGGACAACCAACACTCCGGAAAGCCATGCAACAGCCACAGCGGCCGACCGTCCGCTGGGCCGGCGCTGTAGAGGCTGAGGTTTATGCCGTTGACGGCCAGCAACTGGTGATCGAGTGGGCGCATGCAGAACTCCTTGATGGTGCAGCACTATGCCAAAGACGGAGGACCTGTGGCACACCATCACTAGGCGCAATACCGCGTCAAAGCATCAGCACGAAGGGTTTCTGTCACACGTGCAGTTGGCCGGCAGCGTCAACGCATCGCCCACAGAGTCTCGCAGCTGGGCCAGACAGAACAGGCGATTCTGGAAGACTCGACTTCGGGGTAATACAGCGCCACCACGCCGTCCAGGTCACGATGTTTCCAGCACGGGTGATAACACAGCACCACAGCGCGGGTGCTGGCACTCAAGGTGCTGTCGACAGGGTCGGCGCGGGTCGTTTCGATGATTACCCAAGCCCATCAGCCCTGGGCACTGCTCCAGTCGATCAGGCTGAACTGCCAGGTGGCCAGAATCAGCAGACCGAACAGGATGCGGTACCAGGCAAAGGTCACATAGCTGTGGTTGGCGATGAACTTGAGCAAGGCGCGCACCGCAATCATGGCGAAGATAAACGAGGTGACAAAACCAATGGCGAACACCGGCAGATCGCCCGGCTGAAACAGCTCGCGGTATTTGTAGCCCGAGTACACCGCCGCCCCAACCATGGTCGGCATCGCCAAAAAGAAGGAAAACTCGGTGGCTGCCTTGCGTGACAAACCGAACAGCAACCCGCCGATAATGGTTGCGCCCGAGCGCGAAGTACCCGGAATCATCGCCAGGCACTGGGCGCAGCCGACCTTGAGAGCATCCTTCCAGGTCATTTGATCGACGGTTTCGACGGCGACCAGATGCACCCGCCGTTCGGCCCACAGCATGATCACGCCGCCCACCACCAACGCCACGGCCACGGTAATCGGGTTGAAGAGGTAAGCGTGGATCACATCGGCAAAAGCCACCCCAAGAATCACTGCGGGAAAAAACGCGATCAGCAAATTGATGGTAAAGCGCTGGGCCTCAGCCTGCTTGGGCAGCCCCACCACCACGTCGAGAATCTTGCGCCGGTACTCCCAGACCACGGCCAGAATCGCCCCCAACTGGATGATGATATTGAAGGCCATGGCCCGATCACCGCCGAAGCCCAACAGGTCAGCGACGATAATTTGGTGGCCGGTGCTGGAGATCGGCAAAAACTCGGTCAGCCCCTCAACAATGCCCAAAATCAGCGCTTGTACTGCAGTCCAATAATCCATATCCATCCCACTCAGCGCCAAGGCCAAACTGTTATTCACGTGATTGGCGGTCAAATCAAAACAACTCGCCGTTATAGGCCGCGCAGTTTATCAACTCAGCACGTGCTCTGACCGGCGTTTTTTTGCCGTTGTCCGCCGGTGCAAGCATTATCGAGCGCGGCCAATGGCTAATTGCCAAGGCTCTGGGACGGTGCTTAGCTGTAGAGACGATTTCCGGAGTCATTGCCATGCCAACCTTTCGCCGCCTACCTATCAGCCGCCGTCTGTGGCTGATAGTGCTGGTCGCTGTGGCCTTGCTGCTGGCCATGAGCGTGCTGCTGTTGCGCCAGAGTTATGACGACCTATACGCCGGCAAGGTATTGAAGACCCAACACGTGGTGGAGAGCGTACAGGGCATCCTCAAGCATCAGCATGCGCTGCAACTCAGCGGCAAACTGAGCCAAGAACAAGCGCAACAGCAGGCCATCACCCTGATCCGCGATCTGCGGTACGGCCAGAATGAATATTTCTGGATCAACGACCTGGGTCCGAAAATGGTCATGCACGCCATCAAACCAGAACTCGAAGGCAAGGACCTTGGCGGCATGAAGGACCCCAACGGCCTGCCACTGTTCAATGAGATGGTGCGTATTGCGAAAACCCAAGGGGCTGGCAGCCTCGGCTACAGTTGGCCGAAGCCAGGTGCCTCGGAGCCGGTCGACAAAGTCTCTTACATTGCCCTGTTCGAACCCTGGGGCTGGATTCTCGGCTCGGGCATTTATATCGACGATATGCAGAGCGAATTCCGCAGCCAAGCCATTCGTACCCTGGTCAGCACCCTGGTTATTGTCATTTTAATGGTCATCCTCGCCAGCTTGATCGTGCGCAGCATCGCCCGGCCATTGGCAGAAACGGTCAATGCCATGGCCAGCATCGCCAGTGGTGAGGCCGACTTGACGCGCAGCCTGTCGACCCTCGGTAGTGATGAATTGAGTGCCACAGCCCGCCACTTCAATACCTTCACCCAGCGGTTACGCCAGGTCATCACCGAGTCCCTTGGTGCTGCCGGAGAGTTGGATAACGCCGCCAGCGCACTCGGGCAGATTTCCGCCGAGGCCAGCCAGTACAGCCGTCAGCAGGCCGAGCAGATGGAGTTGGTGGCCACAGCCATCAATCAAGTCAGCTATGCCGTGCAGGATGTGGCCCGCAATGCTGAACATGCCTCCAACGAAATGATCCAAGCCGAGCAACAAGCCACCCAGGGGCAGCGCAATATCGGCAGCAGCCTGAAGCAAATCGATCAACTGTCCGGCACCATCGCCCAGGCAGTGGAGGTCATCCAGAGTCTGGCCAAAGAAAGCACCCAGATCGGTAGTGTCCTGGAAGTAATTCGCTCGATAGCTGAACAGACCAACCTGCTGGCCCTGAATGCCGCCATCGAAGCCGCCCGCGCGGGTGAACAGGGTCGTGGCTTTGCCGTAGTGGCTGACGAAGTGCGCCTGCTGGCGCAGCGCACGCAAAAGTCCACGGCCGAAATCCACACCATGATCGAGCGCTTGCAGAGCAATTCGGAAGCAGCGGTCGACGTCATCAACGAGAGCAGCCGCGCCTCGCAATTGACGGTGGAACAGGCCAGCCAAGCCGGCGAAAGCCTCAACCTGATCACCCAGTCATTGTCCAACCTGAGCAGCCTCAACAGCTCGATTGCCAGCGCCACCCTGCAGCAGTCGCATGTGGTTGACGATATCAATCAGAATGTCACCCAAGCGGCAGGGCTGGCCAACAGCAACTCAGCCGCCGCCGAGCAATCCAGCAACGCCAGCCGTGACCTGAGCGCACTGGCAGCGAAGCTAAGTGGCCTGCTGGGTCAATTTCGCGTGTAAGAGGACATTATGAGCAGCATGGAGCACCAGGAAGTTGATCTGAGCAAGCCACAGAACCAGGACCTGATCTGGGACTTGGACAGCATGGCCCGGCGGGAGCTGGCAGAGCGCTTTATCCAGCTGTTTGAAAACCGCCTGTGCGTGTATTCGGAGTCGGTGAGTCAGCTCTACACCAACTACAACCTGCACTTCCCCTCCGAAATGGGCCGCAAGATGGTGGTGCTGCCCAACCCCTATGCCTTCCATGACACCTTGCATGGCATTGACTCTTTGGCTGTGCGCAAGACGGGGCTGTGCGTTCTGCCTGGTATGGTGATGGGTAAGCCCGGGTTGTTGTTGACCACGGAAATCAAAAACGGCGGGCCGGGGCCGAAGACCATGCCGTTCAAGCAGGCGTTGGCGCAAATCATCAGCAATCAGAAGAAGATCGGCGACGACTTCCTGCCGATCATGATGAAGGGCGATCTGCGCGAGTTTGACCAGCAGATGCCCTATATCCATCTGCATCGCCTGCAGGTGCAAAAGCTCAGTCGCCTGTCCGCGTTCGAGCGCAGCGACATCCAGCAGAGCATCACACGCAAGTTGCTCCTGCTGTATCGCCAGGCCGACAGCCTGTCCTGCTGATTAATCTCAAGCCAAACGGATCAAGCCCTGACGTGCCACGCGCAGTAGCGCTGGCAGCTGCGTGTCGATTTCGCCTGCAGATACACGGATAACGGCCCAGTCGAGACTGTCGCTGGGGCGTTCTGACAGGGGTATCTGCTGGTCGGTGAACTCGAGTAACCGGCTGGCCGCTGGCGACCAGCCATCGAGTTGGCGCAGCAAAGTCACAGGCAAGCGTGCATCCAGCAGCACTTTGCGCAAAGGAGCCGCGCTGCAAACTGGGGTTAGGCGATGGGGGCAGTTCATGGGTGTGTTCCGGCCTCGTGAATCCCGCTTGGCAGCGGTGAGAGGCAACACCGAACCAGCGCTTTAGCGGTATTTCGAAGACTTCACAGAAGTCCCCTGGCGCCCCGCAAGTAGCTGTTTAAATCGGCGCTGTGGCAACCATGCTAGAGAACCGCCGCTAAAACTGTCAAGGCCACCCTGCCCACCTATCTTTTGGATGGCAGACCAATTTTCCAGGTGTGCGTGCTACGGCTCGGCGCGCGCCAGCGCCCTGTAGCGCAGTTTCCTGCTGTAACACCCTTCCCACTATTTACCCTCAGTGATTTTCGCCTGCAGGCCTGAAAACCCCGAAATAGAGACCTTACGGCCTCGAATTGGTGCATGGCATGGAAACTGCCTTAGCGATCAGGATGCAGCACTCGCCTTGGATGGGCGTTTCAGCGTGCCAGGACCGCGCGAAACCTCTTCACCCAATGATGAGAGCACTCATGAACAACAAGAAAACCCTGCTCGCACTCGCTGTCGCCGCCTGCCTAACCGTGCCTGCCCAAGCCTCTGCCGCGACCGGCTACACCCAAACCAAATACCCGATCGTGCTGACCCACGGCATGCTTGGCTTCGACAACATACTCGGCATCGATTACTGGTACGGCATCCCGTCCGCCCTACGTCGTGACGGTGCCAAGGTCTATGTCACCGAAGTCAGCCAACTCAACACCTCCGAAGCCCGTGGCGAAGAGTTGCTTGAGCAAGTGGAAGAAATCGTTGCCATTAGTGGCAAGCCAAAGGTCAATCTGCTCGGCCACAGCCATGGCGGGCCGACCATCCGTTATGTAGCAGCGATTCGTCCTGATCTGGTGGCGTCAGTAACCAGCATCGGCGCTCCGCACAAAGGCTCGGCTGCTGCCGACTTTATCCGCAACGTACCCCCAGGCTCGGCTGGTGAAACCCTGCTGGCTGGCATCGTCAACGGCTTGGGCGGGCTGATTAATCTGCTGTCTGGCAGCTCTAGCACGTCGCCGCAAAATGCACTGGGCTCACTGGAGTCGCTTAACAGCGTGGGCGCAGCCAAGTTCAACGCCAAGTTCCCCCAAGGTATGCCGACCAGCGCCTGCGGTGAGGGTGTCTACAGCGTTAATGGCATTCGTTATTACTCCTGGAGCGGCACTAGCCCGGTCACCAACGTGTTGGATCCGAGCGACTTGCTCATGGGTGCGGCTTCGCTGACCTTCAAGGAAGCCAACGACGGCCTGGTGGGTCGCTGCAGTTCGCACCTGGGCAAGGTGGTGCGCGATAACTACCGGATGAACCACCTAGATGAGGTGAACCAGTTCATCGGCCTGACCAGCCTGTTCGAGACCAGCCCGGTCAGCGTCTATCGCCAGCACGCCAACCGCCTGAAAAACGACAGTCTGTAAGCCCGGTTGTGGCGCCGGCAACGGCGCCACAACACTGATGAGTAGTTGCGGTGAAGAAAATCATATTGCTGTTGCCGGTGTTTTTTGCGGCCTGTGTTGCGATCACCCTGTACCTGGAGCCCGTTACGCCTGAACCTGCCACAGGCCTAGCCGGCGGTTCTGCCACTGCCAGTAGCAAACAACTGCCCGCCGCCCAGCCACAAGCTGCGGTAGATCGCCCCGCCCCCGCGTCAACCCATGCCACACCACTCCCCGCCTCGTTCAGCGGCACCCAAGTGGATGGCGAGTTCCAGCTCGATGAGCACGGCAATCTGCGGATTACACGCGACATCGTGCAAATTTTTGATTACTTCCTCAGCGCTATCGGTGAGGAAACCCTGGCACAGAGCATTGAGCGCTTGCAGGCCCATATTCGTAGCCAACTGCCAGCCCCCGCCGAGGCTCAAGCCTTGGCGCTGCTGGAGCAATACCTCGACTACAAGCGTCAACTGGTTCTGTTGGAGCGCGACCTGCCACAACTGCCCAGCCTGGACGCCCTGAAGCAACGCGAAATGGCCGTGCAGGCGCTGCGCGCACGGCTCTTCAGCAGTGAGGTGCATCAAGTATTTTTTGCCGCCGATGAAAGCTACAACCTGTTCACCCTGGAGCGTTTGGCCATCCAGCGTGATGACAGCCTGGATGCCAACGCCAAAAGCGCAGCCCTGGATCGACTGCGTGAGGGCTTGTCGGAAGAGCTGCAAGCCAGCGTACTGCCGCAACTGCACACTGAGCTGCGCAGCCAGACCAGCGCTCTGCAAGCCGCTGGCGGCAGTGCTGAACAACTCCAGGCGCTGCGCCAGCAATTAGTGGGCAATCAAGCGGCCAATCGCTTGCAGGCGTTGGATCAACAACGGCAAAACTGGAAACAGCGGCTGCAGCGTTTTCAGCAGGAAAAAAGTGCTATCGAAAACCATCCAGGGCTCACGTCAGCTGACAAACAGGCGGCCATTCAACGCCTAGCGCAAGAGCAGTTCGATGAGCGTGAGCGTCTGCGACTGGATGCCAGCGCACAACTGGCCAGTGCCCGGCAAAACAACACCCCATAAACCAAGCCCGCGTCATGCGCGGGCCTGTTCTCAGCAGCCCGATCAGGCGCCGATACGGCGGTCCAGCGACAGCTTGCCAGCACCTTCGATCAATAACACAGCGCTGATCAAGGCCAGGATCATGGCGTACTCAAAACCGTTTTCGGTGATGAAAAAACCGTTAACCCAGTGCACGCTGACAATCGCGACCAGCATGGCAATCAGCAGCGAGACGGCAGCTGGTCGCACCAGCAGACCAACGACCAAGGCCAGGCCACCGAAGAACTCGGCGCTGCCGGCCAGGGCGGCCATCAAATAGCCTGGCGTGATGCCAATACTCTCCATCCACTGCGCCACGCCTGCCAGGCCATAGCCACCAAACCAGCCAAACAGCTTCTGTGAACCGTGGGCGGCAAACGTCAGGCCGGTGACAACTCGCAACAGACTAATACCGTAGCCGGCATGGGTGCGAGTAATGGATGTGAGCAGAGCATTCATGGCGTGATCCTCGGTGCAGGGGCTTAAGAAGCTCTAGATTAGCCAATTATTTGATAATTAAAACCGTAAAATACGGCATTTAAATATCGAATAATTCGATTTATAGGCTTATTTCCTGCGTTGCTCAGGCGCGTCCAGGCTGTAGCGCTCCCGTACAAACGCCAGCCGATATTTATTCACGCTGCTGACATAGCTGACGGCAGCTAAGCCCATCTGCTCCATGGCCACCCGCTCGACCTGAAAGAACCACTGGTTGGCGTTCAAGCCGCGCCGCCGCGCTTCGGCCCGCAGACTTTGCACCCGTTGCGGACCCATGCTGTAGGCAGCCAGGGCAAACGCCAGTCGTTCGGGATCGGCAATCTGCGCACTGGCAAAAAAGCGCCGGCGCAGCATGGCCAGATAGCGGCTCGACGCCTGCACGTTACCTTCAAGGTTACTGATATTGCTGACGCCAACGCTCTGCGCCGCTGGCCGCGTGATCTGCATCAGGCCGGTAGCGCCGTTTGCTCCGCGGGCCGCTGGGTTCAAGGATGATTCCTTGTAGGCCACGGC
The DNA here is from genome assembly GCF_059567785.1 of Pseudomonas sp. BGA-UO-ETr-WB11. Lineage (NCBI taxonomy): Bacteria > Pseudomonadati > Pseudomonadota > Gammaproteobacteria > Pseudomonadales > Pseudomonadaceae > Pseudomonas > Pseudomonas sp. BGA-UO-ETr-WB11. Next base: position 529,737 of record NZ_JCAQOS010000007.1, on the reverse strand, counting down.
TGCCAGATTCAACCAGTCGAGATCGGCCTGCTCGGCATGGCGCTGCAACACACTACGGACCTTCTCCAGCCGCTGTCGGTCGGCACGGGCCAGGGGGTAATGCACCCGATAAGCGCGACGATTGAGCCGCACGAAGGCTGCATCCTGGTCACCTGCCGGCGCGTAGCCCTGCAAAAAACGATTGGCCTTAGCCAGCAGCATCGGCGCATCACGGCGCACCCACCAGTGCATATCGCTGCGCGCCCCCACCTGTAAATGGCGCTCCACGCGCAATTTGGGCAACACCTTGGCCCAGCGCTCGGCAATCGGTTGCTCGACCGCGCTAAAGGGATAAATCCCGGCCTGGACCATCTCGAGCACATCTTCAACCGCCAGGCTGCTGTCCACCCACTCGATCAGCAGCGGCGCCAATTTGCGTTGCCCGAGTTGTTGATTGAGCTGGCGCACGGCCTCAGCGGCGGCGCTACCGCGAGGCAAGGTCAGGTTGCGACCGGCCAACTGCTCCAGGCGTCGGTAACGCCGCGTGCCTTGACGCGTGACCAGTACCATCGGCACCTGCGCCTCGGTCGCGCGGGTCGGGGTGACGTGTTGTTGGCCCTGCAGGCTTAACAGCTCTCCCGGCGCCAACAGATCACCTTCACCCCGTTGCAGGGCGGCCAGCAGTTGCTCTTTGGCTTTGGGGATCAGCCGCAGCCGCAATGGCCGCTGACTATCACGATTGAGGTATTGGACAAAGCTGCGCACCCGCTGCAGTTCAACGCCAAGCGCCTGGCCCTTGACCTCTGCGGAACTGTGACGACTCTGATTGATCAGCACCCGCAGCTCGCCGCGCTGGCGGATATCGGCCAGGTCAGCCGTCACCTGAGCGCCTTGCTCCGGGTGCAGCGGCTCGCCCAGGCGCGCACTGACCGGCAGTGGCAGCCACAGCAGCAGGTAAATGAACAGCCGTCGGATCATCCGCTCTCCATACAGGCAACCAGGGCAAACCACCCCGCCAGCCTGAGAGATGGGCGGCCACGGCGGCCGCGGAGGTTCGCACAGCGCGATCAAAGGCGCCAGCCAAAGCTAGCTCGATACGTTAAAAAGCGGGTTTAACCCTCTGTAAATAGAGGCTTTATAGCTTGTTAATAAGCTCTGCTATGCTGCGCCGGCAACAGCCCTTAGCAGCGTCAGAGGAAGCACCATGCAACTCATCGACATTGGCGTCAATCTGACCCATCCAAGCTTTGCCAACCAACGTGAAGCGGTACTCGAACGTGCCATTGCCGCGGGTGTTTGCCAGATGCTGCTGACTGGCACCAGCGTGGAAGGCAGTGAACAGGCCCTGCAGCTGTGTGAACAACTCGACCCGCAAGGCCAGCGCCTGTTCGCTACAGCTGGCGTTCATCCCCATGACGCCAGCAGCTGGACAGCCGACAGCCCGCGCGTGCTGCTCGACCTTCTCAAGCACTCCCGCGCCCGTGCCGTAGGTGAATGCGGACTGGACTTTAATCGCGACTTTTCCCCGCGGCCCCTGCAGGAAAAAGCCCTGGAGCAACAATTGGCCCTGGCCGTCGAGTTGCAGTTACCTGTGTTTCTCCATGAGCGCGACGCGACTGAACGCCTATTGGCCATCCTGCGTGAGTTCCGTGACCAATTGCCGGCCGCGGTGGTGCATTGCTTCACCGGCGAGCAGCGCAGCTTGTTCAGTTACCTCGACCTGGACCTGTACATCGGCATTACCGGCTGGGTCTGCGATGAGCGCCGCGGCAGTCATCTGCACCCCTTGTTGCGTGAGATTCCCCCGCAGCGCCTGATGCTGGAAAGCGACGCGCCCTTCCTGCTGCCACGCAACCTGCGACCCAAGCCCAAAAGTGGCAAAAATGAACCGGCATTTTTGCCTCACGTGCTTAATGAAGTGGCCTTGCACCGCGGCGAGAGCCTCGAACAACTGGCACTCAGTACCAGCGCCAATGCCCGCCGATTTTTTGCATTACCTTCTATTGCCGATACGCAATTCGCTGATGATGAAACCTGCGCCTAAGCTACTGTCATGCTTGCGTAGACACTTTGTTTCCAATTGGTTAAAGCTCACTTGCTGCTGGCCGTTACAGTGACCAAGCCAACATTGATGTTGGTCAAGTGGTCAGCAACGGTCCTGTATAAGAATGCTGGCGCATTGCCATCCGGCACCTCAACCCTCTGACTGAAGAAGATCCCCATGGGCGCGTGGATGCGAGATTTATCCCTCAAGTACAAGTTCTGGGCAGTCAATGCCGTGTCGTTCTTCACCACTCTGCTGCTGGTTCTTTACGCCATGCAGTTGGAGCAGCAAACGGCTGTCAGTTCAGCTAAACGTGCGGCCCAGGAACAGGCGCAGATGCTGGCCAGTTGGCCGGCAGAGCAAACCCTGCCAAAAGGCGAGCAGTTGCTGACCTTTGCCAAGGGCCAAACGCCGAGCCGTGCCGGCACTGCCGAGTTGGCCCGAGCCCAAGGCTGGGTCGACCTTGAAGGCGATGCTGTGGCTGCGGATGAGCCGTTGATTGGCGCTCATGTGATTGATCTCGCCAACGGTCAACGTCTCGCCGTGCTGGCCCACGCGCCAACGCTGCTGCAGGTATTCGAGCAGCGCGCCTTCAGCTACGCCGTGGTGGTGTGTGTGCTGATGTTGGCATTGCTGGCAGCCTCGCAACTGTTGATTCACTTCCTTTTGGTGCACCTCAACACCCTTAAAGACGTGATGTTGCAGGTGGAAAAGAGTGGTGATCTGAACGCCCGTGTGCCGCTCTCCAGCCGCGACGAAGTGGGCCAGATGGCCAGCGCCTTCAACGCTATGCAGGCTGGTTATCTGCGCATTGTCAGCGCCGTCGATCAAGCCGCCAGCCGCCTGGATGTCGATGCAGAGTTGCTGGCAGCGAACATGCAGAACGTTCGCCAGGGCATGCTCGGCCAACAAAGCGAGACCGACCAGGTGGCCACCGCCATCAACGAGATGTCGGCGACAGTGCATCACATTGCCCAATACACCGCTGAAACCCGCGACCAGTCGAAAAATGCCGACCAATTGGCTGGCGATGGCCAGGCGGCCGTCAGCCGCGTCAGTCAATCAATTGCCGGGTTGTCAGCGGGCGTCCAACAAACCGCGGAAATGATTCAGCGCCTGGCCACCGACAGCCAGAAAATCAGCAACGTCGTCAATGAAATCCACGGCATTGCCGAGCAAACCAACCTGCTCGCCCTGAATGCCGCGATCGAAGCCGCCCGTGCGGGGGAAATGGGTCGCGGCTTTGCCGTGGTGGCCGATGAAGTGCGCAACCTGGCCAAGCGCGTGCAAAATTCCACCGACGAAATCACCACCATGATCGGCACCCTGCAGTCAGGCACCCGCGACGCCGTCGACTTCATGCAGGAAAGCTCGTTCAAGGCTGACGACTGCGTGCAGCAGGCTCAGGAAGCCGGCGAAGCCCTGGCCGCTATTGCCGGTGCCGTTGGGCAGATGCGTGACAGCAATACGCAAATTGCCGTGGCAGCAGAACAGCAAAGCCAGGTTGCCGAAGAAATGACCCGCGCGGTGATCAGCATTCGCGATGTCACCGAGAAGACCGTGCAACAAACCGTTGAGTCGGCCAGCACCAGTAAGCACCTGGCCATTCTGGCCGGTGACCTGACCAAAGCCATTCACCAACTCAAGTTCTAAACCTTGGCTATTGCCTGCCGGCTGCAACAGCTCCGGCAGGCAACCTCAGCCAAACACCGTAACGGTCTGCCGACTCAAGGCAATCAGCTCCCCGCTCGGGCTCCACAGTCCGGCAGCAATATGCCCGTAACCGTCACGGGCATGCTCCACTTCAGCCTGATACATGCACCAGTCCTCGGTGGTCAGGGCCGGGAATGGCTGCACGAACTCGATGGTCCATGTCAGCGAGCTGCCCGGTGCCGGCGCACTCAGGTGCGGCAGCACCGCTGGCGGCCAAGCGTCTACCAGGGCCAGTAAGTGCGCTTCCTCCAGCGCCTCCACTGGATCGTGGTCACGCAAGCGTACCCAGCCGCCCATATGCCGCGATTGGTTGTTACTGAACGGCATGCCGCCCTCGCCCCAGCGCATGGCCAGATAGCGGGTGAACTCCGGGGTGACGTTCTTGATGTAGGGCATTTCCTGACACTCGGCTGCCGGCTTCATCGTCGGCGCGGGCAGTGCCGGCACATCGATTACCGAGGACCGCGAAGCGCCAAAACTGCCCTGCACCAGGGTCACTACCTGGCCGTTCTGCACCGCACGTCCCAGCACCTGGCTAACCGCCTTGCCCTCACGCAGCACTTCGGCCTCGAAACTCACCGGCGCATCCAGTGTCAGGGGCCCGACGAAGGTCACCGCCAGCGAACGCACCGGCCGCCCAGCCGGCACCTTGGCGCGCATGGCCTCAAACACCAATGCCACAGCCAGCCCGCCAAAACCGGCGCGGCCCTGGCCCCAGACACTGGGAATCACCACCGCATGGGGATTGAGGCGCACCGCGTGAAGCAATTGAGAAAACGTCATGCCAACCTCGCAAAGAAAATTCAGTGGCGATCTTAGGCGACGCCACTGGCCGTTAGGAACCGACTGAACGGATATTTATGCCCGTGTTAACGAGGCATTGATCAAGCATGCTGAACCCATCAACCCGGCGTTTTGGTTAAGCGCCAAGGCAAGCCTCGGCGCAAGACGCGCAAGCTGCGTACCAACGACTGGGCATCCAGCGCAGTGCGACCATACTGCTGCGCCTCAAACGCCTGGGCAAATGCCCTGATTGCTTCGGCCTGCGCCGGCAACTGCCGGGCCGCACGTTCGGCATAGGCCCGTGGGCCTTCCGCGGCCTGACGTGGCACGCCATGGCGAGCGAGCAAGCGGTCGAAATGGCGAAATTGGCGCAGCAGCGGATCGCACTCGCGGCGCCAGGGTTTGAACAAAAACAACGCCAACAGCCCCAGCAACAGCCCGCCGCCACCCACCAGTGCCAGGCCCAGTAATTGACCGTCCATGCGCCCAAACCAGCGCTGCAAGAGCTGCAGCTGCTGGGCACCTTGATAGCCGAGAACCCAGCGCTGCCAACCGTGGTTGAGATCGTCCCAACTCAGACGCAACTGATTCAGCCAGGCCACCTGCCGATAGCGCAGGGGCGACAGCGGAGAGTCGGCCAGAAAGCTTTGCTCGCCACTGAGAGCCTGCTCAAGCCCCTGCTCAATTCGCTCGGGCGCGACGGCAAAGGTCGGATCGACGCTGGTCCAGCCCTGCCCGGCTTGCCAGTACTCAACCCAGGCATGGGCGTCGAACTGGCGCACAGTGAGAAAATTGCCCCGCGGGTTCAGCTCCCCTCCCTGATAACCGGCCACCACCCGCGCAGGGATGCCGGCTGCGCGCAGCACAAAGGTCATGGCCCCGGCGTAATGCGCGCAAAACCCACGACGGGTACGAAACAGAAACTCATCAATGCTATCGACACCCACCAGGGGCGGTTTCAGGGTGTAGTGATAAGGCTCGCGATTGAAGTGCTGCAATAACGCCTGCACCAGGTCGTCTGGTTTCGGATGGCGGGCCAGCAGCTCGCGGGCCCACGCGCGGCTGCGTGGATCGCTCTGCGCCGGCAGTTGCAGGCTGTCGCCCATGGCGCTCATGGGTAGATCGGCATTGCGCAGCACCTCTGGCCAGGATCGCACACGGTATTGCAGCGGCTGATCGAGCGGCTGCGGCGACTGCAAACTGAAGTCGCGGCGCGCTTGGATACCGCCCTCCTCGCTGCGCGCCACATCCAAGGCAAACAGCCAATTACGCCCACTGGCCTGGGCGATCACGCTGTACTCCCAGGGCTGCCCACGGGCAGTCCACTGCGCAGCGTTTGGCTGATTGACCAAGGGCGCCTGGGACCAGCGCCGACCATCAAAGTGTTCAAGGGTCAGCGCGCGCCAGTACAACTGCGCCCGTGCCGGCGGCGCGCCGTCAAAGGTGGCGGTAAATACCAGCTCATCGGACTTGCTCAGCTCGGCAATATCGGCCGGCGCCATGCTGTCAGACAGGCCACTCAGGGCCTTGTTAGGGTTAGGCAGCGCCCACAGCGGCCCCAGACGCGGAAAGAACACAAACAGCAGCAGCATCAACGGCAGCGCCTGGGCCAACAACCCTAAAGAAAGGCGCAGGGTCGGCCAGGGACGCATGGCCAGCCGGCTTTGCTGTAAGCCGATCAAGGCCGCCAGCAGTGCGCTGACCGGCAGCAGGCTGTAGGCGGCGGCCAGCAGGCTGTCATCGAACAGGTAGGCAGTTACCACGCAGAAGAAACCAAGCAGGATCAACACTAAGGCATCACGCTGGCTGCGCAGCTCCACCAGCTTGAGGACAAACGCGGCGATCAACAGCACCACCCCGGCATCGAGGCCCACCAGGCTGCCGCGCGAGGCGAATACACCCGCCGCAGCGGCCAACATCAGCCCAGCTTTGGCCAGGCGGGTTGGATAACCGACGCGCATGCGAAAGATCTGCACTCGCCAACCGGCGCAGCCCAGCCACAGGCCAATTACCCACAGCGGCAGATGGCCAAGGTGCGGCACGATCACCAGGGCCTGGGCCACCAGCAGCCAGGTCAGGCTAATGCGCGGAATCGCTGGCTGAGCACGGGCTTCGCTCATGGGCTACTCCCGAACAACGCCAGGGCCCTTAGGCAGGTTTCACGCTGAGCGGCCCCGCTGGCCATGGGCAAGTGCTGACCGGGCAGGTGCAGGGCAAACGCCTGCTGCGCCGCGCTTAACTGCAATACCCAATGGCACAAGTGCGACAGGCGCGTCTCGACATCGCCACCTATGGCCTCGAAATCCAGGCAGATATCACGCCCCGCCAGCGCAGCAAAATCCTTCACCAGCAAACCCTGGCCTCGTGAATAGGCTTTCCAGTGCAGACGCTTTTTCGAGTCGCCCGGCTGGTAACTGCGCAAGCCCTGAAAGTCATCACTGCCTTGGCCTAGCGCCCGACTGCCCTGCTCTTCGCTGTCGTCTGCGCCGGCAGTCAGCAAGGGCAAATCGGCGGCCAGAGGTTGCGGATAGACCAGCACGGACTGGTCCAGATCGACCCAACTCCAGGCCAGCAGAATCCCCAGGGGAAAGCGACTCTCGACCCGCAAGCGACCTGGCCTTAACCAACCGCGGGCCTGTGCTGGCAGGTTCAGTTCGGCATCACTGACGCCACCGGCGGGCACATCCAGCACCTGTAAGTCCGCCTTCGACCAGCCCAGGGCAATGGCTTGATGCTCACGCCCGCCACTTTCCAGGCGCAATCGAAAGCGCCCCTGCTCGCCGACAAACACCGGATTGGCGCCCACAGCTCTGAGGGTTAAACCGGCCAGGTTGCGGTAGGTATGCAGGATGGCAATTATAAACAGCGACATCAGCAGAAAGGTCAGGCCGTAGGCCAGGCTGTTCTGGTAATTGATCGCCGCCAGCAGCATCAACAGTAAGACCAAGGCAAAAGCACCGCCCGTAGCGCTCGGCACAATGAAAATGCGCCGCTGGTTCAGCGTTACGCTGCTAGCGGCGGGGATGCGCCGGGCTAGCCAACGCTGCCAACGTCGTTGCAAGGCCGCCAACATCAGCGCCGGCCTGATACAACGGACCACAACCCAGGGCCGCCACTCACAGCGCAGGGACCTCGCGCAGCAGCCACTGCACCAGGGCGCCGCCACCATGGCCAGCCGGGTCAGCCTGCTCGCGCAGACGGTGACCAACCACCGACGGCAGCACCGCCTGGATGTCTTCCGGAATCACATAATCACGCCCAGCGAGAAACGCCCAAGCCTTAGCTGCTGCAAGCAAGGCCAGGCTGGCGCGTGGCGACAGGCCCCAGGCGAACTGCGGTTGGCTGCGAGTCGCCTCCACCAGACGCAGTAAGTAATCGACCAGGGCATCGCTGACCCGCACCTTGGGTACTTCCGCCTGGATCAGCGCCAACTCGCGGTGCTCCAGCAAGGGCTGCAGGCGCGGCAACAAGCCACGGCGGGCTTCACCCAACAGCAGTGCCTTTTCCGCGGCGGGCGCCGGATAGCCCAGGGACAGGCGCATCAGAAAACGGTCCAACTGCGATTCCGGCAGACTGAAGGTGCCGCCCTGGCTGATGGGATTTTGCGTGGCAATCACAAAAAACGGTTCAGGCAAGGGCCGGGTTGCCCCCTCGATGGTCACCTGGCCCTCCTCCATGGCTTCGAGCAAGGCGCTCTGGCTCTTGGGCGTGGCCCGGTTGATCTCATCAGCCAGCACCAACTCGGTAAAGATCGGCCCCGGATGAAAGACAAACTGGCCGCTGTCCTTATCGAACACCGAGGTGCCGAGAATGTCGCCAGGGAGCAGATCGGAGGTGAACTGGATGCGCTGAAAACTCAGGCCCAGCACCCGCGCCAACGCATGACTGAGGGTGGTTTTGCCCATGCCGGGCAGGTCTTCGATGAGTAAATGACCACGGGCCAACAAGCAGGCCAGGGCCAGGCGCACCTGTGGCTCCTTACCCAATATCACCTCATTGACGGCCTGCAAAACGGCATCCAGCTTACTGCGCATACGACTCTCCTCAAGGCAGGGGTCGATGCTACTGCGCGTATGCGTTGACGCATAGACATTGGCAATCTTTGCTGACAATGGTCTATCAGGGCAGGTCGCTGGCCACCCGCGCGCGCCAATCCGGCTCAGCAAGCAAACCGAGCAAGGCTGTGTGCAATAGTTCCAGGCTGCTGGTGGGTGTGTCCGGGTGGCAACCCATGGCGCGCAAGGTGGTAAGAAATACCAGGGACGGTTGGCCCAGAGCTGTTTTGTCGGTCGCTGAGGCCACCTGCGCCGAGCGGGTATCCGAGACCCAGAGGTCGAAGCGTTTGTGCCGCAGCATATTGGGACCGAGCTTGGCGCTGCTGACTTCGATAACGCTAAAACCCCGCACCAGCAAGTATTCACCTAAGCCGCTGCCCAGGTAACTGCCGATGCTGTAGGGCCGGGCATCCTCCAGGGTTTGCAGGCGTACTTCGTGGCCCGCCGGGGCATACAGGCCATAGCGACTGAGTACCAACGGGCTGATCCAGCGCAGGCTGGTTTCCCGCTCTTGACTGCGCTCAATGGGGAACACACAGGTACCAGGCTGATTTTGCGCCTCTTTTAATCCACGTTTGAGCGGCAACACCTCAATGCTGTAAGGCACGCCCGCGCGCTCGAACAGCTGCTTGATCAGCTCGATGGTTGGCCCCTGCAAGCGCTCGCCTTCGGCTTCAACCCAGGGCGGCTCATTGAAGGTCAGCAAGCGAATCGGCGCCTGATCGGCCTGGGCCGCAGAACCCAGCAGCGCACCCAGGCTCAGTACCAACAATCGCAACAGGGCGCGCGGGGCACTCATTGCCATTTGCGAATCGCCTCCGGGTACGTCAGGGTCTGCCCTGCCGGCTGCTCATCGCCCTGCGGCATGGGTGAACCAGGCTGTGCCAGCCAGTAGGCAGCATCCCGCAGTGGCCCCAGGCGCGGCTGACAGCGCTGCAACTCGCCCCGCTCGGCAATACGCGCCAGCTCCAGGTCCATCTGACTGGCCAGGTTGTGCAGGCTGCTGGCCACCGTCTGCCGGCCATCCACCAGCGGCCCCAGTTGTTGCCACCAGAGAGCCGCCAGGGCCGCGTAATCCGGCACATTGGTGCCGGTCGGGGTCCACACATCACGGGCGCGGCTGCGGTAAAACTCGACCAGGCCGCCCAAGCGCGGGGCAGCATCGGTCATGGCCTGGGACTGCACATCGGAGAGGCGCACCGGGGTCAGCCCCACCAACGCCTTACGCAGCGAGACTGTCTTGGCAACGGTAAATTGCGCATACAGCCAGGCGGCGGCCTGACGGTCGGTGGCCGTGCTGTCGAGCAAGGTCCAGGCGCCGACATCCTGGTAACCGGACTTCATTCCCGGCCGCCAGTAGGCGCCAACCGGCGACGGCGCCACCCGCCAGCGCGCACTGCCGTCGGGGTTGTACATAGCATTCCCAGCATGCACTAGGTTCGGTACAAACGCTGTGTACCAGAAAATCTGTTGGGCAATCTGGCCCTTGGGCACCCACTCGGTCGACGTCGTAAAGGTCAAATCGCGCGCTTGTGGCGGGGCAAAACGGTCCAGCCAGCTTTTGTATTTGCTCATCGCATAGATTGCCGCCGGGCTGTCCAGCGCGCCGCCGCGACTGACCGAAGCACCTACCGGGTGGCAGCCGTCCACGCGAATCCCCCAGTCATCCACTGGCAGGCCATTGGGCAAGCCTGGGTCGCCGACCCCGGCTAGGCCCAGCCAGGCATCGGAAAAGCGCCAGCCCAGGGACGGGTCCATACGGCCGTAATCCATATGGCCCCAGACCCGCTGACCATCCAGTTCGCGCACATGCACGGTGAAAAATTCGGCAATGTCCTCATAGGCGCGCCAGTTCTGCGGCACCCCAAGTGGGTAGCCATAACGTTGGGCAAAGGCCTGCTTGAGTTCAGGGCGGCTGAACCAGTCATGGCGGTACCAGTAGAGGTTGGCAAACTGCTGGTCAGGCAACTGATAGAGCTTGCCATCCGGACCGCTGGTAAAGCGCAAGGCCATGAAATCGGCCAGGTCCAGGGTTGGCAGGGTCACCTCACGGCCATCGCCGGCCATGTAGTCGGATAACACCAGGGTCTTGCCCATGCGAAAGTGAGTGCCGATAAAATCGCTGTCATTCACATAAGCATCATAGATCGGCAGCCCCGTCTGCATCTGCGCCTGGAGCTTCTTTACTACGTCGTCCTCGCCGGTGATTTCGTGCACCACCTGAATACCGGTGATATCGGCAAAGGCCCGCGCCAGCACCTTGCTCTCGTATTCATGGGTGGGAATCTGCTCGGAAACCACGCGAATCTGCATGCCGCGATAAGGCGCAGCGGCGCGAATAAACCAAGTCATTTCCGCCAACTGCTCAGCGGCAGTCAAGGTTGAAGGTTGGAACTCCTTGGCAATCCAGCCCTGCGCCTGGGCCAGTTGCTCCTTGGGGACAGACTCCTGCGCTAGCAGCGGAGTGCTGTAGATGCCCGTTACCAGCAGCCCCAAAAAGGCTCTCTGTAACAACCGAGCAAGCGATAACGGCATAAAATGGCAGCCTTGAACGCATAAATGGCGTGTTATTTTGGGTTAAATATAGCTGCAATCCGGGCAGGTAACCTACCCGATCCAAGTAACTGTAAGCAGCAAGGGAGAACACCATGGCTAAGCGCGTAGCGCTGGTGCTGGGCTCGGGCGGAGCCCGCGGTTATGCGCATATCGGCGTGATCGAAGAACTGCAGGCCCGCGGCTATGAAATCGGCTGTATTGCCGGTTGCTCCATGGGCGCAGTCGTCGGCGGGATTTATGCCGCCGGTAAGCTGCGCGAATACCGCGAATGGATCGAAAGCCTGGACTACCTGGATGTGCTGCGCCTGCTGGATGTGAGCTTTCGCCTGGGCGCCATTCGCGGCGAGAAGATCTTCGGCAAAATTCGCGAACTGGTCGGCGAGATCAACATCGAAGACCTAAGCATCCCCTACACCGCCGTCGCCACCGACCTCACCAACCAACAAGAAATCTGGTTTCAGGAAGGTTGTCTGCACCAGGCCATGCGCGCCTCAGCGGCGATTCCCAGTCTCTTCACCCCGGTCGTGCAGGGCAATCGCATGCTGGTGGACGGCGGCCTACTTAACCCTCTGCCGATCGTGCCGGTGGTGGCCAGCCATTGCGACCTGATCATCGCGGTCAACCTCAGCGCCACCAACCAGAAGCAGTACCAACTGCCGGTCATCGAGCGGCCGCCGGCATTGAAGAATCGCTTCGACCTGCTGATGGAATCCCTCGGCTCGCGCTTGCCGTTCAAGCGCAAGGGCAGCGAGGCTGACGACGGCGAATTACTCTTGCTCGACGCCCCCGCCGCCAATGCCTGGCTGGAACCCGTCGTCAGCAAGCCGCAGGCTTCATCGAGCACCTCCGCCAACGGTTCACGGCTTGCCGACCTGAGCGGCCCGGCCTCGCTGCTGGACGTGATTAACCAGAGCTTCGAGGTCATGCAAACGTCCCTGGCGCAGTACAAGATTGCCGGTTATCCGCCGGACATCCTGATCAACATCCCCAAGCGCGTGTGCCGTTCGTTCGAGTTCTACAAAGCTCCGGAGTTGATCCAGCTGGGCCGCATCATTGCCCACGACACACTGGATAAATACGAACGCGATAACGCCTGACCGCGGCTAAACCTCCAGCAAGCGATACCCCACGCCGGCCTCGGTGACGATAAAGCGTGGTGCGGCAGGGTCGTCATTGAGTTTCTGCCGCAGATGACCCACCACCACCCGCAGGTAGTGGCTGTCGTCTGCGTGGCTGGGGCCCCAGATGTCCTTGAGCAGTTGCTGCTGAGTGACGACGCGGCCCAGATGCCGCGCCAACAGGGCCAGCACGTCGTACTCCTTGCGCGTCAAGCTAACCTCGGCACCGTCCAGCGTCACCCGCCGATAAGCAAAATCCACGCTTAGCGCACCGCTGCTGATACGCGCCTGCGCCTGTTCAGCACCGCCGGCCTGGCGCAGCAAAGCGCGCACGCGGGCAAGGAACTCCTGAATGCCGAAAGGCTTGGTCACGTAGTCATTGGCGCCGCCGTCCAGGGCCAGGACTTTTTCACTCTCTCTGGCGCGCACCGAGAGCACCAGCACCGGCACCTGCGACCACTCGCGCAGTTCACGCAGCACGGCCTGACCGTCCATGTCCGGCAGGCCGAGGTCGAGCACCACCAAGTCGGGTTTGCTCAACGCCGCGTGGGCCAGGCCTTCACTGCCATTGACCGCTTCCAGCACCTTGTAGCCTTGGGCAATCAGGCTGATGCGCAGAAACTTGCGGATCTGCGCTTCGTCATCAATTACCAGGAGGGTGGGTTGATTACTGGTCATCGCATTCGTCTACTGTTCATCATCAAGCGCCGGCTGGGGATGCAGCGGCAGGTGCAGGGTCAACGTAGCACCGTGACCGTCGATACCCTCGCTGACGCTCACCCGGCCGCCGTGGGCACCGATCATACCCTGACAGATGGCCAGCCCGAGTCCTGTGCCCTGCCCGCCGCGGTCACCACGCGCCGCGGTATAGAACATGTCGAAAATCTTCTCCCGTTCGTAGGCCGGAATCCCCGGCCCTTGATCGCTCACACTAAAGCGCAGCTCCTGGACATCGCTATCAACGCTGATGCGCAAACGGCCCTGACTGGGCGAAAAGCGTGCAGCGTTCTCCAGCACATTGATCAACGCCTGCTCGATCAGTGCCCCGTGCACATACAGCAAGGGCAACTGCTGCGGCACCTGCAGCTCGACCTGCAAGGGTGCTAACACCGGGCGCAAACGCTGTACGGCACTGGCGACGATATCGGCGGGCGCCACCCAGTCACGCGCCAGGGCCAAGCCGCCGTGGCCCAAGCGCGTCATGTCCAGCAGGTTCTGGATATAGCGATCCAGGCGCTCGGCCTCATCGCGGGTGCCCTCCAGCAGCTCACGCCTGTCGCTCAACGGAATGCGCTCGCCGAGGGCCAGCAGGCTGTCGATAGACCCGCGCATAACGGTCAAGGGCGTGCGCAAGTCATGGGACACCGAGGCCAGCAAGGCGCTGCGCAACTCTTCGGTCTGGCCGTGCAGACGGGCTGCCTCCAGTTCCTGCGCCAACTGCGCGCGCTCCAGCGCCTGCGCCAGTGGTTGCGCCAAGGCAGCCAGCAAGCGGCGCTGCTCCGGCGCCAAGGGCCGCTGATCTTTTGGACTCACCCCAAGCAATGCCAGCGGGCCTTCCTGGGCCGATAAGGGCCACCACCACCAGCGCCCACCGGGCAAGGTGCCGGTGCCCAAGCCGGCGGCCTGCTCATGCTGCCAGGCCCAGTCAGCTGCGGCGCGCTCTTGCTCGGTGAGCAGCCGTTGCACCCCGGCTTCGACCTTCCAGACCTCATCGTCGCTGCGCGCCAGCACACTGATCTCAAGCTCGTTCCAACCACTCAAGTGCTGCAGGGCGGCGGCCAGCACTGCCTGGCGATCGGTGGCGGCGGTCAGTTTGCGCGAGAGGTCCAATAGCGCCGTGGTTTCTGCCTGCGTCTGGCGCAGGGCTTCCATTTGCCGACGTTGGCGGCTGGCCAGATTGCCGGTCAAGGCAGCCATCAGCAGGAAGAACAACAAGGTCAGTACGTCTTGCTGGCGAGCGATGGTCAGCGACCAGGTCGGCGGGATAAAAAAGAAGTTGTACGCCAGAAACGACAGCCCGGCGCAGGCCAGAGCCGGCCCCAGGCTGCTGCGTACCGCCACCAGCAACACCGCAGCCAAAAACACTAGGGAGATATTCGGCAATTCGAGAAAGCGCGAGACCCCCAGCGCCACCCCGGTGGCACCCACGGCCGCCAGTAACGCCAGCAAGTAGTCGTGCCACTGCAGCGGCAGCCGACGGCGACTGCTCGCTTGCGGTGGCTCGCCCTGGCTGTCCAGCACACTGATCTCGAGGCCCTGCCCCAGCGCCAACAAGCGTTCGGCCAGCCCTCGACCGAAGTAACGGCGGCGCAGATGCTGGCGGCTACGGCCCACCAGAATCACGCTGGCGCGGCGCTCGCGCGCATGTTCGACCAGGGTTTTCGCCACCTCACCGGCGCGCAGACTGATAACTTCCCCGCCCAGGCGCTCGGCCAACTGCTGCGCTGCCTGCAGATAACCCAGGCCTTGCTCGTCCCGGTCCGCGCCGATATCAACATGCACCACTGACCAAGGCAAATGACGCCGCTCCGCCACCCGGCTGGCATGCCGCACCAGGCGTTCGGCGTCTTCACTGGCGTCGATGCCGACCAACAAGCGCCCACGCAGCGTAGGCGCCTGTTGCCCCTGCAAGCGGTAACGCCGGCTGAGGTCGGCATCCACCCGCGCCGCTGCCGTTTGCATGGCCAACTCGCGTAATGCGGTGAGGTTGGTCTGCGAGAAAAACGCATCAATCGCCGCCCGCGCCTGCTCTGGCACGTAGACCTTGCCGTCGTGCAAGCGTTCGAGCAGCTCCCGGGGTGGCAGGTCGATCAGCAAAATCTCATCGGCTTCTTGCAGCACCCAGTCCGGTACTGTTTCGCGCACCTGCACACCGGTGATATCGCGAACCTGATCGTTGAGGCTTTCCAGGTGCTGGACGTTGACGGTGGTGTAGATGTCGATGCCCGCCTCCAGCAGCTCGCGCACGTCTTGCCAGCGCTTACTGTGGCGGCTGCCCGGAGCGTTGGTGTGGGCCAGTTCATCGACCAGCAACAGTTTGGGCGGCTTGGCCAGAATGCCGTCCAGGTCCATCTCGGTCATGGCCACGTCACGGTACATGAGGCTGCGCTGCGGTTGCTGCGGCACGCCCACCAGCAAGGCTTCGGTCTCCGCCCGACCATGGGTTTCCACCACGCCGGCGCGCAGGTCGACGCCCTGACGCAGTTGCGCCTGGGCGGCCTGCAACATGGCAAAGGTCTTGCCGACGCCGGGGGCCGCGCCGAGGAAAACTTTCAGCCGGCCACGGCCCTCGCGGGGCATCTCGGCCAACAGGGCATCGGCACGTACGGCATCACTCATAGGGCTTACTCAGGGGCAACTAGCAGGCTGTTGAAAAATGTAGGCGAGGCAGGCAAGACAAGGCAAAAACGGCCGCAACGTAGCGAAGCGCAGTAACAGCCATAGGCTGGCCCACAGGGCGAGCGTAGCGAGTCAAAAGCGGAGTTTACGAGTTGTAAATGAGCATTTGACTCGCTTCGCTCACCCCTTTGGGGCCGTGCTAAAGCACGTTCAGCCTTCGGCTGTGAGGCCGTTTTTAACGCAGTATTGCCAACGCAGGTAGTTTTTCAACGGCCTGCTAAAGGGCGATTGTCGGCCAGGGCCATGTTGAGAGCCAGCACATTGACCACTGCCGGTCCCACCAAAGGCTTCTCAGTGTGTTGCACCAGCAGGCGCTCCAACGCTTCAACCGGCATGCTGCGGGCGGCGGCGATGCGGGCAATCTGGTAGCGCGCGGCCGCTGGCGGCAGGTGCGGATCAAGGCCGCTGCCGGAGGTGGTCAGCAGCGCCATGGGTACCGCGCCCTGGCCGGCAACGCTGAGTTGGGCGGCATCGGTGGCGACCCGTTCAGCCAATGCCGGGTTGCTCGGTGCCAGGTTGCTGGCACCGCTGGCGACCGTGGCGAAACCTGCTGCCGAGGGCCGCGACTGGAACCACTCGGCGCCGCTGAATGGTTGGGCCAGCAGTGCACTGCCGCGCACCTCACCCTTGGCATCCTTGACCAGGCTGCCGTTGGCTTGCGTCGGGAACGCAACCTGGGCAATGCCGGTGACTGCCAGCGGATACACCACACCGGTAACCAGTGTCAGCAAGGCCAACAGACTTACGGCGGGACGAAGTTGTTTAAGCATGATCATTCTCCAAATTCTATGTAGCCCGGATGCAATCCGGGGCCACGGTTCCCGGATTGCATCCGGGCTACAGGCGGTAGGATGGGTTGAGCGCAGCGATACCCATCATTGCAATCTCCTTGGGTATCGCTGCGCTCAACGCAAACCCACAAATGCGCTACACCAGCCCCACTGCTACCAGCAGCAGATCGATCAGTTTGATCCCGATAAAGGGCGCGACAATGCCGCCAAGGCCGTAGATCAGCAGGTTGCGGCGCAGCAAGCTCGCGGCATCCAGCGCCTGGACCCGTACTCCGCGCAGGGCCAGGGGAATCAGCGCGACGATAATCAGGGCGTTAAACACGATCGCCGAGAGAATCGCGCTCTGCGGGCTGTGCAGGCCCATCAGGTTGAGCACGCCGAGCTGCGGGTAGATGCCGGCAAACAGCGCCGGCAGGATGGCGAAGTACTTGGCGATGTCGTTGGCCACCGAGAAGGTGGTCAGCGCGCCACGGGTCACCAGCAGCTCCTTGCCGACCTGCACCACGTCCAGCAACTTGGTTGGGTCGCTGTCCAGGTCCACCAAGTTGGCGGCCTCGCGGGCGGCCTGGGTGCCATCGTTCATGGCCATGCCGACGTCAGCTTGGGCCAGCGCCGGGGCGTCGTTGGCACCGTCGCCACACATGGCGACCATCTTGCCTTCGGCCTGTTCACTGCGGATGCGCTGCAGTTTGCGCTCTGGCGTGGCTTCGGCAATAAAGTCATCAACCCCGGCTTCGGCGGCAATCGCCGCGGCGGTCAACGGGTTATCGCCGGTCACCATGATGGTGCGAATGCCCATCGCCCGTAGCTCGGCGAAACGCTCGCGAATGCCGGGTTTAACCACGTCCTTCAGATGAATGGCGCCCAGCAACTGACCATCGCCGGCTACCAGCAAGGGCGTGCCACCGCTCTGGGCGATTTTCTCGACTTCACGGGTCAGGGCCGCCGGCACCTGCTCACGACTCAGGTTGAGGTAATTGAGCACCGAATCAACTGCGCCCTTGCGGTAGATATGCCCTTCCCAGTCGGCCCCGGACAACCGCGTTTCGGCCGAGAACGGAATCACTTTGATCGTCTCGCGGACTGGCTCCTGCAAGGGGTGCAGACCACGCAAGTACTCGACAATCGACTTGCCCTCGGCGGTGTCGTCGGCCAACGAGGCCAGCAACGCAGCTTGCGCCAAGTCGGTAGTGGACACGCCAGGCGCCTTGATCATGGCGCTGCAGCGACGGTTACCGAAGGTGATGGTGCCGGTCTTGTCCAGCAGCAAGACGTGCACGTCACCGGCGGCTTCCACTGCACGGCCAGACTTGGCAATCACGTTCAGGCGCACCAGGCGGTCCATGCCGGCGATGCCGATGGCCGACAACAAGCCGCCAATGGTGGTCGGAATCAGCGTCACCAACAGCGCCACCAGGTACACCAGCGGTAGGTCGCCACCGGCATAACGGGCGAACGGTTGCAGGGTCGCGACCACCAGCAGGAAGATCAGCGTCAGGCCAATGAGGAGGATATCCAGCGCCACTTCATTGGGAGTTTTCTGCCGCTTGGCACCTTCCACCAGGGCAATCATCCGGTCGAGGGTCGACTCGCCCGGATCGGCGGTGATCTGCACCAGCAACCAATCCGAGACCACGCCGGTGTTGCCGGTAACGGCCGAACGGTCGCCACCGGACTCACGAATCACTGGCGCGGACTCACCGGTAATCGCCGCCTCGTTGACCGCAGCGATGCCTTCGATCACCTCGCCGTCACCGGGAATCTGCTCGCCGCACTCAACCCGCACTATATCGCCGCGGCGCAGGCTGCTGGCGGCAACGGTGGTGTAGTGCCCCGGACTGGTTTGCTTGCGCGCACTCAGGCCCTGGCTGCCCGCTTTGAGGCTGTCGGCGCGCGCTTTGCCACGGCCTTCGGCCAAGGCTTCGGCAAAGTTGGCAAACAACACGGTGAACCACAGCCACAGGGCGATCTGCACCGCCAGCCCCGTGGTCACTTGTGGGTTGGGTACAAAGCACAGCAGCGTGGTGACCACGGCCGTCAGCTCCACCACCAGCATCACCGGGGAGCGCACCAGTTGGCGCGGGTCGAGCTTGACGAAGGCTTGTTTCAGCGCCGGTTTCCACAGCGCCGCCAGGCTGGTCTTAGCCTGTTTGGTATCTTGCTTGGCGCTTTTCAGCACCTTGGTCTGCGAATTCATAGCGGATTCCTTATTGAGCCAACATGCCCAGATGTTCGGCAATCGGGCCCAGGGCCAGTGCCGGCAGGAAGGTCAAGCCACCCACCAGCAAGATGGTCAACGTCAGCAAGGTGACGAACAGCGGGCCGTGGGTGGGGAAGCTGTTGCTGCCAATCGGTGCACGCTTCTTCGCCGCCAGGCTGCCGGCAATCGCCAGAATCGGCAGGATGTAACCGAAGCGGCCAATCAGCATCGCCAGGCCAATCATCAGGTTGTGGTACGGCGTGTTGGCGCCGAAACCGCCGAAGGCCGAACCGTTGTTCGCTGCACCCGAGGTGTAGTTGTAGAGAATCTGGCTAAAGCCATGGGCACCAGGGTTGCTTACCGAGGCTGACGCGACCGGCAAACTGGCAGCCAAGGCACCCAGAACCAAGACACCGACCGGCATCACCAGCAAGGTGGCCACCAGCAAGCGAACTTCACGGGCTTCGAGCTTCTTGCCGAGGTATTCCGGGGTGCGGCCGATCATCAGGCCGGCCAGGAACACCGCAATCAACACGAACAGCAACATGCCGTACAACCCGGCACCGACGCCGCCGAAGATCACTTCACCGAGCATCATGTTGAACATCGGCACCATACCGCCCAGCGGGCTGAAGCTGTCGTGCATGGCATTCACCGAGCCGTTGGACGCGGCCGTGGTGGTCACCGCCCAGAGGCTCGATGCCACCGTGCCGAAGCGGCTTTCCTTACCTTCCAGCGAACCCACTTGCTCAATCGACGCGGCGCTCAGGGCCGGGTTGGGCTGCAGCTCGGAATACGTGGTCACACCTAGGCCGAGCACAAACAGAATCAGCATGCTGGCGAGCAGCGCGCGGCTCTGGCGCAAATCCTTGACGTAATGACCGAAGGTGAACAGCAAGGCCACCGGAATCAGGATGATCGAGGCCACCTCGAACAGGTTGCTCCACGCCGTCGGGTTCTCAAACGGGTGCGCCGAGTTGACGCCAAAGAAGCCGCCACCGTTGGTGCCCAATTGCTTGATCGCAATCTGGCTGGCAGCCGGGCCCAACGGAATGGTCTGGTCGGCACCTTGCAGCGTCACGGCGTGGGCATAATCGAGGAAGGTTTGCGGCACGCCCTGCCACACCAGCAACAACGCCAGAATCAGGCAGAACGGCAACAGGCCATAGAGTGTGGCGCGGGTCAGGTCGACCCAGAAGTTACCTAGGTTGTTGGTGGACTTGCGCGCAATGCCACGGCAGAACACCACCAGCACCGCCAAGCCAACCGCCGGGCTGACGAAGTTCTGCACCGTCAGACCAATCATCTGGCTGAAGTAGCTCAGCGAGGCTTCACCGCTGTAAGCCTGCCAGTTGGTATTGCTGACAAAACTCACCGCGGTATTGAACGCCAGCGTCCACTCCATACCCGGCAAGTGTTGCGGGTTAAGCGGCAAGCTGCCTTGCATAAGTAAAATGCTGAACAGCACCACCAGGCTGACGGCGGTGAACGCCAGTAATGCCAGGGCATAGGTTTTCCAGCTTTGTTCGGCGCGCTCATCCACCCCACCGAGCCGGTAACAAAGCCGCTCGACCGGCTGCAACAGCGGCGTGAGCAGGGTTTTCTGCCCTTCCATTACCCGGTACAGGTAACGCCCTAAGAAAGGCGCTGGAGCCAGCACCAACACAAAAAAGGCCAGCAATAGCCAAACGTCTTGAAACTGCATGGCGCCTCCTAGCTACGATCGGCGCGCAGCAGCGCGACCAACAAATAGATAAAAAGTCCTATGGCCATAGCCAAGGACAACCCATCGAGAATATTCATCTGTCCTACTCCTGGAAGCGGCTGTATCGCTGCTGGACAAAGCTTGCGCAAAAGCGCCGTAAAGGCGCGATTGCCACGCCACGGGCTGGGCATAAAGAAACCGTAAAATTTCGCGACGTGTTGCAAGGCATTCGTCGCCGCGCCGATGGTTGTGTTTGACACCGCAATGACCTCGCGCTGCTAAAGATTTCGCGGTCAAGACCGCTCCCACACATCTAGCAGGCGCCGCGCGTCCCCGGTCCCGTCAGGAGGCCAAGTGGAGGTGCTGTGTAGAGGGGCGTTTGGCATGGATGCCAAACGAGTCACGATGGGCCAGGGATGGCCCTTCGTGACGACCCTCGGAACAGCACCGGAACGAGGGAAGTTTCGCGCAGCGAAACCCGGATGCCGGGTGCGCTTTCTCTTTGGTTACTTTCTCTTTCGCGCAAGCAAAGAGAAAGTGACTCGGCGTAAAGCCGAAACCGGTAGTGGCCAAGCGCAACACGTAACAGGCTCAGAGCTTAAAATCTGACCGCACAGGCGGCTAGCGCGGGCATGGCGTTGTGTATCAAGGTCGATACAGTGCCGACACGCTGCCGATACGCCGACCCGCCAGCATGGCGACGGGCGGCGCTGCCGGGCATGGTCGCCGCGGTTATGACAGGCTAGGATGCCCGCCCCCTCCCACAGCCCTGAAGTCGATGGAGCCTGCACCGGTGCACCCCTTGAATGCACATGACGTGCGCCCCCGTAGCACCCGCGCCCTGATCGTTGATGACAACGAAGAGCTGCGTGAACTGCTGGGCGGCTACCTGAGTCGTTTCAATATCGACAGCCAAGCGGTCGGCGATGGCCAGGGCATGCGCCAGGCCCTGGCCCAGGGTCATTTCGACGTGATCATCCTCGACCTTATGCTGCCCGGCGAAGACGGCCTGGTGCTGTGCCGCGAGCTGCGCAGCCAGTCGGATATCCCGATTCTGATGCTCACCGCCCGTTGCGAGCCGACAGATCGCATCATCGGCCTGGAGCTCGGGGCCGACGACTACATGGCCAAACCGTTCGAGCCGCGCGAACTGGTGGCACGCATCCAGAGCATCCTGCGGCGGGTCCGCGACGACCGTTTCGAGCCACGGCAAGAGCCGCCCAGCAGCATCCGTTTTGATAACTGGCGCCTGCACAGCGTATTGCGCCAACTGCACGCCCCCGATGGCCTGGTGGTGCCGCTGTCGAATGCCGAATTCCGCCTGCTGTGGGTGTTCCTCGAACGCCCACGGCGGGTATTGAGCCGCGAACAGTTGCTGGATGCGGCCCGCGGCCGCTCCATCGAGGCCTTCGACCGCAGCATCGACCTGCTGGTCTCGCGCCTGCGGCAGAAACTCGGCGAAGACCCCAAGGCACCGCGCCTGATCAAGACCGTGCGCGGCGAGGGTTACCTGTTCGACGCCCGCGAGATCGCCTGATGCGCCGCGCTGACAGCCTGTTTGCGCGCCTGTTCGGCCTGTTGCTGTTGGCCATTGTGCTGGCCCATGTACTGGCCTTTGTCTGGTTCAGCCAGTACGGTCACCGTCCGCCACCACCGCCCCACTCGCCGCCCCCCGCCAATGGCCTGCCTGTTGGTCAACCGCCACCACCGCCGCCTGGTTTTGGCGGTCCGCTGGTGCCGCTGCTGTTTCAGTTGCTGACCCTGATCGTCGCCGCCTGGTATGGCGCGCGCCTGCTCAGCCGCCCCATTCAGCACCTGGCCGAAGCCGCCGAGCAGCTGAGCAACGACCTCGACAGCCCGCCGCTGGCCGAAACCGGCCCGCGCGAGTCGCGGTTGGCGGCCCATGCGTTCAACCAGATGCAGCACCGCATCCGCCAGCAGGTGCAGCAGCGCGGGCGCATGCTCGCTGCCGTCTCCCATGACCTGCGCACCCCGCTGGCACGCCTCAAACTGCGGGTCGAGGAAGTGCCCGATGCCCACCTGCGTGCCCGCATGGGCCAGGACCTTGGCGAGATGATCAGCATGCTCGACGCCACCCTCAACTACCTGCACGAACAGCGCAGTTGCGAGGCCCTGCAGTGGTTGGATTTGCAGGCCCTGGTCGAGTCCATGGCTGAAGACGCCCAGGACCGTGGTGCCGACGCGCAGGTCAGTGGTTACTGCGCGCCGCTGCGTGTGCAGCCGCTGGCACTGCGCTCGTGCCTGAGCAACCTGCTGGAAAATGCCCTGCGCTATGCCGGCAGCGCACAGATTGAGCTGCGCGACAGTCGTGAACAGGTCGAAGTACGGGTCTGCGATCACGGCCCCGGGATCGCCCCCGAACAGCGCGAGGCGGTGTTCGAAGCCTTCTTTCGCATCGAAGGCTCACGCAACCGCAACTCTGGCGGCGTCGGCCTGGGCCTGACCATCGCCCGTGAAGCGGCGCGCCGTCAGGGCGGCGACATTCACCTGGAACAAACGCCTGGCGGCGGTCTGACTGCCGTGCTCTGCCTGCCGCGCCAGCCGCCTGTATAAGCGCCGATACAAAGCCCACATAGCCTCGACACATGCACCACTGACGCTGCCAGCACCGGTAAACCCTTACCGGTGACAGCGATAGGAGTGACTCCCATGATCAGTGGTGTCAGCAGTTATTCGAGCTACAGCAGCTATAGCTCGACACTCGCCAGCAGCGCGCGCAACAGCACCGCCAATAGCACGGCGGCAAGTTGTAGCGGCGGCCCGGCGAAAGCCCAGGAAAAGCTCTTCAGCATTCTCGACAGCGATGGCAACGGCAGCGTGGCCAAGGAGGAGCTGGACAGCGCGCTCTCGGCTGCCAAGGACAGCGACAGCAGCCTGACAATCGATATCGATGAGCTGTTCAGTCAGTTGGATGCCAACAGCGACGGCAGCATCGATAAAGAAGAAACCGCCGCCCTGGCACCACCGCCGCCCCACGGTGGACCCGGTGGACCGGGCGGCGCCAATCCCGAAGAGCTGTTCGGCCAGCTGGACAGCGACGGTGATGGCAGCGTCGGTCTGGCCGAGCTGAGCAGCGCCTTGGGCGTCAGCAGCGACGACAGTGATCTGGCCACCCTGTTTGGTGAGCTGGACAGTGATGCCGACGGCGTTCTCAGCGCCCAGGAGACCGCCGCCCTGGCGCCACCACCCCCTCCGCCCGCGCAGATGAGCAGTGCCGACAGTGAGGAACTGTTCAGCGCCATCGACAGCGACAGTGATGGCAGCATCAGCAAGGATGAGTTGAGCAGTCTGTTCGAGGCCCTGACCAGCAGCGACAAGAGCAGCAGCACAAACGCCAGTGCCAGCAACGACAGCGGCTATGCCGATATGGTTGCCAGCCTGCTCAAGCAGTACAGCGAAAATACCAGCTATACCAGCAAGATCGGCAGTCAGCTCAGCCTGACGGCCTGAGTCGGCAGCTTGCAGCCGTTACCCGCGCGGCGGGCAACGGCTGCAGATCAGGTGGACGGAGTTTCGCTCGCGGCTTTGCCCGGCGTGGCGATCCAGTCCTTAAGCAGGCTGTAGGCCACTGCCAACAGAGTCGGACCGAGGAACAGGCCCATAAAACCAAAGGCCAGAATCCCGCCGAACACGCCGAGCAATACCACCACCAGCGGCAGGTTACCGCCGCGGCTGATCAGGTAGGGTTTCAGCACGTTATCCACGCCGCTGACGATAAAGGTGCCCCAGACGCCGAGGAAAATCGCCAGGCCGTAATCGCCCCGCCACACCAGCCAGGCCACCACCGGCCCCCAGATCAGGGGTGGGCCCATGGGGATCAGGCTGAACACGAACGTCAGCAAGCCGAGTAACACCGCACCCGGCACACCCGCAATCCAGAAGCCAATCAGCGCCAACAGGGCCTGAGCCGCGGCGGTGCCGATCACGCCGTTGACCACCCGTTGCACCGTGCCTGCCACCAGGTGCAGGTAATGATCGGCGCGCTCGCCGATCAGGCGGTGCAACAAGGCATGCACAAAGTGCGCAAGGGCCGGGCCGTCACGGTAGAAGAAGAAGATCAACACCAGGCTAAGCACCACTTCGAGCATGCCGCCGCCAATCTGCGCACTGCGCGCCAACAGCCAGTTGCCGATTTCACCCAAATACGGGCGAGCACTGGCGAACAGCGCCGCACCACGGGCATCGATGTCGTTCCAGAGACTCACCAGACGTTCGCCCACCAGCGGCAAACTCCCCAGCCAGGTGGGTGGCTCCGGCAGCCCATCGACCTGCACGGTCTTGAGCAAAGCCAGGCCCGTTTGAATATGGTCGGCCAGGTTGAAACCCAGCCACACCAGCGGTGCCGACAGCACCAGCATCCACACCAGGGTCAGCAAGGCAGCCGCCGCCGTTACTCCGACCTTGAGTGGCCCGGTCAGCAGGCGCATCAACGGCCAACTGGCAAAGGCCAGTACCGCCGCCCAAAACAGCGCCGACCAGAACGGCGCCAGCACCAGCACACAGGCGCCCAGCAGGATAAACAGCAGAATCTGCCCCAAAAGGCGGTCGTTATTTAACATCCAGTCTGCTCCCTGCAGAAAAAATCAAAACCGCGCGGCGAGTAACTCCCACGCGGTGCATTAACCTTGCGCCCATTATCACTGGCGAGTTTGCACGCTGATGACCAGCCCGGCCTCCGCGTTGACCTCGGCCGTCAACCGCGCACTGCGTACGCCCTGAGCCACCAGAGCCGCGCGCCAGGCCTCAGCCTGGGCACCCGCTAGGCTGACACGCAAGGTGCTGTCCATATTCAGGCTGCGCGCCAGCAATGCACTCCAGGCCGCGTTGGGCGTTGCCGGCAAATGCGCCAAGCTCAGGCGCTGGGTGCTTTTCAGTTGCTGCAACAGGGTTCCGGGGCTGGGCAACAGCTCAGCCAAGGGGGCGCTGGCGTTCAATTGCTCCACATGCAGGTAGGCACGGCGGTTGCCACGGGTAATCCCGTACAACACCAACAGGCTGTCTTGCTGCGGTGCAGCCAGGCGCAGCAAGGCGTAGGCCTGCTGATCGTCGCTGCCATACAGCTGGGCATTGGCAAACACGCTATTGGCCCACAGGCTGCTGGAGCCGCAATCACGGCCCTGGCACCAATACAGCAACTCGGCGCCCTGGGCCTGGACTTGGGTACGCGCGAGGTTGAACACATCCAGCGCGGCGTGACCGTCGGGCAAGGCATAGGTCAGGGCCGTCAGCTGCCCTTCGGCGCTGACCTGGGACTCGATCCGCAGCTTGCCGCTGATACGGCTCAAGGGCCCGGTGGGGAACACCCGCTCCAGGCCGCTGGCCTGACTGAACTCGATGATCTCGGCACGGGCAAAACGCGGTAGTACCTCAAGGTCCTGACTGCCCGCCACGTCGGCGGCCAGGGCCACACTGCCGTACAGACAAAACAGCATAAAACTGAATAAACGCACCGATAACCTCAACGTTGCAACATCGCTTGGGCGGCTTTGACCAGCTGCGCAGCCTCGGCCTCACGGGGCGGAACCAACAAGCCGCGCTGCACGGCCGGACGCCCACCCACGGTGGCCATCCAGCGCTGCAAGTGCTCAAGACCATCGACCGAAACACCGGCCCAGTCGTGGATTTTCACCCAAGGGTAGGTGGCGATATCGGCAATGCTGTAATCGCCGGCCAGGTATTCCACCTCGCCCAGACGCGTATTGAGCACCTCGTAGAGACGACGGGTTTCATTCTGATAGCGGTCAATCGGGCCCTGGAGTTTTTCCGGGTAATAGCGGAAGAACACATTGGCCTGACCCTGCATGGGCCCGACGCCGCCCATCTGGAACATCAACCACTGAATCACTTGCGAGCGGCCCTTGGCATCGGCCGGTATCAGTTGCCCGGTTTTTTCCGCCAGGTACAGCAGAATCGCCCCCGACTCAAACACCGCAAAATCGTCGTTGCCGCGGTCGACAATCGCCGGAATGCGGCCATTGGGATTGATCTTCAGGTAGGCCGGAGCTTTTTGCTCCTGCTGGTCAAAGCGCAGAGGGTGCACCTCATAGGCAAGCTCCAGCTCTTCCAGGGCAATCGAAACCTTGTGGCCATTGGGTGTGGCGGCGGTATACAGATCAATCATGGCGAACTCCTTATTAGGGTCTGTTGCCGTTTCATCGTGAGCCGCGTTGCCGCGAGAAATGGTCCCCGGTTAGGCGCAGGACGCAGGTAATGGTTATTCCCTTATCAAGTCCTGCAACAACAGCGGGGGCCATTTCGCGCGCAACCCGAAGGGCCGGGCCTGTTTTTGTGCGAGGCGGCGTTACTCGTCGCTTATTTGGAACAACCAAATCACGCTCCTCGCGCCTTGCCTCGCGCAAAAACCGGCTCCGGCGCGGCCGCGAATGAAACGGCAACAGACCCTAAGCGCCCAGAGTCCGCAGTTGCTCCACGCAAGTCAAGGCGCGTGGAAGAAGGGATTGAAACAGTCTGCGACAGACTGGGCGCCCGCCTCGTCATCCAGGTGCAAATGATGACCGCCAGGCAATGACTGCACGCTGAACGGCAAACCGGCCAACAGCTCCGTCAGGCCAGACTGGGCCTGCATCATGCCCTGCTCGGCCAGCACCAGGCTGACCGGGCACTGCACGGCGTGCACAAAAGCGGCGGCGTGGGCCTTGGTCAGTCGCAGCGGCGACGGCAGGGTCAAGCGTGCGTCGGTGCGCCAGGTGTAACCACCGGGTACCGGCATCAAACCGCGGCTGGCCAACAGCTCAGCGGCTTCGCGACTGACCGCACCGACGCCTTGCATACGCGCCGCCACGGCCCGCTCGATCTGCGCGTACACAGGCTTGCGTTTGTCGGCCAGGGCCAACTGCGCCAGCAGCGCGTCACCGAGCTTGGCCGGCGCCGTATCAGCTTCGCCGGTATAGGGAATCAGGCCATCGATGAGTGCCAGACGCTCGACCCGCTGCGGCATGGCGCCGGCCAGCAGCACCGAAACGATGGCACCCATGGAGTGTCCCAGCAGGGAAAAACGCTGCCAGCCAAACTGCTCGGCAACCTGCAGCACGTCGTGGACGTAATCCCAGATGGCATAGCTGCCGCCTGCCGGGCGGTGATCGGAATGACCGTGACCGGCCAGGTCCAGGGCGACAATGCGCAAGCCTTGCAGCTTGGGCGCCAGGCGGGCGAAGGTCATGGCGTTATCCAACCAGCCATGCAGGGCAATCACCGGCTGGCCATCCTCGGGACCGAACAGATGGGCCGCCAGTTCGATATGGGGCAAGCTTAAGCGGACTTCTTCAAAAGGCGTGGTCATACGGGTTGCTGCTCCTGACTCCAACGCTTGAACAGACCGCGCAGCAGCTCGGCCGTATCCTGCGGGCGCTCCAGCGGGAACATGTGCCCGCCCGGCACACTGAGGTATTCGCCTTGGGGCACCCGGCGCAGCAAACGGCCATGGTGAGCCATGACCACTCGGCTGTTACGGCCGCGCACCATGGCCAGAGGCACCTGCAGCTGCTGCGGTTTGCCCGGACTGGTGTGGGGCACGCTGCGGTAAATGCTTATTTCGGTTTGCGCATCAAAACGCAGCGCCAGCCCTTCGTTACTGGCCTGCAGGCCGTGGGCAACGTAATCGTCGAGGCACTCGGGATCAAAGCGACTGAACAGGGTTTTGCCCGCAAAATAATCGCGCGCTTCACCCGCATCGGCGAAACGTTCGCGCCGGCCAATGGTGCGCCCAGCCGGGGTGATGCGGTCGATAAAGCCAAAATGTTTGGCGGCACGAATCACCAGCTTGTCTGCCAGGGTCAGCAGCGGCGAATCAAGCATCACCACCCCGCGGTACAACTCGGGATGACGCAGCGCCGCGTGGTAATGCAGCACCCCGCCCAGGGAGTGGCCCACACCCCACACCGGCTCAGCGCGTTGTTGCAGATGAAAGATCAGCTCGCTGACCAGTTGCTCCCAGTTGTCGTTAACCGGAAAGCGCGGATCGTGGCCATGCTGCTCAAGAAAATCCACCGCGTAGTCAGCCCCCAGAGCACGGAACAACTTGCCGTAGGTGGCTGAAGGGAAGCCATTGGCATGGGCGAAAAAGACGGGCTGTGACATAAGAGAAAGGCTGGCCGGGAACTGAGGATTGGATTGTCCAGCAGCACCGCCCTGACAGCAATCGCAGAGCGGCCGCTGAATGACGGCAGTGTGGCCAAAGGCACGGCGGCAATGGTCATACCGCCGGGGTCGATCAGTCCGCCACGGGCGCCGACTTGCCCAACGGCACCACGGCCATGGTCAACCGTGACACGCAGCTGAGTTTGCCATCGTCACCACTCAAGCGGATGTCCCACACCTGGGTGGTGCGGCCCAAATGCAGCGGTCGCGCCACGGCGGTCACCCGCCCGCTGCGCAGGCCGCGCAGGTGATTGGCATTGACCTCCAGCCCTACGCAATAGAACTGCGTGCTGTCGATGCACAGGTAGCTGGCGGTGGACCCTAGGGTTTCCGCCAGCACCACCGAGGCGCCGCCATGTAGCAGGCCATAGGGTTGATGGGTGCGTGGATCGACCACCATGCTGGCAGTCAGCGAATCATCGTCGAACGCCTCAAAGCGGATATCCAGCAGTTCGACGATGGTGTTTTTCGACAGCGCATTCAGCGCCGTCAGCTCGGGTTGCTGCAACCAGATGCTCATGCCCGCTCCTTATTCATGCCAAAGCACCGGCTCGCGGCGCTCCATCCAGGCATCGTAGCGGTCAGCATAAGCACCCTCCACCACGCTGCGTTTGATTTTCAGGGTCGGCGTGAGGAAGCCGTTATCAATGCCCCAGACATCCTTGACCAGCACAATACCGAGCAGCCGCTCATGCTTGTCGAGTTGTCCATTGACCTCGTCCAGCAAGGCTTTGAGGCTTTGCTCCAACTCCACACGGCCACCCAGACTGGCGTCCTGGCGCGCCATCTCCGACAACACGCATAGGGCCATGGGTTGCGGCATGCCATCGCCAACCACGCACACCTGTTCGATCTTGCCATGCACGGCCAGGCGGTTCTCGATCGGCGCCGGGGCCACGTACTTGCCTTTGCTGGTCTTGAAGATTTCTTTCAAGCGTCCGGTGAGGCGCAAATTGCCCTCGCCATCCTGCTCGCCCTTGTCGCCCGTGCGCAGAAAACCATCGACGGTGAGGGTCTCGGCGGTCTTTTCCGGGTCCAGGTAGTAACCCTGCATGGTGGCGCCACTGCGCACCTGCACTTCGCCGGTTTCGGCAATCCGCACTTCAACATCGGTGCAGGGCTGGCCAATCCAGCCATGCCGGCGCTTACCGGGCCGGCAGACATGGGAGTAGCCGCAGTTTTCGGTCATGCCATAGACCTCAAACAGGTCCAGGCCCAGGCGCTGATACCACTTGAGCAAGGCATCCGGTACCGGCGCGGCGCCGCACAAGGCATAGCGCACGGCATCCAGCCCCAGGCCGGCAAGCACCTTGCGGCCCATCCAGCGCCCAACCAGCGGCAACTTGAGGAGGAAGTCCAGGCGCTGCTCGGGCATTTTCGCGAACACACCCATCTGGAACTTGGTCCAGATGCGCGGTACGCCAAACATCACGGTCGGCCGCGCCCGCTTGAGATCGGCGAGGAAGGTATCGAGGCTTTCGGCGAAGAAAATCGTCGAACCGCCGTAGAACGACACCATCTCGACAAACATGCGCTCGGCCACATGACAGAGCGGCAGATAGGAGAGCATGCGGTCGTTTTCATCAACGCCAAACAACTCAAGGCCACGGCTGGCGCCAAAGGCGAAGTTGCTGAAATTGTGCATCACCCCTTTCGGCGTGCCAGTGGTGCCGGAGGTATAGATGATGGTGCACAACTGATCGGCCGCAGGCTTGGGCTGATCCTGAATCGGCGTGCAGGCTTGCAGGTCGCTCCACAACGCGTCAAAACGCCCGCTGGGTCGTAGTGGCAGACCGACACAGGGAATTCCCTCGGGAACGCCTGGGGCCATGGCCGGCCAGTCGTCCAGCTTGCCGACAAACACCACCGCCGCCTGGGCATGTTCAAGCACCTGGCGCACCGAGTCAGCCGTGAGGTTGGGATACAGCGGCACCGACACATGCCCGGCCATCCAGATGGCCAGGTCGGTAATAATCCAGTGCGCGCAATTCTTGGAAATGATCGCAATGCGGCTGCCCTGGGGCAACTCCAGGCTGCGCAGCCAGTTGGCCGCACGACGGGCCTGGTCACCAACTTCGGACCAGTTCAGCTGTTCTATCTGGCCGCCGGCAATGGGCTGCGACAGGTAGGGTTTATTCGGGTGACGGGCTTCACGGGCGTAGAACGCATCCAGCGGTAAGCGGACAGCAGTCATCACAGGCATCCTCCATTGTTGTTGTTCTGGGGACAAACCAAGCACTTGCTTGGTTGAATAAACCACGCAGAAGAAGGAGGTGCAAGTGAAGAAATGTATCCGCCCAGCATGACCACCGCCGGCTCTGAAAGCCGACGACAGTCACTCAGTGCTTATGCGGGTGATGCAGCGCGTTGAGGTGCATTGCGCCCGGCAACGGCAGCTCGCCCTCTAGCTCTGCCAGGCTGGCTGTTTTCATGGGTAACGGCGCCTGCCGGTGCCCATGCTGAAGCAAGCCTGCCAGTTCACCGATAAAGGGCTGATGGCTGACCAGCAGCAATGTGTCCTCTGCGTGCGCATCCAGGTAGTCCACGGCCTCGCGCAGATCACCCTCTGGCGTAAGCCAATTGACGGTTTCAATCGGCGGATGGCTGGCCAGCACTTCGCGCACGATCTGCGCCGTTTGCTGGGCACGCACATAAGGGCTGGCGACAATCTTGCTCACGCCGTGGCCGGGCAAATGCCCGGCACTCTGTTTGACCTCCTTGCGCCCGTGCGGAGTCAGCTCGCGCTGGGCATCACTGCGCGCATGGGCCTCGGCCTCGCCATGGCGCAGTAACCAGAGCTTCACAGCTTTGGCTCTTCATCCCGCACTGGATGGGCCGCTGGCGGGATGCTGTGGGGCGTTTCGCCTTGCGGTGCGGCGGGAGTCGGCCAATCGCTGAACGGCCAAGGCTTTTCGTCCGTATTGAAGGTACCGAAACGACCGATCTGCGCCAGGTACTGACTCAGGCTGTCGCCAAAGCTCAGCAAGCTGGCGTTAGGCGCTGTGTAAAACAGGCGATAGCCTAGTTGCAGCAGCACCACACCGGCCAGCACCAGCTCAGCCACTTGCCAGGCACAGGCGAACAGCACCATCCAGAGTATGCGCAGCAGGATTGATTCGCGCTGCAGGTCCTGTTGGGGGTTATTCATAACTATCTCCTTATGGCAGCGCCGGCGGCGCAATGGGGTAAATCAGAAATCGTTGATGGAGATGAAATCGACGTCGGTTTTCGGCTCACCGCGCATCAGCAACTCGATAACCTGGGCCAGCGTACGCCCCTCAAAGAGAATCGCGTGCAGACCGGCGACCAAAGGCATGTACACCTCCAGGGCCTGGGCACGGGCCTTGAGCACCTTGAGGGTGTTGACCCCTTCGGCCACTTCCCCCAGGCGCGCCACGGCATCTTCCAGGCTCAAGCCCTGGCCGAGGGCAAAACCCACCTGGTAATTGCGGCTCTTGGCCGAGGAACAGGTAACGATCAGATCACCCACGCCGGCCAGCCCCAGGAAAGTCATCGGGTTGGCGCCCAGTTTGACCGCAAAGCGAGTCATTTCTGCGAGCGCGCGGGTAATCAGCATGCTCTTGGTGTTTTCGCCCATGCCCAGCGCCACGGCCATGCCGGCCATGATGGCGTAGACGTTTTTCAACGCGCCACCCAGCTCGACGCCAAAGCGGTCCTGGCTGGCGTATACGCGGAAGGTGCGCCCGTGCAGAGCAGCCTGCACGCGCTGGCAAAGGACCTCATCCTCGCTGGCCACCACGGTGGCCGTCAGGGCGTGCTCGGCCACTTCTCGGGCCAGGTTTGGCCCCGACAACACGCCAATTCGCGCCTCAGGGGCCACTTCCTCGAGTATCTGGCTCATGAGCTTGAAGCTTTCAGCCTCAATACCCTTGGTCAGGCTCACCAGCAACTTGCCCGCCAAGCCGGCGGCTAAGGGCTGCAGCACATTGCGCAAGGCACTGGACGGCAGCGCGACAAAAATCAGTTCGCACTGGGCCAAGGTGGCCGGCAAGTCGGTGACCGGATGGACGCCAGGATGAATCTTGATGCCTTTCAGGTAACGGGGGTTTTCCCGCTGGCTACGCATCGCTTCGGCCTGCGCAGGGTCGCGCATCCATTGGTAAACCTGTTGGCCATTTTCGGCCAACAGGTTGGCGATTGCCGTGCCGAAACTGCCGCCGCCAAGTACGGCAACGGGTTGCTGTTCAGTCATAACCTATCCCTGTATGAGCCTGCGGCTCAGGTAAGCGCCAGCACAGTGGCAATTTTCGCCATTATACGGCCCGCGCGCCAACGAACCAGCAGTGCCTATCAGGGCTGGGATGGGCTTCAGTGACTGGCAAAGCGCCGCAGCTCGGTTAACATGCCTAGACAAGCTCCTGCGAACAAGGTCGTTCCGTGTACTCATCCGCCATCCCGCCCTGCCCGCTCCCCCGTCTTGCCTGCCTCTTGCATGCCACACCTCCAGCTGTGCGGGCTCCCAGCCGCGCCTGGAGTTGCCGCCCATGAATACAGGCCACGGCTGGAACATCCGCACCCATACGTTACTCATCAGCCTGGGCCCGGCCCTGCTGCTGACGGTTCTGCTGACCAGCTTTTTCACCTTTTCGCGGCTGCAGGACCTGCGTGATGAAAGCATCAACACAGGCCAACTGATCGCCAACCAACTGGCCACCGCCACCGAGTACGGGGTATTGACCGGTAATCCAGAAGTATTGAAAACCCTGCTGCAAGCGACTCTGCAAACACCGCAGGTACGGTTTCTGGAAGTGCGCGACCCCAATGAAAATATTTTGGTGTACGTCGAGCAGAACAAAGCTGCCGTGCTGGAAGGTTCCCAGGTGGAGTTGTTCAACGCCTCCATCCAGATGCAAGCAAACCCTACTCAGGCAGCAAACCCGGCCAGTGACCCTGGTTACCTCGGGCGCGTGGTCGTTGGCATGTCCAACGATGCCTTTAACAGCCAGCAGCAGCTGATTTTGCTCAAGGCTTCGGCCCTGGCGCTGGGCGCCCTGGTGTTGACCTTCTTATTAGCGCGACGACTGGCCAGTCGCCTGTCCAACCCCATCAGCACCATGGCGGAGGCAGTCAAAGCGATTCAGGCCGGCAATTTCCAGGCCTCGGTGCCTGAACGTGGCAATGTTGAACTGGTTGAACTGGCGCGGCATATCAACAATCTGGCCAGCGGCCTGCAACAGGCCCAGGTCGAGCAGCAGCAAGCCATCAACCAACTGATCAAAACCCGTGAAGAGGCCGAGCAAGCCAACCGGGCTAAATCAGACTTTCTGGCCATGATGAGCCATGAACTGCGCACTCCCATGAACGGTGTCTTGGGCATGTTGCAGCTGCTGGAAACCACTGAAATGAACCGGGAACAGGCCGAGTACACCGCCCTGGCCACCGAGTCCACGGAGCACCTATTAAAGGTCATCAATGACATTCTCGATTTCTCTCGGATCGAGCGCGACGCCCTGGCGTTGGAGTGCATCCCGTTCAACCTGCTGGAATTGCTCCAGAGCTCTGCTCAGGTGTTCCAGCACAGCGCCCAGCAGCGCGGCCTGCAGCTGCAACTGGAGACTCAGCCGGGTCTGGAGCAGCTCGAAGTTCAGGGCGACCCGACGCGCATTCGACAGATTCTGGTCAACCTGCTCGGCAACGCACTGAAATTCACCGAGGAAGGCAGCATTCGCGTGCAAACTCGCTGGCAACCGCTGGATGACCAGGTGCTGTGGCTAACCTGTTCGGTGCAGGACAGCGGCATCGGTATATCCCCCGAGCGCCTGGAGCACATGTTCGACGCCTTCCAGCAGGCCGACACCTCGATTTCTCGCCGCTATGGCGGCACCGGCCTGGGTTTGCCGATTGCTCGCACCCTGGCCGAACGCATGGGTGGCACCTTGAGCGCCAAGAGCGAGGCTGGCCAGGGCTCAGTCTTCACTCTGGAGATTCCACTACCGTTTCGTCAGCAAAACGCCCGCCCCATCATGCTTGAGCGTGAAGCCACAGGCGATGACAACGGTCACCTGGTCCTGTTGGTGGAAGACAACCCAGTCAATCAGACCGTGATTGAGGCCATGCTGCGCAGCCTCGGCTATCAGGTTTGCCTGGTCGGTGACGGTGCGCAAGCCCTGCACAATGCCGAGCACTTTGAATATGCGGCCATCTTGATGGACTGCCGCCTGCCGATCATGGACGGCTACGAAGCCACCCGGCAGATCCGCTTGCTTGAGGGCAAGGGGCAGCTCCCCATCATAGCCCTGACCGCCAACGCCCTGCAGGGCGACCGTGAAGCCTGCCTGGCTGCCGGTATGGATGATTATCTGGCAAAACCTTTCAAACGCGCCGATCTGCAACGAATCCTGCAACGCTGGGTGCCCCCCCGACCTTCGGAGGCTGGTCAACAGTGCTAGAGTGCCGGAAACTTGTTCCAAGACAATGCGCGCCTATAGGGCGACTGGACACAATCCGGCACATTGAGCGTACACGCGTACGCAAGGCTGTGACTTTCACCGTAACGCAACAGTCTACGACTAGGCTGCCAGCGGACATCTATGTGTATTTGCCTGGCAAAGACCTTTAGCCAAGCCCTCCCGTACGGGGATTTTGAGGAGCTCGCATGACCAAACCAAACGCCTATTCTCGGGAAGAGCTGTTGCGCTGCAGCCGCGGCGAACTGTTCGGCCCAGGAAACGCGCAACTGCCCGCCCCGAACATGCTGATGATTGACCGCATCACCCATATCAGTGAAACCGGCGGCAAGTACGGCAAAGGCGAACTGGTTGCCGAGCTGGATATCAACCCGGACCTGTGGTTCTTCGCCTGCCACTTCGAAGGTGATCCGGTAATGCCAGGCTGCCTGGGCCTTGACGCCATGTGGCAGCTGGTGGGTTTTCACCTCGGCTGGCAAGGTTGCCCTGGGCGCGGCCGCGCGCTGGGTTCAGGCGAAGTGAAATTCTTCGGCCAGGTGCTACCAACCGCCAAGAAAGTCACTTACAACATTCAAATCAAACGCACGATCAACCGCTCCCTGGTCTTGGCAATTGCTGATGGCACCGTTAGCGTCGACGGCCGTGAAATCTACAGTGCAGAAGGCTTACGCGTAGGCCTGTTCACCTCTACCGATAACTTCTAAAGGACTCCCGCATGCGTCGCGTCGTCATCACTGGCCTGGGCATTGTTTCCTGCTTGGGCACTGATAAAGACTCCGTCTCCGCCAGCCTTCGCGCTGGTCGTTCAGGCATTCGCTTCAACCCAGCCTATGCCGAGATGGGCCTGCGCAGTCAGGTTTCCGGCTCGGTTGACCTGAACCTGGAAGAGCTGATTGACCGCAAGGTTTACCGCTTTATGGGCGACGCGGCGGCCTTCGCCTACCTGTCCATGGAACAAGCGATCAAGGATGCCGGCCTCAGCGCCGAAGAAGTGTCCAGCCCGCGTATCGGCCTGGTAGCAGGCTCTGGCGGCGCCTCGACCTTCAACCAGATGGAGGCCATGGACATCCTGCGCGAGAAAGGCGTCAAGCGCGTTGGCCCGTATCGCGTACCGCGCACCATGGGCAGCACCGTATCGGCCTGCCTGGCCACGCCGTTCAAGATCAAGGGTGTCAACTACTCGATCTCCTCGGCCTGTGCCACCAGCGCTCACTGCATTGGTCACGCCATGGAGCTGATCCAGTTGGGCAAGCAGGACATCGTGTTTGCCGGCGGCGGTGAAGAAGAACATTGGAGCCAGAGCTTCCTGTTCGACGCCATGGGCGCCCTCTCCAGCAAGTACAACGACACCCCGCAAAGCGCCTCGCGCGCCTACGATGCATCCCGTGATGGCTTCGTCATCGCCGGTGGCGGCGGCATGGTGGTGGTTGAAGAACTGGAACACGCCCTCAAGCGTGGCGCGAAGATCTATGCCGAAATCATCGGTTACGGCGCCACCTCGGACGGCTACGACATGGTCGCCCCAAGTGGCGAAGGCGCTGTGCGTTGCATGCAGCAGGCGCTGTCTACCGTTAACGAGCCAATCGACTACCTGAACACCCACGGCACCTCGACTCCGGTCGGCGACGTGGCAGAAAGCCGTGGCGTGCGTGAAGTGTTTGGTGACAAGGCGCCGCTGATCAGCTCGACCAAGAGCCTGTCGGGCCACTCCCTGGGCGCCGCCGGCGTGCATGAGGCGATCTATTGCATGCTGATGATGGAAGGCAACTTCCTCGCAGCCTCGGCCAATATCGAAACCCTCGACCCCGAGATTGCCGATTTGCCGATCCTGCGCGAAACCAAAGAGAACTTCAGCGCCAATGTGGTGATGAGCAACAGCTTTGGTTTTGGCGGCACCAACGCCACGCTGGTGTTGAAACGCTGGCAGAACTGATACGCCCCGCAACACGCCTCTTGCAGCTCGCCTGACCAAGAGGCTCACCGGGTAACAGCAGAGTAATGGCTGACAACTCAGTCATTACCCTGCCACCCGTCCCCGCCCCCGCCCCCGCCTCACTGCCTTCACTAGCCCTACGGGTTGTTTGCAGCCCCAACCAGCGGCACACCCCTGACTCCGTTTTTTATTCCCGCAAGCTCAAGCGCAGGCTTTATCATTCGCTCCACGCGTCCTGCCAAGTTGATTTTGCATGAAATTCGCCATCGCCCTGTTCGCCCCGCCTCACGCGCCGTCCTCACGTCGCGCCCTGCGCTTTGCTCAGGCTGTACTGGCTGGCGGGCATGAGATCAGCCGCCTGTTTTTTTATCAGGAAGGCGTGCACAGCGCCTCGCAGACGGTGGTCACCCCGCAGGATGAACTGGACCTAAGCCGCGAATGGAGCGACTTCGTTCGTGAACAGCAACTCGATGGCGTGGTGTGCATTGCCGCCGCCTTGCGCCGGGGCGTGCTCAATCAGGAAGAAGCCGACCGCTACAGCCGCAGCGCCGCCAACCTGGGACAAGACTGGGAGCTTTCTGGCCTGGGCCAACTGCACGAAGCAGCACAATTGAGTGACCGCTTGATCTGCTTCGGAGGCCATTGAGATGGCTAAATCCATGCTGCTGATCAGCCGTCAGGCACCCTGGAGCGGCCCCGGTGCCCGCGAGGCGCTGGATATCGCCCTGGCCGGCGGCGCCTTCGACCTGCCACTGGCCTTGCTGTTTCTCGATGATGGCGTACTGCAATTGTGCCCGACGCAACAACCGGCCCAACTGCAACAGAAAGACCTGACTGCCAACCTGCAGGCCCTGCCACTGTTTGGTGTTGAAGCCCTGTATGCCAGCAGCCGCAGCCTGCAGGAGCGCGGCCTGGACCCGCTGACCCTGAACCTGGCGGTAGAACCCCTGGACGATCAGGCCATCTGCGCCCTGATTGGCCGTTACGACCTGGTGATGACACTCTGATGACCACCTTGCACCTGCTTGCCCACTCGCCCTTCACCGACAGCCGCCTTAGCAGTTGCCTGCGCCTACTCGGCAGCCACGACGGCCTGCTGCTCAGCGGCGATGCGGTGTATGCGCTGCAACCCGGCACCGCCCAGCGCCACGCACTGGAACTGATGCCGGAAAGTATCGCCCTGTTCGCCCTCGACGAAGACCTGCAGGCGCGTGCGCTCAGTGGGCTGCCCAGTCGGGTCAAACGCCTGGATTATCCGGCGTTTGTCGAACTGACCCTCAGCTACGCCAAGGTCAACAGCTGGCTATGAGTGCCCTGCAAGTGAACGGCCAGAGCATTGCCCTGGATAAAGAGGGCTACCTGCTCGACCTCAACGACTGGTCACCCGCGGTAGCAGAAGCCCTGGCCGCACGCGAAGAGTTGCACCTGAGCGCCGAGCACTGGGAAGTGCTGCAACTGCTGCGTACGTTTTACACCGAGTATCAACTGTCACCCGCGACCCGCCCGCTGATCAAGTACGTCGCCCTGCACCTGGGCGCCGACAAGGGCAACAGCCTGCACCTTAATCGCCTGTTCAAGGGCACTCCCGCCAAGCTGGCGGCCAAGCTGGCTGGCCTGCCAAAACCGACGAATTGCCTATGAACCTGATCACTCCCGCTGAACACCCCTTTGCCCACTTCGTGCGCATCCTTGGTAAAGGCAAACGCGGCGCCCGCGATCTGACCCGCGAGGAGGCACACGAGGCCATGGGCCTGCTGCTCGACGACAAGGTCGAAGACACTCAGCTCGGCGCCTTCTTGATGCTGCTGCGGCACAAGGAAGAAAGCGCCGAAGAAATGGCCGGCTTCGCCGAAGCCGTGCGCGAACGCTTGCAGGTACCGCGCATCGCAGTCGACCTCGACTGGCCCAGTTACGCCGGTAAGAAGCGTCACTTGCCCTGGTACCTGCTGGCGGTCAAAGCCCTGGCCGCCAGCGGCGTGCGCATTCTCCTGCATGGCGGTGGCGCCCACACCGCCGGACGCATGTACAGCGAACAGCTGATTGCCCTGCTGGACATTCCCCTGTGCCGTGACTGGGACAGCGTGGCCCAGGCGCTGGATCAACAGCACCTAGCCTTTATCCCGCTGGGCGATTGGGCACCGCAGCTGCAGCGAATGATCGACCTGCGCAACATTCTTGGCCTGCGCTCGCCGATCCACTCACTGACCCGCATTCTCAACCCCCTACAAGCCCGCTGTGGCCTGCAGAGTATTTTCCATCCCGGCTATCAGGTGACCCACCGCGCCGCCAGCCAGCTGCTGGCGGACAACACCATCGTGATCAAAGGCGAAGGCGGTGAGATCGAGATCAATCCCGATGCCGTCAGCCACCTGTATGGCACCTGCGGCGGCGTGGATTGGGACGAAGAATGGCCGGCGCTGTCAGCGCTGCGGCATGTCAAACCCGAGCAATTGGACCCGGAGCATTTGCTCGCGGTTTGGCTGGGCAAAACCGAGGACGCCTATGGCCACCTGGCCGTGATTGCCACCATGGCCCTAGCCCTGCGCGGGCTGGGTGAAACCCGCGAAGCGGCATTCGCCCACGCCGAACAGCTCTGGCAACAGCGCCTGGGCTAACGCTCGTCAGTCCTGGAGTGCCAGGACTGATTTGGCGACTACTCGCGGCTTTGAGCGCCTTCGAACCAGGCGAGTTTTTCCCGCAGGGTCACCACCTCGCCGACGATCACTAGGGTCGGCGCACGCACCTGCTGCTGCGCCAAGAGCTCAGGCAGGCTGGCCAACGTGCCGGTGTAGACCCGCTGCTGCTGGGTAGTGCCCTGCTCGATCAGCGCCACCGGGGTTTCTGCTGCGCGGCCGTGGGCGATCAGCTGAGTGCAGATCTGCGGCAAACCCACCAGGCCCATGTAGAACACCAACGTCTGCCCCGGCGCGACCAGGTCGCGCCACGGCAGGTCACAGCTGCCATCCTTCAAGTGGCCGGTCACGAACCGCACCGATTGGGCGTGATCGCGATGGGTCAGGGGAATCCCGGCATAGGCGGCGCAACCACTGGCGGCGGTAATGCCCGGCACCACCTGAAAGGGAATGCCCTCGGCTGCGAGCTCCTCGATCTCTTCGCCGCCACGGCCGAAGATAAACGGATCGCCGCCCTTGAGGCGTAGCACCCGCTTGCCCTCTTTCGCCAGCGTCACCAGACGCTGATTGATTTCGTCCTGCGGCAGCGCATGCTCGGCGCGGCGTTTACCGACATAGATACGTTCGGCATCGCGGCGGCACAGCTCAACGATGGCCGGCGCCACCAGGCGGTCGTAGAGCACCACATCGGCCTGCTGCATCAGGCGCAAGGCGCGAAAGGTCAGCAAATCAGGATCGCCAGGCCCGGCGCCAACCAGGTAAACCTCGCCCAGCTGCCGCGGTGCGGCGCCGGCGATTTTCTCTTCCAGCAGACGTTCACCTTCATGCAACTTACCGGCAAATACACTCTCGGCGATCTGCCCCTGAAACACGTCCTCCCAGAACACCCGGCGCTGCTGCACATTGGGAAACAACGCTTTGACTCGCGCGCGGAAGCGCTTGGACAACCCCGCCAGCTGGCCATAGGTAGCCGGAATCCAGGTCTCGATCTTGGCCCGAATCAGGCGCGCCAGCACCGGTGCATCACCGCCACTGGTAATGGCGACGATCAACGGCGAGCGGTCGACGATGGCCGGAAAAATCACGCTGCACAGCTTCGGCGCATCCACCACATTGACCGGCACCCCCAACGCCTGGGCCTGCACCGATATTTGCGCATTCAGCGGCTCATCATCGGTGGCGGCGATGACCAGGCAGATGTCCTGCAGGTCGTCGGCCTGATAGCCGCGCAACTGCACAGAACCCTGGCTGCGCAGGGCCAGCTCAGTCAGCTGCGGATCAATCTCGGGAGCGACTACTTTCAGCGCTGCACCGGCATCCGCCAGTAAGCGGCCCTTGCGCAGCGCCACCTCGCCACCACCGACCAGCAACACGTTGCGGCCCTTGAGGTTGTGAAACAGAGGAAGGAAATCCATGGGCCAGTCTCGTGATCGGTTAAAACAAAACGGGGCGGCTCTGGCCACCCCGTAGTTCACTGCGCGGCTGCTCAGCCGATGACTTCAATCCCAGCCATATAAGGTTTGAGCACCTCCGGCACGCGGATCGAACCGTCGGCCTGCTGGTAGTTCTCCAACACAGCCACCAGGGTGCGACCCACGGCCAGGCCGGAGCCGTTGAGGGTGTGGACCAACTCTGGCTTGCCGGTTTCCGGGTTACGGTAGCGGGCTTGCATCCGGCGGGCCTGGAAATCGCCGCAGTTGGAGCAGGAGGAAATCTCGCGGTATTTGTCCTGGCTCGGCACCCATACTTCCAGGTCGTAGGTCTTCACTGCGCCGAAGCCCATATCACCGGTGCACAGCGCCAGCTTGCGATAAGGCAGCTCGAGCAACTGCAGCACGCGCTCGGCGTTGGCAGTCAGGCTTTCCAACGCTGCAAACGATTGGCTTGGCTCGACGATCTGTACCATCTCGACCTTGTCGAACTGGTGCTGACGGATCATGCCGCGCGTGTCACGGCCAGAGGCGCCGGCTTCACTGCGGAAACATGGGGTGTGCGCCACCAGCTTCATTGGTAGTTGCTTAGGGTCAAGAATTTCGCCGGCAACGATATTGGTCAGCGACACTTCAGCGGTAGGGATCAGGTACAGATCCGCCTCGCCTTCACGGCTGATCTTGAACAGGTCTTCCTCGAACTTCGGCAGCTGGCCAGTGCCTTGCAGCGCCGGCGCCTGCACCAGATAGGGCGTATAAGCTTCTTCGTAGCCGTGCTCTCCGGTGTGCAGGTTAATCATGAATTGCGCCAGGGCGCGGTGCATGCGGGCGATGGGGCCACGCAGCAAGGCAAAGCGCGCGCCGGAGAGCTTGGCGGCGGTTTCAAAATCCAGCCAGCCATGCTGCTCGCCGAGGGCGACGTGATCCTGAATCGGGAAATCAAAGCTGCGTGGCGTGCCCCAGCGCGAGACTTCAACGTTACCGTCTTCATCGGCCCCTACCGGCACCGACTCGTGCGGCAAGTTGGGGATGTTCAGCAGCAGGTTGTCCAACTCGACCTGGATGCTTTCTAGCTCGCGTTTGCCTTCTTCCAGGTCGCTGCCCATGCGATCGACTTCGGCGAGCAAAGGCGCGATGTCTTCGCCACGCTGCTTGGCCTGACCGATCGACTTGGAGCGGGCATTGCGCTCGGCCTGGAGTTGTTCAGTGCGGGTTTGCACGCTCTTGCGTTGCGCCTCAAGGGCTTCGAAACGCACCACGTCGAGCTGGAAGCCTCGGCTGGCAAGGCGTTCCGCTACTTCGTGGAGCTGCGCACGTACGAGTTTGGAGTCGAGCATGGTGGTGGTCCCAAAAAATCTGAATTGAACGCGCCGACAAGGGCGCAATGCCGCGCAGTTTACGGATTCTGCGCCGGCAAGCCGAGTGTTTTATCAGTTACAGGCGTGCCAGGGACATCCCCAGCCAGGCCGCCAGCAGGCCGCCCACTACGCTGCTTAACAGGTAGCCAGCAGCCACGCCGAACTGGCCAGCCTCCAGCAGACGCAACACTTCCAGGCTGAAGCTGGAAAAGGTGGTCAAGCCACCGAGTACGCCCACCGTTAAGCCGGTGCGCAGGACCAGGGGCAAATCGCTACGCAGGAGAAAATAAGCCGAGAGAAAACCGATAAGGAAACAGCCCACCAGATTGACCGCAAAAGTGGCCAGGTAGTAATGCCGTGGCCACTGCGTCACAACCCAGCTACTGGTGAGAAAACGCAGCACCGAGCCAACAGCACCGCCGACGGCGACTGCCAGAGCGACCTGGATCATGACTTACTCCTTTGCCGTGGGCTCTGCTGATCAAGGGCAGCCAAGTACTTCAGCTTTTCGCCAATTTTCAGCTCTAAACCGCGCGGCACTGGCTGGTAATAGCGGCGACCCAGCAGTTGCGCCGGCAGGTACTCTTCGCCCGCGGCATAAGCTTCGGGCTCGTCGTGGGCATAGCGATACTCATCGCCATAACCCAGTTCTTTCATCAATTTGGTCGGCGCGTTGCGCAAGTGCAGCGGCACTTCCAGCGAGCCATGCTCGGCCGCTTCACGCTTGGCCTGGTTGAAGGCGTTGTACACCGCGTTGCTTTTCGGTGCACAGGCCAAGTACACAATCGCCTGGGCCACGGCCAGTTCACCCTCGGGGCTACCCAGGCGCTCTTGCACATCCCAGGCATTCAGGCAAAGGGTCAGGGCCCGCGGATCGGCATTGCCGATATCTTCACTGGCCATGCGCACCACCCGGCGGGCGATATACAAGGGGTCGCAGCCACCGTCGAGCATGCGTGCGAACCAGTACAGCGCACCGTCCGGACTGGAACCACGCACGGACTTATGCAGCGCAGAAATCTGGTCGTAAAAGGCCTCGCCGCCCTTATCAAAACGCCGACGACTGTCGCCCAGCAAGTTCTGCAGCAGCTCGACGCCGATTTCGCTGGCGTCTTCGGCCAGGTCTGCGGCGTTTTCCAGCAGATTGAGCAAGCGCCGGCCATCACCATCGGCGGCGGCCAGCAACATCTGAAAACTCGCCTCGGGCAAGCTCAGCTGGCGTTTGCCCAAGCCCTTGTCCTCACTCAAGGCGCGCTGCACCAACTGACGCATGGCCGCCTCATCCAGGCTTTGCAGGACATACACCCGCGCACGCGAGAGCAAGGCGTTGTTGAGTTCGAACGAGGGGTTTTCCGTGGTGGCGCCGATAAAGATCAGCGTGCCGTCTTCCACGTAAGGCAGGAAGGCATCCTGCTGCGACTTGTTAAAACGGTGCACTTCATCGACAAACAGAATGGTCCGTCGGCCATATTGTGCCGCTTGCTGTTTGGCGATTTCTACCGCCTGACGGATCTCCTTGACCCCCGAGAGCACCGCCGAAAGGGTTTCGAAGTGGGCCTCGGAGACTTCCGCCAGCAGGCGAGCCAGGGTGGTTTTACCCACCCCAGGCGGGCCCCAGAAGATCATCGAATGCAGCGCGCCCTGCTCCAGCGCCTCACGCAGTGGCTTGCCCGGCGCCAACAGGTGCTGCTGACCGACATACTCCTGCAGGTTGGCGGCCCGTAAACGGGCAGCCAGCGGTTGAGCAATCGGCGTGCTGCGAAACAGATCCATGGCGGCGGTGACAACCCTCTCGACGGCGAACGCTTATTCTTCGATCACGTCAGCGTCGGCCGGCGGCTGGAAGCTGAACTGCGCGGCATCCATGGGCTGATTCATCTTCACGCTGAGAAACAGGATATTGGTGCGCTGGCCGGAACCATCGATCAGCTGCATGTCGTTGATCACACCATTGCGAAACGACAGGCGCAGGTTATCGAACAGGCTGTCTTTGGCCTTGGGCTTGAGGATGAAGTCGACCACACTGCCGCCTTCCTTGTGGCTGATCTCGAAGTTGTCGCTGATCTTCGACACGTCGCCGGACAGCAGCAAGGCCGGGGTATGGGTCAGGCGCTGATCGAGGGTCTGGATGGTCACCTGATTGAGATCAGGGTCGAACAGCCAGACCTTCTGGCCATTGGAGACGAGCAACTGCTCCTGAGGCGCATCGGTGTGCCAGC
This sequence comes from Pseudomonas sp. BGA-UO-ETr-WB11, assembly GCF_059567785.1. Classification (NCBI taxonomy): domain Bacteria; kingdom Pseudomonadati; phylum Pseudomonadota; class Gammaproteobacteria; order Pseudomonadales; family Pseudomonadaceae; genus Pseudomonas; species Pseudomonas sp. BGA-UO-ETr-WB11. The sequence goes on along the minus strand of NZ_JCAQOS010000007.1, from coordinate 485,215 downwards.
GGAACAGCCCAGGACGCTTGAGCGACAGTTCACCAGCGGTTTCCTGCAACTGGGTGCCGGAGCCGTCCAGGGTCAGTTGCGAGAAGCGCGCGGTCAGGGTCTGCGCCTGACTGAGCAGGTGGGTCAGACGAGCCACGGCGGCGGCATCATCGGCCTGGGCCGGAAGAGTGACCAGGGCCATAACAGCCAACAACAGCATGCGAAAAGCGCGCATGGAAATCCTCTTGGAGTGAGAAAACTAAAATCAGTCGCGAACCGGACTCGGTGCTATGACCTCACGGGAGCCGTTTGTGTTCATTGAAGTCACCACACCGGCCATTTCCATGGCTTCGACCATGCGTGCGGCGCGGTTGTAGCCGATCTTCAATTTACGCTGCACAGCGGAAATCGATGCACGGCGACTTTCCAACACAAAGTTGACGGCCTCGTCATAGAGCGGATCAGACTCGCTACCCTCACCGCCCTCGCCACTGCCGCCACCGTCAAAGCCACTGCCGGACTCTTCCACGCCAGCCAGAATGTCTTCGATATAGTCCGGCGAGCCGCGCAGTTTCCAGGCCTCAACCACGCGATGAACTTCTTCATCGGAGACAAACGCGCCATGCACACGAATCGGCAAGCCAGTGCCCGGCGGCAGGTACAGCATGTCGCCATGGCCGAGCAGTTGTTCGGCGCCGCCCTGGTCGAGGATGGTGCGCGAGTCGATCTTGCTGGAGACCTGGAAGGCCATACGGGTGGGAATGTTGGCCTTAATCAAACCAGTGATCACATCCACCGACGGGCGCTGGGTGGCGAGAATCAGGTGAATACCGGCAGCCCGCGCCTTTTGTGCGATCCGCGCGATCAGTTCTTCAACCTTCTTGCCGACGATCATCATCATGTCGGCAAATTCGTCGACCACTACCACGATGGTCGGCAGGGTTTTCAGCAGCGGCGCTTCGTCGTGAATGCTTTCGCGCTTGTACAGCGGATCGCTCAACGGCGTGCCGGCTTCCTCAGCGTCTTTGACCTTGCGGTTGAAGCCGGCCAAGTTACGCACGCCCATCTTCGACATCAGCTTGTAGCGCCGCTCCATCTCGGCGACGCTCCAGCGCAGGGCGTTGGCCGCCTCTTTCATGTCGGTGACGACCGGGCAAAGCAGGTGCGGAATGCCCTCGTAAATCGACAGTTCAAGCATTTTCGGGTCGATCATGATCAAGCGCGCCTGCTCCGGCGTGGACTTGAACAGGATCGACAGGATCATCGCGTTGACCCCCACCGACTTACCAGACCCCGTGGTACCCGCCACCAGCAGGTGCGGCATCTTGGCCAGATCGGTAATCACCGGACGGCCGCCGATATCGTGGCCAAGGGCCAGGGTGACTGGCGATTTAGCTTCGTCGTACTCCGGCGAAGACAGCACTTCGGAGAAGCGCACGATCTGCCGGTCTTCGTTGGGGATTTCGATACCGACGGTGGTCTTGCCGGGGATCACTTCGACTACCCGCACGCTGATGATCGCCATCGAGCGCGCCAAGTCCTTGGCCAGGCCGGAAATTCGGCTGACTTTGATGCCAGGCGCCAACTGAATCTCGAAACGGGTGATCACCGGGCCCGGATGCACCGACTCGACCATCACCTCAACACCGAACTCCTTGAGCTTGATCTCCAGCAGCCGAGACATGGCTTCCAGTGACTCAGGGGAGAATTTCTTCTGCACTTTCTCGGCCACATCCAGGATCGAGATGGGCGGCAAGCTGCCTTCCACCGCGCTGTCGGTGAACAACGGCGCCTGTTTCTCCTTCAGCACCCGCTTGCTCTGTTCGGCGGCTTTCGGCGGAGCTGGCGGGGTGATGACCGGCGCAGGGCGGCTCTCGCGCTCGCTCATGTGCTTACTCAAGGACTCTTCGCGTTCGATCAGGCGCTCTTTGACCTTGGCCTGCTCGCGACGGTCCAGCGGCGCGGCCATATTGCTGACGCGCTCATCCACTTCCCGCAACTTGGTGGCCAATTGCTGGCGCTCAACGCGAGAGTTCCACCAGCGATTGATGGCGCTGTGGATCAGCTCAAACAAGTCGAGGGTGATCTTACCGGTCACATCCATAACCTTGAACCACGACAAATCGCAGAACACGGTCAACCCAAACAGAAACAGACTGATGAACAGCAAGGTGCTGCCTTGCACGTTCAGCGAATCAAGCGCCAGCTGACCCAGGCTTTCGCCCAAGGCACCGCCCGCGGATGCCGGCAGATTGCCGCCATTATTGAAGTGGATAAAGGCCAGGGCCGAGCCTGAGAGCACCAGAAACACCAGGCCGATCATGCGCCAGGAAAACAGCCAGCCGCTCCAGTCAAAGGCCTGATGGCGCTGGCGGAATACCTGCCAGGTCTTGGCTGCCAGCAACAGGGGAAACAGATAGGCGAAATAGCCCAGGGCCACAAACAGGATGTCGGCACACCAGGCGCCAACGGGGCCGGCAGCGTTCTGCACCTGGGCGACATTGCTGTCGTGGCTCCAACTGCGATCACTTTTGTCGTAACTGAGAAGCGCCATCCAAAGGATCAAGCAAAGCGAGCCGAGCGCAAGCAATGCCCCTTCCTTGAGGCGGTAGTGCAGCTGCTGACGCCAAACGGGCGTCTGCGCTGGAGGAGTCGTGCTGTTCTTCAAAACGCTTAATTTCCTGCGCCTGGGGCGGCCCTGACCAATGTTTGACCGCCGATTGCGCTGCATTGTACGGCTTTAGTGACGTGATGACATGCCGCCGGAAGCGCCTGCAGTGCATTTTGCCGGCCTCTCCCGCTTCGGTGTAGCATAGCCACCAGCACCCCTGTGAGCGGCTCAATTGGAGCACGCATTCTCTTTTGTGACAAAGGCTTATGAGGTCTTTTTATGAGCGAAGTCAAGCATTCACGCCTGATCATCCTGGGCTCAGGCCCCGCCGGTTACACCGCTGCGGTGTACGCTGCCCGCGCCAACCTCAAGCCCCTGGTTATCACCGGCATGCAGGCTGGCGGCCAACTGACCACCACGACTGAAGTGGACAACTGGCCGGGCGACGTTGAAGGCCTGACCGGCCCGGCACTGATGGAACGCATGCAAAAGCATGCTGAGCGTTTCGATACCGAAATCGCTTACGACCACATTCATACCGCCGAGCTGCAGCAACGTCCTTTCGTGCTCAAAGGCGACAGCGCCACCTACACCTGCGACGCCCTGATCATTGCCACTGGCGCCTCGGCCCAGTACCTCGGCCTGCCATCGGAAGAAGCCTTTGCCGGCAAGGGTGTCTCCGCCTGCGCCACCTGCGATGGCTTCTTCTATCGCAACCAGGTGGTCGCAGTGGTCGGCGGCGGCAATACCGCCGTTGAGGAAGCCCTGTACCTGGCCAACATCGCCAAGGAAGTGCACCTGATCCATCGCCGCGACAAGCTGCGCTCGGAGAAAATTCTCCAGGACAAGCTGTTCGAGAAAGCCGCCAACGGCAATGTGCGCCTGCACTGGAACCAGAGCCTCGACGAAGTCCTGGGCGATGCCAGCGGCGTTACCGGCGTGCGCCTGAAGGACACGCTCAACGGTGAAACCTCCGAGCTGGCCCTGGCCGGCGTGTTTATTGCCATCGGCCACAAGCCCAACACCGAGCTGTTCGTCAACCAGCTGGAGATGCGCGACGGCTACCTGAGCGTGCGCGGCGGCAGTGAAGGCAACGCCACTGCTACCACCATCCCAGGTGTCTTTGCTGCGGGCGACGTGGCTGACCACGTTTACCGCCAGGCCATTACCTCTGCCGGCGCTGGCTGCATGGCGGCACTGGATGCCGAGAAGTTCCTCGACGACAATTAAGTCGTCTCGGCGGGCGCCTGGCGCCCGCCTCCCCTCCCCCTGCTGGCATCCCTCCTCATGCTGACCTGGCTGCAGCGCGATTCATTGAATTTCCCGCCACTAAATCGCGCCTTGCGCGAGCCCAATGGGCTGTTGGCCGCGGGCGGCGATCTCAGCCCTGCGCGGCTGATTCAAGCATACCGGCACGGCTGCTTCCCCTGGTTTCAAGATGGCCAGCCGATTCTCTGGTGGTCCCCCGACCCGCGCACCGTATTGTTCCCTGAGGAACTGCACGTATCGCGCAGCCTGGAGAAATGCCTGCGCCAACAGCGCTACAAGGTCACCCTCGACCAGCAATTCAGCCGCGTGATCCAAGCCTGTGCTGCACCGCGCACCTATGCCGACAGCACCTGGATCACCACACCCATGCAGGCGGCCTACTTGCAGCTGCACGAGCAAGGTATTGCCCATTCCGTCGAGGTTTGGCAAGACGAGGAGCTGGTCGGCGGCCTCTACGGCCTGGCCATGGGCCAGCTGTTTTTTGGCGAATCCATGTTCAGTCGCGCTGACAACGCCTCCAAGGTGGGCTTTGTCACCCTGGTTAGGCAGTTGCAAGATTGGGGTTTTCGCCTGATCGACTGCCAGATGCCCACCCAGCACTTGCATAGCTTCGGTGCCCGCGCCATTTCACGGGACGCCTTTGCTGAGCACTTGCGCAACGACCTGGACCTGCCAACAAGCGCTAATTGGCGTGCCTGGTCGGGTGCGACCAGCTGACATACACTTAAAACGCACGCATCCCGCGAGACCTAACCATGACCGAGTTGGCGCGACTCAAGTTTTATGCCACTCAAGCCCATCCCTGCAGCTACCTGCCGACAGAACAGGCCACCACCCTGTTTCTCGACCCCAGCCAGCCCATGGATGCGCAGGTTTATGCCGAACTGTCAGAAGTCGGTTTCCGCCGCAGTGGCGACCACTTGTACCGCCCGCACTGTCAGAATTGCTCCGCCTGCGTACCCGCACGTCTACCCGCAGCCGATTTCACCCCCAATCGCCAGCAAAGGCGCATCCGCAGCCGCAATGCCGACCTGCAGGTCCAAGCCGCGCGCCCGACCTTCAGTGAAGAATATTACGACCTGTACGCCAGCTACATCGAACAACGCCACGCGGATGGCGACATGTATCCGCCCAACCGCGAGCAGTTTTCGACTTTTTTGGTTCGCGACCTGCCCTTTTCACGCTTTTACGAATTCCGCCTAGACGGACGCCTACTCGCCGTGGCGGTCACCGACGTGTTACCCAACGGCTTATCAGCGGTTTACACCTTCTACGATCCAGATGAAGAACATCGCAGCCTGGGGCGCTACGCCATCCTCTGGCAAATCGCCGAAACGGCCCGCCTGGGCCTCCACGCGCTCTACCTCGGCTACTGGATCAAGAACTGCCGAAAGATGAATTACAAGACGCAATACCGCCCCATTGAACTCTTTGTCAATCAACGCTGGGTGATACTCACCTGAAGCCCTTGGCGTACGCGGCCTTTTTCGGGCACAATGCACGCCGCTTTTGCCTGGCGCCAGTTGCACCGGGCCACTCATTTGTATACCGAGGGCTTTACTGCATGTCGAAAGAAGACAGCTTCGAAATGGAAGGCACTGTCGTCGACACCCTGCCCAACACCATGTTCCGTGTGGAGTTGGAAAATGGGCACGTCGTTACTGCGCACATTTCCGGCAAGATGCGCAAAAATTACATCCGCATCCTCACCGGCGACAAAGTTCGTGTTGAGCTGACCCCTTATGACTTGAGCAAAGGCCGCATTACTTACCGCGCTCGCTGATCAAGCCCTAATAAAAAACGCCCGGCTAGCCGGGCGTTTTTTATTGCCTGGCAAAAAGCCTCAGGCCATTTCCACCGTCGTTTCATAATCGAAAGTCAGCTCCCCAGAGCTCACATCGATATGCACGACACCGCCATGCTCGGCCAGCTCACCGAAGAGAATCTCTTCCGCCAACGGACGTTTGATCTTGTCCTGAATCAAGCGTGCCATCGGCCTGGCGCCCATTTGCGCATCGTAACCACGCTCCGCCAACCAGCAGCGCGCAGCGTCGCTAACCTCAAGCTGCACATGTTTGTCCTCAAGCTGCGCCTGCAACTCGGTGAGAAACTTGTCGACGATGCTTTTGATCACCTCATGGTTGAGGCGACCAAACTGGATGATGGTATCCAGGCGATTACGGAACTCCGGCGTAAAGCCCTTCTTGATCACTTCCATGGCATCCGAAGAGTGATCCTGATGGGTGAAGCCAATCGACGCCCGCGCTGCAGTTTCTGCACCGGCATTGGTGGTCATGATCAGAATCACATTGCGGAAGTCCGCCTTGCGGCCATTGTTGTCGGTCAAGGTGCCGTGATCCATCACCTGCAACAGCAGGTTGAAGACTTCCGGATGGGCCTTTTCGATTTCATCGAGCAGCAACACACAGTGCGGCATTTTCGTGATGGCTTCAGTCAACAGGCCACCCTGGTCAAAGCCGACGTAGCCCGGTGGCGCACCAATCAAGCGTGAAACCGTATGCCGCTCCATGTACTCAGACATGTCAAAGCGCACCAGTTCAATACCCATGGCCCGCGCCAGCTGACGCGCCGCCTCGGTCTTGCCAACACCGGTTGGCCCAGCAAAGAGGAACGAACCCACCGGCTTATCCGGCGACTTGAGCCCGGCCCGCGACAATTTGATCGCGGTGGCCAGTGAATCGATCGCGGCATCCTGGCCAAACACAGTCAATTTCAGATCGCGTTCTAGGTTGCGCAGCAACTCCTTGTCGGAGCTGGTGACATGTTTTGGCGGAATCCGCGCGATCTTGGCGACGATGTCTTCAACCTGGGCCACCTCGATGCGCTTCAGCCGCTTAGCTTCAGGCTGCAGGCGCTGGTAGGCCCCTGCCTCGTCGATGACGTCAATGGCCTTGTCCGGCATGTGCCGATCATTGATGTAGCGCGCAGCCAGCTCCGCAGCGGCCCGCAACGCCTCATCGCTGTACTCGATGTGGTGGTGTTGCTCAAAACGCGCGCGCAAGCCCCGCAGGATGCCCACGGTGTCTTCAACTGACGGCTCGCTAACATCCACCTTTTGAAAGCGCCGCGCCAAGGCCCGGTCTTTCTCGAAGATGCCGCGAAACTCCTGAAAGGTGGTTGAGCCAATGCAGCGAATCTCACCCGAGGAGAGCATCGGCTTGAGCAGATTGGACGCATCCATCACTCCGCCGGAGGCCGCACCTGCACCGATAATGGTGTGAATTTCATCGATAAACAGAATCGCCTGAGGACGCTTGCGCAGCTCATTGAGCAACGCCTTGAAGCGCTTCTCGAAGTCGCCGCGGTATTTGGTCCCCGCCAGCAATGCGCCCAGATCCAGGGAATACACGACGCTTTGAGCCAGCAGGTCCGGCACCTGATTGTCGACAATGCGCTTGGCCAGCCCCTCAGCAATGGCGGTTTTACCCACGCCGGCCTCACCCACCAGCAACGGATTGTTTTTCCGGCGACGGGCCAGGATCTGCGCCACCCGCTCAACTTCCGTCTCGCGCCCAACCAGCGGATCTATACGACCCTGGCGAGCTAACTCGTTAAGGTTGGTGGCATAGGCATCCAGCGGGTTACTCGACGAGGCCGTGTCAGCGCCCTCTTCATCCTGCATTTCTTGCTCGCCATCATGGGCATCGCCATGGCCTGGAACCTTGGAAATGCCATGGGCGATGTAATTGACCACATCAATGCGCGCAACACTTTGCTGCTTGAGCAGAAACACAGCCTGGCTTTCCTGCTCGCTGAAAATCGCCACCAGCACATTGGCGCCGGTAACCTCGCGCTTGCCAGAGCTTTGCACGTGGAAAACAGCACGCTGCAGGACACGCTGAAACCCAAGCGTTGGCTGAGTTTCGCGCTCTTCATCGTGAGCAGGGATAAGGGGTGTGGTGGAATCAATAAACTCACGCAGATCGTGCCTGAGCTTGTCCAGATTGGCACCGCAGGCGCGCAGAACCGAAGCAGCAGCTTCGTTGTCCAGCAAGGCCAGTAATAGATGCTCAACCGTCATGAATTCATGACGCTTGGTGCGTGCCTCCTTGAAGGCGAGATTGAGGGTAACTTCGAGCTCTCGATTTAACATGCTTCACCTCTTACCCAAGTGGCCGGCATCAACCGTCCTTCTCGATTTCACAGAGTAGCGGATGCTGGCTCTCCCTCGCGTACTGATTGACCTGCATCGCCTTGGTTTCGGCGATATCGCGGGTGTATAAACCGCAGACAGCACGCCCCTCAGTGTGGACAGCCAGCATAATCTTGGTTGCCTGTTCGCGATTCAGGCTGAAAAAAACCTCCAGCACCTCAACAACGAAATCCATCGGCGTGTAGTCATCATTCAGCAGCAGCACCTTATAAAGAGGCGGTGCCTGCAATGTTGGCTTGGCCTCCTGCACGGCCAAGTCCGATGCATCATCCTCATGCTGGGCGGGATGATCATGATTGAATGTTAGTCGAATCTGGCTGCGTGCATGCATGCTGGAAAGATTGCTTCGCAAGTGGAATAAGCGGGATGTCAGGCAGAGTTTGAACGACTTCGCAGTCGTCTGCCGCATGACCTTGACTAACGGCAAAACAGTGTTACAACAAACTTGTACTCACGCGCTGAGCACGGGTGTGTCGCCTCCTCGCCAAACGGCTGACCGGAGCGCGATGCCAAAATGGATGATACTCCAGTGATGGAGACCTTTGCAGAGGGATATCGGCATGGTTAGCGGCAAGGTCAAGTGGTTCAATAACGCCAAAGGCTACGGGTTCATCCTGGCCGATGGCCGAGATGATGAAGATCTGTTCGCACACTTCTCGGCTATTCAGATGGAAGGCTACAAAACGCTCAAGGCGGGCCAAGTAGTTTGTTTCGATATTATCCAAGGCCCCAAAGGCCTGCATGCGATCAATATCAGCGCACCGGCATCCGTACGCAGCCCGGCTACCATTGCCAGCCCTGCCGCAACCAGTACTATTAATGCCTGAAAAATCCAGGCAATAACCCAATAAAAAAGGCCGATCATATGATCGGCCTTTTTTGTGTTTCGCCCAGCTTACATGTGCGCGATGGTCGCATCACCAAACTGCGAGCAAGACATCAGCTTGGCGCCTTCCATCAAACGCTCGAAGTCGTAGGTCACAGTCTTGGCTGTGATCGCGCCTTCGGTGCCCTTGATGATCAGGTCAGCCGCCTCAGTCCAACCCATGTGACGCAGCATCATCTCGGCAGAGAGAATCAGCGAGCCTGGGTTGACCTTGTCCAGGCCAGCATACTTCGGCGCAGTGCCGTGAGTGGCTTCGAACATGGCAATGGTGTCAGACAGGTTGGCGCCCGGAGCAATACCGATACCGCCCACTTCTGCCGCCAAGGCGTCAGACAGGTAGTCACCGTTCAGGTTCAGGGTCGCGATCACGTCATATTCGGCCGGACGCAGCAAAATCTGCTGCAGCATGGCATCGGCGATGGCGTCTTTAACGACGACGTTCTTGCCGGTGTTCGGGTTCTTGAACTGCATCCAAGGACCGCCATCCAGCAACTCGGCACCGAATTCGTTTTTGGCGATTTCGTAGCCCCAATCTTTGAAGGCACCTTCGGTGAACTTCATGATGTTGCCTTTGTGCACGATGGTCAGCGACTCGCGATTGTTATCAACCACGTACTGCAGCGCTTTGCGCATCAGGCGCTGGGTGCCTTGCTTGGAAACCGGCTTGATGCCGATACCGCAATCCGTATCGAAACGGATCTTCTTGACGCCCATTTCCTCTTTGAGGAACTTAATGACTTTTTCTGCTTCAGGCGAACCTGCTTTCCACTCGATACCCGCGTAGATGTCTTCGGAGTTCTCACGGAAGATGGTCATGTCGACGTCTTGCGGATTTTTCACCGGGCTTGGCACGCCGGTGAACCAACGCACTGGACGCAGGCAAACATACAGGTCGAGCTCTTGGCGCAGGGCCACGTTCAAAGAGCGAATGCCGCCGCCAACTGGCGTGGTCAATGGACCTTTGATCGACACGACATAGTCGCGCACTGCTTCGAGGGTTTCTTTCGGCAGCCAGGTGTCTTGATCGTAAACCTGGGTCGCTTTTTCGCCGGCGTAAACTTCCATCCAGGCAATTTTGCGCTCGCCGTTGTAGGCCTTGGCAACCGCCGCGTCGACGACTTTGATCATCACCGGACTGATATCAATGCCGATGCCATCACCTTCGATAAAAGGGATGATCGGATTGTTCGGTACATTCAGTGACATGTCGGCATTTACGGTGATTTTGTCGCCGCCTGCTGGCACCTGGATCTTTTGGTATCCCATGCTGGACTCCGTTGTTCTCGTGGTCTGACATACCGCTGCGCGGATGGCGCGGCAGATGGATCTTTTGGTCTCGGAAAGGCAAATCATTCTTGTAGTTTTTCTACAAAAAGTCACGCACTTTCCTTTATAAAGCCAACTTCTTACTGCATTGCGACAGCCTAAGACGGGCTATCGGCGTCAGCATGTAGCCAAACTACAAAGCACTACACACTGCAACAAATTGACCCTGATTGAATCTAGCAGCACATCGCACACTTAACCGAGTCTCGCTCCATCATGCCTGTGCGCGCTACCATCAGCGACCCGCCCAAGGAGCATCGCATGCGCTTCACTCCCCACGTCACCGTCGCCACCATCGTTGAAGACAATGGCCGCTTCCTAATGGTTGAAGAGCTCGCCGATGGTCAAGCCGTATTTAACCAGCCCGCCGGACATTTGGAAGCAGACGAAAGTCTCATTCAGGCCGCCCTCAGGGAAACCCTGGAAGAAACTGGCTGGGATGTCGAACTGACCTCGGTGACCGGCATTTACCTGTACACCGCGCCCAGCAATGGCATTACCTATCAGCGCATCTGTTTTGCCGCCAAACCTGTTCGCCACCATCCCGACTTAGCGCTCGACCACGGCATCATTGGCCCGCAATGGCTGACTCGCGAGGAGCTCGCGGCCCAACCCGAGCGCTGGCGCAGCGAGCTGGTCATGCAGTGCATTGACGACTACCTGACTGGCGAACACTTTCCACTGTCCGTGATCCGCTCGCCGCGCTGATCAGCGCAGCCGTGCCGAGCCTGATAGAATCGCCACCTTTATTGCCTTATAGCCGCGCCTGAATACTTATGCCCGATCCAGTCCGTGACACCTCAACACAGCGCGTAATCGTCGGCATGTCCGGCGGCGTCGACTCTTCCGTCTCTGCCTTGCTGCTACTGGAGCAAGGCTATCAAGTGGAAGGCCTGTTCATGAAGAACTGGGAGGAAGACGACGGCACGGACTACTGCACGGCCATGGATGACCTGGCCGATGCTCAAGCGGTATGCGACCGCATCGGCATCAAGCTGCACACCGCCAACTTTGCCGCTGAGTACTGGGATAACGTCTTCGAGCACTTTCTGGCCGAGTACAAAGCCGGACGCACGCCGAACCCGGACATCCTCTGCAATCGCGAAATCAAGTTCAAAGCCTTTCTCGATTACGCCCTGATGCTCGGTGCCGACCTGATTGCCACCGGCCACTATGTGCGTCGCCGCGACATCGACGGACGCACCGAACTGCTCAAGGGCCTCGATCCCAACAAGGATCAAAGCTACTTCCTGCACGCGGTTGGCGGCACCCAGATCGCACGCACCCTGTTTCCGGTTGGTGAACTGGAAAAACCCGCCGTGCGCGCCATCGCCGAAAAATATGAATTGGCCACCGCAAAGAAGAAAGACTCCACCGGCATCTGTTTTATTGGCGAACGGCGCTTCAGCGACTTCCTCAAGCAATACCTGCCCGCTCAACCTGGGGTGATTGAAACCACCGACGGCGAACAGATCGGCCAGCACCACGGCTTGATGTATCACACCATTGGCCAGCGCCAGGGGCTGGGCATTGGCGGAATGAAAGACGCCAGCGACGAACCTTGGTACGTGCTCGCCAAAGACGTCGCGCGCAACGTACTGGTCGTCGGCCAGGGCAACGAACATCCCTGGCTGTTTTCCCGCGCCTTGTTGGCGTCGGAAATATTCTGGGTCAACCCTGTAGACCTCAGCTCGCCCCGCCAACTGACGGCCAAAGTCCGCTACCGGCAAAGCGATCAGCAGTGCACCCTGGAGCAAACCCCCGAGGGCTATCGCGCCGTATTCGACACCCCACAACGCGCCGTCACCCCTGGGCAATCAGTGGTGTTCTATGACGGCGATATTTGCCTGGGTGGCGGCGTGATCGAAACCGCCGAGCCCTGGAGCTTCACGGAGCAGCGCCCATGAGCCCGACCCAGGAGCAATTGATCGCTCTCGGCGCCGTTTTCGAAGCAGCCTTTCTGGTGGATAAAATCGCCAAGAGCGGCCAGGTCAGCGAAGCACCTTTGGGCTGCATGCTCGGCAGCCTGCTGGTACGTGACCCGAAAAACACCCTGGATGTTTACGGCGGCGACGACCTGAACCTGCGCGACGGTTACCGCGCACTGGTCAGCGCCCTGGAGCGCGACCCATCAACCCTGCAGCGTGACTCCTTGCGTTACGCCCTGGCGCTATTGGGCCTGGAGCGCAAGCTGGCCAAGAGAGACGACATGCTGCAAATCATGGGCTCCCGTCTGGACCAGATCCAGCAACAAGTGCAGCACTTCGGCCTGGTGCATGACAACGTGATTGCCGCGTGCGGCGGCCTCTATCAGGACACCCTGAGCACTTTTAGTCAGCGCATTCAGGTGCAAGGTGACATGCGCCACCTGCAGCAACCGAGCAACGCCGCCAAGATTCGCGCCTTGCTGCTAACTGGCATCCGCGCCGCCCGCCTTTGGCGGCAACTGGGCGGGCACCGCTGGCAGTTGGTATTCAGTCGGGGAAAGTTGCTCAACGAACTCCGCCCCTTGCTGCGCGGCTAGGCCCGTGCTGACCCGCAGCGTCAAACCCCTGCAAGGGGCCGCTATGCTGGCGCTGTCGGCCCTGTTGTTTTCGCTGATGGGCGTCGCCATTCGCGAGGTGTCGGTCAGCGTCAACAATGAGTCTGTGGTGTTCTTTCGCAACCTGGTGGGCGTGGTGTTTTTTCTGCCGCTGGTGCTGATCAAAGGCTTTCAGCCGCTACGCACTCAGCGCCTCAAGTCGCACCTGTGGCGCACCACCTACGGCCTGGCGGCAATGTACTGCTTCTTCTACGCCATCGCCCACTTGCCGCTCGCCGACGCCATGCTGTTTACCTACTCGGCGCCCGTGTTCACCCCGATCATCGCCTGGTGGCTGCTCAAGGAGTCGCTCAGCAAACGCATGCTGATCGCCACCTGTATCGGCCTTACAGGCGTGCTACTGGTGGCCAAGCCCAGCGCCGCGCTGCTCGACAGCCAGGCCATGATTGGCCTGGCTGCGAGCTTGCTGGCGGCCTTTGCTTTTGTTTCGATTCGCGAGATGAGCGACACCGAACCTGCTTATCGGATCGTGTTTTACTTCTCTTTGTTCAGCGCTTTGATCTCGGCGATTCCACTGATCTGGGCCTGGCAGCCGCTGCACAGTCATGAACTTTGGTTGTTGCTGATCGTCGGACTGCTGGCCACCACCAGCCAGATTGTCATGTCCAAGGCCTATAGCCTGGCGCCGCCCGGCGTGATCGGACCGTTCGCTTATCTGGCCATTGTCTTCGCCGGGCTGATCGCCTGGTTGCGCTGGGGTGAAACACCGGACAGCGCCTCACTGCTGGGCGCGGCATTGATTTTCTCGGCCAGCCTGCTGTCCATTGCCCGACGGCGCGACTGACGGCAACGCGCCAGTCCGGGCTCAGCTGCATTTTTAATGTATGATATGCGCCCTTTTCGTCGCCCGACTGCCCGAGAACACCCCATGCAGCTTTCCTCGCTCACTGCGGTTTCCCCCGTTGATGGCCGTTACGCCAGCAAAACCAGCGCCCTGCGCCCCATTTTCAGTGAATACGGCCTGATCCGTTTCCGCGTCATGGTTGAAGTGCGCTGGTTGCAGCGCCTCGCCGCCCACACCGGCATTGCCGAAGTGGCGCCCTTCTCAGCCGAAGCCAACGCCTTGCTCAACACCTTGGCCGATAACTTCGAGCTGGCCCACGCCGAGCGCGTGAAAGAAATCGAGCGCACCACCAACCACGACGTAAAAGCCGTGGAGTACCTGCTCAAGGAACAAGCAGCCAAGCTGCCAGAGCTGGATAAAATCAGCGAGTTCATCCACTTCGCCTGCACCAGTGAAGACATCAACAACCTGTCCCACGCCCTGATGCTGCGTGAAGGCCGTGACGGTGTGTTGCTGCCGCTCATGCGCCAAACGGCCGACGCTATCCGCCAACTGGCCGTCAAGTTCGCTGCCGTGCCGATGCTCTCGCGTACCCACGGCCAGCCGGCTTCGCCGACCACTCTGGGCAAGGAACTGGCCAACGTGGTCTACCGCCTGGAGCGACAGATCGCCCAGGTAGCTGCCGTGCCGCTGCTGGGTAAAATCAACGGTGCCGTCGGCAACTACAATGCGCACCTGTCGGCCTACCCGGATATCGATTGGGAAGCCAACGCCAAGCAATTCATCGAAGGTGACCTGGGCCTGCAGTTCAACCCCTACACCACGCAGATCGAACCGCACGACTACATCGCCGAACTGTTCGACGCCATCGCTCGCTTCAACACCATCCTGATCGACTTCGATCGCGATATCTGGGGCTACATCTCCCTCGGCTACTTCAAGCAGCGCACCATCGCTGGCGAAATCGGCTCGTCGACCATGCCGCACAAGGTCAACCCGATCGACTTCGAAAACTCCGAAGGCAACCTGGGCATCGCCAACGCACTGCTGCAGCACCTAGCCAGCAAATTGCCGATCTCGCGCTGGCAGCGTGACCTGACGGACTCCACCGTACTGCGCAACCTGGGCGTGGGTTTTGCCCACAGCATCATGGCGTATGAGGCCACCCTGAAAGGCATCAGCAAACTGGAGCTGAACGAGACGCGCATTGCCGCCGATCTGGATGCTTGCTGGGAAGTGCTCGCCGAGCCGATCCAGACCGTCATGCGCCGCTATGCCATCGAGAACCCCTACGAGAAGCTCAAAGAGCTGACTCGCGGCAAAGGCATCAGCCCGGAAGCCCTGCTGACCTTCATTGACGGTCTGGACATGCCTGCCGCCGCCAAGGCCGAACTCAAGCTACTGACGCCGGCTAACTACATCGGCAACGCCATCGAGCAAGCCAAGCGCATCTAAAGCGCCTGGACGTTTTGCACGCCCGGCAGTGCCGGGCGTTTTTTATTATGGCCATGACCTGGCAAGGACTTAGCGATGAATCCTGACACTCCCATGCAACTACTGGGCGGCCTCACGGCACGCGAGTTCCTGCGCGACTACTGGCAAAAGAAACCCCTGCTGATCCGCCAAGCCATCAGCGACTTCGAGAACCCAGTCTCCCCGGACGAACTGGCCGGCCTGTCACTGGAAGACGAAATCGAAGCACGCCTGGTCATCGAGCATGGCCAGCAACCCTGGGAGCTGCGCCGCGGCCCCTTCACTGAAGATGACTTCAAGGCCCTGCCGGAACGCGACTGGACCCTGCTGGTTCAGGCGGTTGACCAGTTTGTGCCGGAAGTCTCGGAGCTGCTGGAACACTTCCGCTTCCTGCCGAGCTGGCGCATCGACGACGTGATGATCAGCTACGCCGCACCCGGCGGCGGCGTCGGCCCCCACTACGACAACTACGATGTGTTCCTGCTGCAAGCCCACGGCCAACGCCGCTGGAAAATCGGCCAGATGTGCGATGCCGACAGCCCGATTCTGGAACACGCCGACCTGCGCATCCTCGCTGACTTTGCCGAGACCGATGAGTGGGTACTGGAACCCGGCGACATGCTCTACCTGCCACCCCGCCTCGCCCACTTTGGTATCGCCGAGAATGACTGCATGACTTACTCCGTGGGTTTCCGCGCCCCCAGCGCAGCCGAAGTACTGACCCACTTCACCGACTTCCTTGGCCAATTCCTGACCGACGAAGAGCGCTACAGCGATGCCGGCAGCGTCCCCTGCACTGACCCGCACCAAATCCAGCGCGACGCCCTGGATCGCCTCAAAGCCCTGCTCAATGAGCACATGAATGACGAGCGCCTGCTGCTGACCTGGTTCGGCCAATTCATGACCGAGCCGCGTTACCCGGAACTGGTTGCCGGCCCGGAACTGGAAGAAGACGACCTGCTCGCCAGCCTCGAAGATGGCGCCGTACTGGTGCGCAACCCCAGCGCCCGCCTAGCCTGGTCCGATGTTGACGACGATCTGCTGCTATTTGCCAGCGGCCAAAGTCGCCTGCTGCCCGGCAACCTGCGCGAACTACTGAAACTGATCTGCGCCGCCGACGCTCTGCACAGCGACAACCTGGGCCAATGGCTTGCCGACGACGAGGGGCGTAATCTGCTCCTAGAACTGGTCAAACAAGGCAGCCTGGAGTTTGCTGATGAGTGACATCCACGTCCGCATTGCCGATTGGCAAAAGGACCACGCCGCCCTGCGCAGCATTCGCGAGACGGTGTTCATAGCCGAACAAGCAGTGCCGCCGGAGCTGGAATGGGATGCTGACGATGCGAGCGCCGTGCACTTTCTCGCCCTTGAAGGCGAGTATCCGATCGGCACCGCACGCCTGCTACCGGACGGCCATATCGGCCGTGTTTCGGTACTCAAGGACTGGCGCGGCCTGAAAGTTGGCGATGCGCTGTTGCGCGCAGCCATCAGCGAGGCCGAGAAACGCGGCCTGAAGCAGCAAATGCTCAGCGCGCAGGTGCATGCCAGCTCGTTCTATGAGCGCTTTGGCTTTGCGGTCGTCAGCGGCGAATTTCTCGACGCCGGCATCCCCCATGTCGACATGGTGCGCCACAGCCACTGAGGATCGCATGAACAACCACGACGCCCCGCCTCTCAGCACCGACGAGCCCGGCGCCCACGAGCTGCCCGCCATTGAGTTTGAGTCGCCGGGGCGTTTTGCCATCCATAACCCAGCCCAACAAAACAGCCCACCCAGCGAAATCCAGGCGGCCGCCTTTACCCTCGGCGAACACCGCGACCTGCAAGCTTTCAGCACCCCGGAGCAAGCCCGCAGCCACGCCCTAGCGTTGCTGCAACAGGCCCGGCGCCAACTCTGCCTGTACAGCTCCGACCTGGAGCCCTGGCTCTACCATCACAGCAGCATCCAGGAGGCCTGCACCCGCTTCCTGCTGGCCAATCCGAAGAACCAGTTGCGCATTCTTCTACGTGACAGCTCCCGCGCGATTAAAGATGGCCATCGCCTGCTGACCCTGGCGCGCCGTCTGCCCAGCAGTTGCCAGATACGCAAGCTGCATCCGGACTACCCGAACGAAGAAATCACCTTCCTACTGGTCGATAACTGCGGCCTGCTGCTGCGCCCGGAGCTGAGCCAATTTGCTGGCTACGCTCTGTATCAAGACCCCGTACGCAACCGCCAGCGCCTAAGCCAATTCGAACAAGCCTGGGCCACCAGCATCAGCGACGCCGACCTGAGGAGTTTTCTGCTATGACCCTGCGCCCACTGCTGGCCTGCCTGCTCCTGAGCCTGAGCCTCACGACCCAGGCCGCCACCGAAGCCATCGCCCTCAGCTACCGCAGCGCCGACGAAGTGCTCAGCGTCGCCCAATCGGTGCTCGGCAGCGAAGGCCGGGTGAGCGCCTATGGCAACCAACTGATCGTCAACGCCTCGCCCGCCAAGATTACCGAGCTGCGCACTCTGCTCAGCCAACTGGACACCGAGCCCAAACGCCTGCTGATCAGCGTCGATACCCGCGACAGCAGCCAACAAAATGACCGTGGCTATTCCGTCAATGGCTCCGCCAGTGTCGGCAACGTCGAGATTGAAAGCGGTCGTGGAGAAGTTCGCGGTCAAGATCAGGTACGTATCATCCGCCGCAGCACCGACAGTCGCAGTGGCGGCGTCCAGCAGGTACAAGCCAGCGAAGGCTATCCAGCCCTGATCCAGGTGGGCCAGAGCGTGCCGCTGACCAGCACCACCACCGGTCCGTATGGGCAAATCTACAATCAGACCCAGTACCGTAATGTGACCCAGGGCTTTTATGTCACCGCCAGCCTGACCGGCGATATTGTCCACGTCAGCATCAGCAGCAATAACGACAAGCTCAGCCAGAATCACAGTGGCGCCATCGATATCCAGAGCACCGACACCCGTGTCAGCGGCCGAGTCGGCGAATGGCTGACACTGGGCGGTGTCAGCTCAGACAATCAAACCGACCAGAGCGGCTTCCTTCAGCGCCGCAGCACCCAAGGCCAGCAGGACATGACCCTGCGCCTGAAGGTCGAGGTTTTGCCCTAAGCCAAACTGACCGACGAGTCGCCCTGCGCAATTATGTAGTGCAGTGAATTGCGCACTACAAAGCATTTGACGAAGGTTGTTTTCGGGCGCATCATGGCGCCGCTCCCGCTAGCCTGGGGTCCTGTTTAGGGCCTCTGGATCGACGCCAAACACTATTTGACGCGATTCATGTCCAGACCGCCCATAAGGCTGTACGACGAGACTGCGACTGGAACGAAGTTGTCCTGAGGGACGGGGAAGCGTTTTACGTACACAGCTCACTGCAAGATTGCATCACACGGTACCCAACGGTTTCCACGAACCAGCAAGTGCTAGATGTACATTTTGCATGTCGACGCGGTACGTCTCGTCACCCCTCCTCCCAGCTACAACCTTGTCTCGGTCCAAACCTCGGCGTCATGTGGTGAGCAACCCGCAACAATAAACCTTCTTCACACAGGTTTGAGTGGGGAAAGTCGGTGCTCAACCAATACACACTTTGAAGGATTGACCATGTCAGCTTATCAAAACGACATCAAAGCCGTTGCCGCCCTTAAAGCCGCCGCAGGCAGCAGCTGGAGCGCTATCGACCCTGAGTCCGTGGCCCGCATGCGCGCCCAGAACCGCTTCAAAACCGGTCTGGAAATCGCTCAGTACACTGCCGACATCATGCGCAAAGACATGGCCGAGTACGATGCTGACTCCTCAGTCTACACCCAGTCCCTGGGCTGCTGGCATGGTTTCATCGGTCAGCAAAAGCTGATTTCGATCAAGAAGCACCTGAAGACCACCAACAAGCGCTACCTCTACCTGTCGGGTTGGATGGTTGCTGCTCTGCGTTCGGATTTCGGTCCGCTGCCGGATCAGTCCATGCACGAGAAAACCTCGGTTTCCGGCCTGATCGAAGAGCTGTACACCTTCCTGCGCCAGGCTGACGCCCGTGAGCTGGACCTGCTGTTCACCGCTCTGGATGCTGCTCGCGCTGCTGGCGACAAAGTCAAAGCAGACGAAATCCAGGCTCAGATCGACGGCTACGAAACTCACGTTGTACCGATCATTGCCGACATCGACGCTGGTTTCGGCAACCCAGAAGCCACCTACCTGCTGGCTAAGAAAATGATCGAAGCGGGTGCTTGCTGCATCCAGATCGAAAACCAGGTTTCCGATGAGAAGCAGTGCGGCCACCAGGACGGTAAAGTGACCGTTCCTCACGCCGACTTCCTGGCCAAGATCAACGCTGTTCGCTACGCATTCCTCGAGCTGGGCATCGACAACGGCGTGATCGTTGCACGTACCGACTCCCTGGGTGCTGGCCTGACCAAGCAAATCGCTGTTACCAACGAGCCGGGCGACCTGGGCGACCAGTACAACTCCTTCCTGGATTGCGAAGAAGTTTCTGCTGCCGACCTGAACAACGGCGACGTAGTTCTGAACCGTGGCGGCAAGCTGCTGCGTCCTAAGCGCCTGCCTTCCAACCTGTTCCAGTTCCGCGCTGGCACCGGTGAAGCACGCTGCGTACTGGACAGCATCACTTCGCTGCAGAACGGCGCTGACATGCTGTGGATCGAAACCGAGAAGCCGCACGTTGGTCAGATCGCTGGCATGGTTAACGAAATTCGTAAAACCATCCCGAACGCCAAGCTGGTTTACAACAACAGCCCATCGTTCAACTGGACTCTGAACTTCCGTCAGCAAATGTTCGACATCATGGTTAGCGAAGGCAAAGACGTTTCTGCCTACGACCGCACCAAGCTGATGAGCGTTGACTACGACACCACTGACCTGGCTGCTCGTGCTGACGAAATGATCCGTACCTTCCAACGCGACGCTTCGGCTCAGGCTGGTATCTTCCACCACCTGATCACACTGCCGACCTACCACACCGCCGCGCTGTCGACCGACAACCTGGCCAAAGGGTACTTCGCAGAAGAAGGCATGCTGGCTTACGTGAAAGGCGTTCAGCGTCAGGAGATCCGTCAAGGTATCGCTTGCGTTAAGCACCAGAACATGTCCGGCTCCGACATTGGCGATGCTCACAAAGAGTACTTCGCTGGTGAAGCAGCTCTGAAAGCAGGCGGCAAAGACAACACCATGAACCAGTTCAGCTAATAGCGACTGCTTCTGCCCGGCAAAGATCTCGATCCAAGCCAGGCATGGTGTGAGAAAACCCCAGTAGCGATACTGGGGTTTTTCTTTTTCTGCGTTTAACCCCCCCCTACAGGTCGGCACACTTCCTAGCGCCCGCCCTGCATCTTTCGCAAAGCCGACAAAAATGGTCAGCGCCTGGCTATTCACCCCAAGCCGGATATGCTGCATAACTGCAGCCAAGCCTGGCAAACGCTTGCGCACCAAGGGTTTCTTCGACTAAAAGCCTACTAATTACCTCGATAGATAAATTTACTTACCACTCTTGTCGCGGGTAGAATTGCGCAAATTTTTTGACGATCCGTTTTCGTTACCGCACAAGCAGTTACAGCAATCTTGTAACGCTTGGCGCAAGATAGAGCAGGATCGCGAGGGGCAGCATGATGAGCGAAGCCACAAACCTTTTGTCACACAATTGGGGATTTGCGTTCTTTTTACTCGGGGTATTTGGCCTGATCGGCTTTATGCTCGGCGTGTCCAGCCTGCTCGGCAGCAAGGCATTCGGGCGCAGTAAAAATGAACCCTTCGAATCCGGCATGCTGCCCACCGGCGGCGCGCGTCTGCGCTTGTCCGCCAAGTTCTATCTGGTCGCGATGCTCTTCGTGATCTTCGACGTTGAAGCCCTCTTTCTCTTTGCCTGGGCCGTTTCTGTTCGCGAAAGCGGGTGGGCCGGCTTTATCGAAGCTACGCTTTTTATAGCAATTCTGTTGGCTGGCCTTGTCTATCTATGGCGGATCGGTGCTCTTGACTGGGCTCCCGAGAGTCGTCGCAAACGGCAGGCAAAGCTAAAACAATGAGGCTTTGGCGATGCAATACAAACTCACCAGGATCGACCCGGACGCGCCCAATGAGCAGTATCCGATCGGCGAGCGGGAAACCGTAGCCGATCCGCTAGAAGGCCAAGTCCACCGCAACATCTACATGGGCAAGCTCCAGGATGTGCTGAATTCGACGGTCAATTGGGGTCGCAAGAACTCCCTTTGGCCATACAACTTCGGCCTTTCGTGCTGCTATGTGGAAATGACCACAGCCTTTACCGCCCCCCACGATATCGCCCGTTTCGGTGCCGAAGTAATTCGAGCATCGCCGCGTCAGGCTGACTTCATGGTCGTCGCCGGTACCTGCTTCGTAAAAATGGCGCCGATCATTCAGCGCCTTTACGAGCAAATGCTGGAGCCCAAGTGGGTCATCTCCATGGGTGCCTGCGCCAACTCCGGCGGTATGTACGACATTTACTCGGTCGTTCAGGGGGTGGATAAATTCCTCCCCGTGGACGTTTATGTGCCCGGCTGTCCGCCCCGCCCTGAGGCCTTCTTGCAAGCGTTGATGTTGCTGCAAGAGTCCATCGGCCAGGAGCGTCGTCCGTTGTCCTGGGTGGTCGGCGAGCAAGGCGTGTACCGCGCCGATATGCCGTCACAAAAGGAACAGCGCCGCGAACAGCGGATTCAGGTCACCAACCTACGCAGCCCCGACGAAGTCTGACGCGGTCTTTGCACAACAAAGCCCACTCCATTCTTTACGTTGACCGATAGCGACCGAGACTATGACTGCAGACACCGCTCTGTACATCCCGCCCTACAAGGCTGACGACCAAGATGTCGTCGTTGAATTGAACTCGCGCTTTGGCGCAGAGGCATTCACCGCCCAGGAAACCCGTACCGGCATGCCGGTGATCTGGGTTGCCCGCGAAAAACTGGTCGACGTGCTGCGTTTCCTGCGCAACCTGCCGCGCCCCTACGTCATGCTCTACGACCTGCATGGCGTCGATGAGCGCCTGCGCACCCAGCGCCGCGGCTTGCCGGGCGCCGACTTCAGTGTGTTCTACCATCTGATGTCGATCGAGCGTAACAGCGACGTCATGATCAAAGTCGCCCTGTCCGAGAGCGATCTCAGCCTGCCTAGCGTCACCAGCATCTGGCCGAATGCCAACTGGTATGAGCGTGAAGTCTGGGACATGTACGGCATCACTTTTACAGGTCACCCGCACCTGACCCGCATCATGATGCCGCCGACCTGGGAAGGTCACCCGCTGCGCAAGGACTACCCAGCGCGCGCCACTGAATTCGATCCGTACAGCCTGACCCTGGCCAAACAGCAACTGGAAGAAGAAGCCGCTCGCTTCAATCCGGAAGACTGGGGCATGAAGCGCAAAGGCGAGAACGAGGACTACATGTTCCTCAACCTCGGCCCTAACCACCCCTCCGCCCACGGCGCCTTCCGCATCATCCTGCAACTGGATGGCGAAGAAATCGTCGACTGCGTGCCGGAAGTTGGCTACCACCACCGTGGTGCCGAGAAGATGGCCGAGCGTCAGTCCTGGCACAGTTTCATTCCCTACACCGACCGCATCGACTACCTCGGCGGGGTGATGAACAACCTGCCGTACGTGCTGGCCGTCGAGAAACTCGCTGGCATCAAGGTGCCGCAGAAGGTTGACGTCATCCGCATCATGATGGCCGAGTTCTTCCGCATCACCAGCCACCTGCTGTTCCTCGGCACTTACATCCAGGACGTCGGCGCCATGACGCCGGTGTTCTTCACGTTCACCGACCGCCAGCGCGCCTACACCGTAATCGAAGCGATCACCGGCTTCCGCCTGCACCCGGCCTGGTACCGCATCGGTGGTGTCGCCCACGACCTGCCGCGTGGCTGGGAAAAACTGGTCAAGGACTTCGTCGACTGGCTGCCCAAGCGCCTCGACGAGTACGAGAAAGCCGCCCTGCAGAACAGCATCTTGCGTGGCCGGACCATCGGCGTGGCGCAGTACAACACCAAAGAAGCCCTGGAATGGGGCGTCACTGGTGCTGGCCTGCGCTCCACCGGCCTGGACTTCGACCTGCGCAAGGCACGCCCCTACTCGGGCTACGAAAACTTCGAGTTCGAAGTGCCGCTGGCCGTCAATGGCGACGCCTATGACCGCTGCATGGTGCGTGTAGAAGAAATGCGCCAGAGCATCAAGATCATCGACCAGTGCATGAAGAACATGCCGGCCGGCGCCTACAAGGCGGATCACCCGCTGACCACGCCGCCACCGAAAGAGCGCACGCTGCAGCACATCGAGACCCTGATCACGCACTTCCTGCAAGTTTCCTGGGGCCCGGTGATGCCGGCCAACGAATCCTTCCAGATGATCGAGGCCACCAAAGGCATCAACAGTTATTACCTGACGAGCGACGGCGGCACCATGAGCTACCGCACCCGTATTCGCACCCCGAGTTTCCCCCACTTGCAGCAGATCCCTTCAGTGATCCGCGGCAGCATGGTGGCTGACCTGATTGCGTATCTGGGCAGTATCGATTTCGTTATGGCCGATGTGGACCGCTAATCATGAGCCAAAGCAGCCTGATCCAATCCGACCGTTTCGTCCTCAGTGAGGCTGAGCGCTCAGCCATTGAGCACGAATTGCATCACTACGAAGATTCCCGCGCCGCCTCCATCGAAGCACTGAAGATCGTGCAAAAGGCCCGTGGCTGGGTGCCGGATGGCGCGATTGCCGCCATCGGCGAACTGATCGGCATTCCTGCCAGTGATGTCGAAGGCGTTGCCACCTTCTACAGCCAGATTTTCCGCCAGCCAGTCGGTCGCCACATCATCCGTGTCTGCGACAGCATGGTCTGCTATATCGGTGGTCATGAGTCGGTAGTTAGCAGCCTGCAGCAACAACTGGGCATTGGCTTGGGTGAAACCACCCAAGATGGCCGCTTCACTCTGCTGCCGGTGTGCTGCCTGGGCAACTGCGACAAGGCGCCGGCACTGATGATTGACGATCACACCTTCGGTGACGTGCAACCTACCGGCGTGGCCGCTTTGCTGGAGAACTACCCATGAGACTCAGCTCTTTTGGCCCAGCCAACAGCATTGCCCGCAGCGCAGAAACCCATCCGCTGACTTGGCGTTTGCGTGAAGACGCGGCCCCGGTGTGGCTCGCCGAATACCAGGCCAAAGACGGCTACAGTGCCGCCCGCAAAGCCTTGGCGCAAATGTCCCAGGACGAAATCGTCCAAACGGTTAAAGACTCCGGCCTCAAGGGCCGCGGCGGCGCCGGCTTCCCCACTGGGGTGAAGTGGGGCCTGATGCCCAAGGACGACGCACAGAACATCCGTTACCTGTTGTGTAACGCCGATGAGATGGAGCCCAACACCTGGAAAGACCGCATGCTCATGGAGCAGCAGCCGCACTTGCTGATCGAAGGCATGTTGATCAGCGCGCGCGCACTCAAGGCTTATCGCGGCTACATCTTCCTGCGCGGCGAATACGTCGATGCTGCTACCAACCTCAATCGCGCCATTGATGAAGCCAAGGCCGCCGGCCTGCTGGGCAAAAACATCCTCGGCAGCGGTTTTGATTTCGAGCTATTCGTGCACACCGGTGCTGGGCGCTACATCTGCGGTGAAGAAACCGCACTGATCAACTCCCTTGAAGGCCGCCGAGCCAACCCGCGCTCCAAGCCGCCCTTCCCGGCTGCCGTTGGCGTATGGGGCAAGCCGACCTGCGTGAACAACGTCGAAACCCTGTGCAACGTGCCCGCCATCGTGGGTAACGGTGTCGACTGGTACAAATCCCTGGCCCGTGCCGGCAGCGAAGACATGGGCACCAAGCTCATGGGCTTCTCCGGCAAGGTGAAAAACCCCGGCCTGTGGGAGCTGCCGTTCGGCGTCCCAGCTCGCGAGCTGTTCGAAGACTACGCCGGCGGCATGCGCGATGGCTTCAAGCTCAAGTGCTGGCAACCCGGCGGCGCCGGTACCGGCTTCCTGCTTCCGGAACACCTGGACGCGCCCATGTTTGCCGCTGGCATCGCCAAAGTCGGCACGCGTATGGGCACAGGTTTAGCCATGGCGGTCGACGAGAGCATCAACATGGTCTCGCTGCTGCGCAATATGGAAGAGTTCTTTGCCCGCGAATCCTGCGGTTTCTGCACCCCTTGCCGCGACGGCCTGCCTTGGAGCGTGAAAACCTTGCGCGCCCTGGAACGAGGCGCCGGACAACAAGGCGACATCGAAACCCTGGAGCAGCTGTGCAATAACCTCGGCCCTGGTAAGACTTTCTGCGCCCACGCCCCGGGTGCCATCGAGCCTCTGGGCAGCGCGATCAAGTACTTCCGCCACGAGTTTGAAGCCGGTATTGCTGAGCAAAGCCAGGTAAATAAGCTGACGCAACGGGTCGGCGCATAAGAGATTTGCAGCTTGGCGGCCTTTACAAGGCCACGACTGCGACCGTGATTCCATTAGCCACGTCTGCCTTCGGGCGGATAAACGAAGAAAACTGAACCATGGCCACTATCCACGTAGACGGCAAAGCGTTCGAAGTTGACGGTGCAGACAACCTGCTACAGGCCTGTCTGTCACTGGGACTCGACATTCCGTATTTCTGCTGGCACCCCGCCCTCGGCAGCGTTGGCGCCTGTCGCCAGTGTGCGGTCAAGCAGTACACCGACGAAAACGACAAACGCGGTCGTCTGGTGATGTCCTGCATGACGCCGGCCACCGACAACAGCTGGATCGCCATCGACGACGAGGAAGCCAAAGCCTTCCGCGCCAGCGTGGTCGAGTGGCTGATGACCAACCACCCGCACGACTGCCCGGTGTGTGAAGAAGGTGGCCACTGCCACTTGCAAGACATGACCGTGATGACCGGCCACAACCAGCGCCGTTATCGCTTTAGCAAGCGCACCCACCAGAATCAGGAGCTCGGCCCGTTCATCGCCCACGAGATGAACCGCTGCATCGCCTGCTATCGCTGCGTGCGTTATTACAAGGACTACGCCGGCGGTACCGACCTCGGTGTATTCGGCGCCCACGACAACGTCTACTTCGGCCGTGTCGAAGATGGCGTGCTGGAAAGTGAGTTTGCCGGCAACCTCACCGAAGTCTGCCCGACCGGTGTGTTCACCGACAAAACCCACTCCGAGCGCTACAACCGTAAGTGGGACATGCAGTTCTCGCCGAGCATCTGTCACGGCTGCTCCGCCGGCTGCAACATCAGCCCCGGAGAGCGTTACGGCGAAATCCGCCGCATCGAGAACCGCTACAATGGCTCGGTCAACCACTACTTCCTCTGCGACCGTGGCCGCTTCGGCTATGGCTACGTCAACCGTGAAGACCGCCCGCGTCAGCCGTTGCTGGCCAATGGCAATCCGCTGAGCCTGGATACCGCCCTGGACAAAGCCGCCGCCCTGCTCAAAGACCAGCGCGTTATCGGCATCGGCTCGCCGCGTGCCAGCCTGGAAAGCAACTTCGCCCTGCGCGAACTGGTGGGTGCGAACAACTTCTACAGCGGCATCAATGCCGTCGAGTTGAACAACCTGCGTCTGGTGCTGCAGATCCTGCGCGACAGCCCGCTGCCGATCGCCTCGATGCGCGAGATCGAAGAGCACGATGCGGTGTTCGTCCTCGGTGAAGACCTGACCCAGACCGCTGCCCGCATCGCCCTGGCCCTGCGCCAGTCAGTGAAGAACAAAGCGGTGGCCATGGCTGAAGCCATGAAGGTTCAGCCGTGGTTGAATGCCGCCGTACAGAACATTGGCCAGCACGCCCTCAGCCCATTGTTTATCGCCAGCCTGAGCGACACCAAGCTGGATGACGTGGCCGAAGAAACCGTGCACGCCGCCCCGGACGACCTTGCCCGCCTCGGCTTTGCCGTGGCCCACGCGCTGGATGCCAGCTCACCCGCCGTGGCCAATCTCGATCCCGAAGCGGCTGCATTGGCGCAACGGATTGCCGACGCCCTGCTCAACGCCAAGCGTCCACTGATTGTTTCCGGTGCGTCCCTGGGCTCCCAGGCCATCCTGGAAGCCAGTGCCAACATTGCCAAGGCCCTCAAGCTGCGCGAGAAAAACGCCTCCATCAGCCTAGTGGTTGCCGAGGCCAACAGCCTGGGCCTGGCCATGCTTGGCGGCGACGCAGTCGAAGCCGGCCTGCAAAGCCTGATCGATGGCCAGGCCGATGCCGTGGTGGTACTGGAAAACGATTTGTATCGCCGTGCCGACGCGGCCCAGGTGGACGCTGCCCTGCAAGCCGCCAAGGTCTTGCTGGTGCTTGATCACCAGCGCACAGCGACCGCCGCCCGTGCCGACCTGTTGTTCCCGGCCGCCAGCTTCGCCGAAGGCGATGGCACCCTGGTCAGCCAGGAAGGCCGCGCTCAGCGCTTCTTCCAGGTTTACGAGCCGTCCTATTACAAGCCGGAGATTCTGATCCGCGAAGGCTGGCGCTGGCTGCATGCCCTGCACAGCACCCTGCAGCACAAGCCGGTGGACTGGACTCAACTTGATCAGGTAACCGCCGCCTGCGCTGCCAGCAACGTCGAGCTGGCCGGCATCATTGGTGCTGCACCGAGCGCCTCGTTCCGCATCAAGGGCATGAAGTTGGCCCGCGAACCGCTGCGCTACAGTGGCCGTACATCCATGCGCGCCAACATCAGCGTGCATGAGCCGCGCACCCCGCAGGATCAGGACAGCGCCTTCGCCTTCTCCATGGAAGGCTACTCAGGTTCGGCTGAACCGCGTCAGCAGGTGCCATTTGCCTGGTCGCCGGGTTGGAACTCGCCGCAAGCCTGGAACAAGTTCCAGGACGAAGTCGGTGGTCACCTGCGTGCCGGCGACCCTGGCATCCGCCTGATCGAACCCAAGGGCGATGGCCTGAACTGGTTCACCGGCGTGCCCAAGCCATTTGCCCCGGCCGCCGGTCAATGGCAAGTGGTGCCGCTCTACCATCTGTTTGGCAGTGACGAAACCAGCGCCCTGGCCGCACCGATTCAGGAACGCATAGTTCCGGCGTACGTGGCCCTGGCCAAAGCCGAAGCTGACAAGTTGGGCGTCAATGACGGAGCCCTGCTCAGCCTGCAAGTGGGCAGCCACAAGCTGAGTTTGCCACTGCAGATCGATGACAGCCTGAGTTTGGGCGTGATCGGTCTTCCGGTAGGTCTGGCAGGCATTCCTTCGGCCATCTTCGGCACCTTCGCCGAGGCTCTGCAGGAGGCCGCACAATGAGTTGGCTAACGCCCGAACTGCTGGAAATCTTCTTTGCCGTGGTCAAGGCCATCGTCATCCTGCTCGCGGTGGTGATCTGTGGCGCCCTGCTCAGCTGGGTCGAGCGCCGCTTGCTGGCCCTCTGGCAGGACCGCTACGGTCCGAACCGGGTGGGCCCGTTTGGTGCCTTCCAGATCGCCGCCGACATGATCAAGATGTTCTTCAAGGAAGACTGGACCCCTCCATTCGCCGACAAGATGATCTTCACCATCGCGCCGATTGTAGCTTTCAGCACTTTGCTGATCGCTTTTGCGGTGGTGCCGATTACCCCAACCTGGGGCGTGGCGGATCTCAACATCGGCTTGCTGTTCTTCTTCGCCATGGCTGGCTTGACCGTCTATGCCGTGTTGTTTGCCGGCTGGGCCAGTAACAACAAGTTCGCCCTGCTCGGTAGCCTGCGGGCCTCGGCCCAGACCATTTCCTATGAAGTGTTTATGGGCCTGTCGCTGATGGGCGTGGTGATCCAGGCCGGCTCGTTCAACCTACGCGAGATCGTCGAAGCCCAGCACCAAGGCCTGTGGTACATCATTCCGCAGTTCATCGGCTTCTGTACGTTCTTCATTGCCGGTGTGGCCGTGACTCACCGTCACCCCTTCGACCAGCCGGAAGCTGAACAGGAACTGGCCGACGGTTATCACATTGAATATGCCGGGATGAAATGGGGCATGTTCTTCGTCGGCGAATACGTCGGCATCGTGTTGATTTCGGCACTGCTGGTCACGCTGTTCTTCGGCGGCTGGCACGGCCCATTCGATATCCTGCCGCAGATTCCGTTTGTCTGGTTCGCCCTGAAAACGGCCTTTTTCATCATGATCTTCATTCTGCTGCGCGCTTCCATCCCGCGCCCGCGTTATGACCAGGTCATGACCTTCAGCTGGACGTTCTGCCTGCCGCTGACCCTGATCAACCTGCTGGTTACCGCTGCCTTTGTGCTGCTCGCGGCCCCTGGCGCGGTTCAGTGAGGAATATGAACATGATCAAGTACATCCTCCACGTTCTTTACGGCACCTACACCCAGCTGCGCAGCCTGGTGATGGTGTTCTCCCACTCTTTCCGCAAGCGCGACACCCTGCAGTACCCGGAAGAAGCGGTGTACCTGCCGCCGCGTTACCGTGGCCGCATCGTCCTGACCCGCGATCCGGATGGCGAAGAGCGTTGCGTTGCTTGCAACCTGTGCGCCGTAGCTTGCCCGGTTGGCTGCATCTCCCTGCAGAAAGCTGAAACCGAAGACGGCCGTTGGTATCCGGAGTTTTTCCGCATCAACTTCTCGCGCTGCATCTTTTGCGGCCTGTGCGAAGAAGCCTGCCCGACCACCGCAATTCAGCTCACGCCCGACTTCGAGATGGCCGACTTCAAACGCCAGGATCTGGTGTATGAGAAAGAGGACCTGCTGATCTCCGGCC
Organism: Pseudomonas sp. BGA-UO-ETr-WB11; assembly: GCF_059567785.1. NCBI lineage: Bacteria > Pseudomonadati > Pseudomonadota > Gammaproteobacteria > Pseudomonadales > Pseudomonadaceae > Pseudomonas > Pseudomonas sp. BGA-UO-ETr-WB11. Next base: position 455,464 of record NZ_JCAQOS010000007.1, on the reverse strand, counting down.
CCGGCAAGAACCCTGATTACAATTTCTACCGCGTGGCCGGTATGGCCATTGCCGGTAAACCGAAAGGGGCTGCACAAGATGAAGCCCAACCGATCAACGTGAAGAGCCTGCTGCCCTAAGGAGGACGCTGTGGAATTTGCTTTCTATTTCGCCGCCGGCGTCGCTGTAGTGGCCACCCTGCGGGTGATCACCAACACCAACCCGGTTCATGCCCTGCTCTATCTGATCGTCTCGCTGCTGGCCGTATCGATGTGCTTTTTTAGCCTCGGCGCGCCCTTTGCTGGGGTTCTGGAGATCATCGTCTACGCCGGTGCCATCATGGTGCTATTCGTGTTCGTGGTGATGATGCTCAACCTCGGCCCACCCGCCAGTGTCCAAGAACGTCAATGGATGACCCCAGGCATCTGGGGCGGTCCGGCAATGATGTCCCTGGCTTTGCTGTGCGAGCTGCTCTACGTACTGTTCGGCAATCACAGTGGCGCGGCCATTGGTGTCACTACCGTCGATGCCAAGGCCGTGGGCATCAGCCTGTTCGGTCCTTACCTGCTGGTCGTCGAACTGGCCTCCATGCTGCTGTTGGCAGCACTGGTTGCCGCCTTCCACCTCGGCCGTCACGAGGCGAATGAATGACTATGGATATGATTCCAATGGAGCATGGCCTGGCTGTGGCCGGCGTGCTGTTCTGCCTGGGCCTGGTCGGCCTGATGGTGCGGCGCAACATCTTGTTCGTGCTGATGAGCTTGGAAGTGATGATGAACGCCACTGCCCTGGCCTTTGTCGTGGCCGGTAGTCGCTGGGCGCAAGCCGATGGACAGATCATGTTCATTCTGGTGATCACCCTGGCAGCCGCCGAAGCCAGTATTGGCCTGGCGATCCTGCTGCAGCTGTATCGCCGCTTCCACACCCTCGATATCGACGCTGCCAGCGAGATGCGCGGATGAACCTCATATTCCTGACGTGCCTGTTCCCCCTACTCGGTTTCGCGCTGCTGGCGTTTTCCCGCGGCCGTTTCTCCGAAAACCTCTCGGCCTTGATCGGCGTCGGCTCGGTGGGCCTCTCGGCCCTGACCAGCGCATGGATCATCTACCAGTTCAACGTCGCCCCACCGGAGGGCGGCGCCTACAGCCAGCTGCTCTGGCAGTGGATGGCGGTGGACGGTTTCACACCGAGCTTCACCCTGTATCTGGACGGCCTGTCGCTGACCATGCTCGGCGTGGTTACCGGCGTTGGCTTCCTGATCCATATGTTCGCCTCGTGGTACATGCGCGGCGAGGCCGGTTACTCGCGCTTCTTCGCCTACACCAACCTGTTTATCTTCAGCATGCTGCTGCTGATCCTCGGCGATAACCTGCTGTTGCTGTACTTCGGCTGGGAAGGCGTGGGGCTGTGCAGCTACCTGCTGATCGGCTTCTACTACAGCAATCGCAACAACGGTAATGCCGCCCTCAAGGCCTTTATCGTCACCCGTATCGGCGACGTGTTCATGGCGATTGGCTTGTTCATTCTGGTGCAGCAACTGGGCACCCTGAACATTCAAGAGCTGCTGGTGTTGGCACCGCAGAAGTTCGCCGCTGGCGACTTCTGGATGCAGCTGGCGACCCTGATGCTGCTGGGTGGCGCGGTCGGTAAATCCGCCCAGCTGCCCCTGCAAACCTGGCTGGCCGACGCCATGGCGGGCCCGACTCCGGTCTCCGCCCTGATCCACGCGGCCACCATGGTCACCGCCGGTGTCTATCTGATCGCTCGTACCCACGGCCTGTTCCTGCTCGCCCCTGAAGTACTGCAGCTGGTTGGTATCGTCGGCGGCGTGACCCTGGTCCTGGCCGGCTTTGCCGCCCTGGTACAGACCGACATCAAACGCATCCTCGCCTACTCGACCATGAGCCAAATCGGCTATATGTTCCTGGCACTCGGCGTCGGCGCATGGGATGGCGCGATCTTCCACCTGATGACCCACGCCTTCTTCAAGGCCCTGCTGTTCCTCGCTTCCGGTGCAGTGATCGTGGCCTGCCACCATGAGCAGAACATCTTCAAGATGGGCGGTCTGTGGAAGAAGCTACCACTGGCCTATATCAGCTTCGTAGTCGGTGGCTCCGCCCTGGCGGCCCTGCCGCTGGTCACTGCGGGTTTCTACTCCAAGGACGAAATCCTCTGGGAAGCCCTGGCAAGCGGCCATCAGAACCTGCTGATCGCCGGTTTGGTGGGCGCCTTCATGACTTCGCTGTACACCTTCCGCCTGATCTTCATCACCTTCCACGGTGAGGCAAAGAGCGAAGCCCACGGTGGTCATGGCGTCGCCTACTGGCTGCCGCTGTCGGTGCTGATCGTGCTGTCGACCTTCGTCGGCGCCCTGATCACGCCACCGCTGGCGGGCGTACTGCCACAAAGCGTCGGCCATGCCGGCGGCGCCGCCCAGCACTCGCTGGAGCTGATCTCCGCTGCCATCGCCATCAGTGGCATCCTGCTGGCTGCTCTGCTGTTCCTCGGCAAACGCCGCCTGGTTACGGCCATCGCCAACAGCGCCGTCGGCCGCCTGCTCAGTGCCTGGTGGTTCGCCGCCTGGGGCTTTGACTGGGTCTACGACAAGCTGTTCGTCAAACCCTATCTGCTTATCTGCCGCCTACTCGGCAATGACCCGCTGAACACCACCATGGGTGTGTTGCCAAGCCTGGCCCGCGGCGGTCACCACCTGGTGGCACGCGCCCAGACCGGTAACCTGCGCTGGTATGCCTACTCCATGGTGGCGGGAGCCGTACTGTTGCTGGGCATCGCCCTGCTGGCGGCGGCCTGATATGAATTTGCCCATTTGTGTAAGGAATTGAGCCCGTTATGATTTTGCCCTGGCTAATCCTGATCCCCTTTATCGGCGGTATTTTGTGCTGGCAAGGCGAGCGCTTCGGCGCCGCCCTGCCCCGCGCCATCGCCATGTTCACCATGCTGCTGGAACTGGCCCTGTGTCTCTGGCTGTGGTCCACCGGCGACTTCCAGCTGGCTCCGCACCCAGGTGCCGATCCGGTCTGGACCCTGGAATTCAAGCAGGTGTGGATTGAGCGCTTCGGCATCAACCTCCACCTGGCAATGGATGGCCTGTCGCTGCTGATGATCCTGCTCACCGGCCTGCTCGGGGTGCTGTCGGTACTCTGCTCGTGGAGTGAGATCCAGAAGAACGTTGGTTTCTTCCACCTCAACCTGATGTGGATTCTGGGCGGTGTGATCGGCGTATTCCTCGCCCTTGACCTGTTCCTGTTCTTCTTCTTCTGGGAAATGATGCTGGTGCCGATGTACTTCCTGATTGCGCTGTGGGGACACAGCTCAGCGGAAGGCAAAACCCGCATCTACGCCGCCACCAAGTTCTTCATCTACACCCAGGCCAGCGGCCTGATCATGCTGGTAGCGATTCTCGGCCTGGTACTGGTCAACTACAGCACCAGCGGCGTGCTGACTTTCGACTACAGCCAATTGCTGAAAGCCGAACTGCCAGCCGGGGTCGAATACATCCTGATGCTCGGTTTCTTCGTCGCTTTCGCGGTCAAGCTGCCGGTCGTGCCGTTCCACTCCTGGCTGCCGGACGCCCACGCCCAGGCACCCACGGCTGGCTCCGTGGACCTGGCCGGCATCCTGCTGAAAACAGCCGCTTACGGTCTGCTGCGCTTTGCCCTGCCGTTGTTCCCCAACGCATCGGCCGAGTTCGCCCCAATCGCCATGGTGCTCGGCCTAATCGGCATTTTCTACGGTGCCTTCCTGGCCTTTGCACAAAACGACATCAAGCGCCTGGTGGCCTACTCCAGCGTCTCGCACATGGGCTTTATCCTGATCGGCATCTACTCCGGCAGCCAGCAAGCGCTGCAAGGCGTGGTGGTGCAGATGCTCGCTCACGGCCTGTCCGCAGCAGCACTGTTTATCCTCTGCGGTCAGCTCTATGAGCGCCTGCACACCCGTGACATGCGCGAGATGGGCGGCCTCTGGTCACGCATAGCGTACCTGCCAGCAATAAGCCTGTTCTTCGCCGCCGCGTCGCTGGGCTTGCCGGGGACCGGTAACTTTGTCGGCGAATTCCTGATCCTGCTGGGCTCGTTCAAGAGCACGCCTTGGATCGTGGTGGTGGCCACCTTCGGCTTGGTGTTCGGTTCGGTTTACTCGCTGATCATGATCCACCGCGCCTACTTCGGTCCGGCCAAGGCCGAGCATACCCTGCGCGGCATGAACGGCCGTGAACTGGGCATGGCCTTGAGCCTGGCGATCCTGCTGATTCTGCTCGGGGTGTATCCGCAACCGATTTTGGATACTTCCGCCGCCACCATGCAGGGCGTGCAAAGCTGGCTGGACACGGCCTTCACTCAACTCGCTTCGGCCCGGTAAGTAAGAGTTATGGAATTGACCACTCAACACCTCATCGCCCTGCTACCGCTGCTGGTCACCTGTGCCACCATCGTGGTGGTCATGCTGGCGATTGCCTGGCGGCGTCATCACTCGCAGACCTTCGTGCTCTCGGTGGTAGGCCTCAACCTGGCCCTACTGTCGATCATCCCAGCCCTCAAGGTCGCGCCGTTGGCCGTCACCGGCCTGCTGCAGATAGACAGCTATGCCTGCTTCTACATCGGCCTGATCCTCGCCGCGACTTTGGCCTGCGTCACCCTGGCTCATGCCTATCTGGGCGGTGAAGGCGACAGCGGCCCTGGCTTTCCGGGCAACCGTGAAGAGTTCTACCTGCTGATTCTGCTGGCCGCCGCCGGCGGTATCGTACTGGTCAGCGCTCAGCACCTGGCGGGCCTATTTATCGGTCTGGAGCTGCTCTCAGTGCCGGTCTATGGCCTGGTGGCCTACGCCTTCTTCAACAAGCGCTCGTTGGAAGCCGGGATCAAATACATGGTCCTCTCGGCTGCCGGCTCGGCCTTTTTGCTGTTTGGCATGGCTTTGTTGTACGCCGATGCGGGCACCCTGAGCTTTGCCGGCCTGGGCAGCAAGCTGGGCGCTGCTGGCCAACTCAGTCAACTGGTGCACCTGGGCGTTGGCATGATGATGGTCGGTCTGGCCTTCAAACTGTCGATGGTGCCCTTCCACCTGTGGACGCCAGACGTCTATGAAGGCGCACCCGCGCCAGTGGCGGCCTTTCTTGCTACCGCCAGTAAGGTGGCCGTGTTTGCCGTGCTGCTGCGCCTGTATCAGCTGTCCCCAGCTCTGGCTGGCGGCTGGTTGAACGACCTACTGAGCATCATCGCGATCGCCTCGATCCTGGTCGGCAACCTGCTGGCCCTGACCCAGACCAACATCAAGCGCCTGCTCGGTTACTCCTCCATCGCCCACTTCGGCTATCTGCTGGTGGCCCTGATTGCCAGCAATGGCATGGCGGTGGAGGCCATTGGCGTGTACCTGACCACTTATGTGCTGACCAGCCTGGGTGCCTTCGGTGTGGTCACACTGATGTCCACTCCATTCCACGGCCGTGACTGTGATGCACTGTACGAATACCGCGGCCTGTTCTGGCGTCGGCCAACCCTTACGGCAGTACTAACCTTGATGATGCTGTCGCTGGCGGGCATCCCGCTAACGGCGGGCTTTATCGGTAAGTTCTACATCATCGCCGTGGGCGTCGAGGCGCACCTGTGGTGGCTGCTGGGTAGTTTGATCATCGGCAGCGCCATCGGCGTGTTCTATTACCTGCGGGTGATGATCACCCTGTTCCTGGTGACACCGGGCCTGCATCGTCACGATGCGCCGGAGAACTGGGGTCAGCGCGCTGGCGGCATCATGCTGATGGCGATTGCCGCTCTGACCCTGCTGCTCGGCGTGTACCCGCAACCGCTGCTGGAGTTGCTGCAACACACGGCCCTTACGGCGCTGTAACTGCAAGCAAGCCACAAAAAAGCCCCGAAGTTCGGGGCTTTTTTGTGGCTGCGCATCCGTCAAAGTCACATGTATAAGCGCGGCTTCAGCCACAACTATTGCTGCTATCTCCTGGGGCGACATACTTTTTTGCGTTGCCGCTGATCCCTTGCGGACGACTCAACGGCTACAGCACCAAGGCTGCCAACACCAGGTAACGACCGCTCTTGACCACTAGCACCAGCAACAAGAAGCGCACAAAGGGTTCGCGCATCACCCCGGCAACCAAGGTCAGGGGGTCACCGACCACCGGCAACCAGCTCAGCAGTAAGCTCCAGCGCCCGTAACGCTTGTACCAACCTTGTGCCCGCAGCAACTGCGCCGGGCTAACCGGAAACCAGCGGCGCGATTGAAAACGCACCAGCTCACGGCCCAACCACCAATTAATGGTCGAGCCCAAGGTGTTGCCGGCGATGGCCACCAACAACAAGCCGGCCACGTTGTACTCATCGGTCAGCAACAGGGCCACCAGCCCGGCCTCTGACTGCAGGGGCAACAGGGTCGCAGCGCCGAGCGCCAGCAGAAAAAGACCGAAATAAGCCATCAGTTCCAGCACCGACTCATGCGGCCTTCCAGGCGCTGACGATGATGGCCATACCCACTAACGTCACCCCAGCGCCCAACCAGTCCAGCGGACTGAGCTTGACCCCATCGACAACACGCAGCCAGAGCAACGCGCTGACCACATACACCCCACCATAGGCGGCATACACCCGGCCACTGGCCGCCGGATGCAGACTCAGCAGCCAGACAAACAACACCAGACTCAGCGCTGCCGGCAACAACAGCCACACCGAGCCATCCTTGCGCAGCCACAGGTACGGCAAAAAGCAGCCGATGATTTCCGCCACGGCGGTGGCAAAGAACAGCGCCATGATTTTTAGCACAGGGATTACTCACGCAAGAAGGAAGGACTGGCCAGCGGATTACAACGATTAGGCCGCCACCGAGAGTTGCACATGATGCCGATAACATCGAGCAGGACCAAGCGCGGCTCTGTTAGCACGGAAATCTGCATGGAGCCACCACAAAAAGCCCCTCGCCACGTGCAGAATTTGCAACGCATCACGTTATTAATGTTCAGTATCTTATTCATTCTGTGCATACTTCTTGCTTTATAAACATAGCCTTGGGCGCTAAGTCGCCACAGTGCACATCAAGAAGCCCCGGCCACGGCCGATAGCTACTCAGTCCAGAGCACACCCAAAAGGATCACCCCCATGCCGTTCAGTCGCCTCTCTATCCAGTGGAAAATTACGCTACTGGCCGGACTTTGCTTACTGGTAATCGTGACCTTGCTGGTGGCCACCTCCCTGTACCAGGCGCGTAACAGCGCTGAGCTGGTCAAGCACTCCAGCAGCCAGATGCTCGAACAAGCGGCGCAATTGCGCATGCAGGCTCGCGCCGAAGCCCAAGCGCTGGAGATCCAGCGCTACTTCATGGACGCTTACCAGTACGGTAAAGGCTTCTCGCGCCAAGTGCTGTTCCTGCGCGCACAGGCCGAAAAACGTTTTCTTGACGCCTTTGACCTGCGCGAAGACATGACCCGCCAGGTGCGTACTGCACTGGAAGGCAACCCCGATCTGCTGGGCTTGTATGTGGTGTTCGAGACCAATGCCCTGGACGGCAAAGACAATCTGTTCGCTGGCCAGGCGGAGCTGGGCAGCAACGATAAAGGCCGTTTCTCGCTGTACTGGAGCCAGGCTACCGTTGGTGAGTTGGAGTCCGAGCCCCTCACCGAGGAACAACTCGCCGACACCACGGCCGGCCCCAGCGGCACGCCCTACAACGCCTGGTACACCTGCCCCCGCGACACCAAGGCAGCCTGTGTGCTTGACCCCTACTTCGACGATGTCGGCGGCAAACAAATCCTCATGACCAGCATCGCCTTTCCCCTGCTGCTGGACGGCAAAGTGGTCGGCGTGATGGGCGTCGATATCAGTCTCGATAGCCTGCAAAAACTCAGCATGCAAGCGCATAAAGCGCTCTATGAGGGTGCCGGCCAGGTCAGCATCATCAGCCCTGTCGGGCTGCTCGCGGGTCACAGCAATAACAGCAAACTGCTGGGCGAACCTCTGCTGAAGGCTTTTGCTGAGCAAGGTAGCGAGCTGCTTGACCTGGTCAAGCGCGGCGAGCCGGCGGTGCTTAAACATTCGCAGATGCAGCGCCTTATCAGCCCGTGGCAGCCGATCCCTGGCGCCCAGCCCTGGAGCGTTCTGCTGGAAGTACCCAATGCCGTGCTGCTCAAGCCAGCCCTGCAACTGGAAGAACAACTCGACCAGCAAAGCACCGCCGACAGCGCTAAATCACTAGTACTGGGCCTGCTTGCCGTGCTCCTCGGCCTGCTGCTGATGTGGCTGACCGCCCGCGGCGTTACCCGGCCGATCCTTGGCGTGGCGGCCATGCTCAAGGACATCGCCTCCGGCGAAGGCGACCTGACCCGTCGCCTGGCTTACGCCAAGCAGGATGAACTGGGTGAGCTGACGGGCTGGTTCAACCGTTTTCTCGACAAGCTGCAACCGATCATCAGCGACGTGAAAAACTCCGTTCAGGATGCCCGCAGCACCGCCGACCAGTCCTCGGCGATTGCCAACCAGACCAGCGCCGGTATGCAGCAGCAATACCGCGAAGTTGATCAAGTGGCGACAGCCTTCCATGAAATGAGCGCCACCGCCCAGGACGTGGCCCGCAGTGCGGCCCAGGCAGCCGAGGCCGCTCGCGGCGCCGACCAGGCCACCCGTGAAGGGCTGGGCGTGATCGACACCACGACCCTGAGCATTGAGCACTTGGCCAGCGAAATGACCACTGCCATGCGCGAGGTCGAAGGCCTGGCCAGTAGCAGCGATAAGATTGGTTCGGTGTTGGAAGTGATCCGCTCGATCGCCGAGCAAACCAACCTGCTGGCCCTCAATGCCGCCATCGAAGCCGCCCGCGCCGGGGAAGCCGGGCGCGGTTTTGCTGTGGTGGCCGATGAGGTGCGCAACCTGGCCAAACGCACCCAGGATTCCGTGGAGGAGATCCGCCAAGTGATCGAAGGCCTGCAAAGCGGCACCCGCGAAGTGGTCAACAGCATGCACAGCAGCCATCGTCAGGCCCAGGGCAGCGTGACCCAAGTGGAAATGGCAGTGGCCGCCCTGCAGCGCATTGGCGAAGCTGTCGGCGTGATCACCGACATGAACCTGCAAATCGCCAGTGCCGCGGAAGAGCAAAGCTCGGTAGCGGACGAGATCAACCGCAATATCTCCTCAATCCGTGACGTCACCGAAGCTATTTCCAGCCAGGCGGCCGAATCGGCCCAGGTCAGTCAAGCTCTCAACAGCCTGGCTAACCATCAGCAAAAATTGATGGATCAATTCCGCGTATAAAGGTGTTTGCACTCAGGCTGGCGTCATTTGCGCGCCAGCCTGGCGTGCCCCTCCTTGCCCTGGACTGCGCTGCACACTAGGGTTTTTCGGACCTCAAGGGAGAAACACCGATGCTCAATTTTGTTCTCGTCGCCGGCTCCAGCCGCGCCAACAGCCAGTCCGCCAAAGTGGCTGAATTTCTCCGCCAACGCCTGATCGAACAGGGTCACAGCAGTGCCGCACACTGCAGCGTGATCAACTTGGGCGCAGGCCCGTTGCCGCTCTGGCCAAGCGATGACAGCGGCCCATGGCCACAGTATGCCGAACAGTTGAAGAACGCCGACGCGCTGGTAATCGTCGCCCCGGAATGGAATGGCATGGCCTGCCCGGCGATCAAAAACTTCTTCATCTATGCCAGCAAGGCCGAACTGGCGCACAAGCCTGGGCTATTGGTGGGCGTTTCGTCCGGCATCGGCGGCGCTTATCCGATCAGCGAACTGCGCGCGTCCAGCTACAAAAACTGCCGCCTTTGCTACATCCCCGAACACCTGATCGTGCGCCATGCCGAGCAGGTCTTGAACGACGGCGCCGCCAGCAATGAAGACGATCAGCGCCTGCGCCCACGCATCGATTACGCCCTGGATATTCTCAACAAATACGCCCAGGCACTGCAGCCGGTGCGCGCCAGCATCGACCTTAGCCAACCCGAGTTCGCCAACGGCATGTAAAGCCGCGCGACATAAAAAAAGCCCGGCACATGGCCGGGCTTTTTTTATGTCTGGGCAAGCACTGATCAGGAGCGCCACATCCGCGCCAGGGTGCCGTCACGCTCAATAAAGTGGCGTTTAAGGCCGCCAGCAATGTGCAGGCCGATCAAGGCAATGGCGAACCACGGCAGGTTCTCATGCAGCTCTTCGGCAATTTCCCGCACATCGCCGTTAGGGGTGAACTTGGGTAGAGGGAACAGGCCATAGAACTCGAACGGTTTAGTGCTGGTGCCCAAAGCCACCAACAAATAACCCGACAACGGCAGGCCGATCATCAACACGTACAAACCGATGTGCACACCCTTGGCCAGCAGGTTGGCCGGGCCATTGTCACCAATGGCGCGCGGCTTAGGGTTGACCAGGGTCCACAGCAGGCGCAGGCCGATCAGCAGCAGCAATAGGCTGCCAGTGGATTTATGCAGGCTGTAGAGCACCGGCCGCAGGGGATTATCACGGCCAAACTCACCCATCAGGAACCCGCCGGCCAGCATGCCGATGATCAGCAGCGCCATCAGCCAGTGCAGGGCGCGACTGACGCTGCCATAGGTGTCTTCGGTATTGCGCAACATGCAGTTCTCCTAGTGGTCCGGGCCCGCGCCGGTCATGGCGCTGATCATCCCCGCCCAGGCTTAACCCAAGCTTAAGCCGATAACGCCAGCGGCCATGTGCCGATCATTCACGCGGTGAAGTCACTTGGTCTGTGCCGGAGGGTCTTTATAATCACGACCAGTTATAAGGGAGAGCGGCATGCACGCCATACAGATCAAATCCCCGGCCCTGACCATCAAGGCCGGCCCCCGTGCCCTGGAGCGGATCAAGGCCAATGGCCTGACGCCCTCAGATGTCGGGATTTTGCCCGGCGCCGCCGGCGGCCCGAAGGCCCTGGGTATTCAGGGCCTGGACCTGGCGCTGTTTGGCGACTGGCTGGCCCGTGCGCCCCGTGAGCGCGCCCTGATCGGTGCATCCATTGGCTCCTGGCGCTTTGCCAGTGCCTGCCTGCCCGATGCTGCCGCCGGCATTCGTCGCCTTGGCGAGCTGTACAACGACCAGCACTTCAGCAAAGACAGCAACAGAGCCGAGGTCAGCGCCAGCTGTCGGCAGATGCTCGCCGACCTGCTCGACGGCCAGGACGCCCAGTTGCTGAACAACCCCCACTATCGCCTGAACATCGTGGTGGTCAAAAGCCATGGCCTGCTCGCCGAGGATCACCCCAAACGCCTAGGCCTCGGGCTGTCGGCCGTGATCGGCAACAACCTGCTAAGCCGCGCACGGCTGGGCAAACACTTCGAACGTCTGATTGCCCACGACAGTCGCCAAGCCCCGCCATTGCAGGCCCTGGATGATTTCACCACGCGCTACCTGAGCCTGACCCCGGAAAACCTGCGCCACAGCCTGCTGGCCTCTGGCTCCATTCCCATGGTCATGGAAGCGGTGCGCGACATCCCCGGCGCGGCCAAAGGCACCTACCGCGATGGCGGCCTGCTCGACTATCACCTCGACCTGCCCTACAGCGGCAGCGACATCGTGCTCTACCCGCACTTCACCGACCGAGTGATTCCCGGCTGGTTCGACAAGAGCCTGCCCTGGCGCCGGGCCGACAATGGTCGCCTGCAGGACGTGCTGCTGCTCGCCCCATCACGCGAATACCTGGCCCGCCTGCCCCACGGCAAGCTGCCGGACCGCAACGACTTCAAACGCTACCTGGGCGATCCGACCGGCCGCCGGCGCTACTGGGATCAGGCCATGGCCGAGAGCCAGCGCCTGGGTGATGAATTCCTAGAACTGGCCGATAATGGCCGCCTCGCCGAGCGCCTGCAGGCGCTCTGAAACCACCACTGCTGGCTGCCCGATAGCGGCGGCCCTGCCCCGAGACCCGCCATGGCCCGCCTGTCCCTGCACTTTCCCGAAGACCAGTACTGCTACCAGACCCAGCTGACGGTGCGGGTCACCGACATCAATGGTGCCAATCACCTGGGCAACGACTCGATGATCTCGATGATTTCCGAGGCGCGGGCGCGTTTTCTTTTCGAGTTCGGCATTACCGAAGCGGCCAGCGAAGGCGTCGGCATCATCGTCACCGACCTGGCCACCACCTATAAAGCCGAAGCCCACGCCCGCGACCAATTGCTGTTTGAAGTCGGCGTGATGGACTTCAACACCTATGGGGGCGACATCACCTTCCGTATCACCCGCCCAGCCGACGGCACGCTGGTGGCCATGGCCAAATCGGGTTTTGTATTTTTCAACTACAGCAGCAGCCAGGTCACGCCCATACCCGAGGCGTTCCGCAATAAATTCCCCAAGGTCAACTGGCTGAGCTGAGCCCGGCAGCGCCCCAACTCGGCGCACCCATTCGCCATCACGCCCCGTTTCAGCCCACGGCGTGCGCCTGAACTGCACTCAAGCGCTGATTTAGCGGCACCAGGCAGACCTGGCTCAGCTCTTGCAAATACCCTCGCAGCGGCAACCAAAGACGGTTGCCACCGCACGACAAAGACGTCGCGTCATCCTCGCAGCAATGTGAGCCATGGCGCGGCGTCTTTTGCGTTTGGCCCCAGTGATCGGGGCGGTGGACGGGCCGTGATCCGGACGTTCCGCTAGCAACTCTCTCAACCTGACTGTGGCTTCGGCCGCAGGGTTGTCCGCCACAAGCAGACGACCTCCCCGGCGGGTCAAGGTCAGCGTGTCCACGACCATGCTGAACCCTGACCCGACCGGGCCCCTTTGAGCCAACGAGGTGTTCGATGAATACAAGTTTCTGGAAAGCCGGCCACGCGCCCACGCTGTTTGCAGCCTTTCTCTATTTCGATCTGAGTTTCATGATCTGGTATGTGCTCGGTCCAATGGGCGTGCAAATTGCCGCCGACCTGCAGCTGACCACCCAACAACGCGGCATGATGGTCGCCACGCCGATCCTCGCCGGTGCCGTGCTGCGCTTCCTGATGGGTATCTTGGCGGACCGCACCTCGCCAAAAACCGCCGGTCTGATCGGCCAGGTGATCGTCATCGGCGCCCTGTTCTGCGCCTGGCAACTGGGCATTCACAGCTATGAGCAGGCTCTACTGCTGGGACTGTTCCTCGGCTTTGCCGGTGCCTCGTTTGCGGTTTCCCTGCCGCTGGCTTCCCAGTGGTATCCGCCAGAGCACCAGGGCAAGGCCATGGGCATCGCCGGTGCGGGCAACTCGGGCACCGTGCTCGCCGCCCTGTTTGCGCCAGGCCTGGCTGCAGCCTTCGGCTGGGGCAATGTGTTCGGCCTGGCGCTGATCCCGCTTGTGCTGACCCTGATCATCTTCGCCAGCGTGGCCAAGAACGCCCCCAACCGCCCCGCCCCGAAAGCCCTGGCCGACTACCTGAAAGCCCTCGGTGACCGCGACAGCTGGTGGTTTATGTTCTTCTACAGCGTCACCTTCGGCGGCTTCCTCGGCCTGGCCAGCACCCTGCCCGGCTACTTCCATGACCAGTACGGTTTCGACCCGGTCAAGGCGGGCTACTACACCGCTGCCTGCGTTTTCGCCGGCAGCCTGATGCGCCCCCTGGGCGGCGCCCTGGCCGACCGGATCGGCGGCATCCGCAGCCTGTTGGTGGTCTACACCGTGGCTTCGCTGAGCATCTGCGCCGTCGGCTTCAACCTGCCCAGCGCCACCGCGGCCCTGGCGCTGTTCGTGGTCGCCATGCTCAGCCTAGGGGCCGGTAACGGTGCCGTGTTCCAACTGGTGCCGCAGCGCTTTCGCAAGGAAATCGGCGTAATGACTGGTCTGATCGGCATGGCCGGCGGCATCGGTGGCTTCCTGTTGGCAGCCGGCCTGGGTGCGGTCAAGCAATCCACCGGCGACTACCAACTGGGCCTGTGGCTGTTTGCCAGCCTGGGTATCCTCGCCTGGTTCGGCCTCTATGGGGTCAAACTGCGCTGGAGAACCACCTGGGGCTCGGCGGCCGTGACGGCTGCACGGGTTTAAGCACTAGCCCCTAACCTTGTCATGGCCCGCGCCGGTTTTTGCCGCCGCGGGCTTTGTCGTCAGCCACACCGAGAGAGTCGCCCATGAGCCTGCAATTGAGCGCTGGTGAAGCCACGGCCACCGGCCCCCGGGCCGAGAACCAGGATGCCCTGCGCATCGTCACGCCGACGCCGGCCCTGGCCGCCAGCAAAGGCAGCCTGTTCGCCCTCGCCGATGGCGTCAGCCAATGCGCCGACGGCGGCCTCGCCGCCCGCGCCACCCTGCAGGCCCTGGCCCTGGATTACTACGCCACACCAGAAACCTGGGCCGTGGCGCAATCGCTCGATCGCCTGCTGATCGCCCACAATCGCTGGCTACAGGCCAATGGTGGCGGCCAGCCGCTGCTCACCACCCTCACCGCCTTGGTACTACGGGGGCGGCGTTTTACCCTGGCCCACGTCGGCGACTGCCGCGCCTACCGCTGGCACGCCGACACCCTGGAGCTGCTGACCGAGGACCATGTCTGGGAACAGCCCGGCATGCAGCATGTGCTCAAACGTGCCCTGGGCCTGGATCAGCACCTGGTGGTGGATTACCTGGAAGGCGAACTGCACGAAGGCGAGAGTTTCCTGCTGGTCTGCGACGGCATCTGGTCGGTGCTCGGCGATCATGGCATTCGCAGCATCCTGCAGGCCGAAGCCGAACCCACTGCCGCCTGCCAAGCCCTGGTCAGCGCCGCCCATCTGGCCGGCAGCCAGGACAACGCCAGCGCCCTGCTGGTGCGCATCGAACAGTTGCCGCAAAGCGCCCTGGCCGACACCCTGGCCCAGCTCGACCAATGGCCGCTGCCGCCGAAACTGCGCGCTGGCCAAACCTTCGAGGGCTGGCAGGTAGAAAGCCTGCTGGGCGAGTCACGCCAGTCCCTGCTGTACCGGGTGCACGACAACCAGCAACGCGCCTGGCTGCTCAAGACCCTGCCACCGAGCCGTCATAACGACCCACAGGCCGGCCCGGCACTGCTGCAGGAAGAGTGGTTTCTCAAGCGGGTGGCCGGCCGCCATTTTGCCGAGGCCCACCCCCTGCCTCAACGCCAGCACCTGTATTACGTGCAGCGCGAATACCGCGGCCAGACCCTGGCCGAACAGCTGCGCCTAAACGGCCCGCTGGCCCTGCCGCACTGGCTGGAGATTGCCCCGCGCCTGTTACGGGCGCTGGGCATGCTGCACCGACGCAATATCCTGCACCGCGACATCAAGCCGGAAAACCTGCTGTGGAGCGAGGATGGCGAGCTGCGCGTGCTTGATCTTGGCCTGGCGTATTGCCCTGGCCTGTCGCGCGATGAAGAACACAGCGTGCCGGGCACCCCCAGTTACATCGCCCCAGAAGCCTTTGCCGGCGCTTCTCCCAGCGCACAGCAGGATCTCTATGCCGCCGGCGTCAGCCTCTATTACCTGCTGACCGGGCATTACCCCTACGGCGAAATCGAAGCCTTCCAGCACCCGCGCTTTGGCCAGCCGACCGCCGCCAGCCGCTACCGTCCGGACCTGCCGAACTGGCTGGACGACTGCCTGAACCGCGCCGTGACCGCCAACCCGGCGGAGCGCTTCGAGACCGCAGAGGAATGGCTGCTGCTGTTCGAACGTGGCGAGCGTGAAGCCATCAGCAGCCGCCCACGACCATTGCTGGAGCGCGAACCCCTGGCTGTCTGGCGTGGTCTGGCGCTGCTGTCGCTGCTGGCCAACCTGGTATTGCTGGTGCTGTTGATGCAGGGCTGACGCCCCGCCAGGCAGCATGCAGGCACCACCGCGGTGCAACTTTGCCTTAAAGCAGTGCGCAACGCCCTCAAGGCCGACCTTAAAACCCCTGGCAAGGGCCCAAATACCGCGCCTGGGCAAAGTTGGCACAACCCCTGCAATAGCCAATCTGACAATTTAAATAAAGCGCAGCCCTCAACGATGAAGGCCGCACTTCCCGACAGAACGGGACTTGGACAAAGGCGTCCTGCTAGGTAACTGGCAGGGCGCCTTTTTTTATCCCTAGAAATGCGGTTGCAGATGCGTGGAGTAAAGCCATGAACAAACTCAAGTTGGTAATGATCGGTAACGGCATGGCCGGGGTTCGCACCCTGGAAGAGCTGCTCAAGCTGGCCCCCGATCTCTACGACATCACCGTGTTCGGCGCCGAACCGCACCCCAACTACAACCGCATTCTGTTGTCGCCGGTGCTGGCTGGCGAGCAGACCTTCGAAGAGATCGTGCTCAACGACCTCAGCTGGTATGCCGACCACAACATCCGCCTGCTGCTCAATCGCAAAGTGGTGCAGATCGACCGCAAAAAGCGCCTGGTGATTGCCGAAGACGGCACCAGCGCCGAGTACGATCGCCTGCTGATCGCCACTGGCTCCAACCCGTTTATCCTGCCGGTGCCGGGCAACAAGCTGCACGGCGTGATCGGCTACCGCGACATCGCCGACACCCAGATGATGATCGACACCGCCAAAACCCACAGCCACGCCGTGGTCATCGGCGGCGGCCTGCTCGGCCTGGAAGCGGCCAACGGCCTCAAGCTGCGCGGCATGGACGTGACCGTGGTGCACTTGTCCGACTGGCTATTGGAGCGTCAGCTCGACCGCACCGCCGGCAAGTTGCTGCAAACCGCCCTGGAAGCGCGCGGCATTCACTTCCGTCTCAATGAACAGACCGAAGAACTGATGGACAACGGCGAAGGCCGGGTCTGCGCGGTGCAGTTCAAGAGTGGCGACGTGATCCCCGCCGACCTGGTGGTGATGGCCGCCGGTATCCGCCCCAACACCGAACTGGCTGAGAAAGCCGGCATTCCGTGCAACCGCGGCATCCTCGTCAACGACACCATGCAGACCTACGACCCGCGCGTGTATTCGATCGGCGAGTGTGCCAACCACCGTGGCACCGCCTACGGCCTGGTGGCGCCGTTGTTCGACCAGGCTAAGGTCTGCGCCAACCACCTGGCCCAACTCGGTTTTGCCCGTTACCAGGGCTCGGTCACCTCAACCAAGTTGAAAGTCACCGGCATCGACCTGTTCTCCGCTGGCGAATTCATGGGCGCCGACGGCACCGAAACCATCACCCTCTCCGACCCTATCGGCGGCGTGTACAAGAAGCTGGTGATCAAGGACGACATCCTGGTCGGTGCCTGCCTGTACGGCGACACCGCGGACGGCGGCTGGTATTTCCGCCAAGTGAAAGAAAACGCCAACATCAGCCAGATCCGCGATCACCTGATGTTCGGTGAGAACGTCATCGGCGACGTCGGCCACCAGGGCCAGAACAGCACCGCGAGCATGCCTGACAGCGCCGAAGTGTGCGGCTGTAACGGCGTGTGCAAGGGCACCATCGTCAAGGCCATTCAGGAAAACGGCCTGTTCAGTGTTGACGAGGTCAAGAAACACACCAAGGCCGCCAGCTCCTGCGGCTCCTGCGCCGGCCTGGTTGAGCAGATCCTGATCAGTACCGTCGGCGGCGCCGCCGACGTCAAACCGAAAAGCGAAAAAGCCGTGTGCGGTTGCACCGAGCTGAACCATGGCCAGGTGCGCAAGCTGATCCGCGACAAGCACCTGATCACCATGAGCCAGGCCATGACTGAAATGGGCTGGACCTCACCCAACGGTTGCGGCACCTGCCGCCCTGCCCTCAACTATTACCTGCTGTCGACCTGGCCAGGTGAGGCCAAGGACGATCCGCAGTCGCGCCTGATCAACGAGCGCGCCCACGCCAACATCCAAAAAGACGGCACCTACTCGGTCGTGCCACGCATGTGGGGCGGCGTCACCAATCCGTCCGAGCTACGCCGGATCGCCGACGTCGCCGACAAGTACAACGTGCCGATGGTCAAGGTCACCGGCGGTCAGCGTATCGACCTGCTGGGGATCAAGAAGGAAGATCTGCCGGCGGTGTGGAAAGACCTCGACATGCCCTCCGGCCACGCCTACGGCAAGTCCATCCGCACCGTGAAGACCTGCGTTGGCAGCGAGTTCTGCCGCTTCGGCACGCAGAACTCGACCCAGCTGGGCATCGACCTGGAACACGACCTGTTCAACATGTGGTCGCCGCACAAGGTCAAGCTGGCGGTCTCCGGCTGCCCGCGCAACTGCGCCGAGGCAGGGATCAAGGACGTCGGCATCATCGGTGTGGATTCAGGCTGGGAGATGTATATCGGCGGCAACGGCGGGATCAAAACCGAGGTAGCTGAGTTCTTCGTCAAGGTCAAAACCGCCGAAGAAGTGCGCGAATACAACGGCGCCTTCCTGCAGCTGTATCGCGAGGAGGCCTTCTACCTGGAGCGCACCGTGCACTACATGCAGCGCGTTGGCATGGACCATATCAAGAAGGCCGTGCTGGAAGATGAAGGCAACCGCCAAGCGCTGAATGCGCGCCTGCAGTTCGCCCTGTCGTTTGAACAGGACCCGTGGAAAGAGCGCATCGAACAGCCGCAGCTGAAGAAAGAATTCGACCGCATCGCGATCACCGAACTGGCCTGAGTGCCGCCGCCTGGCGGGGCTGAACAAGCGCCCCGCCAGCCGCACAACCTGCTTGAGGACTACGTTATGAATTGGCTGGATATCTGTGCCCTGGAAGAAATCAACGTGCTCGGTTCGCGCATCGTCGACGGCCCCAAGGGCGACATCGCCATCTTCCGCACCAGCAACGACGAGGTGTTTGCCCTCGACGACCGCTGCCCACACAAAGGCGGCCCACTGTCCCAGGGGCTGATCTACGGCAAGCGCGTGGCCTGCCCGCTGCACAACTGGCAGATCGACCTGGAAAGCGGCGAAGCCCTGGCGCCGGACGTCGGCTGCACCCACAAGTACCCGGTCAAGCTGGAAAACGGCCGGGTCCTGCTGGCCCTGAAAACCATCACCGAGTGCGCGTAAGCCTGCAACAGCCAGCCTGCTGACCGCCTTGCGCGGCAGCGGCGTACGGGACAAGAGCCATGACCGCAAACCCAGCCACACACATCACCGCCTCCACCTGCTGCTACTGCGGCGTGGGCTGCGGCGTGCTGATCGAGCATGACGGCGAACAGATTCTCGGCGTCAAGGGCGATCCACAGCACCCCGCCAACTTCGGCAAGCTGTGCAGCAAGGGCTCGACCCTGCACCTCACCGGCGACCTCAGTGCCCGCGCGCTGTACCCCGAACTGCGCCTGGGCAAAGGCCTGGCGCGTTCACGCACGGACTGGGACAACGCCCTCGATCACGCCGCCAATGTGTTCGCCGAAACCATCCGCGAGCATGGCCCCGACAGCGTGGCGTTCTATATCTCCGGCCAGTTGCTGACCGAGGATTACTACGCCTTCAACAAGCTGGCCCGCGCGGTGGTCGGCACCAACAACATCGATAGCAACTCGCGGCTGTGCATGTCCTCGGCTGTGGCCGGCTACAAGCGCAGCCTGGGTGCCGATGCGCCGCCGTGCAACTACGAGGACATCGAGCAGACCGACTGCCTGCTGATCGCCGGCTCCAATATGGCCTATGCCCATCCGGTACTGTTTCGCCGCCTGGAAGAAGCCAAAGCCAAGCGCCCGGAAATGCGCATCATCGTTATCGATCCACGGCGCACCGACACCTGCGAACTGGCCGACTTGCACATAGCTCTGCAGCCCGGCACCGACGTTGCGCTGTTCCACGGCCTGCTGCACATCCTCATGTGGGAAGGCTGGATCGACCGGCGCTTTATCGACCAGCACACCGAAGGCTTCGATGCCCTCAAGACCCTGGTGCGCGACTACACCCCGCAAATGGTCAGCGAACTCTGCGGCATCCCGGTGGCCGACCTGCAGACCTGCGCCCGCCTGATCGGCAGCGCGCCGAGCTTTCTGTCTCTGTGGTGCATGGGCCTCAACCAATCGAGCAGCGGCAGCGCTAAAAACAGCGCCCTGATCAACCTGCACCTGGCCACCGGGCAAATCGGCCGGGCCGGCGCCGGACCCTTCTCCCTCACTGGCCAGCCCAATGCCATGGGCGGACGGGAAACCGGCAGCCTCAGCAATCTGCTTCCTGGCCACCGCGACGCCGGCAACCGCCAGCACCGTGAAGAAGTGGCGCGTTACTGGGGCGTCGAGCAATTGCCGGACAACACCGGCCTGACCGCAGTTGAGCTGTTTGACGCCGTCCACGCCGGGCGCATCAAGGCCCTGTGGATTGCCTGCAGCAACCCCGCGCAGTCGATGCCCAACCAGACCCTGATTCACCAGGCGCTGGCCAGCTGCCCGTTCGTGGTGGTGCAAGAAGCCTTCGCCAACACCGAGACCTGCCGCTACGCCGACCTGCTGCTACCCGCCGCCAGTTGGGGCGAGAAAGAAGGCACGGTGACCAACTCCGAACGGCGCATCACCCATGTGCGCCAGGCCGTGCCGGCACCCGCTGAAGCGCGGCCGGACTGGGCCATCACCAATGACTTCGCCCGCCGTCTCGAAGCCCTGCTGCGCCCCGACCAAGCCAGCCTGTTTGACTTCGACAGCCCGCAAGCACTGTTCGACGAATACAAATACCTGACCGAAGACCGCGACCTCGACCTCTGCGGCCTGAGTTATGCGCTGCTGGATGCGCAAGGCCCGCAACAATGGCCATTCCCCCGCGGCGCAAGCGCCGGCACTGCGCGCCTGTACGCCAACGCCCAGTTCCCGACGCTGACCGGGCGAGCGCACTTTATTGCCGACGCCTACCGCGCCCCGCAGGAAAAGCGCGATACCCGTTTTACCCTGAGCCTCAACACCGGCCGCCTGCGTGACCAGTGGCACGGCATGAGCCGCACCGGCACCGCCCCACGCCTGTTTGCCCACGCTGAAGAAGCCGTGGTCAGCCTGCACCCGGACGAACTCCGCCGCCGGCGCCTGCAAGACGGCCAGCTGGTAACGCTCAAGAGTCGCCGTGGCAGCCTGGTACTGCCGGTACACAGCGACGACAGCGTGCGCTCCGGCCATGCCTACCTGCCCATGCACTGGGGCGATCGCTTCCTCAAGGGCTTGGGCACCAACGTATTGACCTCACCAGCCTTCGATCCGCTGTCGAAACAGCCTGAACTGAAACACGCGGCGGTGGAAGTCAGCAAAGTTGACCTGCCCTGGCAGTTGTTCGCCCTGGTAGAAGGCGACGTGCAGAATCGCCTCGGCGCCTTGCGCCCGCTGCTGGAAGGTTTTACCTATGCCAGCCTGGTGCCCTGCGGTCGCGAACACCCCGCCCTGGTGCTGCGCGCCGCAGCGGCCGTGCCGCCGGACAACGCCTTGCTGGCGCAAATCGACCAGTTGCTTGGCCTCAATGACGGTCCGGTACTGGCCTATGACGACCCGCGCAAGGCCGTTGGCAAGCGCGTACGCATCGAAGACGGCCGCATCACTGCCATTCGCCTGGCCGGCGAGACCGCTGCCCGTGACTGGCTGAAAAGCCTGTGGCAGGAGCAGCGCGCCGATGCCGAACTGCGCCGCTGGTTCCTCGCACCGCTGAGCACGCCTCCCGGCAGCGCAGAAGCCCCCAGCAGTGGCGGTAAAACCGTTTGCAGCTGCATGAACGTCAGCCGCAACGCCATTTGCGCCGGTATCGGCCGCGGCCTGGATTTGGCTGGACTGAAGCAGGAACTCGGTTGCGGCAGCCAATGCGGCTCCTGCGTCCCGGAAATCAAACAACTGCTGGCGAAACCGATGTCCGCCACTGTTAACGCCTGAGGAGAAACCCATGAGCGCAAAAGTCTGGCTGGTAGGCGCAGGCCCTGGCGACCCCGAGTTGCTGACCCTCAAGGCCGTGCGTGCCCTGAAACAGGCGCAGATCGTCATGATTGATGACCTGGTCAACCCGGCCGTGCTCGAGCACTGCCCCGACGCTCGGGTGATCAGCGTTGGCAAGCGCGGCGGTTGCCGCTCCACGCCCCAGGCCTTTATCCATCGCTTGATGCTGCGCTATGCCCGCCAAGGCAAGTGCGTGGTACGCCTGAAAGGCGGTGACCCGTGCATCTTCGGGCGCGGCAGCGAAGAAGCCGACTGGCTTGAGCAGTTCGGAATCGAAGTAGAAATGGTCAATGGCATCACCGCCGGCCTGGCGGGCGCGACCAATTGCGGCATTCCCCTGACCCTGCGCGGCGTCAGCCGTGGCGTCACTCTGGTTACCGCCCACACCCAGGATGACAGCAGCCTGAATTGGGCCGCCCTGGCGCAAGGCGGCACGACCCTGGTGGTGTACATGGGCGTGGCCAAATTGGGCGAGATTCGCGACAGCCTGTTGGCCGGTGGTATGCGCGCCGACATGCCGGTGGCGATGATCGAGAACGCCTCACTGCCGCAGCAGCGCGAATGCCGCAGCACCCTTGCGGCCATGCAAGCCGCAGCCACTGACTTCCAGCTGAAAAGCCCTGCCATTCTGGTGCTCGGCGATGTCGCCGCAAGCCGCCAGGCGCTGGCCCTGGTGCACAGCGCCTAACCGCTTCGCTCCTGCGCCTGTGCGCACTGCCCGGCCCAGGTCGGGCTTTTTTACGGGCATAAAAAAACCCGGCCGGAGCCGGGTTTTTCGGATCATGCTCAGGCTAGCTGAGCATGACGGTGCAGCACTTACTTACCCGCTTCAACAGCCGCTTCTACGCGACGGTTTACAGCGCGGCCAGCTTCGCTAGCGTTGTCAGCAACCGGAGCAGCTTCGCCGTTGCCTACAGCGTTTACGCGATCAGCTTCAACGCCGTACTGGTTAACCAGTACTGCACGAACAGCGTTTGCACGACGCTCGGACAGCTTCTGGTTGTAGGCGTCAGAACCAACGGAGTCAGTGTGACCTTCCACGGTGGTGCTGGTTTGTGGGTACTGCTTCATGAAGTCAGCCAGGTTTTTGATATCGCCGTAGCTGTCTTGCTTCACGTCAGCTTTATCGAAGTCAAATTTCACGTCCAGTTCAACGCGAACAGCTTCAGCAACAACTACACAGCCATCAGCATCAACGGTAGCGTTGGCTTCGGTGCCTGGGCACTTGTCCAGGTTGTCGCACACGCCGTCGCTGTCTTCGTCGTTGCAGACTTCAGCAACAACTGGAGCTGGCTCAGCTTTCTTGGTGCCGCCGCCGAAGTTGGCGCCGATGCCCAGGCCAGCGGCCATTTCGGTTTCGTTAGCGTCGATGTTGTACATCGCGTCAACGCTAGCCTTGGCGAAAACGTTCTCGGTGAAGTAGTACTTCACGCCAGTGCCCACGTTAGCGAAGGTGCTGTGGTCACGGCCGGTACGATCCGGAACGTTGCTGATGTTCTGGTGAGCGAAGCCAGCAGACACGAAAGGACGCAGGCCTACACCTGGGGTACCGAAGTTGTACACGGCGTCAAGGGCAGCCAGGTTGCCTTTGATGTTCTTGTTGCCGGTGTCATTTTCCGAACGCATGTCGTGGTATTCGCCGTACGACAGCGCCAGTTGCACGTCATCAGTCAGGAAGTAACCAACCGAACCGCCGAGCAGGTTGCCGTTGCTCAGATCGCGAGAGCTGTCGGTGATGTAACGCTTACCGAAAGCATCCACCTCGACTGCGCCTTGGCCCTGAGCCAGTGCGCCGATGGAAGTGGCAGCAACGAGAGCGCCAATGACTACGCCTAAGGTGTTTTTCAGTTTCATCCGTAAATCCCCATTATTCATGAATTACACAGTTGCCCAACAGTTTAGGAACAACTCAGTTTCGGATTTTAGCACGCGTGACCCGCGAACTAACAAAAATTTCACATAACTATTCGTCGGTCACACCGGCAAATTTCTCGCGTAAGCGGTCCAGCGCACGTTTGTAGCGCATTTTTGTCGCGCTCAAGCCCATATGCATGATGTCGGCGATTTCCTGGAACTCCAGTTCAGCAACAAACCGCAGCACCAGAATCTCACGATCAATCGGGTTCACATGCACCAGCCAACGATCTAGGCCGCCGCGATCCTCAGGCTTTGGCGTTTTTTCTTCCGACGCCTCTTCTAGCGGATCCAGACTCAGAGCATCGAGCAAACGGCGTTTGCGCCGCTCTTTACGATATTGGGTAATGCACTCGTTATACGTGATGCTATATAGCCATGTTTTAAACTTGGACTTGCCTTCAAAGTTCTTTAAACCATAAAGAACCTTGAGCATGACCTCCTGGCAGACATCATCCGCATCACGGTCATTACCCAGATAACGCGCACAGACATTGAACAGCGTGCGCTGGTAACGGCGCATAAGCTCTTCATAAGCACGAGTAATGTGGAATAGCTCGACGCGTGCACGCTCCACCAACTCTTCATCCGAGAGTTCACGGGGATCGTAACGCGAGGATAACGCTTGAACTGTATTCAAAACGAATTGGGCCGGCAGTCAGGTCTAGACAGCCGCCACCCAAAACCTCGAATGGAATGGGTTAGCGGCATACAGTAGCAGGGTTTGGAGCGTTAGTGACTGCTCACTCGCTGCTCAAGAAGCACCCGATTGGCGACAGAAACCAGCTCGCCTGAGGCCGTCAGCAGCGTGGTTTTAACCGTGCCGATTTCCTCGATCTGCCCCTCAATCTCGCCAACCTGAATGTCTTGCCCAACCGCGTACAACTCGCGCACATAAATGCCCGCCAGAATTTGCCCGGCAATATCACGACTGCCCAGCCCCAGCGCCAGCGCCACTGCCGCACCCACCGAGATCAGAACAATGGCGATCACGTTGTTGAGCAGATCGGTCTTCACCTCGAGCTGCCCAATGGCCACCGACAGGCTGATGATGATGATCAGACCCTGCGCGATACGACCCAGGCCATTGGCATATTCCAGCCCAACACCTTCGGCAGCACCGCGTACTACGCCATTAAGCAGTTGCGCCAGCAACACGCCAGCCAGCAGAACCAGGGCTGCGCCGAATACTTTCGGCACATACAGCGCCAGCACATCGAGGGTTGCGGAGACCCGCTCAAGGCCCAGCAACTCAGCGGCCGAGACCAGAAACACCAGCAGGATGAACCAGTAGACGATTTTGCCGATCAGGGTCGAAACCGAAACCTGAATGCCGACCCGGCCGATCATCTTGGTCAGCCCGGTGCCCGCCATCAGGCGGTCCAAGCCGATTTTGGCCAGCACCTTGGATAACAAGGTGTCCAGCAGTTTGGCCACCACAAAACCGAGCAGCACCAGCACCAGAGCGCCAATCAGGTTCGGGATGAAGACGGCGACACGGGTCCAGAGCGCGCCCATGGCGCCTACCAAACCTTGAGTTACAGGATCAAATTCCATGTTCAATCAGCCTTATCAGCAGGACGGACGGAGGGAGTACGACGGGAAACCGGGGCCACATGGGCCGAGCCCTTGTTCAGGGCGATCATCAATGCACCCATCCAGTGCCCCAGCAAACTGAACAGATCACCGGCACCAACCTGGCGGTTGGCGGTTTTCAGCACGCGACCCAGGCAAGCATCGTCGTCATGGCTGGAAGGCGCGGTGTTCAACAGATCACGCAGTGATTGTTCAAATGGATCGTGCATAGGCACCTCGGGGTATATGGGGGCTAGACGCTGGCAAACGACAGCTGGTCACGTCAAAGCCAGCGCAAGCGGCGGAACAGCCACCACTGGCCACAGGTCAACCCCACCATCAACAGGCACACCACGACAAAGCCGTAAGTGTGGTCGGCACCCGGAATACCGCCAACATTTATACCCAGTAAGCCGGTGAGGAAACTCAGAGGCAGGAAGAAACCCGTAATGATGCCGAAGCGGTACATGGTCCGGTTCATTTGCTCGGACATACGCCGATGCTCGGACTCGAGGATCAGCGCCACTCGCTCGCGGATCAACTCCAGCTCTTCGAGACAACGGGTCAGGTGGTTGTGCAACTCATTCCAGTACCCTGATGCTGCCTCATCGAACCAGGGACGCCGGTGGCTGGACAGCTGCGCATAGATGTCGCGCTGCGGCGCCAAAAAACGCCGCAATCCGGCCGAACGGCGGCGGACCTGTTGCAACTGGGCATGATCCGGCACATAGCGCTCATCGGCATCAATGCGCTCCTCCTCGCCGTCCACCGGATCGGTCAAGGCCACCACCAGGCTTTCCACTTTGCTGGTCAACTGGCTGGCCAACCCCAGCATCAACTCGGAGATGGTCTTCGGCCCCTGGCCTTGGGCAAACTGCAGCGCCAGGTCATTGACCGCGCGCATTGGCCGCAAGCGCATGGAGATCAGTTGCTGAGCGTTGGCAAAGATGCGGATCGACACCATGTCTTCAGGCTCGGCGCCGGGATTGAGATTGACCCCACGCAGAAACAGCAGAAGCTCATCCCCCGGAAGTGCCAGCAGCCGCGGCCGAGTGTTTTCCTCCAGCAGCAGATCACAGCTGAACTCACTCAACCCGCTGCGCTGGCGCAACCACTCCTGCGCCATGGGATGACTGCGATCCCAATGCAGCCAGAGACTTTCCTCGGGCTGCAAGCTCAGGCTGTCTAGCGCCTCCCGCGCCAGGCGGCGCGCGCCACCATGCCCATCCAGCACAAAGCCGTGGACCAGGCCCGACTGCGCATTTACATCCTCGTGCATTACCACTCCTGGGCCGGGTATCCAAATAAACAAACAGGCCCGCCGTGGAGGCAGGCCTGCGGGTGCAACGGCAACAACTTAGGCCGGCATTTGCAGCGGCTGCGGCGAAACAATGATGCCGTTGTTGTCGGCATACACGTACTCACCCGGACGGAATGTCACACCGCCAAAGGTGACGGCCACGTTCAGGTCGCCGATGCCGCGCTTGTCGGTCTTCATCGGGTGGCTGGCCAGCGCCTGCACGCCCAGCGCGGTTTGCGCGATGACATCCACATCGCGGATGCAGCCATACACCACCAGGCCTTCCCAGCCATTCTTGGCAGCTTTCTCAGCCAGCATGTCGCCCAGCAGGGCGCGACGCAGCGAACCGCCGCCGTCGACAACCAGCACTTTGCCCTTGCCGTCCAGATCAACCTGATCCTTGACCAGGGAGTTGTCCTCGAAACACTTGATGGTGACGATTTCACCACCAAACGAATCATGGCCGCCGAAGTTACTGAACATCGGCTCGACTACCTGCACCAGCTCTGGGTAGGCATCGCACAAATCGGGAGTGACGTATTGCATGGCAAAACTCCTGTAAGGAACAACAAAATTCAGATATCGGGGGCTGGTCGGCAACGGCACAGCCCAAATGGCTAATAGCTACAGCTTAACCTCGTCGGCCGGCGAGCGGAACGCTGGTGGCAAGCACTGGTGCTGCAGCCAATGCTCGACCAGCGGCCAGACCTCTTGCTGCGCCGGCTTGCTGAGCAACATCTCGACATGACCAAAATCGGAGGAGAAACCTGTCTTGCGTCCCAGACACAGGTACTCGCGCGCGGCCGAGCCAAACTGCTTGAGCAGCTTGTGGCAAGCCCATGGCGGGTCCTGACGATCACCCTCGGCGCTGACGGCCAGTACCGGCACCTGCACATCCGCCAGGCCCGCCCACCAGTCGCGCTCGGCATCGCCAAAACGCCCGAACAGACCGTGCCAACGCAAGCTCTCCAGGGCTAAACCAATGGGCTCGTCCTCCGGGCCACGCTTAAGCCGCGAGCCGGAGAGATGGGCAAAGCGCTTGAGCAGCAAGCGGCCGCCCCACTCCACCGGCGGCACCTTCAGTGGCCAGTAGATTCGGCTGATTTGACTGCCGAACAAAGCGGCCGAGGCCACCTCATGCTCCCCCAGGTAATGACCACCGAGGGCCGCAGTCAGGGTCGTACCGCCAAGCGAGTGACCCAACCAGTGCGGCACTTGTCCTGTCTGCTCGCGGACGAACGCGGCAATCGCCGGCAAGTCGTAGCGTGCATAGTCGCTGACGCGGTTGTGCTTGTACTGCTGATTGCGCGGCGACAAGCCGTGGCCACGCATCTCAGCGATCCACACATCAAAACCACAGCGCGCCAGGTGCGGCCCTAGGCCAATGGCTTTGGGTGAATACCAGAACCGCCGATTGGAAAAACTGCCATGCAGAAGAACGACCGGCACACCACGGGTGTGCTCACTGCCGGCCTGGCCCAGGCGAGTCAAGGCCAGCTCGACGCTGTAATCACCACTATTGCCAGGCTTGAGGCGATAAACGTCTTCGCTGAGGTCGTTACGAAACTCGGCACTGATTAATGCGACGGGGAATAGACTGCTGCTGCTTTGCATAATGCTTCTTGAACAAAAAGTTGCCGGGAGCAATTTTTGACGTCGCCCCTGCGACGGCCCGAAAAGTGCCAGCCAAGGATGGTAGGACACAAAAACGCCAGGAGCGTTTTTGAGCGCAAGCCCCGGAGGGGTGAGGCACATGGATGTGCTGAACACAAAAAAGGGCGGAAACCCCGCCCCTTCATGGATGAGGAATGATCAGGCCGGTGCTTGGCCTTCCGCCAGGAAGAACCAGGTATCCAGTACCGAGTCAGGGTTCAGGGAAACGCTCTCGATACCCTGCTCCATCAGCCAACGTGCCAGGTCCGGATGATCCGACGGCCCCTGACCACAAATACCAATGTATTTGTTGGCCTTGCGGCACGCCTGAATGGCATTGGACAGCAGCTTCTTGACCGCCGGATTACGCTCGTCGAACAGGTGCGCAATGATCCCCGAGTCACGGTCCAAGCCCAAGGTCAGCTGGGTCAGGTCATTGGAGCCGATGGAGAAGCCGTCGAAGAACTCCAGGAACTCCTCGGCCAGAATGGCGTTGGACGGCAGCTCGCACATCATGATCACGCGCAGGTCATTTTCGCCGCGTTTGAGGCCATTGCTGGCCAGCAGATCGACCACCTGGCTGGCTTCGCCGAGGGTACGCACGAACGGCACCATGATCTCGACGTTGGTCAGGCCCATCTCGTTGCGCACTTTCTTCAGTGCCCGGCATTCCAGCTCGAAGCAGTCGCGGAACGACTCGCTGATGTAGCGCGACGCACCACGGAAGCCCAGCATCGGGTTCTCTTCTTCCGGCTCATAGAGCTTGCCGCCAATCAGGTTGGCGTATTCGTTGGACTTGAAGTCCGACAGGCGCACGATGACTTTCTTCGGCCAGAAGGCTGCAGCCAGAGTACTGATGCCCTCGACCAGCTTTTCAACGTAGAAACCAACCGGATCGCCATAACCGGCAATGCGCTTCTCGACGCTGTCCTTGATCTCCGCCGGCAGGCTGGCGAAGTTCAACAAAGCTTTCGGGTGCACGCCGATCATGCGATTGATGATGAACTCCAGGCGCGCCAGGCCCACACCTTCATTAGGCAACTGGGCGAAGTCAAAAGCGCGGTCCGGGTTGCCGACGTTCATCATGATCTTGAACGGCAGATCAGGCATGGCATCCACGGAGTTTTTGCGGATATCGAAGCCCAGCTGACCTTCAAAGATAAAGCCGGTATCACCCTCGGCACAGGACACGGTTACGCCCTGGCCATCGCTCAGCACGTGGGTGGCATTGCCACAGCCAACCACAGCCGGAATACCCAGTTCACGGGCGATGATCGCAGCGTGGCACGTACGCCCACCGCGGTTGGTGACGATGGCGCTGGCGCGCTTCATCACCGGCTCCCAGTCCGGGTCGGTCATATCGGAAACCAGCACGTCGCCGGGCTGAACCTTGTCCATCTCGGACACGTCGTGAATAACCTTGACCGGGCCAGCACCAATGCGCTGGCCGATGGCACGGCCTTCGACCAGTACGGTGCCTTTTTCCTTGAGCAGGTAGCGCTCCATCACATTGATATTGGAGCGGCTCTTCACGGTTTCCGGACGAGCCTGGACGATGTACAGCTTGCCGTCATCGCCATCTTTGGCCCACTCGATGTCCATCGGCCGGCCGTAGTGCTTCTCGATGATCAGCGCCTGTTTGGCCAACTCGGTGACTTCGGCATCGCTCAGGCAGAAGCGCGAACGCTCGGCGCGATCAACATCGACCACTTTGACCGAACGACCGGCCTTGGCTTCATCGCCGTAGACCATCTTGATTGCTTTGCTGCCCAGGTTGCGGCGCAGGATGGCCGGGCGGCCAGCTTCCAGGGTTTGCTTGTGCACGTAAAATTCGTCGGGGTTGACCGCACCTTGCACGACGGTTTCGCCCAGGCCGTAAGCGCCGGTGATAAACACCACGTCACGGAAGCCCGACTCGGTGTCGAGGGTGAACAGCACGCCGGCAGTGCCGGTTTCCGAACGGACCATGCGTTGCACGCCAGCAGACAGGGCGACCAGTTTGTGGTCGAAGCCCTGGTGTACGCGGTAAGCGATGGCACGGTCGTTGAACAGTGAGGCGAATACTTCCTTGGCCGCGCGGATCACGTTGTCCACACCGCGGATGTTCAGGAAGGTTTCCTGCTGACCAGCAAACGAGGCATCCGGCAAGTCTTCGGCGGTCGCCGAAGAGCGCACAGCCACCGCCATATTTGGATTGCCGGCGGACATGGCTTCGAATGCCGTGCGGATTTCGCTGTTCAGGCGCTCGGGGAACTCGGCTTCCATCACCCACTGACGGATCTGAGCACCGGTGCGGGCCAGAGCGTTGACGTCATCCACGTCCAGCGCATCCAGAGCCGCATGGATCTGCTCATTCAGGCCACTGAGTTCGAGAAAGTCGCGGTAGGCCTGGGCGGTGGTGGCAAAACCACCAGGCACCGATACACCGGCGCCGGCGAGATTGCTGATCATCTCGCCCAGGGAGGCGTTCTTGCCCCCTACGTGCTCGACGTCGTGGTTGCCGAGCTTATCGAGGGAAACTACGTACTCTACCAAGGTGATCTCTCCACTAGTGGGTTGGAAAAGCGCAGGATGCCGGAAAATCCCTTACCGCGGCGCCCTGCGCCACGGTGGCCTGCCCCTTGAAAATAAGTAACAATGCCGTCTGGCAAGGGCTTGTCGAAACTGGCCCATGATAGCCAAGAATCGTCCCCACCTTAAGGCCTTTGGTGCAAATGAAACGAACCGCTTTTTTCATCTCCGATGGCACCGGCATCACGGCCGAAGCACTGGGTCAGAGTTTGCTGGCGCAATTCGAAACGATCACCTTCGACAAGCTCACTCGCCCATACATCGACAGCATCGAAAAAGCGCGCGCAATGGTACAACAAATAAACGCTGCCGCAGAGAAAGACGGGGGCCGCCCGATCATCTTTGACACCGTGGTTAACCAGGAAATTCGCGACATCCTGGCTGAATCTTCGGGCTTTATGATCGACATTTTCTCGACCTATTTAGCCCCGCTTGAGCAGGAACTGACGTCTCATTCGTCCTACTCGGTGGGCAAATCACACTCCATTTCACACAACGCCAATTACATGGAGCGGATTGATGCGGTGAACTTCGCCCTCGATAACGACGACGGCGCCCGCACTCATTACTACGACAAGGCCGACCTGATCTTGGTGGGCGTCTCACGTTGTGGCAAAACCCCGACCTGCCTGTACATGGCCATGCAGTATGGCATTCGCGCCGCCAACTACCCGCTGACCGAAGAAGACATGGAGCGCCTGCAACTGCCAGCCGCCCTCAAGCAGCACAAGGACAAGCTGTTCGGCCTGACCATCGACCCCGACCGCCTCACGGCCATCCGTAACGAGCGCAAGCCCAACAGCCGCTACGCCAGTTACGCCCAGTGCGAATTCGAAGTGCGCCAGGTTGAAAACCTGTTCCGTCGCGAGAACATCCCGCACATCAATTCCACTCATTTCTCGGTGGAAGAAATCTCCGCCAAGATACTGGTGGAAAAAGGCGTGGAACGGCGCCTGAAGTAAGCAGGCTTCAGACTTGCGCGCGGCGCGCCCCCAATGCTGGGGCCGCCGGGCCATCCTGCCCTTACAGCAGCCAGCCCGCGGGTACTTTGGGCAAATCCTCGGGGCAATCGATATCGTCCAGTACCGGCCCCTCGAACAAGCTCCAACCCAACTCAGCCAGGCGCTCACGGGTGCTGCTGGCGACGCTGGCGCTGCTCCAGGCAATCTCGGCGAACACTCGCGGATGGCTTTGCCGCAAGCCCAGTAGGACGTAACCGCCATCACTGGCCGGAAACAGCACGCTGTCGTGACGGGCCAGCCCCTCGGCCGCCTGACGCAACAATTGCGCCGTCAGTTGCGGGCAGTCGGTGCCAATCAATAGCACCGGCAAGCCCAATTGCACACCCGCTTCGACCGCACGCGCCATACGCTGGCCCAGGTCGCCATCGCCCTGATCGCGCAGCTCCACCCCAGCTGGCCAGTCAAACTCCGCCCAAGCCGGATCGCCAGGCGGCGGGCTCAGACATAACTGCAACGGGCCGAGTGCCGCGGCCTGGGCCGTCGCCAGCGTGGTCTGCAACATACGCTGCGCCAGGCGCGCGGCGCCCTCACCGCCCAGCGCCGGAATCAGTCGAGTTTTGGCCCGCCCGGCTTGCGGGGCCTTGGCAAAAATAATGATGCGTACGGCGCTCATCGATAGGCCTCGGCCAGTTGCGCCACCGGCACGCCGCGCCAATAGGCCCAGCGCAGCCGCCACATCAGGAATATCGTGCGCCACACGCCGCGCTGCTCCCAGCGCCGCCCCGAGGTGCTCAGGCGCGTGGCGATGCACGCCGGCCGGCTCAGTTGGCGCAGACGCGTGCACAGCTCGATATCTTCCATCAGCGGCTGATCAGCGTAACCACCAAGGGCCTCGAAGCGGCTGCGCAGGACGAAAATGCCTTGGTCGCCGGTGGCGATGGAGGTCAGCC
The DNA here is from genome assembly GCF_059567785.1 of Pseudomonas sp. BGA-UO-ETr-WB11. Lineage (NCBI taxonomy): Bacteria > Pseudomonadati > Pseudomonadota > Gammaproteobacteria > Pseudomonadales > Pseudomonadaceae > Pseudomonas > Pseudomonas sp. BGA-UO-ETr-WB11. The sequence goes on along the minus strand of NZ_JCAQOS010000007.1, from coordinate 422,852 downwards.
GCGAGCGCCAGTTGATCAGCCGCGCCACCATTTTGAGCAACCAAGGGCGACCGTCGATGCGCAGATCGAAGCGCCCCCAGCAGCACTGTCCATCAACCAACGCTGCCTCGATCAATTGATCGGCAGCCGCCGGCAGGCGCGTATCAGCATGCACAAACCACAGCACAGCGCCCGCAGCCTGGGCGGCGCCAGCATTCATTTGCCGGGCGCGGCCACGGGGCGTGTCCAACCACAGGACGCCAGCCGGCAACAACGCCCGACTGCCGTCCGTGCTGCCGCCATCGGCCACGATAATTTCTGCGCCACGGGCCTGTAACGGCGCCAGCTCGGCCAACAGTTCCGGCAGGTTGGCCGCTTCGTTAAGGGCCGGAATGATGATGCTCAAGCTCATGGCGTGCGGTTCAGGTGCCAGTCATAGTCGAGAAACTCGATGTCAATTTCGCCGTCCAGCAACTGCTGGCGCTGCGCGTCATCCAGGCCCAGAGCATCAGCCTGACTGGCGAAGTAGTTAGCCAGGGTCTGGCCGTTTTGCTCGAAGTCATCCTGATACCAGTCGAAGATGCTCGACACCTCCAGGCTGTCACCGGTCAGGCGATTGCGACTGCGATCGGTCAAAAACCGCTGCTCGGCATCCGCCAACTGCGCCTGCAACTGCGCGCCGTTGTAAGCCTCGGCGCGCAGGGCCGGGCAGCCGATGCTGGCGCAGTTGAGGGCAAAGTGCGTGCGTGGCTGGTGATAGCCCTGCTCGCCGCGAATCAACTCATGTTCCAGCTCGTCCAGGCTGCGGGTCTTGCCTAGCAGCTGCAGGGCCGGTTGCTTCCAGGGCGAGCGCAACAGGCTGCCCAGATCCTTGATCGACTCCAGATCCGGGTAACCGCCGAGCACCAACTCGACGGTGGCCGCGTTGTAGGCATTGATCAGCATGGCCAACTGCTCGTCCTCGCTCCAGCGCGCAAACGCCGCCGGGCGCACCGCTGCCACCTTGCCCAGGTAGGCGCGCAGCTGCTCACGCTCGGCGGCCATGCCGGCGTAATCCACCTGACTGGCATGGCCGCCCTCAAGCACGCGCACATGGCGGCTGAGGAGATCATTCCACAGGCGGTTGTCCAGCCCGGCCGCAGTCGCAGGGGCGGCCAGGGCCAGCCCGAGCAGCAGACTCAACAGGCAACGATAAAAGCGCATAGGGTGTTCTCAACAAGTCAGGGTAAACATCAGACCCACGTTACCGCGCTATGATTCAAACCGTTTGCATGGCGGCAAAGGCTTGCTGCAAGTCGGCGAGCAAATCAGTTGGATCTTCCAGGCCGATGTGCAAACGGGCCATCACCTTGCCCTGCCAGCGCGCCGCCGTCACGCTGCGACTGCTGGGGGGGTGACAGGGAATCATCAGGCTTTCGTAACCGCCCCAGCTGTAACCGATGCCAAACAGCCGCGTGCTGTCGATCAGCCGATTGACCTGGGCACGGCTGATGCCTTCGGCAAACACCACACCGAGCAGACCGCAGGCGTACTCAGGTTTGAAGTCGCGCTGCCACAGTTCATGCCCGGCGGCACCGGCCAGCGGTGGGTATAGCAGCTCGGCCACTTCCGCACGCTGGGCCAACCAGGCCAGCACTTGGACGGTGTTCTCGCGGTGCACGGTCAGGCGCGCCGCCAACGTGCGCAGGCCGCGCAGGGCCAGGTAAGCATCGTCGCCACCCACCGACAGGCCGAGGGCTGCATAGGTCTGGCGCAAGCGCGGCTGCACGGCCGCCGTACACAGAATTGCCCCAAGCAGCACATCGGAATGGCCGACGATGTACTTGGTCGCCGCGTGCAGCGACACATCGATACCCAAGGCAAAAGCATCCCAACCCAGCGGCGTGGCCCAAGTGCTGTCAGCCACCAGCAGCGCGCCCTGGGCGTGAGCGGCGGCCGCCAGGGCAGGCACGTCATGAATTTCAAAGGTCAGAGAACCGGCAGCTTCGACAAATACCACGCGGGTGTTGGCCTGCAGCAGCTCGCTGATCTCGGCGCCGATCAGCGGGTCGTAGTAGCTGGTGTGGATGCCCAGGCGCGCCAACAGGCCATCGCACAAAGCCCGCGTCGGCTCGTAGCAGGCATCGCTCATCAGCAGGTGATCGCCTGGTTGCAGCAAGGCCAGCAGCGTGGTGCTGATCGCGGACAAACCGGACGGCGTCAGCAGGCAATCGGCAGCGCCTTCCAGTGCGCAGAGCGCCTGTTCCAGGGCCATGGTGGTTTCGCTGCCATGCCGCCCATAGGTGCGCCGCGTACCCGCCGCAGCCTTAAGCTCTGTGGTATTGGCAAACAGCAGGGTCGAGGCGCGCACCACCGGCGGATTGACCGGGCCGTAGCACGACTTGTCCGCCCGCCCGCTGTGGGCCAGGCGCGTGGCGGGACGGTCGCTGGGAAGATCAGTCATGGCAGGGCCTGCATCGCGGGTGAATAAATAGGCAGCGGTCACGCTAATGGAAATCTGCGGTCTTGAATAGAAGAGGCGCCCCGCGCCAGGGTTTGTTAGGGTCGCCGACCAATATCAGCCAATTTTGTAACGTCAGGCACGCACGCCACTCTAATGGGCACGTTGTCGGAGATTTGTCCTTATGCACCCTATGCTGCCCCTGCTCAACGCCTTGAATTTCCCCAGCCTGCGCCGCGGGCCGGTCGAGGCGTTGCAGGTCAACCTGACCTACCGCTGCAACCAGCGCTGCCTGCATTGCCATGTGAATGCTGGGCCGACGCGCACCGAAAGCATGACCGATGCCAGCTTGGCGCTGCTGCTGCAGGTGCTGGATGCCCATCCGGTGCAGACCCTGGACCTAACCGGCGGCGCGCCGGAGCTGCACCCGCGCTTTCGTGAGCTGGTCAGCCATGCGCGGCGCGCCGGCATCCGCGTCATCGACCGCTGCAACCTAAGCATCCTCAGCGAACCAGGCCAGGGCGATCTGGCCGCGTTTCTGGCCGCAGAGGGTGTCGAGGTCAGCGCTTCGCTGCCCTGCTACTCGCGCGAACGGGTCGACCAGCAACGTGGTGACGGCGTGTTCGAGGCCAGCATCGCCGGCCTGCGCCAACTCAATGCGCTGGGCTATGGCATTGAGGGTTCGGGGTTGCTGCTTAACCTGGTCTACAACCCCCAAGGGCCAAGCCTGCCGCCGCCGCAACAAGCCCTGGAGCAGGACTACAAGGCGCACTTGCAGGAAGACTTCGGCATCCAGTTCAACCAACTGCTGACCATCACCAACCAACCGATTTCCCGGTTTGGCAGCACCCTGGTCAGCAAGGGCCAGTTCAACGGCTATATGCAGTTGCTGCGTGACAACTACCGCGCCGACAACCTCAAGACCGTCATGTGCCGCAGCCTGGTCAGCGTCGACTGGCAGGGTTACCTGTATGACTGCGACTTCAACCAGATGCTTGAACTGCACCTGCAATTGCCTGCCGACGCTATGTTGGCCCGTGACCGAGCGCACCTGAGTGACCTGCTCAACAACCGTTTCGACGGCAACCCGATCGTCACCCGCGACCATTGCTATGCCTGCACCGCCGGCCAAGGCTCCAGTTGCTCGGGCGCCTTGGGCTGAAACAAGCGCCGGATTATTGCTTGCCGCATGGGTGGGCACCAACCCACCCCACAACAGGAACTCACCGCCCCATGACTCTGCGTAAAAGCCTGCTGCTCGGCCTGATCCTGCTCTTACTGGCCAGCTTTTTTGCCTTCGACCTCGGCCAGTACCTGACCCTGGCCAGCCTCAAGGCCCAGCAAAGCGCCTTGCAAGCCCAGGTGGCGGCCGAGCCGTGGCTGGCCGCCGGGGCGTTTTTTGCCGTGTATGTGGCCGTCACCGGCCTGTCGCTGCCCGGCGCCAGCCTGATGACCCTGGTGGCCGGCGCTTTGTTCGGCCTTTGGCAAGGCCTTTTGATTGTGTCCTTCGCCTCCACCTTGGGCGCGCTGTTGTCGATGTTCAGCAGCCGTTTTCTACTGCAGGACTGGGTGCAGCAGCGCTTCGGCCAGCGCCTGGCGGGCATTGAGGCCGGGCTGGCGCGTGACGGCGCCTTTTACCTGTTTGCCCTGCGTCTGGTGCCGGTGTTTCCGTTCTTTCTGATCAACCTGGCCATGGGCCTGACCAAACTGCCGGCGCGCACCTTCTGGTGGGTCAGCCAGCTCGGCATGTTGCCCGGCACCCTGGTCTATGTGAATGCCGGCCGCGAGCTTGGCCAACTGGACTCCCTCGGCGGAATCCTCTCCCCCGGCCTGCTCGGCGCCTTTGCCCTGCTCGGGGTGTTTCCGCTGCTGGCGCGCAAGCTGCTGGATCGTCTGCAGGCCCGGCGTGTGTATCAGGGCTGGGACAAACCCAAGCGTTTTGAGCGCAATCTACTGGTGATCGGCGGCGGCAGCGCCGGCCTGGTCAGCGCTTACATTGCCGCGGCGGTAAAGGCCGAGGTCAGCCTGATCGAAAAACACCAGCTCGGCGGCGATTGCCTGAACACCGGCTGCGTTCCCTCCAAAGCCCTGCTGCGCTCAGCCAAATTTGCCGCCGAGCTGCGCAAGGCCGAACAACTGGGCTTCAAACAGGCCCACGCCGAGGTGGATTTTGCTGCGGTGATGGAGCGCGTGCAGCGGGTGATCACTACCATCGAGCCCCACGACTCGGCCGAACGTTACACAGGCCTGGGGGTTGAGATGCTGGCCGGCAATGCCCGCCTGACCTCGCCGTGGTCGGTCGAGGTCAACGGTAAAACCCTAACCAGCCGCGCCATCATCATCGCCAGCGGCGCTCGCCCCCTGGTGCCTGCCCTGCCAGGCCTGGAGCTGATTGAGCCGCTGACTTCAGACAACGTCTGGGCACTGCGCGAACGGCCGGCACGCTTGCTGGTACTGGGTGGCGGGCCGATTGGCTGTGAGCTGAGCCAGGCCTTCCAGCGCCTCGGTAGTCAGGTCACCCAGGTGGAAATGGCCGAGCGCCTGCTGGTACGCGAAGACCCCGAGGCCAGCGCCGCATTGACCCAGCAACTGCGCCTTGAAGGCGTGGATCTGCGCCTGCAGCACCAGGCCGTGCGGGTTGTCGTGCAGGACGGCGAGAAACAACTGATCTGCCTCGACCGGGTCAACCAGCAGGAAGTGGCCATCGCCTTCGATCAACTGCTGCTGGCCCTCGGCCGAGTGGCCAACACTCAGGGCCTGGGCCTGGAAACCCTTGACCTCAAGCTGCGTGGCAACGGCACGCTGGAAACCGATGAGTACCTGGCCACACGCTTCCCCAACATCTACGCCTGCGGCGACGTGACCGGGCCTTATCAGTTCACCCATGTGGCCGCGCACCAGGCCTGGTATGCGGCGGTGAATGCGCTGTTTGGCGATTTCAAGCGCTTCAAAGTGGATTACCGGGTAATCCCCTGGGCCACCTTCACCGACCCGGAAATCGCCCGTGTTGGCCTCAACGAACAGGACGCCAAGGTCCAGGGCATCGCCTATGAGGTGACCCACTTCGCCATCGACGACCTCGACCGGGCGATTGCCGACGAGGCCGCCCATGGCTATATCAAGGTGCTCACGGTGCCCGGCAAGGACCGCATCCTCGGCGCCACCATCGTCGGCGAACATGCCGCCGAACTGCTCACCGAATATGTGCTGGCGATGAAGCATGGCCTGGGCATGAACAAGATTCTCGGCACCATCCACACCTACCCGACCCTCAGCGAAACCAACAAGTACGCGGCCGGTGAGTGGAAGCGCGCCCACGCCCCACAGGGTCTGTTGCGGCTGGTGCAGCGCCTGCACGCCTGGCGTTTGCGATGAACCAGGGCTTCGACCTGTTGCTGGCCGGCGCCGGTCACGCCCATCTCGGTGTGCTGCGCCGCTGGGCCGAGCCGTCGGCCCGGCACAACCGCCCGACGGGTCGCATCGGCCTGCTCAGCGCCGATGGCCATGCCTGGTATTCGGGCATGCTGCCGGGCTTGCTCAGTGGCCGTTATCAGTTGGCCGAGTGCCGTATCGAGCTGGATGCCCTGTGCCGCGCTGCCGGCGTTGAACTGCTGATCGGCCAAGCCACGGGACTGGACAGCGCCAGCCAACAGCTGCAACTGAGCGACGGCCGCGCGCTGGACTACAACTATCTGTCCCTCAACCTCGGCTCCCTGCCTGCCCTGCCCGCACAATCCGGCAGCGGCCTGGAGCTACTGGCGGTAAAACCTTTCAGTGCCTTTATCCAGGGCTGGCAGCGCTGGCAAAGCACGCCACAACCACTGGCAATCCTCGGTGGCGGTGCCGCCGGCGTGGAGTTGGCCCTGGCTATAGCGGCCAAGGTGCAGACAGTGACCCTGCTGACCGGCAGCACCCTGCTCAGCGGACATCCGCCGGCGCTGCGCCAGCGAGCCCTCAAGCACCTGGCCCGGAGAGGCGTGCGCGTACAGGAACACTGCCCGGTCGAAGCCATTGTTTATGAGCAGTTGCTCAGCCATGGTCGTTCGGTCTGGCAGGGCCATCGACTAATGGTTGCCAGCGGCGCCAGCGCCCTGCCCTGGCTGGCCGACAGCGGCCTGGCCTGTGATGCGCAGGGTTTTGTGCAGATCAATGCGCAGCTGCAGAGCACCTCCCACAACAATGTTTTCGCGGTCGGGGACTGCGCCAGCCTGGCCCACTGCCCGCACAACGGCGTGTATGCCGTGCGCCAGGGGCCGGTGTTGGCGCAGAACCTGGCGGCCTTGCTGTGCGGCCGGCCGCTGCAAACCTTTAACCCGCAACGCCGCGCCCTGGCCCTGCTTGCAACGGGCGACGGTGGTGCGCTGGCCAGCTGGGCCGGACTGACGGGCGAAGGCACACTGTTCGGCCATTGGAAAGACCATCTCGATCGCGGCTTTATGCAGCGCCACCGTATTCCTTAACTTATTTTCAGCTCATCAACCACGAGGCCCGTCATGCTCGAATCCGTGCAGAACTACTACGGCAAGGTCCTGCAACACAGCAACGACCTGAAAACCAGCGCCTGCTGCGATGTCTCCAGCATGCCCGACTGGCTTAAACCGCTGCTGGCCAAACTGCACCCGCAGGTCACCGAGCGTTACTACGGCTGCGGCCTGGTGGCCCCGGCCGTGCTAGAAGGCGCACGGGTGCTGGACCTCGGCAGTGGCTCTGGGCGTGACTGCTACCTGCTGGCGCAATTGGTGGGCCGCCAAGGCCAGGTGGTTGGCGTGGACATGACCGTCGAGCAACTGGCGGTGGCCAACGCCCATCTGCAGTACCACGCCGAGCAGTTCGGCTTTGCCAATGTCGAGTTCCGCCAGGGCTATATCGAGAACCTCGATGCCCTGGGCTTGAGCGATGCCAGCTTCGACGCGATCGTCTCCAACTGCGTGATCAACCTCTCGCCGGACAAGGACAGCGTGCTGCGCGAGGCCTATCGCCTGCTGAAGAAAGGCGGCGAGCTGTACTTCTCCGACATCTATGCCGACCGCCGCCTGCCGGCCGCGCTGCGTGAAGACGAGTTGCTGTACGGCGAATGCCTGGGCGGCGCGCTGTACTGGAACGACTTCCACAACCTGGCCAAGCGCCACGGCTTTGCCGACCCGCGCTTGGTGGAAGACCGGCCGATCGCCATTACCGACCCCAAACTGGCCGCCAAACTGGGTAATACCCGCTTCTATTCCGCCACTTACCGGCTGTTCAAACTGGATGACCTGGAGCCGGCCTGCGAAGACCACGGTCAGGCAGTGATCTATCACGGCGGCATCGCCGATGCGCCCCATACCTTCGTCCTCGACAAACACCACAATATCGAAACCGGCAAGGTCTTCCCGGTGTGCGGCAACACCTACCGCATGTTGCATGACAGCCGCTTCGCGCCGTACTTCAGCTTTATTGGCGATTTCAGCCAGCACTTCGGCATATTCCAGGGCTGCGGCTCGGTGCTGCCTTACGACAATGACAACGGCACCGCCAACCCAGGCGCCTGCTGCTGAATCGGGAGACCGCACGATGAAGGTTCTGTTTCTGTGCACCGCCAACAGCTGCCGCAGCATCCTCAGCGAGGCGGCCTTCAATCATCTGGCACCAGCCGGCATGCGCGCCTACAGCGCCGGCAGCGCACCCAGCGGCGTGGTTCACCCGCTGAGCCTGCACACGCTTAACCACGCTGGCATCGACACCACTGGCCTAGCCAGTAAAGGCAACGAGGCGCACCTAGCGCTGGCGCCGGACTACGTCATCAGTGTTTGCGGGCGCGCCGCGCAACAGCCCTGCCCGGCCTACTTCGGCAGCAGTACGCGCTTGCATTGGGGGCTGGATGATCCGGCCGAGGTACACGGCAGCAGCCTTGAAGTAGAGGCCGCCTTCGCCGCCACCCTGGCGCAGATCGAGCGGCGCCTGCAGGTATTTTTTGCCTTGCCCTTCGCGCAACAAAGCCCAGCGCAACTGCTGCCACAACTGCTCGCCATCGGTGAGTTGCCGTGACGACAACAAGGGGCCTTTAACTGGTCGGCAAATCGATAAAAAACAACCCTCCCTAGGCTTGTGGCGCTGCCACAGCATGCTGTTATGATCGGGCCCGCGGTCTACCCCTGATAATAAAAATCACTAGTGGAGTGTCGATTTGCCTTTCCTTGGTGCCCAGCGCTGGCTGCTGCAACGCGCGCCCAGCGTATTCGCCCTGCTGCTTGTGGCATTGATGAGTGCCAGCCTGGCGTGGCAGAGCGTCGCCTGGCAGCGCTTGCTCCGCGCCCCGGCGGCGACCAATAACAGCGCTACTGACAGTCAGGCTCACACGCCAGATATGCAGGCCCTGCTGCCGTTGTTCGGCAGTGCCCCAGTGGCCGATAGCGGCGTAGCCCCCAACACCAACCTGCGCCTGACCCTGCTCGGCAGCTTTGTCGATACCGCGGGTAAGGGCTCCAGCGCCATCATCCAGCTCGAAGGCAGCCCGGCCAAACGTTATGCAGTGGGTCAGGAGCTGAGTAGCGGTGTGCTGCTACATGCTGTGTACCGCGACCGGGTAGAGCTAAAGCGCAACGGCCGCCTGGAAACCCTGGCCTTCAGCAATCGCAAGACAACCCCGGCGTCCGGGCTCGTTAGCCCTGCGCCTGACAGCGAGAGTGCTGCCCAATTACAGGCTCTGAGCGACGAGGACACCCTGCAGTTGCAGCAACGCATGCAGGCCTTGCGCGACCAACTCCAGGCTACAGACGATGCACCCGCGCAGCTGGAAACCACCGAACCTACCGAACCGTCTACGGAAGCATATTAAGTTTATGTCTAGGATTCTGCCGCGCCTGAGTTGCGCACTGTTCGCTGCTGGTTTGTTGGTTACTCCCGTGCCGCTGCTGGCCGCTATTACTGCCGTAGCAGCCGATAGCAGCCAGCAGGAGGAACGCTGGACCATCAACCTGAAAAACGCCGACATCCGCGAGTTTATCGACCAGGTTGCCGACATCACCGGCGAGACCTTTATTGTCGACCCGCGGGTCAAGGGTCAGGTCAGCGTGCTGTCCAAAACCCCGTTGACCCTCAGCGAGGTCTATCAGCTGTTTCTCTCGGTGATGTCGACCCACGGTTTCAGTGTGGTGACCCAAGGCGACCAGGCCCGTGTCATCCCCAACGCTGAAGCCAAGGCCGAAGCCAACGGCGCCGCCAACACACCGGGCAAGCTGGAAACCCGCCTGATCCAAGTGCAGCAGGGCTCGGTAGCAGAACTGATCCCGCTGATTCGGCCGCTGGTGCCGCAATATGGTCACCTAGCCGCCGTGACCTCGGCCAACGCCCTGATCATCAGTGACCGCAGCGCCAATATCGCCCGTATCGAAGACCTGATTCGCCAACTGGACCAGAAAGGCAGCAACGACTACAGCGTGGTCAACCTGCAACACGCCTGGGTGATGGACGCCGCCGAACTGCTCAATAACGCCATGCTACGTGGCCAGGCCAAGGGCAGCAGCGGCACTCAGGTGATTGCCGATGCACGCACCAATCGCCTGATCATCCTCGGCCCACCGGCGGCGCGGGCCAAGCTGGTGGGCATGGCCCAGTTGATGGACACCCCCACCACCCGCTCGGCCAATACCCGGGTGATCCGCTTGCGTCATAACGATGCCAAAGCACTGGCGGAAACCCTCGGGCAACTCTCTGAAGGTCTGAAAGCGCCGGCTGGCGGCGAGTCCAGCGGCCAGCAGAAAAACATCATGATCCGTGCCGACGAAAGCCTGAACGCTCTGGTGCTGTATGCCGAGCCGGAAGTCGTCGCCACCCTTGAGGAAATCGTTCGCCAACTCGACGTACCCCGCGCCCAGGTTATGGTCGAAGCCGCCATCGTCGAAATCAGCGGCGACATCAGCGATGCCATCGGCGTGCAATGGGCGATTGATGCACGTGGCGATTCAGGCGGTCTGGGCGGCACCAACTTCAGCAACACCGGCCTGTCAGTCGGGACGGTGCTCAGTGCCATTCAGGACAAGAAAATCCCAACCGCCTTGCCCGATGGCGCCATCATCGGCCTCGGCAATGACGACTTCGGCGTCCTGGTGACCGCCCTGTCGGCCAACAGCAACTTCAACTTGCTCTCCACGCCCAGCCTGCTGACCCTGGACAACCAGAAAGCCGAGATTCTGGTCGGCCAGAATGTGCCGTTCCAGACAGGCTCTTACACCACCGACGCAGCCGGGGCGAACAACCCCTTTACCACCGTCGAGCGTCAGGATGTCGGGGTCAAGCTCAAGGTCGTGCCACACATCAACGACGGTGCCACCCTGCGCCTGGAGATCGACCAGGAAATCTCCTCCCTGGCACCGACAGCCACCGCCACCTCCGGCGCCACCGACCTGATCACCAACAAGCGCTCGATCAAGAGCACCGTGCTGGCCGAAGACGGACAGATCGTGGTTCTCGGCGGCCTGATCCAGGATGACGTGACCCAAAGCGACTCCAAGGTGCCGTTGCTCGGCGACATCCCCTTTCTCGGTGCACTGTTCCGCTCCAGTAAAGACGTACACACCAAACGCAACCTGATGGTGTTCCTGCGCCCGACCATCATTCGCAATGCCACCGGCCTCGCGGCGATTTCGGGCAAGAAGTACAGCGACATCCGCATCCTCGGCGCCGATGGCAACGACAAGATCCCCAACGTGCTGCCACGCACCCCTGGCCAGTTGTTTGACGGCCAAGGCGGCGCCGCCGTCGACCTGCGTCAGCCATAACTCACCCCTCCATCGCAGGAGGTAGGCCCTAGCAAGGCATACCTCCTCCGGGGAATGGTGAGCGCCCCTCCCGCCCCTTACTCTGCCAGCACTGCACAAGGTCACCGACGTCAGAGGTGGGCTCCGACGCCAAGCCCTTTGCGGTGCTTCATCACGGTTATTTGCCCGCGCAGTTTTCACGGCACTGCCTGGGCATTTTTTTGCCTCGGCATTTGCCTTTGCCGGCGCCTGCTGAGCCCGCCACCAGCCTGAGGGGCTAGCGATGATCCAGACCCGCGACGTGCGCCAGTTGATCCTGCAGCACCCGCTGTTCAACTTGTTTGCCAAGGACGCCCAAGAACGCCTCCTCGGTGAGGCGCAACAGCGTCATGCACCGGCCAACAGCCTGCTGCTGCAACAAGGCCAGCCGGCGGAACGTTTTTTTCTGGTGCTCAGTGGGCGGGTAAAGCTGTTCCGCATTTCTGCCGACGGCCAGGAAAAAGTGGTGGAGATCATTCACCCCGGACAAACCTTTGCCGAAGCGGTGATGTTTATGCAGCACGCGGTGTATCCGGTATGTGCTGAAAGCCTCGACGCCGTCGAGCTGGTTAGCTTCCCCAATCGCCTGATGCTGAACCTGCTCGCCGAACACCCGGCCACCTGCCTGCACCTGCTCGGCCACCTGAGTATTCGCTTGCACCAGCGCCTGGGTGAGATCGAGACCCTGACCCTGCAGAACGCCACCCAGCGCTTTGCCCTGTACCTGATTCAACAACTGGAAAACCGCGCCGTCGACAGCGCCGAAATTGACCTGCAGCTGCCCAAACGGCTGATTGCGGCGCGCCTGTCGATGCAGCCGGAAACACTCTCGCGGACCATGGCCCGCCTGCGTCAGGCCGGGCTGATCGAAAGCCGTGGCCGGCACATTCATATCCCCAGCGTGGCGCGCCTGCTCACCGAGTTTAATGAAGACCCGGGGCTTATTGCCCGCGCAGGCTGAAGTGGGGAAACAGCTGCTGCATTAACTGCCAGAGTTCACGCTGATGCAGGGGCTCAGGGGCCGCCGGCAGGCTCGGGTCCCACATCTGATCCGTACGCACACACTGCACCACATAGCGTTCAACACCGGCGTCGCGCAGGCGCTTGGCCAGGGTCCAGAGTTTGTGAAAATCGAGCAGGTGCCAGTGCACGGTGGTGCGGCATTCGTAGTCGACCCCGCTGGCCAGCAATAACTCCAGGCTGCGCCAGTTGGCCGCGCCACTGCCGCGAATGCCGGTAATCAGCGCGGTGTCTTCGGCCAGTGCCTTGACATCGAAGCCCACCCAATCCACCAGTGGCAACACTCGCTCCAGTGCCTGCGGGCGGATACCGGCCGTGTGCAGGCCGATCTTGTAACCCAGCTCGCGCACCTCGACAATTGCCGCCGGCAAGGCCGCCTGCAAGGTAGGCTCGCCACCGCTGAACACCACGGCTTCAAGCAAACCCTGACGGCGCTGGAGGAAATCCACAATCTCGGGCCAAGGTTTCTCGTCCTTGCCGCGCGGCACGATCAGCCCTGGATTGTGGCAATAGCGACAGCGCCAGGCACAGCCCTGACAGAACAATACGCAAGCCAGGCGCCCCGGATAATCCAGGGTGGTCAGGGGCACAAAGCCCCCGACCCGTAGCGCTGGCGTCACGCCGAGCGGCATGAACTGGCCGCTTCGGTGAAGTGCCGGCGCTCGCGGTGCTCGGCCTGCTTGCCCGGATTGAAGGCCGCCACCGGACGGTGATAGCCCATCACGCGGGTCCAGACTTCGCAGCGTTGACGCAGTTCTTGCGGGAGTTGTTCGACGGTCATGGTATTGCTCCTTGCGTGGATAAAGAGGTTTAAGAACCTGTTTACGATCTCGCGAGCTAGAGCCAGACAAGGCAAAAGTGGCCGAGAGAGCGGAATTTACAGGCTGTAAATGAGCATCTTGAGGCCAGTTTTAACGCGGTATGGCCGACGCGCAGCTGATCGTAGACAGGTTCTCAGGCGCAGCTCTCGGCACAAGCCTGCTGCCGCTGCAGCAGGGCCTGATCGCACTGCGGGCAGAATTCGTGTTCGCCGGCCAGGTAGCCGTGCACCGGACAGATGGAAAAGGTCGGGGTGATGGTCAGGTACGGCAGGCGGAAGCGGCTCAAGGCGTTGCGCACCAGGTTCTTGCAGGCCTCGGTGGAGCTGATCCGCTCGGCCATATACAGGTGCAGCACGGTGCCGCCGGTGTACTTGCACTGCAGGGCGTCCTGCAGCTCCAGCGCCTCGAAAGGGTCGTCGGTAAAACCCACTGGCAGCTGCGAGGAATTGGTGTAGTACGGCGCATCGCCACAACCGGCCTGGAGAATGTCCGGGTAGCGTTTAAGGTCTTCCTTGGCGAAGCGGTAGGTGGTGCCCTCCGCCGGCGTGGCTTCGAGGTTGTACAGGTGGCCGGTTTCTTCCTGGAAGCGCACCAGGGTAGCGCGCACATGGTCGAGCAGGAGCAGGGCAAACTCGCGCCCGGTGGCGGTATGCATGCCCTCGCGATCGGCGCTGAAGTTGCGCAGCATCTCGTGGATGCCATTCAGGCCGATGGTCGAGAAGTGGTTACGCAGGGTGCCCAGGTAACGCTTGGTGTAGGGGTACAGACCATTGTCCATATGGTGCTGGATGACCTTGCGCTTGACCTCCAGGCTCTGCATGGCCAGCTCCATCAGCTGATCGATACGCCGCAGCAAGCCACTGGTGTCGCCCTTGTACTCGTAGCCCAGGCGCGCGCAGTTGATGGTTAGCACGCCCAACGAGCCGGTCTGCTCGGCCGAGCCAAACAGGCCGCCACCGCGCTTGAGCAGCTCGCGCACGTCCAGTTGCAGGCGGCAGCACATGGAGCGCACCTGGTTGGGCTGCATGTCCGAGTTAAGGAAGTTCTGGAAGTACGGCAGGCCGTAGCGCGCGGTCATCTCGAACAGGCGCTCGGCGTTCTCGCTGTCCCAGGGGAAGTCGTGGGTGATGTTGTAGGTCGGGATCGGGAAGGTGAACACCCGGCCCTTGGCATCGCCGGCCTGCATCACCTCGATATAGGCGCGGTTGATCAGCTCCATCTCGGCCTGCAGCTCGCCGTAGGCGAAGGGCATTTCCACCCCGCCGATATAGGGGATCTGCTCACGCAGGTCTTCGGGGCAGACCCAGTCGAAGGTCAGGTTGGTGAACGGCGTTTGCGTGCCCCAGCGCGACGGCACGTTGAGGTTGTAGATGAACTCCTGAATGGCCTGACGCACTTCATCGAAGCCCAGCTGGTCCTTGCGCACATAAGGCGCCAGGTAGGTGTCGAAGGAGCTGAACGCTTGGGCGCCGGCCCATTCGTTTTGCAGGGTGCCGAGGAAATTGACCATCTGCCCCAGGGCACTGGTCAGGTGCTTGGGTGGCCCGGCTTCGACCCGCCCCGGCACGCCGTTCAAACCCTCATTGAGCAGGGTGCGCAGCGACCAGCCGGCGCAATAGCCGGCGAGCATGTCCAGGTCGTGGATATGCAAGGCGCCCTCGCGGTGAGCCTCACCGATTTCGGCGCTGTACACCTCGTCCAGCCAGTAATTGGCGGTGACCTTACCGGCCACATTGAGTACCAGACCACCGAGGGAATAGCCCTGGTTGGCATTGGCCTGCACGCGCCAGTCTTCACGGGACAGGTATTCGTTCATCGAGGCGGCCACTTCGACGATCGCCTTGCGGTCACGGCGCAGGCGCCCATGCTGCTCGCGATAGACGATATAGGCGCGGGCAGTGGCGTAGTAATACGCCTCCATCAGTACCCGTTCGACCTGGTCCTGCACCTGCTCGACATCCAGGGTTTCATGGGCCATTAGACGAGCAAGCACCAGCTCAGCCAGCGCACCGGCCTGGGCCGCGACAAACTCGCCGCTGGCATTGCCCGCAGCCGTCAAAGCCCGTTCGATCTTGACCAATTCAAAGGCAACCAAACGACCATCGCGCTTGCGCAACGACACCGGACGACGGCTATGGGGCAAACCAGACATACGACCTCCACCACTACATGTTGTTATTTAAGCAATAAAGAAACACAACATGGAGCAATTTACGGAGAACTCGCCCTCAAGCAATTGACAGCCGTCAACTTTATTCAAAAGCATAAAATACGCGTCAGCATGGCCACACTGCGCCAGCATTCTGGGTCGCCGCCTGGTGGCCACGGCCTGTCCATTTGGCCACTGGCCGGCGCTGATGGCTCTTCCCATACTGGCGATTGGACACCTACCCAAGGAGATCGCCATGTATTGCGTGACCGTGCTCTACCCCAATCAGGCCGATGGCCATTTTGACTTCACGTATTACCGCGACAAGCATCTGCCAATGATGCTGGAGATGCTCGGCGATAACGTCGTCAGCATGCAGCTGCGGCGTGGCATGCACGCCGTGGATGGCTCACCGGCGCCGTACCTTTGCCTGCTCAACACCCACATTCGCTCGCCAGAGCAGTTTGCCCAGGTGATGACCGACAACAGCACGCGCGTACTCGGCGACATCCCCAACTACACCAACCTGCAGCCAATCATCCAGATCGACGAAGTTCTCTAAGGCCCTGCAGCGCCAGGCGCGCACCGCGCTGCGCCTGGTCGGGCAACTGCAGCAACAATCGTGGTTTGGGCCGGACTTGGTATTGACGTACCTGAGTTTCGATTTCAATAATGACCGCTATGAAAAAGAAGCTAGAAAAAGCCAAACGCGGTCGCCCCCTCAGTTTCAATCGGCAAGCCGCCCTGCACACTGCCCTGCACATGTTCTGGGCTCAGGGCTACGAAGGCACCTCAATCGCCGATCTTGTCAGTGCCATGGGCATCGCTCCCCCGAGCCTTTACAGCGCCTTTGGCTCCAAGGAACAGCTGTACCTGGAGGCGATTGAGCTGTACCTGCAGGGCCCTGGCAGCTTTATCAAGCACGCGCTGGAGCAAACCCACACCGCCCACGACTTTATCCAGCAAATGCTGCGTAATGCCGCTGCAGAGTTCACCACCCACAGCCACCCACCAGGCTGCATCGTGTCCACCGGTCTGGTTGCCAGCGGCGCCCTGCATCACAGGATGGCGCAGAACATGCGCGACCTGCGCAGCGCTACCCTGGATGCCATCGGTCGCCGCCTGGAAGCGGCGCGCGCACTCGGCGAGCTGCCGATCAATAGCGACTGTCCGGGCATGGCCCGTTTCTTTGCTGCGATTATTCAGGGCATGTCCATCCAGGCCCGCGACGGCGCCACTCCGGAAGAACTGCAGGCCATGATCAACCTCGCCATGGCCTCCTGGCCGCGCCCTTAAGCGCACTCCCCACCTCGGGCATGCCCTCGACATGCACTGAAATACGCTGAAATACCCAGGCACTTCTGCGTGCATTTACTTTAGCGATCACTAGCAAACAAGAGCACTGCTCTTCTTTTGCCAGTGTTGCGCGCGACCAGCAGCACTCACCTAGAAGTGCACCAGCGCGCGCGAACCTTTGATGACTGCCCGCAACAGCACGGCACGAATGCTCCGCAAAGCCATTAGCTAAAGGGAATCCGCTATGTCTATCGAACGAATCTTCATCGTCGGCGACAAGTTCAAGCAGTTCGCCGAGAACACCAACGTCATGCTTGCTAGCGAGCTGGAAGCAATCCTCGATGGTGACCTGCTGCATGAACGCAATCTGCGTTTCCAGCTAGGTCAGGGCGTTTCAGAAGAACAGATTACGCGCTTGCTGGAGAAGACCAGCAGCCAGAAGAAAGCCTGGCTTGCCGACTTCGCCAAACCGCAAAAAGCCAGCCGCCAACACGTGCACAAACACCGCATGGAGAACTCCATGATCAGCTTGCCGCGCCGACTGACCCGCAGCACCTACGAGGTGGACGTGCTGCTGGATGAGCGCTGTGCAGAAATGAGCGACCACGTTACCGGCCAGCACATTCAGGGCATGGTGCTAACCGAAGCCGCCCGGCAGACCTTTCTCGCTGTCAGTGAAGAGTTCTACCTGGTGGACCAGAAAGACAGCAGCTACTTCGTCATCAACAACATGGATGTGCAGTACCTGCATTTTGTCTTCCCGCTACCGATGAGCATCCACTACGAAGTGCTCGATCACAGTATCAACCCGCGCCGCGGCTCACACCGTTTCGACGTCAGCATGTCGGTGATTCAGGGCCAGCAAACCTGTTGCGTCATCAAAACCAAGTTCTCCACCTACCCCGACGCGGTGATTGCCGAAAAAGAAGGCCTATTGGCCAAAGGCGCCATCGACAGTGAACTGAATATGGAGGTCCGCCATGAGCAGTTTGCCTGAGGCTCCGCAGCGCTGGTCTGCGTTCTTCGATGTCGACGGCACCCTGATCAGCATCAAGAGCATGTTCAGTTTCCTCGACTTCCTCGTCGACCACTTGCCCGCGAGTGCGGCACCGCGACTTCACACTCATCGCGAGACCCTGCTGCAGATGATTGCCGCCGAGCAACCGCGCGAAGCCATCAACCGCTTCTACTACAGCATCTATGCCGGCCTGGACGTCGCCTGGGTGCAACAGTTGGGGCGCGACTGGTACGCCAGTATCCGTCAGCACGATGGCCTGTTTTTCCAGCGAATGTTGGATGAAATTTGCTGGCATCAACAGCAAGGCGCCAGCACCGTCCTGGTCTCCGGCTCCTTTGCCGCCCTGCTGACGCCACTGGCCGAAGAGCTGGGTGTCAGCGATGTCATTGCGGCCCCCATGGAAACCCGCAACGGCTTCTACACCGGCCAGCTTACGGGCCTACCAACGATTGGCCAGGGCAAGGCCGATGGCCTGCTGGCCTTTACCCGCCAGCACGGCCTACAGCCCCGGCATTGCTATGCCTACGGCGACGACGTTTCCGACATCCCAATGCTGGAGAGCGTGGGCCACCCCTGCATGGTCAACCCGAGCGCGCAGGTGCGTGACATGTGTCAGCAGCGCAACTGGCACGTCATCGAAGCCGCTTAAAGCCAGCGTTTAGCTGCACATCCGCATGGACAGCCCTGTGCAATCCACGCGGATGTGAACGGCCTATCACCTACCTGTCCGTTCGAACAGTGATGCCCAACAGGCTGGCTACGTAACGTACAGGTAAGCCCCGGTTAACGACTTACCCCGATCGAACATCCTTATGGAGAGCGACATGAACAGACTTCTGGCAAACAAATCCGTCCCGGCTGTTGGCCTTGGCTGCATGGGCATGAGTGAGTTCTATGGCGAGACCGACGACGCCCAGTCGCTGGACACCCTGCACGCCGCGCTGGAACTCGGCTATCGCCACTTCGACACCTCCGACATGTATGGCCGTGGCCACAACGAAGAGCTGCTCGGCAAGTTCGTCAAACAACTCGGCCCACGCCGCGACGAGATCCTGCTAGCGACCAAGTTCGGTATTTATCGCGACCCAAGCGACAAGTACAACCTGCTGATTGATGGCTCGCGCGAGTACGTAAAAAAGGCCTGTGAAGCCTCGCTCAAGCGCCTCAACACCGACTGCATCGATCTGTATTACGTGCACCGCCGTGACCCCAATACGCCCATCGAAGAAACCATCAGCGCGATGGCCGAGCTGGTGCAGGAAGGCAAGATCAAAGCCATCGGCTTGTCGGAGGTCTCAGTCGAAACCCTACGCAAAGCGCACGCGGTGCACCCTATCGCGGCCTTGCAGAGTGAGTACTCGCTGTGGTCTCGCGATCTGGAAGAAGACATTCTGCCCGTGCTGCAAAACCTCAACATTGCCCTGGTTGCTTACAGCCCACTGGGACGGGGCTTCCTCACGGGCGCCATCACCAAACAACACATTGAACAGGCCAGTGCCGACAGCGACTTCCGCGCCAAGTTGCCGCGCTTCCAGGGTGAGAATCTTGATAGCAACCTGCAACTGGTTCGGGCCCTGGAAGAGCTCAGCCAAGAGCTTAAGTGCACACCGGCGCAACTGGCCCTGGCCTGGTTGCTGGAGCAGTACGACAACCTGCATGTAATCCCAGGCACCAAGCGCATCAAGTACCTAAAAGGCAACTTTGCGGCCCAGGATATCAAGCTCGACGTCGCCGCCTGCACCATGCTCGGCAAGATCTTCGCGCCACAAGCCATCGCCGGTAAACGCTACCCAGACGCCATCCTCAAAGGCACCAACATCTGAGTTGCAGACTGCCGGCAGCTCTGCCGAGCTGCCGGCCAATGACTGGCCATCAAGGAGCCGTGCAGATGAACGCGCAAGTATTGATCGTCGGCGGCGGACCGACCGGCATGACCCTGGCACTGCAACTGAAGCGTTTTGGCATTACTTGTCGCCTGATTGAAAAACGTCCCAAAGAGCCCTCGGGTTCAAAAGCGCTGAGTGTCAATCCAGCCTCGCTAACCCTGCTCAATGATCTCGGGGTGGCCAGTGATCTGGTGGCAGTTGGACACAAGACCGACGTCATCAATTTGCTCTACCACAATCAGCCGCTGACCCGTGCACGCTTTGCCAAGCTGCCGAGCAAGTACCCGTATTTTCTGATGTTGCCGCAGCCGGACACCGAGGCCGTGCTGGAGCAACGCCTCAATGACCTGGACCAGCACATCGAACGGGACTGTGAACTGCTTGGGCTGCAGCCCCACAGCGACCATGTGGAGGTTGAGTTGCGTGAGGGAAACCAGACCCGCCGGCAGCGCTTTGCCTATGTGGTGGGCTGCGATGGCGGGCTGAGCACAGTGCGCAATGAGTTGGGGCTCAGCTTTACCGGCTACGACTACAACATGCACTTCATCCTGGCCGATCTGCGCATTGACTGGGACGGCAAGCAGCAGCAAGGTTTTTACTTTATTCGTGATGACGGCTTTCTGATTCTCTTACCGCTCAAGAGTGGTTATCACCGCATCGTCATCAAGGTCGCCGAGCAGTGCCCGCCTGGCTACAAGCCAAGCCTGCAGGAGATCCGCGACTACATTGCCCGCTACGAGATACCCGGACTGCAGGTCAGTGAACCGATCTGGCTCTCTAGCGCCCCGTTCTATAACCGCTCAGCATCGGCCATCCGCCAGCAGCGCGTATTCCTCGCCGGTGATGCGGCCCATATGTTCAGCCCCATCGGTGGGTTTGGCATGAACTCCGGCATTGCCGATGCCTTTAACCTGGGGTGGAAGCTCGGCTATGCCATGAACGGCATAGGCAGTGACGCCCTCCTGCAGTCCTATGCCGAAGAGCGCGAGCAAAACACCCAGGCCTTGCTGGCCAAAACCGACAAATCCACATCACTGATTGCCCGCCTGGATCGTCACCAGCCGGCAGACGAGCAGCACTACTTACCCCTGCTGCGTAACCGCCCATTTATTCGCCAGTTCCCACTGGAGACGGCCGGACTGACATTGCGCTACGGGCCTGCAACAAAGGCCCTGGCAAGCGGTTGCATGCTGCCTTATGCCCGTAACGGCGCGGGTTTGCCAGACAGTCTGCAGTTGGTTGGCCAGGCGCAACACACCCTGCTTCTGGCCAGTGACGCGCTGCCACAGGCCTCTGCTTTGCAGCGCTTACACCGCGCACTGGCACCGTTACACGCGCGCTTGCGAATTCAGGTCCTGAGTGCCGCTGAAGGTGAGATTGCCATCGGCCAGCTACTGCCTGACCCCCACCAGCAGTTGCGCTCGACCTGGCAACTGCAGGACGGCGACTACCTGCTGGTAAGACCGGACCTGTTCATTGAGCACCGTGGTCACCTGGACGATCTCGACGCGCTCAGCCGGCACCTGGCCACGCACTACACGCCAGACGCGGCCCGACAAACACGACTCGCTGGCTAAGGAGAGCCCCCATGAAAACCATAGCCAGTCGCCCGCTGGGGCAAATCGAGACCAGTATGGCCTTGATGCACCAGCTCAACGGCAGTACACAAACCACCAGCCTGCTGAGCGTGGGCGGGACCTTACCGACCGAGATCATCAACCAGGCGGCAGCGGCGCTACATGCCCGCCACCCGCTGCTGCACAGCCGCATTGAAGAACGTGCCGATGCCTTGCACTTTTGCGCTGATGTGCCCTTTGAGCACATTGCTGTGCAGTGTTTGCCAAGCCGCACAGGCACAACGCAAAGCCAGCTCTTAGAGCAGCAACTTGATCAGGTGCTTGATCCCAGCCGCCAGCTTTGGCGGCTGCTGGTGCTCAGTGACGCTCAAGCCACTCAGCACCTGCTACTGCTCACCTGTCATCACGCCATTGTCGATGCGGTGAGCTTGGTTCAGCTGCTGGACGAGTTTTTGGACGACTGCGAACGTCTTTGTTCGGGCCTGACATTGCAGTGCGACGTCGAACCTCTGGCCGCGCCCCTGGAAGCACATTTGGCAGACGCCAGCGTGCCAGCTCCGGTGTGTGCCACACCCCCAGCGCTGCCCTACCTGCAAACACTGGCACTCGAACAGCGAACCACAAGGGTCAGTCGACTGTTGCTGCAACGCAGCCTCAGCAACCACCTGCAGCGCATGGCGGGCCAACAGCAGTTGAGCCTGAACTCGTTGCTGGCCGGCGCCCTGCTCAAGTCCGCCGAGGATATTGGCTGCGGCCCACAGCTTCGCATCGGCACTGCTATATCACTGCGCCAGCGGGCGGCACGCACAATTTCGCGCAGCAGCATCGGTTGTTATATCGGTGTGGCACACCAGTGTCTGAACGTGGCCGATCGTGCACTGCTCGATCTGGCCACTGACTATCAGCAACAACTGCGCGCCAGTCTGCCCATGCAAGCCCTGCGTCAGCCGGACATTGGGCTGTCCGCACGCCGCCAGGGGATTGACCGCCTGCGCCAGCAGCAGGGGTTCAGCCAGGGCATTGCGCTGACCAACCACGGCAACATCCATTTCTCCCCACGCCAGCACCTGCAGGTACACGACTACGTCAACGTCGCCTCGCGCGTTGCCGGCAATTTTGCCGTGGCTGTTCACGTCACCCGCTTTCAGGGCTGTTTGTCGCTGTGTTTCACCTTTGCCAAACCCTTGATGAGTGAAACCCAAATCCACTTGCTCCAGCGCAGGCTGCTGCGCGCCCTGCTGAGTCTCAACCCGGTCAGTGAGGTGACCTCATGAAGTCCGCTTTTATTCAGTTGGCGCAAGGCCAGTTGCGCTTTCTCGACAGCCAAAGTGACGGCCCTGTGATCATCTTGCTGCATGGTAACTCTTCAGCTGCGGCCGCCTTCAGCGAGCAGTTTGCCGAGTTTGGCGAGCACTACCGCTTACTGGCGCTGGACTTACCCGGCCATGGCCAATCCAGCCCCATGGCAGCTGCGCAGTACAGCTTTGCCGGCTTCGCCGACACGCTGATTGAATTTATCGAGCAGCTGCAACTGCACGACGTTGTGCTGGTGGGTCACAGCCTTGGCGGCCATGCAGCGCTTGAAGCCTTGCCGCAGCTGACGAGTGTGCGGGGCTTAGTCCTGCTGGGTGCGCCACCGTTCAACAGCCAACTGGCGGCGCAAGTGTTTCACCCGGAGCCCACGGGCGGCCTGGTGTTTCAGGCCGGTCTGGATAATCAGCAAGTAGCCCGCCTGGCCGCCGCATTCGTCAGCCCGAACACCGCGACCGAACACCGACAGGCCACTCTGGAGCACTTTATTCGCGTCACCGATCCACTGGTGCGCTCAGCCTTGGGCGCAAGCCTGAGCCGCGGCGACTTTGCCGATGAGCTTGCGCTGCTCGCCACCAGCGGCGTGCCCGCCCTACTCGTGCTGGGCGAGGACGATGCCTTTATCAATGCCAAGGCCTGTGCACAACCGCAGGTATTTGCCACAACACCTCTGCAAATCGCCCTGCTCAGTGGTTGCGGTCACTGCCCGCATATCGAAGTCCCGCAGCATTGCAATGACCTGATCAACGCCTTTATCAGCACCCTCTATGAGACCTCGCCATGCACGCTTTCGTAATCAATTCGTTTGGCCCTAGCGACGTGTTCGAACACGTCGAACTAGCAACCCCCTCTGCCGGCAAAGGCCAATTAGTGGTCGCCATTGCCGCCAGTGGCATCAACCCGTTGGACTACAAAATCCGCCGCGGAGATTTCCCCGGTTTCACCCACGACTTCCCCGCCATCCTGCACGGTGATTTCGCCGGTACGGTGAGTGCAGTAGGTGAAGGTGTCAGCGGCTTTGCCATCGGCGATCAGGTCTACGGCTGCGCCGGCGGCGTACGGGGTCGCCAGGGTGCACTCGCCGACTTCATGCAAGTTGATGCGGCGCTGGTCGCGCACAAACCCAAGAACCTGTCGATGGCCGAAGCGGCAGTACTGCCTCTGGTCGCCATTACCGCTTGGGAAGGGCTGATCGACCAGGCGGATATTCAGGCCGGTGATCGGGTGCTGGTTCATGCTGGCACAGGCGGTGTGGGGCACATCGCCGCGCAGCTGGCCAAGTGGAAAGGTGCGCAGGTGTTCACCACCGTCAGCTCGCCGGAAAAAGCTGCGCTATCACGCCAGTTGGGGGCTGATGTCACCATCGACTACCGCAACATGTCGGTTGCTCAGTACGTTGAGCAGTACACCGGTGGCCAGGGTTTTGACGTTGTGGTCGATACCGTGGGCGGCGAAACGTTCGAGCAGAGCCAACAGGCCGCCCGGGTGGGTGGCACCATCATCAGCGTGCTGGCTTTGGGCAAGCTCGACCTGACGACGGCCTGGGCGCGCAAACAAAGCATTCACTGTGTGAACATGTCGTGGCCGATGGCCACCGGCGTCGGCATGCAGCAGCATGGTTTCATTCTTCAGCAAATCGCCCAGTTAGCAGAGAACGGCAGTTTACGACCGTTGCTTGACCCACAAGCGTTCAGCTTCTCGCAGATCGCCGCCGCCCATGCCTTTGCCGAAAGTGGTCAAGCCGTGGGCAAGATCAGCCTGATCCAAGGCTGAGTGAGGCGCCTCATGCCCACAACGATCAAGCGCGCGGAGCCTCCTGGCCCGCGCAGCGCCTTGCTCCTAAATATCAGTGCGTTCCTGCTCTGGGCCTCGGCCACCCTGGTGTTCAAGGCCCTTGACCACTTACCAGTGTGGGACGTTTTTGCGTACCGGGTGATCGGCTCGTTGGGTTGGTGTGTGCTGCTGCTGTGGCTAGGCGGCAGTTTGACTGAGACGTGGCACACGCTGCGCTCGGGCCAGGAGCGCTGGCAGCTGCTGATCAGCAGCGGGTTAATTGCTTGCAACTGGTTTCTGGTGATTTGGGCAGTGGCACACAACCGCTTACTGGACGCAAGCCTCGGTTACTACCTGTCCCCAGTGCTCAGCGTAGTGCTTGCGCATCTGCTATTCGGGGAGCCCTGGGGGCGCCGCGAACAGCTCACCAGCGCACTCTGCCTGTGCGGCGTGGTGTTGATTGTCGCAGGCGCGCAAGACCTTCAGGTGCCTTGGACAGGCCTGGTCATTGCCATGACCTTTGCGCTGTACAGCGCCGTCAAAAAGCGCTGCCAAACTCCAGCCCTGATAGGCCTCGGCGTCGAAACGACTCTGGTCGCCCTCCCAGCCGCTGCACTGCTGCTGTTAAGCCACTGGGACGCATCGGCAAGCATCGGCCCTCGCCCGTCTGACTGGCTCTGGCTCGTGCTATTGGGCCTGATAACGACGGTGCCGATGTGGCTCTACATCGCCTCAGTTAAGGCGCTGTCGCTGACCACTGTTGGCTTCTTGCAGTACCTCAACCCCACGCTGATGTTCATCCTGGCCATCACACTGTTCGGGGAAACATTCAGCGGGCTCAAGCTGGCAGGGTTCGCGCTGATCTGGTGTGCCTTGGCCGGACTGCTGCTAAGCAACGCCCTGCGCTGGCAACGTACGCACGCCATCAGTCGCCCGAAAGCGATCGCCAAGGAGATGCCATGAGCCTGGTAGATATGCCCTCGGCCCACTTTACCCAAGCCAGTGAATGGAATCGCTTCGCCTTGCCGGAGCAGTTTCGCGGTTGCGTGGACCATACACCGGCCCTGCTCAACCACGCCGACCAGGAGCAAGACTGGCAGCGCTGGACTGAGCATTTATTGCAAAGCCCTTTTACCCACGTGGTGATCGGCGAGCTCATGGGTAACCGCCATGGGCAAGCACTGCTGGAAGCTATCAACCGTCTGGCACCGCATATCACGCCCTGGCTAGAAACCCCCTGTCTGGTCGAGATCGACACCCTTAAGCACCTCTGTAACAGCCCGGCGCGCTTCGGCCTACAGCTGCATCTACATGTTCACAGAGAGGACTGCCAAAGCAGCAGCCAGCAGTTGGACAACTTGCTCAGCCTGATCGAACAGTTGCCCGAACAGGCTCCGGCCTTGTCTTTGTTACTGCGCGACGCTCCCAGCGCATCTGCCTCGCAACTTCAAACGTGCCTGGAGCTGGCCAAGCAATTTGGCTTTACCCGCATCACCCTCTGCGACGAGCAGGCACGGCTCACACCATTGGGCGCCGGCAACTTGTGCAGCCATTTGGCCAAGCAACTGCGCGGCCTTACCGACAACGGGCTCAGCTTGGGCTTCATGGCCGGTAATCAACACGGTTTGGCCGTCGTTAACAGCATGTCTGCAATCGCCAATGGCGCTCATTTCGTCCACGGCAGCATTCTCGCCAGCGCCCACACCCTGGGGCTCAACCAACTGCTGCGCAATTATGTAATGCCTGATCAACACGCGATTTGCCGCTATGCCGAACTGATCAGCCAACTGACCGGACTACCCGCCGAAAGCCCCGAACCTAGACAGCCCGACCTGAGCAGCAGCGTGCACGTGAGTCACTGTCCAGCGCTGCCTGAGCAACTGCCGATCAATCACGAAGTGCCACGCTTCATCTTTCATGTCAGCGCTGATGATTGGCATGTGCGCCTGCACATTGAACAGGGAACGCAGCGCCTTGATCTGGGTGAGCGAGTCCATCACTACGTACTGCTGCTACTCGCCCGTGAGTTCTGTCAGCAACAAGACCAGCAGCGACTGAATGGCAACAGCGGCTGCGACCCGCTCAGCCTCGGCTGGATAGAGCGGGAGTGCCTGCACAAGATGATTGGGGACAGCGATACCCAGCTGAATGTGAAGATTTTCCGCGCAATTAAACAAATCAGCTGCGCCTTGACGACTGCCAACCTGGCGAATTTCAAGCCCGTCCTCACACGCGTTGGCTGCATTCGCTTCGCTTGTCCGAACTTCACCATCTTCAAAGATTCCTCCCTCGAGTACGACGTACGGGGCTGGATACGACTCAATGCTCATCCAGCAGCGAGCGTTTTCCCCTGACGGGGTCAGTAACAAAACCCATCCCATACAAGGAGTTAGTTATGCATCGGAGTTTACCGACCACCGCCCTGTTGATCGCCATGGGATTAACCGCCACCGGCATTGCCCAAGCCGAATCTGCACTGCCGAAGAATCCACGAATGCTGGAGCAATTGGCCAATCTGACGTTTATCAGTGAGAGCCTGGCCAAACAATCGGCCTACTTTGAAGCGAACCAAATTGTTCGCCGTTTTTTTCTCTGCATTCCAGAGGCCTCTAATCAAAAGCAACAGCCTGGAACGCTGGACAAAGTAAAGAAGTGCTTTGACGAGACAGTCGATGACAGCATTCTCATCGATATCGGCGGGAAGCTCTCCAGTGGCCGGGCATCGGCGCTGAGCATCGCCACTCAAGGGCTGGCCAGCATTCGCCAGAATGCCTCGTTCTCGTTGAGCGCACCCTACATCAGCAAATACAACGGTGGCCGATTGGCCGGTACCGGCACTATCGAACTGAACTTCAACGTCATGGTGCATCAGGACATCACGGCTGTATCCGGTGAGCCGCAACCCTTCGACCCCACACCAGGCCCGCAATTGTTCGTCAGCAACAACACCCTGGGTTTGAAATCCATCGCACCCGGGAAATGGCGAATCACCTTGCTCAAGGTCAGTCCACTGCTCACCCAGTTGAGCCCGAATATCAAGTTCAACACCCCCTACCCGAGCTTCCCAATCAACAAGTTCTAATACCCAGCGCAGTAAAAGAAAGGCCTGGCAACTGCCCGAAGAGACAGGTGCCAGGCCTTTCTGCACGCTCCTAAAGTCCTAATCCTAGGTCACCGGGCAGGGAGCAATCTGATGGTTACACACGCACAACATCCTCATGCGCACGCCTATCAACTGCTTGTCAGTTCTGAGCTGCAACAAATCCAAGCCTGCCGAGAGTTACGCGAACGTGTTTTCGCCCATGAATTACAGTGGGTGCCTCGGAGTGTGGACGGCCAGGAACGTGATGCTTTCGATCCAGGCAGCGTGCATGTTGCTGTCATTCATCAATGGCAAGTGGCCGGTTACCTGCGCATCACGCCGTACGGCAAACCCTGGATGTTAAATGAATGTTTCAGCTTCCTGCTGGAGGCCGGAGCACGGAGTGAGATGGGCCAAGACAGCCTGGAAGTTTCCCGCCTGGCAGTCGAGCGCAAACATCGCGGGCGCACCCTCCATGACCACTACAGCGTGTTCGACCAACTGATCACAGGCATCATCGACTACTCACTGCGCACCCACTGTCGCTACTGGTTTGTGGTGGTCGCCGAGCCGATCTATCGCTTACTGCTGAAGAAAGGTCTGCCCTGCGCACGCCTGGGGCCTATCGTGCAGATGCCCGATGGTGTCCAGACCCTGGCCGTGCGCATTGATCTGCAGGCATTCATGCACAGCGCACCGTCGCTCTTTAGCGCTGCCACCGGACTCCAGGTACAGGCCAGTCCACGCGAAGTCATGGTCGTCTAAACAGCAATTACGCCGTAGTGAATAGCTTTGGCAATCGCCTGGGAACGGTTGAGCACGTCAAGCTTGCGAAAGATATTGCCAAAGTGAAACTTCACCGTGCGCTCGGAAATACTCAGGATATTGGAAATATCCCAGGTACTTTTGCCCTCTTTGGCCCAATGCAGCACCTCCTGCTCACGGGCAGAAATATCCGGAGCCATGAGGCTGCTGCGATTCAAGCCACCGCGTCGATTGAAGATTTCGTGCACGTGGGGCGCCAGGTACGCCAAGGCTTCCACGTGCTCGTCGGCAACTTCTGTCGCTGGCAAAACCATGGAAATCAGCGTCGCACTGGTGCCTGTCCGCCCTGCAACAGAGCAGGCAAGGCCATTACTGCCAACAAATTCATGGGCTGTGCGCATGAAGGCACCACTGGCACTGCCGCACTGCCGATACCCTTGCTCCCAGGAAAAAGCCCCTGAGGCCTGCTGGGCGTATTTCAGGATCGGATCTTGCAGCTGATAGGCATCGCGGAAATACAGCTCAACCCACTCAGGGTGATAGCCGTAATTAAGTAATTGCTGTGTAGCTTTAAGCTCCAGCGTCGCGGCGTTGTCCAGGCAAATCACCATCGAGGTGAAGGGAATCACGCCCCTGGCCAGCGCAATCACCTGCTCGACTTCTGCAGGATCACTGCTGGCCTGGATGCAGAACTGAGCAAGCTCAAGGAGTTTGATGAGGTCGTTGCGTGAGTGAAACATCCTGTTCATGAGTTCTGGCCTCCCTGTCTGACATTTACACCCTGCTCGGGTGGACATGTTCAACGTGCCGTAACACTGCAACGGTCTGAACCGATGCTAGCGCTGTGCAGCGTGCTTTCTCAAGACTTATTTAACGATCACTAATAAATTAATAAATCACCACACGCCACATGCGCGGGCAGCCCATCACGCATAATTGCGCCTTGAATTGACGCCTCGACCTTATCAACACCGCCTAACCCCACCCGGCGTTTACGGAGTTACATCTGTGCCCCCAATCACTCATCCCGCGCCCGGTCGCTTACTGGTTATCGGTTATGTCTGGCCAGAGCCGCGCTCATCGGCGGCCGGCGGGCACATGATGCAGTTGCTTGACTGCTTCCTCGCCGACGGCTGGCGGATCACCTTCGCCAGCCCGGCGGGCGAAGGCGAGCACAAGGCCGATCTCGCCAGCCTGGGCATCGCCGAACAGAACATCACCCTCAACTGCACAAGCTTCGATGACTTCGTCCGCGAGCTAAACCCGGACGTGGTGCTGTTCGACCGCTTTATGATGGAGGAGCAATTCGGCTGGCGCGTCGAGAAGCACTGCCCCAATGCCCTGCGCGTGCTGGAAACCTCGGACCTGCAAAGCCTGCGTGATGCCCGCCAACAGGCACTGAAAGAGCAACTGGCGGCCGGCGACCACGAGGATTTCACCCAACTGCTGAACCTCGATCAGCGCCAACTGTTCCAGCGCATGGCGGCGGGCGACACCGCGCAACGCGAGATCGCCGCCATCTACCGCGCGGACCTGAGCCTGATGATCTCCGATGCCGAGATCGAGCTGCTCACCACCCAGTTCAAACTGCCGCCGGCGCTGCTAGTGCACTGCCCGCTGCTGCTCGACAGCACGCCGCAAGCGGTGCCGGGCTTTAGCGAGCGCGAGCACTTCATCAGCATCGGCAACTTCCGCCACGCCCCCAACTGGGACGCCGTGCTGTGGCTGAAAAACAGCCTGTGGCCGCTGATCCGCCAGCAGTTGCCCAAAGCTCAGCTGCATATCTATGGGTCCTACACACCGCCCAAGGCCACGGCGTTGCACAACCCCGCACAGGGCTTTCACATCATGAATTGGGCGCCAGATGCGCTTGAGGTGATGCGCAACGCCCGCGTGTGCCTCGCGCCGCTGCGCTTTGGTGCCGGAATCAAGGGCAAGATTGCCGACGCTCTGCTCTGTGGCACGCCCAACGTCACCACGCCGATTGGCAGCGAAGGCATGCACGGCGACCTGCCCTGGCCCGGCGTGATCGCCAGCAGCCCGCAAGATCTGGCTGACGCGGCGGTGCAGTTGTACCAGGACCAAGCCGCCTGGCAGCAGGCCCAGAACGCCGGCTGGCAATTGCTGGCGGCACGCTACGATAAAACCCGCTTCGCCGAACAACTGATGACGCGCATCAACGAATGCCGAGCCCTGCTCAGCGAGCATCGGCGCGACAACTTCACCGGCGCAATGCTGCGTCACCATCACCACAAGAGCACCCAGTACATGGCGCAATGGATCGCGGCCAAGAACCGCCTGCCCGGCGCCTAAGCCAGCCCTGTACTTGCCCGACGGACAGCCATAATGCGAGGGTTGATTCACCTCGCAACCAGGAGCACGAAGACCATGCAACCCATCCACCAACGCCTCGGCGCCCTGCTCTGCCTGTCGCTGCTGTTGAGTGCGTGCAGCAGCAGCCCCGGTTACTTCGAAGCCCAGCAGCCGACTGCGGGCAGCAGCCTGCTCTACCTCTACCGGCCCAAGGCCGTCAACCCGGGGATGCAGCCATTGCGCTTTTCCTATCCGGATATTCAACTGGATGGCCGTAGCGTTGGCCAGTTGCCGTTCAACAGCCATTTCGCGGTCGGCCTTAGCCCAGGTAAACACACGCTGCGGGTCACAGGCCTGAGCAAAAATGCCAAGTGGGAACCGCGCGACATCGAGCAGAGCTTCACCGTCAGCGCCGGCGAGGTGAAATACATGAAGCTCAACGTGCAGTACAACCTCAACGAGATGAACCTCGGCCAACCCTCGCCGAGCTACACGCTGTTCCTCATGCCGGTTCGCTCGGACGATGCGGTCTACGAAATTCGCAACACTTCGCCCCTCGACTGACCCGCGCCCGCGTCGCACACTCTGCAACCAGACCAAACCTGGCCCTGCCATGAGGGCCAGCAACTTGCGGAGTAATGCCCAGTGCCATTGATTCTCTCTCGCCCCGGCCAACTCGTCCTGCTCGCCCTGGCCAGTAGCCTGTTGGCCGCCTGCAGCAGCGCACCGGCGCCCGACAGCAGCCTGCAGAGCAAAGCCCAGCACAGCACGATTCAGCTACAAGGCGTGCCGGGGGGGGTGTACACCAAAGTGGAAAGCATTACGGCCACAGTTACCGCCATCGATTACCAGAGCCGCCTGGTCAGCTTGCAGGACCCGCTTGGCAATCAACGCACCCTGCACGCCGGGCCCAATGTGCAGCACCTGGAGCGGGTCAAGGTGGGCGATCGGGTACATGCCAATGCCGCCGAAGAAACTGCAGTCTTTCTCCAGGGCCGTGGCGTCGCAGCGGACGACGGGATCATCGAGCGCCTGCTGCGTGAGGCCAAGAGCGGCCAGCCCGGCCTGGCCATGAGCGGCAGCGAACAAGTCACAGCCCGGGTCGTCGCGATTGACCTGGCGCAGCACAGCGCCACTCTGCAATACCCCAACGGCAAGCAGCGTACCTTCGCCGTGCGCCCGGACGTAGCCCTCAGCCCATCATCGGTCGGTAGTCAGGTGGTCATCCGCACGACCACGGCCATGCTCATTCGAGTCGAAAAACCCTGAGTTACCCCGCCTACCACTCAGCAAAGGAATGCTTCGCTATGCACAACACTCGATTGCGTGCCCTCATCAGCGCCCTGCTCCTGCTCGCAGCGCCACTGGCTAGCGCCGGGCCGTTGCGTGACAAGCTGCAAGAGTTGCGAGCCGAGCGCCAGGCACCGCATGCAAACGTACAGCGCGACCTGGCCTACGGCAGCGACAAGCAGCAGCGCCTGGATCTGTACCTGCCAGCCAATGCCCAACAGGCCCCAGTGCTGGTGATGGTGCATGGCGGCGCCTGGCGCATCGGCGACAAGGGTGCCGATGCGGTGGTCGACAACAAGGTCAAACGTTGGCTGCCCAAGGGCTTTATCTTCGTCTCGATCAACTACCGACTGCTGCCGGCCGCAGCCCCGCAACAACAAGCGGATGACGTCGCCCACGCCCTGGCCTTCGTCCAGCAACATGCCAGCGGCTGGGGTGGCGATCCGCGCAAAGTCATCCTCATGGGCCACTCGGCAGGCGCTCACCTGGTCAGTCTGTTGGCAGCCCGGCCGCAGCACGCCTACGACCTCGGCGCCGCGCCCTGGCTCGGCACCGTCGCCCTCGACAGTGCGGCCATGGATGTTGAACAGATCATGCAGCGCTCCCATGCGCGTTTTTACGACCAGGCCTTCGGCAAATCCCCCGCTTACTGGGCCGCCACCTCGCCACTGCACCAACTGGATAAAACCGCCACACCGCTGCTGGCCGTCTGCTCCAGCCAGCGCAGCGACTCCTGCCCCGCTGCGCAGAAATTTATCGCGGCCGCCAACCGCCTCGGTGTAAATGCCCAACTGCTCAGCCAGGACCGCAGTCACAAAGCTATCAACCAGGACCTGGGCGTCGATAACGCTTACACCAGAGAAGTTGAACGCTTTATGGCGACCCTCGATAGCAAGGTCGCGCAACAGCTGGGGTTGGGCCGTTAACCGCAACCAAGATGGCGGTATTTCGGGTTCAGTCAGGCCCGTTACTCACGGACTCCGGTGCCCGCAGTCGATCGGCTCAAACAGCGGCTGTTGCTTTGGCACCAGCAGACACCCAGCGATGCCTGACGCGCTCATCACCGGCCCGCGATTAAATCACCCAGAATTGACGCGAATCATTATTAATTAGATTAGTAACACCTAACCTCTGCCTACCTTCACTGTCAGAGGAAGCTCCCATGAGCCCCCGTCTCCTGTTTACCCTTACCGCACTGTTGGCGGCCACCCAGAGTTACGCCAAGGAATACCCGATCGGCGAGCCGCAGCAATGCGCCGGCATGGAGGTGGGTGCCGTGTACCTGCAGCCCATCGTCATGGACCCACCAGGCATGATGCGCCCGGCGGCCGAGTCGGATGTGCATATGGAGGCCGACATCAGCGCCCTGGAAAGCAATGCCCACGGCTTCCAGGAAGGCAGTTTCGTCCCCTATCTGGGCGTGCGCTACCGCCTGCAAAAGGTCGGCAGCGAGCAGCTGGTTGAGGGCGACTTCCATGCCATGGTGGCCAACGATGGTCCCCACTACGGCGACAACCTCAAACTGATGGGCCCAGGCCAATACCAGCTGACCTACTGGGTCAGCGCTCCCGGAGGCCATGGCGCGCACTTCGGCCGGCATACCGACAAGGAAACCGGCGTGGCACCGTGGTTCGCCCCCTGCGAGCTGAACTACAGCTTCACCTTCGCCGGCATCGGCAAAAAAGGCGGCTACTAGGGTCTGTTGCCGCTTCATTCGCGGCCGCGCCTGAGGGCGCGCCCTTTGCTGGAGAAGCCTGATGAAGCTTTACCCCTTGCTGCTTGCCGCCATCCTGCCCGGCGTCGCCCTGGCCGCGCCCCTGCCCAGCTATGAACTGCAGATCCGCGACGGACATTTCACCCCCACCAGCCTGCAGGTGGCCGCCGGGCAACGCTTCAAAATCATCGTCCACAACCTCGGCCAAGGTCCGGTGGAGTTTGAAAGCACGCCGCTGCGCATCGAGAAGGTGCTCAGCCCCGGCGTCAGCTCCTTTGTCGTCATCCACCCGCTCAAGCCCGGCAGTTATGGCTTCTTCGACGAGTTCCACCCGGAACTGCCGCCTGGCGTGATCGAGGCTCGTTGAGCCGTTAATTTCGAGGTTTACCCATGGAACAAGCCCTGCTGATCGTCTGGCGCGAAAGCGTCGAGGCCTTGTTGGTAATCGGGATTTTATTCGCCTGGCTGCGCCAGCAACCCGGCCGACGCCACGCCATGGTCTATCTGTGGGGCGGCGTAGGCCTGGGCCTGCTGTTGGCCGGGCTGCTGGCCGGCTTGATGGCGCTGGCGGGCAACTGGATGAATGGCCCGTCTGGGGAATGGTTCCAGGCCGGCCTGAGCCTGGTCGCCAGCCTGCTGATCTTGCAGATGGCCTGCTGGATGGCGCGCCACGGCGGGCAATTGCGCCAGCAACTACAGCGCGACGCCGGCGCCGCCTTGCAGCAAGGCCGCTTGCTCAGCCTGAGCCTGTTGGTGGCGCTGGCCGTGGCCCGCGAGGGCAGCGAAACGGTGATCTTTCTCTATGGCGTCAGCACCACGGCCAACCCATCCAGCCTGGCCCTCGGCGCCCTGCTCGGTTTGCTGCTGGGGCTGGCGTGCTTTGCCCTGTTGCAGGCCGGTAGCCGCTTTATCGCCTGGCGGCAGTTCTTTTTAATCAGCGAATGGCTGCTGATTTTGCTCGGCGGCGCCCTGCTGATCAGCGCCCTGGACCGCGCCAGCGCACAGTGGATGGCCATGGAGCTGCCCGAGCAGCTGTACACCCTGATCGGTACACCGCTATGGGACAGCTCGGCCCTATTGGATGACGGCAGTCGCGTCGGCACCCTGCTGGCCAGCCTGACCGGCTACCGGGCAATGCCCTCGGCGCTGCAGGCGCTGCTGCTGGGTGGTTACTGGCTGCTGGCCTGGCGCCTGCTGCGCAAGCCAGCCCCGGTGCTGCGGAGCAGTCTGGCGTGAACACCGCCATTAATGCCTGGCTCATGCAGGCCGGGCACGCCATGCGCCGCCATGCCGGGGTGATCCGCCGCCTGCAATGGGCGGTGGTGCTGTTCTACTGCGTGCTGCTGGTGATTCCCGCGTTCCTGTCGTTGCCGCCGGCCGAAGCGGGAATCCTCAACAACCTGACCCTGCTGGCGCAGTTTCTGTTCTGGGGGCTGTGGTGGCCCTTTGTGTTGCTCTCGGTGGTGCTGTTCGGCCGCCTTTGGTGCGGCGTGCTCTGCCCGGAAGGCGCGCTCAGCGAATGGGCCAGCCAGCGCGGCTTGGGCCGCGGCACGCCGCGCTGGATGCGCTGGGGCGGCTGGCCGACCCTGGCGTTTCTGCTCACCACTTTGTATGGCCAGTTGATCAGTGTTTACGACTACGCCCAGGCCGCCCTGCTGATTCTCGGCGGCTCTACCCTGGCGGCGATGCTGGTGGGCTTTCTCTATGGCCGCGGCAAGCGGGTCTGGTGCCGTTACCTGTGCCCGGTCAGCGGCGTGTTCGGGTTGCTGGCTAAGCTCGCGCCAGTGCATTTTCATGTCGATGAACAACGCTGGCGCGACAACGCCGCGCCGCACCTGCCGCCGCCCAACTGCGCGCCGCTGCTGGACATCCGCCGCATGCGCGGCGCATCGGCCTGTCACGCCTGCGGCCGCTGCAGCGGCCAGCGCGATGCGGTGCAGCTGATCGCCCGTTCCAGCAACGAAGAAATCGTCCGTTACGGCAATAGCCCCGACAACCTCTGGGAAGTACGTTTGCTGCTCTACGGCGTGATTGGCCTGGCCATGGGCGCCTTTCAGTGGACGGTCAGCCCCTGGTTTATCAGCCTCAAACAGACCATGGCCGAATGGCTGGTGGCCCGCGACATTCTCTGGCCGCTGGAGGCTAACGCGCCTTGGTGGCTGCTGACCCACTACCCGCAACTGAACGATGCCTTCACCTGGCTGGACGGCCTGGCGATCAGCCTTTACCTATTGGCCGCCAGCGTGCTGCTGGGCGGCAGTTTGCAGCTGCTGATCCACGTCAGCAGCCGCCTGGCCGGACAGACTCCAGCCTTTGCCCGCCAACTCATGCTGTGCCTGATCCCTTTGGGCGCGGCCGGGCTGTTTCTCGGCCTCTCGGCCACCACGGTCAAACTGCTGCGCTACGAAGGCCTGGCCCTGCTCTGGGTACAACCGACCCGCGCCGCCCTGCTCGGCGCCGCCATCACCTGGTGCCTGTGGCTAAGCTGGCGGGTTTGCAAGCCCTTGCCCGTCAGCCGCAAGGTCGGTTTATTGCTGAGCATGACCCTGGTCTGCAGCCTGATTGGCTATG
The DNA here is from genome assembly GCF_059567785.1 of Pseudomonas sp. BGA-UO-ETr-WB11. Classification (NCBI taxonomy): domain Bacteria; kingdom Pseudomonadati; phylum Pseudomonadota; class Gammaproteobacteria; order Pseudomonadales; family Pseudomonadaceae; genus Pseudomonas; species Pseudomonas sp. BGA-UO-ETr-WB11. Next base: position 387,073 of record NZ_JCAQOS010000007.1, on the reverse strand, counting down.
GCTGGTGGTTGCAGTTCTGGGGGTGGTAACGACCAAGACCAGCGCTGACTAATAAAAATGCCTGCGGTCGTACTGGACCACCGCATCAACCGCCAAGTCGCGGTGCATTTGCCGATCAGTTCTTAGCCGCGCCGTTGTTGAACAATTTGCCAAGTGGGTCTCATCCTGTTCGCAAGCGGACAAAAAACTGTCATTAGTCGGTCGCTTTTACCCAGTAGCGTCAAGGTTCCGTCCATTGCTTTTGAGGAGCCGACCTTGACCACTCATAACGAAGACAACGCACTGTTTGGCAGCGGTGATGAATTACCCAGCAACCACTCCAGCAACCCCCATATGAGTGAGTTGATCAGCGACCTCAGCCGCCGCCAAGTGCTGGCTGGCGGTGCCACCTTGGGCGCGTTGGCGTTTTTCGGCGTAAGCCTGCCAGGCACCAGCGAGGCCGCCGAACCCGTAGCCAAAGGCTTGGGTTTTCCTTTCTCGCGCTCACGCCTGCCCTTCACCCCGGTGGCTATTGGCCGCGGCGATACCATCAGCGTACCGGCAGGCTATAAGGCCACGCCGTTTATTCCCTGGGGAACGCCGATTACCGGCAGCTATCCTGCGTTTCTCGATGACGCCAGCAACAGCGCCCGAGACCAGGCCGAACAGGTTGGCATGCACCACGACGGCATGCACTTCTTCCCTATCGACGCCCAACGGGGTCATGGCCACGGCCATAACAGTGAGCACGGCTTGCTGGTGCTCAACCACGAGTACATCGACGCGCCGCTACTGCACCCTAACGGCCCAACGGTGGTGGCTGGCAAACGCAGCAGCGCCGAGGAAGTGCGCAAGGAGATCAACGCCCACGGCGTCTCGGTGGTGGAAATCCGCCGTAACGTGCGCGGTGAATGGGAGGTGATGCCCAGCGCCCGCAACCGCCGCATAACCGCAGCCACACCGATGCAAATTCAGGGGCCGGCCCGTGGCCATGCCCTTATGCGCACCCGCCACAGCCCCGACGGCACCGCGACGCGTGGCACCCAAAACAACTGCGCCAATGGCCACACGCCCTGGGGCACCTACCTGACTTGCGAAGAAAACTGGGCAGGCTATTTCGCCAACCGCGATACCACGCTGCCCCGCGAACAAAAGCGCTATGGCCTGCGCAGCACCAGCCGCTTCGGCTGGGACACCCTGCCAGGCGATGAATTCGAGCGTTTCGACGCCACCCGCAAGGCGGATAACGCCAGCGGCGACTACCGCAACGAGCCCAACCAGTTTGGCTGGATCGTCGAAATCGACCCCTTCAACCCCGACTCAGTGCCGGTCAAGCATACGGCTCTGGGCCGCTTCGCCCACGAAGGACTGGTGTTTGCTCCAGTGCGCTCCGGTAAGCGCGTGGTTTGCTACTCCGGCGACGACTCGCAGAACGAGTACATCTACAAATACGTCAGCCGTGACAAATACCGTCCAGGTCGCAGCAATGGCCAACTGCTGGATAACGGAACCCTCTACGTCGGCCGTTTCAATGGCGACAACAGCGGCCAATGGCTGGCGCTGGACTTTAACGATCCAGCCTTCCAGGCTGCCTGTACGGCGGCTGGAGTAACCTTTGCCGACCAGGGCGATGTACTGATCAACACCCGCCTGGCCGCCGACGTTGTCGGCGCGACCAAGATGGACCGCCCGGAATGGGGCGCGGTACACCCCGATACTGGCGAGATCTACTTCACCCTGACCAACAACACCGCCCGCACCACCGCCGATGCAGCCAACCCACGGCCCGCCAACGCCAATGGCCACATCATCCGCTGGCGCGAAGAGTCCCGTGACCATGCGGGCACCCACTTCAGCTGGAGCCTGTTTCTGCTGGCCGGCCCACAAGCTGACAGCCGCAGCCCCAAAGGCAAGCCGCTGGACGCCAGCAACATCCTCGCTAGCCCAGACGGCCTGTGGTTCGACCCCGAAGGACGGTTGTGGATTCAAACCGACATGAGTGGCAGCCAGTTGGCCAGCGGCCCGTTCGGTAATAACCAGATGCTGGTGGCAGACCCAAAAACCGGCGAGATGAAGCGCTTTCTGGTCGGTCCGCTGGGTGCGGAAATCACCGGCATCACCGCCACTCCTGATATGCGCACGCTGTTTATTAACGTGCAGCACCCCGGCGAAGGCTCCACCGCCACCAACCTGCTCAGCACCTGGCCCGACGGTCCGGGTAAACGCCCACGCTCGGCCACGGTCATCATCAGCCGAGTGGACAAAAGGCGCCTGCTGTAACTAAAGCGCCTGCGAAGACACCCAAGCATCATTCTGGATCAGCCATTTGGCTGACCCCGCGTGATGCTTGCGGCAGACGGTTTAACTCCGCGACCAAACCATAACGACTGAATAAAGCGTTAAGTTTTCAGCCGCCGGTCATGTTCATAAAGCGCAGCACCTGTACGTCATCGTTCAGGCGGAAGTCGTGGCCCCAGGGTTTGCGGGCGATGGCGCCCAGCAGGGCATCGCGGATGCGCGCCGGTTCGCCGGGGTAGCGGCGCAGAATGGCTTTCAAATCCAGCCCATGCTCATTACCCAGGCACAGCAGCAGGCGGCCTTCGGCAGTCAGGCGCACGCGGTTGCAGCTGCCGCAAAAGTTATGGCTGTGCGGTGAGATAAAGCCGATACGGGTGTTGTCCACGCCAGGAATGCGCCAGTAGCGGGACGGCCCCTGGGTCGATTCAGCGGATTCAACCAAGTCGTAACGCTGCTCAATCAGGGCCCGCACCTCGGCACTGGAACAGAACGCCTCGGCGCGGCTGTGCTCACTGATGGTGCCCAGCGGCATTTCCTCGATAAAACTGATGTCCAACTGGTTGGCCACGGCGTAGTCGACCAGGGCCGGCACTTCGCTGTCGTTGCGGCCTTTCATCACCACTACGTTGAGCTTGATGTGCTTGAAGCCCGCGTCCTGTGAGGCGGCGATGCCGGCCAGCACCTGATCGAGTTCACCGGTGCGGGTGATGGCGTGAAATTTTTCCGCGTCCAGGCTATCCAGGCTGACGTTCAGGCGTTTGACCCCTGCCGTGCGCAATCCTTGGGCATAACGCTGCAACTGTGACCCATTAGTGGTCAGCACCAGTTCACGCAGGCCCGGCAGGCTGGCGATACGCTCGCACAGCCCGACAATGCCCTTGCGCACCAGCGGCTCGCCGCCAGTGAGGCGAATCTTCTTCACCCCCAGTTCAACAAACTGTTCGGCCAGCAGGTACAGCTCTTCCAGCCCCAGCACCTGCTGGCGCGGCAGAAAGGTCATGTCCTCGGCCATGCAATACACGCAGCGGAAGTCGCATCTATCCGTGACCGACATGCGTACGTAGTCGATCTCCCGGCCGAAGCCATCCTGCAACAAGCTGCCCATCCGCACCTCTCCTGTGGGTTAGTGCATCCAGCGGGTTACTGCAACAACGGGGAGTCTGCCCCCGCCAACTGAATGCCTTGGATATCTGCAGCGCCGACCAGGGTCTGCAAATACTGCGCCACGGATTTTTGCCAAACCCGCTGATACAGCTCGCGACGGATATCCTGAGCCACCGCCTCGTAAGGCAGTTGCAAGCCTTCGATACGCTGATCGACATACACCACATGGAAACCATAACGGCTTTCCAGCGGCTGGCTGACCAGGCCCTGGGGCTGACGGAACAACTGACGCTCGAACTCCGGTACGGTCTGGCCTTTGCTCAACTGACCGAGCGCGCCGCCCTGCTCTTTCGACGGGCAGGCCGAATGGGCCAGGGCCAACTCGGTGAAGCGCTGCGTGTCAGCCTGCAATTGCACCAGCAAGGCGTCGGCCTGTTCGCGCTTGCTGATCCGCGCCTCGATATCGTCCGGCGCGCACTCCAGCAGGATATGCCGGGCGGCCAGCAGCGGTGCGCTGACAAAACGCGGCAGGTTGCTGGCGTAGAAGTGCTCACAGACACTCTCATCGGCTTCCGGCACCGGCACTTCCAGCTCGATCAGGCTGCGAATCGCCGCCTCTTCCTGGCTCTCGCCAATCCCAGCTTCCACCTCGACGCTCAGCGCGCTGCAGCGTTGCTGCAACAGCTCGCGAATCACCAGCGCCTGAGCCGCGAGGAACATCGCCTCGCTCTGCTCGGCTGCCGGGTGATATTGCAGCTCCAGGGCCATGGCCTCGGGCTCGATCAGCACGCCATTGACGCGAATCCGCGGCCAATCCTGCTCGCTGCTGGCAATCAGCAACGGTTCGGCATCGGGCGCAGCAGGCGCCGGGTCGAACTCCACCACCGCACTGGCCGTTGCCTGCGGCAACTCATGGGCCAGCTCGGTTTCCAGCAAGGGGTTGGCCAGCGGCTTGTCGCCGCCACAACCACCCGAGCCACCGTTAGTACCACCACATCCACATGCCATGACAACCTCCAATAGCTTGTATTTTCAGGTCCCGAAGGACCTGATTCCGGGGCTGGCGATTCAACGCAGCAGCCCCGAGCGGTTTAACCCTTTTGCCGCACGATCTGGTAGCGCCGGCCCAGGTACCACACTGGAGCACTGACGATGTGCACCAGGCGGGTGAAAGGGAACAGCACAAACAGGGTCAGGCCGAGGAACACGTGCAGCTTGTACACCAGGCCCACCGAAGTAATGGCTTCAGCGGCATGCACCGGCTGCAGGGTCACGGTGTATTGCGCCCAGTTGGCCAGTTGCACCATCACCGAACCGTCCATGTGCTGGGTCGAAGCGACGATGGTCAGCAGGCCGAGCACCAACTGCGCCAGCAACACCAGCAGGATGAGGATGTCCGAGGTGCTGGACGAGGCCCGCACGCGGTCATCGGTCAGCCGGCGCTTGACCAGCATCAGCAAGCCGATCAGGCACAGCACGCCGAAGAAGCCGCCGGAGACCATGGCCAGCAACTGCTTGTTCTCAGTGCTGATCACATGGTGGTAAAGCGACGCCGGCATCAGCAGGCCGACAAAGTGTCCGGCCAGCACGAACAGCACGCCGACGTGGAACAGGTTGCTGGCGATGCGCATGTAGCGTTGCTCGGCCGCATTGCGGTTGAACACCTGGCTGGAACCGGCCTTCCAGGAGTACTGCGACAGATCAAAGCGCGCCCAGCTGCCGATCAGGCAGATGGCCAGCGCGATATAGGGATAAACCCCGAACACCATTAAGTTGAAGCTAGACATGACGTGCCTCCTGGGTCAGTTCAGTGGCCAACCCATCCTGTTTGAAATCGACCCAGTGCAGCGGGATCGGTGACTCTTCGCGGGCCTTGCCCGGTGCGCTGGCCATGCTCGGGCAACGCTCCTGCTGCTCGGCATTGAGGAAGTCCACGGCCTCCTCCTCCCAGATTTTGTCCAGGGCTTCGAGCGAGTCGTCACGGACTTCCGCGGCGACCTGCTCACGCACTTCGGCCATGGCCTCCTGCGGCTCAACCCCGGCGATCTGCAACAACGCACGGAAGCAACCGGCATAGGCGCTTTCGCGCTCGTCCAGGCGCGTCGCCAGCAATGCCAGCAGATGCGCGACATCGGCCAGGCCCTCGCGGGCCTCCAGGTCTTCGCGGGTGGAGAGGAACTCCAGGTACAGCGGGATGTAGTCCGGCAGCTCTTTGACGCCGATGGCAAAACCGGCCTCTTCGTACTGGGCCATCATGTCGACCATGGCCTGACCCCGGTCGCGGGACTCACCGTGCACGTGTTCGAACAGCAACAGCGACAGCGCGCGACCGCGGCCGAACAGGGCACCGTAGTGCTCCTGGCCGTCCATCAGGTCGTTTTCGCAGATCAGTTCGAGCAGCTCGTGCAGCGCATTGCGCTGCTCCGGGCTGATTTCACGGCTGGCAGCAATCGCCTGATCCAGTTCGTCACGCCCCGCCAGCAATTGCTCGGTGGGGTAGTCGAGTAGCAGGGAAATCACCTTGAGAATTTGCATGCTCAGTCCTCCCACAACTGTACGGTTTTCAGGATGTCGCGCTTGTTGGCCTTCTTGCCGCCGAACATGTTGGTGTCCGAGCTGCCACTGCAACCGCTACCAAAGCTGAAGCCACAGCCGGAACGCTCGGCAAAGGCATCACTCATGGCGTCTTCACGGTGCGCGCTGGGCACCACGAAACGGTCTTCGTAGTTGGCAATCGCCAGGTAGCGGTACATGTCCTCGACCTGGGCCACGGACAGACCCACGTCTTCCAGCACCTTGAGGTCCTGTACGCCATCGACCTGCTCGGCACGCTTGTAGGCACGCATCGCCAGCAGACGCTTGAGAGCCAGTTTCACCGGCGCCACATCGCCTGCGGTCAGCAGGTTGGCCAGGTAACGCAGCGGAATGCGCAGGCTGTCGACATCCGGGATCACCCCGTTCATGCCCACGGTGCCGGCGGTGGCGGCGTTCTGGATCGGCGACAGCGGCGGCACGTACCAAACCATCGGCAGCGTGCGGTATTCCGGGTGCAGCGGCAGGGCCAGCTTCCAGTCCACGGCCATCATGTACACCGGCGAACGCTGGGCGGCGTTGATCACCGACTGCGGTACACCATCGGCCAGGGCCTGCTTGATCACGGCGGGATCATGGGGGTCCATGAAAATATCCAGCTGCTTCTGGTACAGGTCCTGCTCGTTCGGTGTGCTGGCCACTTCGTGGATACGGTCGGCGTCGTACAGCAGCACGCCGAGGTAGCGGATGCGCCCTACGCAGGTTTCCGAGCAGACGGTCGGCATGCCGGCTTCGATCCGTGGGTAGCAGAAGATGCACTTCTCGGATTTACCGCTCTTCCAGTTGAAGTAGATCTTCTTGTACGGGCAGCCGCTGATGCACATGCGCCAGCCGCGGCACTTCTCCTGGTCGATGAGGACGATGCCGTCTTCTTCACGCTTGTAGATCGCGCCGCTCGGGCAGGATGCCGCGCACGCTGGGTTCAGGCAGTGCTCGCACAGACGCGGCAGGTACATCATGAAGGTATTTTCATACTCGCCATAAATGTCGGCCTGGATCTGGTCGAAGTTCTTGTCCTTACGGCGCTTGGCGAACTCGGTGCCGAGAATCTCTTCCCAGTTCGGGCCCCACTCGATCTTCTGCATGCGCTTGCCGGTGATCACCGAACGCGGCCGTGCGGTCGGCTGGTGCTCACCCAGCGGCGCGGTGTGCAGGTGCTGATAGTCGAAGTCGAACGGCTCGTAGTAGTCGTCGATGGTCGGCAGGTCCGGGTTGGCGAAGATGTTCGCCAGCACGCGGAACTTGCCGCCAATGCGCGGGTTGATCGAGCCATCCTTGTTGCGCACCCAGCCGCCCTTCCACTTGTCCTGGTTCTCCCACTCTTTCGGGTAACCAATACCTGGCTTGGTTTCAACGTTGTTGAACCACGCGTATTCCATGCCTTCACGGCTGGTCCAGACGTTTTTGCAGGTGATCGAGCAGGTGTGGCAACCGATGCATTTGTCGAGGTTCAGGACCATGCCGACTTGTGAACGAATTTTCATGTCAGCTCTCCTCAGAGGTCTTTTGGCAGGGGTTGTGGCAGAGCGTCGCCGCCCAGGCCGCCAACATCGGTGCCGTCGAGCCAGTCGACCTTGGCCATCTTGCGCACCACCACAAACTCATCGCGGTTGCAGCCCACGGTGCCGTAGTAGTTGAAGCCATAAGCCTGCTGCGCGTAGCCGCCGATCATGTGGGTGGGTTTAAGCACCACACGGGTCACCGAGTTGTGGTGGCCGCCGCGGGTCTTGGTGGTTTCACTGCCAGGGACGTTCACGATCCGTTCCTGGGCGTGATACATCATCACCATGCCGTCTTTCACCCGCTGGCTGACCACCGCACGGGCGGTCAGTGCGCCGTTGGCGTTGAAGCATTCGACCCAGTCGTTGTCCTCGATACCGGCACGCTTGGCGTCGGTTTCCGAGAGCCAGATGATCGGCCCGCCACGGCTCAGAGTGAGCATGATCAGATTGTCGCTGTAGGTGCTGTGGATACCCCACTTCTGGTGCGGGGTGATCCAGTTGAGAACGATCTCGGTATTACCGTTAGTACGCTTGCCCTTCACGTAGTCGATGGTGCGGGTGTTGATCGGTGGCCGGTAGCTCATCAGCTGCTCGCCGAAGGCCTGCATCCACGGGTGATCCTGATAGAACTGCTGGCGGCCGGTGATGGTGCGCCACGGGATGTACTCGTGAACGTTGGTGTAGCCGGCGTTGTAGCTCACGTGTTCGTCTTCCAGGCCTGACCAGGTCGGGCTGGAGATGATCTTGCGCGGCTGCGCCTGGATGTCGCGGAAGCGAATCGCTTCGTGCTCTTTCGGCAGTGCCAGGTGGCTGTGATCGAGGCCGGTGAACTCGGAGAGTGCCGCCCACGCCTTGACCGCCACGTGACCGTTGGTTTCCGGGGCCAGGGACAGAATCACTTCCGCCGCGTCGATGGCCGTGTCGATGTGCGGACGGCCCTTGCTCACGCCTTCGTCGCGAACCTTGTGGTTCAGCTCGCCGAGGAAGTCGACCTCGTGCTGGGTGTTCCAGTTGATGCCCTTGCCGCCGTTGCCGTTCTTGTCCAGCAATGGGCCGAGGGAACTGAACTTCTTGTACACGTTCGGGTAGTCACGCTCGACGACGCGCATGTTCGGGCAGTTCTTGCCCGGAATCGGCGCTTCGCCTGCGGTTTTCCAATCGATGCCACCAAACGGCTGGGCCAGTTCGCCCGGGCTGTCGTGCAGCAACGGGGTGGTGACCAGGTCCTGCTCGACGCCGAGGTGACCGACCGACATTTCCGAGAAGCGCTTGGCGATGCCCTTGTAGATTTCCCAGTCGGAACGCGATTCCCACGCCGGATCAATCGCCGCCGACAGCGGGTGAATGAACGGGTGCATGTCCGAGGTGTTCATGTCGTCTTTCTCGTACCAGGTTGCCGTCGGCAACACGATGTCCGAGTAGACGCAGGTGGAGGACATACGGAAGTCCAGGGTGGTGACCAAATCGAGCTTGCCGATCGCGCCTTCGTCCACCCACTCGACATCGTTGGGCTTGAAGCCGCCACGCTTGCCGAGGTCTTCGTTCATCACGCCGTTCTTGGTGCCCAACAGGTACTTGAGCATGTACTCGTGGCCTTTGCCCGAGCTGCCCAGCAGGTTGGAACGCCAGATAAACATGTTGCGCGGGAAGTTGTTCGGGTGATCCGGCTGCTCACAGGAGAAGCGCAGCGAACCGTCCTGCAACGACTTGGTCACGTAATCCACCGGCGACATGCCGGCTGCGGCCGCATCACGGGTGATCTGCAACGGGTTGCGATTGAGCTGTGGCGCGCTAGGCAACCAGCCGCCACGTTCGGCGCGGATGTTGTAGTCCAGGGCGTGCTCGGGGAACTGCGTCTTGTCGGCCAGCGGCGAGAGCACTTCGTGCATGCTCATCTTCTCGTGGCGCCACTGCGAACTGTGGTTGTAGAAGAAGCTGGTGCCGTTCATCTGCCGGGGTGCCGGGCTCCAGTCCAGGCCGAAGGCCAATGGCAACCAGCCGCACTGCGGACGCAGTTTTTCCTGACCGACATAGTGAGCCCAGCCACCGCCAGTCTGACCTACACAACCACACAACATCAGCATGTTGATCAGGCCGCGGTAGTTCATGTCCATGTGGTACCAGTGGTTCATCGCCGCACCGACGATGATCATGGAACGACCCTTGGTCTTGTCGGCGTTGTCAGCGAACTCACGGGCGATCTGGATCGCCTTCTCACGGCTAACGCCGGTGATCAGTTCCTGCCAGGCCGGAGTGCCCGGAACGCTGGCATCGTTGTAGTCCTTGGCGACGTTGCTGCCACCCAAGCCACGGTCGATGGCCAGGTTGGCGGCCGAGAGGTCGAACACGGTGGCGACTTTCGCCTGGCTACCGTCAGCCAGGGTGATGGTGCGCACCGGTACACGACGCAGTTGCACGGCTTCGCCGGCCACATGTTGGAAGTGCTCGTGGGTCTGGCCGCCGAAATACGGGAAGGCCACTTCGGCCACGCCTTCGCCGATCAGGCTCAGTTGCAGGTCGATCTCGCGGCCTTCGCCGCCTTCCAGGGCCTGGATGTTCCACTTGCCCTTCTGGCCCCAGCGGTAGCCGATCGAACCCAGCGGCGACACCAGCTCATTGCTGTTGGCGTCCAGGGCGATGGTTTTCCACTCAGGGTTGTTCTCTTGACCGAGGTTGTCGGCGAGGTCGGAGGCACGCAGGAAGCGGTCCGGCTGGTAGCTTGGCTGTTCAGCCGAGCCGGCGTGATCCTTGAGCAGCACCAGCACCGGCAAGTCGGTGTAGCGCTTGGCGTAATCCTTGAAGTAAGCGCTCGGCTTGTCGAGGTGGAACTCTTTGAAAATAACGTGGTTGAACGCCTGCGCCAGCGCCGCATCGGTGCCCTGCTTGGGGTTCAGCCACAGGTCGGTAAGCTTGGCCACCTCGGAGTAGTCCGGGGTGATGGAGACGGTCTTGGTGCCCTTGTAACGCACTTCGGTGAAGAAGTGCGCGTCTGGCGTGCGCGTCTGCGGCACGTTGGAGCCCCAGGCGATGATGTAGTTGGAGTTGTACCAGTCGGCCGATTCCGGCACGTCGGTCTGCTCGCCCCACACCTGCGGCGAGGCCGGCGGCAAGTCGCAGTACCAGTCGTAGAAGCTCAGGCACACGCCACCGATCAGCGACAGGTAACGAGAACCCGCGGCATAGCTGACCATCGACATCGCCGGGATCGGCGAGAAGCCCACCACGCGGTCCGGGCCGTGCTGCTTGACGGTGTAGACGTTGGCGGCGGCGATGATTTCATTGGCTTCGTCCCAGCTGGAACGAATAAAGCCACCCATGCCGCGCTTGCTCTTGTACGACTCGGCCTTGACCGGGTCGGAGACGATGCTGGCCCAAGCCTCCACCGGCGCCATGGTCAGGCGCGCTTCACGCCACAACTTGAGCAGCGGCTTGCGGATTTTCGGGTACTTCAACCGATTGGCGCTGTAGATGTACCAGCTGTAGCTGGCACCACGAGGACAGCCGCGCGGTTCGTGGTTAGGCAGGTCGTTGCGGGTACGCGGGTAGTCGGTCTGCTGGGTTTCCCAGGTGATCAGGCCGTTCTTCACGTAGATCTTCCACGAGCAGGAACCCGTGCAGTTCACCCCGTGGGTGGAACGCACGATCTTGTCGTACTGCCAGCGGGCGCGATAGACGTTTTCCCAGTCGCGAGACTCCTGACGAGTCTCGCCGTGGCCGTCGGCAAATTCACCCTGCTTGCGATTGAAGAAACGCAGTTGGTCGAGTAAGTGGCTCATTTTCTTTCCTCTCAGGCCGGCGGCGAAATAGCCGCCACCGGCACAGTCAATAACGGTTGCAATCTGGGCGGAAAACTCGTTCTAGGGCGTCGCGAGCGAAGGTCAGGCAAGGCAAAAGTGGTTGAGGAAGCGGAATTTACGTTCTGTAAATGAGCATTCCGAAATCACTTTTAACGCCGCCTGGCCGAGCGCAGCAGCTCTTGAACGGGTTTTTAGCAAGGCATCTCTGCGCCTTTCCTCGCATAGCTCCACCAGGTCAGCAAAATGCAGCTGACGTAGAAGCCGACAAACACATACAGGGCCATTTGCGGGCCGCCGGTCAGGGCCATCGAGGAGCCAAAGGATTTCGGGATAAAGAAGGCGCCGTAGGCGGCAATCGCCGAGCTGAAGCCCAGTACGGCAGCGGCTTCCTTACCGGCGTTCTTGCCGGCCTGCTCCTGCACGTCCTTGCTCTTGCCGGCGCTGAGGCGCTCGTGCAGGGTGCGGAAAATCACCGGGATCATGCGAAAGGTCGAACCGTTGCCCACACCTGTGGTAACGAACAGCAACATGAACATGGCCAGGAAGCCGTAGAAGTTGCCTTCACTGCCGGCCTGCGGCAGGAAGTGCAGGACGCCGAACACCGCGGCGATCATCACCACGAAGTTCCACAGGGTGACGCGGGCGCCGCCCATCTTGTCGGCCAGCCAGCCGCCGACCGGGCGAATCAACGCACCCACCAGCGGGCCGAGGAAGGCGAACTTGAGCGGATCAACGCCCGGGAACTGGGTCTTGATCAGCATCGGGAAGCCGGCGGCAAAGCCGATAAACGAACCGAAGGTGGCCAGGTACAACCAGCACATCAACCAGTTGTGCTTGCGCTTGAAGATCACCGCCTGCTCGCTGAACGAGGCCTTGGCGCTGGACAGGTCATTCATGCCAAACCAGGCGGCAATGGTCACCGCGAGGATAAACGGCACCCAGATAAAGCCGGCGTTCTGCAACCACAGCTGGCTGCCGTCTGGCAGGTTCTGCGGGGCACCACCGAGGGCACCGAAGATGCCGAGGGAGATCACCAGCGGTACGCCGAACTGCATCACCGACACACCAAGGTTACCCAGGCCAGCATTCATTCCCAGTGCAGTGCCCTGCTGGGCCTTGGGGTAGAAGAAGCTGATGTTGGACATGCTCGAGGCGAAGTTGCCGCCACCGAAACCGCACAACAGGGCAATCAGCACAAACACGTTGTAGGAGGTGTTGGGGTCCTGCACGGCAAACCCCATCCACAGCGCCGGTGCCAGCAAGGACGCAGTGCTCAGGGCCGTCCAGCGGCGGCCGCCGAAGATCGGCACCATAAACGAATAAAAGATCCGCAGGGTGGCACCGGACAGGCCCGGCAAGGCCGCCAGCCAGAACAACTGGTCAGTGGTAAAGGTGAAGCCGATGCTGTTGAGACGGACGATCACCGTGCTCCACACCATCCATACCGCGAACGCCAGCAGCAGCGCCGGGATCGAGATCCACAGGTTGCGGGTGGCAATCGCCTTGCCGCCGGCAGCCCAGAAGTGACTGTCCTCCGGGCGCCAGTCGGTAATCACCGGCCCCTGTTTGGGCACTGCGCCCGTCACCGCATTTTTTGTGGCTGACATGGTCTTTCTCCTAGAACGAATCAGGCGTCGCCAGGCAGCGGGCTGTTTGCCCCACTACCCATCATTGGGGTTTTGCGCACTTCGCTGAGGTACATCCAGATCAGCGAGACCCAGACCACCCCGTACATCAACATGAAGCAGGACGAGCGCACGCCGGTGAGGTCCACCAGGGCGCCGAACATGATCGGCAGGACAAAACCACCCAGGCCGCCGGCCAGGCCGACGATGCCGGAGATGGCGCCCATGTTTTGCGGGTAGTCGTTGGAGATGTACTTGAACACCGAGGCCTTGCCGAAGGCGAAGGCGATGCCCATGACAAACAGCAGCACGGTGAACAGCACAGGGCTGAGGCCGATGTGGAAGCTCTGCGGGCCGTTGACGGTCTGGATCACCAGGTCTGTCGGCGGATAGGACAGCAGGAACAGGCAGATCCAGCTCACCCACATCACCCACCAGGTCACGCTATGGGCGCCCCACTTGTCCGACATCCAGCCGCCGATGGCACGCAGCACACCGCCCGGCAGGGAGAAGCAGGCCGCCAGCAGCGCCGCGCTTTGCAGGTTGAAGCCGTACTCCTGCACGTAGTACTTGGTCATCCACAGGGCCAGGGCCACATAGCCGCCGAAGACGATCGAGTAGTACTGGCAGTAACGCCACACTTTCGGGTCTTTGAGGGTCAGCAGCTGCTCTTTCAGCGACACCGAGCTGGGCACCCGGTGTGCCTTGTTCTCGTAGGTGAGGAACCAGAACAGCAGCGCGGTGATAAACATCACGGCCGAGAACACCTTGGGCACCATCTGCCAGCTGGCGGCGGCGATGATCGCCGGGGCGACAAACTTGGTCACCGCGGCACCGGCGTTACCGGCACCGAAGATGCCCATGGCCGTGCCCTGGGTGGATTTATCAAACCACTTGGCGACGTAGGCGATGCCCACCGAGAACGAGCCACCGGCCAGGCCGACAAACAGGCCGAGGAGCAGGAAGTGCCAGTACTCGGTGGCCAGGCTGATCATGTAGATCGGCAGCACGCACACCAGCATCAGAATGAAGAAGACGATGCGCCCACCGAACTTGTCGGTCAGCAGGCCCAACGGCAGACGGACCAGCGAGCCGGTCAGCACCGGGGTCGCCGCCAGCAAGCCGAACTGGGTTTCGTTCAGCTGCAGAAGCTCCTTAACCGGCACACCGAGGACGGCGAACATCATCCAGACCATGAAACAGACCGTAAATGCCAGGGTACTCATCCCCAACACCAAGCCTTGTTGAACCTTCACACTCGCCATGACGGACTCCTAATCCGGTTACCATGGCTCGCACACTAGGTAGTCAGAGGCCGAGCAAAATTGACCTGGGTCAAGTCGGACCCAGGGGGCAAACCCCTACCCTGCGCCCCTCTACCTCTTAAGTGATAGCGCCTAAATGCTCCAATAAGTCTATAAATAACAGGCTCTTAGCCAATTAGGCTGAGTTCGATGGGCGCCTCGTTGGCCGTCCAGGTTCTTTGGAGGTAGTAGTGCCATGTTGAAGTGGATGCGCAGCTCATTACCGGCCCGTGCCGGCTTTGCCGTGCTGCTGATTGCCGTCCTCGCCCTGGCCAGCGCCCTCAGTGCCGGGGTGATTGCCTGGCTCAGCCAGGACGATGCCGCCGCCATCAACACCGCCGGCTCCCTGCGCATGGCCACCTACCAACTGAGCTGGAAGCTCGAAGCCCAGGCGCCGCGCGAACAGATCGACAGCCTGGTGGCCAGCTTCGAACAACGCCTGGACAGCGCCGACCTGCACAAGGTGCTGGAAAGCGACCCGCAAGCACCGCTGCAAAGCGCCTACCTGCAGTTGCAAAGTAACTGGCGCAACAACCTGCGCCCGGCCCTTGCCAGTGATGACCGCCGGCACTTTCTCGACCAGGCCGATGGCTTCGTCGAGCAACTCAACCACTTCGTGCTGTTGCTGCAGCAAAAGAGCGAACGCAAGCAAAGCTGGCAGCAGAACATTCAGGGCGCGTCACTGTTCATTACCGTGCTGATCCTGCTGATCGGCATGTACGAGCTGCAAACCAACGTCATCACCCCGCTGCAATACCTGATGAGCGCCGCCGAGCGCTTTCGCGATGGCGATCACTCGGCACGGGTGGAGTTCCAGTCAGAAGACGAGTTAGGGCAAATGGCCCTGAGCTTCAACGCCATGGCCGATGCCATCGAAGAGTCGCACCGCACCCTGGAAAGCCGTGTCGCGCAGAAAACCGCCACCCTCAACCAGGCCAATGGCGCCCTGCAATTGCTGTTTTTCAGCAGCCGCCAGTTGGCCAGCCACCTGACCAGCGCCGAACAGCTGGACCTGCTGATCGACAACTTCCAGGCCCTGATCCCCGGCCTGCGCCTGACCCTGTGCCTGCACGGCAACCCGCACAAACCCGCGGAACAACTGATCGCCCTGCACGGCAGCGAGTCGCGAGAAATTTGCTCGCGCAATGACTGCGCCACCTGCGAACGGCAACTCAAACCCAACCTGCAGACCTACCCGATCAACAACCAGGGCAACAGTCTCGGCGAGCTGAGCGCCAACTTCGTCGATGGCCACCGCCCACAGCACTGGGAGAACGAGCTGATCCAGGCACTCGCTGACCTGGTCGGCACGGCACTGTCGCTAGAGCGCCAGCGCGAGCAGGACCATCGCTTGCTGCTGCTGGATGAGCGCACCATCATCGCCCGCGAGCTGCATGACTCACTGGCCCAGGCGCTGTCGTATATGAAGCTGCAGGTCAGCCGCCTGCAAACTCTGATGCGCCGCGGCGAAAGCGCCGAGCAGCTGTTTGCCGTCAGCGAGGAAATCCGCGAAGGCATCAACAATGCTTACCGCCAGCTGCGCGAGCTGCTGACCACCTTCCGCCTGCAGATCCACGGCAGCGGCCTGGATCAAGCCCTGGATGACACCGTGCGCGAATTTGCCGAACGCGGCGCCTTCGAGGTCCTGCTGCAGGTCGAACCGCTGGCTTTCACCCTGGATGCCAGCGAACAGATCCACCTGCTGCAGATCGCCCGCGAGGCGCTGTCCAACTGCGCCCGCCATGCCCAGGCCAAACACGTCAAAGTGCATCTGGGCCAGCAGGGCGAGCGCATCGAGCTGCTGATCGAAGACGACGGTTGCGGCATCGGTGCCAGCCCCGACCCGCGCCAGCATCACGGCCTGACCATCATGCAAGAACGCACCCGCAGCCTGAACGGCCAGCTCGACGTGAGCCGCAACACGCCCCACGGCACCCGTATCCACCTGAGTTTCCAGCCCGGATTTCTCGGTCGCCATGCAGAGGAATCACCCGCATGAACACGCCATCCGCCGACACCCCGCCGCGCGCCCGCATTCTCCTGGTCGATGACCACCCGATGATGCGCCGCGGCATCCGTCAGCTGCTGGAGCTGGAAGACGACTTCCTCATCGTCGGCGAAGCCAATAATGGCGAAGAAGCCCTGAGCCTGATAGACAGCCTGCAACCGCAACTGATCCTGCTGGACAACAACATGCCGCAGATGAACGGGGTAGAAACCCTCAAGCGCCTGCGCCAGGTCGGCTATCCCGGCAAGATTTTGTTGTTCACCGTCTCTGACGCGGAACGGGACGTGCGCGATGCCCTGCGCTTTGGCGCCGACGGCTATCTGCTCAAGGACATGGAGCCGGAAAAACTCATCCAGCAAGTGCGCGAGGCCCTGCAGGGTGAGCTGGTGATCAGCCCAACCCTGACCCGCGTCCTGGCCCAGGCCCTGCGTGAACCGCAAGGCGCGCCCCAGGTGGAACTCACCGAGCGCGAGCGTCAGGTGCTGAAGATGATTGCCGGCGGCAACAGCAACAAAATGATCGGCCGCAAACTGGGCATCACCGAAGGCACGGTCAAGGTCCACGTAAAAAACCTGCTGCACAAACTCGGCCTGCGCTCCCGGGTCGAAGCCGCCGTCTGGGCCATGGAGCATGTGGGGCACTGACCTCTGCAACGATGCTGTTGCGCGCAGTCGTGATGCGGTTAAAAAATTCGCGGTCAAGACCGCTCCCACAAATAGCGCCGCGCCCTGCCTAGCGAAGCGCAAGACCGAGGCGCCCGGTAACTCAGCCCGTAGGATGGGTTGAGCGCAGCGATACCCATGCAGCTGGGCGATTAACGGGCAGCCATGCCTGTCAACCTCATGCGTAGGAGCGGCTTTAGCCGCGAAGCCTTTGCTCTTGGACTGCGCCCAATCGCTGACAACACGTCAGGCTGGAGCTCACGACAGCTCCCCACCGTCGCCAACTGGCACGTACGTTCAACCCTGCCACAAAAGCGTGACCGACTCAGCAATAGCCCGCCGGACACTGGGGTATTCTCCCGCGCCAAGGGCTGTTGCCGTTTCATTCACGGTTGATAAAGCGCCAACAGACCCTGGCCCAAAACAATAAAAATAATATCCGCCAGGTGCCTGCATATGGACTGCCGAGAAATCCCCCCCGGGGTGCTTCGCGACGACTTGCTGCAACTGCTTTGCCGCTGCGAACACTACCCGCTGACCCTGCTACTGGCCCCGGCCGGTTCGGGCAAGTCGACCCTGCTCAGCCACTGGCGCGCCCATTACAGCAGCCGCGCGCTGGCGTATTACCCACTGCAGGCCCGCGACAACCATGCCCTGCGCTTCTTCCGTCGACTGATCGAAAGCATTCGCGCCCAGGTCAGTGACTTCGACCTGTCGTGGTTCAACCCGCTAGAAGCCAGCCTGTCGCCGGAGGTGGTCGGTGAATACCTGGCAGAAGCCCTGGAGCGCATCGACGGCGGCCTGTGCCTGGTGTTCGACGACTTCCAGTACATCCGCGAGCCGGCCATCCTTGAGGTGCTGGCCGCCCTATTGGAAAAACTGCCGGACAACATCCGCGTGGTCATTTCCAGCCGTAACCATCCGGGTTTTTCCCTGACCCGCCTTAAGCTCGCCAACCAGTTGCTCAGCCTCGACCAGCAGGACCTGCGCCTGGACGCCAACGGCGTGCAGCAACTCAACACCCACCTCGGCGGCCCAGCCCTCAGCGAGGCCTACGTCAGCAGCCTGCTGGCGATGACCGAAGGCTGGATCGCCGGGGTCAAGCTGGCGCTGTTGGCCTATGCGCGTTTTGGTACCACGGCACTGGAATGCTTCAACGGCACCCAGCCGGAAATCGTCGACTACTTCGGCCATGTGGTGTTCAAGGGCCTGTCACCAAACCTGCATGAGTTCTTTTTGTGTACGGCGATCCTCGACAAATTCGACGGCGCGCTCTGCGACCACGTGCTGCAACGCACGGGCAGCGCACTGCTGCTGGAAGAGCTTTCAGCCCGCGAGCTGTTTATGCTGGCGGTGGAAAACCAGCCTGGCTGGTTTCGCTATCACGCCCTGTTACTGACCTTTCTCAACAGCCGCCTGCTGATCGAGCAACCGCAGTTGATCAGCGCCCTGCACAGCCGCGCCGCCGACTACTTTCTGGCCCGCAACGACCACGACCAGGCGTTACAACATGCCCAGCGCAGTGGCGATGAGGCGTTGTTTAGCCGCCTACTGGAGAGCAGCTGCGCGGCCTGGATTCCCCAAGGCCAGTTCAACGAACTGCTCAAGTGGGTCGAGCCCCTCAGCGAAGCTACCCTGCTCGCCAGCCCGCACCTGCTGGTGCCGCTGATCGGCGCCCTGACCCTGTCGCGGCGCTTCCATCAGGCGCGTTATTACCTCGATTGCATTCAGGCCCGCCAGGACCCAGCCGCGCCACTGCTGGAGCCGCTAACCCTGCAATTTCTGCATCTCAACCTGCAGCTGTTTCAGCATGACCTGGACTTTCATCCAGGCGCCGATTGCCAAGCGTTGCTGGCCCCTGGCGTGCACCACGGCATTCGCGCCGTGAGCCTGACCATCCTCGCCTATCACCACCTGATGAATGCGCGCCTGGAAACCTCAATCCGCTATGCCGTACAAGGCAAGGCCCTGCTCAGCCAAAGTGGCCACAGCTTTTTCGAGAGCTACGCCGACCTGATCATCGCCTTGTGCAACCGCTACGCCGGCCGCGCCAGCAGCGCCCGCAAGGATGTCTACAGCGACTACCAGCGCACCCCCAAGGCCTCGCCGGCCTGGGTCAACCGCGCCACGGCGATGGTCGTGGCCCTGTATGAGCAAAACCAGTTGGTGGCGGCGCAGCAGTTGTGTGAAGACCTGATGGCCGAGGTCAACTCCTCGTCCGCCACCGAGGCCATCGCCACCGTCTACATCACCCTCTCGCGCCTACTTCACCGGCGCCAACAAACGGTGCGCGCCACCCGCCTGCTGGAACAACTGGCGAGCATTTTGCAACTGGGCAACTACGCCCGTTTCGTCAGTCAGCTGGCTCAAGAGAGCCTGCGCCAGGCCTATATCAGCGGCAAAAGTGCAAGCCTCGACAGCCTGGCCCAGCGCTACCGGCTGGGCGAACTGCTGGCAGAGGGCTACTGGGACAGCGCCCGCCCCCACGATGAATGCTGGGAGCGCTACGGCCTGGCCTGCGTTTATTGGCTGCTCGGGCGCGGCGCCAAGGTGCGCGCCTGCCGCCTGCTCAAGGTGCTGGACGAATCCCTGCGCCACAGTGAGCTGACCGTGCGCCGGCTTATCATCGAAGCCAACCTGATGGTGGCCGGCAACAGCCAACCGGACCTGGCCGCCCAACGCCAGGAACTGCTGCGCCTGCTGGACGCCTACGGCATGGTCAATATCAGCCGTTCGGTGTTCGATGAAGCACCCGGCTTCGGCCCCGGTCTGCTGGCGCTGAGCCAGGCCGGGCTGCTGGATATTCCGGAGAAATACCGCGAATCCTATGCCGAGTTCTTCCCCGATGAGCGCACGGCCAACCGCAGCGAGCGCAACATCAACGGCCTGCTCACCGACAAGGAAAACGAGATTTTCGCCCACCTGCTCAGCGGTCTGTCCAATAGCCAGATCAGCGCGCAAACCGGGGTGGCGCTGTCCACCGCCAAATGGCACCTGAAAAACATCTACGCCAAGTTGAACGTCGCCAA
The DNA here is from genome assembly GCF_059567785.1 of Pseudomonas sp. BGA-UO-ETr-WB11. NCBI lineage: Bacteria > Pseudomonadati > Pseudomonadota > Gammaproteobacteria > Pseudomonadales > Pseudomonadaceae > Pseudomonas > Pseudomonas sp. BGA-UO-ETr-WB11. The sequence continues at coordinate 367,173 of NZ_JCAQOS010000007.1, read as the reverse complement.
TCGCACCGAAGCCATCCTCTGCGTTCAGCCACGCACGTCACAAAACTGATCATCCCCCAGCCTTTATGGCGCCTTATTTACCCCACCCCCTCCCCCTGGAGGGGGTGGCTGGCCAACCCTTGCCCCTACTCTCCCGAGCGCTGCTGCCTGCGGGCAATCAGCCCACCTGCAACACCACAAAAATAAAAGAGGAGAGATTGCCATGGCTGTCTGGGTGACTTGGCCGGCTTTAACCAAGCTGGGTACATTGGGTATTTTCGCAGGCCTGCTCACGCTGAGCATGGAGCGTGAAGCCCTGTTGAAAAATAACCTGTTCGATGTCGACGACTATCCGCGCGCCAACAAGGACATCACCTGCGATGAACGCAGCAAAACCGTGCGTACCGAGGACGGCACCTGCAACATCCTCAGCAACCCGGCGGAAGGCTCGGTCAATCGCCGCTTCGGCCGTAACGTCGACCCCAGCATCACCTACGGCGAAACCGCAGCCGGCACCCTGCTGACGCCCAACCCGCGCGAAGTCAGTAATGTCCTGCTGGCCCGTGACACCTTCAAGCCAGCCACCAGCTTGAACTTTATTGCCGGCTCCTGGATTCAGTTCATGGTCCACGACTGGGTCAGCCACGGCGTTAACTCCGTTGGCGATGAGATTCAAGTGCCCTTGCCTGCCGGCGACGTATTGGGCTCAGGCAGTTTGTCGATCCAACGCACCCAGGCCGACCTCGACCGCAGCCCGGCCGATGCCGGCAAGCCGCCCACCTATCGCAACGTCAACACCCACTGGTGGGACGGCTCGCAGCTGTACGGCAGCAGCAAGGAAAGCAGCGACAAAATTCGTTCATTCGTCGACGGCCGCCTCAAGGTCAACGCCGACAACAGCCTGCCCACCGAGCTGATCAGCGGCAAACCGGTCACCGGCGTCAACGACAACTGGTGGCTGGGTCTGAGCATGCTCCACCAGCTGTTCACCCTTGAGCACAACGCCATCGCGGCCAAGCTCAAGCAAACCTACCCGGCGCAAACTGACCAGTGGATCTACGACCACGCGCGTCTGGTCAACGCCGCCCTGATGGCCAAGATCCACACCATCGAATGGACTCCGGCCATCATCGCCAACCCGGTTACCGAACGCGCCATGCATGCCAACTGGTATGGCCTGCTCGGCGACGGCGGCACCCGCGACAAGTACCAGGAAGAAATCCGCAAAGTGCGTGAGGACTTGGAGAAATCCGACTCCTTCATCTCGCGCATCCTGGGCATTGACCCGAATGCAGCCGATGGCGCTGGCAACTCCGCCATCTCCCACGCCCTCGCCGGCATCGTCGGTTCCGCCGCACCCAACAACCACGGCACGCCTTATACCCTGACTGAAGAGTTTGTCTCGGTGTACCGCATGCACCCCCTGTTGCGCGACAACATTGATGTCTACGACATCGGCTCGAACGTTGTGTCCCGCTCGATCCCCTTCGCCAACACCCGTGACCGCGACGCGCAAAGCATCATCAGCACTGAGCGTACGGACCGCCTGTGGTACTCCTTCGGCATCACCAACCCAGGCTCCCTGACCCTCAACAACTACCCGAACTCGCTGCGCAACTTGTCGATGCCTCTGATCGGCAATATCGACCTGGCGACCATCGACGTAGTGCGTGACCGTGAACGAGGTGTGCCGCGTTACAACGAGTTCCGTCGGCAGATCGGCCTCAACCCGATCACCAAGTTCGAAGACCTGACCACCGACCCAACCACCCTCGCCAAACTGAAGAAGGTCTACAACAACGACATCGAACTGATCGACACCATGGTCGGCCAGCAAGCTGAAACCGTGCGTCCTGAAGGCTTCGGTTTTGGCGAAACGGCGTTCCAGATCTTCATCTTGAATGCCTCGCGGCGCTTGATGACTGACCGCTTCTACACCGCCGACTACCGCCCAGAAATCTATACCCAGGTGGGCATGGATTGGGTCGAAAACACCACCATGGTCGACGTGCTCAAGCGTCACAACCCAGAGCTGAACACCAGCCTGAACGGCGTAGAAAACGCCTTCAAACCTTGGGGCCTGAACATCCCGGCGGATTACGAAAGCTGGCCGGCCGCCAACAAGCAGGAAAACCTCTGGGTCAACGGCGCCCTGCGCTCCCAGATCGCCGCCGACAAGCTGCCAGCGCTGGAGCCAGTGAACGTAGGTGGACTGATCAGCACCATCCTCTGGAAGAAGGTCAAGGACCGCACTGACGTGGCCCCCGCCGACTACCAGAAACCCCTGCACGCCCACGGCGTGATGGCCAAAGTGAAGTTTGCCGCCGTCGCCGGCAACCCTTACACCGGCCTGTTCCAGGGCGCTGACAGCGGCTTGCTGCGTCTGTCCCTGACTGGTGACCCTGCCGACCGCGGCTTTGCACCGGGCCTGGCCTGGAAGGCCTTTGTCGATGGCAAGCCATCGGAAAACGTCTCTGCGCTCTACACCCTCAGCGGCCAAGGCACCAACTACAACTACTTCGCCAACGAGCTGTCGCAGTACGTCGTACCAGAAGTCAACGAGTCGCTCGGCACCACCATCCTGTTCTCCGCGGTGAGCGCCAAACCGACCCTGCTGAAACTCAACGACATGGCCGAAGTCAGCCAAAAAGGCGTCGCCGTCGCCACGCCCAAGGCACCAACGCAGATCTACTTCGTACCTCGTGCCGAGCTGAAGAATCGCTTCTCCAGCGCCCCGCACGACTTCCGCAGCGACCTGCTGACCCTGACTGCCGGCACCACCCTGTATGACGTATACGCCACCTCGATGGAGATCAAGACCTCGATCATCCCCTCGATCAGCCGTACCTACGCCAGCCAGCGCCGCAACAGCGCCACCAAGATCGGCGAGATGCAACTGACCTCACCGATGATCGCCTCCACCTTCGGCGACAGCGGCGTGTTCTTCAAACACCAACGCAACGAAGACAAATAATCAGCCCCGCTGATTAGCCACAAACAACAACCCCGGCCATGGCCGGGGTTGTTGTTTTCTAGACCGCGCAAAGCTCAAACAGCCTCGACAATTTTTTTCGGAGCCGCCTAACATTTGGTTAAGGGGCGGGCTTGTCCAGCGTGAGATGGTTAGATCAATTATTTCTTTTTCGCTAGTTGGGCCTTGGCTGCCGACATGACTTCACTTGTGAATTTTGCTCGTTTGAGTTCGTCGTCAGTTGGGAATCCTACTGAATCAATAATTTTCTGACACTTTTCAAAAGTCCTAATATAGGATCGATTTTCAGAGTTTAGTGCATCAATGAGTTTCGAGGCATAGGCTGCAGCTTTTTTTGAGTTAGGCATAGGCGTGTCCATTGTGCCAATGCAGTGCCACTTGAAGAGCTGAATGATGTGCCATCTAACCTTTATGTAGTTCTGTGCATTGATCTTTCGACCATTAATTAGAGTTTGATACTTGTATAGCGCAAGGCAGGCCGCATAGTAGTACGATTCATGATCCTCTTCGCGAAAGAGATTGTCACCATTCGCAGAAAAAATTGTTGCTACATATCGGGCAGAGTTATGTGGAAGATCGAGAAACATGGCTGCGTAACATCTGGCCACTTCCCTTACATCGAATATTCGAGTTGATTGGTAACCAGCGTGCTTGTATTCGCCTTGACGCCGCTCAAAGTAAACCTGAGCTTCTGGAGAAACTAGGCCATTCTGTGCCTTGAAGTATTTCTGTACTAATTTTGCCTTACTGCGAAGCCCAAAAAATGCTTCCTTTGGTATGTCTGACTGGCTATTAGTTGCAGAAATAATATCACTTGCAGCATCATTCTCTGGCGACTCAATAAACTTGACAACAACATTTACTGAGTCGGTGAGCAGTAACTTATTTTCGTGCAGCGTACTGCTTGTTTGGCACCCATTTATTATTTGGTAGTTAGTTAACTGTATTTCCTTGGTATTGGGTGTAAGAGTCAGCTCTGGCGCAACAATTGTAATTCCGTTGTTTAGCACGGAGAATAATGATTTCTTGCCGGCATCTTTCAGTGTATCTTGGATTGCCGCATTGACATCATTTTTGCTTCCGAGGAAGGATCGAACATTTTCCTCAAATACTGATTCTTTAAGGTTGCCGTCTGTGCCTTCAAGAAGGGCCTCCACTAATTTACAGGCATTTACAATTGCAACGTAAGATTGTGGAATCCCAGGCATTGCAGGCATTCCGAAATATTCGACCAACTGGAGGGTTGCTTCATTTTTTTCAGAAAGTTTTGCGTAAAGCTCAATGAGCTCACTTCTACCTAGTGGGCTTATCGAAACCGAGCTAAAAAATTCAGTACTCTTTAAATATCTCTCGATAATATCAAACGATGCCTTTATCTCTCGCTCTGCATTGTAAACGCCAGATGTACAATAAAAGGCATGGCAACTTGGCCTGCGATTCTTAACTTTTTTAAGATTTGAAAATATTACTTTCAGTATCTCAACCGCCTCGGTATTGAACTTGCCATTAGGTAGTTTTGGGTCCAGGGATAAGAAATCTTCAAGACCTATCTTAAAGTTTGCAATCTCTTCTTTTTTAAATTGCTCTCCACTCTTAGCTTGAATAAATACGACTTCAACTGGAAGATTAATTTTGTGGGTTTTAAATACTTCTCTAGCGTCATCCGCTGTCGTAATCAGATCGCCGTCAATGATAAAGGCAAGTCCGTCAATTGATGCATCATCCTCGTCGGTTGTTACCACTGCTGGGTTAAAGCGACCAAAGAACAACTTTGACACAATGCAGTGATTGCAAAAACGTTCAAATTGCTTGCTCATTTGTTGATCTTCGTACTCGAAGTCACGAGCCAACTCTTCAACATGGCTTTTCAGAATAATATGCATAATGACAATCTTTCCAAGATAGTGTTAAATCAATGTAATTGGTGAGCACCTAACGTTTTAGTTCAGTGACCGACAAAAGAGAAACTTTTGACGACCCACTGAAATGCAGTAATGCCCCCCCGCCACAGTTCTATACCCAGAACCGTGGCGACTGCTATACCCTCTCTGATTTTTCGACATCACTCTTGAGCTGAAGAATGTCGCCAACCACTAAATATGTGTAAATAACATATCTATCGGCCTCGTCTTGACTGGAAATTACGTCGTGAGAGCCTTTTTGTGCGGCTTGAAATATTGAATCCAGCCGTTCCCCAAGGTATTTCATGTGTGAGCCAACTATTTCCTCAAACCTCTTGGACTTTGAATTATCTTCAACATAAGCAATAAGCCGGTTAATGTAATTATCTGACCCCAAGTTTATTTTTTGTTCTTTTCCGTTTACCTTTATCGTCTTTGGCTCTCTTGCTGGATAGAGGGCATCTGCGGTGTCTTGCAAGATGCGCCTACAGCTATGAACAGCATTTGACCAGTCTTCGGAATTTTCGGATTTAAGGTTTTCGTATACTGCTGAAAACTTCTGAACAGAGTCAGGAATCAAATAACCGACACTCTCGTCAACTCTAGTTCTAATCCTTGCGAATATGTCATCCGAAATTGATGAATACTTTATTTCATAGTAAACAGAAGAAACGTACTCATATATAAAGGCCCGGCGCACTGCAATAAATCCTGACTTATTACTGATACTTCTTCTTAAAGAGTCGCGCTCATTTTTGTTACCAGCTGGAGCTGAGACATATTGCTTTGGGTTTGCCGATGTTATTGATACATCGGCATCTCTTGCAACTGTCAAGCTGTCTTTTGCGGCATCGATATCGGACTGTAATTGCTCAAGAGATTCAAGGGATGCCGTCTCAGATATTTCGCCGTCAACTTTATTTTTATTGATGCGACCAGCTATTGCTGCAAGTGCCCAAATCTTTCTATCCACACCGCTAGGCGTAGCCGGATACCCGCTCACTTCATAAAGAAATATTTTTTGATGATCAAAGTGGCCAACCAATCTGGCAAGCCTACTTGCTTTTAAAGCAATGTTGCTCAGTGAATTAGAGTTAAGTTCAATGTCGCTAATTATGCTTTCACATAAAATTAGTGCTTCTTTCAGACCTTCGGATGTTGCAATGAACTCTTCCATTTCTGACCTTGTTCAAAGGGTATAACTATAAATAGACGACACAAATGACCTAATACCTTGCGCCACTTGTGCCTGATAACGTTCCTTGTCCATGCGTAACTCCTTGAATGCGCGCGTATCGTCTTGGGCAAAGGCGACACGGCAAAAGAAGGGAAAACGACAGGATCAAACCACTGATTTCGCCAGCCCTGTGCCGGCGAAATACCCGGCCAACTTAACCAACTCCGCTAAGGCTGTCTATTCAGGCCTGCGCACAGCACACAGCCAAGCCTTAGGCCTGAACCAAGTGCACCACTAACCCCGCTAGGGCGCAGCTCAGCAGCACTTGGATCACTCCGCGCTTGTAGCGGAACAGCGCCACGGCGGCGGCCACGGCGATGATGGCCGAGGGCAGATCGAAGTTGCCGCTAAAGCCCGTCGGCCAGAGCACGTGGTAGCCGAAGAACAGCGCCAGGTTGACGATCACGCCCACCACGGCGGCGGTAATGGCAGTCAGTGGCGCGGTGAATTTCAGTTCGTTGTGGGTCGATTCCACCAGCGGGCCGCCGGCGAGAATGAACAGAAACGACGGCAGAAAGGTGAACCAGGTAACCAGCGTGGCCGCCAGGGCGCCGGCGATAAACGCCTGTTCAGGGCCAAACACCTGCTGCACATAACCGCCAACAAAACCGACAAAGGCCACCACCATAATCAACGGCCCCGGTGTGGTTTCGCCCAGCGCCAGGCCGTCGATCATCTGTGTTGGGGTCAGCCAGCCATAGTGATCCACCGCGCCCTGGTACACATAGGGCAGCACGGCGTAGGCGCCGCCGAAGGTCAGCAGCGCTGCTTTGGTAAAGAACCAGCCCATTTGCGTCAGCGTGCCCTGCCAGCCGAACACGGCAGCGAGCACGCCCATCGGCAACAGCCACAAGCAAGCGCCAACCAGCAGCAACAGCGCCAGACGTGAAGCGCGAAAGCGCGCGTGGGCCGGGGTTGGCGTGTCGTCATCGATCAGCGCCGGGCCAAAGGTCTGCTTGGCTGGGCCGTGACCACCGCCGAGGCTGAAGTGCTGCGGGGCCAAGCGCCCACCCAGGTAACCAATCACAGCGGCACCGATAACGATCAGCGGGAATGGCAGTTTGAGGGCGAAGATGGCCACGAAGGACGCCCCGGCAATCCCCCATAACCAGTTGTTTTTCAGCGCCCGCGAGCCGATGCGGTGGGCGGCCTGCAAGACGATGGCGGTGACCGCCGGCTTGAGCCCGTAGAACAAACCCGCCACCAGCGGCACGTCGCCATAGGCGATGTACAGCCAAGACAGGCCGATAAGGATAAACAGCGACGGCAGCACAAACAGCACGCCGGCAATCACCCCGCCCCAGGTGCGATGCAACAGCCAGCCAATGTAGATGGCCAACTGCTGGGCCTCGGGGCCGGGCAGCAACATGCAGTAGTTGAGGGCATGCAGGAAGCGCCGCTCGGAGATCCAGCGGCGTTGCTCGACCAACTCCTGGTGCATGATCGCAATCTGCCCCGCCGGGCCGCCGAAACTGATCAAGCCCAGCTTTAACCAGAACCAGAAGGCCTGCAGCAGGCTGACGCTGCGGGCTGGCAAGGGGCTTGGGGGCTCAACAGGCATGGACATCACTCACACATCAGGGGGCTAAACGGCAACGGCCGGCAGTCTACAACAGCACTGTGACAGTGCCTGTGTGGCACTCACGCCAGCAAGGCTGCACAGCGCTGCTGCAGAAACGCCTGCAACAGCTTGACCCGCTCGGACACCTGGGCGCGATGGGGGCACAGCAGATTGAACGGCGCGCTCTCGCCCTGCCAGTCCGCCAGCAGCGGCAACAGACGCCCGGCATCGAGGTCGGCCTGCACGTCCAACTGCGCTTTGTAGACGATGCCGTGCCCAGCCAACGCCCAGCGCCGCGCCACTTCGCCGTCGTCACACAGGTAGTCACCACTGACGCGCACTTCCTCCACCTCACTGCCACGGCTGAAGCGCCAGAGGTCGTAGGCGCGGTCATTGCGCAGGTACAACACCGCCCGATGGCTGGCCAGCTCGGTCGGGCTCTGAGGCGTGCCGTGCTGCGCCAGATAGGCCGGGCTGGCGCAGACCATGCGCCGGTGCTGCGGCGCAATCGGCAGGGCCACCAAGCTGGAGTCGACTGGGACGCCGTAACGCAGAGCGATATCCACCGGCTCGCGGAACAGGTCGGCATTGCGGTCATTAAGCAGCAGGCGCAATTGGATATGCGGGTGCTGCTGCTTGAACTCGTCCAGCCAGGGCAACAGCACGTTACGGCCAAAATCCGAGGGCGCGGCCAGTTGCAGGCTGCCACTCAGGCCCAGGGTGTGGGCCTGCAGCGCCTGCTCGCCTTCGGCCAGGGCACCGAGGGCCAGGCGCACGCTGTCGAGATAACGGCGGCCTTCATCGGTGAGGCGCAGGCTGCGTGTGGAGCGCACCAGCAGGCGCACACCGAGGCGGGTTTCTAGGCGTTTGATGGCGATACTGGCGGCCGCCGGGGTCAGCTCAAGGGCCCGCGCGGCCGCAGAAAAACTGCCGCTGTCGGCCGTGCGCACGAAGATGTCCAGATCAAGAATCGAGCTCATTGATTAAAATCCTTAACAAGTGATTCCTTTTTACCCGGCTTTTTCCAGCACTACCATTGTTTGATCATGCAACCACGCCCACCACGGAGCAGTGGCCATGACCTGGCACTTCGATCACCTGGCATTCAACACCCACGACGGCGCGCCGTTGCAGCGCCTGTTCGGCGACTTGCTCGGCTTGCAGCCGGGCGCTCGTCCGCCCTTCCCGTTCCCCGGCCGCTGGCTGTATCAGGGCAACCAGGCGCTGGTGCATGTCATTGAGCGCGCCGATGTGAGCGGACCGATCCTCAGCCATATCGCCCTGCGCACCGACAGCGACGCCGCCCACGTGCTGGAACGGGTGCAAGCCAGTGGCCTGCCCCATCAGATCGCCCAGGTGCCGGAGGACGGCCTCTGGCAAATCTTTGTGCAGCTCCCCGGCGGCCTGTTGCTGGAGCTGGATGCACCGGCCACACAACCGCTACCCAGCACGTACCACTATCAGAGTAACGCCGGCGCACCGGCCTGAACCTGCCAAACAAGGAACCTGAACATGACCACCAGCACGCTGTTTCAACCCCTGAATCTGGCCGGGCGTGAACTGCCCAACCGCATCGTTATGGCGCCGCTCACCCGCGCCCGCAGCAGCCAACCCGGCGATATCCCCAACCCACTGATGGCCGAGTATTACGCCCAGCGTGCCAGCGCCGGCCTGATCGTCAGCGAAGCCACGCAGATCAGCCCGCAAGGTCAGGGCTACAGCTTTACCCCCGGCATTTACAGCGCCGAGCAGGTCAACGGGTGGCGGCAAGTGACCGATGCAGTGCATGCCGCCGGTGGGCGCATCGTCCTGCAGCTCTGGCACGTGGGGCGGATGTCCCATGCCAGCTTTCATGCCGATGGTTTGCCGGTGGCGCCCTCGGCCTTGGCACCGGACGCCCAGGTCTGGGTCGCTGGCGACGATGGCATCGGCCGTATGCTCGATTGCCCGACGCCGCGCGCACTGAGTACCACCGACATCGCCGCGATTATCGAGGACTACCGCCGCGCCGCGCGCAACGCCGACCTCGCTGGTTTTGACGGGGTGGAAATCCATGGCGCCAACGGTTATTTGATCGACCAGTTCCTGCGCAGCACCTCGAATCAGCGCACCGACGCTTATGGCGGCAGCCGCGAGCGGCGCATGCGTTTTCTTCAAGAGGTGGTCAGCGCAGTGGCCGAAGAAATCGGCGCGGCGCGGGTGGGTGTGCGCTTGGCACCGTTTATTACCGCGCGCAACATGGCCTGCCCGGACATTATCCCGACCATCCTTGAGGCTGCCGCGTACCTTGACCGCGTAGGTGTCGGTTATCTGCACCTCTCGGAAGCCGACTGGGATGACGCCCCGCAAATCCCCCATGAATTTCGCGTGAAGCTGCGCGCGGCGTATCACGGCGTCATCATCGTGGCCGGGCGTTATACCCGTGAGCGCGGCGAGGATTTACTGCAGCAAGGGCTGGTGGACTTAATCGCCTTTGGCCGTCCGTTTATTGCCAACCCTGACCTGCCGGCACGCCTGGCCCAGCACTGGCCGCTGGCCGAACTGGACAGCACCCGTTTGTTTGGTGGTGATGCCAGGGGTTATAGCGACTACCCTGCGTTTCAGGCATGAATAGCCCTGAGCGACTGAACGTCATTTCCACCGTATTTGGAGTACTTGCATGAAAGCCGTCGCCTATTACCAGTCCCTGCCCAGCAGCGACCCACACTCCCTGCAAGACATCGAACTGCCCGCGCCAACGCCCGGCCCCCGCGACCTGCTGGTGGCTGTGCGGGCCATCTCGGTCAATCCGGTGGACACCAAAATTCGCAGCAATGTCGCCCCCGCGGGCGGCCAGGCCAAGGTACTCGGCTGGGACGTGGCCGGCGTGGTGCAGGCGGTGGGCAGCGCGGTCAGCCTGTTTCAGGTCGGTGACGAGGTGTATTACGCCGGCGCGCTGCAACGTGCCGGCGGCAACAGCGAACTGCATGTTGTAGACGAGCGCATCGTCGGCCATAAGCCTAGGAGCCTGGGTTTTGCCGAAGCTGCCGCCCTGCCCCTGACCGCCATCACCGCCTGGGAGCTGTTGTTCGAGCGCCTGAAAATCGCCGAAGGCAGCGCCAGCAGTGGGCAAAGCCTGCTGATCATCGGCGCCGCCGGTGGCGTTGGTTCGATCCTTACCCAACTGGCGCGCCAGCTCACCGGCCTGACGGTGATCGGCACCGCCTCACGCCCGGAAACCGCCGACTGGGTGCGCCAGCTCGGCGCCCACCATGTAATCGACCACAGTCAGCCGTTGCTGCCACAGTTGCAGCAACTGGGTATTCAGCAGGTCGACCATGTGGCCAGCCTGACCCACACCGACCAGCACTACGACCAGCTGATCGAAGCCCTGGCACCCCAGGGGCAACTGGCGCTGATCGACGATCCGGCCCAGCTCGATGTGGTCAAGCTCAAACGCAAGAGCCTGTCGCTGCACTGGGAGTTCATGTACACCCGCTCGCTGTTCGAAACCCCGGACATGCAGGCCCAGCACGCGCTGCTAGAGCGGGTCGCCCAGCTGATCGACGCTGGCACCTTGCACACCACCCTCGGCGAACACTTCGGCAGCATCAACGCCAACAACCTGCGCCGCGCCCACGTCCTATTGGAAAGCGGCAAGGCCCGCGGCAAGATCGTGCTCGAAGGCTTCTAAACAACCCGCGTGGCGCGGCTGGTCTTAGCCCGCGCCACGGCGGCATTGGCAGGCTGACGGCTTTGTCGTTAGAGTCGTGCCAATTCGCCAGCCCCGGCGAGCTGCCGCAAGGACCGCCATGCCTACCCTAAATCGCAGTGATGCCCAGCAGCGTGCCGATGCCATCGGCGTATTCAATAGCGAACTGCAACGCCTGGAAGACGAGCAGGTCTTGCAGCTCAGCGAACCTCAGCGCAGCCGCTTACAGGCCCATCAGCAGGCCTTGCTGGCGCAGTATCGCGCCGCCTTCGACATAGACCAGAACAACCAGGCGCGGCAACTGTCGCTGGGCATGCGCATTGCCTCGTTCCTCGGTGCCTTGGCGTTGGCCGCCAGTGTGTTCTTCCTCTTCTACCAATTCTGGGGGCTGTTCGCCGAGGTGGCCCAGGTGGCCATCCTGATCAGCGCCAGCCTGCTGTCCCTGGGCCTGACCTTGGCCGTGCAACAGCGCGACAGTTCCGGTTATTTCAGCAAGCTGGCGGCCCTGGTGGCCTTTGCCTGTTTTGTGCTGAACATCGTCATGCTCGGGCAGATCTTCAATATCACCCCGTCCGACAAGGCCCTGCTGCCCTGGGCCGCCTATGCCCTGTTGCTGGCCTACGCCACTGAAGCGCGGGTGTTGTTGGCCGCAGGGATTGTCTGCCTGCTGGGGTTTATCGCCGCACGGGTCGGCACCTGGGGCGGGATGTACTGGCTGGGCTTTGGCGAGCGCCCGGAGAACTTCTTCCCCGCCGCCCTGCTGATGTTTGCCGTGCCCTGGCTCATCCCGCAGCGACGCTTCGACGGCTTTGCCATGACCTATCGGGTGTTCGCCCTGCTGGCGCTGTTTCTGCCGATGCTGCTGCTCGCGCACTGGGGCGACGGCAGCTACCTGGATTACCCGAGCGACGACATCGAAGCGGCCTATCAGCTGCTCGGCTTTGCTACGGCCGCCGCGGTGATCTGGCTTGGCGTGCGTCGTGAGTGGCCGGACGTGGTCAACACCGGGCTGACCTTCTTCGTCATCTTCTTCTACACCAAGCTGTTCGACTGGTGGTGGCAGAGCATGCCCAAGTACCTGTTCTTCCTCCTGCTGGGCCTTAGCGCCGTATTGATCCTGCTGATCCTGCGCCGCCTGCGCAGTGCCAATGGCTTGCTCGGAGGGCACCCACAATGAACTGGAGCAACCGCCACAGCCTGTTCGCCGGCCTGGGCCTGATTGTGCTGGTCAACGCCATCGCCCTCGCCGGGGTGGCCTGGAACCGCAGCGAGCCGGCCGACAGCCGCCTGCAGGTGTCCGAGCGCGAGCTGAGCCACAGCTACCCCTACTGGCGCCAGGACAACAGCGGCATCGCCCTGCACCTGATCCACCGCTGGCCCAACAGCAAACCCAACGACTACAGCTATGACAGCCTGCGCCAACTCAGCCCCGAGCAGATGGGCGCATTGGGCTTCAAGGTGCCCAGCGAACTCAACGACGAAAGCGTGCGCCGCTACCGCCGGCAACTGGATCGCGACGGCTTGCTGGTGCTGGAATTCAACGGCCCGCTGTATCAACAGCAACTGCACAGAGCCCGCGAACAATTGGAAAAAAGCCGCGCCGACCTCGCTGCGGTGCCAGACAACAAACAACTGATCGAGAGCCACAAACTGGCCCGCGAAACCCTGCAACGGGAACAGACCAGCGCCAGCCGCTTGTTCGTCATCGATGCCGGCAACGACCTGGCCAGCCTGCGGGCCCGTTACCCGGACCGTCAGCGTTACGCGATTGTGCAGGGTCGCTTCGATGCCTGGGCTTGGCATGACGACGGCCGCTGGCAGATTGGCGGCTCAGCCCAGGTGCCGGTGGCCGAGAGCATCAACCTGCCGCACCGTTGGCATGCCGTGTTCGCCAAACTGCCACGCCGGCCAGACACGCCGGGCTTCCCCCACTCCGGTGGCGACAGGCTGCTCAACGCCGAACTGGTGTTCGGCAAACGCCTGGAGCCGTGGGTGGTCGAGTTCAGCGCCGGCAAGCCTGAGTAATCCCACCGGGCCTTCGATGGGCCTCCTCACAGCTCGTAGAGAAACGCCTCGTCGAGCTGGTCCGGGGCGCTGATGGTGCTGTCGAGGTCTTTGATCAGGCCATTTTCCAGGCCGTAGATCCAACCGTAGACGGTCAGGTCCTGGCCGCGCATCCAGGCGTTCTGCACGATGGTGGTGTGGCAGACGTTGCGCACCTGGCGTTGCACGTTGAGCTCGCAGAGGCGATTGACCCGCTGCTCATCGTCCATGCCCTCGAACTCGTGCAGGCTCTGGTGATACAGCGCCTTGATCGCCCGCAGCCAGTTGTCGATCAGGCCTAGGGCCTGGTGGCTGATGGCCGCCCGCACACCGCCGCAGCCGTAGTGGCCGCAGACGATGATGTGTTTGACCTGTAGCACATCCACCGCGTACTGCAGCACCGACAGCAGGTTCATGTCGGTGGCCACCACCATATTGCCGACGTTGCGATGCACGAACAGTTCGCCCGGCATCAGGCCGACCACCTCATTGGCCGGCACTCGGCTGTCGGAACAACCGATCCACAGGAACTCCGGACGCTGCTGCATGGCCAGGCGTTTGAAGAACTGCGGGTCGCGGGCGTTCAGCGACTCGGACCAGAAACGGTTGTTCTCCAGTAGTTTATTCAGCTGCATTGCCTGACTCTCCAAAAAGGGCTTATCCACACAGTAGACGCAGTGGCGGATGCTGATTGCAGTATCCCGGCCACGCTCTTTTCGGCCTTGATAATGGTCAAGGTCATCAAGCCGTCACATTGCCCACACTGCCGGCCAGTTTCCTGTCTGGAGTGGCCGAAGATGCCCGACAGCTCGCTGCCCCTGGTGTATTCCTGTTCCGGTTGTTCCAACGTCGCGCAGCTGGCCAATACCCTGGCCCTGCGTCTGGATCGCCAAGGCCTGGCCGAGATGTCGTGCATTGCCGGCGTCGGCGGCGGCGTGGCGGCACTGATCAGCAAGGCCAAATCAGGCCGCCCGATCCTCGCCCTCGACGGCTGCCCGCTGCAATGCGTCAAGGGCTGCCTGGCGCAGCACGCCATCGAGCCCGACACCCACCTGATTCTCAGCCAGTACGGCCTGCGCAAACGCTACGGCGAAGACTGCAGCCCGGCGCAAGTGGACGCCCTGTTCCGTGAACTGAGCCTGCTGCTGCAACCCCGGCAACTGATTGCCAGCGATTGCCCACAGAGCCAGCACGCCTGAATTTCCGTTTTCCTTTGATGAGGTATGCACCATGAAGCCACTGCAACTTTCCCTGCTGGCCCTGGCGATAGCCGGCGGCAGCGCACAGGCCATTGCCAGCGAAGAGCTTGGCAACCTGTTCAGCGGCGGCAAGGCGATTGTCGATGCGCGCTATCGCTATGAGTTTGTCGATGAAGACAACGCCAAGGACCACGCCAACGCCCAGACCCTGCGCACCCGCATCGGCTTCCAGAGCGGTCAGTGGTACGGCCTCTCGGGCCTGGTGGAGGCCGACAACGTCAGCCACATCGGTGACGAAGGCTTCAACTCCACCCGCAACGGTCAGACCCAGTACTCCACTGTCGCCGACCCGGACGGCAGCGAGATCAACCAGGCCTTGCTGCGCTATGACCACCAGTACGGCAGCGCCGTAGCCGGCCGCCAACGCATCAACCTCGACAACCAGCGCTATATCGGTGGCGTGGCCTGGCGCCAGAACGAGCAAACCTACGATGGCGGCCTGGTGCAGTTCAAACCGCTGACCGGCCTGACCCTGACCGCGGCCTATATCGACAACGTCAACAGCATCTTCGGCCCGGACAACGGCCAGTACGACAACAAAACCAACCCGGCCAATATCGAAGGCCACAGCCAGCTGTTCAACGCCCAATACGTGGCCATGCCCGAGCTGACCGTCACCGGCTACGTCTACCAGTTGGGCCTGGATAACATTGCCGTGGCGCCCACTGCGGCCCTCGGCACCCTGGCCAGCCAGACCAACGGCCTGCGCCTGAACGGCGTAATTGCCGGGGTCAGCTACACGGCCGAATACGCCCAGCAAAAGGACTACGCCGACAACCCCAACGACCTCGACAGCGATTACTACCTGGCCGAACTGGGCTACACCCTGGCCGGTGTGGCACTGAAAGGCGGCTATGAAGTGCTCGGCGGTAGCGACGACGGCAAGGGTGCCGGCAACCTCGCGTTCCAGACCCCGCTGGCCACCAAGCATGCCTTCCAGGGCTGGGCCGACGTGTTCCTCACCACCCCAACCGACGGCATCAAGGACGCCTACCTCGGCGCCAGCCTGCCCTTGTTCGGCGGCACCGCCCAGGCCGTGTACCACGACTTCCGCGCCGAACAGAGCAGCCCGATCAGCCAGTACGGCGAAGAGCTGGACCTTTCCTACGCCCACCCGATCCCCGGTGTGAAAGGCCTGGTCGGCCTGGTCAAATATGCCGACTACGACGCCAACGACTTTGGTGTCGACACCCGCAAGTTCTGGACCCAGGTGCAGTACAGCTACTGACCCGCAACCTGGCCACAAACGCCAAACCGACACCGGCCCACCCACCGGAACTGCCTCTTTGGAGGTAGTCCCGGTGGGGCATGGGTCTGCAGGTCGTCAGGCTTTAAGATGGGGTTGGCTAACCCAAGGTGACGATTGATCCGCGAACTTCGCGGCTAAAGCCGCTCCTACAATTGCGGCGGCGTGCGGTGTCGGATCAGTCAGTACCGTGGCCGTGCGCGCCGCAGAATAGGTTGGGCCTAGAGGCTCTCTCTGGGCAGGAACAAGGCCTTACACCCGTTAATGCTTGCAGCGCTAGCGTCACGTCGTAGGAGCGGCTTTAGCCGCGAATTTCGCAGACAAATCCGTTCCTACACGCCTGCATGCGTGCCTTCAACGCATAACGTGGGCAGAGCTTTAAAGCGAGCCAGCACCCGCTGCCGCCCTTCAACCGCGCAAGGAACATGACCATGCAGGTTCTCGATCGCCGCAAGGCGCTGCAAATCCCGCCCATCTGGCGCCTAGGTTTTCGCCCGTTCTTTCTCGGCGGCAGCCTGTTTGCCCTGCTCGCCATTCCTTTGTGGATCGCCGCCCTCAACGGTCTGCTGGGCAACTGGCAACCGGCCGGTGGCTGGCTGGCCTGGCATCGCCATGAGCTGCTGTTTGGCTTTGGCGCGGCGATCATCGCCGGCTTCCTGCTCACTGCCGTGCAGAACTGGACCGGCCAGCCGGGCCTCAGCGGCAAGCCCCTGGCGGCACTGGCGGGGCTATGGTTGGCGGCGCGGCTGGGCTGGCTCTTCAACCTGCCGCTGCCCTTGCTGCTGCCACTGGAGGCGGCCTTCCTGTTTGCCGTGGCGGCGTTGATGGGCCAGCAGGTGTGGCGCGTGCGGCAGAAGAACAATTACCCGATTGTTGGCGTTTTATTGCTGCTCGCCAGCGTCAACTGCCTGCTGCTGTTTGGCCTGGCCACGGGCGATGACGGCCTGCAACGCCAGGCCGTCTATGCCGGGATCTGGCTGGTGGGCGCCTTGATGGGCCTGATCGGCGGCCGGGTCATTCCCTTCTTTACCCAGCGCGGCCTGCGCCGGGTGCAGGGGGTCAAACCCTGGGTGTGGCTGGATAAAAGCCTGCTGGCCTGCGGCCTGCTGCTGGCCGTGCTGTTTGCCACGGGCCTGGGCCTGCAACCAAGCCTGTGGCTGGCCCTGCCGCTGGCGGCCTTCGGCATCGGCCATCTGCTGCGTTTGGCGCGCTGGTATGACCGCGGTATCTGGCAGGTTGACCTGCTCTGGTCGCTGCACCTAGCAATTGCCTGGTTGGCCATTGCCGCTCTCGGCCTGGCGCTCTGGCACTTGGGCCTGCTGAGCAGCCCGAGCCCGGCGCTGCACGCGCTGACGGTCGGCGCCATGGCTGGGCTGATTCTGGCCATGATCGCCCGCGTCAGCCTCGGCCACACCGGCCGTGACTTGGTTGCCCCCAAAGCCATGGCCTGGGCTTTCGCCCTGCTCAATCTGGGTAGCGTGGCGCGGGTGTTCTTGCCCAGCGTCTGGCCGCTGTATTCGCTGTGGCTGGCCGCGGCCTGCTGGGCCGGAGCCTTCGGCCTGTTCGCCTGGCACTACGCGCCGATGCTGCTGAGCGCCCGTACCGATGGGCATCCGGGTTAATCGCGGTAACGGTTGTTCGCGGCTGAAGCCGCTCCTACAGGGACGGAGTGGCTCATCTTAATTCGATCTGCAATGAGCGCCGCGTCAGCGTCAGGTGCCCCGGATTGCATCCGGGCTACGGACTGTTTAGCGGACGCACCGACGGTGCATCCAGGCTAATCGCGGTTGCGGTTGTTCGCGGCTGAAGCCGCTCCTACGGTTACCGAGCGGCTCATCTTAATTCGATCTGCAATGAGCACCGCGTTAGCGTCAGGTGCCCCGGATTGCATCCGGGCTACGGACTGTTTAGCGGACGCACCGACGGTGCATCCAGGCTAATCGCGGTTGCGGTTGTTCGCGGCTGAAGCCGCTCCTACGGTTACCGAGCGGCTCATCTCAATTCGATCTGCAATGGGCGCCGCGTTAGCGTCAGGTGCCCCGGATTGCATCCGGCACGACAGCCGTAGGATGGGTTGAGCGCAGCGATACCCATCATGGGTTAGCGTGCAGGCTGCGACTTGATGGGTATCGCAAGCTCAACCCATCCTACCCAGCCCAAATCAGTTGGCGAAGGTAGCCCGGATGTAATCCGGGAAAGACCCACGCAAACACCCCAGCCCCAGAGGATTCCGAGGTTGAGGTTAGAACTGCCGTCAGCTGGCGCTGCGCAGCAACTGAGCTTCACCGAGTTGTTGCAGGGCGCTCCACAACCAGGTCGGCAACTCGTCGGGGTCGAGGCTGTCGAGCAGGTTTTTTACCGCCAGGCCCAGTTCGGTATCCCCTTCAATCACCAGGCGACGGCGGAAAAACAGGGTGTCCGGGTCTTCCTTGCGGCTGGCCAGTAGCAGGAAGTCGCCCCAGTTGCCGCTGATGCTGACCTGGGCCAGCGCCCGTTCGGCCACTTGCAGGCCGCTGTCGGTGCGGGTCAGGTACCAGGCCAGGTTGAGGTCACGCACCTGCAGGCGCAGCCAGCAGCCACGCAGGATATCGAAGGCACCGTCGGCCAAGGGCTCGGCGAACAAGCGATTAAGGCTCTTTTCCAGGGCCAGGCGTTGCAGCATAAAGGGCACATGACGGGTCAGCGGCAAGCAGCGCTCGGCACCGCGCAGGAACAAACCAGCAGGTTTCAACATACGCCCAACTCCTCGGCCCGCAGCATGCCGGGGCGGCCATGCCAGTAGCCATTGCAGCCCTCCACCGCCAGCGGCGGCAAGCCACCGTTGCGCACCGCATCAAAGGCGGCGATCACCTCTTCCATGCCTTGGGCCCGCGGACTCAGGCGCAGCAGGTCGACGCCGGCAGCCGGCAGCGAGGGGTAATCGGCCAACAGGTTATGTACCTCGGCCGACATGGTCTGGATGCCGTTGAGGGTGAACAGCGGCGTGCCTTCCTGGCTGAGCATGTTCATGCCCTCGGGGTATTTCTCGCAGCAGATGGCGCAATCGTCCTTGGCCAAGTTGTGCGCCCGCGCGGTGAAACAGCGTGCCGAATAGGCCAGCGGCAGATGGCCGTAGGCAAACACCTCGATCTGCGGCAACGGCGGCACATCCGCCAACTCCAGGTATTGAGCGCGGGCCAGGCGGATCAGTTCGGCCGAGCATTCCACCGGCGGCACCCAGCGCTGCAGGCCGCAGGCCGTGAACTCGGCCAGGGCATGGCCGTTGTAGATATTCAGGGCTGCGCCACCGACAAAACCAACGCCCTTGGCCGCGAGAAACTGCACCGCCGCCAGGTCATTGGCCTCCACCATCAGCTCGCCGTTGTCACACAGACGGCGCAGGCTCGACAGCTCGGAGGCGGCCTCCAGCAGGGTCAGCCCGCTGATCACCAGTTCCGCCGAACAGGCTTCGCGCAGGTCCCGGGCCAGGCCCAGCCAGTCATCCAGCGACAGGGCGCGGCGCTTGCTGCACACCGTCTCGCCCAGGTAAATCACGTCCAGCGGCTGGCTGGCCATCTCGGCATAAAAATCCAGCAATTGCTGGCGCTGCCAACCAAACAGTACCGGGCCAAGTGTCAGTTGCATGTGCATTCCCCTTATTGCCAGGCGCGGTGGTAGGCGCCCAGGGTGGTCTGGCTGCCTTCGGACAACGCCGCCAGCGCGCTGCGCCAGTCCGGCGCCACGCTGTAGCTGTGCGGGGCCTTGGTGTAGGCGTCCAGCGCCGCGCGCCAGACCTTGGTGACCTGCTCGACATAGGCCGGGCTGCGTTGCCGCCCTTCGATCTTCACCGCCGCCACGCCCATGCTCACCAGCTCGGGAATCAGCTCGATGGTGTTCAGGCTGGTGGGCTCTTCCAGGGCATGAAAGCGCTGGCCGTCGACCACAAAACGGCCTTTGCACAGGGTCGGATAGCCGGCCGATTCGCCTTCGGCGTAACGGTCGATCAGCACGCCATTCAGGCGCGCACTCAAGCCCTCGGCATCTTCACTCCAGCGCACCGCCTTGGCCGGCGAGCAGACGCCGCATAGGTTTGGCGACTCACCCGTGAGGTAGGACGACAGGTGGCAACGGCCCTCGGCCATGATGCACAGGCTGCCAAAGGCGAACACCTCGATCGGCACCGTGCTCTTGCTCGCCAGTTGCTTAACCTGGGCCAGCGACAACACCCGCGGCAACACTGCACGACGGATGCCGTAGCGCTCCTGGAAGAAATTCAGCGCGCCAGCATTGGTCGCCGAGCCCTGTACCGACAGGTGCAAATTGAGGTTGGGATGGCGCCGCGAGGCGTAGGCCAGCACGCCAGGGTCAGCGGCAATCAGCGCGTCCACGCCCAATTCGGCGGCATGGTCGACCGCCCGCTGCCAGCGCGCCCAGCCATCGGCGCGGGCGTAAGTATTGACCGCGATGTACAGCTGGCGACCCTGCTGACGGATCAGCTCAAGGCCGCTTTGCAGCTGTTTTTCATCCAGATTGAGGCCGGCGAAATGGCGCGCATTGGTGTCATCGCGAAAGCCCACATAGATGGCATCAGCGCCTTGGCGCACCGCCGCCTTGAGCGCGGGCAGGCTGCCTGCCGGACAGACCAGTTGCATGGCGTACTCCTAAGGGCAGGCGGCGGACAGTAACGCCGACGACGAGCCTGAACATGATGGCCGGCACTCTAGGGTTGCGACCCGGCACCAACCTTGACCAAGATCAACGCAGGCCATGTACAGCCCTGCGACCCAGTAGCGCAGGCCAGACAGCCACGCGCCCTGGGTACGGCCCACTCGGTGTTGGGGCCGCGTGTGCTGCGACCTACTGCAACAGCTCGGCAAAGCTCAGGTAGTTCACCGCCTCGCCGGCTTGCAGGGTCTGGCCGATTTCGATCACCGCCAGGCCGTCGCTCCAGCACGCCGAACTGAGCATCGCCGAGCCCTGGCGCGGATGCAGATGCACCTGCAACTGACCACTGGCATCCGCCTGCAGACGGGCCCGCAGGTACTGCCGGCGCGGCCGTGGCTGGGTCCAGCTGAACGCCGCCGGTAATGGCAGCGCCTTGGGCAGCACTTCGACACGGCCCTGGGCACGCAGCAGAAACGGCCGCGCCACGATCAGCGCGGTAATCAGCGCCGCCGCCGGATTGCCCGGCAACCCCAGCCAGGGCTTGCCGCCCACTTCGCCAAACGCCAGCGGTTTGCCCGGCTGAATGGCCAGGCGCCACAGGTGCAGCTCGCCGAGCTCGCGAATCGCCTGTTTGAGGTGATCCTCCTCGCCCACCGAGACGCCGCCGGAGGTCAGCAACATGTCCCATTCCGAAGCCGCCAGGCTCAAGGCATCACGGCTGGCGGCCAGGTCGTCGGCCATCACTTCATAGTCATGCACCTGCATCCCCAGGCTACGCAGCACCGCGCCGAGGGTGAAGCGATTGGCGTTGTAGATCTGCCCCGGTTGCAGGGCCTCTCCCGGTTCGCGCAGCTCATCGCCGCTGCTCAGCAGGCCGACCCGCAGCGGTCGATAAACCGCCACCTGGGCAAAGCCCATGCTCGCCAGCAGGCCGATTTCCTGGGGGCGCAGGCGCTGCCCCGCGCTCAGCAACAGGCTGCCATTAGTCAACTCCTCACCCCGCTGGCGCACATGGGCGCCCTGCTTGGCGGCCGGCAACCACACCCCGGAGCCTTCAACCCGGCAATCTTCCTGGGCCACCACGGTATCGGCGCCCGGCGGCAAGGGTGCGCCGGTAAAAATTCGCACCGCCTGCCCCGGTGCCAACGGTGTCAGGCCACTGTCACCGGCGGCGATGCGCCCGGCCAGGGGCAGAAAGCCGCCTTCGATGGGCAGGTCGCGGGCGCGCAATGCATAACCGTCCATGGCGCTGTTGTCCCAGGCCGGCACGTCGCTGGGCGCCAGCAGGTCTTCGGCCAGCACCCGGCCGAGGGCATCGACGAGGGCCACTTGCTCGACTTTTGGCGGACGCGGGGCGCGGCTAAGCAGGTGCTCGATGACCTCATCGACCGGGTGCAGGTTGCTGCCATCGCAGCCACAGCCACTCACGAACGCGGCCCGCAGGCAGCGACCGGGCGCTCCGGCAAGGCCTTGAGGTGCGGAACGAAATTGCACGGCCGGGTGCGGCTATCCAGTTGCTCGCCGAGGATCTTCTGCCAGGCGGTGCGGCAGGCATTCGGTGAACCTGGCATGCAGCACACCAGGGTGCTGTTGGCAAAACCGGCCAGCGCCCGCGACTGCAGGCTGGAGGTGCCGATTTCCAGCACCGAGACCTGGCGGAACAATTCGCCAAAGCCTTCGACGCGTTTGTCCAGCAACGGCTCCACGGCTTGGGGGGTGTTATCGCGGGCGGTAAAACCGGTGCCGCCGGTGATCAGCACCACCTGCACCAGGGCGTCGGCAATCCACTGCGAGAGCTGGGCGCGGATCTGGTAGATGTCGTCGATGACGATGGCCCGCGCCGCCAAGGCGTGCCCGGCTTCCTCCAGGTGGCTGATCAGGGTCTGGCCGGAGGTGTCGGTGTCCAGCGTGCGGGTATCGCTGACCGTGAGTACGGCGATGCGCAGCGGCTGGAAGCTGCTCTGGGCAAGGTGAGACATGCTGAAGTCCTCGACAGGATAAATTCAGCACAGCCTGCACGCCCCCAACTGCAGGGCCTATTCCCCGATGGAGGTAGGCCGCTGGCGCCAAAGGTTTACAGGCTATTGAAAAACTACCTGCGTTGCCGATACGGCGTTAAAAACAGGCTCAGAATGCTCATTTACAACTGTAAACTCCGCTTCTTCGCCTGTTTTTGCCTTGTCTCGGCTGCCTCGCCTACATTTTTCAACAGCCTGTTAGCGGCTTAACCGCCGGTAACGGTGGGAAAGAATGCCACTTCATCGCCATCGCTTAACGGCTCGGCGAGGCTGCAGAGGTCCTGATTGCGCGCGCACATCAGGTTCTGCTCAGCCAGCACCGCCCAGGCACCGCCACGGGCGGCCAGCTGCTCGCGCAACTGCGCCAGGGTCTGTACGTCGGCGTGCCAGTCGAGGCTTTCGCCGTCCAGGCCAAGGGTTTCGCGATAACGGGCAAAGTACTGGACGTTAATCATTCGGCGTCTCCGTGGCGGTAGTGGCCGCTCTTGCCGCCGAGCTTTTCCAGCAGACGCACCTGCTCGATGACCATGCCGCGGTCCACGGCCTTGCACATGTCATAGAGGGTCAGGGCGGCGACGCTGGCGGCGGTCAGGGCCTCCATTTCCACCCCGGTCTGGCCGGCCAGTTTGCAGCTGGCGGTGATCTGCACGCAGTCCTCGCCCTCGGCCTGCAGCAGTACCTTAACGCTGCTGAGCAACAGCGGATGGCACAGCGGAATCAGGTCAGAGGTCTTCTTTGCTGCCTGAATGCCGGCAATCCGTGCCACGGCGAACACATCACCTTTGGGGTGACCGCCCTGCACAATCATCTGCAGGGTTTGCGGGCGCATGCGCACCCGCGCTTCGGCCACCGCCTCGCGCTGGGTCAGGGCCTTGTCGGTGACATCGACCATGTTGGCGTGGCCGTGGGCATCAAGATGGGTGAGCACTGACGGTCTCCATAAGTCTGCAATCAAGGGCGTACTGCGTGCCCGCCAATGCGGGCGCGCAGCTATATCCAAAGAGGTACTGAAGGGCCGCTACAGCGCTGGCCATGGGGGTGCAAAACGACAGACGGCGCTGGCGTCAGAAGAACGACACCGGCAAGCCGTCGCGATCAAAGGCAATAAAATTGCCGATACTGCCGGTTTCAATCGCGCCGACCATCATCTTCAGCGGTTGTTCGGCTTCATCGCTGTTGGGCGCCTGGCCTGCGCGACCGGACAAGCCGGCGACGAACACCAGGTCCCAGTTGATGCCGGTGCGCGCCGACTCATCCAGCAGGCCGGCAAAATCCTCCAGTTCGGCGGGCAACTTATCCACGCACAACACCGGGCGCAGGGAGCCGCCCTGCTGCTCGGCATGTCGCTGTTTCTCGGCCTCGGTGGCGTCTTCCGGCAGCTCGGCGGCAACAAACACGAACAACAGGCGCTGCGGCTCGGGCTGAGCCTTGGCGGCACTCAGCAGGTCGGCAAACTGGGCAATATCCATGGTGGCGAATCCTGTGGGCAGAATTGAGCAAAATCATTGCCCTCACTCTATCGCCCTGCCCGCGCCTGACCATATCTCTTAAGGCATAGGCCGGCGGTTGGAGCCGCACGCCGCGATGCGCCCACAATCCAACGTTGATTGCTTCAAGGGTTTCGTCAGAGCAATGGCTTGAGCACCGGCCAGACGTTATCCAGCAGCCGAGGCTGGGCGGCGGCGGTCGGGTGGATGCCATCAGCCTGCGTCATCAGCGGCAAACCTGCCGCACCTTCCAGCAGGAAAGGCACCAAGGCAACATCCTGTTCCTTGGCCACTTGCGGGAACACGTCAGCAAAAGCGGTGGTGTAACGCAGGCCATAGTTAGGCGGTAATTTCATCCCCAGTATCAGCACTCGGGTTCCTGCCTTGCGCGCTTGCTGCACCATGGCCGCAAGGTTTTGTTGCAATTGCGCAGGCGGCTGGCCGCGCAAGCCATCGTTGCCACCCAGCTCGACGATCAGCAGGTCCGGGCGATGCTCTGCAAGCAGCGTCGGTAGGCGCGCCAAGCCTCCTGCGCTGGTGTCGCCACTGACCGATGCATTGACCACCTGGTAGTCAAAACCCTCTGCCTCCAGGCGCTGTTCGAGCAGGCTCACCCAGCCCTGGCGTGTATCCAGACCAAAAGCGGCGCTGATACTATCGCCGAGCACCAGCAAGGTGCCGGCCACAGCTCCCTGGGCCCACAGCAACAACGTCACCACGGCAGTTATTCGCCACGCCCGCATCGAATCCTCCTGAGCGCCAGTGCATGAACGCCACTTTGATGAACACACCGATTCTTACTGCCCGGCACCTTAACAAAGTGGTCCCTAGCGCGGAAGGCGAACTGAGCATCCTGCACGACCTGAGCCTGGACCTGTGCCGCGGTGACAGCCTGGCGATTGTCGGCAGCTCCGGCTCGGGCAAATCGACCCTGCTGGGCTTGCTCGCCGGCCTCGACCTGCCCAGCAGTGGCAGCATCCACCTGGCCGGCCAGGATCTGAGCCAGCTCGATGAGGACCAGCGTGCGCGCCTGCGCGCCGAGCAGGTCGGTTTCGTGTTCCAGTCATTCCAGTTGCTCGACAGCCTCAATGCTCTGGAAAACGTCATGCTGCCGCTGGAGCTGGAAGGCCATGCCGATGCCCGCCAACGGGCACGCGCCCTGCTTGAGCGGGTTGGCCTGGGGCATCGTCTGACCCACTACCCTCGCCAGCTGTCCGGTGGCGAACAGCAGCGCGTGGCGATTGCCCGTGCCTTTGTCGCCGAACCGGCCGTGCTGTTCGCCGACGAACCCACCGGCAACCTCGACAGCCACACCGGCGAACGCATCTGCGACCTGCTGTTTGAACTCAACCGTGAACGCGGCGCCACCCTGGTGCTGGTCACCCACGATGCCCGGCTGGCCCAGCGCTGCAATCGGCAGATCCGCCTTGAGGCCGGGCAGTTGGTCGATACCGTGCCTGCCCTATGAGCCGCCTGCCGTTCAGCCGCTTATTGGCCTTAGCAGGCCGCCAACTGCTGCGCGATGCCCGCGCCGGCGAATTGCGCACCCTGTTCGCCGCGCTGCTGATTGCCGTCGCTGCCAGCACCGCCATTGGTTATTTCAGCACCCGCCTGAATGACGGCATGCTGCTGCGCGCCAGTGAGTTTCTTGGCGCCGACCTGCAAATCAAAGGCAGCACTGCCGCCAGCAGCGAACAACTCGACGCCGGCACCGCCCTAGGCCTTGAATCTGCCCTGGTGGTGGAATTTGCCAGCGTGATCGCCAGCGACACAGGCATCCAACTGGCCAGCGTCAAGGCCGCGGACAACGCCTACCCCTTGCGCGGTCAGCTCAGAAGCGCCGCCACACCTTACGGCCCCGAGCAGCCCGGCGAGGGGCCTCAAGCGGGTGAAGCCTGGGTCGAAGTACGCCTGCTCAACGCCCTCAATCTAGAGGTCGGCGATAACCTGGAGGTGGGCCGCAAGCTCTTGCGCATCAGCCGGGTACTGACCTACGAGCCCGACCGCGCCGGCGACTTTTACAGCCTGGCCCCACACCTGTTGATGCATCTGGACGACCTCGCCGCGACTGACATCGTGCAGCCCGGCAGCCGCGTTACCTATCGCCTGCTCTGGCGTGGCGAGGCTGCGGCCCTGGCACGCTATCGCGAAGCGGTAACGCCAGGCCTGCAGGCTCAGCAAAAACTCGAAGATGCCCGCGATGGCAATGCCCAAATCGGCAACGCCCTGGGCCGCGCCGAACGCTATCTAAATCTGGCCAGCCTGGCCGCGATCCTGCTCGCCGGCGTCGCCGTGGCGTTGTCAGCCTCGCGCTTTGCCGCCCGGCGTTTCGATGCCAGCGCACTGCTGCGCTGCCTGGGCCTATCACGGCGCCAGGCACTGGGGTTATTCAGCCTGCAACTGGCCATCCTGGGCATAGCCGCCAGCCTCGGCGGCGCGGTGCTTGGCTGGCTGGCGCAACAGGTGTTGTTCTATTTACTGCAAGGCCTGCTGCCGGCAGATATCCCCTCCGGTGGTCTCTGGCCGGCACTGGCCGGTATGGCCACCGGGCTGGTTGCCCTCGCCGGTTTTGCCTTGCCGCCACTGGCTGCGCTGGGCCGCGTACCGCCACTGCGGGTGCTGCGCCGCGATTTGCTCCCCGTGCCCGCCAGCTCCTGGCTGGTGTACGGCGCCGCCTTGCTGGCACTGGGCCTGATCATGTGGCGCCTGAGCCTGGATCTGGCCTTGACCCTGGCCCTGCTGGGCGGCGGCTTGCTCACAGCGTTGCTGCTTGGCGGCTTGCTGCTGTTGGGCCTGCGCAGTCTGCGACGCTTGCTAGCCAATGCCGACTTGAGCTGGCGCCTGGGTTTGGGTCAGTTACTGCGTCAGCCATTGGCCGCCGCAGGCCAGGCGCTGGCGTTTGGCTTGATCATTCTGGCCATGGCACTGATCGCCTTACTGCGCGGCGAGCTACTCGACACGTGGCAAAATCAGCTGCCTGCCGACGCCCCCAATCATTTCGCCCTGAACATTCTGCCGGCTGAGCAAGCCGCCTTCGCCACCCACCTGGCCACGCTCACGCCCCATCCGCAACCGCTGTACCCGGTCGTGCCGGGGCGCTTGCTGCTGGTCAATGGTGAGCCACTGCGACAAACCGTGAGCAAGGAGTCGCGGGGCGAGCGCGCCCTCAACCGCGATCTGAGCCTGACCTGGGCCGCCGACATACCGGCGGACAACCAGTTGCTGGCCGGCCACTGGTGGCAGGCAAAATCGAACGACAGCCTGCCCGGCGTATCGGTGGAAGCCGAACTGGCCGCCAGCCTGCAGCTGAAACTGGGCGACCGCCTGAGCTTCAACGTCGGCGGCCTCAACCGCGATGCCCAGGTCACCAGCCTGCGCAAGGTTGACTGGAACAGTTTCCAGCCCAACTTCTACATGATCTTCGAGCCCGGCACCCTGCAGGACCTGCCCACCACCTACCTGACCAGTTTCTACCTGCCTGCCCAACAGGACCGGCAGTTGCTGGCACTAGCCCGCGCCTTCCCCACCGTCACCTTGTTGCAGGTCGATGCCCTGGTGGCGCAACTGCGCAGCATCCTCGCGCAAGTCACCCTGGCCATCGAGTTTGTCTTGCTGTTCGTCCTGGCCGCCGGGCTGGCGGTGCTGTTTGCCGGGCTGCAGACCACCCTCGATGAACGCATCCGTCAGGGCGCACTACTGCGGGCATTAGGGGCCGAGCGGCGCCTACTGGTGCGCGCCCGACGTGCTGAATTTGGCCTGCTCGGCGCCGCCAGCGGCCTGCTTGCGGCCCTTGGCTGCGAACTGATCAGCGCCCTGCTCTATCAACTGGTCTTCGACCTGGCGTGGCACCCTCATCCCTGGCTGTTGCTGTTGCCCTTGCTCGGCGCCCTGCTGGTCGGTGGCGCTGGCGTACTCGGCACCCGTCGCGCCCTGAATGCCAGCCCGCTGACCGTGCTACGGGAGGGCTGAGCTTGATAAACTCGCCACTCACTCATCACCTGCACAGCCCATGAGCCGCTATCGCCCACCTCGCTCCGCCGGCACTGCCCTGATCACCCCCGAAGGCGAGGCGCGCATGCGCGCCGAACTGCACGAACTTTGGCACGTGCGTCGCCCGCAAGTGACCCAGTCGGTCAGCGAAGCGGCCGCCCAAGGGGATCGTTCCGAGAACGCGGAATACACCTATGGCAAAAAGATGCTGCGTGAGATCGACAGCCGGGTGCGCTTTCTAACCAAGCGCCTGGAAAACCTCAAGGTCGTCGACAGCCGCCCCAGCGACCCCAACAAGGTCTACTTCGGCGCCTGGGTCAGCCTGGAGGATGACGATGGCCACGAATCGCGCTACCGGATTGTCGGCCCCGACGAACTGGACCTGAAGACCCAGCAAATCAGCATCGATGCCCCACTGGCCCGCGCCCTGATCGGTAAGGCCCTGGATGCCGAAGTACGGGTGCAGACGCCCACCGGGGAAAAAGCCTGGTATATCGTCGCCATCGAATACCCATAAGCGCCGGCGACCGCCAACAAGCGCCCCACGAGAACGACCGATGTCCGTAATTGAACTGATTGCCGCCTCACTCGGTGTGT
Source organism: Pseudomonas sp. BGA-UO-ETr-WB11 (assembly GCF_059567785.1). Taxonomy (NCBI): domain Bacteria; kingdom Pseudomonadati; phylum Pseudomonadota; class Gammaproteobacteria; order Pseudomonadales; family Pseudomonadaceae; genus Pseudomonas; species Pseudomonas sp. BGA-UO-ETr-WB11. Next base: position 338,528 of record NZ_JCAQOS010000007.1, on the reverse strand, counting down.
TGGCCGTCTGGCTGACCATCCGCCAAAACCTCTGGTGCTGGCCCATCGGCCTGGTCATGGTGCTGATTTACAGCTGGATTTTTTACGACGTAAAACTCTATTCCGACATGCTTCTGCAAGGCGTCTACGCCGTGTTGCAGCTATATGGCTGGTGGCAATGGACGCGCGGCGGCAGCCAACACAACGGCCGGCAGATCAGCCGTCTGGGGGTTAACGGCTTGCTCCTGAGCCTGGCCATCGGCGCCGCCGGCAGCCTGCTACTGGGTTACGGCATGGCCACCTACACCGACGCTGCCGCCCCTTGGCTGGACGCCAGCCTGACCGCCTTCAGCCTGGTGGCACAGGTGTGGATGGCGCAAAAACGTCTGGAAAACTGGCTGCTGTGGATCATCCTCGACGTGATTTTTGTCGGCCTCTTTATCCATAAAGAGCTGTACCTGACCGCAGGCTTGTATGCCCTGTTCACCTTGCTGGCGATACATGGCTGGCGGCAGTGGCAGCGCCAGCCGGTTGCTGCTTATTCATGAAGGTCTTGGTTCTCACCGGCCCCGAGTCCAGCGGTAAAAGCTGGCTGGCTGCGAGCATCCAGCAGCGCTTTGGCGGTGTAATCGTTGGCGAGTACGTGCGCCACTTTATCGAGCAGCACCAGCGCGACACCTGCTATGCCGACATCGCGCCCATCGCCCAGGGCCAACTGGCCTGGGAGGATGCGGCGCGGGCAGCGGCCCCGCCTCTGCTGATTCTCGACACCCACCTGCTGAGCAATATGCTCTGGAGCGAGGCCCTGTTTGGCGCCTGCCCGCCATGGCTTGAACAGCAATTGCTCGCCCGCCATTACGACTTGCACCTGCTCCTCGACCCCAACGCCGTGCCTTGGGTCGATGACGGCCAACGCTGCCAGCCGCAACTTCCCCAGCGCGAGCAATTCCACCAGGCATGCCGTGACTGGTTACAGCAACACCAGCAAGCCTATGTCGACATCCAGGGCGACTGGTCGCAACGTCAGCAGCAGGCGCTGACACAGGTAGACACCTGGCTACAGCGGGCAGACTGAGACAACGGCCGACGCCGAAGTAACAAGCAAACGAGTCCACCACAATAGACGCCTCAGGCTTGCCAAGCCACGCATCACTTGGCATAAGTCCACTCCATTATAAAAAAACATAAGGACGTTCTTGATGCGCCTCCTGCGTCGTGTGCTAGTGCTGGCACTTCTGGCCCTTTTACTGGGCGTCGCCGTGGTGATGTATTTCATTGCCAACCCCAACCTGCCGACGTTCGTGCAGCCCAAACAGCTGCATTACCTTGAGCAGTGGAGCCCAGAGGCGCGGCAAACCTACTACTACACCCCGCAGGGCACCCAGGTTAAAGGCCTGCAATACGACTGGTTCACTGCGCTGGAGCGGCCCTTCTCAACGGCCAAATTCGCTGAACTGGACTATTTGGCCCGTTTTGGTTTCCTGACCGACCCGCAGCAACAGCCCAGCAGTGCCAACCCAGGCAACTTGCCAGTCGGTTTTACCCACCATCAGGATGCCGAGACGGGCACCCGCTACCTGGACATCAGCTGCGCGGCCTGCCACACCGGCGAGTTGCGCTACCAGGGCCAAGCGGTGCGTATTGATGGCGGTGCCGCCCTGCATTCGCTGGCATCCACCGTGCCGACCCTGCGCGGTGGCAGCTTTGGCCAGGCGCTGGGCATGAGCATGGCCTTCACCTATTACAGCCCGCTCAAATTCAAACGCTTCGCCAAAACTGTCCTGGGCACGCAATACCCGAAAGGCCGCAGCGAACTGCGCAGCGAATTCAAGCAAGTGCTCGATCGCATGCTCGGGCAAGCCTGGAACGACACTCACCGAGGCCTCTACCCCACCCAGGAAGGCTTCGGCCGCACCGACGCCTTCGGCCGGATTGCCAACAGCGTGTTTGGCGACACCCTTGATGCCAGCAACTATCACGTCGCCAACGCCCCCGTGAGTTACCCCCATGTGTGGGATATCTGGAAGTTCGACTGGGTGCAGTGGAATGCCTCTGCCATGCAGCCGATGGCACGCAATATCGGCGAAGCATTGGGCGTCGGCGCCCCGGTACGCCTGCTGCAAACCAATGGGGAGCCGCTTGCCGAAGCCGAGCGTTATCCATCCGGCGTGCGCCTGCGCGACCTCTACACCCTTGAAGACACCCTGCGCCAACTGCAACCACCCCGCTGGCCGCAAGAAGTGCTGGGCAAGATTGACCTGGCCAGCGCCAGCCAGGGGCGCGCCCTGTTTGCCGAGAACTGCGCTTACTGTCATGCCGCCAACGTCGCCCCGCCCGGCGAGCACCTGGCCGCGGCACGCAACCCGGAGTGGCGGGTGCGTTTGGTACCAACCCGCATCATCGGCACCGACTCAACCGCCGCCGACAACATTGCCGATCAGCGCTTTGATATCCGCAAGCTGGGCTGGACGAAAACCGAGCTGAGCAAACTTAACGTCCGCCTGATCGGAAGCGACCTCAGCGAGGTCGATTTTTCCAGCATTTCCAGCGCCAAGGGCCTGGCCTATATCACCGCCTATGTCGAGCAGCGTGCTTACAAGGACGCCGGCATTGGTGCCGCCGAGCAAGCCCGCATGAACGGCTACGGCCTGCCCATTGGCGTGCAGGAAAAGCGCGGCTACAAGGCCCGCCCGCTGCAAGGCATCTGGGCGACGCCGCCGTTCCTGCACAATGGCTCGGTGCCCAACCTATATCAGCTGCTGTCGCCAGTAGCCGAACGAGACACGCAGTTCTGGGTCGGCAACTTCGAATACGACCCCCGGCACGCCGGTTTTGTCAGCGATAAATTCCCCGGCGGCTTTTTGCTCGACACCGGCATTACCGGCAACAGCAATCGCGGCCATGAGTTCCGCGACGGCTGCCGCCAGGACGGTGTGATTGGTCGCGCCTTGCAACCAGAAGAGCGCTGGGCGCTGATCGAATACCTCAAGGTCATGGGCGACAGCGCGCTGGAAAAACAGCTCACCCCGATCGACAGCAAACCCTGGAATGCCGGCCCCAACTGCCCACAATAACCCCTGCTGGCGCGTCGCCATGACGCGCCCACTGCGCACTTACACCTACAACAAGGATGCTGTCGATGTTTAAGCAAATCTGGCTCTGGCTGGGCCGCCTGCTGGGCCGTGTGTTGCTCTTGCTGCTGGTGCTGGGCCTGACTGGCGCAGTATTGGGCTACGCCTACTACAGCTGGAAGTTCTCCGGCCCGGTGGCCAGTGAGGAGCAGATCCCTGCTGATGAAAGCGCCCATACCGAGGCCATCATCGAAGACGCCATTCGCGTCGTCGAACAACACCGCAGCGACACCCGCGTACTGCGCGATGCCCATGCCAAAGCCCACGGTTGCGTGAAAGCCGAGGTGCGCGTGCGCAGCGACCTTGCGCCGCAATGGCAACACGGCGTGCTGCGCGAGCCGGGCAAAACCTGGCAAGCCTGGATGCGCCTGTCCAACGGCAACGCCTACCCGCAGTTTGACCGTGTGCGCGATGCCCGCGGCATGGGCCTGAAGCTGCTCGACGTACCGGGTGAAAAACTGCTCGGCACGGCCGCGGAACAAGACTTCGTGATGTTCAACCACCCGACCTTTTTCGTGCGTGACGTGGCCCAGTACCGGCAGAACTTCGCCGCCCAGGCCAAGGGTGAAAAAGTCATGGCCTTCTTCCCCAGTGCCGACCCACGCACCTGGGAATTGCGTCATCTGCTGATCGCCCTACAAACCCTAAGCCCGGCGCCAGAAACGCCGCTGGCCAGCACCTACAGCTCAATCGCCCCATTCAAGCTTGGCCCGCAGGTAATCAAGTACCGGGTAATCCCCGCCAACGACCAATGCCCGGCCTACAGCCCGGCGGCGCAAAACCGCGAGCTGCCCAACTTCCTGCGCAACGCCTTGTACCAGCAACTCTCGGCGGATCGCGTCGACGCCTGTTTTGCCCTGCAGGTGCAGGCGCAAAATCCGGCTTACTACATGCCCATCGAAGACCCGAGCGTGGCCTGGGATGAACGCATCTCGCCGTTTGTCACGGTCGCCGACATCCGCGTACCCGCCCAAGACTTCGACAGCCGCGAGCAGAATGTGCTGTGCGACAACCTGTCCTTCAATCCCTGGCACGCCCTGCCCGAGCACCAGCCATTGGGCGGTATCAACCGTTTGCGCAAAGCGGTGTACGAAGCCGTTAGCGTTTACCGACATGCTCGCAATCACGCCCCCAGCAGCGAAACACCCAAATGACAGGGTCGTGCGCCGCCATTTGATTTTTTGCGACACGCTCGATCATTTTCACGACAGGGTGTGACTTAACGGTCAACTGCCGCCATCAATACTTACGAACGGGCAATACAGCGCTGCTTTCGCTGTCAGCCCAACGTGAATTGGGCAGATAGCCGGAGAAACACCCCATGAGCAACACCTTACGCTTCAACGACGCACTCTTGATCGCCGACCGCGCGTTCCGACCTTTTCAATGCGTGGCCTGGGCCCCACAACCGGGCAGCGGCGAACTCAGCATCAGCGTGATCGACCGCAGCAGCACCCGCCTGCTGGGTCGCACCAAGCTGAGCGCCAGCACCTACAGCGATGCCGATCAACTGGCCAGCGTCCTGCAACAATCCCGCGCAGCCCTGAGCGAGCAAGGCTACGCGCTGGAACCCTGGACGATGCCGGCGTAACCGTTGACCAAAGCAAAAAGCTGAACCGCGGGTTAATTCTGCTCACCTAAGCAGTGACAGACGTAGCCCGGATAAAATCCGGGGACGAATTTGCAGGATAATCAGCGCCCCGGACTTCTTCCGGGCTACAAAAAAGGCGACCCGTGGGTCGCCTTTTTTGTTTTCACCAACACAGGCTGGAAAGCGCTTAGTAGTAAGCGTTTTCCTTGATGCTGTGGTCGGTCACATCACGCACGCCTTTAAGCTCAGGGATGCGCTCCAGCAAGGTTTTCTCGATGCCCTCCTTGAGGGTCACATCGGCCTGACCGCAACCCTGACAGCCACCGCCAAACTTCAACACGGCAATGCCGTCGTCGACGACATCGATCAGGCTGACTTCACCGCCGTGACCGGCCAGACCCGGATTGATCTCAGTCTGCAGGTAGTAATTGATGCGCTCGTTGACCGGGCTGTCGGCGTTAACCATTGGCACCTTGGCATTCGGCGCCTTGATGGTCAGCTGGCCGCCCATGCGGTCGGTGGCGTAATCGACCACGGCGTCATCGAGAAAGGTCTCGCTGAAGGCGTCGATATACGCCGTGAAGCTCTTCAGTGCCAGTGCGGTGTCTTCCGGCTTTTCTTCGCCCGGCTTGCAGTAGGCAATACAGGTTTCGGCGTACTGGGTACCCGGCTGGGTGATGAAGATACGAATGCCGATGCCTGGGGTGCTCTGCTTACTCAGCAGGTCAGCCAGATAATCGTGGGCAGCTTCGGTGATATTGATGGCGCTCATGGCAACTCCTCGCGAACATGGGCGCAGTGTACGCCACTGCCCCGGCGCCGGCAAAGTCCTAGTAATTTAGTAGGACTAAAAAGTTGTAGCCGTTAGGTACTGATCTCGATTTAGCGCCCCACACAGACCGGAGGATGGTGTGGAGCGCAGCCATACCCATCACGCTCACTGGCAATTTGATGGGTTTCGCTCGCTCAACCCATCCTACGGGTACCCTGCGGCTGCCGTAGGAGCGGCTTCAGCCGCGAAGTGGGTGTTCAGGGTTGGAGGGTTCGCGGCTAAAGCCGCTCCTACAAAAGCCTGGTCGTCGTGCACACAAGCAGCGCAATTCTCTGGATTAGCGAGAGCCGCGCAGTGGGCTATATCAGCAACAGCAACAGCAACGCTCGCCCTCATTCCCGTAGGAACTTCAGCCGCGAATTTCGCGCCAAACAGCAGCACTTACAGATTCTGGTAGCGGTTCATGTCCAGCACCCCGGCCTCCAGCGGCTCGGTTTGCTCGATATAGCGCGCCAGATCATGGAAGTAGTACCAAAACTGCGGATGGCTGCGGCGCACGCCCCAGCGCTGGGTGATGCGTTCAAAGGCGGCGGCGTCCTTGCTCTGCTCCAGCGCTGCGACAAACGCCGGCACCTCGGCGGCCGGCACATTGAAGATAAAGTTGGGATAGCTGCTCAGCACCCCCGGATAGACCGTCAGGTCATCCAGCCCCGGCTGATAGCGCAGAGACTCGCCCATGATGAATGCCACATTACTGTGAGCCCGGTTGCGCAGCAGGCTGTAGACCTCGCGCTGACCATCCGCGAGTTCGATACGCAGCAGGGTGGCTTCCGGCAACTGATCAATGACTTTGAGGCTGGCTGCCGGCCGCGCCGTGAGGCGGCTCAGGCGCTGCTCGACCGCCTGCAGCTGCGGGCTGACAGTGGTGCGATAACAGTTGCCACTCAGGCACCGGTTGATCGGGTCAGGCTTGGCATTCAGGCTGCCATGCCGGGCCAGCAAGGCACTGACAAAGCTCTGTTTGGGCCGCAACGGCTCCAGCGCCAGGGCACTGGGCGTGTCGGTATCCAATGGCGGATAGGAAAGCCACAGCTTGAGTTTGCCGCTGTCCTGATACCAATCATCGCGCAGCGCCTGGCGGCTTTGCGCGGGCATCAGGCGCAGGAAGTTCTGCTCGGCACCGTTACGGATCAAATCGAAATACATGCGTGTTTGCGCCTGGTGGGAGACATTGCCAAACACGTCAAAGTTGACCACCAGCTGATAGTAAGCGCGCTCGAACAGCGGGTAATCGAGTAGCCACAGGGTCTGCGGCACCGCACCAACCAGGCCTTTTTCCACAGCCGCACTGTCGTGGTGGCGGAAGACCGACAGCAAGGCATTGTCGTTACCGGCCCAGATGCTCGACCAAGCGGGCGCGGGTGCATCGGCGTAGGCCTCGTTGCGCAGCGCCTCGTACTGGTTGCGCAGGTCTTTGTAGTCACCCCACACCAGCGGCAGATTAGCCAACTGCGCCACCTGCCCTGGGATGGCCAGCAACGGCGTGGCCTCCTCGCGGAAGTCAGCATCGGTGATAAACAAATCCTGCTCCGGGGCCTGGAACAGCGCCCAGAACTGATCGCGGATCACATCGGTAGCAATCTGCCCACGACACACTGGCCCACGGATAAAGGTGCGCACGAAGTACTCGGCGTTATCCAGCATGAACTGATAACGGGCCTGGGCGGGAATGGCGGCAAAGGTCTCGAACGGGTTGGCGCGCCGCTGCGGGCCGTAGCCGGGCACCGCATCCACCGTCCAGTTGCCGCTGAAAAACAGCTCGTTGACCCGTGCCAGCTTCTGCGCGCTCAAGCCATAGGTGATATGGGTCTTATGCACGATGACGCCCTGCACCGGCCACAGGCGGTAGTAAAAGGTATTGCCCGGATCATCGTTAGGGCGGCGCGTGGCAATCGGGTCAATCGGCTGGCCGCTGGGGGTGCGCGAACGCACCAACTGGAAGAAATGCCCCGGCTCGCCGCCGGCAAAATACAGATGGGCAATAAACAGATGCTCATACAGCCAGCGGCTCACCAGGTTGGCGCGGGCACCGTTGGCATTCAACAGCGCTTCCCACTCGACAATCTGCTCCGCTTCGCTGGCGCTGGGTTGCAGGGCCTGTGAGTCCACCGGCGCACCCGCCGCCAGCCAAGCCTGCAGGGTTTGATATTCCTGCGGCTCCAGCCCCGTTACAGCAAAGGGCATGCCTTCGGCCGGGCGCTTGGCCGCGTAACTGGCGAACTCCCCGGGTAGTGCGCACTGGTTGTTACGAGCAATGCCCAGCTCCAGCTCGGCAGGCAGCTTGGCGTTGGCCACCAGCGGTTTGGCATGACCCAGTTCCAGCATGCGCGCCATCAACGCCGCCTGACTGCCTTGGGTATTGAGTACCGAATAGAAGCTCTTGCGCCGCCAGGCTGCCTCACCGTGGGCATCGAGATACAGCCGCGTGGTGGCCTGCTCATTCGTGCGGCCGCCGTCGTAAACCAGGGTTTTGCTCGCACCACGCTGCACGCCTTCGCCGCTACCCAGGTTGAGCTGGCACGGCGCGTCGTAACAGGCATGGCATGCCACGCACTTGGCCGTGAAAATCGGCTGCACATCGCGGCTGTAGGAGACCGGCTCGGCCTGCAGCAACGGCGCAATAAAGATCAACAGCATGCTGACAAGTGCCCGGAGCGACATGGTTCTGATCCCTGAATGACGTGAAGACAGCAAAAGCGGCGATTTTAGTCGTCTTCAGGGGCGCAAAGCCAATGGCACCAACATGAGCGATTTTCATGCAAATGCCGAGCGTGCTCAGAAACCATACAGTTTTGCTATCATCGCCGCCTTTCTGTTCCCCTGCTTCCAGGTAGTTGTCATGTCCGCCATGTCCGATCGCACCGCCCGCCTTCACGCCCTGCAGCAAGCGCTGCAGCAACGCATCCTGATTCTCGACGGCGGCATGGGCACCATGATCCAGAGCTACAAGCTGGAAGAAGAGGACTACCGTGGCGAGCGCTTCGCCGACTGGCCGAGCGATGTGAAAGGCAACAACGACTTGCTGCTGCTGAGCCGCCCGGACGTGATCGCCGCCATTGAGAAGGCCTACCTGGACGCCGGCGCTGACATTCTGGAAACCAACACCTTCAACGCCACCCAGGTGTCCCAGGCCGACTACGGCATGGAATCCCTGGTCTATGAGCTGAACGTCGAAGGCGCCCGCGTGGCCCGCAGCGTGGCCGATGCCAAGACCCTGGAAACCCCGGACAAGCCACGCTTCGTTGCTGGCGTACTCGGCCCTACCAGTCGCACCTGCTCACTGTCGCCGGATGTAAACAACCCTGGCTACCGCAACGTCACCTTTGATGAGCTGGTGACGAACTACGTTGAAGCCACCCGCGGCCTGATCGAAGGCGGCGCCGACCTAATCCTGATCGAAACCATCTTCGACACCCTCAACGCCAAGGCGGCGATCTTCGCCGTGCAGGAAGTCTTTGAGCAGCAAGGTTTCGAGCTGCCGATCATGATCTCCGGCACCATCACCGACGCCTCCGGCCGCACATTGTCCGGGCAGACCACCGAAGCCTTCTGGAACTCCATCAGCCACGCTAAGCCGATTTCCGTGGGCCTGAACTGCGCCCTCGGGGCCAAAGAGCTGCGCCCGTACCTGGAAGAGTTGTCGAGCAAGGCCGACACCCGCGTGTCCGCCCACCCCAACGCTGGCCTGCCGAACGCCTTTGGTGAATACGACGAAAGCCCGGCGGAAATGGCCGTGGTGGTGGAAGAATTCGCCGCCAGCGGCTTCCTGAACATCGTCGGCGGCTGCTGCGGCACCACGCCTGCGCACATCAAGGCGATTGCCGAGGCCGTGGCCAAGTACCCGCCGCGCGCTATTCCGGACATCCCCAAGGCCTGCCGTCTCTCCGGCCTGGAGCCGTTTACCATCGACCGCAGCTCGCTGTTTGTGAACGTCGGCGAGCGTACCAACATCACCGGTTCGGCCCGCTTCGCCCGCCTGATCCGTGAAGACAACTACACCGAAGCCCTCGAAGTCGCCCTGCAACAGGTGGAAGCCGGCGCGCAGATCATCGACATCAACATGGACGAGGGCATGCTCGACTCCAAGGCGGCGATGGTCACCTTCCTCAACCTGATCGCTGGCGAGCCGGACATCTCCCGCGTGCCGATCATGATCGACTCCTCGAAGTGGGACGTGATCGAAGCCGGCCTCAAGTGCATCCAGGGCAAGGGCATCGTTAACTCGATTTCCATGAAAGAAGGCGTCGAGCAGTTCAAGCACCATGCCAAGCTGTGCAAGCGCTACGGCGCCGCCGTGGTGGTGATGGCCTTCGACGAAGCCGGCCAAGCCGACACCGCCGCGCGCAAGCGCGAAATCTGCCAGCGCAGCTACGACATTCTGGTCAATGAAGTGGGCTTCCCGCCCCAGGACATCATCTTCGACCCGAACATCTTCGCCGTCGCCACCGGCATCGAAGAGCACAACAACTACGCGGTCGACTTTATAGACGCCTGCGCCTACATCCGCGACCACCTGCCCTACGCCCTCACCTCGGGCGGCGTGTCCAACGTGTCGTTCTCGTTCCGCGGCAACAACCCAGTGCGCGAAGCCATTCACTCGGTGTTCTTGTACTACGCGATCAAGAACGGCCTGACCATGGGCATCGTCAACGCCGGCCAGCTGGAAATCTACGACGAGATCCCCAAAGAGCTGCGCGACCGCGTTGAAGACGTGATCCTCAACCGCACCCCGGAAGGCACCGACGCCCTGCTGGCCATTGCCGACAACTACAAGGGCGACGGCAGCGTTAAAGAAGCCGAAACCGAAGAGTGGCGCACCTGGACGGTGGTCGAGCGCCTCAAGCACGCGCTGGTTAAAGGCATCACCGCCTTTATCGTCGAAGACACCGAGGAATGCCGCCAGCAGTGCGCACGCCCGATCGAAGTGATCGAAGGCCCGCTGATGGCCGGCATGAACGTGGTCGGCGACCTGTTCGGCGAAGGCAAGATGTTCCTCCCGCAAGTGGTGAAATCCGCCCGCGTGATGAAGCAGGCCGTGGCCCACCTGATCCCCTTTATCGAGCTGGAAAAAGGCGACAAACCGGAAGCCAAGGGCAAGATCCTCATGGCCACGGTAAAAGGCGACGTGCACGACATCGGCAAGAACATCGTCGGCGTGGTGCTCGGCTGTAACGGCTACGACATCGTCGACCTCGGCGTGATGGTGCCGGCGGAGAAAATCCTGCAAACGGCGATTGCCGAGAAGTGCGACATCATCGGCCTGTCCGGCCTGATCACCCCGTCGCTGGACGAGATGGTGCACGTCGCCCGCGAAATGCAGCGCCAGGGCTTCCACCTGCCACTGATGATCGGCGGCGCCACCACCTCCAAAGCCCACACAGCAGTCAAGATCGAGCCCAAGTACCAGAACGACGCCGTGGTCTACGTCACCGACGCCTCGCGCGCCGTGGGCGTGGCCACCCAGCTGCTGTCCAAGGAGCTGAAAGCCGCCTTCGTTGAGAACACCCGCCTCGACTACATCGAAGTGCGTGAACGCACCGCCGCGCGTAGCTCGCGCACCGAGCGCCTGCCCTACGCCGCCGCGGTCGCCAACAAGCCGAAATTCGACTGGGCCACCTACCAGCCGCCAGTACCAAGCTTTACCGGCACCCGTGTGCTGGACGATATCGACCTCAACGTACTGGCCGAGTACATCGACTGGACGCCGTTCTTTATCTCCTGGGACCTGGCCGGCAAGTACCCGCGCATCCTCACCGATGAAGTGGTTGGCGAAGCCGCCACCGCGCTGTTCGCCGATGCTCAGGCGATGTTGAAGAAGCTGATCGACGAAAAACTCATCAGCGCCCGCGCCGTGCTCGGCTTCTGGCCCGCCAACCAGGTGCAGGACGACGATATCCAGCTGTACGGCGACGACGGCCAGCCGCTGGCCAAACTGCATCACCTGCGCCAGCAAACCATCAAGCCGGACGGCAAGCCAAACTTCGCCCTGGCTGACTTCGTGGCTCCGCAGGACAGCGGCCTGACCGACTACGTCGGTGGTTTTATCACCACCGCCGGCATCGGCGCGGAAGAAGTGGCCAAGGCCTACCAAAACGCCGGCGACGACTACAACTCGATCATGGTCAAAGCCCTGGCCGACCGCCTGGCCGAAGCCTGCGCCGAATGGCTGCACAAGCAAGTGCGCACCGACTTCTGGGGCTACGACAAAGACGAAGCGCTGGATAACGACGCATTGATCAAAGAGCAATACAAAGGCATCCGCCCTGCCCCCGGCTACCCGGCCTGCCCGGATCACACCGAGAAAGGCACCCTGTTCGACCTGCTCGACCCGGCGGCCACCCACAACCAGGCCGGCCGCAGTGGCGTGTTTCTCACCGAACACTACGCCATGTTCCCGGCCGCCTCGGTCAGCGGCTGGTACTTCGCCCACCCCCAAGCCCAGTACTTCGCCGTTGGCAAGGTCGATCAAGATCAGGTCGAGAGCTACACCGCCCGCAAAGGCCAGGACATGGCCGTTAGCGAGCGCTGGCTGGCGCCAAACCTGGGCTACGACTACTAAGCCCGCGCAAACAATCAGGCCCGCTTATGCGGGCCTGATTGTTTATGGGTAACCTGCCGTGCAGCGCCCAACGCGGCGCTAGCAACTTGCCGCAAGATGGCGGCCTCCACAGCGACCCAAACCGCCTGTTCCAAGCCCCCCCATCAGTGCAAGTGCCACGTCCCGTGGGAGCGGTCTTGACCGCGAAGCTTTTAACCCCATCCGCACCAAACCCAACCACCGCACGCCCCATCACCAGAGCAGCTTCCCGCCCTGCGACGCCCATCGCTGGAATTGGCGATAGTTACACAGCGACTGAACGCTTTGCCCAACACGCAATAGACCCACTCAACCAGAATCGGGTAATGTTTGAGCCGAATCTGATCACCTAGCTGATCGAGCAACCATGGCTTTGCGCCCATGGTGCATAACTCCCCTCAGCGGTCATCGCACCGCTACAAAGCCCGGCCTAGACAGGGATAGCCGAGAGGACAAGGAATGTTATCCACCAAGCCCGTAAAAGCGTTATCACCCCATTTGGGGTCTATTTATAGTTATAAGGCTTTCCAATGACCGCGTACAAATGGACCTGTCTCGCGTGTGATGAGACCAATGAGGCCAATTCAAATAGTTGTGCAAAGTGCGGCTGTCCTTCCACTGCCAATGCAACTGAAGTTGAGGCCCATAAAGCGTATTTTAATTCAGGTCAAGGCAAGAAATACCAACGCTTTAAGTGCCAGCATGATAAATATCAAGTTGGAGAAACTCGTAATTCTGGCGGTCTTCTCTCTAGTATTTTCGAGGTCGAGTCCGAAAAATTCTCGTTCATAGCTTGCGCGCGTTGTGGGTACACAGAGTTTTATCGCGGAGAGCGCAGCGTCCTTCGCAATATCTTCGACCTAAACCTTTGAGAAACCTTATAACAATGCGCTCAAATCGTTCGCTTTGCTCACTGGGACCGGCTAAAGCCGGCCCCTTAGCTTAATCGTTATGTGCCAAAGGAAGGCCTATGTCGTCCCCAAAAGACAGAGTTGTAGTGGCAAGCGATGTAAGCTCACGGGATGGTATTGGTGTCGAAATTTACAGAGACAACGAGTTGATCGTTGAGCTATTTCGTGATGACACAGAAAGAACTCGCACAATCACTGTATTTAAAGAATCAATCTCGCTGGAACTCATGGAAGAATCCATTCAAATTTTCAAAAATGAAATTCCATGGGCTTTTAGTGATCCAGTGTAATTGGCGCATAACAATGCGCTCAAATCGTTCGCTTCGCTCACTGGGACCGGCTAAAGCCGGCCCCTTAGCTTAATCGTTAGAGGTTGATGTGAATATCAGCGTCATCCCACGATCCATATTTTCTCTATCTCTAGCAGTATCGTTATTCTTGATATTTAGCTTTGCAAGCATGTCAATAATTTCAGCAGAACCTAATTTTTTACTCATGGCGGCAGCTTCAATTCTGACCAGCATTGCAATATCGATTTCCTGTTTCAGCAAAGGCTTTCTAGATTCGCGCAACCAAACATCAGTCGCGCACGTTTTATTTGTAATAATTCTTATGTCAACTGCCTCATACATATGCTTAATTCCACTTTTCGCTTTGTTAGCCTACCTTTTTATCCGAGTAGTGGGCGATCCACATGCGGCCGATGCAGGTATGGCTATATGGGCAATTTCTGTTATCTTTCCGCTTGGTTTTGCAACAACGATTGGAGCGGCCTTAAGCCATAGAACTTTAACAACAATCAGTTCTGCCAGTGTCAACCTCTAACTAGCGGTTCAAATCGTTCGCTTCGCTCTCTGGGACCGCGTACCGCGGCCCCTTAACCTAAACGTTATGCACTATGAGGTATTGCGTGGACAAGAAGACATTCGCCATCGAGCCTGGCATAGGTGCCGGTCCAATAATACTTGGCAAACATCGAGACTCCATTCAGGAAGCGTACACATACGTATACTCAAGTTTCTTCAAAGTTCAAACGTCTAAATTTCGATCAGATCAATGCGAGTTAGCGGGTTTCATCGCGCATTATGACTTAACTGGTAAAACCAAACACATCGAAATATTTAATAGCGAACGCCAAGCAATTGAGTATGAAATTTTTGGTATGAAAGCCAAGAGCACAACACTATCAAGCCTGAAGAAATATCTAATTTTAAAAGGCGTTTTTTTCGAGATCGATGATTACGGTATAAAAGCTGCCAGCATTGGGCTTTCCACCTTCAATCACGACCTGCAATCAGACGAAGATATTATTGAAAGTTTCGGTATTTTCAACCCAGTGCAAAGCGCATAACAAACGGTTCAAATCGTTCGCTTCGCTCTCTGGGACTGCGTGCCGCAGCCCCTTAACCTAAACGTTAGAGGCAAAGCGTGAAACTTAAGTGGCTAACCTTACCGCTAATCGCAATCATGCTAGGTGTGGCTAGCCTATATACATTTGCACACACGCTACCGAGTCTTGCCCTCCCCCTAAAGTCAGTAAATGCATATGCTCTTACTGATGGTGGATCACTAACAGTTGAGCTAGAAGACGCAGAAAGAAATCAGCTTTACTTCGGGATCAAAGGTGATCTAGATACACCGCGTGAAAAATTTCCATCATTCTATATGCGCACCTTCTTAGGTATACCTCTTATGGTTACACCAGATATTGGCAGCCTTGAGGAGCATGAGCTTGCAAATTTCGCAAAGAGCCTAGCAGAGGCAAATCTCACAACAGATTCACTGAGCAAGGTTAAAAATAACGATCTAGATGGGCTTTCAAAAACCGAGTTCAAGTACGCCGTCATCTACTCTATATACAGCAGCATCAGCGAGCGCCATGCCTCTAACTAATGGTTCAAGTCACTCGCTTCGCTCGTTCGGGACCGCGTTCCGCGGCCCCTTAACCAAACGTTAGGTGCAATCGTGAATATCAGCAGCTTCGTAGAAAGCACATATAAATTATTCGAGTGCTTCGAGAAGCCTAAGTGCGCGACTGATATAAATCATTGCGAAGAGTGCGTAGATCATAACAATGAGATTAATGGTGCAAATCGGCGTGATCTATCGCCTGAACAAATAGGCACGGTATGCTGGAGCATCTCTTCATTCCTTACACCGCAAGCAATGGGCTATTATATTCCCCGATTTATCGAGCTGGCTGTTACAGGGATAAACGATAAAGACGATACTCCTTACATGTGTGCATTCATAAACCAAATAGGTCTCAACTCAGACTCTAATCAATTCTCGTTATTTTCGAAGGAGCAAAGAGCGGCGGTAGTAAACAGTTTGGTTGCCATAAAAAATCACCACATGGATATACTGATTGATAATTGTTGGGAAAATGACATCGACCCTGCAATTAACCAGTGGAGCACCTAACTAGTGGTTCAAATCGTTCGCTTCGCTCACTGGGACTGGCTAAAGCCAGCCCCTTAACCAAACGTTATAGGCCATGCTGATTAACATTCTTAAGCAAGCCCTAGCTCCAGCTGTAGCATCGAAAGCGTTTGTGCACTACTGGCGCGGCAACTACGCGAAAAGCCATGCGCTTTTAGTTAAAGCCAGCAGCTGGAACCCTGACGTAGTAAAAGACAGCATATTTGAAGCCTGTCTTGGGCTTAGCCTTTATCATCTGGGCAAGCACGAAGCAGCAATGCCGCATCTAGTTTCAGCTAAAAAATTTCTAAATAAGGTCTCATCGCACAATTCCGAGGTGGCTTCGGTAGAAAATGAAACCCTAAAAGAAATAATCCAAATATTGAGTTGTCGCAATGGCCTATAACAAGGCGCTGAAGCCGCTCATTTCATTCGCTGGGACCGGCGAAGCCGGCCCCTTAGCTTAATCGTTATACAGCGACCAAAACCATGGAAACGGAAATGATCTTAGACTGCTCCGACCAAAGCACAGCATGGTCAACCGTCTGCGAAATATTTAATACAGACAAATCAACTCTTACCTTACTGCTAAGACCACTCACCCCTTATCAAGATCACACATATAGACCGGAAGAGTATATTTACAAAAAAATTTGCGATGCACTTGGAAACCCCAAATCAGAAATAAAAGCGATGTGGTTTCACGGCACAAGAACTAATGATATAGCCTCCTTCCACACAAGAGGAATTCTCCCTAAGAGCGCAATAAAGGAAGAAATAAAAACAACTCTAATTCCTCTATCTTCTGGAATAGAGAGGAAAGGAAATAATCAATTCAGCATGTCAATTCAAGGGAAACAAACCCCAGCTGACGAAGGGCCTTTTGCTGTCCTCTTTAAAGAAGTAGCGATTCATGCTCCAGGATTCAATCACAGTTACGTAGATACTCCAGAAATGGTTGAAGATATCGCAGGAACCTTGCTGGGTGAAAATTATGACCAGCTTGTCATGCGATACAGATCAATAACAGAGCCATATGTTGTCACCTTCATAGGGGAGGCTGGGGGGCATGAGTTGTCGCTGGCGCTTTGGTATCTTCATTCAATTGTCGATGGTGATCCGTCCGTAGAGGCTGCGGACAGAGCAAATACTTGTTTCAATTCCAAGGGCATCACGATAGACCCATCGAGAATTGTTAGATCTGAACCAATAGGCAATGTATAACAACTGGTTCAAATCGCTCACTTCGTTCGCTGGGACGAGCTAAAGCCCGCCCCTTAACCAAACGTTAGGCACAGCAAGGAACAGCTATGCATCAAATCATCGCGATAGCCGCAGCTTTATTCATGCTCCCCTTGCTTATGCCATCGTTAAAGTGGGTTATAGGCTGTGTTGCTGCATTCACTATCATTTGCCTTGCAGCTTATCTTCAACACTACTATTCAGCTTTATCGAATCCAACCCAAGGTAGCCCAGGGGACGGATTGGGAATTATATTCTCTATATTTTTTATCCTATGCTTCTCTGGTGGCACAGCAGCAAAACTCATATACATATTCACTCGGAAGCACTTAAATGGATCACAACATAAACGAGGTGGCAATGCCTAACAAGGCGCTCAAATCGTTCGCTTCGCTCACTGGGACCGCGTTCCGCGGCCCCTTAGCTTAATCGTTAGGGTCAAAACAAATATTGGAGTACCACGCACATGGAAGTCAGATGCAACTCACTAAATGAAGTCCGCGAAAACGTCGACAGAATTGATCGCGAAATCGTTACGTTAATCGCTAAGCGCGGCAATTTCGTCACTCAAGCAGCATCATTAAAAAAAACAACAGACGAAGTAAAAGCGCCCAATCGAGTAGAGCAAGTTATTGCAAAAGTCACCGCGCTTGCACAAGAGCAAGGGGCGAACCCTCTGGTAGTAGAAAGCGTCTATCGCGCTATGATATCGGCGTTCATTGAGGCAGAGCTAAAAGAGCACTCTCTGCTTAACGCGCATACCGGAAAACCCTAACTAGTGGTTCAAATCGCTCGCTTCGCTCACTGGGACGGGCTAAAGCCCGCCCCTTAACCAAACGTTAGGGGTTACTCATTGCCCATTTTCAACAGGCACTAATGATGACATCTCAAACTGAGCCACTAAAAACTAGCGAAGCAATCCACAAGGTCATGATTGCAAACCTCATAATTATGCTGATATTTATGTTCGCACCGTATACCGAGTTACTTACAGTCACGTCAAATTTTTTACAAATAAAAATAGCAAGCTCTTGCTCCGTCGGTGCATGGATTTCACCACGGCATGCGTTATCTATGAGCGCCAGCATGGCATTCAGCGTATCGATTGCCATATTTTTTTCTTTGTTCGGCGCTTACTCCAAGGAAGAAATGAAACGAGAAAGAAATGGAGGGAGTGTCATACTTGGCATGACATTAATAGCGGTATTTCTATTTTATTTTGTTGTTTTTTACCTGCCATGCGGCGCATCCAGTTATCACGGAACCACCACAGGTAAAGCCAGACTAGGCGAGGCGATGATCTATTTCTTAACAAACTATAAACTTTTATTTATTTTATTTGTTTCTGGATTTTCTGGCTTGCTATTTTATTGCACTGCGCTGGCGTTAAAGCTAATAAAAGACGGAAAGTGAATTTATAGTGCGTGGAATTCCCCCCCCTAACAAGCGGTTCAAATCGTTCGCTTCGCTCTCTGGGACTGCGTGCCGCAGCCCCTTAACCTAAACGTTAGGCCGCACAATGAAAAATACAATCAACCTAACATGTAATTTGCTCGCAATATTATGCATTCCACTTGCCCTAGCTTACTATGTATTCATAATGATCACGCTTACAGGCATCATATCAATCCTTACGAATAACTTAAAAATTTCCTGGCTATTTATTCTACTAACGCTTCAAATAATTTTTGGGAGTTATGGCTGGATATCTCTATACAAACTATACAAAGCAAGAAACAAAAATCTTAGCAAAACTCCAGAATGCATCAAAGCAGGTATTACTTGTGGATTTCTTTCAATCGCATGGAATCCACTAATGCTTGTATGTGCAACGCCTGCTATAGCACTTTCAACAATATTGTTATTTTCGCGGGCGTACCGTGCAAATGCGTAACAAGCGTATATGGACTCTCCCCACAAGTAGTGAGCAAAGCTTTTCTTTTGCACTTGTCGTCAGCGCGGTTGCATTCGTATATCCGGCCTGTTTTGGGCTTTTCGCCCTGGCCAATCTGTAGTTCGCGCAGCGGGGGCCAAGCGTTCAATCGATCACGCGGATCATGATTGTTATCGGCCTTATTCCGCTGCAGGACTCGCCTGTTCCGACAGTGCTGCTGCTCACCACAACCACAAGAAAACCATCACGTATTACTGATTACCTCCGCCGTCAGGCGGGATTTGTGCTCTGCCAATTGCCATTGAAACGCCGCTCATGGCACCACACCGCCCAGCATTCAAATCGTTCGCTTCGTTCGCTGGGCCCGGCAAAGCCGGCCCCTTAGCTTAATCCTTAGCTCTGCTTGCGCCACCCAAATAGTGACACTATAGTGTCACTTTGATCGAATCTAGGGTGCCACCATGAAAGTTGAGCTTGTCACCAATCTCAAGCGCCAAGCCACGAAAATCCTGGCAGACCTCCACGTGTCAAAGGAGCCGGTACTGATCACCGAGCATGGTCAACCATCTGCGTATCTCGTCGATGTACAGGATTACGAGTTCATGCAACGCCGACTGGCACTGCTTGACGGGCTCTCACGTGGAGAGCGCGCAGTACTTGAAGGGAGAACGTACACCCAAAGTGAGGCCAAGGAGAAAATGAGCAAATGGCTGAAGTAATCTGGACGGAGCCCGCCCTCCAAGAGCTGGAAGCCATCGCTGAGTACATTGCCCTAGATAATTTCACAGCAGCAAGCCAGTTTGTCAGCGCTGTTTTCGAAAAAACCAAACGCCTAGAAAGTTTTCCCCAGTCGGGTCTAACTCCGCCAGAGCTTCCAAACTCCGTTTATAGAGAGCTAGTGGCACCACCCTGCCGGGTTCTTTATCGTGAAAATGGCAACCAGGTTTTCATCCTATTTGTTATGAGAGAGGAACGGCAGCTTCGCGCTTATATGCTCGGTAATAGCTAACAACTTATATGGACTCTCCCAGCAAGTAGTGAGCAACGCTTTTCTTTTGCACTTGTCGTCAGCGCGGCTGCATTCGTACACTTGGTTTGCAGCGAAGGATCGCCAAGCTTGAAACCAGCACAACAGCACCCGAGCAACTTCGCTTTTTGCACCTAGAGGCAGCACCATGGATATCAATACAACCGCCATATTTATCACCGTCGCATTGGCGCATTTCGTTGCTCTGCTAAGCCCAGGACCAGATTTTTTGCTGGTGGTGAAAAGCGCCGTACGCAACAAGAAGCAAGTGGCTATCGGTGTGGCCTTGGGCATTGCCTCTGCGAACGCAGTTTATATCGCCTTGTGCCTTGCCGGCGTCGGCGCAATTCTAGCAAGTTCGATCACCATAATGACTGCGATAAAATTTGCCGGCGGCGTCTTTTTAACTTATTTAGCCGTCATGGCCCTTAAAGCCAAGAAAAGCGACTATGCCTTTCTTATAAAATCGGCAGAGGCTGAAGGCACAAAAGAATCCACGTTCGCTAAAGAATTCCTGATTGGTTTTGCTTCCGGCATTCTAAATCCCAAGAACCCGCTGTTTTACCTCAGTCTGTTCACACTAATACTCAACAACGAAGTCGGCATCGGCTTCAAGATTGCGCTCGGTGTCTGGATGACCTTGATCGTGTTACTGTGGGACTCGTTTATTATTTTTGCCCTGTCGCATAAACACGTGCGCAGCCTATTCAATCGCGGCGCATTTTATATCGACAAAACTGCAGGCGTAATATTGGGTGCATTTGGCGTGACGTTAATTTACTCGGCACTCATCAAGAACAATAAGTAAGCGCCAGCCGCACTATTACTCTCTGTCCTAACGCAAAAAGCCCCGCTAGCAAAACTGGCGGGGCTTTTTGTTGCTGCCGGATCAGGCGGCCAGGCTGTTTTGCGCGCGCTCCTGGCTGGCGAAGCGCAGCATCCATTCGGCCACTGCCACGCCCTGATGCTGCAAGCTCATGCTGCTGATGGCCTGTTGGTAACGGGCCTCGCCGAGGAATTCGCGGCGCAGGTTGAGCAGGCCCAGTTCGTAGTCGTCGACAAATTCGGGGTGGGCCTGGAAGCACAGCACCTGGTCGCCAATGCGGTAAGCGGCGTTGGGGCAGAACGGGCTGCTGGCCAGCAGCGTGGCGCCGACTGGTAGCTCGGTGACCTGGTCCTGGTGGAACACCAGCATGTCGAGGTGTTCCAGGCTCGGGCTCATCCACTCGGGTTGTTCGAGCACGGCGTAGCGATTGACGCCAATACCCCAGCCTTGGGCGGCACGTTCGGTCTTACCGCCCAGCAGCAGGGCCAGCAGTTGGTGGCCGAAGCAGATGCCGATCAGGCGGTCGCCATTGTCATAGCGCTCAAGCAGGAACTCGCGCAGGGTCTGAATCCACGGATCAGTGCCGAACGAGTCGGCCTTGCTGCCGGTAATCAGGTAGGCGTCGTAGCCTTGGGCAGCATCCGGGTAGCAACCTTCCACCACGTTGAACACATCGAACTGCGCCGGTATCGACTGCTTCTCAAACAACTGCCTGAACATTCGGCCATAGCCGTGGTACTGCTCAATCAACTGAGGTCGGAGGATGTCGGTTTCCAGGATGCAGATGCGCATGGTCATAGTTGGGGATGGTTACCTCTTGTTGGATGTTGGAATGGGAAAAACGCGCGCTTTTTAACACGTCATTTCGCCCATGAAAACCATCCATTTTCGCCCCTCGGCAAATCGTCTGGACCACTGGCGCCACGCGGCTTCCAGCATATTCCTGCAGAGGCCGAAATACGGCCCTTGAAGGAAAAAAGTGGCCGCCAAGACCGGTGCAAATAAACGACCAACGGTAGCTTTATTTGCTGCCCGCGCATGCCGCTGAACCACCCAACAGAAGGCTAACGCGAAGAGGCACTGATGCCGTTCGGCTGGCTGGCCGCGCACAGCAAGGTTCGCCTGCCACTCCACGACGCAGCCCTAACCGCCAAACGCCTGAATGCTGTCAGCCGCCCCCGCAATAGCGCGAGCAGTTGCTGATACTTATGAGCGCTTAAGGGGGCCTTGCCCGCCTACATTTCGAAGTGCTTGCGCACGCAGTCTTCCAGCAACTGGCGCGAGTCGGCTTCGTCGCTGTGTTCGAGCCGCTGGTACAGGGTTTGGGCGATGCGGCTAAAGACCTTCATCACTGCGGGGTCGAAATGACTGCCGGTGTCTTGATCCAGAATCGCCATGGCCGCGTCGAAGCCCATCGGCTCCTTGTACGGGCGCTTTGAGCACAGCGCATCGAATACATCAGCCACAGCAAAAATTCGCGCGGCCAGCGGAATCTGCTCGCCGCTCAATGCCCGCGGGTAGCCGCTGCCGTCCCACTTTTCATGATGGCCCGCCACCACCGCATGGGCGCCGTCGAGCCAGCCCATGCCCTTGACGATCTGTTCGCCTTGCTCGACATGGGTGCGCATCACCGCCATTTCCCCAGCGTCGAGCTTGCCGGGCTTGAGCAGGATGGCATCGGGGATGCCGATCTTGCCGACGTCATGGAGAAAACTGCCGGCGATCAACGCCTGCATTTCGCGCCCGGCCAAGCTCATGCGCTCGGCAATCTGCGCAGCAATCCAGGCGACCCGATAATTGTGCGCGCCGGTGTCGGAGTCGCGTTTGGCTATCGCTCGCCCCAGGGCCTCCATCATTGAGATATGCGAATCAAGCACCTCGCGGGCCTTGCGGTCGTTGTCCGTGGACAGAAACGCCACCAGCGGGAAAATCAGCGCGCCACTGAGTAGCGAGGCGAGGCCGATCAACATCGCCACTGTCAGTGAGTTGCTGAATATCTGCTCGCGCTGCCAGGCGGGAATGATGCGCACGCCTTCAAAGTAACCACTGATCGCACCCTGGCTATCGCCCGGCGTGTCGCGCAGCGGCACAAATACACGCAGGACCCAGTCACGGCTCAGCTCGACACTTTCATAAGACGCCTGCTGGTATTGCGGTGCGCCGTGGGGGGCGAGAAATGGCTCGATGACGGCGCCCTGCTCGCTCATCGACTCGGCCACCTTGTGGCCCTGTGGGTCGTAGATTTCCGCGATATCAAACAGGCCGCCGGTAATGGTATCCGCGGCCTTGCGTGCATTCTGCTGACCTTCTGCACTCTCCAGGCCGACAGCGCGGTAGTAGTGCAATACCCGCGCGGACTCCTCGATGGCCAGCGACACCACGCTTTCTTCAGCGCTTTCTCGGGCCACAAACCAGGCCACGGGGCTGGCGATCGAGGCCAGCGCAATACTGACAGCGGCGATACGCAACGCCGTGCGTTTGAGAAATTGATTCATCCTGCGCCAGTCACTCCACACAATAAGACGCCCTGCTCAGGCCCAGCGAACTGGCGTGAGTGTCGCAGTGACTGCTTAAGCAATGCTTAACCTTAAGGCGCCAGGCGGGTGGTTGCGGCGGACGTCAAAATGCCGAGTACAGGGCAAGCACAGAGCAATCACCGATGCCCTGTAGCCCTTGAGCTTTGGCGGCGCGCGCCATCTGATCTGCTTTTTATTTAAAAAACTGAGTCTGTTTTCATTTGTGTGCTGAGCCGATCATGCGCCCCGCCTGCTACAGCCAGATGGAGCTACCTGCATGAGCGAACGCATTCCCGCGCGGATCGTCGAAACCATTGACCCGCAACGTCCAATCCGCCTGACACCCGCGCAAGCGGGCGGCACCATTCACACCCGCAGTTTCAGCGGGCTGTTTCGCAGCCTGCGCCTGGGCGGGGCCGGGTTGCTGATCGTGCTGTTTTTTGCCACCGCTTGGTTCAACTGGAACGGCCAGCAAGCGGTGCTCTGGGACCTGGGCAGCGGCAAGATCCATCTATTTGCCCTGACCCTGTGGCCGCAGGATTTCGTCCTGATCTCGGCCACCCTGATCATCGCCGCCTTCGGCCTGTTCTTTATCACCGTGCTGGCCGGGCGCGTCTGGTGCGGCTACACCTGCCCGCAAAGCGTGTGGACCTGGATGTTCATGTGGGTGGAGAAAACCATCGAGGGCGAACGCAACCAGCGCATCAAGCTGGCCGCCGCGCCCTGGAGCGTTGGCAAGCTGCTGCGGCGCAGTGCTAAGCACGGCCTGTGGTTGCTGCTCAGCGGTGCTACGGCGTTAACCTTTGTCGGTTACCTGACGCCGATCCGCGAACTGAGCAGCGCCCTACTGAGCCTTGAACTGGAATACGCCACCAGCTTCTGGCTGGTGTTTTTCAGCGTACTGACTTACCTCAACGCCGGCTGGATGCGCGAGCAGGTGTGCCTGCACATGTGCCCTTATGCACGTTTTCAAAGCGTGATGTTCGATCAGAACACCCTCAACGTGGCCTATGACAGCCGCCGCGGCGAAGGTCGCGGGGCGCGCAAGAAAGACAGCGACTACCGGGCCGAAGGCCTGGGCGACTGCATCGACTGCACCCTGTGTGTGCAGGTCTGCCCGACCGGCATCGACATCCGCGACGGCCTGCAACTGGGCTGTATCAGTTGCGGCGCCTGCATCGACGCCTGCGACAGCGTGATGGACAAAATGAACTACCCACGGGGCCTGGTGCGCTACGCCAGTGAAAACAGCCTGGCCGGCGGCAAAACCCAGGTACTGCGCCCGCGCCTGCTGGGCTATGCCACCACCTTGACGGTGATGATCGGCGCGCTGATCTGGGCCCTGAATGCCCGCACTGAGGTGTCGCTGGACGTAGCTAAGGACCGCACGATGTTCCGTGAGAACAGCCAGGGGCAGATCGAGAACAGCTACAACCTCAAAGTCATCAACAAGACCCAGCAGCCGCAACGTTATGCTCTGAGCTTGGATGACGGCGCGCGCTTCCAGCTCCAAGGCGCCGAGGTGCTGCAGTTGGCCGCCGGAGAAATGCGCAACGTGGCCGTCAGCGTGGCCCTGCTCGGCGCGCCGGCAGCCCACTCGCCGGAACAGCTGCGCTTTCACCTGCGTGATACCAATGACGTAGACAGTGCCGTCAGCACCGAGAGCACCTTTGTCGCCCCGCGCCAACGCTGAGGACGGTCGCCTGGACACTGCGCAGGCAGTACAGTGGCAGGCAACAGAGCCTGCCAGAGTCCCGAGCGACCGCATGAAGCGCTACGAGAAGTTTGCCGACGAAATCGCCGCCCTGATTCGTAGCGGCGTGCTCGCACCCGGCGAAAAGGTGCCGTCGGTGCGCCATGCCAGCCGTACCTATGGCATCAGCCCGTCCACTGTGTTCGAGGCCTACTACCTGCTGGAGAGTCGCGGCCTGATCAGCGCCCGTCCGCGCTCCGGTTACTTCGTCCGCGACCAGGCGCAGCGGCCGCTGCACGAGCCGCAACAGCGCAGCCGCGAAGCGCAGACCAGCGAAGTGGATGTCAGCGAGCTGGTGTTCTCCGTGCTCGCCTCCCTCAAGGACCCACACACCGTGCCCTTCGGCTCGGCCTTCCCGAGCCCGGCGCTATTCCCCCTGCCGCGCCTGGCCCGCTGCATGAGCAAGAGCCTGCGGGCCATGCCGGCCCATGCGGTGATCGCCGACATGACCGAGGGCAACCCCGACCTGCGCCGACAAATTGCCCTGCGCTACCTGAACAGCGGCGTACTGCTGGCACCGCAAGAACTGGTGATCAGCAATGGCGCCATGGAGGCGCTGAACCTGTGCCTGCAGTGCGTAACCCAACCGGGCGACCTGGTGGCCATCGAAGGGCCGGCGTTCTACGCCACCCTGCAGGTGCTGGAACGGCTGAAACTCAAGGCGGTGGAAATCCCCGTGCACCCGCGCGAAGGCATCGACCTGGAGGCTCTGGCCAACAGCCTGGCGCACCTGCCGATCAAGGCCTGCTGGCTGATGAGCCATCTGCAGAACCCGCTCGGCGCGAGCATGAGCGAGGCGAAAAAGCGCGACCTCTATGCCCTGCTGGAGCAGCACCAGCTGCCGCTGATTGAGGACGATGTGTACGCCGAGCTGTACTTCGGCAGCCAGCCGCCGAAGCCGGTGAAGAGTTTTGACCGCGCCGGCCTGGTGATGCACTGCGGCTCGTTTTCCAAGTGCCTGGCACCGGGCTACCGGGTCGGCTGGGTGGCCGGTGGGCGCTATGCCGAGCAGATTCGGCGCCTCAAGCTAATGACCACCATTTCGCCCTCAGTGCCGGCCCAAGCGGCCATTGCCGAGTACCTGCAACACGGTGGCTACGACCGCCACCTGCGCAGCTTGCGCCATGCGTTGGAAAGCCAGCAGGCGTCGATGCTGGCCTCGGCGGCCCGGCACTTTCCCGCCGACACGCGCGTCACCCGCCCGGCCGGCGGCTACTTTCTGTGGTTTGAATTTGCCCCGCAGGTCGACTCACTGCAACTGTTCAAGCAGGCCCTGGCCGAGGGCATCAGCCTGGCGCCGGGGCCGATCTTCTCCGCCACCCGCGGCTTTGGCCACTGCGCACGGCTCAATTCCGGCCACCCCTGGGACGCCGCCAGCGAAGCCGCCATGGCCGTGCTGGGGCGGCTGCTCGCGGCGTTTTAGCGCTCAAGCATCAGGTGCCGACGGCGCTGCACAGCTCCACCAGGGTGCCATCCGGGCAGCGCACATAAGAAACCATCTGCCCCCAAGGCTTGCTCACCGGCGGGGCAATTTCTTCGGCACCGGCCGCCACGGCGCGGGCATGGGCCGCTGGCACATCCTCAGTCACAAAGCCCACTTCCATGCCCAGTGGTTGCGGCGAACGATGGGCCTCGACATGGCCGCAACTGAAGTTTGACTCGGCCAACTCATGGGCGGCAAAAGCCAGGGCTGTAGCGCCGGTTTCCAACTCGCCATAAGTGCCGGACTCATGCACAAAGCGCGGTTGAAAGCCGAAGGCATTCTGGAAAAATGCCAGTGAAGCCCTGACATCCGGCACATAGATAATGGTGTAGGCAAAGCGCATGGCAGTTCTCCGAAGAGGTTGATTTCAGCCCTGAAGCACGGTCAACAGTACGCCAATCCCCGCCGCGGCAACCACCGCGCCGGCGCCCAGAGTCAGGCTACTCAGCAATGCCTCATGGCGACTGCCCTTGAGCAGCAAGGCGGACAACTGCGCCAGCAATACCACCAACCCGGCCAGCAGACCCATGGCGGTAAGGCTAACGATAAAACCAATGCGCCAGGCCGAGGCATACACCGGCGGCGTGCCATCGGCGGCCGGGGTGTGCAGCAGAATGCCCTGGGGATTGGCCTCGGCCGTAAACCAGCCGGCCAGCGCTGCCAAGGCAAAAACCAGTGCCAGCAGCAGGCCGATGTTCAGCAGTTTGTTCGACAGTAAGGGCATCAGTGTTCGCTCCCGGCATAGATCCACATGGATTGAGTGTGGCCGGCGCGGCTAAAGCCCAGGCCCTCGTAGAAGGCGATGGCGCGACCGTCGGCGGTCAGCATTTGCTGATGGAAGCCGGCGTACCGCGCCTGCAAGGCATTCATCAGCAAACGGCCAATGCCCTGCCCCTGCACCTCTGGATGCACCAGCATGTGCGGGTAATAGACCACCAGATGACCATCGGAAATGGCATTACCCAAACCCAGCAAGCGCCCATCGCGACGGGCCGTGACCAGGCTGTGGGAGTTGCGCAGCGCTGCCAGCAATTGCTGCGGTTTGTCGGCGCTGGACCATTGGTTGGCCTGATAGAGGGCCAGCACTTCGGCTTCGCCAAGGGTGTCGTCAAGGGAGATATGAACAGTCATGCCAGGGTGCCTGAGTGGATAAGCCCGCGACTATTCACTAATCCGCTGCGCCCGACAATCCGTCAGGCCTCAGCGTACAGGCGGGCGAACTCTGCCAGCGGCATCGGCCGGCCAAATAGGTAGCCTTGAAAATGCCGGCAACCATTGGCCAACACCAGAGCCCGCTGGGCCTCGGTCTCTACGCCTTCGGCGATAACGTCCAGGTTGAGGCTGTTGGCCAGACTGCAGATAGCGCGAATGATCGCCAGGCTGTTGGGATCATCCGGCAAGGCACGTACGAACGACTGGTCGATTTTCAGTTGGTCCAGCGGCAGTTGCTGCAAATAGGCCATGGACGAGTAGCCCGTGCCAAAATCGTCAATCGAGAAGCGGATGCCGTGGGCCTTGAGGGCCGTCATGCGCAGCACTGCACCCGCCAGGTCATCAAGCAGCAACGACTCGGTCAGCTCCAGCTTCAAGCGGTGCGGGTCGGCGCCACTGGCCTTCAGCAACGCCATGACCTGGTCGACAAAGTGCGGCTGATACAGCACGCGCGCACTCAGGTTGACCGCCAGACGCAACTCCTCTGTGGCAGGCTGCCGCGCCCACTCGGCGAGTTGCTCGCACGCTTGGCGGAGCATCTGCAGGTCCAGTTCCTCAATCAAGCCAGCGCGCTCGGCCACGCCGACAAACGCCGCGGGCGAGAGCAAGCCGCGTTGCGGGTGCTGCCAGCGCACGAGCGCTTCGGCACCGATCAGGCTGTAGTTCTCATCCATCTGCGGCTGCAGGTACATGACGAACTCGCCCGCGACCAGGCCGCGACGAATATCCTCCTCCAGCTGCAGGCGCGCACTCACGGCCTCCTGCATCGCCGGGTCAAAAAAGCGCAGGGCATTCTTGCCGGCAGCCTTGGCCTCGTACATGGACAGGTCCGCGCGCTTCATCAATTCATGGCTGTCGACCAGCTCGTCGTTGAACAGCAGCACGCCGATGCTGGCGGTGCTGCGCAGTTCCAGCTCGCCGATCAGGTAAGACGCCTCCAGGGCGTGCAGGATGGTTTGGCCGATGCCCTCAACTTGCCCGGCGGCGTCTTCGGAGTGCGGCTCAAGGTCTTCCAGCAGCACCACAAACTCGTCACCACCCAGACGGGCCACGGTGTCGCACGTGCGAATCGCATGACTCAGACGCTCGGCCACCAGGCACAGCAACTGGTCGCCGGTCTGGTGACCGTGCAGGTCGTTGACGTTCTTGAAGTTGTCCAAGTCGAGAAACATCAGCGCAGCAAACTTGCCTTTACGCGCGCTGGCGGCCTGCGCTTGCTGCAGACGGTCGAGCAACAGCCGACGGTTGGGCAGCCCCGTCAGGGCATCGAAAAACGCCAGGTGTTTGATCTGATCTTCCGCAGCCTTGTGCTCGGAAATATCGGTCAATGAGGCCACGTAATTACTGACGCGGCCGAACCCATCACGCACCGCACTGATCGACAGCCACTCGGGAAACACCTCGCCGCTCTTGCGCCGGTTCCAGATTTCACCCTCCCAGGCCGAGGTCTCGTTGATGCTGCGCCACATGGCCTGATAGAACTCGGGCCCCTGTCGACCAGAGCTGAGCATGCGCGTGTCCTTGCCGATGACATCCGCAGCGCTGTAGCCGGTGATGGCACTAAAGGCTTGGTTGATGCGCAAGATCTTGCTGCTGGCATCGGTAATTACCATGCCTTGCTGCGACTCGAAGGCAATGGCGGCGATGCGCCGTTCCATCTCCACGTTCTCACGCTCGGAGATATCCCGCGCCACCATCACTACCGCGCGCTTGCCTTCCAGCAGCCCTTCAAGACGCTGAGCGCGGCCTTCAAACACCGTGGTGCCGGCCTGGGTATGAATGGCGTATTGGAGAATTTGTGGCGTATCGCTGGCCAGGGTGCGCTGGATAAACGCATAGAAACGTTCGGCCTCGCCCTGGGACATCACCTCATGCAAGCGTTTGCCCAGCAATTCGGCACGCGGCAACAGCAGCAACCTGGGTTCGGGGGCGACAACGTCAACGTAATGACCATCTTCGTCCAGCACCAGCAACAGATCGGGAATCGCGCGGGTAACGGCGCCCATGCGTGCATCGCTTTGCGCCAGGGCGCGCTCAGTATCCAGTCGCTGTTCGATATCCCGTAGCAACAGACCGAGGATTAAGGTTGCCAGCGGTAGCACCAGCAAAATCGGCAACGCCACCTCGTGCAAGCTCAACGAGGCCTGAGCGGCAGGCAACAATGCCAACAGCAGCACCATCAGCACATGCACCAGCAGACCAAACGCGAGTAACTGCCAAGGGCCAATCTTCAGTTTGCCGCGCCGGTACCAATAGCGGTAAGCCAGACCCAGCAACACCGGCATCAGCACATTGGCCAAGCCGATCCAGACGCCGCTACCGCCCAGCCAGAGGCGATAACCGCCGGCCATAAGGCCCGCCACAGCCGCCGCCAAGGGTCCGCCAAATAGCCCGGCCATGCTCAGCACCACCGTGCGAGCATCAAAAATAAGACCTTGTTGCAAGACGATTGGCGTGAGCATGCCAACAATGCAGGTACTGCCGAACAGGAGTCCCGACAGCAGTGGAGCCACGACGCAATGATCAGTCCACAGGCGTCTGTTGATGGTCTGCAACCAGCACAACGCCAGCAGCAGAGCAGCGCCCTGAATGAAGTCGAGAATCATGGTGGTGGGTTCCTAATGCCTGATACAGCCATACAGCACTGGGGTCAGCGCATTAAACAGCTTAATGATAGTAGTTTACATCAGCAGTAACCCCACAGCCAGAAAGGTCTAGCCTCAGGCTGGGCCCACAGTTGCCGATCTGCCTTCAGCCCCTGCGCCAGGGTCATAGCCAGCACCCGCCGCAATGCTCTAGATTCGCCGTTGGCGTATTTAAGTCCCGCATAACAACGACAAGCGCGAGAGCCATGACCCAAGCCGACCTGATTTCCCCTGCCCGCTTCCTTGCCCGCCTGCCTAAGCACCTTCCTCGCATCGGGAGGATGCTGCGCGGGTTGTACTACGCCGGGATCCGCAACCGCGACAAAACCCTGTCACTGGCCTGGGCCCTAGAACGCGCCACCCGCCTTTACCCAGACAACCCGGCGCTGATGGATGAACAGCGGCGCCTTAGCTATCGCCAGTTCAACGCCTGGGCGAACCGTCTGGCCTGGGCCTTCAAGGCCGACGGCGTGGGCCATGGCGATGTAGTCGCAGTGCTGGTGGAAAACCGCCTGGAGTTACTCGCCGTCCTCGCTGCCCTGACCAAACTGGGCGCTATCGGCGCACTGCTCAATACCACCCAGCGCGGCAAGGTACTCAGCCACAGCCTGAACCTGGTGAAGCCAAGGTTCTTTGTGATTGGCGAAGAGCTGGTCGATGCCTTCAATGAGGTCCGTCCCCACGTGCACGGCGCCGAGCACCCGTGCTACTGGCTAGCCGATCAAGATACGCTGCAGGACAGTGGCAACACGCCTGACAACTGGGTCAACCTTGGTCTGCGCCAAGCCAGCCAGAGTGAGCAGAATTTGCCGGACAGCCTGCGCGTCAAGATGAAGGACCCGTGCTTCTACATCTACACCTCCGGCACCACCGGCCTGCCCAAAGCCTCGATCATGAGCCACGGCAAATGGATCAAAGCCTACGGTGGCTTCGGCCACTCCGGCCTGGGCCTGGGCAGCAGCGACGTGCTCTACCTGACGCTGCCTTGCTATCACAACAATGCCGTGACGGTCTGCTGGGGCTCGGCCCTGGCCGGCGGCGCGGCCATCGCGCTGCGACGCAAGTTCTCGGCCAGCGCCTTCTGGAAAGACGTCGCCCACTATCAGGCCACCAGCTTCGGTTATATCGGCGAACTGTGCCGCTACCTGCTCAACCAGCCCGTCACTGACCATGAGCTCAACAACAGCCTGACCAGCATGATCGGCAACGGCCTGCGCCCGGCGATCTGGGCTGAGTTCAAGACACGTTTCGACATCGAGCAAATCGCCGAGTTCTACGCCTCTAGCGAAGGCAATATCGCCTTCACCAACGTCTTCAACTTCGACAACACCGTAGGTTTTACGCCGGCCACCTTCGCCATCGTCTGCTACGACCTGGAAAATGACCGGCCGCTGCGTAACGCCAAGGGTTTTCTGGAAAAGGTCAAAGCTGGCCAACCTGGCCTGCTGGTCAGTGAAATCAGCAAGAAATTCCCCTTCGACGGCTACACCGACCCGGCCAAGAGTGAGGCGGTGATCCTGCGTAACGTGTTCAAAAAGGGCGACGCCTGGTTCAACACCGGCGACCTGATGCGCGACATCGGCTGCAAGCACGCGCAGTTTGTCGATCGCCTGGGTGACACCTTCCGCTGGAAGGGCGAGAACGTCTCCACCACGGAAGTGGAAAGCGTGCTGGGGGCTTTTCCTGGCGTAGAGGATGCGGTGGTGTATGGCGTGGCCATCAACGGCAGCGATGGCCGCTGCGGCATGGCCGCGCTGCGCATGGCTGCAGACTCGACACTCGACACGCAGGCCCTGGCGCAGTATCTGGATGGCGAGCTGCCCGTGTATGCCGCGCCGCTGTTTATCCGCCTGCTGAGCGAGCTGGAAACCACCGGCACCTTCAAATACAAGAAGAACGACCTCAAGCAAGTGGCCTACAACCCGGCGCAAACCGGCGATCCGCTATTCGTGCGCCTGCCTGGCGCCAAGGCTTTCCAGCCAGTGGATGACCAACTCTGGGCACGCATCGAAGCGGGCGAATTTCGCTTCTGAGGTTTACTTGCGGAACTCGAAATTGAGCTGGGCGCCTTCAACCTTGTCCAACAGGTTGTCCGACTCCAGCTTCTCGCGATCAAGGTCATTGGTGATCAACTTGCCACTGAGCTGAAAAGCCGAGGGCTCAGCCGGCTTCTCGCCAAACAGCGGCGGCAGCAGGCGTGGCTTGGGCACTATTTCGGGGATCGGCTCACCGGGCTCCAGTTGATCGACCAGGTCATGAGGCAGGCTCAAATCAAGGGGCAGCGGCGCCAGCTTCTGGCCCGTCGCGCTCGATTTGCTCGCGGGCTTGCTGGCAGCAGGTTTAGGACGCGGCGCTTGCGCCTTCACCACCGGCGTGGGCAATGGTGCCGATTCAGGCTGGGCGGGCACACCGACAGGCGTTGGGGTAGGCACTGGCACATCAAGACGGGTAACCGCGGCCGGCACTTCGGCTACATCGGGCACCTCCACCGGAACGGAAGGCGCCAAGGGCACGGCATCCTTGGGCTCATCGCAGCCACTCAGGCACAGCATCAATGCAATCAGGCAGTAACGGATCATGGTCGGCGCGCGCGAATTAAAGATGCCATGCTCGCCTTCATCCTTGTTCGTTGGCAAGTGCTCGCGCGCCCAGCCACGCTGCGCAGCCCCTTCAACTGCCGCCAACCTCCTGACACAACTGCGTGGCGAGCATGCCCAGGGTCATGATCGCCCGCTCCACCTCACGACTCCACGGCAAGCCACAACTCAGGCGCAGGCAGTGGTTGAACTGCTCGGTGTTACTGAAGATGCCGCCAGGGACGATGCTAATACCGTGCTGCAAGGCACGCACATGCAGCTCCTTGCAGTTGACCGCTGCCGGCAGACTCAGCCAGAGAGTGAAACCACCGTTGGGCCGCGTCATCTGCGTGCCTTCCGGGAAGTGCTGCTGCACCGCCAACTGGAACGCCGTGAGGTTCTTGCGGTACTCCTGACGGATGTGCCGCAGATGGCGGTCGTAACCACCGTTTTCCAGGTAGGCGGCCACGCCCATTTGAGTAACGCTGCAGGCCGAGTAGGAGCTGAAGGTTTGCAGACGCTGAATGGCCTGCTGGTATTTACCGGCAATCACCCAACCGATGCGCGCCCCCGGCGACAGGGTTTTCGAGAAGCTTGAGCAATACACCACCCGCCCCTGGCGATCGAAGGCTTTGAGGGCACGACTGGCGCCCTCGTCGAACATCAGCTCGCCGTAGATATCGTCTTCGATGATCTGCAGGTCATGGCTTTCGGCCAACCGTAACAGTTCGCGCTGACGCGCTTCCGGCAGCGTTCCGCCCATTGGATTACTGACCCGTGCAGTCAACACCAGGGCCTTGATCGACCACTGACTGGCCGCCAACTGCAAAGCCTCCAGGCTGATGCCGGTGTTGGCGTCACTGGGGATCTCGATAACCTTCAGACCGAGCAGATCGGCCACCTGCAGCAAGCCGTAATACGTCGGTGATTCGACGGCAATCAGATCGCCCGGCTGGGTCATCACCCGCAGGGTCATGTGCACCGCGTCGGTACAGCCATGTGTAATCACCACGTCGGCCGGGGCCACCACCACGCCGGCATCACGCATGCGAATGGCCACTTGGCGGCGCAAGGGCTCGTGGCCTGGGCTGAACATATAACCGAACGCCTGGGAGCCATGAAAACGGGTGACCTTGGCTACCTGCTGCTGCAAGGCACGCACAGGCAGATAAGAGCTGTGTGGCACGGCGGCGCCGAGTGGCAATACACCCTCGGTGCGCGATTCGCTGAGTACCTGGCTGATGATGCTGCTACGGGTCACCAGTGCCGGCCCTTCGACCGTGGCAATGTCCGGCGTTTGTGCGGTCAGCGCCGCACTCTGGTGCACATAAAACCCCGATTGCGGCCGCGCCCGGATCAAACCCTGATCCTCCAGATTGGCATAGGCCTGCAACACGGTGGCATGGCTGACACTCATCTGCGCACTCAGCTTACGCACCGAGGGCACACGCTCACCCGGCTGATACACGCCACGGCGGATATCGTCGGCCAGTTGCTGGGCGATGCGCTGATAGAGCAACAGATTGGTCATGGCTGCGGGTCCGCTAAATTGAACCGATACAGTAACAAAGCCGGCAGCCACTGAACCGGCACAGTTATCAGCATAGTCGACGATACAGCACAGTTTTCAATCAGTGCTCAGGACCGCTGGCACAATAAAAAAACCCGGTACCTTGCGGCAGCCGGGGTTTTGTCTACGCGCCGGAATTAACGCGCAGGACTGAGCTGGCCTTGCTCGTCGGAGAAGACGATTTCAACCCGCCGATTCTGGGCGCGACCGCGTTGCGAGGCATTTTCCGCCAACGGATGAGCTTCGCCGTAGCCTACAACCTGCAGGCGCTGCTTGTTGACCCCGAGGTCTTCCAGCACATTGGCCACTTCCTGGGCGCGCTCGCGGGACAGAGCCAGATTGGAGGGCTGATCACCCTGGTTGTCGGTATAACCCTCGATACGCACGATGCGTCGCGGGTTGAGCTGAAGAAACTGCACCAGCTTCAACACGGTGCGATTGGCCGAGGCATTCAGGCTGGCCTGAGCCGGCTCGAACAGCACATCGCCCAAGGTCATCACCAGACCGCGCTCACCCTGATTACGGGTCAGGCTGACCATCTGTTCTTCCTGCGCTTGGCCCTGTTGCTGCACGCTAAGCAATTTGGCATCGCGCAACGCTTGCTGCAGGCGCTGGCGCTCACCTTCCAGCTTGGCGATGCGCTCCTGATTGAGCAGCAGCTGACTGCCCTCACTGGCGATATCGCTATAACGCTGGCTCAGATAGGCGTAATGGATGACGTCCTCGCTGCTGCCCCAGTACCCGGCATAACGATCGGCACGGGCCAGTGACTCGCCAGCACGGATCACATCCTTGGGCGAGTTGCGCAGCACGTCGGGCGCTTCCTTGACCTTGTAGAAGCTGACGCGGGCCGCCTCCAGAGCGCTTTCACTGCGCTGCTGATCAGCACAGCCGCCGAGCAGCATGGCCGCGGCACAGAGGGTCAACAGGCGCGAGGATGGGCGATTCATTGCAGGTCCCCCAACTGTTTGCGCAAGCGCGTGATGCGTGCCTGCAGGTCGGCCAACTGCGCCTGGCTCTTGGCCGTCAACACGCGTGACTCGGCCAGGCGCGCATCCAGCTCAGCCTCTTCGGCCAACACACGTGCGCGCTTGTAATCCTGCTCCCCCATGTTCTTGTGCGCACGGGCAAGCTTCTGCTCAGCCAGCTGCATCTCAGCCAACTGCTCAGTAGCACCCACGGCACGGGCCTGAGCCACCGCCTGCTCACTCAAGCGCAACTGTTCGTTAGGCACAGGGTCAACCGCGCAGCCGGCCATGGTCAGGCCCAAGGCGAGAATGCAGAGATATCGATTACGCACGAAAATCATCCTACTGAGACGGGGCATCAACGGCTGGCGCTTGCTGCGCTTGCCAGCGCGCCATGTTGGCTTGCAGCACGGCGGCGGGAACACCAGAGGCGAGCAATTCTGTCATCTTTTTTGCCAGTTGTCCGCGCAGCCAAGGCTCATTGCACGCCGAGTTATGAGACAACCCCAGAAACAACGGCTGGCTCATAACCACCGCAGGCAAGGCCTGCAGCTGCTCGAGCAAAGCTGAACCGGCCACGGCCAGTTGACCGGCATCACGCGGCGCCAACACATAGTCATACTGTCCTGAAGCTAATGCCTGCAGAGCCTTGGACAGGCTCGACTGGGTTTCAATACTGAGATTGTCCTTGGCGAACGCGGCAAATTCCGCAGAGCTCGCACCATGGCGAATGTCTGCACCTTTATAACCGCGCAGGCTATTCCAATCGTTGTAGACCAAGGCTTGATCAGGACGCACCCAGACCACGGTGTCTATGGCCCAAGCCGGTGGATGCACGTAATCCAACTGTTCGAGCTGAGGCAACGTCAATGGTGTATCCAGTAGCAAGTCCATGCGGCCATTGCGTACTTCGTCCTGAGCTGACGTCCAGGTGCCACTGTCGAGCACCGCAATCTCAACGCCCAACTCGCGACCCAGATGCTGCAGCAGGTCAACGCTGGCACCTTGCAGCAGCTCGGGATGCTGCGGATCACGCCATAAATACGGCGGCGACTGCGGGTTACCCGTGGCCACCAGACGCTCGCATTTGCCTGCCGCCAGCACTCCCGACGGCAAACAAAAGACGCTGCTCAACAACACAGCACAGATAAACCGACCATTACTCATGCACAGCATCCCGACAGAACGTTTGATTGGCCGCGTTCGCCACTCGCGCCTTTATAGCAGGCTTCATGCTAGCTTAAACGGCTTCTCAATAACCATTCGTGATAAGGCCTCGCCATGAGAAAACTGCTGATCTGTCTTGCCCTGATTCTGGCCGCCGGAGCCACAACCCTGTACCTCTCCCCCGCATCGTTGCTTGCCAGCGTGCAATTTACCGAGCGGCAATTAGCCGGTCTCGATTCGCGCCAAGTACAGGTGGGTGAGTTCAACGTTCATTATTACGAAGGCGGCCCGCAAGGCGCAGAAACCATCCTGATGATTCACGGCTTTGGTGCCGACAAGGACAATTGGCTGCGTTTTTCCCGCCCGCTGACAGCCCGTTATCACGTTGTCGCCCTCGACCTGCCGGGGTTTGGCGACAGCAGTAAACCCGAGGCCAGTTATGACGTAGGCACTCAGGTTGAACGCTTGAATGCCTTCGCCAAAGCCATCGGCCTTCACAAATTGCACCTGATTGGCAATTCCATGGGTGGCCACATTGCTGCGCTGTATGCCGCACGCCACCCCGAAGAGGTCCTGTCGGTCGCGCTGCTAAACAATGCAGGCGTCAACGCTCCACAAGCCAGTGAACTGTTCAAGCGCCTGGACCGGGGGGACGCCAACCCGCTACTGGTTCGCAACGCTGACGACTTCAGCAACATGCTGGACCTTCTCTTTGTAGAAAAGCCGCCGCTACCGGGCTCGCTCAAGCAATACCTGGCAGAGCGCGCGATGGCCAGCCACGACTTCAATCAGAAGATATTCAACCAACTGCGCGAACGCTATATCCCTCTGGAAACAGAGCTGGCGAAGATCCAGGTACCGACCCTGCTGCTCTGGGGTGATCAGGATCAGATTCTGGATGTGTCGAGCATCAAGGTCATGCAACCCCTGCTCAAACAGCCCAGCGTAGTGATCATGCAAGCGTGCGGACACCTGCCGATGATCGAGCGCCCGGAAGAAACCGCCGAGCACTACCTGGCGTTTCTCGACAGCGTTAAACGCTGAACACCGCGCAATAAAAAACCCGCTCAATGAGCGGGTTTTTTATTGGCTGAGAAAACTGGCTTAAACCAGTTTCTCCAGCTCAGGTACCGCTTCGAACAGATCAGCTACCAGACCGTAGTCGGCTACCTGGAAGATCGGCGCTTCTTCGTCCTTGTTGATCGCAACGATCACTTTGGAGTCTTTCATGCCGGCCAGGTGCTGGATCGCGCCGGAAATACCAACGGCGATGTACAGCTGAGGAGCAACGATCTTGCCGGTTTGACCAACCTGCATGTCGTTCGGAACGAAACCGGCGTCCACTGCAGCGCGCGAAGCACCCACAGCAGCACCCAACTTGTCGGCCACTTTGTACAGCAGCTGGAAGTTGTCGCCGTTCTGCATGCCGCGACCGCCGGAAACGACGATCTTGGCAGCGGTCAGTTCTGGACGATCGGACTTGGCCAGCTCTTCGCCAACGAAAGCCGACTTGCCAGCATCGGCAGCGCCGCTGACCGCTTCAACAGCAGCCGAACCGCCTTCAGCAGCAACCGGGTCGAAACCGGTGGAACGCACAGTGATCACTTTCACGGCAGCCGAAGACTGCACGGTAGCGATGGCGTTACCTGCATAGATCGGACGTTGGAAGGTATCAGCGCTGACTACGGCAGTGATTTCGGAGATCTGGTCAACGTCCAACTGCGCAGCAACGCGCGGCAGGATGTTTTTGCCATTGGAAGTAGCGGCAGCCAGGATGTGGCTGTAGCTCTTGCCCAACTCGGCAACCAGTGGCGCAACGTTTTCCGGCAGCTGATGAGCGTAAGCCGCGTTGTCGGCAACCAGAACCTTGGCAACGCCAGCGACTTTGGCCGCAGCTTCAGCAGCAGCGCCACAAGCAGCGCCAGCCACCAGAACGTGAATGTCGCCGCCGATGGCTTGCGCCGCGGCAACGGTGTTCAGCGTGGCAGCAGCCAGGGCAGCGTTAGTGTGTTCAGCAATAACCAAGATAGTCATTTAGATTACCTTCGCCTCGTTCTTCAGTTTCTCGACCAGTTCAGCCACGGACTTGACCTTGATACCAGCGCTGCGGGTAGCCGGCGCTTCTACTTTCAGGGTCTTGACGGTGGAGGTGGTAGAAACGCCCAGGGCGTCCGGGGTTACCACTTCCAGCGGCTTTTTCTTGGCCTTCATGATGTTCGGCAACGACGCATAGCGCGGCTCATTGAGGCGCAGGTCGGTGGTCACGATCGCCGGCAGGTTCAACGCAACGGTCTGCAGACCGCCGTCGATTTCGCGGGTTACGTTGACCTTGTCGCCAGCCACTTCAACCTTGGAGGCGAAGGTGCCTTGGCCGAAACCGGTCAGGGCAGCCAACATCTGGCCAGTCTGGTTGTTGTCGCTGTCGATGGCCTGTTTACCCAGGATCACCAGCTGAGGCTGCTCTTTGTCGACCACTGCTTTAAGCAGTTTGGCCACAGCCAGGGAATTCAATTCGTCAGCGCTTTCAACCAGGATCGCGCGATCAGCACCCAGAGCCAGCGCAGTGCGCAGTTGCTCTTGAGCAGTGGTCGGACCGATGGAGACGACGACGATTTCGCTAGCCACGCCTTTTTCTTTCAGGCGGACGGCTTCTTCCACGGCGATTTCGCAGAAGGGGTTCATCGACATCTTGACGTTTGCAAGGTCAACGCCGGAATTGTCCGCTTTGACGCGAACTTTGACGTTGTAGTCGACCACTCGTTTGACAGCTACAAGAACCTTCATGGATTCCTCGTTACTCTCCGGTGAATAAGAATGTCGTCCAGGCGCACCTGGTCGGCTCTGCGGGGGTCGGCCGGAACCGACAAACAGCCCAAATAATGAGCGCAAAACCGTCCATATCTTGACCGTAACGCCTTGCCTGGTCAATACGGAGCCGCGCTCATTAATCGTCATGCAGCCTCGATAATACAAGGCTTGGACAGAATTCAAACAAACGTTTGTATTGGACCTCTCCGAGGGTGTGGATATAATGCCTTGGCTCTGATCATGGAAAGGTCCTAGCTTCCAATATTAAAACATCGAAGAGCCCTGAGTAGGAGATAGTCTGTGGAACGCGAATTTATGGAATTCGACGTCGTCATCGTCGGCGCCGGCCCTGCTGGTTTGTCCGCCGCCTGCCGACTGAAACAGAAGGCCGCTGAAGCTGGTAAAGAGATCAGCGTCTGCGTAGTAGAGAAAGGTTCCGAAGTCGGCGCCCATATTCTCTCTGGCGCAGTCTTCGAGCCGCGCGCGCTGAACGAACTGTTCCCGGACTGGAAGGAACTCGGCGCACCGCTGAATACCGCGGTCAAGCGCGACGACATCTACATGCTGAAAAACGCCGACAGCGCAGTCAAGGTGCCGAATTTCTTCGTGCCCAAGACCATGCACAACGAAGGCAACTACATCATCTCCCTGGGCAACCTATGCCGCTGGCTGGCCCAGCAGGCTGAAAACCTTGGTGTAGAGATCTACCCAGGCTTCGCCGCTCAGGAAGTGCTGTTCGACGAAAACAACGTGGTGCGCGGCATCATCACTGGCGACCTCGGCGTCGACCGTGAAGGCCATCCGAAGGAAGGTCTGTACACCCCCGGCATGGAACTGCGTGGCAAATACACGCTGTTCGCCGAAGGCTGCCGCGGTCACCTCGGCAAGCAACTGATCAACAAGTTCAACCTGGACAGCGACGCCGATGCCCAGCACTACGGTATCGGCATCAAGGAAATCTGGGACATCGACCCGGCCAAACACGAGCAAGGCCTGGTGGTGCACACCGCTGGCTGGCCACTGTCGATGGTCGATAGCGAGAACACCGGTGGTTCGTTCCTTTATCACCTGGAAAACAACCAGGTCGTGGTCGGCCTGATCGTTGACTTGTCCTACAGCAACGCCTACCTCTCGCCGTTCGACGAGTTCCAGCGCTATAAGCACCACCCTGTGGTAGCCCAGTACCTGGAAGGCGGCAAGCGCGTAGCGTACGGCGCCCGCGCCATCTGCAAAGGCGGCCTGAACTCGCTGCCGAAAATGGTCTTCAACGGCGGCGCACTTATCGGTTGCGATCTGGGCACCCTGAACTTCGCCAAGATCAAAGGCAGCCACACTGCCATGAAGTCCGGCATGCTCGCGGCCGACGCCGTAGCTGACGCCCTGTTTGCCGGCAAAGACGGCGGCGATGAGCTGACTTCTTACGTTGACGCATTCAAAGGCAGCTGGCTGTTCGATGAACTGTTCCGCAGCCGCAACTTCGGCCCGGCGATTCACAAGTTCGGCGTACTCGGTGGTGGCGCATTCAACTACCTGGACCAGAACATCTTCGGTGGCAAGATCCCGTTCACCCTGCACGACACCAAGCCTGACTACGCGCACATGAAGCTGGCGGCTGACTCGACGAAAATCGACTATCCGAAGCCAGACGGCAAACTCAGCTTCGACAAGCTGAGCTCGGTGTTCCTCTCCAGCACTAACCATGAAGAAGAGCAGCCCTGCCACCTGAAACTCGCTGACGCCAGCATCCCGCTGGGCAAAAACCTGCCGTTGTACGACGAGCCTGCACAGCGTTACTGCCCGGCCGGCGTTTACGAGGTGGTGAGCCTGGAAAACGGCGACAAGAAGTTCCAGATCAACGCGCAGAACTGCGTGCACTGCAAGACCTGCGACATCAAAGACCCGTCGCAGAACATCACCTGGGTAACCCCAGAGGGTGCTGGCGGCCCAACCTACCCGAACATGTAACGGACAGGCTGGTCGCAATAAAAAAGGGCTCCCGCGGGAGCCCTTTTGTTTACCTGGGATTTAAGCGTCCAGCGGACCAATAGGGAAAAACACCCCGCCACTCCAGACGCCCAACCACTCATGGCCATCGATTTCGCGCGACTGCGCCAACTCGACCAACTGATAGAACACATTGCGATGCACCCGTGCTTCGAGGTTGGTGCGCATCAGCACGTAAGGGGAAGGCTCCTGCGTCAGCGGATCAATCACTACACGCAATGGATGCTCGGTGCCCGCCGCCACCTCATCGTCAACATTATTGGTAAAGCGCAGCACCTGCGCCTCACCCTCGCCCTCCACCTGCAGACTGACCGCCACAAAGGGCGCGTCGTCCACCTGGATGCCAACCTTCTCCACCGGGGTGACCAGAAAATAGTCATCGCCGTCGCGCCGAATGATGCCGGAGAACAGCCGTACCATGGGTTTGCGGCCAATCGGCGTACCCAGGTAGTACCAAGTGCCATCGCGAGCAATGCGCATATCGATTGCGCCGCAGAACGGTGGATTCCACAGGTGCACCGGCGGAAAGCCCTTTTTGTCGGCGACCGGTATCTGCGCCAGCAGGTTGCCTGGATCAATCATGGGTAACCCCTTGCTCACTGATCCCAAGTAGACGCCGCGCATAATCACGCAAGGGCGCCGCCAGCAGATCCTCCGGCTTGGCATCGTAAAGCGTCAATAAGCCGCCCCGGCTTCGGATT
This sequence comes from Pseudomonas sp. BGA-UO-ETr-WB11, assembly GCF_059567785.1. Lineage (NCBI taxonomy): Bacteria > Pseudomonadati > Pseudomonadota > Gammaproteobacteria > Pseudomonadales > Pseudomonadaceae > Pseudomonas > Pseudomonas sp. BGA-UO-ETr-WB11. The sequence continues at coordinate 296,694 of NZ_JCAQOS010000007.1, read as the reverse complement.
TGCGCCGTGTCGACCAGATACCGCGTATTGGTTTCGATCAGCATCAAGTGCACCACGCCGTGATCGACGCCAAGACGATCCAGCGCCTCCTGATCCTGCCACTCATCCGTAGTGCCGATGCGGTCATCGGCCGCGGCAAAGCGCGCATAGAACAGATAGTTGGCTCCGGCAGTGCGCGCCTGCGCCATGGCCTCTTCCAGCCCGACAGGGGCCGGCGCCCGGCGCACGAGCGGGAAGTATTGAATAAAACCGCTGAAAGCCTCCTCCGCCACCACGTTAGGTCGCGGATACGCCTTGCCGGGCGGCACGAAGGGGGCCTGACCGATGTAGATAAAGGAGTCCGGCTGCAGGTGCCAGTTACTCACCCGATAGGTACGACTGTGATCCAGCACGCCGGCATCGCGGAATTGATAGCCCACGCCATCGGCCATATCACTGACCTTCATGCAGCCACTCAGCCCCACCCACAACAGCACCCATATCAGCTTACGCATCGCTCACTCCCTCTACACCGCGACAAGAAAACGGCGGACCAACCCTAGATGGCCGATGCCAATGCAGCATCCGCGCCACTACAAGCCGCGCTGCCACTCCTGACGTAAATGAGCCTGCTGCGGCTGCTCGATGGCTTTGCGCACCTGCGCCAGCATGCGCGCCTTATCGACACCCAGCGTGCCCTTGAGCACTAGATAATTGGACGCATGATCGCTGCGAAACACCGTATCGCGCAGTTCCAGCGCCTGCAGCAGTTGCTCGATCTCGCGAAACAACTGGTCCTGACTCAGCGGCTGATAATCGGCAAAACCGGCACGAAAACGCGCCTCACCGGTGGGAAAGCTCACCACCAGGGTAGACAGGTATTCTGGCTGGGCGGCATTCATCAGCCGCGCAGAGTTCAACGCGTGCTGCTCGCTCAACAGCTGCCCGCCCAAGCCGTTGAGGACCATCACCGAACGGGTGATACCGGCCTGCCCAAGCTTGTCCAACGCCCTCAGGGTCGACTCGAACGTCTCCCCCTTGTTGACCCGCGCCAGCACCTCGTCATCCCCGGACTCGGCACCGACATAGGCCATTTTCAAGCCGGCATCGGCCAACTCCTTGAGCTCGTCGACCGACTTTTTGCGCAGGTTGCGCGGCAGACAATAACTGGACACCCGCTCGACCTGCGGCATGTGCTCACGAATGGCACCAAGAATCGCCAGCAGCCGACGCGTCGGCAGCACCAGTGCATCGCCGTCGGCAAGAAAGACTCGCTGCACGATCAGCTGCTCACCGCAGCGCTGGATTTCCGCCAGCACTTCAGCCTCGTCGCGGGCGCGAAACTTCTTCTGCGGCTGCGTGTACATCTCGCAAAAGCCACAATTGTTCCACGAACAACCGTTGGTCACGGGCAGGATCAGCGAATGCGCCTCGCTGGGCGGACGAAACACCGGCTCGATGTAATTGATTGGGAACACTGCAGACATGGCACTCACTCAAATGCTGGCAGCTTAGCCGCCAATAATTTTCATCACCGTAACACCACCCGAGAACGCCAGCTCCTGCTTATCGCCCAGCGCCCGCACCAGCAAACGCTGCAAGGCCGGCAAAGCCTGATGGCGCGGCTTGTCCAGCAGGTCACCGATAAAATGCCGGTTACTGGAAGACAGGCAACCGTGTAACCAGCCGGTAGACGACAAGCGCAGGCGCGAACAGCTACGGCAGAACGGCACACTCTCATTGGCAATCACACCAAAGAACCCGCGCCCGGGGATCTCATAACGCAACGCCGTAGCATCCTGCGGTGCATCGGCTTGCTGATACTCATACCGCGCACCAATCACAGCCAGCAATTCGTCCAGGCCGACAAACTGGCGCTGAAAACCCTGTGGATCCCGTGCCAGGTGGCCCATGCGCATCAACTCGATAAAGCGCAACTCAAACCCGCGCTCCAGGCAATAGTCCAACAGCGGCAGCACCTGATCGAGATTCTGCCCACGCAACGGCACCATATTAAGCTTGATGTTCAGCCCAGCAGCACGCGCATCCTGCAAGCCGGCCAGCACGGTCGACAAATCACCGCCACGGGCAATCCGACGAAACGCCAGCGGGTCGAGGGTATCCAGGGAGACGTTCAGACGCTTGATGCCGCAGGCCAGTAATGCCGGCAATTTGCGACTGAGCAACTGGCCATTGGTGGTCAGGCTGATGTCCTGCAACCCCAGACCCGCCACCTGCTGCAGAAACGGCTCAAACCTGGGGCTGACCAGCGGTTCGCCACCGGTAATGCGTAGGCGCTCGATACCGGCGGCTTCGATCAAATACGCCACCGCACGGCCCAGGGCATCTGCCGACAACTCATCTTCGGCGGCAACCAGACGCTTGCCATCGGCCACACAGTAGGTACAGGCGTAATTACAGGCAGCCGTGAGGCTAATGCGCAGGTTGCGAAAACGCCTGCCCTGGCGATCAACAATCATGGGAAGCTCCGGCGGTCAGTGCGCCGGAGTATATCGGCGCCAGCCTGCACGGCACACGCCAGGCATGCCGTCATAGACCAGCTGAATGACCTCAACTGCTCGGCGCTTCGCCATCGCGCTTGCGCTTGTTGCCCATGCGCACGCCGATGTCCATGAGGAACTGGAAGAAGCCTTCCTGATCTTCCAGCACGCCACGCCAGAACGGCGAGTGGTAGAGCGATACAGCACCATCCACCAACGCCCAGGCGGCGCAAAAGTGGAAGTACGGCGGCACGTCTTCAAGCTTGCCTTCGGAGATACGGCCCTTGATCAGCAAGGTCAGGCGCTCGAAGTTGGAGGCGCGGATCTTGTGCAGCTCCTCGACCATTTCCGGCACATGGTTGCCTTTGACGGCCTTTTCTTCCAGGCGATCAAACAACCGGTAGCGCTGCGGATCACGCATGCGGAACTCGAAAAAAGCCCGCGACATGGCTTCCTTGTCGCGCTCTACATCGGCCGACTGCAAGATTCCGTTCAATTCGCGCTCGTAGTCGAGCATCAAACGCAGATAAATCTCCGCCTTTGATTTGAAGTGCTTATAGATAGTGCCTTTGCCGATGCCGACCGCATCAGCAATCATCTCGACGGTCACACCTTCCTCACCTTGCTCAAGGAACAGCTTCAGCGAGGTGTCGAGAATCTCTTGCTCGCGGCGGCGAAACTCACGGACCTTACGGGGTTCTTTTTGCATAAAAAACACTGAGGGAGACAAAAAAAGAAGTCGCGTATTATGCCTATCTAGCGCAGAAATGCACGGATCATCGGCGCTTCAAGGCATTATCTAAGGTTTCCCCAGCGCCTGGCAGGCCAACCGAAAAACTCTCACCCGCCCATCTGACACGCCTTTTGCCAACCCTCAGCGCCAGCGCGCCAGCAGCTTCTCGGCCCACCATTGGCCAGTCAAACCGCCGATACAGAGCAAACCGCACCGGGCAGGCTTCAGGCGCCCAAGTGAGTAAGGGCTATTCCAAAAGCGTTTAAAAATGCCGGCGTTTCGCCTGGACGCTGGGCAAACATCGCCAATACTTGAACTTACTGGCGCGCGGCTTCTTCCCCCCAAGTGCCCCGCCAGGAAAGGTGCAGCAGACCGCGCACCTTTCGTTCTACTCCTAATGGTCTTAACCCGGATTCCCCCCCAGAAACCGGGTTTTTTTTACCTGCGATTTACCCGCGCCAAAGGGAACAGACGCTGGAAATTCTGCGTGGTCTGCTCCGCCAAGGTATCGACATCCACGCCACGCAGCGGCGCCAGAAACTCGGCTACATCGCGCACGTATTCAGGCAGGTTGGGCTTGCCGCGATGGGGTATCGGCGCCAGATACGGCGCGTCGGTCTCGATCAGCAAGCGGTCAGCCGGCACCTGGCGCGCCACGTCACGCAGCGCATCGGCATTGCGAAAGGTCACAATGCCGGACAGGGAAATATAAAAGCCCAGATCCAGCGCGGCCTTGGCCATCGGCCAGTCTTCGGTAAAACAATGCAACACGCCAGCCTGCGGCAACGCCGCCTCGCGCAACAAGGCCAAGGTGTCAGCGCGCGCTTCGCGGGTGTGCACAATTACCGGCTTGCCGGTGAGTTGCGCAGCTTGCAAATGCAACCGAAAAGCCTGGCGCTGCAACTCGGCCGCTTCCGGCTCGTAGTGATAGTCCAGACCTGTTTCGCCAATGGCCACCACATGGGGGTGATTCAGCTCGGCCAACAGCCAATCCAGCGCAGGCGCTACACCCGGCTGCAGGTCCAGCGGATGCACACCCACTGTGCAATCAACATCGGCATAGCGTTCGCTCAAGGCTTTGACCACCGCCGCATTGTCGGCACTGATGCCAATACACAGGAAATGGCCAACACCGCGCCCGCGCGCAGCCGCCAGCGCCGCATCGAGGGAACCGCCATAGGCGCTCAGATCGAGACGATCAAGGTGACAGTGGGAATCAATCAGCACGAAAAAACCTCAGGCCGCGGACTGCGCAGAACAGGCAGCCTCGGACAATTAACGCTCAGCGCAGGTGGCTGTTACATCGTATGGGTTGGACGATCGGACTTCAGCGCGCCGGCCAGATAGGTCTCGATCTTGTTACGGGCGGCGTTGTCGCCATCATTGAACTGCACACCAACGCCCGCTGCACGGTTGCCTTGTGCGCCTTTCGGGGTGATCCAGACAACCTTGCCGGCGACCGGAATTTTCTCCGGCTCGTCCATCAGATTGAGCAACATGAACACCTCATCGCCCAACTTGTAGCTCTTGTTGGTCGGGATAAACAGGCCGCCGTTTTTGATAAAGGGCATATAGGCGGCATACAACACGGACTTGTCCTTGATGGTCAGAGACAAGATCCCGTTACGCGGACCCAAATTCGGTGGCAAGCTCATGCGGCATTCCTAGCAAACTGATCCAATGGCCGATTCTAGCCCGGTCCGGGCAAGCTTGCCCACTGCACGAGCAAGGCTTCGAGAAGCAAGACACGATTAAGGTTGGCCTTGCCGAGGACTTTTTGACGCTGCGCCAGCAACCAGTCCTGCAGTGCCAGTACCTTGTTCTGGGTCGTTTTCTCCGCCAGGTACTGCACCACCTTGTGCATATCCGCCAAACCCAAGCCGGTTTCATCACGCGTCATCTGGTAACGCAGCATCAATTGCGCCCAGTCGCAGAACCAGTCGAACAGCAGAATCAGCGGCACGGCATTCCAGCTTTCGGCCAACTGACTGACACCGATCTGTTGCTTGATCAGCTTTTTCACCCCGTCGACCACCTGCGCGCGCTGCGCCAGTACGCCCTGCCCGTGCAAACGCACGGCTTCCAGCGGCGAGCCGCCGGCCAGCTGCAGCAGGTCCTGCACCTGCGCATCCTCCACATCGGCCAAGGCGCTGCGCAACCAGAGCAAGCTCTCGCCGGCACTTGGTAGCGGACAGGCTTGTTGCACGCAGCGACTCTTGACCGTCGGCAGCAGCCGACTGGGCTGATGGCTGACCAACAGCAGAACAGTATCGCCCGAGGGCTCTTCCAGGCTTTTCAGCAAGGCATTGGCCGCGTTCAGGTTCATCGCCTCAACGGGCTCAAGCAGCACCACCTTGCGTCCGCCCAACTGCGCGGTTTGCACCACGAAGCTAACCAACTCGCGGACCTGGTCGACCCGAATGGCTTTATCAACCTCCTCCGGTTCGAGGACAAAGTCGTCTGGATGAGTCCCCGCCGCCAGCAGATGACAGCCCTTGCACTGACCGCAGGCCTCTAACGCAACAGGCGCATGGCACAACAGCAAGGCACGCAAACGCTCGGCCAGCGCACGCTTGCCGATACCGGCCGGGCCATGCAGCAGATAGGCGTGGGCATGTTGCTTGCGACTGGCCAACTGCTGCCAGAGCGCGGCCTGCCAGGGATAGGCTTCAGCCACGGCAGCGCCCTACCAGTTCCGGCAACAAGGCATCCAGGGACGCCTGAACTGCCGCCAACGATTGGCCAGCATCCAGAATGCGATAGCGTTGTGGCGCCAGCGCGGCACGTTCGAGGTATGTTTTGCGCACCGCATCGAAGAAGCTGCGGCCTTCCTGCTCGAAACGGTCCAACCGGCCGCGCGCGGCCGCGCGGGCCAGGCCCACCTCAATCGGCAAATCAAATACCAGGGTCAGATCAGGACGCAGCGAACCCTGCACAAAGCTTTCCAGCTGCTCGATCCGCGCCGTGGACAAACCGCGGCCACCGCCCTGGTAGGCATAAGTCGCATCGGTAAAGCGGTCGCAAAGAACCACGCTACCGCGCGCCAACGCCGGCCGGATAACCTCGGCCAGGTGCTGGGCGCGGGCCGCGAACACCAGCAATAACTCGGTATCGGCCGCCATGACTTCGCTGCTGGGGGTCAGCAGCAGTTCACGAATCCGTTCGGCCAGCGGTGTGCCTCCCGGCTCACGGGTGAGCAGCACATCGATACCCTGCTCGCGCAGGCGCTCGGCCAGGTAATCCCGGTTGGTGCTTTTGCCGGCCCCTTCCGGGCCTTCCAAGGTAATAAACAGGCCGCTCACTGGCTGTCCTTTTTGAGTTCGGGCGTGGCTGGGCTGGAACGATAATCGGCGCGGCGTTTGAGCTGAAACTCGCGTACCGCGCGGTTGTGCGCATCCAGGCTGGCGGAGAATACATGGCTGCCGTCGCCGCGGGCGACGAAATACAAGCTGTTACCCGGTGCCGGATGCAGCGCGGCATGAATAGCGGCGCGCCCCACCAGGGCAATCGGCGTGGGTGGTAAGCCGGCATTGGTGTAAGTGTTATAGGGCGTAGGTTCACGCAAATTGGCGCGGGTCAGATTGCCGTTGTAGCGCGCCCCAAGGCCATAAATCACCGCTGGGTCGGTCTGCAGCAACATGCCAATGCGCAAGCGCCGCACGAACACGCCGGCAATTTCCTCGCGTTCGTGGGGCACGCCGGTTTCCTTCTCCACCAACGAGGCCATGATCAATGCCTGCCTTGGATCTTTATAAGGCAAGCCTTCGGCCCGCTGCGCCCACTCCTGCGCCAGCACTTCATCCATCCGCGCCAACGCCTGCTTAAGCAGATCAAGGTCGCGCATGCCGCGCACATAGCGGTATGTATCAGGAAAGAACCGCCCCTCAGGATGCACTCCGTCGCGCCCCAGGCGCGCCATCAGTTGTGCATCGCTTAGACCGGCCAACTCTTGCACCAGCTTGTCCTGCCGCGCCAGGGCGCTGCGCACCTGCTGAAAGTTCCAGCCTTCAACCAACGTTAGGCTGTACTGCACCACTTCACCGCGCTGCCACAGCGTGAGCAACTCACGGGCAGTCATGCCCGGCGTCAGGCGGTATTCACCACTGTGCAGGGCATGTTCGGCCAGATTGAAGCGCCAGTACAGACGCAGCCAGAAGGCATCCTGTAGCACACCCTCCGCTTGCAGACGATTGAGCACCCCGCCAGGCGTTGCACCCGCGGCGACATCCACAAACTGCTCGGCGGACAGTTGCAGCGGTTGCTGCAAGGCCTCGCGCTGCCACCAGAACGCCAACGCCAACAACAAGCCGGCAGTCAGCACGCCAACGCCCAGTAGCACCGATATTTTTCGCATCACAACTCAACAGCCCACTAGGTCGCCAGCAATGGCCTGCAGTTTACGGGTGAGCGGGCCGACCGGCCAGTCATGTGCAGCCAAGGCGCGCACTGGCCAGACACCATAGAGGCTGTTACACACAAACACCTCATCGGCGCTTATCAACTCGGCATAGTCGATGTCACGCTCAACGACGGTGACACCCAACTGCCGCGCCTGGGCCAGTAATTCACCGCGCATCACACCCGCCACTCCGCAGCGGGTAAGTTGCGGGGTCAGCAAAACCTGATCGCGGACCATAAACAAATTGCTGAAAACCCCCTCGACCACCCGCCCCGTGGTGTCACAGAGCAAGCCTTCGGCATAGTCCGGCGACTGCCATTCGGCACGCGCCAGCACTTGCTCCAGCCGGTTGAGGTGCTTGAGCCCGGCCAGCAAGGGCTGCTCGGCCAGACGGGTTACGCAGGGAAACAGACGCACGCCCTGTTCGGCATTGGTCGCGGGATACGCCGGGCGAGGAGCGCCCAGCATAATCCGCCGTGGCTGCGTCGGTTCCGGCAAGGCATAGCCACGCTGACCATCGCCACGGGTCAACATCAACTTGAGCACACCGTCGCCAAGCTGCGCAGCAAAGGTCAGCAACTCTTGCCGCAACAAGCCCAGGTCACAGGGCAACGCCAAACGCGTGCAGCCCTGCTGCAGACGTGCCAACTGGCGCTCAAGCAATTGAATCTGCGCGCCGCGAACGCCCATGGTGGCGAACAAGCCGTCGCCATAGGCCAAGCCACGGTCCTGGACCGACAGCGACTCAGCCGGCTGCCCGTCGATCCAACTCAGCATCAGCCGACAAACCGGCGAAACACCAGCGAACCGTTGGTTCCGCCAAAGCCGAAGGAGTTGGACAGCACCACATCGATCTTGCGGCTTTTGGCTTGATGCGGGACGAAGTCCAGGTCGCATCCCTCATCCGGCTCATCCAAATTAATGGTCGGCGGAGCCACCTGATCGCGCAGCGCTAGCACACTGAAGATCGCCTCGACTGCGCCAGCGGCGCCCAGCAGGTGCCCAGTCATCGACTTGGTGGAGCTGACCGACAGTTTGTAGGCATGCTCACCAAACACCGACTTGATCGCCGCCACTTCCGCCTTGTCACCGGCCGACGTGGAGGTGCCATGGGCGTTGATGTAGTCGACCTGATCCGGGCTCACCCCGGCATCGCGCAGCGCCTGGGTCATGCAGCGTGCCGCACCCTCTCCGTCTTCCGGCGGCGATGTCATGTGATAAGCATCGCCGCTCATGCCAAAACCTATCAGCTCGGCATAGATGGTCGCGCCACGTGCCTTGGCGTGCTCCAACTCTTCCAGCACCAGAGCGCCGGCACCGTCGGACAAGACAAAACCATCACGGTCTTTGTCCCACGGGCGACTGGCACGGGTCGGCTCATCGTTGCGGGTCGACAGGGCGCGCGCTGCGGCAAAACCGCCGATGCCCAGTCCGCAAGCGGCCATTTCGGCGCCACCGGCGACCATGACGTCAGCTTCGCCATAAGCAATATTGCGCGCCGCCATGCCGATGCAATGGGTGCCAGTGGTGCAGGCTGTGGCAATAGCGTAATTCGGTCCCTGCAGCCCAAGATGGATCGACAGGAAGCCGGAAATCATATTGATGATCGAGCCCGGCACGAAGAACGGCGAAATCCGCCGCGGACCCTGCTCAATCAGCGATTTACAGTTGTTCTCAATATTGGTCAGGCCGCCGATACCCGAGCCCATGGCCACGCCAATGCGCTCACGGTTGGCATCCGTAACTTCCAGGCCGGAATGCCGCACGGCCTGAAAACTGGCCGCCAATCCGTACTGGATAAACAAGTCGATTTTCCGGGCCTCTTTGGCCGACAGGTACTCTTCGACATTGAAGCCCTTGACCGAGCCGCCAAAACGGGTGGTGTAGGCCGAAAGGTCCATGTGTTCAATCGGACCGATACCGCTACGCCCTTCCAGAATGCCCTGCCAGCTACTCGATACATCCGTACCCAGTGGCGTGAGCATGCCCATCCCGGTAATCACTACACGTCTACGCGACACAGCAAGTTCCTCTTTTTGTTCGATATTCCAGACTTAACCGCACTTAAAGAAAAACCGCACGCCGGTAAAGGCAGTGCGGTTTTTCCAAGTCGGGAATCGACGATTACGGACTGTTACGCGTGAGCGGTAACGTAATCGATAGCTTCCTGAACGGTGGTGATCTTCTCGGCTTGCTCGTCCGGGATTTCGGTCTCGAATTCCTCTTCCAGAGCCATCACCAGTTCAACGGTGTCAAGGGAGTCAGCACCCAGGTCCTCGACGAAGGAAGCGCTGTTGGTTACTTCCTCTTCTTTGACGCCAAGTTGCTCGGCAACGATTTTCTTGACGCGTTCTTCGATGGTGCTCATACCTTGTTTTCACTCCTATGGACAAATCCAGGTAGCTGGTTGCGGCTAAGTGTATAGAAAGGGTTTTCTGCATTTCAAGCTGAATGCCACAACCACCCTTGCTACACATCAACCTTCTATCGATAAACCAGCCACGACGTTATAACGAATTCTAAACCGCTGTTATGACAGATACTCGAGGCATCTGGTCACATTCAACTCATGTACATGCCGCCATTCACCGGGATAGTAGCCCCAGTGACGTAGGCGGCGCCATCAGAAACCAAGAAAGCCACGACCTTGGCGATCTCTTCCGCCTGACCAAGACGACCCAGCGGGATCTGCGTCAACAACGCATCGCGCTGCGCATCCGGCAATTCACGGGTCATATCGGTGTCGATAAAACCAGGCGCCACCGAGTTCACCGTGATCGCCCGCGAGCCCACTTCACGCGCCAGCGCGCGGCTGAAGCCCTCAAGACCCGCCTTGGCTGCCGCGTAGTTGACCTGGCCAGCATTGCCCATGGCACCGACGACCGAACCAATATTAATGATGCGACCCCAGCGCGCCTTGGTCATGCCGCGCAACACGGCCTTGGACAAACGGTAGAGGCTGTTCAGGTTGGTATTGATGACATCGAACCACTCGTCGTCTTTCATCCGCAACATCAGATTATCGCGGGTGATACCGGCGTTATTAACCAAAATCAACGGCTGACCGAGGTGCTGCTGAATATGCTCCAGGGTCGCGGCAACCGACTCGCTGTCACTCACATCCAAGACCAGGCCAGCGCCTTCAATGCCATTCGCCTTGAGAGTCTCGGCAATGCGCTCGGCACCGGCCGGCGAAGTCGCCGTACCTATTACCACCGCGCCTTGACGCCCCAACTCAAGCGCAATGGCCTGACCAATACCACGGCTTGCGCCAGTAACCAGCGCGACCTTACCTTGCAGGCTCATATCCATTTCTCCTTGATTCAGACCAGTGCCGCACGGGCAGCAGCGAAAGCATCGGGGGTATCCAGGTTGTGGGTATTCACACCCTTGACACAGCGCTTGTTCAAGCCGGACAGCACACGACCAGGACCGCACTCCACCAGGTCAGTCACACCACGATCGGCCAGGCAAACCATTGATTCGACCCAACGCACCGGGTTGTACAGCTGCGCCAGCAGGTCACGCTTGAGACTCTCAAGATCCTGCACAACCGCCGCACTGACGTTCTGCACCATCGGGATCTGCGGCGCCTGCCAGTTGATGTCGGCAACAGCCTGAGCAAACCGCTCCGCCGCCGGACGCATCAGTTCGCAATGCGACGGCACACTCACCGGCAATGCCATCGCACGCTTGGCACCATGGGCCTTACAGGCCGCAATCGCGCGCTCAACGGCAGCCGCACCACCGGCAATAACCACCTGACCAGGGGCATTGAAATTCACTGCACTGACCACCTCGCCCTGGGCTGCTTCGGCACAGGCTGCCAGCACCTGAGCATCGTCCAGGCCGAGAATCGCCGCCATACCACCCTGCCCAGCCGGCACGGCCTGCTGCATCAACTGACCACGGCGCTCCACCAACTTCAGCGCATCGGCAAAGCCGAGACTGCCCGCCGCCACCAAGGCCGAATACTCGCCCAGACTATGCCCGGCGACAAAGGCTGGACGCACGCCAGCCTCAGCCAACCACAGACGCCACAAGGCAATCGAGGCAGCCAGAATCGCAGGCTGAGTCTTGTCGGTTTGATTGAGCAGCGCTTCCGGCCCTTGCTGGGTCAACGCCCAGAGGTCGTAACCCAACGCGGCGGACGCTTCAGCAAAGGTCTCGATAATCAGCGCGTGCTGAGCACCCTGCTCAGCCAACATGCCAAGGGCTTGAGAGCCCTGGCCTGGAAAGACAAATGCGAGGTTTGCAGACATTTGAATGGCTCTCTAATGATCTGATCGTCGAAGGAATAGTCATCCGGTAGACCCGGCGAAATACGTTCTTCGTTGGATGCCAGGCCCACCAAAGGGGTCACATCCTACAGCAACAGATGCTCAAGACGCCCATGCAGACGCTGCGGCAGGTTTTCTCGCACCTCCGCCAACGCCAGGCGGATGGCACTTTGAAAGGCCTCAGGGGCTGCCGCGCCATGACTTTTGACCACAATTCCCTGCAGACCTAGAAAGCTCGCGCCATTGCGCTGCACCGGCCCCAACTCACGTTGCAAACGGCGTAACAGCGGCAGCGCCAACAAGCCCAGCAGGCGAGCCCGTAGCGACGCACGGAACAACGCCTCGATCCGCGTCGCAATCATCGCAGCCAAACCCTCGCTGGATTTGAGCAGAATATTGCCGACAAAACCGTCGCACACCACCACATCGGCGTCGCCACGGTAGAGCCCATCCCCCTCAATGAAGCCGATGTAATTCAGCCCCTGCGCCTGCTGCAACAGACTGGCTGCCAGCTTCACCTGCTGATTACCCTTGACGTCTTCGGTGCCGACATTCAACAGCGCCACGCGCGGACGCTCAACGCCAAGCGCCTCGGCAGCCACAACGCCCATCAGGGCAAACTGGTACAAATGCTCGGCACTGCAATCGACATTGGCACCCAGATCCAGCAGGTGACAATGACCGCGCGCCGTAGGAATGGCCGTAACCATGGCCGGTCGATCAATACCCGGCAGGGTTTTCAGCACATAGCGCGACAACGCCATCAGAGCCCCGGTATTGCCAGCACTGACACAGGCCTGCGCCTTGCCATCACGCAGCAATTCCAGCGCCACGCGCATGGAGGAGTCAGGTTTACCGCGCAACGCCTGTGAGGGACGTTCGGCCATGCCAATCACTTCAGCGGCGTGCTCAATGCGCAGGCGCGAGCGATCGACACCGGAATGGCGGGCAATCAGTTCTTCAAGGAGGGATTCTTGGCCGACGAGGACCAGGTGCAACGAGGGGATTTCGGCCAAACAGGCGAGGCTGGCCGGAACAATGCAGTGGGGACCGAAGTCCCCACCCATTGCATCAACTGCGATGATCGGAGCGGACAAGATTTACTCGTCAGCGCCCTTGTCGATCACTTTACGACCACGATAAACGCCTTCCGGAGACACGTGGTGACGCAGGTGTACTTCACCAGTGCTTTTCTCTACGGACAGAGCGCTAGCGTCCAGTGCGTCGTGCGAACGGCGCATGTCGCGGGCGGAACGGGATTTTTTGTTCTGCTGAACAGCCATAACTTATTAACTCCTAAACGTTTGGGTCACGCTTTAACTGCGCAAGTACGCTGAACGGGTTGGACCGTGTTACCTCGTCCTCGCTCGAATCAGGCTCATCAAGGCCCGCCGGCGGCTGGCAAGCATCAGGGGCATGGGCTGGAACAATCGGCAAGGCGAGCAATAATTCATCCTCAACCAACGCCAACAAATCCAGCGGTTCCTCACCCATTTCCAGGACATCGTAGCCTTTCGGCTGCAACTCAATGGCCGTTCCTTCTTTCACCACAGCGTATTCACATTCGCTATGGATCGGCAGAGCGACCAGCTCCAGACAACGCTGACAAACCATCTTGACTTCAACATCGATCTCGCTGCGAATAACCACAGCTTTTTGCTCATCGCGACCGAAGACAAACTTCGCCCGAACGAGCCCAGCGTCATCCGCAAGCGGATCACAGAGTCGCAACAAGCCAGCTAGCAACACCTCCCCTTCCAGGGTAGTGCCACGATCAGCCAGTTTGCGCGGATCAACGTGAGGTGGAATCGGTGCATTCAACATAGGCGCAGCATTCTAGGGATGCGCCCTACCACTGTCAAAGGAAATTCCACCTGTCAGCCCATAGACATAGCCACTAGAATCGCCGGCCACGCCACAGGAGAAGACCATGCAACCCCTGGTACTCGCATCCAGCTCACCTTACCGCCGCGAACTGCTCAGTCGCTTGCGCTTGCCATTTACCTGGAGCGCCCCGGCAATCGACGAAAGCCACCGCCCGAACGAGAGCCCTGAAAGCCTGGTACGCCGCCTGGCAGAAGAAAAAGCGCGCGCCTTGGCCGAGCAACACCCCAACCACCTGATCATCGGCTCAGACCAGGTCGCCGTGCTTGGCGACCAGATCCTTGGCAAGCCCCACACCATGAGCCGTGCACAAGCGCAGCTAGAAGCCGCCAGCGGTGCCAGCGTGACCTTCCTGACCGGTCTCTGCCTGCTCAACAGTGCCAGCAATCGCCAGCAAACCGACTGCATCAGGTTTACCGTGCATTTTCGCCAGCTCGACCCCGAGCGCATTCGCCGCTACCTGGAGGCCGAACAGCCCTTTGACTGCGCCGGCAGCTTCAAGGCCGAAGGTTTGGGTGTCAGCCTGTTTCGCGCTACCGAGGGCTGCGACGCTACCAGCCTAATAGGCCTCCCCCTGATCCGCCTGGTGGACATGCTCATCAATGAAGGCGTGCAAATCCCCTGACCGCGCCATAATGAAAAAGCCCGGCAAAAGCCGGGCTCAGACAACAGTCTTGAACGATCAGCGCAGCGTCGGCCCCGAGAAGCCCGCCCAGATCGCCACATGCTCAGCCACACTGGCGCCAAGCTTTTTCGCAAAGCGATCAAACGGTGTGTCCTGCAGGGTGTAATCAACGATTTCCTTGGCACCAATCACGTCGCGCGCAACATAGCTGCTGCTGCCCAGCTTATCGACCAAGCCCAACGCCAATGCCTGCTCACCCGACCAGACCAACCCAGAGAACAACTCTGGATGCCCTTCAACCTTCAGGCGATCGCCACGCCCCTGCTTGACGCTGTCGATAAACTGCCGATGCGTGGTATTCAGCACCGACTGCCAGAACTGCGTCTCGTCAGCCTTTTGCGGCTGGAAGGGGTCGAGAAAGGCCTTGTGCTCACCGGAGGTGTACACGCGCCGCTCAACACCGACTTTTTGCATCACATCGACAAAACCAAAACTGGCCGCCGTCACACCAATGGAACCCACCAAACTGGATTTGTCGGCGTAAATTTCATCAGCCGCACTGGCGATGTAATAGGCCCCAGAAGCACCAATATCGGTAATCACTGCATACACCTTGACCGCAGTGTGCTCGGCCCGCAGCCGGCGAATTTCGTCATAGATATAGCCGGACTGCACCGGGCTACCACCCGGACTGTTGATACGCAGGATAATGCCCTTGGTTTTCGGGTCCTCGAAGGCCGCGCGCAGACTGCTAACGATGTTATCGGCACTGGCCGACTCCTGATCGGCAATCACCCCACGCACTTCGATCAGCGCCGTATGCGATGCACTGCGTGCTGCCGTTTTCTGAAAATCAAGCATCGGCGAGAACATTGCCAGTGCGCCAAACAGGTACACAAAAGTCAGCAACTTGAAGAAGATCCCCCAGCGCCGCGCCCTACGCTGCTCTTGCACGCCCGCCAGCAGAGTCGTTTCCAGCAGCTTCCAACTTTTACCCTCAGCACCCTCTGCCGAGGCCGTCTTCCATTCGTCCGCCATGCTCATCCTTCCTGTCAATTATTCACCGGAAAATCACGCCAACCACTCGCGCAACTGTGAAAAACGTTCGATCGCCAAACGCGGCCGCTGCTCCTGCAGCACAGCCAAGGGCTGCGCCCCGTAGCCAACCGCCACCGAATCCATGCCAGCGTTATGCGCCATCTGCAAATCGAATGACGAGTCCCCCACCATCAACGCCCGCTCCGGCGGCAACTGAAAATGCTGGAGGGTCTCATGCAACATCAACGGATGGGGCTTGCTGGCCGTTTCATCCGCGCAACGCGTGAGATCAAAATAATCACACCAGCCACGCCCCTTGAGCACCCGCTGCAAACCATGGCGACTCTTGCCCGTAGCCACCGCCAAGTGAAAGCCCTGCGCCCGAAATGCCTCAAGCGCCTCAGCCACACCCGGAAACAGCGGTGACGGCTCGGTCTCCAGAGTTAAATAGCAGTCACTGTAGCGCTGCGCAAAGCGCTCACTACACGCCTGATCCTCCAGCTCGGGATACAACACCCGAATAGCCTCCGGCAAGGCCAGGCCAATAATGCCTTTGATGACCACATCATCGAGGCGCGGCAATCCACTGCTAAGGGCAGCCTGATGCATCGCCTCAACGATACGACCGATGGAGTCGACCAGCGTGCCATCCCAGTCGAAGATCAGCAGCTGATAATCACGCACCCAGACGCTCCAGCGTACGCGCCCACATTTCATCCACCGGCGCTTCCAATTGCAGCTCGCCGCCATCCGGCAGCGGCACCCGCAGTGCGTATGCATGCAGGAACAGACGCTTGCCTCCGGCATCGCGAATTTCACGGGTGAAGTCTTCGTCGCCGTATTTCGAATCGCCAGCAATCGCATGCCCGGCATGCAGCGCATGCACACGAATCTGATGGGTGCGCCCAGTAACAGGCTTGGCCTCGATCAAGGTGGCGAATTCACCAAAGCGGCGCAGCACACGAAAGATCGTCAGCGCCTCCTTGCCCTCATCATTGACCTCAACCATGCGCTCGCCGGAACGCAGGGTGTTCTTCAGCAATGGCGCATTGACCTGTTTCTTGGCCGTCGCCCAGTGCCCGCGCACCAGCGCCATATAGCGCTTGTCCACGCCATCACCGCGCAATTCGGCATGCAGATGGCGCAGCATGCTGCGCTTTTTAGCGATCATCAGCAGACCAGATGTATCGCGATCCAGGCGATGGACCAACTCCAATTCCTTGGCATCCGGACGCAACTGGCGAAATGCCTCAATCACCCCAAAGTTCAGGCCGCTACCACCATGCACAGCAATCCCAGCAGGCTTGTTAATAACAATCAGCGCCTTGTCCTCGAAGACAATTGACGCCTCCAAGCGGTCAAGCAAGCCCTGCGCCAGTGGCGCCGGCTCATCACGCTCAGCCAGGCGTAGCGGCGGCACGCGAACAATATCGCCGGCCTGCAACTTATATTCAGGTTTGATTCGACCCTTGTTCACCCGCACTTCGCCTTTACGCAAAATGCGATAAATCAAAGTCTTGGGCACACCCTTGAGCTGGGTGCGCAAGAAGTTGTCGATACGCTGGCCGGCATACTCCGGCGCGACCTCCAGCAGTTGCACTGCGGTGATCGGAGAGGAAGGATTTGTCATCCTTCAATCATAACAATTTTTTATGGAATTGAAGCACTTAATGATTACTGCTATATTCGCGAACGCCGCCAAAAGCGGTCCGATTTGCGGATGTTCGCTAAAACTGCCATCCCCCATCGAGCGCAATCCATTCAGGACGTAAGGCCGTCCGACGGATCATTCGCCGCCAAGGCCGTGAATGAGCCGGAAACCAACGCCTTTAGATACGACGCGCGATAATCCCTGAGGATTATTGCGGTAATTGCTAACCCGCTGCGGATTCTGCGCGCGGCACCCGATTTTCTTCGGATACGTGTAGGGTGGAGATGCACAACCGTCGGACTGTGTAGCATTGGACCTTATTCAAGACGCTTCATTACGTCCGCTACCGATGGTTGATTCCTCCTCCTGACTGAATGCTTCAGTCATCACCATTAGCAGGAGATGTCGTCGCGACCCCGGCCCTATTGGCCGAGCGCCGCTAGACACTGGAACGGCTGACAACCGCTCCTGACTCACCTGACACCGACCGTGAGAGTCGTGTGTGCCGAACGCTTTTTCCGCAAGCCCGGAAACCGACGGTACAACATGAAAAGAATGCTAATTAACGCCACTCAACCCGAAGAGTTGCGTGTTGCTCTGGTAGATGGCCAGCGCCTGTACGACCTGGACATCGAGTCCGGTGCCCGTGAACAGAAGAAAGCCAACATCTACAAAGGCAAGATCACCCGCGTCGAACCCAGCCTCGAAGCTGCGTTCGTCGACTTTGGTGCCGATCGCCACGGCTTCCTGCCGCTGAAAGAAATCTCCCGCGAATATTTCTCCAAGGCTCCTGAAGGCCGCGTCAACATCAAGGACGTGCTCAAGGAAGGCCAGGAAGTCATCGTCCAGGTCGAGAAAGAAGAGCGTGGCAACAAGGGCGCCGCCCTCACCACCTTCATCAGCCTCGCCGGTCGCTATCTGGTACTGATGCCGAACAACCCACGTGCCGGTGGCATCTCGCGCCGCATTGAAGGCGAAGAACGTAACGAACTGCGTGAAGCCCTCAACGGCCTCAACGCACCGGCAGACATGGGCCTGATCGTGCGCACTGCAGGCCTGGGTCGCTCCAGCGAAGAAATGCAGTGGGACCTCGATTACCTGCTGCAACTGTGGGGCGCCATCAAGGAAGCCTCGCTGGACCGCGCCGCGCCTTTCCTGATCTACCAGGAAAGCAACGTGATCATCCGCGCCATCCGCGACTACCTGCGCCAGGACATCGGCGAAGTACTGGTCGACAGCGTTGAAGCGCAGCAGGAAGCCCTGAGCTTCATCAACCAGGTGATGCCGCAGTACGCCAGCAAGATCAAGCTGTACGAAGACAGCGTGCCGCTGTTCAACCGCTTCCAGATTGAAAGCCAGATCGAAACCGCCTTCCAGCGTGAAGTACGCCTGCCATCCGGCGGCTCGATCGTGATCGACCCGACCGAAGCCCTGGTGTCCATCGACATCAACTCGGCCCGCGCGACCAAAGGCAGCGACATCGAAGAAACCGCCCTGCAGACCAACCTGGAAGCAGCCGAAGAAATCGCTCGCCAACTGCGTCTGCGCGACATCGGCGGCCTGATCGTGATCGACTTCATCGACATGACCCCGGCCAAGAACCAGCGCGCCGTGGAAGAAAAAGTCCGCGAAAGCCTGGAAGCCGACCGTGCCCGTGTACAAGTCGGTCGCATCTCGCGCTTCGGCCTGCTGGAAATGTCCCGTCAGCGCCTGCGTCCATCCCTGGGCGAAAGCAGCGGCATCGTCTGCCCGCGTTGCAACGGCCAGGGCATCATTCGTGATGTTGAGTCGCTGTCGCTGGCGATCCTGCGCCTGATCGAAGAAGAAGCCCTGAAAGACCGCACCGCCGAAGTTCGCGCCCAAGTGCCAATTCCGGTCGCCGCCTTCCTGCTCAACGAAAAACGCAACTCGATCACCAAGATCGAACTGCGCACCCGTGCACGCATCGTGATCCTGCCAAACGATCACCTGGAAACGCCGCACTTCGAAGTGCAGCGCCTGCGCGACGACAGCCCGGATCTGCAGACCCCGCTGTCCAGCTATGAAATGACCACCGTCGAAGTGGAAGAAGCCCAACCGGCTGCCGCCACCCGCACCCTGGCACGCCAGGAAGCTGCCGTGAAGACCGCTCCGGAACGCACCGCCGCTCCGGCTCCAGCCCCGATCACCGAAGCACCGGCTGCGCCTGTTGCCCATGCCGCCAGCAGCGAGCCAAGCCTGTTCAAAGGTCTGGTCAAGTCGCTGGTCAGCCTGTTCGCCAGCAAAGAAGAAGCGCCGGCACTGGTAATCGAAAAACCAACCATCGAACGCGCACCGCGCAGCGAAGAGCAGCGCCGTAACGGTCGCCAGCAAACTCGCGGCCGTGGTGGTCGTGGCGGTCGCGACGAAGAGCGCAAGCCGCGCGAAGAGCGTCAGCCTCGTGAAGAACGCGCCGCCCGCGAGCCACGCGAACCCCGTGAAGAGCGCCAACCGCGCCAGCCGCGTGAAGAGCGTCAACCACGTGAAGTGGTAGAAGTTCGCGAGCCGCAGGAAGTGCGTCAGTCGCGTCCGCCGCGCGAGCCTCGTGAAGACCGCAAACCACGCGAAGAGCGTCAGCCGCGTGAACTGCGTGAGCCGCTGGATGCACAAGGCCAGGAAGTGGTTCGTGAAGAACGCCCTGCTCGTCCGCCACGGGAAGAACGTCAACCACGCGCACCGCGTGAAGAGCGTCAACCGCGCGCCGAGAAAGTCAGCGAAGACGAAGAAGTACTGAGCAGCGAAGAACAACTGCAAGATGATGGCCAGGACAACAGTGAAGGTGGCGATCGCCCCCGCCGCCGTTCCCGTGGTCAGCGTCGCCGCAGCAATCGTCGCGAGCGTCAAAGCGATGCCAATGGCAACGTGATCGAAGGCAGCGAAGAAGGCACCGAAGAGTCGGCCGAACAGCCTGCTCAAGAACTGCCAGTGGCTGATGTTGCCGTAGCGACTGCAGTAGCCGTCGCTGCCAGCGAAATCATCAGCGACAGCCAAGCCGCTACCGAAGTTGCCGCTGAAACCGCCGCTCCGGCAGTTACCAGCCACAACGAAGAAGCTGTTGCCGTAGTTGCCGAGCCAAGCCCTGCTGCTGTCGCTGAACCTGCTCCTGCAGAACAAGCCGCTGCAAGCGTAAGCGAAGTGATCGTTGAGCCGGCCCCAGCTGTAGTAGAAGCTGAAACCGTGCAGGCAGTGACTGCAACTGTTGAAGCGCCTGCCGCCGTTGCCGAAGCAGCACCAGAAGTTGTTGCTGCACCGACAGACGTGGCGCCTGTAGTCGTCGAGGTTGCTGCTGAAGCAGTACCTGAGGCAGCTACCGTGGCCGAAGTGGTCGCCGCACCGGTAATTGCCGGTGGCCGCGCGCCCAACGACCCACGCGAAGTTCGTCGTCGTCAACGCGAAGCCGAACGCCTGGCACAAGAGGCCGCTCAGGCCCCTGTCGCCAGCATCGAAGTGGCCGCAGCACCGGAAGCCGAAGTTGTAGCCGCTGTTGAAGCGCCAGCAAGCGCCAACGTCGACAGCGAACCTGCTGCCGTCGTTGAGACTGCTCCGGCCGCTGAAACCGCAGTAGAGACTGAGGCCAACACGGCCAGCGAAGCTGAAGTACAACAGGCCGAGGAAGTGAAACCCCTCACCTGATGTAGTCCATCCATAAAAAAGGGGATGCTAAATGCATCCCCTTTTTTATTTGCGTCTTTTAATCAGTGCAATTGGCTCCATACCCGCCAAACATTGCAGCACCCCCAAACGTAGGAGCGGCTTCAGCCGCGAATATCAGGGGTAGAACTGCTTAGACCAGAGGCGCACAGCGCATCACAAGATATTCGGCTCAATCTCTAGCGAAACGGCAAACTGCGCCTGTATGTCGGCCTGGATACGGCGGGCCAGCGCCAGCAGCTGGGCGCCTGTAGCCTCACCGTAATTGACCAGTACCAGTGCCTGCTGACGGTGAACACCCGCATCGCCATCGCGAAAGCCCTTCCAGCCAGCTTTCTCGATTAGCCAGCCCGCAGCCAGCTTCACCTGACCATCGGCCTGCGGATACGCCACCAGATCGGCATGTTCCACGCGCAACTGCGCCGCCAGGTCGGCAGACACCAAGGGATTTTTGAAAAAACTCCCGGCATTGCCGAGCACAGCCGGATCGGGCAGCTTTTCGCTGCGAATGCTGCAGATGGCCAGACTGACATCACTGGCGGTCGGCTCGCTAACCCCCTGCTCGGCCAGCCGCTGACGCAGCGGACCGTAATCTAGACGCAGAGCGCCAGCGCGAGCCAAGGCGAAGCGCACACGCAGAATCAACCAGCGACCCGCTTCACGCTTGAACCGGCTGTCACGGTAAGCAAACTCACACTCGTCCAGCGTGAACTCACGCAACTCACCGGTGTGCCGATCCAGGGCGGTCAGCCCGGCAAACACATCTTTGATTTCAACCCCATAAGCGCCAACGTTCTGCATCGGCGCCGCGCCCACCGTACCGGGAATCAGACTGAGATTCTCCAGCCCTTGCAGGCCTTGCTCCAGGGTCCATTGCACAAAGGGATGCCAGGGCTCCCCCGCTTCGGCTTCCACCAACACCGCATCACCCTGGCTCGACACAATCCGCAGACCGCGACTGGCCATGCGCAGCACCAGCGCCTCAACATCACCCGTCAGCAACAGGTTGCTGCCACCGCCAATCACCAGCAGCGGTAATTGCAGGCGCTTGGCCGCCTGGAGCGCCTCGCCCACCTCGGCATCGTCATGGGCATGCGCCAGGTAACGCGCACGCGTCGCCACGCCGAAGGTATTGAACGGCT
This sequence comes from Pseudomonas sp. BGA-UO-ETr-WB11, assembly GCF_059567785.1. Lineage (NCBI taxonomy): Bacteria > Pseudomonadati > Pseudomonadota > Gammaproteobacteria > Pseudomonadales > Pseudomonadaceae > Pseudomonas > Pseudomonas sp. BGA-UO-ETr-WB11. The sequence continues at coordinate 274,793 of NZ_JCAQOS010000007.1, read as the reverse complement.
GCAGCGAAACATCGGCTTCTACATTCAGACTCACAGGCGCCCCCGAACTTCAGCCAGCAAGCAGGCCGCGGCCTGTTCAGCCAGATCCAGAACGTGCTCGAAGCCCTCTTCGCCCCCGTAATACGGGTCCGGCATTTCATCCAGGGCCAACTGATAACGACGCAGGTAGAGGTCCAGCTCCGCATGGGAGTCAGCCGGCTGCAGCGCTTGCAGATCAGCCATATTGCTGGCGTCCATCGCCAGAATCAGATCAAAGCGGGAAAAATCCTCGACCTGCACCTGCCGACCACGCAGCGCCGTCATGTCGTATCCACGGCGCTGAGCCGCCAGGCGCGTGCGGGTGTCCGCCGGCTTGCCTACATGCCAATCGCTGGTACCCGCGGAGTCCACAGCAACCTGGGCATCGAGCCCCGCCGCACTCAACTGCTGGCGAAATACCGCCTCGGCAGTTGGCGAACGACAGATATTACCCAGGCAAACAAACAAAACCCGCATCAAGCCCCCAACAGGCGGCGGACCCGCTGCAGGTCTTCCAGGGTGTCGACGCCTGCGGGTGGCGACTGCAAGGCATCGGCAACATGAATGGCCACGCCATGCCAGAGCGCACGCAGCTGCTCAAGGCACTCGGTATCTTCAAGCTGACACGGGCCCCAGGCGACGAAGTCGTGCAGAAAGCCGGCGCGGTAAGCATAAATACCGATATGCCGACGGTACGGCACGCCGGCCGGCAAGGCATCGCGGCTGAGCGCAAACGCATCTCGCGCCCACGGCAACGGCGCACGACTGAAGGTCAGGGCCAGGCCTTTGAGGTTGCACGAGACCTTGACCACATTGGGATTGAACAGCGCCGCCACATCTTCAATAGGCTCAGCCAAGGTGGCGATCCCGGCTTCGCTGTGGGCGGCCAGATTGGCAGCCACCTGATCGATGATCGCCGGCGGGATCAACGGTTCGTCGCCCTGCACGTTGACCACAATGGCATCCGCAGCCAAGCCCAGTTGCGTCGCCACTTCGGCCAGGCGATCAGTACCGGAGTTGTGTTCGGGGCGGGTCATGACCACTTCGGCACCAAAGCCCTGGCAGGCTTCAAGAATGCGCGCATCATCGGTGGCAATGACCACCCGCGCAGCACTGCTTTTGCGCGCCTGCTCCCAGACATGCTGAACCATCGGCTTGCCGGCAATGTCCTGCAGCGGCTTACCCGGCAGGCGGCTGGAGGCATAACGGGCTGGGATAACCACGGTGAAGGCAGTGTGCATACTATTTATCCAGACGCTCGTCAGTGCTCAAAGTGCGCGCTTCGCTTTCCAGCATCACTGGGATGCCATCACGCACCGGGAAGGCCAAGGCATCAGCCTTGCAGATCAACTCGGACTTGTCGCTCGTCAGCTTCAGCGGGCCTTTGCACAGTGGGCAGGCAAGAATATCGAGCAGTTTCGGGTCCATGATGGCGTCCTTGAAGGCAAATTAATAAACGGAGGAATCCGTGACAGATCAGTGGCGGGCGACCAGCAAAGCATCCAGCTGCCCATCCAGCCAGGCGCTAAAGGCCGGCGAAGGTCGTGCATCGACCGCCAGATACCACCAATCCGGTTGTGCGAAGGCACGACACTTGACCGCATCCTTCTCAGTCATCAGCAGTGGCAACGACGGGCTGAACTCCAGGCTCGCCGCGCTGTAGGTGGCATGATCGGCAAACGCATGGGCGATTGGGCGCCAGTTTAGCGCCTCAAGGGTACGGAAGAAACGCTGCGGATTACCGATACCCGCCACTGCATGGACGGCCTGCCCCGGAGCAAATACATCCAGGGACTGGCGCTCGCCACTGGCGACATTGACCAGTGCCGTTGGCTGCAGGGTAAAACCGAAACCCTCGGCGCTATCGGCACTGGCACCGTTGAACAGCACGGCATCTACCGACTGCAACCGCGCCTGCGGCTCGCGCAGCGGGCCGACAGGCAAGCAACGGCCATTCCCCAGGCCGCGCACCGCATCAATCAACACCAGCTCTAGGTCGCGGGCGAGGCGGTAATGCTGCAAACCGTCGTCGCAGAGAATCAAGTCCAGCGGCTCGGCGCTGAGCAAGGCCTGCACCGCGCGCGCGCGATCAGGGTCGATCATCAGCGCGACGCCGCTGCGCTGCACCAACAGCAAGGGCTCATCTCCCGCTTCGTCGGCACTCTGCTCGGCCGTGACGCGCCACGGTACGCTCGGCGGCTGGGCGCCATAACCACGACTGACCACACCAACGCGCAGCCCGCGAGCGCGGCAATGGTCGATCAAATAGAGAATCAGCGGCGTCTTGCCGGTACCGCCCACGGTGATATTACCCACCACGATCACCGGCACCGGGGCACGATAGGATGGCGACTGACCAGCAAGGAAGCGCTGACGCTTACGCTGCACCACTGCGCGGTACAGCCACTCCAGCGGACGCAGCAGTAATAAAGCCTGATGGCCTTGATACCAGGCGTTGACCAGCCGCTCTGCCAAGCCCATCAAGGTGCCGCCTTGGCCTCAACAGTGGTGATGCGCAAGTGGGCAAAGCCCAGCTTGCCGGCGGCATCCATGGCGGTGATAAAAGCTTGATGCGGGGTTTTGGCATCAGCGCTAAGGGTCAAGGGCAAGCTGTTGTTGCCCTCTGACTCGCGCTGCAGAGCAGTCATCAGACTGTCCAGATCACTGGTAAGCAACAGCTGGCCGTTGACCTCGTACTGGCCATCAGCGCCCACCAACACCTCCAATTGCTTCTGCGCACTGGCTTCTGGCGGCGTACCGCTGCTGGCTTCGGGCAAGTCGATCTTCAGTTGGCTGGGCCGGCTGAAGGTGGTGGTGACGACGAAGAACAACAGCAACACGAAAATCACGTCAATCAACGACGTGAGATTAAGGTAAACCTCTTCGCGGGCCGCACCGCCCGCCCTGCGGCGAAATTTCACGCTTTACCCACCTCGCTGAAATCCACCTCACGGTCACCTTGCACCACTTCTACCAACTTGATGGCTTCCTGCTCCATGGACACCACAATCTCGTCGATGCGGCGCAGCAGGTAGCGATGGAAGAACACCGCCGGGATGGCCACGATCAGGCCGGCAGCCGTGGTGATTAACGCCTTGCCGATGCCACTGGCCAATGCGGCCGTGTTGGCCATGCCGCCATCCATGAAACCACTGAAAATCTCGATCATGCCGAACACGGTGCCCAGCAAGCCCAGCAGCGGCGCCATGGCAGCAATGGAGCCCAGGGCATTGAGGTAGCGCTCCAGCTCATGGATGACCCGGCTGGCGGCTTCCTCGATGCACTCTTTCATGATCTCGCGACCATGCTTGGAGTTGGCCAGACCAGCGGCCAGCACCTCACCTAACGGCGAAGAAGCGCGCAGCTCTTTGAGCTTCTGACTATTCAGTTGTTTGTCTTTGATCCAGCGCCACACCTGACCGAGCAGATGGGCCGGAGCCACGCGACTGACACGCAGGGTCCACAAGCGCTCGGCAATGATCGCCAGGGCCACAATCGAACTCAAAATAATCGGCAGCATCATCCAACCGCCAGCTTTGACCAATTCCCACACTGTGGCATGCCCCCTAGTAAAAAGTGGCCACACTCTAGGGTCTGTTCCCGCTTCATTGCAAGCCGCGTTGTCGCGAGAAATGGTCCCCGGTTAGGCGCAGGACGCAGGTAATGGTTATTCCCTTGCCAAGTCCTGCAACAACAGCGGGGGCCATTTCTCGCACAACCCGAAGGGCCGGGCCGGATTTTGCGCGAGGCGGCGTTGCTCGTCGCTTATTTGGAACAACCAAATCGCGCTCCTCGCGCCTTGCCTCGCGCAAAATCCGGCGCCGGCGCGGCCGCGAATGAAACGGGAACAGACCCTGGCATAGGGCCGTGACGCCGCCGACCGCTGCGGTTCGCATTTTTACCGGCATCTCTTATCGCCAGAAATACCGCTGCTCCCGTTCACCACGGGCCTCGCCGTATTGACCCAGCAGCAGGCGCAAGGTGCCATTGGGCACGTTGTCATAGACCACAGCGCCAAGCGCACGGTAACGCGCCATCACCCGCGGATGGGGATGGCCGTAGGCGTTATAACGGCCCCGCGAGAGCAACACCGCCCGCGGCGCCACGGCCTGCACAAACGCCAGGGACGAGGAGCTGCCACTGCCGTGATGAGGCACCTGCAGCCAGTCGGCGCGCAGATCGCGACCACTGGCCAATAGCGCCCGCTCGGCGGCCTGATCAATATCACCGGTGAGCAACAAACGCTCGCCGCTCGCCGCCTCGACCTGCAATACACAGGATGCCGCATTGCCCTCTGGCGCCTGCTGCCAGCGCCAAGTGGTGAAAAGCACCCCATCCCATTGCCAACTGTCGCCATCGATGCATGCCTGCGCCGCCAATTGCGCCGGCAGCGCCGATGCCTCACCACTCAAGACACGCCCTACGACTAAGCCCCGCTTTAATGCCTCAGCGCCACCGGCGTGATCTAGGTCGGCATGACTGAGCAGCAGCACATCCAGGCGGTTGACGCCCTGTGCGCGCAGTGCCGGCAATACCAAGCGCTCGCCCAAGTCGAAATCCCCATGCCTGGGGCCGGCGTCATACAACAGCGCATGCTCGCGAGTGCGCAGCAGCACCGATAAGCCCTGCCCCACATCCCAATGCCAAACCTCCACCTCCCCCACAGCCGGCCGGGCAACTGGCACCCACAGCAAGGGCAGCACGAGCAAGAAGCCCAGACCGCGCCCTGGCACACCCGCCGGCAACAGCAGTAGCACGGCCCCGAGCGCCCCCAGACACCAGGCCCACAGTGGTGGCGCCACGGGCAGCCAGGCGGGCAGTACGGCAGCCATTTGCGTCAACACCAAGAACAAACCGTGCAACAACCCGCCGGCCAGCCACAAACACGCCTCACCCAGCCATGGCACAGGCAACAGCAACGTCCCGAGCAAGGCCAGTGGTACTACCAAGACACCCAGCAACGGCACCGCCAGCAAATTAGCCAGCGGCCCGCTGATACTCACAGGCAGGCCCAGGGCGAGCATCGCCGGCAGCAGGCCCACCGCCATGGCCCACTGTGCTCGCCCCCAACTGCGCCACCACGACCAGGCGCCCAGACGGCCGGCGAACACCAGCAACAACACCGCCACAGCGGCAAACGACAACCAGAACCCCGCCTGCAAACTGGCCAGAGGCTCAACCAGCAACACGGCATTGAGCGCCACCAGCAGCGGCAGCCAGACACCCAGATGACGAAAACGCAATCGCCACAACAGCACCAGTGCCACCATCACACAGGCCCGCTGCACCGGCACCTCGAAGCCCGCCAGCACGCCGTAACCCACCGCAGCAGCGAATCCCAGACCACAGGCCCACGGCAGCCACGGCAACGCCCGCGGCCATAAGCCCAGCCGCGCCAAGCCGGCCACGGCGGCATACACCAAGCCTGCCAACAGGGCGATATGCTGACCGGAGATCACCATTAGATGAACCGTGCCGGTGGCCTGCAGCGCCTGCCAGTCAGCCCGCGACAACCCCGAGCCATCACCCAGCACCAGCGCCGCCAGAGCACCTTCACGGGCAAAGGCCGGGGTCTGTAGCAAACGCTGGCGCAACTGGTCACGCCATCCGGTGATGCCACCGGCCGCCTGCACGCGCTCACCGGCCTTGACGCTGCCCACCGCACCGATGCGCTGGGCCAGCAGCCAGGCCTCGTAATCAAACACATGGGGATTGGCAGTGCCGAGCGGGCGACGCAACTGCACCGCCAGACGCCAGCGCTCGCCAGCCTGCATCGGCGGGCCGCCATACCAGGACAGACGCAGCCGTTGCGGCAGCTGCACCGTGCGTGCTTCGGCCGCTTCAAGCTGAAAGCGCAGCACGCCATCGCCGCGTGCTGGCAACCCCGTCACCTGCCCTTCGAGCCACAGCGTGCGGTTGTCCAGGGCTGCCGTCAGTCGGTCATCCAGCGCCCATTGCGCCGACGTGCAGGCCCAGGCAAAACCCAGGAGGAAAAAGCCCAAGGGATAACTGCGCCACAGCAGCAACAACCCTACCAGCACCAATACCAGCAACAGCCAGGTCGGCGGCAATACCGTCAGCCAGCGCAAAGCCAACAAGCCCATCGCCAGCGCCAACATCCCTGTGCGCATCTGCCACCACCCCGAAAACACATCCGTGCTCACAGCATAGCGGGCGGCGCCTGCATATTTATTGTCACAAAGTGAACCTCGGCCAGCGCCCATAAAGCCGTGCATAATGTCGGCGCGCCTGTCCGCCAGAGAGCCCCCATGCCGCGTCGCCTATTCAAGCGTTATATGCCTGACCCCGAGTACCTCAAGGGCCACCCTACCCTGCGGCACTTGGGACAAGTCCTGCACGACCCTAACCTCTGGCACCTCAACCGCCACTCGGTGTCGCGCGCCATGGCCATGGGCCTATTCGCGGCGTTTATTCCCATTCCCATGCAGATGCTTCTGGCCGCCAGCCTGGCTGTGATCAGCCGCGCCAACCTGCCGATCTCGGTTGGCCTCGTGTGGCTGACCAACCCGATCACCATGCCACCGGTGTTTTACTGCACCTATCAACTGGGCAGCTGGATTCTGCAGACACCCAGCATGGTGATGCCCGACGAGCTGACCTGGGCCTGGATCAGTGCCGAACTCAGCAGCTTATGGCAGCCCTTCCTGCTCGGCTCAGTGATTACCGGACTGCTAGCTGCGGGTCTAGGTTATGGCTTGACCATGACTTACTGGCGCTGGTGGGTACGCCACAACTGGCGCAAACGCCAGGAAGCCCGGCGCCAGCGCTGAATAAAAAACGCCGCATCAAGCACACTGTTGCCCGCTTAAAGCGCCACAAACGTAGCCCAGATGAAATCGGGGAAAAATGTGCAGGACAACCAGCGCCCCGGATTTCATCCGGGCTACAAAAATGCCGCTCACCCGACTTAAGTGAACGGCATTGCGCATCCAGCGGCGTTTTTTATTCAGGCTAACAACTACTCGTAGCGCAAGGCCTCGGCAGGCTGGATCTGCGCAGCACGCCAGGACGGATACAGGGTGGCCAGAAAGCTCAGACCAAACCCGGCAGCACACACCAGCAGCACATCGGCCGATTGCAGGTCCGACGGCAGATTGCTGATGTAGTAAACGTCCGAGCTGAACACATGCTGGCCGCTGACACGCTCGATCCAGGCCACCAGGGTGCTGACATTCAGCGCTGCCAAAACGCCCAGCACGGCGCCCACCAGGGTGCCGACAAAACCGATCAGCGTGCCCTGGACCATGAAGATCTGCATGATCTGCGCGGGCGTTGCGCCCAGGGTGCGCAGGATGGCGATATCGCCGCCCTTATCGGCCACCACCATGATCAGGGTGGCGATGATATTGAAAGCCGCCACCGCCACGATCAGCAGCAACAGCAGGCCGATCATGGTCTTCTCCATTTTCATCGCACTGAACAGGCTGCCCTGGGTCAGGGTCCAATCCACCGCGCGATAGCCCTCACCCAGCTGCTGGGCAATGGCACTGGACACCTGCGGCGCCTGGTACAGGTCCTTCAGCGCCAGGCGCACGCTCTGCACCTGATGGGGCTGCCAACGCAGCATCTGCGCGGCATCCGCCAAGTGAATCATGGCCAGGGAGCCATCCAGCTCAGCGCCGACCTTGAATACCCCGACCACATTCAAGCGCTGCAACCGCGGCGTCACACCGCCAGCGGCGCTGCTGCGCTCGGGAATAATCAGAGTCAGCTTGTCGCCCAGATTAAGGCGAAAGCGTCGGGCGGTGACATCACCCACCACCACGCCGAACTCACCAGCCTGCAGGTCCGCCAAGCGCCCCTGCTGCATATGTTCGGCAATAATTGAGACTTGCGGCTCCAGTTGCGGGTCAATGCCGCTGATCTGGATTGGCTGCATCGCGCCCCTGAACGAGAGCATGCCTTCCAACTCAGTAAAGGGCACCGCCGCTGTCACCTGCGGATGCTTCAGAGCAGCTGCAGCCACGGGCTGCCAGTCATCCAACGGCTGCGCAGCGAGCAGGCTGGCATGGGGCACCATGCCGAGAATCCGCGTGCTCATTTCCTTCTGGAAACCGTTCATCACCGAGAGCACCACGATCATCGCCAGCACGCCCAGGGCCAGGCCGATCATCGAGGTCAGGGCAATAAACGAGATGAAGTGGTTACGCCGCTTGGCGCGGGTATAGCGCGTGCCAATAAAAACGCTGAGAGGCCGGAACATATCAGATCGCCACCAGCCGGCCGTCTTCCAGACGCAGTACTCGGTCCATCTGCCGCGCCAGCGCCATGTCGTGGGTCACCACCAGGAAGGCGGTCTGCGAGGAGCTGCTCAGCTCACGCATCAGGTCCTGAATACCCTGGGCAGTGTGTTGATCGAGGTTGCCGGTCGGTTCATCGAGCAGCACCAGGCCCGGACGATTGGCCAGAGCACGGGCAATGGCCACGCGCTGACGCTCGCCACCGGACAACTCTGCCGGCTTGTGCGACAGGCGATGGCCCAGCCCCACACGCTCCAACAGCGCCGTGGCGCGCTGACGTGCCTCTGGAATGGCCACCCGACCAATCAGCAGCGGCATGCAGACGTTTTCCAGGGCGCTGAACTCGGCGAGCAAATGGTGGAATTGATAGACGAAGCCCAACGCCCGATTGCGCAGCAGACCGCGCTGTTTTTCATTCAGGGCCGACAACTCTTCGCCCGCCAGCCAGACGCTGCCAGTGCTCGGCGTATCCAGACCGCCGAGCATGTTGAGCAAGGTGCTCTTGCCCGAACCGGAGCTGCCGACAATCGCCACGCGCTCGCCGGGCAGCAATTCCAGCTGCAAGTCGGCCAGTACCACCACCGCTTGCGGGCCCTCGTCATAACTCTTGCCCAAGTTACGGCAACTGAGCACGGCACGCCCGGCCTGGGTTTCATTGGTCATAGCGAACTCACTCATAGCGCAAGGCCTCTGCGGGCTGGGTGCGGGCGGCACGCCAGGCGGGATATAAGGTGGCAAAAAAACTCAGCAACAAGGCGGCGGCGCTGACCAGCAGCACATCGCCGAGCAGCAATTGCGCCGGGATGTAGTCGATGAAGTACACCGCCGAGTTAAGAATCTTGAAGCCAAACAAGCTTTCCAGACTGGAGATGGCGCTGCTGATATACAGCGAGGCCAGGCTGCCCAGTGCAGCACCGAGCACGGTGCCGACCACGCCAATCACGGTGCCTTGAACCATAAAGATGGCCATGATCTGCCCAGGTGTCGCGCCCAGAGTACGCAGGATGGCGATGTCGGCCTTCTTGTCGGTAACCACCATCACCAGGGTGGAGATGATGTTGAACGCGGCCACAGCGACGATCAGCAGCAACAGCAGGCCGATAATGGCCTTCTCCATGCGGATCGCCTGGTAAAGGTTGCCATGGCTGCGGGTCCAGTCACGGGCATAAAAGTCATCGCTCAAGCGCCCAGCCAACTGCCAGGAGACCTTGGGGGCCTGGAACAGATCGGCCAGTTTCAGGCGGATGCCCTGCACCTGATCAGGCTTCCAGCGGTGCAGGCGAGCCAGGTCCTGGATATTGGCCATGGCCACGAAGTTGTCCACTTCACCGGCACCCACATGGAAGATGCCGACCACGGTGAAACGCTTCAGACGCGGGAACATGCCCGCCGGGGTCACCGTGACTTCCGGCGCGACGAAGGTGACCTTGTCGCCAACCCCTACGCCGAGTTTGGCTGCGGAGCTGTCGCCGATAACGATGCCAAAGCTGCCCGGCGTCAGGGCCGCAAGGCTGCCTTTTTGGAAGTAATCGCCAATGATCGAGACCTTGGCCTCTTCCTGGGGATCAATGGCATTGATCAGCACTTTTTGCACTTCGCCGTTGCTGCTCAGCAAACCCTGCATCTGCACGAAAGGCGCCACTGCCAGCACCTGCGGATGCTTGGCCATGCTGGCCGCCAGGCTGCGCCAGTCATTGATCGGCACACTGCTTTCCACGGTGGCGTGCGGCACCATGCCGAGCACACGGGTGCGCATCTCGCGGTCGAAACCATTCATTACCGACAGCACGACGATCATCACCAGCACGCCAAGGGCCAGGCCAATCATCGACGTCAGGGAGATAAAGGAAACGAAGTGGTTGCGGCGCTTGGCGCGCGTGTAACGCGCACCGATGAAAATGGACAGCGGTCTGAACATAGGAGAAGTATTCGCTGGCGAAAGAAGAGACGTCCTGGTCGGGCCTTGCAGTGCCCGCTAGCGCAGACAGGAGACGCATCGGGCGCTTTTCAGTCCGTGCGGCTAGCAGGGTCTGGCTGCGCGCCGTACACTCTGACAACCACTCAGGCCATGGGTTCGCCATGTCGACACAAGACGTAGATGATCGCCGCGAATACTACCGTATCGACGACACGATCGCACTGGATTTCACCCCACTGTCAGGCGCCAACGCCCAGGCCAACGAGGTGCTGCAAGACGCTTCGCCGCTGTTCAATCTGCTCAGCGATTTGCACTTGATGGACTTCGAATCCCAGCACCTGCTGCGCCACATCAGCGAGCGCGACCGCACCCTGGCCAATTACCTAAAAGTGATCAATAAGCGCATTGATCTGCTCGGCCAGGCCCTGGCGCAGAACCTGCTGCGCGACATCGGCGCACCGCGGCGAGTGTCGATGTCCGAAGGCGGCATCAGCTTCAACAACCTGCTGCCCATATCGGCTGGCACCCACTTGGCCATCAAAATGGTGCTTATGCCCCAAGGGCTTGGCCTGCTACTGCGCGCCGAGGTCATCAACTGCCGTGAGCGTAATGATGGCCAGTTTGAAATCGGCACCGAATTCGAAGCCCTGACCGACGCACAGCGCCAGTTACTCGCCCGCCACATTTTGCAAAAGCAGGCCCTGGAGCGCCGTCAGCTGCGCGAACAACCTTAAGGCAACTGCCGTACCGCTAAACAAGGAGCAAGCGTGACAGTCATCTACGGCCACCGCGGCGCCAAAGGCGAAGCACCGGAAAACACCCTCGCCAGCTTTCAACGCTGCCTGGAGCACGGCGTCAAACGCTGCGAACTGGATCTGCACCTGTCCAGCGACGGCGAATTGATGGTCATTCATGACCCCACCCTCAAACACACCACCGGCCGGCGCGGCAAAGTCAGTCAACACAGCGCCGCCGAACTGATGAGCTACGACGCGCGCCAAGGCGGCCCTGGCTGGAAACAGCCCTGCCCGATTCCGCGCCTGGAAGAGCTGTTCCAACACTGCGACTTCGACCACTGGCAGCTGGAAGTGAAAAGCGCTTCGCGGGTCAAAGCCGCGTGCATGGCCCTGGCGATCCGCGAACTGGTTGAGCGCTACGGCCTGCTCGACAAGGTCACCGTAACCTCCAGCTCCCGCGTTGTGCTGCGTGCCCTCAAGCGCCTAACCCCGGACTTGTCCCGCGGCTTGGTTGCCGAGTACGCCTGGCTCGACCCGCTGAAAGTGGCCAAGCACTATGGCTGCGACCTGCTGGCCCTGAACTGGACCCTGTGCACCCCGGAACGCCTGCAAAAAGCCCAGCGCCAGGGCCTGCATGTGTCGGTATGGACAGTCAATGAACCGGCCTTGATGCGTCGCCTGGCGGATTTCGGCGTAGACAGCGTGATCACCGACTTCCCCGGACTGGCCGCACAAACCCTGAAAAGTTGAAAGCCAAACTGCGCACAATAAAAAACCGACCTCGATGGGTCGGTTTTTTATTGCCTGATTCAGAAACTCTCCCGGTTCGGCCAGCGCCACGCCTGGGAGTCACTGAACGGATCTACCCCGCCCGGCTCAGGCCACCGGCCGGAGCCGCTCAAAAAAGCCGGTTGAGGCCGTCGAACGCCGCCACCCGGTAGGCTTCCGCCATGGTCGGGTAGTTGAAGGTGGTGTTGACGAAATACTTGAGGGTATTGGCTTCGCCCTTCTGGTTCATGATCGCCTGACCGATGTGCACGATCTCCGACGCCTGGTAGCCAAAGCAATGCACGCCAAGGATTTCCAGGGTCTCGCGGTGAAACAGAATTTTCAGCATGCCCACCGGCTCAGCGGAAATCTGCGCCCGTGCCATACCCTTGAAGAACGCCTTGCCGACCTCGTAAGGGATCTGCTCCTGGGTCAGTTCTTGCTCGTTCTTACCGATCGAGCTGATTTCCGGAATGGTGTAGATGCCCGTTGGCACATCGTTGACGAAACGGCAGCTGTCATTGCCCACCGCATTGCCCGCGGCTGAACGGCCCTGGTCATAAGCGGCACTGGCCAGGCTCGGCCAGCCAATCACGTCGCCGGCGGCATACACATTCGGGATCGAGGTTTGGTAATGCTGATCCACTTCCACCTGGCCACGGCCGTTGGCCTTCAGGCCAATGTTTTCCAGCCCCAGCTTGTCGGTGTTGCCGGTACGCCCATTACACCAGAGCAAGGCGTCGGCCTTGATCTTCTTGCCGGACTTCAGGTGCAGGATCACGCCGTGCTCCTGACCCTCAATGCGCTCGTACTCTTCGTGGTGACGAATCGTCACGTTGTTGTTGCTCAGGTGATAACTCAACGCCTGGGAAATTTCGTCGTCAAGGAAGCTAAGCAGTTGGTCACGGTTGTCGATCAAATCGACCAGTACACCGAGGCCACTGAAGATCGATGCGTATTCACAACCGATCACGCCAGCGCCGTAGATGATCAAACGACGCGGGGTGTGGCTGAGACCGAGGATGGTGTCGCTGTCATAAACCCGCGGATGGCTGAAGTCGACATCCAGCGGACGATACGGGCGCGAACCGGTAGCAATCACCACCTGCTTGGCCACCATGGTTTCCATCACCCCATTGGGGCAAACCACTTGAATGGTCTGGGCGTCGGCAAAACTGGCAGAACCACAGAACACATCGATGCGATTGCGCGCGTAGTAACCGGTGCGCGAACTGACCTGTTTGGCAATCACCCGCTCGGCGCTTTTCAGCACATCAGGGAAGGAGAACCAGCGCGGCTCACCGATCTGGCGGAACAGCGGGTTGGTGTTGTACTGCATGATCTGCCGTACCGAGTGACGCAAGGCCTTGGACGGGATAGTGCCCAGGTGCGTGCAGTTGCCCCCCACCAGCCGACGATCATCGACCACGGCAACCTTGCGCCCGGCCTTGGACGCATTCATGGCTGCACCCTCGCCTGCAGGGCCTGAACCCAGCACCACCACGTCGTAGTTGTAGACCGCCATGCTTACTCCTCGATAACTGTCCGGCGCGCCGCTCTGGCGCCCGCCATGACCGCGGCAATAAGCCGAGGTATTTACAATGCTGACAACAGCTTAGCTGCCACTCATGGCGCTGAACATTAGCGCTTGGTCGCGTCGTAGGCGAGCTTTGCCGGCACTACATTTTGCTCGCGCTGCACTTCTTCGCATTTTTCCCGCACGCCACCGCAGATCGAGCACTCTTTCTCGATGCCCAAATTGGCGATACCACCGCAGGAACCGGCAATCGGTTTGCGCCCGAAGATCACTCCGACGGCCATGCCCAGCACCACCAATAACATGCCGACAAACACCAGCAACCAGGTCATTGCTGCTCTCCTTTAACCAGCCAACGCTGAAATGCGCTGCTGCGTTGTGTGACAAAGCCTTGCTCGCCACGGGTCACAAACAGCGCCTTGATGCCCTCGCGCTCGGCAAACGCCAGCCCGCGCTCCGGCCCCAGCACCATCAACAGGGTAGACAGACCATCGGCACGCTGCACCGAGGCATCCACCACACTGACCTGAGCCAGCGCGTGGTTAATGGGCGCGGCAGTTTGCGGGTCCAGGGTGTGGGAATAGCGTCGACCGTCACGCTCGAAATAGTTGTGATAATCGCCCGACGTTGAAATGCCCTCGCCATCCAGGGTGAGGATGGTTTGCGCCACCTGCTGATCGTCCAGCGGCGCCTCGATGGCAACGCGCCAGGCGGAACCGTCACCCTTGCGGCCTAAGGCCTTGAGCTCGCCCGTAACCTCCACGAGATAACTGCTCACCCCCAGCTGCTGCAAGCGTGCACCGATGCGATCAACCGCATAACCGGCAGCAATGCTGTTGAAGTCGACCATCAACGCCACGTCCTTGCACAGCTGCTGGCCGTCAATGTGCAAATGCCGATGACCAATACGCTCACGCGCCTCAGCGATTTGCTCGGCGCTAGGCACCTGCTCGCCACGGGACTGCGGGCCAAAACCCCAAAGATTGAGCAACGGTTCCAGGGTCAGGTCGAAGGCTCCGGCACTCTGCAGCGACAACTGCTCGCCAAATCGCACCAGCCCCAGCAGCGACTCGGGCATCGACTGACACCCCTTGGCCGGTAGCGCATTGAAGCGACTGATCAGCGAGTCGCTGCGGTAGGTCGACAGCTGTTGATCGACCTCGGCAAGAATCGCCTCGGTGGCCGCCTGAGCCTCGGCCAACGCCGGACCGTCGCTGCCACGCAGGTATTTGACCGAGTAACGGCTGCCCATGGTCGGGCCGCCGAACTCCTCAACCCGTTCACTGCAGCCCACCAGACTTACGCAGGTCAGCAGCAGTGCGACTACCCAGCGGCTATCAACCACCGAAGTCGTCCAGCAGGATGTTGTCACGCTCGACCCCAAGGTCCAGCAGCATCTTCACCACAGCAGCGTTCATCATGGGCGGACCACACATGTAGAACTCGCAGTCTTCCGGCGCCGGGTGGTCCTTCAGGTAGTTCTCAAACAGCACGTTATGGATAAAGCCCTTGAGGCCGGTCCAATTGTCTTCGGGTTGCGGATCGGACAACGCCAAGTGCCACTGAAAGTTCGGGTTATCCGCCTGCAGCTGATCGTATTCCTCGACATAGAAGGCCTCACGCAGGGACCGCGCGCCATACCAGAAGCTGATCTTGCGCTTGGAGCCCAGACGTTTGAGCTGGTCGAAGATGTGCGAACGCATCGGCGCCATACCGGCACCACCGCCGATGAAAATCATCTCGGCATCGGTGTCCTTGGCGAAGAACTCACCGAACGGGCCGTACACCGTGACCTTGTCACCGGGCTTCAAGCCAAATACCCAGGACGACATCTTGCCCGGCGGCAAATGATCCTTGCCCGGCGGTGGCGAGGCGATACGGATGTTGAATTTGACGATGCCCTTTTCGTCCGGGTAGTTGGCCATGGAGTAAGCGCGAATGACCGTCTCGTCGACCTTGGACACGTACTTCCACTGGTTGAACTTGTCCCAGTCGCCCCGGTACTCGGGCTGGATGTCGAAATCCTTGTAGTGCACCTCGTGGGGCGGGCATTCCAACTGCACGTAACCACCCGCGCGGAAGTCCACACTCTCGCCCTCAGGCAGGCGCAGGGTCAGCTCCTTGATGAAAGTGGCGACGTTGGGGTTGGACTCCACCGTGCACTCCCACTTCTTCACGCCGAACACTTCTTCCGGCACTTCAATATGCATGTCCTGTTTGACCGGCGTCTGGCAGGACAGGCGCCAGCCTTCACGGGCCTGACGGCGGGTGAAGTTGGCTTCCTCGGTGGGCAGCATCTCACCACCACCGCTTTCGACGATGCACTTGCACTGGGCGCAGGTACCGCCGCCGCCACAAGCTGAAGACAGGAACACGTTATTTGCCGCCAGGGTCTGCAGCAATTTGCCACCGGCCGGCACGGTAAGGGTGCGCTCGCCGTTGATGACGATATTCACGTCGCCGCTGGATACCAGCTTGGCGCGTGCGGCGAGGATGATCACCACCAGTCCGAGGACGATGGCGGTGAACATGCCAATGGCCAGGAAGATTTCAAAGCTAATCACACATGGCTCCTTAGAGTTGAACGCCGCTGAAAGACATAAAGCCCAGCGACATCAGACCGATGGTGATGAAGGTAATCCCCAGCCCCTGCAGGCCTTCGGGCACATCACTGTATTTGAGCTTCTCGCGGATACCCGCCAACAAGGCAATCGCCAGGGCCCAGGACAGCCCGGAGCCCACGCCGTAAACCACGCTTTCGCCAAGGTTGTAGTCGCGTTCAACCATAAACAGCGAGCCAGCCATAATGGCGCAGTTCACCGTGATCAGCGGCAGGAACACGCCCAGGGCGTTGTAGAGCGACGGCACGTACTTATCCAGGAGCATTTCGAGGATCTGCACGATGGCGGCAATTACGCCGATATAGCTGAGCAGGCCAAGAAACGACAGGTCCACCTCTGGCAAGCCCGCCCAAGCCAGAGCGCCGTCCTTGAGCAGGTAGGTGTACAGCAGGTTGTTGGCCGGGATGGTGATGGCTTGCACCACGATCACCGCAACACCCAGGCCAATGGCCGTTTCCACCTTTTTGGAGATGGCGATAAAGGTGCACATGCCAAGGAAAAACGCCAAGGCCATGTTCTCAACGAACACCGCCTTCACGAACAAGCTGATGTAGTGTTCCATCAATAGGCCTCCTTATCCGAAACCTGCGGCGCCATCTTGAAGCTCGGCGCCTCCTTCTGTTCGGTCTTCCAGCTGCGCAGCGCCCAGATGATCAGGCCAATCAGAAAGAATGCCGAAGGCGGCAGCAACAGCATGCCGTTGGGCTGGTACCAGCCGCCTTCATTGAGGGTCGGCAGAATGCTGTAGCCCAGCAGTTTGCCGGCGCCAAACAGTTCACGGATCACGCCGAGCACAATCAGCATGGCGCTGTAGCCCAAACCGTTGCCGATACCGTCGCAGAACGACAGCAGCGGCGGGTTCTGCATGGCAAACGCCTCGGCACGGCCCATCACGATGCAGTTGGTGATAATCAGACCGACGAACACCGACAGCTGCTTGGCCAGGCTAAAGGCATAGGCCTTGAGCACCTGATCAACCACGATCACCAGGGACGCGATGATCACCATCTGCACGATCATGCGGATGGAGCTGGGGATCTGGCTGCGAATCATCGAGATAAACAGGTTGGAGAAGCCGGTCACCAGAGTCAGGGCGATCGACATCACCAAGGCCGTTTTCAGGTTGGAGGTCACCGCCAGGGCCGAACAGATGCCGAGAATCTGCAAACCGATGGGGTTGTTGTGCAGGATCGGGTCCAGCAGCACTTGCTTGAATGTTGGCTGGCTCATGCTTACGCCTCCCCTTTTTGCAGTTTCATCAGGAACGGACCGAAGCCGTTCTCGCCCAGCCAGAAGTGCAGCAGGTTATCCACGCCTTTACTGGTCAGGGTCGCACCGGCCAGGCCGTCGACCTGATGCTGGGCATTGGCCGCCGCCGGATCGACGCTGCCCTTGATGATCTGCACAGCCAGTTGGCCATTGCCATCAAACAGGGTCTTGCCGTGCCACAAGGCCTTCCATTTCGGGTTATCCACCTCACCACCCAGGCCTGGCGTCTCGCCATGCTGGTAGAACCCGAGGCCAACCACGGTATTCAGATCGCCCTTCACGGCCATAAATCCATACAGGGTCGACCACAGGCCGTAGCCGCGAATCGGCATGATCAGGGTGTCGAGTTGGCCGTCGGACTCCACCATATAGACGGTGGAATAACGCTCGCGGCGCTTGATCGAGGCAATGTCCTGCTCGCCTTTGAGGGCATCCGAGAGGGCTGGATCTTTGGCGGCCTTTAGCGGGTCGAAGCTGGCGGCATCCTGAGCATCGGTGAACTGGCCGGTCTGCAGGTCAACCACACGGGCCTTGATCCGCTCGGCGTACAGAGCCTTGACGGCCTTGGCCGACATGTCGGCTTCACCCAGGCCAGCAATCGCCAAAATACTGCGCTGTTTGTCCAGCAGGCGGTTTTCCACCTGTACGGGCTTAAGTGCCACGGCGGCACCGGCGACAAATACCGAACACACCAGGCAGACGATCAACGCCACCATCAGGGTGCGAACAGTGGACTCTTGTTGACTAGACATTACGTGCCAGCCTCCGCTTGATATTGGCCTGAACGACAAAGTGGTCAATCAAAGGCGCACACAGGTTGGCGAACAGAATCGCTAGCATCATGCCTTCCGGGAAGGCCGGGTTGACCACCCGAATCAACACCACCATGACGCCAATCAGCGCGCCGAAGATCCACTTGCCGGTATTGGTCATCGATGCCGAAACCGGATCGGTGGCCATGAAGATCATGCCGAAGGCAAAGCCACCGACCACCAGATGCCAGTGCCACGGCATGGCGAACATCGGGTTAGTCGCCGAACCGATGCCGTTGAACAGGTAGCTCATGGCGACCATGCCCAGCATCACGCCGCTGACGATGCGCCAGGAGGCAATCTTGGTCAGCAACAACACGGCGCCACCGATGAAGATGGCCAAGGTGCTGGTCTCACCCATCGAGCCATGCTCAAAACCGACGAAGGCATTCCACCAGCTCAAGCCATTGGCCGTGACCTGTTCGATGCCACCGGACGCGGCAACACTAAGGGCGGTGGCGCCGGCGAAACCGTCCACCGCCGTCCACACGGCATCGCCGCTGAGCTGCGCCGGATAGGCGAAAAACAGAAAGGCGCGACCGACCAGGGCCGGGTTAAGAAAGTTCTTGCCGGTGCCGCCAAAGACTTCCTTGCCGATCACCACACCGAAGCTGATACCCAGCGCCACCTGCCAAAGCGGAATGCTCGGCGGCAGAATCAGGGCAAACAGCACCGAGGTCACAAAGAAGCCTTCATTCACCTCATGCTTGCGGATCGAGGCAAACAGCACCTCCCAGAAACCGCCAACGATAAAGGTCACTGCGTACACCGGGAGGAAATACGCCGCGCCCTGGATCAGGTTGTCCGAGAGGCTATTTGGGTCAAAACCCGCCAGCGCGCCGATCAGAGCAAAGCGCCAGCCCTCCTGGGCGACCAGCAGTTCCGGCTGCGCGGCAAACAAGCTATTGGCCTGATAACCGATGTTCCACATGCCGAAAAACAGTGCCGGCATCACGCAGAACCACACCGTCATCATCATGCGCTTGAGGTCGATGCCATCGCGCACGTGAGCGGTGGTTTTGGTCACGCTGCTGGGACGATAGAAAAAGGTATCGGCCGCTTCATAGAGGGCATACCACTTCTCGAAGCGCCCGCCTTTCTCGAAGTTATGTTCGATTTTGTCGAGGAATTTACGCAAGGACATCGATCAGCCCTCCTTCTCTATGCGAGTCAGGTTGTCCCGCAGGATCGGGCCGTATTCATACTTACCGGCACACACGTAGGTACAGAGCGCCAGGTCTTCTTCGTCCAGCTCCAGGCAACCGAGCTTCTGCGCCATTTCGCTGTCACCGACGATCAGGTAACGCAGCAATTGGGTAGGCAGGATGTCCAGCGGCATCACCGCCTCATAGTTGCCCACCGGCACCATGGCCCGTGGGCTGCCGTTGGTGCTGGTATCAAAAGCAAAGCGCTTGGCCGCGGCCAACTTGGAAACGAAGATATTCAGCACCGAATGCTTGTTCACCCCGGCGCGCAGGTAATGCAGCAGTTCGCGCTCGTCGCCTTCATGCAGGCAAGAGACTTGCTGGTGATAACGCCCCAGGTAGGCAAAGGGGCCACGTGCAGTGCGCCCGCCAAATACCGAGCCGGAAATCACACGATTCAACCCAGGCTGCAACTCGCCAGCACTCAGGCTTTGCAAGCAAGCCCCAAGGCGCGTACGCAGCAAACGCGGTTGATTGACCACGGGGCCGGCCAGAGCAATCACCCGTTCCACCCACAGTTGCCCAGTGGTAAAGAGTTTGCCGATGGCAATCACATCCTGATAACCGATCTGCCAGACACTCTTGCTGGCGCTCACCGGATCGAGGAAGTGCATATGGGTGCCCGGCAAACCCGCCGGATGGGGGCCGCTGAAGCTCTCGGTGTGAACACCTTCCAGCTGTTCACCGGGCAGGCCTACATCGGGCGCCTTGCACAGAAACACCTTGGCCAGCCGAGCCAGCACCTGCAGGCCGGCGGCGAAATCGTCGGCATAGGCCTGGATGATCAGCGCCGGGTCAGCGGCCAGCGGTTGGGTATCGATGGCCGTGACGAAGATCGAGCTGGGCACGGCATCAATCGCCGGCACCTTGCTGAACGGGCGACTGCGCAGCGCAGTCCACAAGCCCGATTGCAGCAGGTTGTCGCGTACCGCCTGGGACTCAAGGCTGGCCAACTGGGCTGCTGGGTAGCTAGCAAACTGCACGGCATCATCGCCCTCCAGCTCAATCACCACCGATTGCAGCACACGCTGGGCGCCGCGGTGAATGGCACTGACCACCCCAGCCCCAGGCGCGGTGAAATGCACGCCAGGGTTGTTCTTGTCACTGAACAACGGTTGGCCGAGCTTGACCCGATCCCCCACCTGCACCGCCATGCTCGGCTTCATGCCGTGATAATCACAGCCCAGCACCGCCACACTGCGCACCGGGCGAGCGACCCCGATGTGCTGCTGCGGACTGCCGGTGATTGGCAGATCCAGCCCACGTTTGATCTTGATCATTGAGTACCCCATGCGCTGCAACCAGCGCATTTACCGAATTCAAATACTGCCCGAGTGACAAAAGTCCGCGTTGTACGGCAGGCGTCATAAACGTTACGGATAGTTGCCCCCTGCAATCAAAGCTTTTGATTATAAAAACATCGTTGATGCGATGCTCGCGCCCATGCGACCGATTGATTCAAGTATTGGTAACACCATGCAACAGTGCCCGCTTGACCACTGCGCCCCCCGTGGCCAAATCTGCACGCAGACTCAGGAGCCTACGCCATGCACCGATTGATTTGCCTGATCTTGCTATTTAGCAGCGCCAATCTACTGGCCAACGAGCGCGACCGCCTGCTTGAGGCCGCATTCAGCCCCTACCGGCAAGCGGCCGAAAAGCCTCTGCAACGGCAAAACCAGGCCGTACTCAACTACCTGTGGGTCGATGTGTACGCCGCTGCGCTCTACACCGAACCGGGTATCAGCCCCCGCCAAGCCGTGGGCAACAGCCACCGGCAACGCCTGGAGTTGTACTACTTCCGCGCGATAGACCGGGAAGACGTGATCAAGGCGGCCTGGGTCACCCTCGAACGCCAGCAATCGGCAGCCCAACTGCAGCGCCTGCGCCCCGAACTGGACGCCTTGCACGCGACCTTCGCCGACATTCAACCCGGCGACCGCTATGCCCTCGACTATTCGGTTACCGCTGGCCTGCACCTGGAGCGTAACGGCCGCCGCGTGTTCAGTAGCCGCAACGCCGAACTGGCCCACGCTTACCTGGGCATCTGGCTGGCTGACAATGGTTTGTCCGCCAGCCTGCGCGAGCAACTGCTCGGCGCCGCGCCGCCTCAGGCCGCGCGGGTCTTGAGCCAGTAGCACAGGCCGATAAAAGCCAACCAGAATGGAATTGCATAGACCGACAGGTTGATCCCCGGAATCAGCAACATCACCCCCAGAATCAAGGCCACAAACGCCAGGCACAGGTAGTTGCTGAACGGATACCACAGCGACTTGAAGCCAGGTTCGATGCCGCGCTTGTTGAGGCTTTGACGAAACTTGAGATGCGACAGGCTAATCATCGCCCAGTTGATCACCAGCGACGACACCACCAAGGCCATCAGCATTTCCAGCGCCCGCTGCGGCGCCAGGTAGTTGACCAGCACGCACAGCAAGGTGATCAGCGCTGACACGCCAATCGCCAGCACCGGCACACCACGACTGTTGACCTTGAGAAAGGCCTTGGGCGCATCGCCCTGCTCGGCCAGGCCGAAGAGCATGCGGCTGTTGCAGTAGACGCCACTGTTGTAGACCGACAGCGCCGCCGTCAGCACCACAAAATTCAACAGATGGGCCGCTGTGTCACTGCCCAGCAGGGAGAAAATCTGCACGAAGGGACTGCCGCTATAAGGGTCGCCGGCGGCATTCAGGGTTTCCAGCAGCTTGTCCCACGGATAGAGCATCAACAGCACACTGAGGGCGCCGATGTAGAAAATCAAAATCCGCCAGATCACCTGATTGATCGCTTTGGGAATCACCTTCTTCGGCTCGGCCGCCTCAGCGGCGGTAATCCCCACCAACTCCAGGCCACCGAAGGAAAACATGATGATTGCCAGCACCATCACCAGGCCTTCAAGGCCATTGGGGAAGAAGCCGCCATGGCTCCACAGGTTGCTCACCGCCGCCTGCTCGCCGCCGGTACCGCTGACCAGCAGGAAGATGCCCAGCAGGATCATGCCGATGATCGCCACCACCTTGACCAGGGCGAACCAGAACTCGGTCTCACCGAAGACTTTCACGCTGGTCAGGTTGAGCAGGTTGATGGCCACAAAGAACACCGCCGCCGACACCCAGGTCGGGATCTCTGGCCACCAGAACTGAATGTACTTGCCCACCGCCGTAAGCTCGGCCATGCCCACCAGCACATACAGCACCCAGTAGTTCCAGCCCGAGAGAAAACCGGCATAGCCACCGAAATACTTGTGCGCAAAGTGGCTGAAAGAGCCAGCCATCGGTTCCTCGACAATCATCTCGCCCAATTGGCGCATGATCAGAAAAGCAATAAAGCCGGCAATCGCATAGCCGAGGATCATCGACGGCCCGGCGGACTTCAGCACCCCGGCCGAGCCGAGGAACAACCCCGTGCCGATCGCCCCACCCAGGGCGATCAACTGGATATGACGGTTTTGCAGACCGCGCTTGAGTTCACCCGTGTGGAGCGGCTGATTCATTGTTACTGCCTCATCGCGGCGACGCGTGTAACGCCGGCGCAGTGGTCAACCTCTGCGCAGGATCACCGCCTGAAGGTTGCATTGACGAAAAACGGCAGCTGCTGCCGCCGCTTGCTTGACTGGTCGGCCAGTTTAGCGTGCTGCGCCTATTTAGGGCACCCGGCTTTGCCTGTTACGCCGCCAGTAACGCGCCCTGCCAGAGAGTTCTGCCGGCGGCAATCGCTTAACGCTTTGTTAACATTACCAAGCCTAAAGTGACTCTCAATTGTTCAGGGCGCCTGCGGAGTGTTCCGCTTCAGCCCGGTATTACTCGGAGAGTCATGATGATTGCTGCCCGTGCAGAATCTTCGCGCAAAGGCATCGAATGGGCAGCCCTGGGCTGGATGTTCCTGTTCTTCTGGTACATGTCCGGGGTCACGCAACTGCTGCTGTTTGCCACCGACACCATTGGCTGGCGCGGTTTCCGCCAAACCCTGCTGCTCAGCGGCTTGTGGCTGGTGCCCTTGTTGCTGTACCCGGCCCACACGCGCCGCCTGGCCGGCATCATCGGTGGTGCGCTGTGGCTGTGCTCGCTGCCGGCTTTTGGCTATTACCTGATTTACGGTCAGGACTTCTCCCAAAGCGTCATCTTCATCATGTTCGAGAGCAACAACGCCGAGGCCGCCGAATACATCAGCCAATACCTGACCTGGTGGATGCCGCTGGCGTTTATTGGCTATGGCCTGGGCGCCTGGCTGCTCTGGCAAAAAATTCGTCCGGTCTATCTGCCCCGACGCTCGGCCATTATTGCCAGCGCGCTGATTGTGACGGCCACCGTCGGCTATCCCGCACGTTACATACTCACCAGCGACAACCTGAGCGCCGGTGTAAACAAGTTCGAAGAACGACTGGCCGCCGTCACCCCCTGGCAAGTCATGGTTGGCTACCACCAATATCGCCTGCAACTGGGCAACATGCAGGATCTGCTCACCGCCAACGCCCAGTTACCACCCCTGAAAAACCTGACCGACGCCCATGCAGGGCAGCCGAACACCCTGGTGCTGGTGATCGGCGAATCAACCAATCGCCAGCGTATGAGCCTGTATGGCTACCCACGCGCCACCACGCCAAAGCTGGATGCCATGCGCGACCAACTGCAGGTGTTCGACAACGTCGTGACCCCGCGCCCTTACACCATTGAAGCGCTGCAACAGGTGCTGACCTTTGCCGACGAGCAAAACCCCGACGCTTACCTGACCACGCCCTCGATCATCAACCTGATGAAGCAAGCCGGTTACAAGACCTTCTGGATCACCAACCAGCAGACCATGACCGAACGCAACACCATGCTCACCACCTTCTCCAAGCAGGCCGATGAACAGGTGTACCTGAACAACAACCGCGAACAGAACGCCCGCCAGTACGACGGCGAAGTGCTGGCCCCGTTCAGTCAGGCGTTGGCCGACCAGGCGCCGCGCAAATTAATCGTGGTGCACCTGCTCGGCACTCACATGAGCTACAAGTACCGCTATCCCGAGGACTACGCCCAATTCAACGACCGTAAAGGTGTACCAGCCTGGGTCACCGACGACCAACTGCCGACCTACAACAGCTACGACAATGCGGTGCTGTACAACGACTTCGTGGTGTCCAGCCTGATCGAGCGACTGTCGGGTAGCCAGGCCAATGGCTTCTTGCTGTACCTGGCGGACCACGGCGAAGCGGTGTTTGACTCCCCCACCGACACCATCCTGGGTCGCAGTGAAGGCCGGCCAACCGCACCGATGTACACCATCCCCTTTATGCTCTGGACATCCAAACAATGGCAGGCGAACAACCCGGTTGCCTATCAACAGGAACTGGGGCGCCCCTACAGCAGCGCCAACCTGATTCACACCTGGGCCGACCTCGCGGGCTTGCGCTCCGATGAACTTGACCCGGCCAAGAGTCTGGTAAGCGCGTCATTCAAGGAGCGGCCGCTGCTGATTGGCGACCCTTATCAGCCCAAGTCCATGATCGACTTCAGCCTGATCAAGCCCAAGCCACAAGTGGCGTTTGAGGATAAGAGCCTGGAACGGCTGCAAGCTGCACCGATAAACTGAACGAGTCGCGCGCTTACTCAGGCTCGCGCAATGGCGGCTGCGGCTCACCCGGTAGCCAGCGCTGATAAATGACCGCGAAGCTGCCATCGGCCTTCATCTCATCCAGCGTGGTTTGCCAGCGCTGCAACGTCTGCACGTCGGTGCCGCGCCAGAAGGCGATATAGCCATAAGAGGTGCGGTACGGCAGAACCACCTCCACATCGTCGGCGGTCAGGTAATCCACCTGGCTGGCAGCATCGCCTCGACTGAAGAAGCTCAGGTTATCGGCCAAAATCAGCTTGATCCGGCCGCGGCGCAGCATTTTGAACATCTGCACCGGCTCGTTGACACCCAGCAGATTAGGCTGGCCCTGCGCGGTGAGCTCCTGAAAAGTGAACCAATCGCGCGGCACAGCAATCTGCCCGGCGGCGGCCAGCTCTGCTTGATTGCCAATCACCAGGCCCGAATTCTTCAGCGCATAAAAGCTGTCACGGGCCAACAAAATCGGCCCTACCCACTGAAAGGACGCCTCGCGCTCAGCATTGCGAATGGTCGCAAACAGGGCAGTATCGGGCGTGCGCTGCACCGTCTGGTAACCCCGCGCCCAAGGCACGACCTGAATACTGGCCACCTGCCCCTGACGGCGCAGAATCTCTTCAACCACCTCGGTCGCCATGCCGGCAGCCAGCCCCTCGCGCGAGAAACTCACCGGCGGATACTCCTCCGTGTACAGCTGCAGCGGTGCAGCAAACAGCGCCCCAGAGCAGCCCAGCAACAAAGCAAACAACAGCGCAAGGGAGTTGAGCACGGCAATCCTCGATCAGCACGTAAAGCAACATGACAACTGCATCAGTCTGCAGACTAACGCCAATTCCCCTGATACGGCGAAAACCATAGGCCTCCAAGCAGACGCAGTGCCCACAGCACAATGCAAAACGGGAGCCGAAGCTCCCGTTTTGTTGTTACCCGGCGTCGCTATTAACGCGGGAAGGCTGGTGGGTTAACCCCGGCCATATCTTCCATCACGCGCACAACCTGGCAGCTGTAGCCAAACTCGTTGTCGTACCACACGTACAGGACAACGCGGTTGTCATTGCAGATGGTGGCTTCAGCATCGACCACACCGGCGTGGCGCGAACCGACGAAGTCGGTGGAAACCACTTCCTGAGACTGAACGAAGTCGATCTGCTTTTGCAGATCCGAATGCATGGCCATCTGGCGCAGGTATTCGTTGATTTCGTCACGGGTGGTGGCTTTCTCAAGGTTGAGGTTGAGGATGGCCATCGACACGTTTGGCGTCGGTACGCGAATGGCGTTGCCGGTCAGCTTGCCTTTCAGCACTGGCAGCGCCTTGGCGGCAGCGGTCGCGGCGCCAGTTTCGCTGATCACCATGTTCAACGGTGCCGAACGACCACGGCGATCACCTTTGTGGAAGTTGTCGATCAGGTTCTGGTCGTTGGTGTACGAGTGCACGGTCTCCACGTGACCGTTGGCAATGCCGTACTGATCGTTGATCGCCTTGAGCACCGGCACGATAGCGTTGGTGGTGCAGGAAGCCGCCGAGATGATCTTGTCATCGGCAGTGATGTCGCCATGGTTGACGCCATGCACGATGTTCTTCAGCGCGCCCTTGCCCGGTGCAGTCAGCACCACGCGATCAACACCTGGGCAGGCCAGGTGCTGGCCCAGACCCTCGGCGTCACGCCATACACCGGTGTTGTCCACCAGCAAGGCGTTTTCGATGCCGTACTGGGTGTAGTCCACTTCGGTCGGCGACTTGGCGTAAATCACCTGGATCAGGTTGCCGTTGGCGGTGATGGTGTTGTTGGCTTCATCAATGGTGATGGTGCCGTCGAACGGGCCATGGACCGAGTCACGACGCAGCAGGCTGGCACGCTTGACCAGGTCATTCGGGGCGCCTTTGCGCACAACGATGGCGCGCAGACGCAGGCCGTCGCCACCACCGGTTTTCTCGATCAGGATGCGCGCCAGCAGGCGGCCGATACGACCGAAGCCGTACAGCACCACGTCGGTGCCTTTGCGCGCCACGCCGTTTTGCTGACCCACAACCTGAGCCAGCTCTTCACGCAGGAACTGCTCAAGGCTGCGGCCTGCGCCTTCAGCCTTGAACTTGGCGGCCATCTTGCCCAGGTCCACCGACGCGGCACCGAGCTTGAGCTCGCTCATCGCTTTGATGATCGGGAAGGTGTCGTGCACCGACAGCTCGCCATCGTTAGCCAGGCGGTGACGGGCAAAACGGTGGGCTTTGAGGATCGAGATCACCGAGCGGTTGATCAGACCGCGACCGAAGATCGAGGTCACCACATTGTTATTGCGGTAAAGCTGACCGATCAACGGAATCATCGCCTCGGCGAGCGCTTCACGATCAATCCATTCACCAAGACACTGGTCGGGCTTCTGAGTCACGGGCAGTACCTTCCACATATGTAGGGGCTGAAAAAAGGGGCTACATTATGCCGGCGCAGCCGCGCAGGAGCAATGCACGCCTGTCGTCAGTCGCCGGCTAAAAACCGTACAAGTGGCCGATATGCCCGACATAGCCGCTAGCGACTGCCATTCAGTGGTCACCCCCGCTACAATCGCGCCTTTCTCGTCACGTCCGCGAGCCGACCGTGCCTGTACTGCGCCTACCCAGCCTTCCCGCCGCCAGCAGCAAACACTTCTCTGCTAAACAAGAGTGGGGCAATTTGCCCGGTGCTGCGCTGTCTCTGGCGATTGCCGAGGCGGCGACTGCCGCCAAACGCTTCACCCTGCTGCTGACTGCCGACAGCCAGAGTGCCGAGCGACTTGAACAAGAGCTGGGCTTTTTTGCCCCGGAACTGTCCGTGCTGCACTTTCCCGACTGGGAAACCCTGCCCTACGACCAGTTCTCGCCGCACCAGGACATCATCTCCCAGCGCATCGCCAGCCTTTATCGCCTGCCGGAGCTAAGCCGCGGCGTGTTGGTGGTACCAATCACCACGGCCCTGCACCGCCTGGCGCCGACGCGCTTTCTGCTCGGCACCAGTTTGGTATTGGACGTGGGCCAGAAGCTCAACGTCGAGCAGATGCGCACGCGCCTGGAGTCGGCCGGCTATCGCTGCGTCGACACCGTGTATGAACACGGTGAGTTCGCCGTACGCGGCGCGCTGATCGACCTGTTCCCGATGGGCAGCGAGTTGCCTTATCGCATCGACCTGTTCGATGATGAAATCGAAACCCTGCGTACCTTCGACGCGGAAACCCAACGTTCGATCGACAAGGTCGAGTCGATCCGCCTGCTGCCGGCTCGCGAGTTTCCTCTGGATAAAAAGGCTGTCACCGACTTCCGTGCACGCTTTCGCGAGCGCTTCGATGTGGATTTCCGCCGCTGCCCGATCTTCCAGGACATGGCCAGCGGCATCACCCCGGCCGGCATCGAGTACTACCTGCCGCTGTTCTTCGAAGACACCGCCAGCCTGTTCGACTACCTGCCCGAAGACACTCAGGTGTTCTCCCTGCCCGGCATCGAACAGGCTGCCGAGCAATTCTGGCACGACGTGCGCAACCGCTACGAGGACCGGCGCGGCGATCTGGAGCGACCACTGGTGCCGCCCGCCGAGCTGTTCCTGCCAGTAGAAGACTGCTTCGCCCGCCTCAAGCAATGGCCGCGAGTCGTGGCCAACCCGGAAGCCATCGAGCCTGGCGTCGGCCGCGAATGCTTCGCAGCCCGCCCGCTGCCGAACCTGGCGATTGAAGCCAAGGCCAACCAGCCTTTGGCCAGGCTGGCGGCCTTTCTCGACGAGTTCCCCGGTCGCGTGCTGTTCAGCGCCGAATCCGCTGGCCGCCGTGAAGTCTTGCTGGAGTTGCTGGCGCGCCTGAACCTGCGCCCGCAAACCGTGGATGGCTGGGCCGAGTTTCTCGCCAGCAAAGAGCGCCTGGCCGTCAGCATCGCGCCGATGGACGAAGGCCTGCTGCTGGATCAACCCGCCCTGGCCCTGATTGCCGAAAGCCCGCTGTTCGGTCAACGGGTGATGCAACGCCGCCGCCGCGACAAACGCAGCGACGGCCACGATGCTGTGATCAAGAACCTCGCCGAACTGCGCGAAGGCGCGCCGGTGGTGCATATCGACCACGGCGTCGGCCGCTACCTGGGCCTGGTCACCCTGGAAATCGACGGCCAGGCCGCCGAGTTCCTGACCATGATGTACGCAGAAGAGGCCAAGCTGTATGTGCCGGTCGCCAGCCTGCACCTGATCGCCCGCTACACCGGCAGCGACGACGCCCTGGCGCCATTGCACCGGCTCGGTTCGGAAACCTGGCAGAAGGCCAAGCGCAAAGCCGCCGAACAAGTCCGTGATGTGGCCGCCGAGCTGCTGGACATCTACGCCCGCCGCGCCGCCCGCGAAGGCTATGCGTTCAAGGACCCAATGGCCGACTACGCCACCTTTAGCGCCGGCTTCCCGTTCGAGGAAACCCCGGACCAGCAAACCACCATCGATGCGGTCAAAGCCGACATGCTCTCGGGCAAGCCGATGGATCGCCTGGTCTGCGGCGACGTTGGCTTCGGCAAGACCGAAGTGGCCATGCGCGCGGCCTTTATCGCCGTGCACAGCGGCCGTCAGGTCGCCGTGTTGGTGCCCACCACCCTGCTCGCCCAACAGCACTACAACAGCTTCCGCGACCGCTTTGCCGACTGGCCGGTGAATGTCGAGGTAATGAGCCGCTTCAAGTCCAACAAGGAAGTGGCCGAGGCCGTTGGCAAGCTGGCCGAGGGCAAGATCGATATCGTCATCGGCACCCACAAACTGCTGCAAGACGATGTCAAATTCCAGAACCTCGGGCTGGTGATCATCGACGAAGAACACCGCTTCGGCGTGCGCCAGAAGGAGCAGCTCAAAGCTCTGCGCAGTGAGGTCGACATTCTCACCCTGACTGCAACGCCGATCCCGCGCACCCTCAACATGGCTGTGTCTGGCATGCGCGACCTGTCGATCATCGCCACCCCGCCGGCGCGCCGGCTGTCGGTGCGCACCTTCGTCATGGAAGCCAACAAGCCGACGATCAAGGAAGCCCTGCTGCGTGAACTACTGCGTGGCGGCCAGGTGTATTACCTGCACAACGATGTGAAAACCATCGAGAAGTGCGCCGCCGATCTGGCCGAACTGGTGCCCGAGGCACGTATCGGCATCGGGCACGGCCAGCTCGGCGAGCGCGAGCTGGAACAGGTGATGAGCGACTTCTACCACAAGCGCTTCAACGTGCTGATCGCCTCAACCATCATCGAGACCGGCATCGACGTGCCGAGCGCCAACACCATCATCATCGAGCGCGCCGACAAATTCGGTCTGGCCCAGCTGCACCAGTTGCGTGGCCGCGTCGGTCGCAGTCACCACCAGGCCTACGCCTACCTGCTGACCCCGCCGCGCAAGCAGATGACTCCAGACGCCGAGAAGCGCCTGGAAGCCATCGCCAACACCCAGGACCTCGGCGCTGGCTTTGTGCTTGCTACCAACGACCTGGAAATTCGTGGCGCCGGCGAGCTGCTGGGCGACGGCCAAAGCGGGCAGATTCAAGCGGTCGGTTTCACCCTGTATATGGAAATGCTCGAACGCGCGGTCAAGTCGATCCGTAAGGGCGAACAACCGAACCTCGACCAGCCGTTGGGCGGCGGCCCGGAGATCAACCTGCGCGTGCCGGCACTGATCCCCGACGATTACCTGCCGGATGTGCACGCCCGCCTGATGCTGTACAAACGCATCGCCTCGGCCGCCGACGAGGAGGCCCTGAAGGACTTGCAGGTGGAGATGATCGACCGCTTCGGCTTGCTGCCCGAACCGAGCAAAAACCTGGTGCGCCTGACACTGCTGAAGCTGCAAGCGGAAAAGCTCGGCATCAAGAAGGTCGACGCCGGCCCGCAAGGCGGTCGCCTTGAGTTTGCCAGCGACACCTGCGTCGAACCGCTGACACTGATCAAGCTGATCCAGGGCCAGCCCAACCGCTACAAGTTCGAAGGCGCCACCCAGTTCAAATTCCAGGTGCCGATGGAGCGCCCGGAAGACCGTTTTAATACCTTGGAGGCGCTATTGGAGCGCCTGACCCCACAATCCACATAGGCGCTGTTGCGCTCGGTGATGCTGCGTTAAAAACAGGCTCGAACAGTGAATTTGCTCACTGAACGCACTTTAGTGCGGCCCGTAGGGCGAGCGAAGCGAGTAATGCTCATTTACAACCAGTAAACTCCGCTTCCTCGCCTGTTTTTGCCTTGCCTGACCTTCGCTCACGACGCCCCCATGCGGATTGTAATTCTCCCGAAAGGACTGATTTATGCGTTTACTTCGCTTGCTCCCCCTACTGCTCACCCTGCTGGCACCCAGCGTCTTTGCCGCGGGGAATTATCAGGTTGAGCTAATTCTCTTCCGCCAAGCCGGCACGCCGATCCTGGCCAGCCAACCGGTACCGGATGAGTGGGCCGGCGACGCACAACTGCCCGCCAGCGGCAGCCAGCGCGGCACCGCACTGAATGCCGAGGCTGCCAAGTTGGTGGCCGCCAACGGCTATGAGGTGGTCCTGCACCAAGCCTGGGTACAGGCCGCCGGCCCAACCCCGGTAAAAGTCGCCCTGAGCAGCGGCCAGGCACAGCTGGGCCACTCTCCAGCTGAAGGCACCCTGAGCCTGACCTTCGTTGACTACCTGGATGTGGATGCCGATTTCTGGGTCAACCAGTTCGATGCCGACGGCCTGGTTACCGCCAGCGAACGCATCAAACACAGCAGCCGCCTGAAGAACGGCCAACTGACCTACCTGGACCACGGCAGCCTGGGCCTACTGATCAAAGTTACGCCGCAGTAAGGGCACCTTTACCGGACAATAAAAAACCGCCGATTAGGCGGTTTTTTATTGGGGGAAATACCCAGGCAACGCCTAACTGGCCAATACCCGCGCCAGGGTGGCCTTGACCTGATCCATGCCCGCCGCCAGCACCCGTTCGATATCGGCCATGGTAATCAACTCGCTGGACTTGCCGGCTGCCGGGTTAACCACCAGCGCCAGGCATGCATAAGGCAATTCCAGCTCACGGGCCAGAGCCGCCTCGGGCATACCCGTCATCCCAACAATGTCGCAGCCATCGCGCTGCATGCGCGCAATCTCCGCCGCACTCTCCAGGCGTGGTCCCTGGGTGCAGCCGTACACACCAAAATCACTGAAACTGCAGCCGCTGGCCTGGAGTGCGGCAAGCAGCTGACTGCGCAACTCGGCTGCGTATGGGTAGCTGAAGTCGATGTGGGTGACGTGCTCAAGCCCGTCCTGACCATCGGCCTGAAAAAACGTGTGCTCGCGACCGTAGGTGTAATCGATGATCTGCTCGGGCACGCAAAAATGCCCTGCTGGCATATCCGCATGGATACCGCCCACCGCATTCACCGCAACAATCGCCTCGGCGCCAGCCTGCTTGAGCGC
Source organism: Pseudomonas sp. BGA-UO-ETr-WB11 (assembly GCF_059567785.1). NCBI lineage: Bacteria > Pseudomonadati > Pseudomonadota > Gammaproteobacteria > Pseudomonadales > Pseudomonadaceae > Pseudomonas > Pseudomonas sp. BGA-UO-ETr-WB11. The sequence goes on along the minus strand of NZ_JCAQOS010000007.1, from coordinate 242,657 downwards.
CCAGAGATTGGCGCGGTAGTTGACCTGATGCGGCGGGATGCGATGGGGATGGCCGTGACGGGCGAGAAACAGCACCTCACGCCCGGCAAAGTGCCCGCGTAGGATAGGCGCCGACGGGGCGCCATAGGGCGTATCGATATGCAGCTCAGTGTCGATGCGCAAACCATCCAGTTGGGTCAGGCCAGTGCCACCGATAATCGCGTAAACCGTCATCTTAGCCTCACTCAATCAATTCAGCGGCGCGCAAGGCACCCAACGCGGCCAGCCAGCGAGGCTGCTGACGGTAATCAGTGCTCGCCGTGCCCTGCCCGCGCATACGTTGCAGCCCCTGGGGTGGCTGCACGTGCAAGCGCTGCAGCGCACTCAGGGCCAGCTCGGCCGCCGCCCGATCATTACACACCAGGCCCATGTCACAGCCGGCGGTCAACGCCGCTTCAATCCGACTGGCAGCATCGCCGACCACATGGGCGCCGGCCATCGACAAGTCATCGCTAAAGATCACGCCTTTGAACTGCAGCTCGCCGCGCAGGATGTCCTGCAGCCAGCGCCGCGAGAATCCGGCCGGCTGGTTGTCGACCTGCGGATAGATCACATGGGCCGGCATCACCGCCGCCAGTTGCTGGCTGAGCAAGGCAAACGGCTGCAGGTCGGCGGCGCGGATCTGCTCCAGGCTGCGCTCGTCCACTGGAATCGCCACATGGGAATCCGCCTCGGCCCAACCATGGCCAGGGAAGTGTTTGCCGGTAGCGGCCATACCGGCAGCCGCCATACCGCGGATAAAGGCGCCAGCCAATTGCGCTGCACGTTGCGGATCACCGTGAAACGAACGTGTGCCGACCACCGCACTGCGCTGGTAATCCAGATCCAGCACTGGAGCAAAACTCAGGTCCAGCCCCACAGCCAGCACTTCAGTAGCCATCAACCAACCACAGTGTTCGGCCAGCTGTTCAGCATTGGATTGCGCGGCAATCGCCGCCATCGCTGGCAAACGCACAAAGCCCTGACGCAAGCGCTGCACGCGCCCGCCTTCCTGATCAACCGCCAAAAGCAGGTCCGGACGCACGGCCCGAATAGCCATGCTCAACTCACGCACCTGGCGCGGGCATTCGATATTGCGCGCAAACAAAATCAGCCCAGCCACTTCAGGCTGGCGCAGCAACTGGCGATCCTCGGCGGTCAGCCAAGTGCCGCCGATATCCAGCATCAAAGAACCTTGCATAACAGCCTTCCTTAACAATCAGCAGCGGCCCAATCGGGGCACGGCGCTTCATCAATCAGCACCCGGCAGTGCACAGGCACGCGAGCAAAGAGGTCGAGTAAATCGGCATTGCGCAGACGCACGCAGCCATGGGACAACGGCACGCCCATCGGCTCGGAGTCCGGGGTGCCGTGTAGGTAGATGTAGCGGCGAAAGGTATCGACGCGACCAAGGCGATTGCGGCCCAGCTCGCAGCCGCTAAGCCAGAGAATGCGAGTAAGAATCCAGTCGCGACCCGGAAATTGCGCCTGCAACTCCGGGCTGAATACCTCGCCCGTCCAGCGCCGACCACGCAGCACAGCACCGCAGGGCAAACCAGCGCCAATTTTGGCGCGCACCTGATGCAAGCCGCGCGGCGTACAGCCCGAACCATTGAGTTCACCGGCGCCATTGAGCGCCGTGGAAACCGGCAGACGCAGTAACAGGCGACCCGCAGCAAAGCCATACAGCTGCTGATCGGCGAGGGAAATATGGAGGAAATCGAGGGTCAACATGGGGCGCTAGCTTAGGGTCTGTTCCCGCTTCATCGCAAGCCGCGTTGCCGCGAATGAAGCGGGAACAGACCCTAACGGATTGGCCTTGCCGCGCCCACCGCCAAGGTTTACAGCTTGGGCACCAACGGGGAATTTTTGCTACGCGGTTTTAGCTGCGCCTTGGCCAAAGCCTCGTCAGTGACACCACTTTCGGCGCGCATACCGGCGGCCAGGAACGGCACCATCAGTCGCATTACCTGCTCAATCGAGGTATTTACACCAAAATCGTTCTCAGCAATGGCGCGCAAGGCCTTGATCCCGGACATGCTGAACGCCGCCGCACCCAGCATAAAGTGCACACGCCAGAACAACTCAATCGGCGGAACGCGCGGGGCCGTTTCGTAAACCAGCTGCATGTAACGGCGGAAGACTTTGCCGTACATGTCCTCCAGATACCGTCGCAAGTGCCCCTGGCTCTGACTGAAAGCCAGCCCCAACAGGCGCATGAAAATCGACAGATCATTACCACTGCGCGGTTTTACGGCGAGCGATTGCTCAACGAGAATTTCCAGCAACTCTTCAAGGCTAGCCTTGGTTTCAGGCTTGCCCTGGCGACGATCCAACTCACGTTCGAGGCTGATGCAGAATGGGCCAAGAAAGCGCGAGAACACCGCTTGAATCAGGGCCTTTTTCGAGCCGAAGTGATAGTTCACCGCAGCCAGATTAACTCCAGCCTTACTGGTGATCAGGCGCAGGGAAGTCTCAGAGAAACCCTTCTCCGCAAACAACTGCTCTGCCGCATCGAGAATACGCTCGACAGTTTCTGACTGGGCCATGGCCGCTCCGCCTAACAAACACTTGTTTGAAACATACGTTTCAAGCTGATCAATTGTCAAGCCGATCCGTGGCCATACAGCCTAGTTCAGTGCCTCGACAAACAAAGTTCTCAGTGCGAGACGTTCCGCAGCCTCTGCGGGTTACAAGCCACTCTCAACGGATATACCAATCAGCGGGATTGCCAAGCGCATTTCACTGTATATAATCACAGCACCTGTACAAACAGACAGACCCTCTACCATGATCAAGCTCACCCCGCGCCAAAGCGAAATCCTAGCCTTTATCAAACGCTGCCTGGAAGACCACGGCTTCCCGCCGACACGCGCCGAAATTGCCCAGGAACTCGGCTTCAAATCGCCCAATGCCGCCGAAGAGCACCTCAAGGCCCTGGCACGCAAAGGCGCCATTGAAATGACCCCTGGCGCCTCCCGCGGCATTCGCATCCCCGGCTTCGAACCCAACGCCGTTGAAGAGGACGGCCTGGCCGTCATCGGTCGCGTTGCTGCAGGCGCACCGATTCTGGCCCAGCAGCATGTAGAAGAAACCTGCAAGATCAATCCAGCCTTCTTCCACCCCCGCGCCGACTACCTGCTGCGCGTGAACGGCATGAGCATGAAGGACATCGGCATCTTCGACGGCGACCTGCTGGCCGTGCACACCACCCGCGAAGCACGTAACGGACAAATTGTCGTGGCCCGCATTGACGATGAAGTGACAGTGAAGCGCTTTCAACGCACCGGCAACAAGGTTCTGTTGATTGCGGAAAACCCGGACTTTGCACCGATAGAAATCAATCTTGAAGAACAAGACCTCGTGATCGAAGGCTTGAGTGTCGGCGTAATCCGCCGCTAGAGGAGGCTTTATGCAGTTCCCACAGTCGCCCAACCGTACCCAACTTCCGCTGTTTGATGCCTTCCTGCCCTCGCCAATGGCGCCCTTGCTAAACAGCAACGGCCAAACGCCCTGGATGGAAGAAACCGAAACCTGCAGCGAATTGACCTTACGCGGCTCGACTGGACACTGCCTGAACCTACTGGCACCCATCCTGCGCGAACTCAGCCAGAACCAGGACGCACGCTGGCTGACCCTGATCGCCCCACCCAGCAGCTTGACGCAAACCTGGCTACGCAACTCAGGGCTCAATCGTGAGCGCATCATGCTGCTGCACCCACGAGGCGAACAAAGCGCCCGCGACCTTGCCTGCTCAGTCCTGCGCCTGGGCCGCAGCCATACCGTGATCAGTTGGCTGCACCCACTGGATGCCAGTACTCAGCAACAATTGGCCAACGCGGCACAAGCCGGTGGAGCACAAAGCCTGAATATCAGTCTGAGCTAAGGCTTTCCGCTGCTCAGCAGCAGATCCAATTAAACAGCAACAACCCCGCGTAGTATGAGTTGCGCTCAGGACACCCATAAAGTCTCGAACCACTTACGCGCTGCATGTGTACGCAAGCCCTTGTAGGAGCCAGCTAGCTGGCGATTGGGCGAGCACACAGAACTTGGCAGCCGTCACGCTCGAAGCCTCTCCCACGACAACGCCGCAACACCACAAACACGCACACTCATGCAGGCTGCGAGTTTATTGACACGCAGTGCATGAGCATATGCCTGCTGTGGCAGCAGCATTTTATGGCGCTGTACCCGTTATGTGTTGCGCACGGGGCCGCTACCGGTTTTTGCTTTACGCCGAGTCACTTTCTCTTGACTCGCTTTGCTCACCATTCGGGCAAGCCTGCGGCTGTTACTTCGCTTCGCTACGTTCCGGCCTCCTGACGGGACCGGGAAACCGAGGCGCCTGCAAATCCGTGGGAGCGGTCTTGACCGCGAAGCTTTTAACTGCGCCAACTCGCCGCTGTGTCAGACACAGCCATCGGCAATGGGACCAATGCCTTGCAACACGTAACGGGTACATAGCCATTTTTATTGGTGACATTCACGGCGGAAGCCGCCGCTACAACGCAACATGCACCAAGTAGCTGACCCGCAGCTTGCCAACAGCCTGCAACTCCTTACGGCTTCGTGATTTTCTTCGTCCTGCGCTGGTGAATCCAATCAACGATCTCACCTTCAGGCGCATAGCCACTGACTGTCTGCCGCAGCAACTTGCGTACACAGTCATAATCATCCTGCTCAACAGCCTGCAAGAGCTCGCTCAGAACGGCCTTGAAATCATCCCATGACAGGTGATCTTCATTGGCACGCATGATCATCGGATGCTCAGTGGCAATCACGTCATCACCAATCAACAACTCTTCGTAAAGCTTTTCACCAGGGCGCAGACCGCTAAATTCAATAGCAATATCGCCATAAGGATTCTTCTCAGAGCGCACACTCAGGCCACTGAGGTGAATCATTTTCTCAGCCAATTCAGCGATTTTCACTGGCTGCCCCATATCCAGCACAAATACATCACCACCCTGCCCCATGGCACCAGCCTGAATGACTAATTGAGCGGCCTCGGGGATGGTCATGAAATAACGAGTGATGTTCGGGTGGGTCACAGTCACCGGGCCACCCCGACGAATTTGCTCATGAAACAGCGGAATGACCGAACCTGAAGACCCCAACACATTGCCAAAACGCACCATGGTGAACCGGGTTTTATTGACCTGATGCAGGCCCTCTTTATCTCCAAACAACACCGGCGCGGATTCGCGACTGAGTGCCTGCAGTACCATTTCTGCCAAGCGCTTGGTGCTGCCCATCACATTTGTAGGTCGCACAGCCTTGTCCGTAGAAATCAACACAAAGTGCTCTACACCGGCCCTAACAGCAGCCTGGGCGGTGTATGTCGAACCCACGACATTGTTAAGCACGCCCTCGGCAATATTGTGCTCAACCATCGGTACATGCTTGTAAGCGGCAGCGTGATAAACGGTATTGACCGCCCACGAGCGCATCACATCTAACAACCGCTGCGGATTGCGAATCGAGCCTAGAATGGGCACCAGTCGCACAGCCAAGGACTCACGGCGAATACGCTGTTCAAGCTCGCTGTGAATGCTGTAAAGATTGAACTCGCTGTGTTCGAACAGCAGCAAGGTGGTAGGTCCAGTAGACACAATCTGCCGGCACAACTCCGAGCCAATCGAACCACCGGCCCCCGTAACCATCACCACCTGATCGCGAATGCAGCGCTCGAACAAAGCTTTCTGCGGTGGCACGGCATCGCGCCCGAGTAAATCGGCGATGTCGACCTCTTGCACATCATCGACCGTGACCCGACCGCTGGCTAAATCCATAAAGCCCGGCACACTGCGCACGTGTAGCGGGTACTGCTCCAACAACTCCAACACCTCACGGCGTCTTGCCCGCGTGGCAGATGGAATAGCCAATAAGATCTCATTGGCGCCAGTTTCATCAATCATCTGCTGAATGTGCTTAGCGTTGTAAACCCGCAGCCCTGCGATAACCCGATTGGCAATGCCCGGATCATCGTCAATAAACGCCACCGCACGCATACCGCGCCCAAGTCGTAATGCCGCGACCAACTGATTGCCTGCAGCACCGGCGCCATAAACAGCCACCCGAGGCAAACCATCATCTTTGCGACTGAACTTGAACGGCTGATTTGATGAATACCAATCGCCCATAAAATACTGGCGCATTAGCAAGCGTAAACCGCCAATGGATAAAAGGCTCAGCAGCCAATAATTGAATACCATCGAACGCGGAATAACCTTTGGGGCCCCCTGATACCAATACACCGCAAGCGCCAACAACAAGGCCGAGATAGAAACTGCCTTAGCAATCGCAAGCAGTGCATCATTACCGAAATAGCGCATCACCGCGCGGTACATACCAAAGCGGATGAACAATGGAATGGCAATCACAGGAGCAGCTAAAAATAGCCAAAAATGCCCAGTTAATGGCTCAATCGCTTTGCTGTCGCCCAAACGCACCACAAACGCCAGCCACAACGAAACCCAGACCAGTACCACGTCCGTAGCGACTTGAAGCAAGCGCTTGTGGCGCCTAGGTAAACCAACCAAACGAGTTCGTAACTTTTCGGCCAACCCCAACACGATAATCCCTCACCACGACTGTAAGAACAAAAATTCCAGAAACTGAGAATTCAAAAAAACCATCGAGCGGATTTTATCCACCCCAAAAGTCTTAAATCTACTGCTGATAGCCAGCTTTGAACTTTAAAGCCAAAAAAATCAGCGGGATGTATGACACTAAAACACCAATAAAACCATCCAGAACCCCAAAAGTTACACACAGGGAAATCGGTAAAAGCCACAGGATATTGATTAGCAAAACACACAAAGTAACCGGCTTGTGCCCCGCGTACAACCGCGCCGCACATTGATAAGCGTGAGTACGGTGCGGCTCATATACCTTGTCGCCACGAATCAAACGACGAAGCAATGTAAAAGTTGCATCAACAACAAATACACCAAGCAATATCAACCAAGCCCACAATAATTGCGGCTGCACCCAAGCGGCTTGTAAAGATAGAACCCCCACTGTAATGCCAAGAAATCCGCTGCCAGAATCCCCCATAAACACTTTTGCAGGGGGAAAGTTCAAAATTAAAAAACCAGCAACTGCCGCCGCTAAGAATAAAGGCACAAGATACTGGCCAAGCTGAATTTCAGCTCCCAAATAGCTTGAAACACCATACAACAACGCCCCACTCACACAGACAAAAATGGCCTCAACGCTGGCAATACCATCGATACCATCCATAAAATTGTACAAATTTAGCAACCATACCAAATACACTGCAGCAAGCATGTGACCAAACCATCCCAAGTCGATAGTAAAGCCACATATCATCAAAGGCGGTAAGCCACCCACCCAAAATAACGACCAAAAAGCTGCAGCAAAATGCCCACTTAAACGCCAACGTATAGCAACATCAGCGATGTCATCGCGAAAGCCCAAAAAGGCTACAAAAAAACCTGAGAGCAAGGAAATAAAATTTATCGTACTAACAAGTCCCTGAGCAAAAATCACAGAAAGACTTATAAAAAAAATCACAGAAAATAAAATACCTCCGCCACGAGGCACAGCAATAGAGTGAGAACTTCGCGCATTGACAAGATCATTCAAGCTCGAGTGACGCGCATAAATTTGAAACACGCCCACCAACACAAACGAGCACAGAAAAACAGCCAGCAACTGAACAGCGTAAATAAACACTTAATTAATTTCCCGATAATAATTAACAGTCTGCGCCAGCGCGGTATCAACTGAAACAGGAGGCCGCCACCCTAAAACTTCGCAAGTCTGCTGCATATCAACCTGTAACGAACCACACAACCGCTGAAACAAAGCGTCTTGCCCAACACAATGGGCAATCATACGCAGAAAAAAAACGGGCACAGAAATTAATCTCGAAGATTTACCCATAGCACTAGCAACGCGCAGCAATAGATCACCAGTTGAAAGATCCTCGCCATCGCTTAATAAAAAGACTCTATTAGCGGCCAATGGATGAGCAGTGCAAACTACCAAAAGATCAACAAGGTTATCCACTGAGACAAAACTACGCTTATTTCTGACTGCACCAAATGGTAATGGAATACCCCTCCGCGTCCACTGCATCATTTTAAGAAAGTTTGCGCCAACACCAGGGCCATAAACGAGCACCGGCCGGATGATTACTAACTCCATTTCGGTATCAGCGCAAAGCGCAGACAGGCCTTCCTCTGCAGCCTTCTTGGATAACCCATAAGGATCAGAAGCTTGAAGCTTTCCCTCTGCACAATATGGCTGACCAATTTCTGTGCTTTCACCCATTGCCTTAATGGAACTGATAAAAACAAAACGTTTCACGCCGCGGTCTGCCGCCTGACGAGCCAGTGATAATGTGCCATCGACATTGATTTTGTGGAAAAGCGATAAACCTTCATTTCCCTCGCTAGCAAGTACATGAGCACGTGCAGCAACATGTACTACAACTTCCACATCTGCCAATCCGAACGCCCAGTCGACATCAAACTCCAAACCAGGGTAATAAAATAATCCTGCACACTCAGGCGGCTCATCGACACCGGAACGAAGCGCCAAAATAACTTCGTGTCCAGCGGAATTCAATGCGCGCAACAAGGGTGTACCTACAAAGCCTGTACCGCCGGTCAAGAGCACTTTCACTTTACCGCCTCACAGGCAAGTGCATGCAGCCCTATATAAATACCAGAATTTTGAATTTTTATTATTATATTCATAATATACTTATTATTTAGCAAGAGGCTAAAGCAAGGAAAACAAAGCGCCGCAGCAGTCGCAAGCGCTTCAACCAACCAGACTCAACGCAAAACCACCTTCACAACAGTAATTAATATAATTCTAATATCATTAATAAAACTCTGAGTATTGACATAGTCCAAATAAAACTTTTGCTTAATCGGCAACACTACATCTATATAGGCTTGCCTTGGATTTTCATAAGTAGCTAGCAACTCATTTTCATCAACCATCTCGATAGATGCAAGATCTGTTATCCCTGGACGAACCGACAAAACCTTATCGCGAACCTCAACAGGATAGCAGTCGATAAACTCCTGCACTTCAGGGCGCGGCCCAACCAGGCTCATGCTACCGACTACCACATCAATCAGCTGAGGCAACTCGTCGAGTTTGTATTTACGTAAGAAATGACCAGAGCGAGTGACTCTACTATCAAGGCCGACTGTTAATCGGCCTGATAAATCTGCATTCACTGACATGGTACGAAATTTGTGAATTCGAAATGGAACACCATGACGCCCAACTCGCACTTGCCGATAGAAGACAGGCCCAGAAGAGTCTAGCTTGACCCAAGCGGCTACGAGTATGAAGACAGGCAGTAATATTAAAATGCCGAGCACGGCACATACAAAATCGAAAATACGTTTAAGCATCCTGCAGCACCGTTTTGACAGCATCAACCACACGAATGAGATCCCCTTCTGTCATACGCGTGTAGAGGGGTAAGGTCACCTCCTGCTCAAACAGCTTTTGAGCAACAGGAAAGTCTTCCACTAATAATTCACAGCTGTTTTTCCAGTACGGATGCAAGTGCAAAGGAATAAAGTGTACTGAGCAACCAACGCCCAACTCTGACATTTTTACAATGAACTCATCACGACCAATGCGCGCCTCAGGCAAAATACGGACTGGATAGAGATGCCGCGCATGCATATCGCCAATCGGCGAATTTTGAGGAATAACGATAGGTAGATCCTTCAACTTCTCGTTGTAAAACAACGCCATTCGCTCTCTTTTTTCCTGAAATCCAGACAATTTACGCAATTGATGAATCCCAATTGCTGCAGCCGGATCACTTAAATTGTACTTGAAACCAGGTGCCACGACCTCGTAGAACCATGCGGGGGTTGTAGAGACATAACGATCAAATGCATCACGGCTTATGCCATGCAGGCGCATCACACGACAACGCTTAGCAATCTCCTGGCACCTAGTTACTACCATACCGCCTTCGCCGGTGGTCATGGTCTTATTAGCATAAAAACTGAAGACAGTAACATCAGAATCAAGAGTTCCAATTTTACGCCCGCTCCAAGTAGTTGGAAGTGCGTGGGCAGCATCTTCAACAACACGCAGATTGTGTTTTTTAGCCAAGGTTAACAATTTATCCATGTCGCAGCTTAAGCCTGCGAAGTGCACAGGCATAATTGCCTTTGTACGCGAGGTGATTGCCGCCTCTACTGCTGCTGGATCGATGTTAAAGGTATCTTCAAGGACGTCCACCATAACGGGAGTCGCCCCTAAATAACGTACTACCTCTGCTGTTGCCGTGAAGGTATACGTAGGCAAAATAACCTCATCACCCGGCCCCACACCAATTGCTTCTAACGCGAGATGAAGACCTGCGGTTGCAGAATTAACGGCAATACTTTCAACATCACCGCCAAGAAATGCGCTGAAATCTTGTTCGAACTGACGCGTCTTGGGGCCTGTTGTTACCCATCCAGAACGCAACGCGCTCACGACCTCAGCAATTTCTTCTTCACAGATTTCGGGCAATGCAAATGGAAGAAATTTATTATCCATCATAATTATCCAAATATTATCAAAAATTATACATCAAGGAAATTCAAAAGATCGAAAACCTAGCGCCACTCACTTGGAGTCGGGATCAGCAGAACTTACCCCCCTCAAAAACTCTAAGTGCTCAAAATCAAAGTAAGTAAACTCTATGCCTGGGGAGTGAATATATCGCTTATCGAAAGAACCAGTGTTTCCTATTATTTTTGCAGGGTTACCCGCCACCACAGAAAAGTCAGGAATTTCTCCCTTAACAACACTGCCGGCAGCAATTATACATCCTTTCCCGATACTAGCCCCCGGCATAATAACAGCACCTGCCGCAATAAAAGTATAGTCGCCAATGGATACTGGAGCACGGACATAACCAATGCGATCATCTGCCGCCACTTTAATAAAGTCCGCACCCAAAAGCCTAATTGAAACATGACTACTATGGGTAAAAATCCCAACATAAGCACCAATTTGCACACCATCGCCTATGCTAATGCCATTACTTGCATCCAATATTGAATGATGCCAGACCCAGCACTGATCTCCGATCTTAAGTTTTCCGGGCTCCAATATGCTAGCAGTAGAACTTATTCTCGTATTCCGAAAAAATCGCTTACTACAGCGATCATAATATCCGTAAACCATAAACGGCCTAGTAAATAAAGCGGCGAAATTCTGCAAAAATGATATTATGTAGCCCGCCGGCGAAAGATATATTTTTTTCAGAAAACTCATATAGACCTCCTAGAATTAAATATAGCACTCAGGAGCAAGGTTAAATTTCCACGCCTACTCAGAGCATTCTCAGCAAAAGAAAATGCACGCGCCCCCATACTATCAAGTTGATCCTGATCACTCGTGACAGCTGATTGCATTGCCTCTGTAATTTTTTGAATGTTTTCCGGCTCAACAACCCAACCACACTGGCACTCTTCAACAATCGTTGCCGCTTCACTTCCCTCGTCAACTATTGCCAAAATTGGCTTGGCTGAGAACATATAAGCTGTCATTTTCGAAGGTAAGGCCGTACTCGAAATACCTTTTCTCAACGGCATAATTAACACATCAGACTTGGATTGAAGAAGAGCAACCTGCGCTGGCAAAACCTCTATAAACTCTATATCGCAACTATAATTTTTAGCCACATCCTGACACCTAATTTTATCGGGACCATCCCCAGCTATAATCAAGCGCGAGCCTTCCAAACCGGAACGACCGAATGCATGTATCAATAAATCAACGCCAGCAGAAGGATTTACAGTACCTAAAAACAAAAAACACTTGCCTACAATTTCATTTCGACGTGGAGAATCTCGAAACACATTAAAGCTACTATCATCTTGCCAATTTCTAACAACCATGATTTTTGAACTATCAATATTTCTCGTAGCTATGAGATATCGACGCATTTGATTTGAAATTGCAACAACTTTATCAGCTGAGCGGAGAACATATTTATCAAAAGAAACAAAAACTTTACTTACAACCCCCCCCAAAAAACCGAGTTTTGCAACCAATGATTCAGGATAAACATCTTGGACATGTATAACAAATGGTATATTAAACTTACGTGAAATTCGCGCCAGCATTAATTGCGAAAACACAGGCCATACATTTGCATAAATAACTTCAATGTTTTTCTGATGCAGCTTTACAAAATTTTCCAGACTGCGTCCATAACTGTAACTTTCTAAAAGCCTGCCGAGAACGCTAGATCTCGCACAAACATATGAATCAGAAATCACGTGTTCAAAACAATAGCTACTAGCTTCTTCAGAGGAAAAATTAAATCCATAAGGCCTAGAGGGCCTAGGAGAGAAAACTACAACTTCAGCTTCCCCACTTAATGTACTGGCAATGTCATATGATATATTTGCAGAAACTACAGGCTCAGGAGGAAATAAAGAAGAAGCGATTAAAATCATTAATTAGTATTCCTTCCAAACAACTCGCATCACATAATCGCGATAACTGTGGATTATTCGCACCACCTTATCTGCCACATTCGGCATGCTGTAATCAGCCACCAAACGCAAGTTGCGCTCATCACCACGACACTGACTCTCCAGCACCTGGAGGCCCTGCAGCACGCGCTCGACCTCAAGGCCGACCATCATGACCGATGCCTCTTCCATACCTTCCGGACGCTCATGTGCTTCCCGGATATTTAGCGCAGGAAAATTGAGAATCGAGGACTCCTCGTTGATGGTGCCACTGTCGGACAAAACGGCTTTAGACTCCACTTGCAACTTGTTGTAATCTTTGAAACCCAAGGGCTTGAGCAGGCGTACGTTGCCATGGAATACCACTCCCATCGCGTCCACACGCTTTTGCGTACGTGGATGTGTGGAGACGATTACTGGGTAATCGTAATGCGCGGCGACCGCGTTGAGTACATCCACAAGCTTGAGAAAATTCTTGTCGGAGTCGATGTTCTCTTCACGGTGACCACTAACCACAAAGAACTTGCCTGGCTCCAAGTTCAAGCGCCCCAGCACATCGGAGGCTTCAATACCCTCACGGTAATGATTTAGCACTTCAAACATAGGGCTACCAGTCTTGATAATCATGTCTGGTGGCAGACCTTCTCGCAGCAGGTAGTCGCGCGCAATGGTGCTGTAGGTCAGGTTGATGTCGGCGGTATGATCGACGATACGCCGGTTAATCTCTTCGGGGACGCGCATATCAAAACAACGATTGCCAGCCTCCATATGGAAGGTAGGAATCTTGCGACGCTTAGCGGGGATCACCGCCATGCAGCTATTGGTATCTCCCAACACCAGCAAGGCCTCAGGCTGCACTTCAGCCAGCACGCGATCCACTGCGATGATTACATTGCCAATGGTTTCGGCACCGCTACTACCGGCAGCATTCAGAAAATGATCCGGTTTACGAATACCTAGATCATCAAAAAAAATCTGATTCAACTCGTAATCGTAGTTTTGCCCAGTATGTACCAACACATGCTCACAGCACTCATCAAGCTTGGCCATCACGCGCGAAAGACGAATGATTTCCGGACGGGTACCCACCACGGTGACAACTTTCAATTTTTTCATTGCAGTATCCTGCTCACAGCCGCTCATGCCTCAGTCCCCACAGCGCAGGTAAAGGTATCTGGGTGTTCACGGTCAAAAATTTCATTGGCCCAAAGCATGACAATCATTTCTTCGTCACCAATATTGGTGATGTCATGAGTCCAGCCAGGCACGGTTTCGACGATTTGAGGCGCTTCACCCGTGGTTAATAATTCGTAAAATTCACCCGTTACAATATGGCGAAAACGAAAACAAGCTCGCCCCCTTATAACAAGAAATTTTTCGGTCTTTGAATGATGATAATGCCCGCCGCGGGTAATACCAGGATGGGCCGTAAAGAACGAAAACTGGCCTGAGTCTTTAGTTTTAAGCATTTCAACGAACACACCACGTGAGTCGCCGTACTTAGGCACATCGTAGGCAAATCGTTCGGCCGGCAGGTAACTTAGATAGGTAGAGTACAACGCTCTTACCAGTCCGGTACCAACGGGCTCAGTAATCATCGACTTACGGCTGTCGCGGAAGCTATACAGTTGTTCGGCAAGATCACCTATGGTGATGCTATATTGTGGTTCGACGCTAACAAACGGACCGTCTACCAACTTCCCATCCATGACATGGATGAAATGACGCACCACATCGTCGATGTACACAAGGTTAATGCAAGCAGTCGGGTCATTAATCTGAATTGGTAAATCACGAGTGATGTTATGGCAGAAGGTAGCCACCGCAGAGTTGTAATTTGCGCGCGCCCACTTCCCAAAAACGTTTGGCAAACGAAATATATGTAACGGAGTACCGCAGATGCTTACCAACTCCAGCAAAGCCTCTTCAGCACCACGCTTACTAATACCGTAAGGATTTTCCTGTTCGGCCTGGCTTGATGATGTGTAAAGCACTGGCAGCATTTTTTTGCTCGCCTTTATGGCATTACATAACACTTGAGTGAGATCTGTATTACCACTTTGGAACTCTTGTGGATCTTCTGGCCGGTTCACACCCGCCAAGTGAAATACGAAATCTACATCAAGGATCAACTGCGGCAATAAGCTTGGATCGTCGCCACGCGTGAAGCGCAAAAGCTCGACATCATTGCGCTCACGCAAGTGCGTAATTAAATTTTTGCCAATAAAGCCATCGGCGCCAGTGATCAGCACTTTCATCGCTTATTCCTCAGCGGTTGCGTATTCACCGCGTTGAATAGCGCGCATGAAATCCAACTTAAGTAGCAAGCGCTGCATGCCTTCGACATCTAAACGCTCAGTGTTGTGGGAGTTGTAATCTTCGGTGCGAGAAATCTTCTCTTCACCCTGCTCCACAAACTTACCGTAATTGAGATCACGCAAATCAGGCGGTACGCGATAATACTCACCACGGTCCTCTGCACAGGCCATTTCCTCACGGCTGAGTAACGCCTCGTAAAGCTTCTCGCCATGACGCGTGCCAATAATTTGAATCGGATGTTCAGGCTTGCCAAGCAATGCAGTCAGCGCCTGGGCCAAAACTTCCACCGTTGCAGCAGGCGCCTTCTGTACGAACATATCGCCATTATTTCCGTGCTCGAAGGCATACAGCACCAGATCCACGGCATCCGCCAATGTCATCATGAAGCGCGTCATGTTTGGATCGGTCAATGTCAGAGGTAGACCCGCTCGAATTTGCTCAATAAATAACGGAATCACCGAGCCTCGAGAGGCCATAACATTGCCGTAACGGGTACCACAAATCACTGTCCTACTGTCTTCGACATTACGCGATTTGGCGACCATCACTTTTTCCATCATCGCCTTTGAAATACCCATAGCATTGATTGGGTAAACCGCTTTATCCGTGCTGAGACAGACCACACGCCTGATACCGTTTTGGATAGCTGCCTCCAACACGTTTTCAGTGCCGAGCACATTGGTTTTGACCGCCTCCAAGGGATGGAACTCACAGGATGGCACTTGCTTCAGCGCTGCCGCGTGAAATATGTAGTCCACGCCACGAGTGGCGTTGAGGATACTCTGATAGTCGCGAACATCGCCGATGTAAAACTTTAATTTAGCGTTAGCGTAGCGTTTACGCATGTCATCTTGCTTTTTTTCATCGCGACTAAAGATACGAATTTCTTCGATATCCGTATTCAAAAAACGCTTCAGAACCGCATTACCGAAAGAACCCGTACCACCGGTTATGAGTAGCTTTTTGCCTCTAAACATATCTATACCCTCCCCGCACTAAAATCTGTATTTTTTTGCCGAACCGTCGCTTTAACTTCAGCCAGCACGCAAGACAGCTCGTCAAACGAATAAACTTTTTTGATTTGCGAATCAGTCAAAGCAGGTAGCATTCGCTCAACATAAGCCCGATCTCTTGGATCTGCCAAAATAGCTATCGCTATAGAATTATTATAAATTGCCTCTACCAACACCGTAGATTTTCTTGCTAAACAAATTTTATTAGAAATAGAAGAGCTAAAATCGCTAACAAACACCACACGACCAGCATATTTATTATAATGCTCTAAATTATCTTTAGGGTGCAGCTTAACTGAAATTTTGTAATCCATACCCACCAGGTAGTCTAAGATAGATATATTTACCCCAACATCCCTCGACTCTGGAAAAAATACAATTTCATATATGGGTTCAACACTCCGGCCGCGCGAGAACATGTTACGAGCAACCTCCTCGTCATACACAAATTTCCCATCAGTCGCATACAACTCAGACAAATGCTTGCGTGCATACTCCGTTGTGCAGTAAAAAATATCACCCGCCAAACCTGCAGGTGTCTTAAATGCATATTCAATACCATGCGGAACGCAGACAGAACTTATCGAGTATTTTTGGCATAGCCGCATTTCAAGTATTGCAAACCTATCCTCTTTGTTGCCCGTATAATATTTATCGACCCGACTGCTTTTAAAAATCAGATTAAGATGGTACGCAAAATTTGACGTGTGAGCGATTCGCTTTGAAAAATAGTACAGTACATACCCTGTGTACCATCCACCCAGCAGTCGCTTTGACTCACTTAAGATCAAAAAATAATCGCGAACGGCCATAACTGGAACGACGAACAGCGAAAAAAATCTTTCACCCATCCCTCCGAATGAATACATTGATGAGGACGAGGATTTCTTTTGAAATAGATCATCATAATAGAATGCTACAGCTCCCGAATCATTCAGGAATCGCATTTTGTCGAACGATGCAGGGCTACGAATAATTGAAAAAGCAGGAGAGCTAATTTTCGCCCGTCCTCTGCTTTTCAGAAGTGTCAGCGCAGGAATGATCAACGAGCTGGCCACTACAACAATGAGTGATACAACATACAACATACAACTTAAAAAATAATAATAAAAAAAACCAAGATTGCATATGTGCAAGCCTATACGTCTTGCTGCAGCAGCATGAAGTGACCACACACCTTTGTACTGCCTAAATAAAATAGCATCTGCACCACTGCTATTCAACGTTGAGGCTGCCTCTGCCACCCTCAAGTAAAAATGCATGAAAATCTCATTTATATAATTAGACGCGAAGCCTACTGATGTAGCCTCTGAGTTAATATCTTCAATAAACCTCTCAGAATATATCGAATCAAAAGAGTCCTCACGGCCCTCAGACTTATGGCTCAACCCAGAAAGCTCAGTATACTCAACTATATTCTTCACCATTTCCTCTCCTGGGCTAATATTCAAACTCTAAGGCTTATTGCTACCATATTCAAAAATATTTGAAACATATCCAAATGTCCCGTATGCAAAATACAGCCCAGTCAACAAAACGCCTACATTTAGCCCTCTATTCACAGGCAGTGCGTAATATAAAAAAACAAAATACGCCATCATATTAACACGATCCCCTCCCACGAGAAATACAATCACTATTAGCGGGATAAAAACCAATACAGCCTCAACTTTATTTTTCGCATACCAGACACTTAAGGTAAAAAAAACAAACACCCTAACTAACTCCTCGACACCTCGAAAGCCATTATAGTAGGAATTAAACTTTGAGACCAATTGACCCGAAACAAGACCGACAGGGATTAATAGCAGCAACGCCAAAACCAAGAAAGCACTTGAAATTCGCTTAGTAATAACCACCCTAAATATTTGAGCACAAAGAAATTTAAAAAAAATTGAAAAATATATTATCAACGTCTGCGCATGCGATATCAGCGCGAGAAATGAAAACACATAAAATGATCTTAGCTTATCAATATATAAAAACGATAACCCAGCAAAAATGAAGCCAAACTTTAGTCTTTCGGCTGAGAAATACATAGCTATCAGATAATAATTTGTCAAAGTAAGAAAGGTCGCAACATAAAGAGAAGCTTTCCACCGCTGGAAAAGCGCTAACGACACCCATGCAAGTAAAGAATTTGAAATCGCGATGAAGAGATCTTTTTCAAGATAAGGACTTGCCAACCAAGACAAAAAAAAGTGGACAAACTCTAGTGAATCTATAGTGCCTGTATAGAAAACATATGCATCTCCTAGAGCCAATCCGCTTAAACCCTCATATATTTTCCTGTAATGAATTTGATCACCCAACACATAAAAAGGCCCAACATAGTAACTGCCAAAAAAAACAATCAGAACGACACACGAATAGGAAAATATTTTTAAACCATAATAAAGCTTTGCAGCATTAACATGCATAACCACTACCTGAATAATAAAAAACTTCGAAACGACATCACAAAAAAGTCGACAGACTCAATATTAAACCATCAAATTTACAACCTCAAAGCCAACTTTTCATAACCAGAATTAAGTCAACTCAACACCCCATTGATCGCATCTAAAATTTTCAGCTAAATACACTCTTCTCTGTAAATATTTAAAATCACTCTATCAGCACAAAAAATAAATCGCTCACAACTCCCTGGCTGTGTTTCACACCATACGAATTATTATTCCCCATTCAAGAAAGTGAAGAATCTCAATATCCTTGCATTGTCCGAAGGTGCTTTTCTGCCAAAAAATTTTCATGGATCAATAGATCCGCCCGACTGAGTGTATATATACATCATTTTTTGTAACATTAAGGTAGAGCGCCTTGTTTCCTTTTAAGTTAGTCGGCACTTGGTGAGGCATATACACCATGTGCTGATCTTCATTAAAAATCACTTTAGAGATACAGATGCTATTTTTATCTTATACCGCTCTAATTGGGCAATAGTCATTGACCACTTCAGACTGATACTGTTTTTTGACCTCAAGGACTTTTAAGATATCTTTGGGGTTTAGCAGCGGCTCGACACCTTGCACATTAAGATAAATATCCTCGGCTATCAGTTGGGCAGCTTCAGCCAACCGATCGGCACCGGTGAGCGCTTGATCACTGGTCATCACGGCATTAAACCCGCATCTGCGAGTACTTTAGCAATGTGCTCATCTTCGCAGGCAATGTATGCGGCCTTCTTTGGCAAAGCTCTAGCGCTCAGCTCTGCCCCCCCCCCCCCACAAGATCATGTTTTTACCAAGAAGAGGAATCAGCGGCATTCCTGGGAAACGTGAATATTTAATCCGGGCCGGGATGATGACCGTTTTCATATCGTATGCCTAAGCATTGAGCGCATAGACAGAAGTACTTGAAAGCTCGTAAAGCGTGGGAGTTATTGCTAATAGGGGCAGAGCGCCCGCCGCACTTCGGTACGCTTGGAACACTTTATCTGCCTCTTGTCGACGAGGGTCATCCGCGCCATAACCATCAAAACCAGCCAAGTAGACTGACCTTCCCCGACCGCTTGTAGCTATCGCTAGGGCATAGGCAATCACGAGTGAGGTCGGTAGTTGCGCATAATGCGCGTGAAAGGCAAAAGAGCCAGCCTGTACGCTCAAGCCAAAATCCAGTAATTGTTTACCCGCCAAAGCTAACTGCACATCATCCGGCAGCATGGAGGCTGGTGTAGCTAGCGGTTGGGGTAAGCGAGCATGGACTTCGCAGTCAGCGAGCAATCGCACTGGGTGACAGGCGGCGCGGATATCAATGAGGTCATCACTCAGGCTAAGTTGGGTATTCAGCGCGATAACGAACGGCTTCTGCTGACGAATAAAGCTTTCTAGTGCAGGGCGATGAGCCTGCACTCCTGGCCCGCTACCGAGTATCAGCACATCGCGCCCTTGGATCATGTCCATAGGGTTCCAACTGCCTCTTGGCTCCCCCCGGTAGAAGTGTCGTGCAGCCTCCAGCGTGGTAAGGCTGAACTTTTTGCCACCTTCGGTTTTCAGATGGTCAATCACCGCAAGAATGTCTTCTTCGCTGTAACGGCTGTCTCCGAGCATTTCCTGAATATATGACGGGTGAATGCCGTGCTTACCCGCTAAATAGTAATAGGGATTACTGCCCCAGCCGTAACGTGCCTGTAGCGGCTGGAAATGCTTACGAATCACCCCCATCAACGGCGTTATATTGGTAGTGGCACTGCGCTCGGCCTCAAGGGCCAGTACCAGATACTCTGTTTTGACATTACCCGGGCCGCGCCCCATCCCTGTAACGGTCCCATCTACCCAGGTCACTCCAGACTCAATAGCTGCAACCGAGTTCGCTAGCGCCTGCCCCATGTTGTCATGGGTGTGTATGCCTAAGGGACCAGACCAGCCAGCCTTGAAAGCTTCAATAACTTGGCGCGTGTGTGCCGGGCACATGCTACCCATAGAATCAGCAAAATAGAGTACATCTAATGGATAACGACTCGCCATTTCGGCCAGAACTGTTATCTCTTTAAGTTCACGATCAGCAACTTGCATTAAATTGAAGCCGACGGTGTAGCCCTTTTCTTTTAGCCATGTTGCTGCCGGCAAGGCTCTTTCAAACTCATGTACGTGGCAAGCAATCCGCACAAGCTCAATGGGTGAATCGCTCTTGGGGCTAAACAGCCGACTTAACTTTGCGTGCATCTCATCCAAATGACCCAGTATTTCACTGGCGTTGATCATGACGCCTAGATTAAGACCGTCCGGAATTGAAATACTGCGAATAAAGCTATCTGTTGTATAAGCACAGCCACCTTTAAAGCCATCGTAATTTAACGAGCGAAGGCCCAACTCAACGTAATCGGTGCCGATGCTCAACATGGCTCGGAGATAGTCTTCGACTAGCTCAATAGAAAAATTCCAAGAATTGTAATAACCACCATCACGAAGAGTGCAGTCTAATAATATGACTGGTTTACTTTGCATAAATTCCTCAGCTGAGTGGATGACCAAACATAGCTCCATGCTTGATTTTAAGCAGTACTTTAAGATCTCGATCAAACCAGTCCATCAAGTAATTTGCAAAAAACGTACATACAAGAGTCGCTATAGCAGCACCTTTTATCCCATAAATTGGAATAAGAACAAAATTTAAACCGATATTAATTACGACAGCCAAGGCTGTACGGAGTGCGAATTTCCGCTCCATTTTCTCAGCATTGAAATAGCGTGCCGACACAGAGCCCATAGCAGCAAACACTGAAGTCCACATTATGATATCCAGCACCGGGGCGGAATCTTTATATTCAACACCAAATGCAAATAACATTAAATAGTCACTTAGCATTGTCACAACGGCAGCAGACAGCACACTCAACCAAATGACCAATCTAAATAACTGCCGCAATCTTTTGTGGTACTCAACCAAGCTTCCTTGCTTCAACTTGATAATGGCAGGCAATAGTGAGACGGTAACAAGAGCAATCACAATGGCCCAAGCCTCGTATATTCTCACTGCGGCAGAGTACACGCCAACCTCTTGCAAACCCAGCATGTTACGAATCATCACTTGATCAATGCGCATGTACAGCTGAATGGCTACAGCCCCCATGACCATCGGCCAAGCACTTTTTAGCATTTGCTTTGCTTCCGCCCAGCAGAAAACACTAAAAAATATAATCTCTTTACTCTTGATTGCCGCAATGAAGAATATTATAGCCAACACCACGCTATCCAAGAGAAAAGCTACAACAAACCAAATCAAATCAGCCTGAATAAATATCAAGAACAATTTTAATACCGACACTAAAAACAAAGCCAGCGACTTACAAATTGCAGAATACTTTGCCTTGACTTGCGACTGAAAATAAAAATCAACTACTAGAAATGAAGTAAAAAAAACACTGGCCGCGATGATGCTGGTATAGATTTTTATCTCAAAAGTCTCACTCGCATTCCATATCACAGCCTCAACCACGATAAAACTTACTAGGGCCGCAACAATCATCATCCAAAAAGCCGTACCCATGAGTGATTGTTTTTTTTCTGGTGCGCTAACAAGTTCACGCACCAATATCGCATCCATTCCCAGGCGAGAAATAGCCGTAATAAATGTCGAGATAGCCAAAATATAACTTAAAATACCAAAGCGCTCAGGCCCAAGATAGCGCGCAATATAAATTCCGACAAAAACCCCAGAAACAATACGTAGAAACTGCTCAGCCATCATCCAGGACGAGTTAAAGAAATAGCGCTTGAACACACCCCCTCTAATAGTATCGAGCATATTAATCAACACCCCACACCCACAGAAAAACAATCACTAATAAAATCGAAAATCTCCACCATCAAAAGACACACCCCAATAATTTAATAACTAAAAACACCATAAAATCTTTACTTCAAGGAACCAGCCGCGAGCGCAAGAGACATTAAATTATCTACTTATAGATCCGCAACTGGCACAAGAGAACAATCAAGATTTAGAATTAACACCCTTAATTAACATGATACGAATAAGAGCAAAAAACACACCGAGCATGCTACCCAAAATCACACCGAGCACCAATATCAATAATTTCTTTGGTTTAATGGGGGTTTCAGATATTTCCGCAGCACTATCTAGCGTGAACACCGCAACGCCATCCGGACTTACACTGACTTTAGCCAAGAAGTCCAACTGATTTTCCAAGTCACGTAGGCCGGCGATGAAGGGGTCGTCATTCTTGCGATTTTGCAGCACATCCAACTCAGCACGAATGGCCTTGGCACCACGCATATACATCAAGTTGCCGTCAACGAACTGCTCCAGCTCACCATCCGATGAGGTTCTGCTAGCTTTTACCTGCGGTGCTTGCAAGCCGACCTTATCTGCTACCTTCAAGGCTTCGCTTAGACGGGCTATACGGTCTTCGCGGAGCATTTTGGCGCTATCACGCAGCACTGCGATTCGGCTTTGTATAGAGCGAACTCGCGTACTAATTTCTGTGGCAACAGTGTCGGCCATGTCTTGCCGGGTTTTATTTGCTACTCGATCGACATACAAGTTTGCCCACTCTGCTGCCCGGCCGGGGTCGGCAGATTGAGCCGTCACGGCAAATCGCTCAGGGCTGTTTTTAGCGTCAGGATTGGTGATGCTCAGCTTTTTATTGAAGCTCTCACGAAGTTCATCCTTGGCCGTTGTATCTTGGCCTTTCGTTTCGGCTGGCAGATATACTTGCTCGAAAAAGTCACGACGCAAACCGTCCGAACGTAAGTTCTGAGTAAACATTGAGTAGACACTTGCAGGCGTGAACTCTTTTAGCCCAGCCTCTGAGCGCCCGAGGTTATAGCCGGCAATATCGGCTAAACGCGGCGGCAGAATTGTAGATTGACTCTCATAAACGGGTGAAGAAAAGAACGCATAACTTGCAGCAAGCACCGTAATCGCAAGGGTTACCACGCTAATCAACAGTTTTTGCTTCCACAGATTCTGAGCAAGCTCAAACAAGTCGATCTCATCGCTATTTACAGTCACGGGCGTTGGGGTAGTCGTGCTCACTGGAGCTCCATTTTTACGTCGATATTGAATAATTTTGTTTGATTCGGCCTAGCTGCCTCACACCTTCGTTTAAGAAAATCCAAGTACATTCACCCAGTTCAGACACGCTACCGCCCTAGGATTTACCGTTGCTTTCCTAAAAACGATTTAGCTACAGATTTTACCGACATTGCCGGGTATTACTTGCGGTGCGTCCGTTCTCGATTGAGAACGGGCACGCCTGCTTATGAGGCTTTAGTGATACTGGCCAGCGGAACACTGATTTGTTGCTGACGATTGAGCAGATTAAGTAACAAGACCACCCGCTCATCGCCATCCATAGCCAAAAAAATGGCGTCCAGATCGGCAAAGCCACCCTCGGAAATGCGTACACTTTGACCCACGTGGAGCACAGGCGTGGGTTCTTGAGCAGAACGCTGCTGTAGCTGACAAATCAGCCGGATATCAACTTCAACCGGCATACCACCAAAGCTAACCACACGAGACACTCCGCGGGTCGATCGCAGAGGTGCCCAGTTTGCATCTGCCGCTAGCGCTATAAATAGATAACCAGGGAACAGCGATTGAATGTTGACCTTCCGGCGGCCTCGCACAATGCATTCATACTGATGCAACGGCCTAAAACACTGGTAACCCTGCCGTTCAAGGTGTTCTTGCGCACGATCATCTTGGCGTGGCTTGCACTGCACAAGGTACCAGGCGGCTTGGTGTGACGTGCAAGCTGACTGCTCAGTGCTCATCGCTGTAAATTCGCTCCGGATCTTGACTCATCTGAATGTGAAAAAGCCTCTATACAGAATGTCTTTGACCCTCTTTAGGCCTGAAGCCATTGGTGCCTTAAAAACGGGCGGTCAACTGCGCATCACGATGATGCCTATTCCCATACCGCTCGCTCAAATCGCGGCAAGGCGGCGTTGCACAGTACAAATGTCTGACGGTAACTCGGCCATCTACGCCACAAGCCCCCCACCCTGGCTGGTCCGTACGGGTAGAACAACCAGCGCTAGTACTTATTCTGGCACGAATGCCGTAATGAACCTTACCGATAAGTACATAGCCGCCCAATGGGGCATACATTCGAATGGCACACCGGCGGACCCAAAGTGCCTGATAACCGACAAACAGTAGATAGGACAGCGCAATAATGCACTGCTCAAGCAACTTGATGTATTGCTCAGCCTGCTGCTGATCACGGCTAAAGCCAAATTTGAATGAATTTTTCATAACGACAGGTAGCAGCTTGGCCGATGATGGACTGCATAAGATCGGCACTTTGAAGCCGGCTGCTAGCAGGTATGGAATGTGGCCTACATGATCGATACACGCACGGATGAAGACTAAGGCCTTAATACAGTTCAAGGAGAAATCAATCGGACTGCTGTTGACTCCTGCCCGACCTTCAGGCGAGATCTCCGCGACAGTAAATAGACAGCAGTCGAGAAGTACGACGTGTGTATCCATCCGCAACTGATGGCAGGGGCCCGTCACGCCAGCAATGGCGCCGTGGTACAGGATGTGCGGATAGCTCATGGTTAGTCCTTTAACTCGGGCAGATGACAGCGTCACATCATCCATGGACACCGACTACTAGACGAACGCATTACTGATCGACCGGCTAGCATTTTAGCGGGCGGCATTATGCCATGCAGAGCACACTCTGACGAGCTAGAGAGCTGCGTGAAGGGTTATCTGCAAGAGGCCAGATTCATAACGGCGGCATACAAGCGGGAGGGTATTGGTTCAACCCAGATCGTCAGCAATCTGGGTCATATGCGGGTAAAAAAATACAATCTGCTGCTGCGAGTTTAAGGCGCGTGTGCCGCTAGTCATGAAGCATCAACTGCGACTGCCTGAGAAAGCGTTGACTCAACCTAGATCGCCAGCAAGCTAGCTCCTGCGGTAGGTCGTTCACCTGATGCAGTCACTCGTCTTCGTTTACCCGATCACGCAGCTCTTTACCCGGCTTGAAGTGCGGGACAAATTTGCCGTCCAGGCTCACCGAGTCCCCCGTCTTCGGGTTGCGACCAACCCGCGGCGCGCGAAAATGCAGGGAAAAGCTACCAAAGCCACGAATCTCGATGCGATCGCCAGTCGATAGCGCCTGGGACATTTGCTCGAGCATGGTCTTGATGGCCAGCTCGACATCCTTGGATGAGAGCTGCCCCTGATGGGTAACGATGCGTTCGATCAACTCCGACTTGGTCATGGTTTTCCCTTCTATATCAAGCGGCTAGATCACTAGGTAGATCGTTTTTAGCATGTTGAACGGGTTTTGAACAGCCCACAATTTCAGCATGCTATGCAACCTCCATAACGCAGGCATCGCGAGCACGCTCGCCTCAACAGGTTTGAGTTTTTGCCCTTGTCGCGCTAACAGCATGCAGTGGCGACATGGCTTTTGGCGGGCTAAGCACCCGCTGTGGGTCGCGGGATGCTGTCAGCGCGAATAGCTGTGCGCGCCCCACGCCAGCAGCAGCTTGCGTTCAACAGGTTCGCGGTCAAGACCGCTCCCACGACGCTCGTAGGCGCTTTGGTCTACTAGGCCCGCATGAAGACGAAGCGAGGCAACCACTGCAGCAGGCCCGAAAGCTGAGCACAGCAGCAGTGCAGAAGTGCAGACACCACAAGGATGGACATGAACTACTTTTTTGCGGGCACAAAAAAGGGCGACCGAAGTCGCCCTTTTTCTGGAGTACCTGAACTTAGTTCTGGTTTTCCATTTGCGCACGGATCAGATCACCAATGGTGGTCGGACCTGTGGTTTCTACTTCTTGCTTGGTACGCAATTCTTTCATTGCGTCTTTTTCGTCTTCAACGTCTTTCGACTTGACCGACAAGCTGATTACGCGGCTCTTACGGTCAACGCTGATGATCTTGGCTTCTACTTCTTCGCCTTCTTTCAGAACGTTACGCGCGTCTTCAACGCGGTCACGGCTGATTTCGGAGGCTTTCAGTACAGCTTCGATGCCTTCAGCCAGGGTGATTACAGCGCCCTTGGCGTCAACTTCTTTAACGATACCGCGCACGATGGTGCCTTTATCGTTAACAGCTACGTAGTTGGAGAACGGATCGTCTTCGAGCTGCTTGATGCCGAGGGAGATGCGCTCACGCTCAGGATCAACCGACAGGATTACGGTGTCCAGCTCGTCGCCCTTCTTGAAGCGACGCACGGCTTCTTCGCCGGCTTCGTGCCAAGAAATGTCGGACAGGTGAACCAGACCGTCGATGCCGCCGTCCAGACCAATGAAGATACCGAAATCGGTGATCGACTTGATGGTGCCGGAGATCTTGTCGCCCTTGTTGAATTGACCCGAGAAATCTTCCCACGGGTTAACTTTGCACTGCTTGATGCCGAGGGAGATACGACGACGCTCTTCGTCGATATCCAGAACCATAACTTCCACTTCGTCGCCAACCTGAACGACTTTCGACGGGTGAATGTTTTTGTTGGTCCAGTCCATTTCGGAAACGTGCACCAGACCTTCCACGCCTTCTTCCAGCTCTGCGAAGCAGCCGTAGTCGGTCAGGTTGGTTACACGCGCAGTTACGCGAGTGCTTTCTGGGTAACGTGCCTTGATAGCAACCCATGGGTCTTCGCCCAGTTGCTTGAGGCCCAGGGAAACACGATTGCGCTCGCGATCGTATTTGAGAACCTTAACGTCGATTTCATCGCCAACGTTGACGATCTCCGACGGATGCTTGATGCGCTTCCAAGCCATGTCGGTGATGTGCAGCAGGCCGTCCACGCCGCCGAGGTCGACGAATGCGCCGTAGTCGGTGAGGTTTTTGACGATACCTTTAACTTGTTGACCTTCCTGCAAGGATTCCAGCAGAGCTTCGCGCTCGGCGCTGTTTTCGGCTTCCAGGACGCTGCGGCGAGAAACGACAACGTTGTTGCGCTTCTGGTCGAGCTTGATAACTTTGAACTCGAGTTCTTTGCCTTCCAGGTGAGCGGTATCGCGCACTGGACGGACGTCAACCAGGGAACCTGGCAGGAACGCACGGATGCCGTTAACGTCGACAGTGAAGCCGCCTTTAACCTTACCGTTGATAACGCCCTTAACCACTTCCTCAGCTGCGAAGGCTGCTTCCAGAACAATCCAGCACTCGGCGCGCTTGGCTTTTTCACGGGACAGCTTGGTTTCACCAAAGCCATCTTCAACCGCGTCCAGCGCAACGTGCACTTCGTCACCGACCTTGATGGTCAGCTCGCCAGCGTCGTTGTAGAACTGCTCGAGCGGGATGACGCCCTCGGACTTCAGGCCAGCGTGTACGGTTACCCAGTCACCGTCGATATCAACGATGATACCGGTGATGATGGCACCCGGCTGAAGGTTGAGGGTCTGTAGGCTTTCTTCAAAGAGGTCTGCAAAGCTTTCGCTCATTTTAATTCCTGTTGATCAGGGGCGGAAAATCGCCCAGCTCCACATTCCAGACAATGTGGGTTCGTTCAATTAAAGAAGCCATGCGGTCAAGGACTGGTTCCCCGCCTGTCTTCTTGTTCATCCGGCGATGTCGCGATCGGCGACTTCACTCAGAATGCGTTCCAGCACCTGCTCGATGGAGAGCTCCGTGGAATCCAGCTGTATCGCGTCAAGTGCCGGCTTTAAGGGGGCTATGGCGCGCTGGGTGTCGCGCTCATCGCGCGCACGGATCTCTTCTAGCAGACTCGCAAGGCTAACATCATCGCCTTTAGCCTTCAACTGCAAGTAGCGCCGACGGGCACGCTCCTCGGCGCTGGCGGTGAGGAATACCTTCAGCGGGGCATCGGGAAATACCACGGTGCCCATGTCGCGACCATCGGCAATCAGCCCCGGCGCTTCGCGAAAGGCGCGCTGGCGCTGCAGCAAAGCTTCGCGCACGGCAGGCAAGGCGGCCACCTGGGAAGCGTCGGCACCAATCTGCTCATTACGGATGGCTTCGGTGACCTCTTCGCCCTCCAGAATGATGCGTTGGCCATGACCTTCAGCGGCGG
The DNA here is from genome assembly GCF_059567785.1 of Pseudomonas sp. BGA-UO-ETr-WB11. Classification (NCBI taxonomy): domain Bacteria; kingdom Pseudomonadati; phylum Pseudomonadota; class Gammaproteobacteria; order Pseudomonadales; family Pseudomonadaceae; genus Pseudomonas; species Pseudomonas sp. BGA-UO-ETr-WB11. The sequence goes on along the minus strand of NZ_JCAQOS010000007.1, from coordinate 214,344 downwards.
CGATGAACTGCACATCCAGATGAGCGGCAAGCATTTTCAGCGCATCTTCATTGGCCAGGTCGACGCCATGATTACGTGCAGCAAATGCCAGCAAGCGATACAGCGCACCCGAGTCGAGCAAACACCAACCGAGCTTGCGCGCGAGAATGCCGGCGATCGTGCCCTTACCGGAGCCGCTCGGCCCATCAATGGCGATGACCGGGGCGAGAGTGGTCATGCTTGCACCTCTTCGGCGACACGAATGCCGACCTGAGCCGCCAACCCGAGAAAGTTCGGGAAGGACGTTGCCACGTTGGCGCAGTCATGGATGCGAATCGGCGCACTGGCGCGCAGCGACGCCACGCTGAACGACATGGCGATGCGGTGATCGCCATGGCTGTGCACTTCGCCGCCGCCAATGGCGCCGCCGTCAATAATGATGCCGTCTGGAGTCGGCTCGCACTGGATGCCCAGGGCCAGCATGCCATCAGCCATAACCTGAATACGGTCGGACTCCTTGACCCGCAGCTCTTCAGCGCCGCGCAGGATGGTGCGCCCTTCGGCACAGGCCGCGGCGATAAACAGCACCGGGAACTCGTCGATGGCCAGCGGCACCAGGTCTTCAGGAATATCGATGCCGCGCAGCTTGGCGGCACGTACACGCAGATCCGCCACCGGCTCGCCACCCACTTCACGCAGGTTTTCCAGGCTGATATCGGCGCCCATCAATTTAAGAATATCGATGACCCCTGTGCGGGTCGGGTTGATGCCGACATGCTCGAGCAACAACTCGGAACCCTCAGCAATGCTCGCCGCCACCAGGAAGAACGCGGCGGAGGAGATATCCGCTGGCACTTCGATATGGGTCGCAGTCAGCTTGTGGCCGGACTCGACGGTCGCCGTACTGCCGTGCACCGCAACCGGGTAGCCGAAGCCGCGCAGCATACGCTCGGTGTGATCGCGGGTCGGTGCAGGCTCGGTAACGGCCGTCTCACCCGCCGCATACAAACCCGCCAGCAGCAGGCTGGATTTGACCTGGGCACTGGCCATCGGCATCTCGTAGCTCATCCCGGTCAGGCGCTGACCACCGCGAATCACCAGCGGCGGTCGCCCTTCTGCTGCCGTTTCGATCACCGCGCCCATTTCGCGCAGCGGCTTGGCCACGCGATTCATCGGTCGCTTGGACAGCGACGCATCGCCAGTCAGGGTGGTGTCGAATGCCTGGGCGGCCAGCAAGCCCGAAAGCAGGCGCATGGAGGTGCCCGAGTTACCCAGGTACAGCGGCCCCGGCGGCGCCTGCAAGCCGTGCAAGCCGACGCCATGGATGGTGACGCGACCATGCTGCGGACCTTCGATAACCACGCCCATGTCGCGAAAGGCCTGCAGGGTCGCCAGGGCGTCTTCGCCCTCAAGGAAACCTTCGACCTCAGTGGTGCCTTCGGCTAGCGAGCCGAGCATGATCGAGCGGTGCGAAATGGATTTGTCGCCCGGAACACGAATCCGGCCCGACAGGCTGCCGCCCGGCTGGGCGAGGTAAATCAGATCATTCGAATGCATAGCGTCCACATAAGCCCTGCGGGCCAAAATTTTGCTGAAATGCTCACGTGCTACCCGAGCGCGAGTAAACACGCCCAGCATGTGATGTCCGTCGCCAGTGTCGATCGCCGCGCGCAAGGCGTCGAGATCGCCACGAAAGGCATCGAGTATCCGCAACACCGCATCGCGATTGGTGAGAAAAATGTCATGCCACATCACTGGATCGCTGCCGGCAATCCGGGTGAAATCACGAAAACCACCGGCGGCGTAGCGGAATATCTCTAGGTTCTCGCTGCGTTTGGCCAGCGAGTCAACCAAACCGAAGGCCAGTAAATGCGGCAGATGGCTGGTGGCGGCGAGCACTTCGTCGTGATGCTCGACGTCCATGTGCTCGACATCGGCGCCCAACTCGCGCCAGAGCCGATCAACTATCTGCAACGCAGCGCCATCGGTATCCGCCAACGGCGTAAGAATCACCTTATGACGGCGGAACAGCTGACCATTACTGGCCTCTACCCCGCTCTGCTCGGAGCCGGCAATGGGGTGTCCAGGGACAAAACGCGGCGGCACACCGTCGAAAGCCAGCGCTGCAGCACGGACCACATTGCCTTTGGCGCTGCCCACGTCCGTCAGCACGGCATCACCCAACGGCAACTGCGCCAAGGCGCCCAGCAGCTTTTGCATGGCCAGAATCGGCACCGCCAGCTGGATCACATCCGCGCCCACGCAAGCCGCTGCCAAGTCTTCCTCGCAGCGATCAACCACGCCCAACTCGACCGCCATGCGGCGGGATTCGGGATCGAGGTCGACGCCGATCACTTCGCGAAACAAGCCTTTGTCGCGTAAGCCCTTGGCAAACGAGCCGCCGATCAAACCCAGACCCACCACCACCAGCCGACCCAACGCCGGTGCCGCAACGGCCTCAGCCACGGGGCAACACCTTGGCCAGCGCCTCAAGGAAACGAGCATTCTCAGCCGGCAGGCCGATGGAGATGCGCAGGTAAGTCGGCATACCGTAGTTGGCCACTGGCCGCACGATGACGCCCTCACGCAGCAGCGCCTGAAAAATCGGCATGGCTTCGCAGCCTAGGTCCACGGCAATAAAGTTGGCCTTGGAGGCAATCCAGCTCAAACCCAGCTGACGGAAACCCGCTTCCAGCTGTGCCATGCCCTGGTCGTTGATCGTGCGACTAGCCGCCAGATAGTCGCTGTCGGCCAACGCAGCACAAGCCGCCGCCAGTGCCAAGCTGTTGACGTTGAATGGCTGGCGCACACGATTGAGCACATCGGCAATCTGCGCCGAGCAAATGCCGTAACCCACCCGCAACGCCGCCAAGCCATAAGCCTTGGAGAAGGTGCGCGAAACCAGCAGGTTCGGGTAACGGGCCAGATAGGTCAGGCCATCGGGCAATTCATCGCCTTCAGCATACTCGATATAGGCCTCATCCAGCACCACCAGCACGCTTTCCGGCACCCGTGAAAGGAATGCCTCAAGCGCCTGCGGACCAAACCAGGTACCGGTTGGGTTATTGGGGTTGGCGATAAAGACCACACGGGTCTGGGCATCAATCGCCGCCAGCATGGCGTCGAGGTCATGGCCAAAGGCCTTGGCCGGCACCACGTGCGCGTCGGCACCGACGGCCTGGGTGACGATCGGATAGACCGCAAAGGCGTGCTCGCTGAACACCGCATTCAAGCCGGGCGCCAAATAGGCGCGGGCCACCAGCTCGAGAATATCGTTGGAACCGTTACCCAGCGTCACCTGGCTGACCTGCACACCGCAGCGTTGCGCCAGGGCGCTTTTCAGGGCAAAGCCATTGCCATCGGGATAGCGCGTCAACTCACCCAGAGCCTGACCAATCGCTTCCAGCGCGCGCGGGCTGGGGCCCAGCGGGTTTTCGTTGCTGGCCAGTTTGACAATCTGCAGCGGGTCGAGATTCAGCTCGCGCGCCAGCTCATCGACCGGCTTACCCGGTACATAGGGAGACAGCTTCTGCACGCCCGGCAAGGCCTGGGCAAGAAAATCGGTCATACACACGCCTCGAACTGCAGGTTACGGCCAAGCGGGTTTTGCACAACGTTGCGCTCTGCTTTCGCTGCAGGAGTGGCTTTAGTCGCACATTTCGCGGCTAAAGCGGCTCCTACAGAAAAGCGCGCTAGCTGATGCATCAGCCAAGCGGCCATAAGTGCTTTTAAAGTACCGCTTTCGGGTAAGAGCCAAGCACCTTGAGGGCCACGGCTTCCTGATTGATCTGCTCCAGCACGGCACTGATCAGTGGATCACGGTGATGGCCGACAAAATCGATAAAGAAGGCGTAAGTCCACTTACCACTGCGCGACGGCCGCGTTTCAATGCGCGTCAGGTCGATGCCGCTGGTATGGAACGGCACCAGCAACTCGTGCAGCGCGCCCGGCTTGTTGCGCATGGAGACAATGACCGAAGTCTTGTCGTCGCCGGTAGGCGGCACTTCCTGGCTGCCGATGATCAGGAAGCGCGTGGAGTTGTCCGGGCGATCCTCGATTTTCTCCGCCAGCTTGGTCAAGCCATACAGGCTGGCTGCCATATCACCGGCGATGGCCGCCGAATTCCACTCACTTTTCACCCGCTTCGCCGCATCGGCATTGCTGGCCACGGCCACGCGCTCGACATTCGGGTAGTGGGCGTCCAGCCACTTGCGGCACTGGGCCAGGGACTGGGCGTGAGAGTAGATACGGGTGATTTTGTCGGTCTTGGTGGTTTCGCCGACCAGCAGGTGGTGGTGGATACGCAGTTCCACCTCACCGCAGATCACCATGTCGTGCTCAAGGAAGCTGTCGAGGGTGTGATTGATCGCGCCTTCGGTGGAGTTCTCCACCGGCACCACGCCAAAATTCACCGCGCCGGCCGCCACTTCGCGGAACACTTCGTCGATGGCCGCCATCGGCACGCTGATCACCGCGTGGCCGAAATGCTTCATCGCCGCCGCCTGGGAGAACGTCCCTTCCGGGCCGAGGTAAGCCACTTTCAGCGGCTGCTCAAGGGCCAGGCAGGAAGACATGATCTCGCGGAACAAACGCGCCACTTCCTCGTTGTCCAGCGGTCCCTGGTTGAGTTCCATGATGTGCTTGAGCACCCAGGCCTCACGTTCAGGACGATAGAACACCGGCTTTTCCCCAGCCGGCAGCGAGAGCATCTTCACCCGCGCCACTTCCTGGGCGCAGCTGGCGCGCTCGCTGATCAGCTCGAGGATTTTCTCGTCGAGGCTGTCAATGCGCACCCGCAGCGCCTTGAGCTGATCGAGATCAGACATCAGCCGTGCTCCTTCTCGAACTCGGCCATGTAGGCGACCAGCGCTTCTACGGCATCCAGACCCACAGCGTTGTAGATGGAGGCACGCATGCCGCCTACCGAGCGATGGCCTTTCAGGTTGAGCAAACCGCGGGCATCGGCACCGGCCAGGAACGGCTTGTCCAGGCGGTCATCGGCCAGGCGGAATGGCACGTTCATCCACGAGCGGGCGTTCACGGCAATTGGGTTGCTGTACAAGGCGCTGCTGTCGATGGCCTTGTAGAGCAGGTCTTTCTTGGCGCGGTTGAGACGCTCCATGGCTTCGACGCCGCCCTGCTCTTTCAGCCATTCAAACACCAGACCGGACAGGTACCAGGAGAAGGTCGCCGGGGTGTTGTACATCGAGCCGTTATCGGCGGCGATTTTGTAGTTGAGCATGGTCGGGCAGATGGAGCGGGCCTTGCCGAGCAAGTCCTCACGCACGATTACCACCACCAGGCCACTAGGGCCGATGTTCTTCTGCGCGCCGGCGTAAATCATGCCGAACTGCGACACATCGATGGGACGCGAGAGGATGTCCGAAGACATGTCCACCACCAGCGGTACGTCGCCCACTTCCGGCACCCAGTCAAACTGCAGGCCGCCAATTGTTTCGTTACTGGCGTAGTGCAGGTAGGCCGCGTTCTTGCTCAACTGCCAGTCGTTCTGCCCAGGAATGGCGAAGTAGTCATACGGCTTGGCGCTGGCCGCGACATTGATAGTGCCGAAGCGACGAGCTTCTTCGATGCTCTTCTGCGACCAGATACCGGTATCGATGTAATCGGCAACGCCTTCTTCCGGCAACAAGTTCAGCGGAATCTCGGCGAACTGCTGGCTGGCGCCACCCTGCAGGAACAGCACTTTGTAGTTGGACGGGATGGCCAACAGGTCACGCAGGTCCTGTTCGGCTTTTTCCGCGATGGCCACGTAGTCGTCGCTGCGATGGCTCATCTCCATCACCGACAGGCCTTTGCCTTGCCAGTCCAGCAGATCCGCCTGGGCACGCAGCAAAACAGCTTCGGGAAGCGCGGCCGGGCCGGCGCAGAAGTTATGGGCTCGTTTGCTCACATCGACTCTCACTGTAATAGGACCGGCCGCCTGTACGGCGGCCGGTCGATATGACTTGTACTGACAGCGCCATCGCAGCCCGATGGCACCGCCCTGCTGCTGTTACTCGTCGCTGGCGACAACCTCGTCAGCGTCTGCGCCGCCGGCTTGCTCAGCCAGAACGCCGTCGCCTGCTTCACCTTCAGCCAGGTCGTCGCCGTCCAGCGCTTCAGCGTCAAGTTCTTCGCCCTCAACTTCAGAAGGCTCCTGCACGCGCTCCAGGCCGACCAGGGTTTCATCACTGGCCAGCTTGATCAGGGTTACGCCCTGGGTGTTACGGCCAAGGGACGAAACCTCGTCGACACGGGTACGCACCAGGGTGCCCTGATCGGAGATCAGCATGATTTCCTCACCATCGAGCACCTGCACAGCGCCCACCAGCGCACCGTTACGCTCGTTGCTGACCATGGCAATCACGCCCTGACCACCACGACCGCGACGCGGGAACTCAGCCATTGCCGTACGCTTGCCGTAACCACGGGCCGAGGCGGTGAGGATCTGCGCGCCCGCTTCGGGAATCAGCATGCTGATGATGAACTGACCATCGGGCAGACGCATGCCGCGCACGCCGCGGGCGGTACGGCCCATGGTGCGCACTTTGCTTTCTTTAAAGCGAATCACCTTGCCGCCGTCGGAGAACATCATCACTTCACGGGCACCGTCAGTGACCGCTGCGGCGATCAGGGTATCGCCCTCATCCAGACGCAGGGCAATCAAACCGCTGCTGCGCGGACGACTGAACTGCACCAGCGGCGTCTTCTTCACGGTGCCTTTGGCGGTTGCCATAAAGATGTAGGCGCCGGTTGGCTCATCGGAGCCTTCAGCGTCATCGCCGTCTTCGTCTTCGCCCAGCTCTTCAACTTCTTCCTGCTCGACAATCACGCCTTCGATGTCGTCGCTTTCGTCGCCTTCCGGCGCCTGCTGACGCAGGGCTTCCAAGTCGACCTGGAGCATGGCGGTAATCTGCTCGCCCTCATCCAGCGGCAACAGGTTGACCAGCGGACGACCACGAGCGGCGCGGGAGGCCTCAGGAATTTCGTAGGTCTTCAGCCAGTACACCTTGCCCTTGCTGGAGAACAGCAACAGGGTGGCGTGGCTGTTGGCGACCAACAGGTGTTCGATGTAGTCCTCGTCCTTCACGCCCGTCGCCGACTTGCCTTTGCCGCCGCGGCGCTGGGCCTGGTAGGCCACCAGCGGTTGCGACTTGGCATAGCCACCGTGGGAGATGGTCACCACACGCTCTTCTTCGGTGATCAAATCCGCCAGGGTCAAGTCCAGACGAGTATCAAGAATCTCGGTACGGCGCTTGTCGCCGAACTCGGCTTTAACGCCTTCGAGCTCTTCGCGGATCACTTCCATCAGGCGCGTGGCGCTGGTGAGGATGCGGATCAGCTCGCCGATCTGGGTGAGAATTTCCTGGTACTCGGCCAGCAACTTCTCGTGCTCCAGCCCGGTCAGGCGGTGCAGACGCAGTTCGAGAATGGCTTGGGCCTGCTCGGGCGACAGGAAGTACTTACCTTCGCGCAGGCCGTATTGCGGGTCCAGCGTCTCGGGACGGCACGAATCAGCACCGGCGCGCTCAACCATGGCCACTACGGCCGAGGATTCCCAAGCGGTGGCAATCAGGCTTTCTTTAGCTTCAGCCGGGGTCGGCGAGGCTTTGATCAGGGCGATAACCGGATCAATGTTGGACAGCGCAACCGCCTGACCTTCAAGGATATGGCCGCGCTCACGGGCCTTGCGCAGTTCGAACACGGTACGCCGGGTCACCACTTCACGACGGTGCAGGACGAACGCTTCAAGCAGGTCTTTGAGGTTCAGGGTGCGCGGCTGGCCGTCAATCAGGGCCACCACGTTGATACCGAACACGGTCTGCAGCTGGGTCTGGGCGTAGAGGTTGTTGAGCACCACTTCGGCCACTTCACCACGGCGCAGCTCAATCACTACGCGCATACCATCCTTGTCGGACTCGTCGCGCAGCTCGCTGATACCTTCAAGCTTCTTCTCTTTCACCAGCTCGGCGATCTTCTCGATCAACCGCGCCTTGTTCAGCTGGTACGGCAGCTCGGTAATGATGATCTGCTGGCGACCGCCGGCCTTGTCCATATCTTCAATAATGGCGCGGGCGCGGATCTGAATGCGGCCACGACCGGTGCGATAGGCTTCGATGATGCCGGCACGGCCGTTGATGATCGCCGCCGTCGGGAAGTCCGGGCCAGGGATGTACTGCATCAGCTCATCGACGGTCAGGTCTGGATTGTCGATCAGCGCCAGGCAGCCATCGATCACTTCGCCAAGGTTGTGCGGCGGAATGTTGGTGGCCATGCCCACGGCGATACCGCTGGAGCCGTTGACCAGCAGGTTGGGGATCTTGGTCGGCATGACCGCCGGGATCATCTCGGTGCCGTCGTAGTTCGGCACCCAGTCGACGGTTTCCTTGTCTAGGTCAGCCAGCAGCTCATGGGCCAGCTTGGCCATGCGCACTTCGGTGTATCGCATGGCTGCAGCGTTGTCGCCGTCCACCGAACCGAAGTTGCCTTGACCGTCCACCAGCAGGTAGCGCAGCGAGAACGGCTGCGCCATCCGTACGATGGTGTCGTACACGGCCGTGTCACCGTGCGGGTGATACTTACCGATCACGTCGCCGACCACACGGGCGGACTTCTTGTACGCCTTGTTCCAGTCGTTACCCAGCTCACTCATCGCGAACAGCACACGACGGTGCACGGGCTTCAAGCCATCGCGTGCATCCGGCAGCGCGCGGCCGACAATTACGCTCATCGCGTAGTCGAGATACGACTGTTTCAGCTCGTCTTCGATATTGACCGGTAGAATTTCTTTGGCCAGTTCGCCCATGAGAAGCCTGGTTCCTTTTTCTGGTGAAACTTCGCGCCGACCCTGGAGGCGATGGCGAAGCTCGCCGCTGCGACCCCCAGGGCCTGCAACGACTCACGACAAATCAACGAGTTAAGCTATGGATCTGCGCAGTTTGACGCCCCTTCTGGGGCGTCCTGAAAACTGCCGGAGCTTACCACAATCACCGCCTCGCACCTAGGGTCTGTTCCCGCTTCATCACGAGCCGCGTTGCTGCGAGAAATGGCCCCCGGTTAGGCGCAGGACGCAGGTAATGGTTACTCCCTTATCAAGTCCTGCAACAACAGCGGGGGCCATTTCGCGCGCAACCCGAAGGGCCGGGCCAGTTTTTGTGCGAGGCGGCGTTACTCGTCGCTTATTTGGAACAACCAAATCACGCTCCTCGCGCCTTGCCTCGCGCAAAAACAGGCTCCGGCGCGGCCGCGAATGAAACGGGAACAGACCCTTGCCCGCAGGACAGGCAAAAAACAGGGCTCAGTGCAGACGCTTGCGGCACATCAGCTGGGCCATTTTTGCGGCATCCGGGCGCTCGACCACACCTTTCTCGGTGACCAGATAGTCAATCAAGTCAGCAGGCGTCACGTCGAACACTGGATTCAGCGCTGGTACATCGGCAGCAATCCGCTGACCGGCCAGTTCCAGCAACTCGCCACCGTCGCGCTCTTCGATGGGAATCTCATCGCCGCTTTCGAGGCTCATATCAATGGTCGAGCTGGGCGCCACCACCATAAAGCGCACACCGTGGTGCATGGCATTCACCGCCAGCTGATAGGTACCGATCTTGTTGGCCACATCACCGTTGGCGGCAATTCGGTCGGCGCCGACGATCACCCAGGTAATACCCTTGGTTTTCATCAGATGAGCCGCCGCCGAGTCGGCATTCAGGCTCACCGGCACGCCATCACACGCCAGCTCCCAGGCAGTCAAGCGCGAACCCTGCAGCCAGGGCCGGGTTTCATCGGCATACACATGCTCAACCAGCCCTTCCAAATAGGCAGCGCGAATCACCCCCAGCGCCGTGCCAAAGCCACCGGTCGCCAGCGCACCCGCATTGCAATGGGTCATGACTGGCTGCGAATTGCCTTGCTGCTGGCGAATCAGCTCCATCCCCAGCTGCGCCATGGTCAGATTGGCCTCGCGGTCACTGGCATGGATACCGACCGCCTCCTGCTCCATAACCCGCAGCGGATCATCCCCCACCTTCAGGCGCTGCAAACGCTCACGCATACAGTTGAGCGCCCAGAACAGATTGACCGCCGTTGGCCGTGATTCACTGAGCAGGCGAAAATCCTCTTCCAGCGCCGCCTGCCAGTCACCGCCTGCCGCCACCCGTGCGCGCACCGCCAGCACCACGGCATAGGCCGCGGCAATACCAATGGCCGGCGCACCGCGCACCACCATCAAACGAATAGCGTCAGCCACCGCGGCGGCCGAATCGTAGGCCAACCAGGCTTGTGTAAACGGCAGCAAGCGCTGATCAAGCAAGTGCAGCGCACCCTCGCGCCAGGCAATGGCGGTCACTTTCTCTGCCGCCAACAATTGCTCGCGCATACCTTTACCCCACACCCAGAAACCAAAAGCCGCCGATTATAGCGAGCCGCCCCACAAGACGCTCGGGTATACTGGCGCGCCCTTAACCCCGACACACCAGCCCTCTGCCCGTCGCCCCAGCGCCACGCCAGAGCCGCTCACCGGATTAGCCGACATGCCAGACGCCAGCGCCCCGCTCGACCTCCTGCTCCTGCCCACTTGGCTGGTGCCGGTCGAACCCGCCGGCGTGGTCCTCAAGGATCACGGCCTGGGCATTCGCGACGGCCGTATCGCCCTGATCGCGCCACGGGCCACGGCGCTCAAGCACGCCGCCAAGGAAGTGCGCGAACTCCCGGACATGCTCCTCAGCCCCGGCCTGATCAACGCCCACGGCCATGCCGCCATGACCCTGTTTCGCGGCCTGGCCGACGACCTGCCACTGATGACCTGGCTGGAACAGCACATCTGGCCCGCCGAAGCGCGCTGGGTCGATGAAGCCTTCGTGCGTGACGGCACTGAACTGGCCATCGCCGAGCAACTTAAAGGGGGCATCACCTGCTTCTCGGACATGTACTTCTTCCCGGAAGTGGCCAGCGAAGTGATTCACGCCAGCGGCATCCGCGCACAGATCAGCGTGCCGGTGCTGGACTTCCCGATTCCTGGCGCCCGCGATGCCGACGAGGCGCTGCGCAAGGGCCTGCATCTGTTCGACGACCTGCGCCAGCACCCGCGCCTGTCAGTTGCCTTCGGTCCTCACGCGCCTTACACCGTCAGCGACGACAAGCTGGAAAACATCCGCATGCTGGCCGAAGAGCTGGATGCTGGCATTCACATGCACGTGCATGAAACCGCCTTCGAAGTGCAGCAGAGCCTGACCCAATGGGGCGAACGCCCGCTGGCCCGCCTCGCCCGCTTGGGCCTGCTGGGCCCGCGCTTCCAGGCCGTACACATGACCCAGATCAGCGACGACGACCTGGCCCTACTGATAGAAAGCAACAGCTCAGTGATTCACTGCCCGCAGTCCAACCTGAAACTGGCCTGTGGCTTCTGCCCGGTGGAATGGCTGTGGCAGGCCGGTGTCAACGTGGCTATCGGTACAGATGGTGCCGCCAGCAACAACAGTCTCGACCTGCTCAACGAAACCCGCACCGCCGCCCTGCTGGCCAAGGCCACGGCCGGCTCAGCTACTGCCCTGGACGCCCATCGCGCCTTGCGCCTAGCCACCCTAAATGGCGCCCGCGCTCTGGGCCTGGACGCGCACACCGGCTCGCTGGAAGTGGGCAAGATGGCTGACCTGCTGGCCTTCGACCTCTCGGGCCTGGGCCTGCAGCCGGTTTATGACCCGGTCTCCCAACTGATTTACGCGGGCAGCCGCGAAGCAATAAAACATGTCTGGGTCGGTGGTAAGCAGTTGCTCGACAACCGCCAGCTAACCCGACTGGACGAGGAACGCCTGCTGGCGACCGCCCGCCAGTGGGGCGAGCGCATCGCGGCCCGCTAATTCATTATTCTTCAGTCTTCATTTACAGGTGCTGATATGAGCAACGTCGACCACGCCGAAATCGCCAAATTCGAAGCCCTGGCGCACCGCTGGTGGGACCGCGAAAGCGAGTTCAAGCCACTGCACGACATCAACCCGCTGCGGGTCAACTGGATTGACGAACGCGTCAGCCTGGCCGGCAAAAAAGTGCTCGATATCGGCTGCGGCGGCGGCATCCTCAGTGAAGCCATGGCCCTGCGTGGCGCCACGGTCACCGCCATCGACATGGGCGAAGCCCCACTGGCGGTAGCCCGCCTGCATCAACTGGAATCCGGCGTGTCGGTCGACTACCGACAAACCACCGCCGAAACCCTGGCCGAGGAAATGCCCGAGCAGTTCGACGTGGTCACCTGCCTGGAAATGCTTGAGCACGTACCCGACCCCTCCTCGGTGATCCGCGCCTGCCACGCCATGGTCAAGCCGGGCGGCCAGGTCTTCTTCTCCACCATCAACCGCAACCCCAAGGCTTACCTGTTTGCGATTATTGGTGCCGAGTACCTGATGCGCCTGCTGCCGCGCGGCACCCATGATTTCAAGAAGTTTATTCGCCCCTCTGAACTGGGCGCCTGGAGCCGTGACACCGGCCTGCAGGTCAAAGACATCATCGGCCTGACCTACAACCCGCTGCTCAAGCACTACAAGCTGTCCAGCGATGTCGACGTCAACTACATGATCCAGACCCTGAAGGAAGACTGATGCGCCTGCGTGCTGTGCTTTTCGACATGGACGGCACCCTGCTCGACAGCGCGCCGGACTTTATCGCCGTGTGCCAGGCCATGCGCCTTGAGCGCGGCTTACCAGCGGTGGCCGAACACCTGGTTCGCGACCAGGTCTCCGGCGGCGCCCGCGCTATGGTCGCCAGTGCCTTCGCCATGGCCCCAGAGGCTGACGGCTTTGAGGACCTGCGCCAGGAGTTTCTGGAGCGCTACCAGCAGCACTGCGCCATCCTCACCCGCCCGTATGCCGGCATCGAGTCACTGCTGGCCGACATCGAGCACGCCAAACTGATCTGGGGCGTGGCTACCAACAAGCCACTGCGCTACGCCGAACCGATCATGCAGCAACTTGGCCTGGCCCAGCGCTCGGCGGTGCTGGTCTGCCCGGATCACGTCAGCCGCAGCAAGCCCGACCCGGAAATGATCCTGCTGGCCTGCGAGAAAATCGGCATCGCCCCCAACGCCACCCTGTTCGTCGGCGACGACGCCCGCGACATCGAAGCCGGGCGTACCGCAGGCTGTAAAACCGCCGCAGTCACCTGGGGCTACATCCACCCTGATGACAACCCCAACCACTGGGGCGCCGACGTGGTGGTCAAGCATCCTGCCGAGCTGCGCACGATCCTCGATCGCGCGCTCTGCGGTTGCTGAGCCACCCGACTGCAGCGCAAACCCATTTACGCAATAACGAGATACCTGCCATGTTCGACTACACCGCCCGCCCCGACCTGCTGCAGGGCCGCATCATTCTGATTACCGGTGCCGGTCGCGGCATCGGCGCCGCCGCCGCCCTAAGCTATGCCGCCCACGGTGCCACCGTGCTGTTGCTGGGTAAGACCGAGGACAACCTCAACGAGGTCTACGACCAGATCGAAGCCGCCGGCTACCCACAGGCCGCCGTCATCCCCTTCAACCTGGAAACCGCCCTGGCGCATCAGTACGACGAACTGGCGGCCATGGTTGAGCGTGAATTCGGCCATCTCGATGGCATGCTGCACAACGCCGCCATCCTCGGCCCGCGCACGCCGCTGGAGCAGCTATCCGGCGACAACTTCATGCGCGTCATGCAGGTCAACGTCAACGCCACCTTTATGCTGACCAGCACCCTGCTGCCGCTGCTCAAGCTGTCCAAGGATGCCTCGGTGATCTTCACCTCCAGCAGCGTCGGCCGTAAGGGCCGTGCCTACTGGGGTGCCTACGCCACCTCAAAGTTCGCCAACGAGGGGCTGATGCAGGTGTTGGCCGACGAGATGGACGGCATCTGCCCAGGCCGCGCCAACAGCATCAACCCCGGCGCCACCCGCACAGGCATGCGCGCCCAGGCCTATCCGGGCGAAAACCCAGCCAACAACCCGCTGCCCGAAGCCATCATGCCGCTCTACCTGTACCTGATGGGTCCAGACAGCATCGGCGTCAACGGTCAGGCTTTCGACGCGCAGTAAGACAAGGGGCTGTTGCCGCTTTATCGTGAACCACGAATGCAGCGGCAAAAGACCCTGTGACAAACGACCGCCGGTTTTCCGGCGGCCACCTCTAGCAAGCGGCATCAGATTGCCAGCAGTCGCGTCAGAGAACCGGCAAAGACTCGCCACACGGCACCTTACACCGCTCTCAACTCACTGATAAACAAAGCCTTTTCACCAAAATCCAGAACCTGGCATGGAATTCGCTCTATGCCTACTGTCGCAGCATTGAGCGCCAGAGGTTCACCATGGTCACCCACAGCCAAACCAACACCATCGATTTCGACGCCGCCAAACTGCAGCGCCTGGGCTTTTCCAGCAACCGCACGCAGTCTCTGCGCCCGGTCAGCCTGGCCCAATTGCGCCAGCAGCTAAGCCTGCAACTGCAGACCAGCCTCGACGTCGAGCGCATCCTCGGCCTGTTTTTCCGTGAAGTGCAGCGCCTGGTGCCGTTGGGGGCCCTGAGCTATCAACTGGCGGCCAGCGACCTGCGCCTTGACCTCGGCGTGCGCGCCAGCCACTCGGCGTGCTACCGCCTCAGCCATGAAGGCGAATACCTCGGCGAGCTGACCTTTCGCCGCGGCGTGCGCTTTGCCGAAGAAGAACTCGGCCAACTCGAATCCCTGCTGGCCAGCCTGTTGTTCCCACTGCGTAACGCCTTGCTCTATCGCAACGCCATGCGCAGCGCCCTGCGCGACGCCTTGACCGATACCGGTAACCGCCTGGCCATGGATCAGGTGCTGCAACGGGAAGTTGACGTAGCACGGCGCACCCAACAACCGCTGTCGCTGCTGATGCTTGACCTCGACCACTTCAAACGCATCAACGACACCTACGGCCACAGCACCGGCGACGAAGTGCTGAAAGCCATTGCCGCGACCCTCAAGGCCCAGTTGCGTAACATCGACATGATCTTCCGCTTTGGCGGTGAAGAGTTTCTCGTGGTGCTGTCCAACACCAGCCGTGAGGCCGCCGCCATGGTTGGCGAGCGCTTGCGTCACGCGGTAATGGACCTGCAATGCCTGGCCCAGGGCCGCGCCATCGAACTGTCCATCAGCCTCGGCTGCGCCACCCTGCTGCCGGCTGAATCCGTCGACAGCGTCCTGCGCCGCGCAGACACCGCTCTGTATTCTGCCAAACGCGACGGCCGCAACCGCCTGGCCATGGCTGGCTAAGCAACTTCGAGACAAAAAAATGGGCTCCCGAGGGAGCCCATTTTTGTTACTGCGGCTTGCGCGGTGTGCGCCCGAAGCCTGGTCGCTGGCCGTCGCCAGCTGGTCGACCGCCACGCTTGGCCGGCGCACCGGCAGGTTTGCGCGCGGGCCGATCGGCCAACTCAACACCGGCACGGCCACTAGGCTTGCTTGGACGCTTGTTAGCGCTGTCGTTCGGACGATCAGCCACCGGCGTACCGCGCGACGAGTCGCCACGACCGGCCGGACGCGAACCCCGCTCAGACGAGTCGCTACGACCAGCAGGACGTGGCGTGCGCGAACCGCGCTCAGCATTCTCGCCAGTGCCTTGCGGACGCGGCGCGCGTGGCGCACCTTCAGCCCCTTCACGACGCGCGGACGGACGCGAAGCGCTGTCGCCACCGCCGTGGGCCGGACGCAAGGTACGCGCCGGACGCTCGCCACGGCCAACCGGTTTGGCCGCCTTGCGCTGCATACGATCGAGCTTCTCGCGGGTCTTTTCCTTCATGCCCGGCAAGGCAATCGGGGTTAGGCCAACTTCAGCGCTGAGGATATCCACCTCGCGCTGGCCCATTTCACGCCAACGTCCCATGGTCAGATCGGAGGTGAGGAACACCGGACCGAAGCGCACGCGCTTCAGGCGGCTGACCACCAGGCCCTGAGATTCCCACAGGCGACGCACTTCACGGTTACGGCCTTCCATCACCACGCAGTGATACCAGTGGTTGAAGCCTTCGCCACCCGGCGCTTCTTTGATGTCGGTAAAGCGCGCCGGTCCGTCTTCCAGGACCACGCCTGCTTTCAAGCGCTCGATCATTTCCTCGTCGACTTCACCGCGCACGCGCACGGCGTACTCGCGGTCCATCTCGTTGGAAGGGTGCATCAGGCGGTTGGCCAACTCACCGTCAGTGGTGAACATCAGCAAGCCGGTGGTGTTGATGTCGAGGCGGCCGATGCTGATCCAGCGGCCTTCTTTCGGCCGTGGCAGGCGGTCAAACACGGTCGGACGGCCTTCTGGGTCGTCACGGGTGCAGATCTCGCCATCGGGCTTGTTGTAGATCAGCACACGACGAACCGACTCACCGCCTTCTTCGCGCTTGAGCAGGCGGCCATCGAGGCTAATGGCGTCCAAGGAATCAACCCGCTGACCCAAGGTGGCCACGTTATTGTTGACCTTGACGCGACCGAGGCTGATCCAGCTCTCGATATCACGACGCGAGCCTAAGCCCATGCGCGCCATGACTTTCTGTAGTTTTTCCCCGGCGGGACTGTATTCGGACTCACTCATCTGGGCACCTCCCGGTGTGACAGTTAATTAATAGTGATGGATAAAGCGCGGCGACTAATCGCCAAAAGGGCGCGAATCATACGCTCATTAACAGTCGCGCGCACGACTGAGCCTAGCAGGCTGTTGAAAAACTACCTGCGTTGGCAATCCTGCGTTAAAAACAGGCTCGGATGCTCATTTACAGCTCGTAAACTCCGCGTCCTCGCCTGTTTTTGCCTTGTCTTGCCTGCCTCGCTTACGTTTTCAACGGCCTGCTAGCGCAACGACAACCGGCAGTGAGATCAACCGCCCAACGGCAGGGTCAATCGCGCATCCGCTCCAGCGCCTCGGCGGCGATTGCCCGCGCGAGCGCGGCCTCTTCTTCGGCGTCGGCATCCAGCTCTGGCGCGCTTTCAAGGGCAACCAGGTCGGCCACTGGCGCAGGCGAAACCGCCGCCAACGCCGCCGGCTCGGGCACTTCTGGCAGCTCAAGCAAATCATCGAAGTCAGTCTTCAGACCCTGCTCCATGCCATCCAGCTCGGCCAGCAGGCTACGGAAACTGGTTTCATCGCGTGGTTCGGCCGGCAGCGGCTCGCCGTCCGCATCCAGTTCGGCGTCGGCGCGCGCCTGCAGGCCGGCGGGCACCGGCAGGTCTTCGTCGAACGCCAGCAGCGGTTCGGGCTCCAGCTCACGCAAGGCAGCCAGGGTCGGCAAGTCGTCCAAACCCTTGAGGTTGAAGTGATCGAGAAAGGCCTTGGTGGTCGCCAGCATCGCAGGCCGGCCCGGCACATCGCGATGGCCGACCACGCGAATCCACTCGCGCTCCTGCAGGGTCTTGATGATCTGGCTGTTGACCGCCACGCCGCGGATGTCTTCGATCTCGCCACGGGTGATCGGCTGGCGATAGGCAATCAGTGCCAAGGTTTCCAGCATGGCGCGGGAATAGCGCTGCGGACGCTCCTCCCACAACCGCCCGACCCAGGGCGCGTAACGCTCGCGCACCTGCAGGCGATAGCCGCTGGCAACCTCCTGCAGCTCAAAGGCACGGCCCTCACAGGACTTGCCCAACAGCGTCAGGGCCTTCTTGAACACCGCCGGCTCCGGCCGCTCGGCCTCCTCGAACAGCTCATAGAAGCGTTCAAGCGACTGCGGTTTGCCCGAGGCAAGCATAAAGGCCTCCAGCAAGGAGGCCAGTTCACGAGGTTCGTTCAGGTTCATCGTTGCACTCTTGAGTCACGTGCCTGCGGCTGGGCCAGCAGGTCAATCATTCAGCCCGCGCACGGACGTGAATAGGGCCAAAGATCTCGTTCTGCACCAGTTCCACCAGCTGCTCTTTGATCAGTTCCAGCACGGCCATAAAAGTCACCACCACGCCCAAGCGCCCTTCTTCCGCCAGAAACAACGCGACAAAGGGCACGAAAGCGCCGCCTTTCAGGCGCTCCAACACTTCGCTCATGCGCTCGCGGGTCGACAGCACTTCGCGGCTGACCTGGTGACTCTCGAACATGTCGGCACGCCGCAGCACCTCGGCCATGGACAACAGCAGCTCTTCCAGGCTGACATCCGGCAACAGCTTGCGCGCCTTGGCCTGCGGCGCTTCCAGGCACGGCACGGTAAGGTCGCGACCGACCCGCGGCAGCTGGTCGATGCCTTCGGCCGCGGCCTTGTAACGCTCATACTCCTGCAGCCGGCGGATCAGTTCGGCACGCGGGTCGTCTTCCTCTTCTTCGATTGTCGCCGAGCGCGGCAACAACATCCGTGACTTGATCTCGGCCAGCATGGCGGCCATGACCAGGTACTCGGCAGCCAGTTCCAGGCGTACCGACTGCATCAGCTCGACATAGCCCATGTACTGGCGGGTGATCTCGGCCACCGGAATGTCCAGCACATCGATGTTCTGCTTGCGGATCAGGTACAGCAGCAGGTCCAGCGGCCCCTCGAAAGCTTCGAGAAACACTTCCAGGGCATCCGGCGGGATATACAAATCCAGCGGCATCTCGGTGACGGCTTGGCCGTACACCAGGGCAAACGGCAACTCCTGCTGAGCGCTGGCCGGATCAACCGCAACCGTGGCGTCGCTCATCAGGCTTGCGCCGCGAACGGTGCTGGGTCGCCACAACCGACGCGAATCACTTCCGGCTCGTCGCCGGCCAGGTTGATCACCGTCGAAGCTTCCAGGCCGCCAAAGCCACCATCGATGATCAAGTCCACATGGTGCTCGAGCACCTGGCGCATTTCGTACGGATCACTCAACGGCTCGGCGTCACCGGGCATGATCAGGCTGACGCTCATCAGCGGCTCGCCCAGCTGCTCCAGCAGCGCCATGGCGATCGGATGACTCGGCACACGCAAGCCGATGGTGCGGCGCTTGGGGTGCATCAGCATGCGCGGCACTTCGCGGGTGGCATTCAAAATAAAGGTGTAAGGCCCCGGCGTATGGGCCTTGAGCAGGCGAAAGGCGCCTGTATCGACCTTGGCGAACAGGCCCAACTGCGACAGGTCGCTGCACACCAGGGTGAAGTTGTGTTTGTCGTCCAGCTGGCGCAAGCGGCGAATGCGCTCGACCGCAGACTTATCGCCGATGTGGCAACCAACGGCATAGGAAGAATCCGTGGGGTAAACCACCACGCCGCCGTTTCTGATGATTTCCACCGCCTGCTTGATCAGGCGCGCCTGCGGATTTTCCGGATGGATCTGGAAAAATTGGCTCACGTCGGTTGCCTCTTCAGCATGCAGGTGATGAATAGTCATGGTCGAACCGAGTCCACAAAGGCGACAGATCTTCGGGAAGCGGGCGGTGCAGACCCAGTTCAGACCAGTCGCCGGGGGCATGGAAATCGCTGCCAACGCTGGCCAACAAGGCAAATTCGCGAGCCAGAATGGCCAACCCGCCGACCTGTTCGGCAGGCTGCATGCCATTCACCACTTCCAGGGCCTGGCCGCCGGCCTGACAGTATTCCGCAATCAAGCGCCTGCGCTTGCTGCGCGTAAAGTCGTACTGCCAGGGATGCGCCAGACTGACCCAGGCGCCCGCTTCGCGCAGGGTGCCGACTGCCTGCTCCAAGGTCGGCCAGTGCTGTTTGACGTCGCCGAGCTTGCCCGACCCCAACCACTTGCGAAACGCCTCGGCACGATCCCGGACAAAACCTGCACGCACCATAAACTCGGCAAAGTGCGGGCGGGCCGGCGCGTTGCCACTGTCGCCGAGTTCCTGCTGCACCGCGCGGGCGCCGTCCAACGCGCCAGGCATGCCTTTGGCCGCCAGGCGCAGACTGATTTCCTCGGCACGCAGCCAACGGCCGTCACGCAATTCACTGATCGACTGCACCAGGGCTGGCGCATCGGCGGCAAAGCCGTAGCCCAACACATGAATGGTCGCCCCGCCCCAGGTGCAGGACAGCTCCACGCCATTAATAAAGTGCATATCCAGCGCCTGGGCAGCCGCGCGGGCTTCATCCAGGCCTTCAAGGGTGTCGTGATCGGTCAGGGCCAGCATCTGCACCCCGTTTTCATGGGCGCGCGCCACCACTGCCGCCGGCGCTAGGGCGCCGTCGGAAGCAGTGCTGTGGCAGTGCAGATCGACGTTCATCAGGCTACTTTCGCTATGTTTGATGTTTGTTATTATGCCGCCACATCCTCCTCCTGGCTGCTGCCGTGAAACAATTCATCGATTTCATTCCGCTTCTGCTGTTTTTCATCGTTTTCAAGCTTGACCCCCGCACCGTCGAATTCGCCGGCCAGAGCATTGAACTGGGCGGTATTTTCAGCGCCACTGGCGTGCTAATCGCCAGTTCGGTGGTGGTCTATGGCACGCTGTTCGCCGTGCAAAAGCGCCTGGAGAAAGGCCAATGGCTGACCCTGGCGGCCTGCTTGCTGTTCGGCGGCATGACCCTAGCGTTCCACAGCGAAACCTTCCTGAAATGGAAAGCCCCGGTGGTTAACTGGCTGTTTGCCTTGGGCTTTGCCGGC
Organism: Pseudomonas sp. BGA-UO-ETr-WB11; assembly: GCF_059567785.1. Taxonomy (NCBI): domain Bacteria; kingdom Pseudomonadati; phylum Pseudomonadota; class Gammaproteobacteria; order Pseudomonadales; family Pseudomonadaceae; genus Pseudomonas; species Pseudomonas sp. BGA-UO-ETr-WB11. Next base: position 193,862 of record NZ_JCAQOS010000007.1, on the reverse strand, counting down.
AGCCACTGGATCGGCGACAAGCTGCTGATCCAGCGCATGATGGGCCATGCCATCAGCCTGCCGGCGCCGGTGTGGCGCAACCTGAACCTGGCCTGGATCGCCTTCTTCCTGATTGCCGGGAGCGCCAACCTGTTCGTCGCCTTTACCTTTCAGAGCATCTGGGTCGACTTCAAGGTGTTCGGCAGCCTGGGCATGACCCTGCTGTTCCTGGTGGGCCAGGGTATTTACCTGTCGCGCCACCTGCATGATGAACAACCGGCCAATGGGCCTACCGACTCCAAGGACTGACATGCTCTACGCCATCATCGCCACTGATATCGCCAACTCCCTCGACCAGCGCCTGGCCGCACGCCCTGCCCACCTGGCCCGCCTGACCCAATTGCAGAGCGAGGGCCGCCTGGTACTGGCCGGCCCGCACCCGGCCATCGACAGCAACGACCCCGGCGCCGCCGGTTTCAGCGGCAGCCTGATCGTGGCCGAGTTCGACTCCCTCAGCGCCGCGCAAAGCTGGGCCGATGCCGACCCCTACCGTGCCGCCGGCGTGTATGCCAACGTGCTGGTGAAACCGTTCAAGCAAGTCTTGCCCTGAGGCAAGGCGCTGCCCGCCCCGCCAACCACAAGAATAATAATTCAGGAAACCGGAGTTCCCATGCGCCTCAGCCAGCTTGCTCTTATCGTCAGCTTCAGTGTGTTTGCCCAGGCCGCCCTGGCCGAACAAACGCCCGCTCCGGTCATCACCAGCGTGGTCAACGCCGAGGTGCGCGCCATGAATGCACAGCTTGACCAGCTGGAGCAGCGTCTGGCTGAGAGCGAGCGCCTGCGTGGCGAACTCAGCGCACAACTGGAAGGCAGCCAGGCCGAGCAGGAAAACGCCCAGCTTGCGCGCCTGCGCCAGGACAATCAGCGCCTCAAGCTGCAACTCAAGGCCGCCCAGGCGCAGCAACCCCAGCGTTTCCTCGGCGAACAGCAACAATGGTTTGCCGTCGGCGGCGCGGTGGCTATCTTCGGCTTTATTCTCGGCATGCTCGCCCGCGGCAAACGCCGGTCTCGGCGCGAATGGTCCAACTGAGCACCTTATGAGCGAACTGCTGCTGATCGATGACGACACCGAACTGTGCGACCTGCTCAGCCGCTGGCTGAGCCAGGAAGGTTTTCAGGTCAGTGCCTGCCACGATGCCCACAGCGCCCGCGCCCTGCTCGCGCAGAGCAGCCCGGATGCGGTGATTCTCGACGTCATGCTGCCCGACGGCAGCGGTCTTGACCTGCTCAAGCACCTGCGCCGCGAGCACCCAGAGCTGCCGGTACTGATGCTCTCCGCCCGTGGCGAGCCACTGGACCGCATCCTCGGCCTGGAACTGGGCGCCGATGACTACCTGGCCAAACCCTGTGATCCGCGCGAGCTCACCGCACGCCTGCGTGCCGTGCTGCGCCGCAGCCTGCCGCCGGCCACAGTCAGCCAACTGCAACTCGGCGACCTCAGTTACAGCCAGGCCCGCGGCGTAGTCAGCATCGGCGAGCAGGAAATCAGCCTGACCCTGTCGGAAAGCCGCATCCTCGAAGCCCTGTTGCAGCAGCCCGGCGAACCGGTAGACAAGCAAGCCCTGGCGCAACTGGCCCTGGGCCGCAAGCTGACCCTTTATGACCGCAGCCTGGACATGCACGTCAGCAACCTGCGCAAGAAGCTCCGCCCCCACGATGACGGCCGACCACGCATCGTCGCCCTGCGCAGCCGCGGCTATTACTACAGCCTTTAATGCACGACCTTAACTGCCGTCTTTACCCAGCCTTTACGCTTGCCTGACCGCCCCTGACCTTGCCCGCCCTAAACTGGCCACATCCGGTAATCGCCGGGATCAAGACGAGGACACGACCATGCGCAAGACCCTGATTGCTCTGTTATTCGCTGCCACCCTGCCAGCTGTCGCCCTGGCCATGCCCGAAGACGGCAAGCGTCATGGCGGTGAGCACGGCGCACAAATGCTCAAAGAACTGGACCTGAGCAAGGAACAGCGCCAAAGCATCGGCAAGCTGATGCGTGAGCAGATGGACAGCCGCCGCAGCATCACCCAACGCTACATGGACAAACTGCCGGCAACCGAGCAGAAAGCCATGCAGGACGAACTGAAAGCAGCCAAAACCAAGAACGAGCAAGCCATCCGCGCACTGCTCAAACCAGAACAGCAAAAAGGTTACGACGCCGCCCTGCAGAAAATGGCCGAGCGCCACGCCGAAATGGCCGAATTCCAAGCCTGGAAAGCCCAGCGCGCGGTAAAAGCCGAGTAAACACTCCGGGCCACGGCCGTTAGGTCGCCACCCCGAACCCACCTATATTCCCCGCCGCCCCTATGGGCCGGCGGGTTTTGTCGCTTGAGGAGTCCCCGTGCGGTCATTGTTCTGGCGCATATTTGCCAGCTTCTGGTTGGTCTTTGCCGTACTGGTGGGGTTAACCCTGCTGCTGGGCAAGGCCCTCAACCAGGACGCCTGGGTCCTCAACCACCACCCGGCTATCGATGGCCTCGCCGAGCGCTGGACCCAGCTCTATGAAAATCGCGGCGAACAAGTCGCCCAGGCCTACCTGGAAAAACGCAAAAAGCGCTTCCACGTCGATGTACAGGTGCTCGACGACACCGGCGAGCCGCTGGTCAAAGGCACCTTTCCGCGCCGCGCCGCGGCCTTCGAAGCCCGCCAGCACAATGAACAACGCCTGCCCTGGCGGCGCCTGACCGGCGAATACACCAGCCCGGAGAGTGGCACCAGCTACCTGTTGATTTATCGCATCCCCTACCCGGAACTCGCCGCCTGGCACCGTGACAGCCTGCTCTGGCCGCTCAGCGCACTGGTGATCAGCCTGCTGGTCATCAGCCTGTTCAGCCTGCTGCTGACCCTGTCGTTCACCCGCCCGCTGCAACGTTTACGCAGCGCCGTGCATGACCTCGGACAAACGACGTACCAACAGACCAGTCTGGCGCAGCTGGCCACCCGCCGCGATGAGTTCGGCGTACTGGCCAACGATTTCAACCGCATGGGCGCGCGCCTGCAAAGCCTGATCAGCAGCCAGCGCCAATTACTGCGTGACGTCTCCCACGAGCTGCGTTCGCCACTGGCGCGCCTGCGCATCGCCCTGGCCCTGGCCGAGCGCGCTGATAACGCTGAACGCGAGCAGCTATGGCCACGCCTGGACCTGGAGTGTGATCGCCTGGAAGCGCTGATCAGCGAAATTCTGGCGTTGGCGCGCATGGATGCCGATCCGGGGCCCGCCCAAACGATTGATCTGCCAGGGCTGCTGGGCAAACTGCAGGAGGACGCCCGTTTAAGTGATCCCGAGCAGCAGATTCGTATTCAGCTGGAACCTGACCTGCACTGCCTGGGCTGGGCGTCGATGCTCGAACGAGCGTTGGACAACCTGCTGCGTAATGCCCTGCGTTTCAACCCACCGGAGCAGCCGATTGAGATCAGCGCCCGCCGCCAAGGCCCGTGGCTGCACCTGTGCGTGCGTGACCACGGCCCCGGCGTCAGTGCCGAGCAACTGCCCAAACTGGGCGAGGCTTTCTACCGCGCCCCCGGCCAGGACAGCAGCGGTCACGGCCTCGGCCTGACCATCGCGCGCCGCGCCGCCGAGCGCCATGGCGGCAGACTGGAGCTGAGCAACGCCCGTGATGGCGGCTTTAGCGCCTGCCTACAACTACCGCTGACCGAAGCGCATTAAGGGCTGTTGAGCCTAAACCGCGGGCCAGGCGCTGACGAAGTCCTGGGGATCGAGCAGCACCGGCGTACGTAACTCGCCCGCCGGCATACCCAGGTAGATAAAGGCAATGACGTGCTCATCCGCGTCCAGCCCAAGCCCGGCAGCGACCGCACGGGAATGGGACAGCTCGCCAGTGCGCCAGACAGCACCGATGCCCTGAGCATGGGCAGCCAGCAACAGGCCATGGGCGGCGCAACCGGCCGCCAGAATCTGTTCCTGTTGCGGCACCTTGGTGTGGGCCTGCAGGCGCGCGATCACCGCCACCAGTAAAGGCGCGCGCATTGGCATGGCGCGGGCTTTGGCCAACGCTTCGGCCTTGGCGTCGGGTTGTTCGGCCAGCAGCGTGGTGGCGAACAATTCGCCCAGCGCGGTTAACCCGGCGCCTTCGATGGTGAGAAAACGCCAGGGCCGTAACTGACCGTGATCCGGGGCGCGCAAGGCGGCACGGAACAGCAGCTCGCGCTGCGCGGCATCCGGCGCAGGCGCCGTCAGACGCGGTACAGAAACACGATTAAGCAGAGCGTCAAGCGCCTCCATCGGCCACCTCCAGATCAAAGAGTTGGCATTCTAGCCGATCACGCTGCGGCGCTTACGGGCAAATCCGGCCGACAACCCAACAGGCCTCGGTAAAGCTCTGATTTACAGCGCCCGCCGCGCGAGTAGAATGGCGCCCCCGTTCACTGCGAGCCCAAGCCGACGTCATGGCCCTTTCGACCCTGCGCATCATCGGTTTCATTCTTGGCATCTTTCTCATCACCCTGGCCGTCAGCATGACGATCCCGATGCTGACCCTGGTGCTGTTCGAGCGCAGCGACGACCTCGATGCTTTTCTTTGGTCCAGCCTGATTTGCCTGGTTGCCGGCGTCTTGATGATGTTGCCCGGCCGGCCTAAAGACGCCCATCTGCGCCCCCGCGACATGTACTTTCTGACCACCGCCAGTTGGGTCGTGGTGTGTTGCTTCGCGGCCTTGCCGATGGTGATCATCCAGCACATCAGCTATACGGACTCGTTCTTCGAGACCATGTCCGGCATCACCACCACCGGTTCCACCGTGCTCACCGGCCTTGACCATGCGTCGCCGGGCCTGTTGATCTGGCGTTCGATGCTGCACTGGCTGGGGGGCATCGGCTTTATCGGCATGGCGGTGGCGATTCTGCCGCTGCTGCGCGTCGGCGGTATGCGCCTATTCCAGACTGAGTCCTCGGACTGGGGCGAAAAGGTCATGCCGCGCTCGCACATGGCCGCCAAGTACATTCTCGGCATTTACAGCCTGCTTACTCTGCTGGGTTTTGGCGCTTTCTGGCTCGCCGGCATGACCCCGTTCGACGCGATCAATCACTCAATGTCGATGATCTCCACCGGCGGCTTCTCCACCTCCGATAACTCCATGGCCAACTGGCGTCAGCCGGCGGTGCACTGGGTGGCCATCCTGTTCATGATGCTCGGCAGCCTGCCGTTCACCCTGTATGTCGCCACAATGCGCGGCAACCGCAAAGCCCTGTTCAAGGATCATCAGGTGCGCGGCTTCGTCGGCTTTCTGGTGTTGACATGGCTAGTGTTCGGCACCTGGCTGTGGGCCAACTCCGAACACAGCTGGATGGATGCCTTCCGCATCGTTGCCCTCAACGTCACGTCGGTGGTCACCACTACGGGCGTGGCCCTGGGTGACTACACCTTGTGGGGCAGTTTCTCGGTGCTGCTGTTCTTCTACTTGACCTTTGTCGGCGGCTGCTCCGGCTCCACCGCCGGCGGCCTGAAGATCTTCCGTTTCCAGGTGGCTTATGTGCTGCTCAAGGCCAACTTGCAGCAGCTGATCCACCCGCGCGCGGTGATCAAGCAGCAATACAACGGCCACAACCTGGACGAAGACATCGTTCGCTCGCTGATCACCTTTTCGTTTTTCTTCACCATCACCATCGGCCTGATTGCCCTCGGCTTGGCGCTGATCGGTCTGGACTGGGTCACCGCCCTGACCGGCGCCGCCACCGCCGTGTGTAACGTCGGCCCTGGCCTGGGTCCGATCATCGGCCCGGTCGGCAACTTCTCCACCCTGCCGGATGCCGCCAAGTGGCTACTGACCATCGGCATGCTGTTGGGCCGTCTGGAAATCCTTACCGTGCTGGTGCTGCTGACCAAGGCATTCTGGAAGCACTGACCGGCGTTACAGCCGGGCGCGATACTCGCCCGGCGTGCTGGCAAACCAGCGGCGGAAGGCGCGAAAGAAATTGCTCGGATCGGCAAAGCCGAGCAAATAGGCGATTTCCAGTAGGGTCAAGTTGGGTTGGGCCAGGTACTGCACCACCAACTCGCGGCGCGTGTCGTCGAGCAACTGCTGAAAGCTCGTGCCCTCCTCCTGCAGGCGCCGCTGCAAGGTGCGCTGCGACAGACACAACGCCTGGGCCACAGCATCGCGCTTGGGCTCGCCCTGGGGCAACAGGCGGCACACCACCTGACGGGTCTGGTGCGTGACTCGACTCTCGGAAAACCGTGCCAGGTATTCACCGGCAAAGCGATCATGCAACTGCGCCAGGGCCGCATTGGCTGTGGGTAATGGTGTCTGCAGATCGCTGCGGGCAAAGATCAGCGCATAGTGCTCGCAATTGAATTTAAGCGGTGCCTGGAACGCCTGCTGATAGGGATCAAGATCACTGGGCGGCTCACCCTGAAAACAGATCTGCAAAGGTGTAATCGGCTTACCGCTGATCCACCGGCAAAACGCCAGGGTGCAGGCCAGTGAAGCCTCGGCACTCTGCCGGGCCGGCGCCAGATGATCGCCATGAATGCTCAAGATCAAGCCATAGCCCTGCCCCAAGGGGCGAAAACTCAAGTCCGCACCCTCAGCAATGATGCGCTGGTAACGCACCAGGCGGGCAAAGCCTTCCTGCAGCGTATGGCTGGACATCAAGGCATAGCCGACCACATGAAAGGAGCCGGGGCGCACCACCTTGGCCATGTTCAGGCCGATGGCTGGATTACCCGACACCTCAACCGCCCGCAGCCACAGGCGCGTCATGCTGTCTTGGGCAAAGCGTGCGTCCGGGTCATCGAGGGCGGCGTAATCCAGCCCCAAGTCGAGAAACAGACTACGGCAGTCGACACCGCCCATTTCCAGAGCCTGGACAATGCCCAGGGCCCAGCTCGACGACGTGGTACGTTGGCTCATAACACTATTCTTATTCTGGAGGGCTAACAGGGTGCTGGCGGCCCAAGGATACTAAACTGGCACTCAATGTCACTGGCCCACGAAGACACTCCACTTACACTGCAGGCACCGCCAACCCCCGAGGTATGCCATGTCCAGCCAAACCCAAGAACGCTTTAACAGCTTTGCCGAGTTCTACCCCTTCTACCTGCAAGAGCACAGCAACGACACCTGCCGGCGCCTGCATTACGTCGGCAGCCTGCTGGTTCTGAGCGTTCTCGGGTATGCCATCAGCACCCAGCACTGGGCGATGTTGTGGCTGTTACCACTAGTGGGTTATGGCTTTGCCTGGGTCGGCCACTTCGTGTTTGAAAAAAACCGACCAGCCACCTTCAAATACCCGCTGTACAGCTTTCTCGGCGACTGGGTGATGCTCAAGGACGCCTTTACCGGCCGCATTCGCTTCTAAGCAAGCGCCACCGCACGTTCCCACTGAAGCGCCTGCGCACACCGTTGGGCGGCGCTGCTTGGCGGCTGACACACGGCTTGGTTATGATCCCCGGCCAGGTTACTTCAGGCCCAGGTTTGCAGACCGCCCAGACGCCCACTAGAGGCGTCAGTCATCAGCAGGGATCGTTTAAGTCGTATGAAAGCTGTCAGCCCCGCTCATCGCGCCAATAATTTACCGACACCACCGCTTCGCGAGTACTACTCGCGCATTCTCGCCTATATCGCTGTGGCGGCCAGCGTGGCAGCGGGCAACTACGCCCACTACTTCGGCAACGAATTGCTCTGGCTCGTGCCTTACACCCTGCTTTATCCGCACCTGGCGCACCACGTAAGCGCTCGCTTCAAGTACGACCACCCCCAGCAAACCTATCTGGTGCTGCTCTTTCTCGACGCCCTGCATGCCGGTGCCGCCATTGCCCTACTGGGGTTATCGGTAGTGCCCTGCCTGATGCTGATACTGACCCTGGCATTCAGCGCCCTGATCAATGGCGGCCTGCGGCAACTAGGCCTGGCTTTATTGGTAGCGGCCAGCGGCGCGATCTTCACCGGCGCGTTGATCAACCTGCAACTCAAAGCCAACACGCCGGCCCTGGTGGCCGTGGTCAGTGTGCTGTTCACCACCCTGTATATCTGCATCACCGCTTACTTCGTGCATCAGCAGGGGTTGAACCTGGCGGTGGCCCGCGGCGACATCAAGCGCGAACAGGAAAAAGCCGCCCGACTGGCCCGTAACCTGGCCAAGTACCTGTCCCCACAGGTCTGGGAAATGATCTTTAGCGGCAAGAAACACGTGCGCCTGGAAACCCAGCGCAAGAAGCTCACGGTGTTTTTCTCCGACATCAAAGGCTTTACCGAGCTGGCCGAAGAATTGGAGGCCGAGGCCCTCACCGACCTGCTTAACACCTATCTCAACGAAATGTCGAAGATCGCCCTGAAGTACGGCGGCACCATCGACAAGTTCGTCGGCGACTGCGTGATGGTGTTCTTCGGCGACCCAGCCAGCCAGGGCGCAAAAAAGGACGCCGTGGCCGCCGTATCCATGGCCATTGCCATGCGTAAGCACATGAAGGTACTGCGCCAGCAATGGCGCGCCCAGGGCATCACCAAGCCGCTGGAAATCCGCATGGGCCTGAACACCGGCTACTGCACGGTGGGTAACTTCGGCGCCGATACCCGCATGGACTACACCATCATCGGTCGCGAAGTGAACCTCGCCAGCCGCCTGGAGAGCGCGGCCGAATCCGGCGAAATCCTCATTTCCCACGAAGCCTATTCGCTGGTCAAGGACGTGATCATGTGCCGCGACAAGGGCCAGATCACAGTCAAAGGCTTTACCCGCCCGGTGCAGATCTACCAGGTGGTGGATTTCCGCCGCGACCTCGGTGCCAGCTCCAGCTACCTGGAGCACGAGCTACCGGGCTTCTCCATGTACCTGGACACCAACGGCATCCAGAACTACGACAAGGAAAAGGTCATTCAGGCCCTCAACCTGGCGGCCGAGAAGCTGCGCGACAAGGTCATCCTCTAAGTCGGCAACCCCAGATTCACTTACGCGGAAGGCGCCAGCCCCAACTGACAGGGCTGGCCATCCAGCAGGACCTGATGGGCCAGAAACTCCAGCGCCGAAGCGCGCCAGGATTGCTGCGCCGCCAGCGCCGCACAGGCCTCCCGCGACAGCCCCATGGCCGCCAGACAGGCCTCACGCAACTCTTCGTTCATCACCCCGCTGACGCCCGCCGTCAGGACGTCCAGCGGCCCGGCCACCGGAAATGCCGCCACCGGCGTACCGCAAGCCAGGGCCTCAAGCATCACCAGGCCATAGGTGTCGGTGCGCGAGGGAAACACCAGCACACTGGCCGCCCCGTAGGCTTCAGCCAGCGCTGCGCCCTGGCGATAACCGAGAAACTCCACCTGCGGATAGCGCGCTTGCAGCTCTGCCCGTTGCGGGCCATCGCCGACCACCCGCTTGATCCCTGGCAGGTCGAGATCAAGAAAAGCGCCGATATTTTTCTCCGGCGCCACCCGACCGACATACAGGAACACCGGCGGCAGCGGCTCAGTGCGCCCTGCCAAGGGTTTAAACAGCCGGGTATTCACGCCCTTGCGCCACAGGTGCAGATTGCTCAGCCGCCACAGGCCAAACTCCGCCGCCATCCGCTCGGTGCTGACCAGCACCGCCTGACTCGGCCGATGAAACGCACGCAGCCAGGCATAGCCCCAGGACAGCGGCAGCCACGGCCAGCGAGTAGTCACATAATGCGGGAAATGGGTATGGATGGCCGACGTAAAGGCCAACCCACGCCGGTCCAGCCAACAGCGCGCCGCCCAACCCAGCGGCCCTTCGGTCGCCAGATGAACCATGTCTGGGGCAAAAGCGCGAATGGCCGGGCCAACCCGCCAGAGGTCCCAGGCCAGGGCAATTTCCGGATAACTGGGGCACGGCAGATGACGAAAATCTTGCGGCGTCAGCAGCTTGACCTGATGACCAAGCCCCTGCAGTTCAGCCACCAAAGCCTGCAGGCAGGTGACGACGCCATTGACCTGGGGCAGCCAGGCATCCGTGACGATCAACACCCTCATACGACAGGCTCAGCGCTGGTCGCCTCAGCCTGCGCCAAGCTGGCCTGGCGCGCCTGATCTTCCGCCAGCCGATACAGCTCGATACGGCCATCCCAGTGTTCGATCAAGGCCGTGCACGACTCAACCCAGTCACCGCAATTGAGGTACTCGACCTCGCCCATCTGGCGGATTTCGGCATGGTGGATATGGCCGCAGATCACGCCATTGAAACCACGCTTGGCACACTCATGGACGATGGCTTCTTCGAAGTCGCTGATAAAGTTAACCGCCGACTTGACCTTGTGTTTGAGGTAGGCCGACAGCGACCAGTAGCCATAGCCGTAACGCCCACGCCAGTGGTTGAGCCAGCGGTTAAGGGTCAGGGTGAACTCGTAGGCACTGTCGCCAAGGAACGCCAGCCAGCGGTGATAGCGGGTAATCACATCAAACTGATCACCGTGCACCACCAGCAAGCGCCGGCCGTCTGCAGTGACATGCTCGGCCTCATCGACCAGTTGGATATTGCCCAGTATCAGCGAGGAGTAACGGCGCAGGAACTCATCGTGGTTGCCAGTGACATAAATCACCTCAGTACCGCGTTTACTCATGGTCAACAGCCGGCGCAACACGTTGGTGTGGGCCTGGGGCCAGTAGATACCACTGCGCAGCTTCCAGCCGTCAATGATGTCGCCCACCAAATAGACCTTGTCGGCGTGGTAACGCTTGAGAAACGCCGCCAGGTGTTCTGCCTGGCAGTCACGCGTGCCCAAGTGAACGTCCGACACCCAAAGGGTGCGTACGCGTTGCTTACGAGTCGGTCTGGCGAGCTGGGCACTGGTCATCGGCGGCTTCCGGCTTGGGTTTCCCCGAGCCTGAGTCACGGCAATGAAAGCGCCATGACAATTGGGCGGCAATTCAATGACAGCCGCCAAAACGTCACGGCGGTGTAGACTGCCGGCTCGATTCAGGAGTCTGCCATGCACCCGGTCCTCTCCCTGCGCCAGTACCGCCACGAACAGATTGCCCACAGCCACGCACACGCCCAATTGGTGTTCGGCCTGTCCGGCTGCCTGGATTTCGAGGTGGCCGGCCAGGGCTGCCAGGTGCTCAGCCACAGCCTCGCCGTGGTGCCGCCCAGCGCCCATCACGCCTGCGCCAGCCCGGCGGGCAGCCACTGCCTGGTTCTCGACGTACCCATAGGCGGATGGCTGCAGCAGCGCCTGGGTGTCCATGCCGATGCCGGCCAGCGCCTGCTCGAACGGCCTGGCCGGGTGCTGCTCAATCCAGCCCAAAGCCAACTGGTCAACTGGCTGGCCGCCAGCCCGATCAACGACGAAGTGATCGCCCAGCAAGGCGCCGCCCTGCTTCTGGCCAGCCTCAGCAGCAGCCAACCCGCGCCCCAAGCTGGCTTGCCCCTGACCTTGATCGACGCTCACATCACGCGCCACTGCGCCCATCCGCTTCAGGTCGCCGACCTGGCGCGCCTGTGCGGCCTGTCGACGGCACGCTTCCATGCGCGCTTTCTGGCCGAAACCGGGCAGACGCCCATGGACTACGTACGCAGCCACCGCCTACAACTGGGCCGCGAACTGCTGTTGAGCAGCAACCTGGCGGTGGGAGATATCGCCGCGCGGGTCGGCTACGCCTCCCAGAGCGCTTTTACCGCCGCCCTGTTGCGCCAACTCGGCAGCACACCGCGTCAGCTGCGCCGCGAGTCTCGCGACAAATCCCACGAGTAGCGCGACAGACCGCGCATACAGGCGCCGCCTAGACTCTGGGGCTACTCAGGAGGCGCCGATGCACATCATCCAATGGCAATATTTCCAGCCCATGTCGCTGCACAGCACAGGCAAGGTGCGCCTGGCATGAACCGGCGCAAGGCTCTGCTGGCGTTGCACCTGGGCGCGCTGTTCTTCGGCCTCTCCGGGATCTTCGGCAAGCTGGCCCTGGCCGCCCCGATCGTCATCGTGTTTGGCCGCGCCCTGTTCGCCGTTGCCGCGCTAGGCCTGTTTACCCAGCGCGGCGCGGCTCAGGTGCGTCCCAACTGGCAGCGCTGCCTGGCGCTGGCCGGGGCGGGTCTGCTGCTCGGCGGGCACTGGTGGAGTTTCTTTATCGCGATAAAGGTCGCGGGCGTGGCGGTGGCCACTCTTGGCTTCGCCAGCTTCCCGGCCTTTACCGTGCTGCTCGAAGGCTTGCTGTTCAAGGAGCGGGTCAGCCGTGGCGAGTGGGCCGTGGTTGGCCTGGTCTGCCTGGGCCTGGCACTGGTCACCCCGCATTTTGACTTCGGCAGCGAGGCCACCCTCGGGCTGGCCTGGGCGGTACTCTCCGGCCTGCTGTTCGCCCTAGTCTCGGTGAGTAATCGCGCCACCACCCGCGGCCTGCACCCGGCCCAGGCGGCGCTGTGGCAGAACATCAGCATCCTGCTCTGCAGCCTGCCCTTGGCCTGGAGCCTGCTGCCGACGGTGCGCGCCCTCGATTGGTTGTGGATCGCCCTGCTCGGCCTGCTCTGCACGGCCCTGGCGCACAGCCTGTTCGTCGCCAGCCTGCGCGTACTCAACGCACGCAGCGCCTCAGTGGTGTTTGCGCTAGAGCCGGTCTACGGCATCGCCTTCGCCTGGTGGTTGTTTCACGAGCAACCGAGCCTGCGCATGCTTGGCGGCGGCGCGCTGATCGTCTTGGCCACGCTGCTCTCTGCGAGACTGAGCAAACACAGCCCGAGTGTCGACGACCTTAGTTAATTCAGCGGTCGTTATGGCCCAGGTCGCGCTGCGGATCGATCAGGTCGCGAATCCGCTGCTTGAGCACCTTGGCCTCGGGGAAGCCGCCATCGGCCTTACGTTCCCACACCTGCACACCGTCACAGGTAATGCGAAAGGTGCCGCCCGTGGCCGGCTCCAGGCTGACCCGCGCCAGGTCATCGCTGAAGCTGCTGAGCAGCTCCTGAGCTAGCCAGGCAGCCCGCAATAACCACTGACACTGGGTGCAATAACTGATCACCACTTCGGCTTTGGACGTGTTCATCTGCGTGCTCTCGACTAGGGGGAGCCGATAGTAGCGAGCCTGACGCCTCAACGTCAGCCCATCTGGCGTCAGAAACAAAACGCCGCAGCACTATGGCTGCGGCGTTGGGCTGACACACCGTGGTTCAGGCAATACGTGCAAGCAGTGCCCGAGCCTCGAGCCTCTGCTCGTCGTCACCCTCGATAATCACCTCATTGAGGATGTCGCACGCGCTGACCAGATCGCCCTGCTCGATATAGGCCAGCGCCTTGTTCAGCTTGACCAAGTTCTGCCGGTTGCTGGCCAGATGCTGCAAATCACTCAGCTCGGCCGCCTGGCCACGCGGCAACGGTTCACGGGCAAAGGCATCGGCAAAACTGTCATCCAGAATCAGCTCGTCCTTCGCCCCCATCACAGGCCAACCGGCAAAAGCGCTGTCGGCGTGCTGCTCAGCCGACAGTTCGCTGACTTCCGGCAACTGCCGTAAGTCCGAACGAAAACCCGGATCGTTGGCCACCACGGCCAAATCAGCTGCACGTGCGCGAGTAGATGCCGCCGTTTTGAATGGGCTGAGCACATCCCAGTCAGTGTCCAGCGACAAGTCATCCAGGTTCAACTGGAACTCATCCAGCGCCGTCGGCGTGGTGTCTTGCCCCGCCTCATCCAGCAACAACACGGCATCTTCCAGCAAGCGACTGGCATAACGGGCGCGCAACTGATCAAGCTGCTCCAGCTCGACGCCTTGCTCACGCAGCGCCGCCTCTTCCTGATTGAAACCTGCACCGTCACCCAACTCGCCCAGCACGCTGAGTAAACGCAGACGCAAGTCAGTGCGCTGAGGCGCCTGCTCAATGGCCTGACGCAGCACCACAAGCGCCTCGCCGAAGCGGCCGTAGGCGATGTAGATATTGGCCCCATCCAGAGCATCTGCCTCAGCGGCCGGCGCTCGCGGCGCCAGCGAGGCTGCAACTACCGGCGCAGCAGCCACCACGGCAACAGGCGCCGGCACCGCGACGGGCGCTGGCGCGTCACCCGGAGGTGTTGCGACAGTGACCACAGCGGCCTCGGGTTGACGCCGACGCCGCCACAACGCCAGCCCCGCCAACACGCCCAGCAGCAAACCGATGCCAGCGACTGGCCAATGCCAACCCAGAGGCGATGCGTCTGCCGAAAGATCCGTAGTCGCAACAGGCGCAACGACAGCCGCGGGGGCGTTCACGGCGGCAGGGACGACAGCCTGATCGACGCTGGCCAGATCGGCACGCAACAATTCCAACTGTTGATCCTTGGCCTGCATCTGCTCCTGCAGCGCTTGCAATTGGGCCTGCAAAGTCAGCATCGACGCCTGCAACTGGCGATTTTCTTCCGCTCGCTGCGCCAGCTCCTGATCGATGCGTAGCTGTGTTTCGTCGCGGGCCGGTGCAGCGGCTTGAGCAATTTCGGGGGCGCTCACAGGCGCGCCCGGTTGCGTGTCAGTCACTGCCGCAGGCGCCGCCGCCACGCGTGCCACCGTCGCTGCGGCGTCCGGCAGCAACAGGTCGGCACCCAGAGACAGGCGATTCTTGTCACCGCCCAGGAAGGCCTGTGGATTCAAGCCATACAACGCCTCCATCAAGGCCGACTGCGACAGGCTACTGCCAGCCTCACGCAGGCGCTGGGCAATCAGCCACAGGCTGTCGCCGCGCTGCACCGTATAGCGTTGCCCCTGGGTTGCCGGCGGCAAATCCACCACGGGGGCAGCAACCGGACGAGTCATGTTGGCGCGCGAGCGCTGAACCACAGGAGCAGCAGCCACGGCGCTATAGGCTGAGGAACTGGGCGGGTCGAGCAACACCGTATATTCGCGCAGCAGCTGACCATTGGGCCGCGCCACTTCGATGATGAAATTCAGGTAGGGCTCCTGCACCGGCTTGCTGGACACCACCCGAATGACATGACGGTTGCCACGCAGCAACGGGGTGAAGCGCAAGTCGTTAAGGAAAAACAGCCGATCCACCCCGGACCGGGCGAAGTCGGCATCGGAGGCCAGGCGCACGCGAATGTCATCGCTGTCCAAACCGCCCATTTGCAGCAGCTCGATCTCGGCTTCCAGTGGCTGATTGAGCGCTGAATGCAGGGTAATTGCGCCCAAGCCCAATGCTGGGACCAACCCGGAGTACAAGACCGAACCGGACGCCAGCGTCAGTAGCAGCGTGCGTACATGCGCCATAAAGCCTCCAACCGAACGTCCACCGCCACGCTGTACAAGCGCCCTCGCCAGCGCATCCCTGTGGCGAGCAAAAGGGTGGACAGACAGGTGCAATGCGGGGGATCTACGCTCCGTGTTCGACCCGGCTAGCTGATCAGCATGGCCATTACCGACGAACGCCAGCGTAATGACCAAATGCCATCAGACTCACCTGCAGCATAGGCGAACCTGTTCACAAACAGCCGCAATAGCGTGACACGCATCACAAAAAACACCGTCACATCGACCAATGACCGCCAATAAACCGTCGAGCCACGCGCTCAGTGCTTCTCCAAGTTGGCCAGGATACGTTCCTGAACCTGCTGGCAACGCTGCAGCTCGACCGGATCGATACCGGCAAACAGCTCGTGGCGTAATTGGGTGGAGATGGCCTCAATTTGCTCGATCAGCGGCTGGGCCTTGGTACTCAGGGTGATCTGCTTGGCGCGCCGATCGTCGGCCACCGCCTGCCGACTGACCAGGCCCTGTGCCTCCAGGCCATCAAGCAAACGCGCCAGGGTTGGGCCTTCGACCCCAACGCTCTGGGCCAGCTCGCGCTGGGTCGGCGGCGTATCGAAACGGGCCAGATGGAGCAGCACCAGCCAGCGTGCCTGGGAAAGACCGAGGCCTACCAGACGACGATCCAGTTCGGCACGCCAGGCTCGGGACAATTGCGCCAACTGCATGGCAAAACGGTGTTGCTGGAACTGCGGCATAAAAAACTCGTGGGGCTGCTTGTACTAATTATTAGTCAGCTAAGCATGACCTGCGCGTAGAGAACAAGCACCACCCGCCGCTTACCACTTCACATATTGATCTTCGACAAAGCCCCAGAGGTTTTCGATCAAAACAGACGGTCGTCCATGGGGCCGCAGTACGCCGTTGAAGCGTCCGAATATCTGTTTGAAGTTACTGGCGATAATACCCAGATTGGTGCGCTCTTCATGCAGGCCATGGGCCTCGAAGCGCAGCTCCACCTGACCATCAAAAGACTGGATGCGCCAAGGCAGGAGTGGCTGCTGACGGTCAAACTCGAAACGCACGGTATCAACTTTAAGCAACTCGCCATCCAGCCAGAAGCAGTTCTCGGTGAAGCTGGTTTCGTTGACCCCGCAGGACAGGTTCACCCCAACCCGCAGCTCCCCCGCCTGACCAGACAGACACGCCCAGTTCCAGAAAGTCTCCGGGCGCATGTAACCAGCAGACCAATCGTGATGAGCGAAGGCATTGATCGTCTGCAGGTCGAAATCACCGAGGGCACTGTGCACCGTACCGCTACAGCGCACCCCAGCTACCTTCTGCGCGTAAACCCAGCCATTGGCGGCCGTTGGCGTGCACAAGCACATGGGCTGGAACGCCGGTTCGGCCTCGGAGAAGCGCGCTTCAATGCGCGTCCCGTCGTCCAGCTCAACCAGCAGGCTTTTCTCCAATGGCGCCGGGTAATTCTCCAGACGCAGGCGATTACCACCCCAACGCACTTCGCAAACGCCGTCATTCGGCTGCTGGGAAAACTGGCTGCCAAAGCCCAGGGGCAGCTTGAACTGGCGTTCGATCATGCGCCCGGAGGCCGGGTGGAAGAGATAGACAAAGCCGACACCGGCCAGGCTCAGATTGGCCAGGGCGCAACCGCCAATCAGCGTTTCACTGATCAAACCGAAGTACTGAAACTGGTGAAACCGCCGCCATTTCGCCAAACGCCCCAAAGGACGCCCCATGGGCGAACGGAAGTCGAAATCACGGTAATTGATGTGCGTAGGCGCAGCGACAAACTGGCCGTAATGGGGCTGGCCATCGGCCTTGATCAGTTGGTCCATCCGGCGCCGCTCACAATGACTGGAGCGGCGATGCTAGCACCGCCCGGCGGCCGTGCCAGTCACCCATCACGCCAACCCCAGGGACCAAATCAGCCAGCCATCACGGCGCCGTGCAGGCCAGTGCCACTTGATTGCGCCCCGCGCCCTTGGCCACATACAGCGCGCGGTCAGCGCGCTCGTAAAGCTGGGTCAGCGCCCCGGTCGGCTGTGGCTGCAAGCAGGCCACACCCACGGACAGCGTGACCACCGCCGCGGTGGTCGAAGCCTCGTGGGCAATCTGCAACTGTTCGAGGGCCGCGCGCAGGCTTTCGGCGCGTTGCTGGGCTTCATCAAGGCTGATGTCATAGAGCAGCACGGCAAACTCTTCCCCGCCCAGGCGCACAGCCATATCCAGCGGCCGCCGACCGGCCTGAGCCAGTAACTGCCCGACCCGCTGCAACACATAGTCGCCAGCCTGGTGGCCGTAGTGATCGTTATAAGCCTTGAAATGATCGATATCGCAGATCAGCAGCGCCAGGCTCACCTCATCGCGTTGCGCCAGGCGCCACAGGCGCTCCAGCTGGCGATTGAAACTACGGCGGTTGTGCAAGCCAGTCAGGCTGTCGTGATCGGCCAATACCCGCATCAAGCGACTGACCAGAAAGTGCTCGCGGGATTTGTACTCCAGCAGGTAGCAGCCAACGATACCGATCAGATTGCCGAACAAGAGAAACATCAGATTATTGAACAGCCGCGCCGTCGGGATGCCCACCAGCAACTCAAACAGCAGGTAACTGCTGAGCATCAAGGCTGGGCTGATCAACGCCTCGGACAGGCGTAAACCGGCAAGAAAGTAGCCCGCCATACAGACCAGCAACAAGCCTTCATAGGGGTAACTGGGATCGACGCTATGGGCGATGCCGACGACCGCCGCTGTACCGACACCCAGCACGGAAATACAGGCGATCGTCAGTGGATTGAGCAGCTGGGTATGCCGGCGCTGAATCAGCAAATAACCACACACCAGCAAAAACGCCAGCACAAACATCCGTACCGCCAGCATCCACCAGCGCTCGACGGAGTCGATCAGCAGTTGGTCGACCGCAGCAAACCCCAGCCACAACACAATCGCGCCTGGCAGCGCTGTGCGTTGCAGCTCGAAGCGGTCGTCTCGGACAAAATCGAGGTACTCATGCTCCAGCACTGGGCTGAAACGCAGCCGGCGAAACCCGACTGACAACTGATCCGCGTATGAATTGGAGCCAACGTCGCCTAACCACTCGTGATGTTGCGCCACCCTGCACTCTCCAGCACCGTACTCTATTTACTATAGCCTACGGCCGAGAGTGCCACATTTCCGCCGCACACAAATGCCAGATTAATGACGACCCACCGACAGCGGAGCGCCCTTCAGACCTCGAACTCCGCCTGCAACGCCGCGCGCACGCAATGCAAGACCCCCTCACTGGCGCGTCCCTGAAACTGCGCACTGAGACTGGCCACTGCCGGCAACTCACCTTCACCGTCGAGAAACGCTTCTTGAATCTCGCCCAATAGTTCCTCGGGCAGATCCAGGGCCTGTTCCAGCGACAATTGCTGAGCCGCAATAGCCTCGGCCAGCAGGCTGTAGACGTTCTTCTCCGAGCAGTTCAACTGCCGAGCGATCTGCGCCGGCGTCATACCGGCACAAGCCAGGCTGATCAGCTCATGGCGCAAGTCGGCAACCACCCGCGGCGCCTCGGCAGCGCCTTGCAGCACCTCAAGAAAGGCCATGCCGTAACGCTCAAGCTTGCGCGCGCCAACGCCACTGACCTGAGCCATCTCCGCCAGGGAGCCGGGCTTGCTGCGTAACATTTCCAGCAGGGTGGCATCCGGGAAGATCACATACGGCGGTACCGAATGTTCCTGAGCCAGGTTGCGCCGCAGGGTGCGCAGGGCCTCCCACTGTTCGCGCTCTTCGATGCGTACCAGTTGGCTGGCACTGCTGCCAGCGCCTTTGCCAGCGCCGCTGCTTTGCGGTTTCGGCTCGCGGCGCAACTGTAAAGGCTCCTCGCCGCGCAGCAATGGCCGACAGGTCTCGGACAGGCGCAAACCACCGTAGCCTTCGAGGTCGACATCAGCCAAGCCACGGGCCACCAACTGGCGGAACAACGTGCGCCACTCACCCTCACTCAGGGCCTTGCCAACCCCGAAGACGGACAAGTGCTGATGACCGAGGCTGCGGACCTTGTCGTTGTCGCGCCCAAGCAACAGATCGACCAGATGGCCGACCCCATAGCGCTGACCACTGCGATAGATCGCCGACAGCGCCTGACGTGCAGGCTCTGTGGCATCCCAGGTCTGCACGCCGTCGACGCAGTTGTCGCAATGGCCGCAAGGGTTGGGCATGTCCTCGTCGAAATAGGCCAGCAGCGCCTGACGGCGACAGCGGATCTGCTCGCACAACGCCAGCATGGCATCCAGCTTGTGCTGCTCCAGGCGCTTGTGACGTTCATCGCCATCGGAATTGTTGAGCATCTGCTTGAGTTGCACCACGTCCTGCAGGCCGTAGGCCATCCAGGCATCGGCCGGCAGCCCGTCACGGCCGGCGCGGCCGGTCTCCTGGTAATAGGCTTCCAGGGATTTGGGCAGGTCCAGGTGGGCCACAAAGCGCACGTTGGGTTTGTCGATACCCATTCCGAAGGCAATGGTGGCGACCATGATCAGGCCTTCCTCATTGAGGAAGCGCCTCTGGTGATAGGCCCGCAGGTCGCTGGGCAGGCCCGCGTGGTAAGGCAATGCGGGGAAGCCCTGGGCGCTGAGGAACGCCGCTACTTCGTCGACTTTTTTGCGTGACAGGCAATAAACGATACCGGCATCGCCACGGCGTTCGGCGAGAAAGCCCAGCAACTGCTTGCGCGGCTGCTCCTTGGGCACGATCCGATAGAAGATGTTTGGACGGTCAAAACTGGCGAGAAAACGCTCGGCGTTCTCCAGATGCAGACGCTGAACGATCTCCTCACGGGTGCGCATGTCCGCCGTGGCGGTCAGGGCAATCCGCGGCACATTGGGAAACAGCTCGGCCAGCTGGCCTAATTGCAGGTATTCCGGGCGAAAATCATGGCCCCACTGCGATACACAGTGCGCCTCGTCGATGGCAAACAGGGCGATCTGCAAGCCGCGCAGGAAATCCAGCATGCGCTGCTGCACCAGGCGTTCCGGCGCCAGGTAGAGCATTTTGATCTCGCCACGACGGATGCGCGCGGCAATCTCGCGCTGGGCCTCGGCGCTCAGGGTCGAGTTCAGCGCGGCCGCAGCCACGCCCAGCTCTTCCAGGGTGGCCACCTGATCGTCCATCAACGCGATCAAGGGTGACACCACCACCGCCAGGCCGTCGCGCAGCAGCGCCGGGACCTGGAAACACAGCGATTTACCGCCGCCCGTGGGCATCAGCACCAGAGCATCTTCGCCGCCGGCCACGCGCTCGATAATCGCCTGCTGGCGACCACGGAAATGGTCATAGCCGAAGACGTCTTTAAGGATGCGTTGAGCCTGTTCGAGCATAGAAACTCCAAATCGTGGCGGAAAACCTCATCCCTGAGGCCGTCGCAGAATCATTCTCCGGCTTTATCGAGGGCATATAGCTGTCAGCCCGGCCAGAAAGGCGAGCATTATACGCGACCCAGCCGCGACAAAGGCCCACGCCCATCGGCGGTGCTTTTGCCCACGGCCGCAGTAGACTAGAATCGTCCTTCGCTTATTCCCTCAAGGTAGCCCCCGATGTCCTTCGCCGAGCAATTGACCCGCCTGCAAGCCTTCCTCGACGCCGACGAGCTGCACGACGAGGCCCTGGACTACGTCGCAGCCCACGGTTACCTGACCGCCCTGTCGATCTGCACCGAGCAGCCCGACGAGCGCGAGTGGATCGACGCCCTGTTCTCCGAGCCGCCGCACTACCGCAGCGAGGAAGAGCGCGCCGAGATCGAAGCCACCCTGATCCAACTCAAAGCCCACATCGCCCGCCAACTGGCCAGCGACGACGAGCCGGAAATCCCTTGCGACCTCGACCTCGGCGACGAGCCGGACGATTCGGACCTGCGCGGCTGGTGCATCGGCTTTATGGAAGGCGTATTCCTGCGTGAAGCCGCCTGGTTTGAAAACGCCGAAGAAGAAGTCAGCGAGCTGCTGCTGCCGATCATGGTGGTTTCCGGCCTGTTCGACGACCAACCGGAATTCAGCGACATCGCGGCCGACGCCAAGCTGGTAGACGACATGGTTGAGCAGATTCCCGAATTGCTCACCGCCCTGTTCCTGCTGTGCAACGCTCCCGACGAAAAACCCGCCCTGCTCAAACCGCGCCACCACTGACAGCAGCGTCCAGCCATGAGCAGCAGCCCGCGTGTACACCGCCATCTGGGTGTGCGTTACCTGCTGCTGACCATTGGCTGGCTGAGTGTGCTGTTGGGGGTTATTGGTATCTTCCTGCCAGTGCTGCCAACCACGCCGTTCCTGCTCTTGGCGGCGGCCTGCTTCATGCGCAGCTCGGCGCGCTTCTATAATTGGCTGGTGAGCCACCCTCGGCTCGGCCCCTGGATTCACGATTACCTCGAAGGCCAGGGCATCCCGTTGCGTGGCAAGGTCTACGCTATCAGTCTGATGTGGTTGAGCATCGCCCTGTCCTGCTATCTGGTACCGATGATGTGGGCGCGGGCGTTCATGCTCACCAGTGCGGTACTGGTCAGCCTGTACATCCTCCGGCAAAAAACCTTGCCGGCGCGCGTACCACACCCATAGTCCGCTGGCAGATGAGCCAGGTATCCCGCCATGCTGCATAAGCTGCAACGCCGCAACGCGATCAGGGCCACACAGCCATCATGGCTGCGCAGGCTGCTGCTCGCGTGCTTGCTTGCGGGCGTGGCCATCAGTCAGGCCAACTGGGATTTTGGCCTGATTCTGCAGAAAGCCGAGCAGCGCTACGGCAACCTCGGCCTGGCCAAGGGCCGCATCGAGGCCTGGGATGAGCTGATCAACAGCAATCTGGGCAAATCCGAAAGCGAACTGCTGCAGACCACCAACCGCTTCTTCAATCGCCAGCTGCGCTTCGTCGACGACAGCCAAAACTGGCGCCAGAACGATTACTGGGCCTCGCCGATCGAAGCCCTGGTCAAAGGCGCCGGTGACTGCGAGGACTACGCGATTGCCAAGTACTTCACCCTGCGCCGCCTGGGGGTGCCCAGCGAAAAACTGCGCATCACCTACGTCAAGGCGCTGCGCTACAACCAGGCGCACATGGTCCTCACCTACTACGCCACGCCCAGCGCCATACCCTTGGTACTGGACAACCTGATCAGTGAGATTCGCCCGGCTTCGCAGCGTAAAGACCTGCTGCCGGTGTACGCATTCAACGCCGAGGGCCTTTATCTGCCCGGCGCGGCCGGCGGCAAACGGGCCAGCGACAGCAAAAAACTGTCGCGATGGCAGGACCTGCTGAAAAAAATGAAAAGTGAAGGCTTCGCCATCGGCGAAGGTTAGGAGAAGGTCATGTCACTACTCAAACAGCTCTTTTTGGCCATTTGCCTCTTCTTGGTGGTGGCCTTTACCGGCAGCTTCATTGCCGGCGTCGAGAGCTCGCGTGAGCAATTGCTCAGTCAACTGCGTTCCCACGCTCAGGACGCCGCCACCGCGCTGGGGCTATCGATGACGCCCCACGTCGACGACCCAGCGATGATCGAGCTGATGGTCAGCTCAGTGTTCGACAGTGGCTACTTCGCCAGCATCCGCGTGGTGCGCATCGACAACGGCGATGTGATCGTCGAACGCACCACCACCGGCATCAGCGAGCAGCCTGTGCCGGCCTGGTTCGCCAGCCTGGTCAACCTGCAACCCCAGGGCGGCGACGCCCTGATCATGCGCGGCTGGGAGCAAGCTGCCCGCGTCGAAGTGCTCAGTCACCCGCAGTTCGCCCTGGCCAAGTTATGGGACAGCGCCCTTGGCAGCCTGGCCTGGCTGCTGATCTGCGGCCTGATCAGCGCCATTCTCGGTGGCTGGCTACTACGCACCCAGTTACGTCCCCTGGACAACATGGTCAACCAGGCCGAAGCCATCACCCGCCGCGAATTCCTGACCACCCCGGAGATCCCCAGAACACCGGAACTCAAGCGCGTTGTACTGGCCATGAACCAAATGGTCGAGAAGCTCAAAACCCTGTTTGCCGAAGAAGCCTCACGCAGTGAAAAACTGCGCGCAGAAGCCTACCAGGACAGCCTTACCGGGCTCGCCAACCGTCGCCTGTTCGATATTCACCTGGCTGATCGGCTGACTGAAAACGAACAGCATGCCGAGGGTTATTTGCTGTTACTGCGGGTCAACGACCTCGGCGGCCTCAACCAGCGCCTCGGCGGCCAACAAACCGATGCCCTGATCAGCGCTATTGGTGAATGCCTCAAACGCTTGCAGGCCCAGCACGGCAACTCCGACTGGCTGGCCTCGCGTAACCGCGGGGGCGAGTTCTCCCTGCTAGCGCCGGGCCTGACGGGCGAGGATGCCGACCAACTGGCCAGCGAACTCTGCACCAGCCTGGACAACCTTCGCCAAACGGGCGCCTCCGACTGCACGCCCGTGGCTCACTTGGGGCTGGCCGCATTCAAGCAAGGGGAAACAGCCGGCAACGTATTTGGCCGTGCGGATCAGGCCTTGGCCCAGGCACAGAGCAATCCAAGCAAGCCCTGGGCGCGGGTCGATGACTTCAACAGCCTGCCGACCCAAGGGCTGCACGACTGGCGCACCTGGATCGACGCCGCCCTCAACCAGGGCAAGGTGCAGCTGTACTTCCAGCCGGTGGTCGAATGCGCTGCACCGCAAAACATTCTCCACCGCAAAGTCCTCGCTCGTCTGCTCGATCCGCAGGGCGAAGCCATTGCCGCCGGCCGCTTCCTGCCCTGGATTGAACGCCTGGGTTGGCTGGCGCGCTTTGACCTGGCCATGCTGGAACACAGCCTGCGCCACCTCAGCCAGTATCCACAGCCGCTGGCCCTCAGCCTCTCGGCCGCCACCCTGCGCGAGCCGGCCAGCCTTGCGCGCCTGCTCGCGCTACTTAAGAACCACCCGCAGCATGCCAGTCTGATGACCCTGGAGATCGACGAGCGCCACCTGCCGCCTGCTGCAGAACTGGAGCGCTTCAGCCAAGCCGTGCGCGAAACGGGTTACCGGTTGGGACTGCAACATTTCGGTGGACGCTTCAGCCTGATCGGCAACCTGACCCATTTGGGCCTCGCCTACCTGAAGATCGACGGCAATTACATCCGTGCTATCGACCTGGAAAGCGACAAGCGCCTGTTTATCGAAGCCATGTTCCGCGCCACCAACAGCATCGACTTGCCGCTGATGGCTGAAATGGTGGAAACCGCTGGCGAACTTCATGCACTCAAGGAGCTGGGGATCTATGCCGCCATGGGCCGCCTGATTGGCGCACCGGCACCCTGGAAGGACTAGATCGTTGACCCATCTGGCGCGCGGTGCGCCCCATCAAGGCAATGGCTACCCCCCAACCCGCGCGCCGGCTACACTGACAGCAGGTTTAGAGTGCACACGCATGGCGCTGCGATAAATCGAAGCCCATAGAAACTGCAATGCAAACAATAATAATCGACAGTGCTATGACGTCACTCTAACCACTGAGAAATTGCCGTCTGCCAGGAGCTCATGCATGCCACCCCGACAGCTGATGTACCCCCTTGCTGTCATGCTCGCCCTCCTTCTTACGCCCCTTGCGGCACAGTCCGAAGACGGCGTTAGTGCACACGACATTCGCCTCGGCATGGTCAACGCTCAAAGCGGCCCAGCGTCCGGCTTAGGCATTCACATGAAAGCCGGTGTTCAGGCCTACTTCACCCGCGTCAACGCCGCAGGCGGCGTTCATGGCCGCACGCTCAACCTGATCGTCAAAGATGATGGGTATGAACCCGCTCGCAGTGCCGCGCACACGGAAGAGTTGATCAATCGCGACAACGTATTCGCCCTGCTTGGCTACGTCGGCACCCCAACCTCAAGGGCCGCCCTGCCCATTGCCATGCGCGCGGAGGTACCTTACCTGTTCCCCTTCACCGGCGCCGAGTTTCTGCGCACCCCGGTGAAAAAGTGGGCATTCAATGTGCGCGCCTCCTACCTGGATGAAACCGAAACACTGGTTGAGCACCTGACCAGCGATCTCGGGGTTAGCAAAATCGCCCTGCTGATGCAGGACGACTCCTTCGGTGAGTCAGTCAAAAGCGGCATTAGCGGCGCCTTGAGTAAACGCAACCTGAGCATTCACGCGGAGGCCCGAATCAACCGCAACTCGCTGGATGTAGCCGGAGCAGTGGCCACGCTTAAACAGGCCCAACCGGAAGCCATTGCCTTTGTCGGCACTTACCGGCAGCTATCCGCAGCCATTCAAGCGGCGAAAATAGCCGGTATCCACGCACGCTTCGTGACAGTGTCTTTCATCGGCACAGAAGACTTTATTGCAGCCGCGGGACCCAACGGCGATGGCGTGTATATCACCCAGGTCATGCCCTCACCGCACGACACCTCGCTGGCCATCGTGCGCCAGTACCTGGCCGATGTACCGCCTGCCGAGGTGGGTTATACATCCCTGGAGGGCTATATAAATGCCAGTGTCTTCGTACAAGCGCTGCAAGCCACCGGTGCAGAACCCACACGATCAAAACTTGCAAACGTGCTTAAAAATCTGAACGCGGATATTGCTGGCTTCCCTGTGCACTTCTCACCCAAGCGCCATCAAGGCTCCACAGCCGTGTTCCTCACGCGGGTAGAGGCAGGCAAGGCGCTGCCTGTGCAGACCATGCGCTGAGCCTCACGCCCGGTCCTGTTCAGCATCGGTCATAACGCCTTGTGCGCATCAACAAAAAGGCCCACGCCCCAGAGGGGTGTGGGCCTGATGACTTCAGCAGGGTTTAAGCAGCATCAACCTTGAGGCTGCCATCATTGAGCATGCCCAGGATCACACTGGCTTCGTTAGCCCCTGGACCATAGCTGGCAAACAGGTTCACGTCCTGCAGGACAATGGTCTGCTCAGTCGACGTCGCCGGATTCGACGTTGTGGTATCACTCACTTTGATGACCGTATCCAATGCAGAAGAGCCGCCAAAGCTGGCAGTGCTGATATCGATAAAACTCAGCAGATTACCCACATCCCCGGTTTGTCCGTGCTCGCCGATAAGCAGTTGCGAAAGATCAAGACGATCGCCTTGAGCATTGCCATTGAAGTTGTGGACAAAGCCCAGCACGGTGTCAGATCCACTGTCACCGGCCAGCCATTTGAAGGTGTCGTGACCCGTACCACCGATCAACAGGTCATCACCCGTTCCGCCAATCAGCGTGTCATTGCCACCCTGCCCGTAAAGGATGTCATTACCGGCACCACCACTGAGGATGTCATTTCCGCCTACGGAGCCTTCCTGGCCGAAAGTGGCATGATCGGCAGCAATCAAGGTGCTGAGTTGGCCATTTGTCGCCCCAGGATGTGCGGCAACAAATGCAGCCCAGCCACCATCGGCGTTATCAGCATGGATGCTGTCACCGAAGATGATGTCGTTGCCGCTACCGCCATTCAGTTCATCGTTACCCACGCCAGCAACACTGGTTGATCCACCGGAAATGGTACCAATCACCGAAGTCAGCTGATTGGCGGTGGTCACGTTATTGGCACTGCCACCGACACCTTCAACCTGACTCAACAGAGACAACGCGCCAGCATCCACGCTTATGCCAACAGACTCGATAGTGAATGTCTGCCCGACGGTGGTCCCATCTGAGTTTTCGATACGCCCCACTTCACTGACGTTATCGCCATCCCCTCCACCAAGAACATGCAGCATTGCATCTGAAGAGCTAACGCTCTCTACAGTAGTGCCATTATTGTTGTAGGCCCGGTTCGGCACACCGTCAGATACAAACAGCACCTTGTTCACATCCGCCGCCGATATCGGTGAATTGCCGCCTGATGACTGAATCCAGTTATTGGCTTGAACCAAACCAGCCTCATAGTTCGTATATTCCCCGCCCGTAGCACTACCATTGGCAGTCATCGCATTGACGAAGGCGATGGCAGCAATCAGTTGTGCACTGTTGTCGGAACCACCTGCAGTAAGCGTGAACGTAGAGCCTGCGGGTGCGTCTGTACCAAACTTGACCAGATGCACCCGGATATCACTGGCACCCGAGTTGTACAGGCCGTTGAGGGACGCAATTACAGACTGCTTCAACGCATCGAGACGGCTGATATTGCTGGTTGCACCAGCGGAATTGGTGAACTGGATAGTGGTCGTCATGCTGCCCGAGTTATCCAGTACGTAGGCGATGTTGGCCTTCTGGCCAGCCAACTGTGTGGCACCACCGATATCACCGATCAGCACATCGTTGCCGCTACCGCCCTGGATGTCGCCATCTGGAGCATACCGCGAGGTATCCACCTCGTGATCCGTGCCTTGTGCTGGATTGTCATTGACGTTCTTACCAACCACGAGCGCATTTTCATCGCTACCAAAGATGGTGATGGTCAGCGTCGCCGTGCGTGGCGTTGTGCCATCCGTGACGGTGTAGGTGTAAGTCTCGGTCAGCGTGCCGCCATCATTAAGCGCTTGCACTGCCGGCTTGGTGTTGTCCAGCGCATAGCTGTAGTTGCCGTTTGAATTCAACGTCAAGGTACCGTAGGCGTTACCACCGGTGTAGCCAGTTACCGTAAGTGGGTCGACATCAACATCGGTGTCAGCCACATCGCCACGGATTGCGCTGTCGGGCGCGCCGTTGTGCGCTTGGTTCGCCAGTACATTGCCGCTGGCATCGCTCTGGTCTTCCCTCGCCCAGTTGGTATCAGCATTGGCAACCGGACGATCATTGGTACCGAAGACCGTGATGGTCAGTGTTGCAGTCCGCGGCGCCGTACCGTCTGTGACCGTGTAAGTATAGGTTTCGGTTAGCGTGTCACCCTCACCCAGAGCCTGAACCGCCGGGTTGGTGTCAGTGAGGCTGTAGCTGTAGGTTCCGCTAGCATTCCAGGTGAGGGTGCCATAGGCATTGCCGCCGGTGACACCCGTCACGGTCAAGGTTTCGCCATCGACATCGCTATCCGCCACATCACCTCTGGCCACGCTGTCAGGAGCGCCGTTGTGCGATTGGTTCAGCAGCAGGTTACCGCTGGCATCACTGCTATCTTCTTTCGCCCAGTTCGTATCTGCATTGACCACTGGCGCATCGTTCGAGCCGAACACAGTGATGGTAAGCGTTGCTGTGCGCGGCACTGAACCATCGGTGACCGTATAGGTGTAAGTTTCGGTCCGCTTCTCGCCATCATCCAGGGCCTGGACCGCCGCCTTGGTATTGTCCACGGCGTAGGTATAGGTGCCACTAGGGCTCCAGGTCAGGGTGCCATAGACATTGCCGCCAGTAACGCCGGTGACCGTCAGCGTGTCGTCGACATCGGTGTCAGCCACGTCCCCCCGCACAGCGCTGTCTGGCGCCCCATTGTGGGCTAGACTTTGCAGCATATTGCCGGTGGCATTGATGACATCTTCCTGCGCCCAATTGGTATCGGCTTTGGCGATTGGAGAATCGTTGCTGCCATTGATGGTAATCGTCAGTGTGCTGGTGGTTGGATCTCCATCCGCATCCTGCGCGGTATAGGTAAGAACCTTCACCACGGCAACGCCATCATCAAGCGCCTGGGTCGCTACGGCGTCGTTGTTCAGCGTGAACGTGTAATGCCCATTTGGATCAAGCACCAAGGTTCCGTACTGAGCAAGATCGGCGATGGCACCAGCGTTTCCAGCACTCCAATTCAAGAAAGACAGCGGCACATCTGCACCGGAGCCATCGTTGGCCAGTACATTACCCTCAATGGGTACAACCGGCGGTGTAACCGCAGCAAGCAGCGTATTAACCAATCCACCAAAGTTTGTAACCAGGATCGGAGCGCCACTTCCATCAAGATCAACATCCTGCAAACGGGCATTGTTGATGCCGTCACCGACCCCAATAGCAGTAACGTTGATGCCATTGCTGTCGACAAAAGTGTTCCATGCGCTGGCCGTTGCATCGCTCAGGGAATTATTTCCTGACCCAGTCTGCTCGTTCGGATTACCGTCGCTGATAAAGAACACCTGATTGCTTGAGCCTAGAATCGGCGTGTAAGCAACCATGGTTTCCTGTATGGCATCGGTAAAGTCGGTTGATCCATTAAAAGGCCGGTTGGCAATGATGCTGTCCACTTGAGCATTGAAATCAGCCAACGTGGTCACGGGCGCGTATGAAGTCGAGTCAGATGAGAAGGCCACGATGGTGATCCGCACATCCCCGCCATTGCCATTGAACAGAGCCTGGCCGGCAGACTTGACGGCATTCATCATGGTGGTGAATTCGCTGTTGCTGATGCTGCCGCTGGAGTCCAACACGAACGCCGCGTTGATGTTTTTACCCGCAGCCTCAGTCACCGAACCACTGTTGCTATTGGCTTGCGGCGTATCGTCATCAACATTGATGGTCAGGCTTCCGTCCACGATATCGGTATCACCGTCGGTTACCCGGTAAGCCAGATCAAAAGAGACATTGTTCTCGTCATTGCCCAGTGGGTGATCAATCACTGCATTCTGCGTAACGGTGTAAGCACCAGAGGCCGTGTTCAGTGTCACCGTGAGGACGGTGGTGCCATCTTGCTTGATCAGCAAGTTATCGCCCGATTTGACATACTCAAAGCCATCGGGCGCTCCCGATGTCAGCCATTCGATTGAACCGGAGCCATCAGCACCGAAAGCATGTCCCAAGGTGCCGCTCTCATTGGCAGAGTCAGCATCATCATCAATGCCATTCGCAATGCCATGAGCGAGCGCATCATCATCCAGTTGCACCGTTGCGTTCTGACTGACCGTGGGCATGTCGTCGATGATGTCGATCGTGATCGATGCCGGACCTGAGACTTCAGAACCGTCGGTAGTTGTCAGACTGAACACATCTTGCTCGGTGACAGCCGGAACATCGGTGGTCGCTTCTGTGAGCTTGTAGCTATAGGTGGCAATGCCTGTCAGGGCGTTGTATCCCGTGACGGTCAATGTGCCGTGCGCACCCTGAACCACGTTATTGTTGCCAAGGTTCGCAATGCTGATGACGACCGGCGCACCAAACCCGGTGATGGTCACCGACTCGATGTCACCCAGCCCATCGGAATCAGCCAGCGCAAAAGTACCACCAGCGAACTCGCCGTTACCGCCTGCATCAGTGCCATTCGGGAACAATCCGGCTTCGTCAACCACACTGTCGGTGGCCCGCACATCAATTGTCGGAGCCTCGTTAGTGCCCTCGATACGGATGGTCAACTCTGCCAGCGAGACATCACCATCCCCGTCCCGCATGGTGTAGAGCAATTTCTGACTGATTACAGAGCCATCTGTGAGCGCCTGAGTATCTGGGTCAGCATTATTCAAGGTGTAGGTATAAGAACCGTTCGGATTCAGCTGCAAGGTGCCGTACTTGGCCAGTTCAACAAGTGCTGTCTGGTTAAGGTTGGCATCGTCATTCCAGCGTACAAACGCCTTGCCTCCATCATTGCCGCCGGAGTCGTTACCCAGCACATTGCCGGTTGCGACGACATGCAGAGGGTCGCCCTCAAACACCGTGTCGGCAGTGTCATCGGTGGCCGTCGGAGAGTCATCACGGAAGGAGACACGCCCTCCCAGATCAAAGTCAGCGGAGGCGGTGTCATTATCGCCATCGGTAACGGTAGCTGTGAGTTTCACCAACCCCGACGCCAAGGATTTAACTTCGTCCGGGTCGGTAGTCGGATGGAAAATTGCGCGCAGCTGTTCAAGGGATACAACACCGGTATTGACGTTGACTGAAAGGGTGAAGACGTTTTCCTCACCACCATCAGCGACCCCGTTCAGATCCACATACCCGACTACGCCGCCCGCCCCATCGCTTTTGAGCAACACAACCTGGCCCGAAACCGTATCCACCAAATTCGAGGCAGTTCCATCAACAACCTTGAGGCTATAGCCGACACTCTTCAAGCCGTCCTCACCCGCATTGTGGGTGAAAGCCCCAGCGAAGTTGCCACTGGCAGTCGCACCAGGTACACCGAGATCAGTCTCATCAACCTGCAAGTTGAAAAGATTCCAGTTGGCCTGGATGTTGACGTCGTTGAAGTCATCATCAGGACTGCCAGTCAGGTCTTCCCAGTTCTGGTTACCTGGCTCGCCATTGTCCGTCAGGTGCGCGCCGTCGACATTGAGCGCGCCATCGCTAAACAGCACATGGGAACCGTCAGAACCCAGCAGCACAGTGGCTCCCACCTTGGCGACCCATTGATCGCCAACCTTCTCAAAGGTGACCATCGCACCATCGGCGAGCCCGAGATTGTTAACGGCACCATTGGGGATGATGAAGAAGCCGGTGGTATCCGGATCCAAGCTATTGATGACGTCAGGCACACCCGGGTGGCCCTTGACGTTTGCCCAGATCACTTGGCCGCTGACAGGGTTTCCATCCGCATCTTTGGTGTAATAGCCATAGCTGCTGTAGTAGCCCGCACTCCCGCCGAGGAACTCAACCGAGAGCTGCGCTCCGGTTGCCCCCGAGGCGCTGATGCTTGGACCGTCATCCTCAAAGCTGATCTGCCGTCCGATCTGAACCTCGGCGGTTTTCACATCGCCGTCCCCATCGGTAACGGTTACCACCGCGTTGATCTTGCCTGCCAGATTGACGGCTTCGTCGTAGCTGCTTCCGGTGATTGGATGCTGCAAGGAAATGTACTGCGCCACGCTTATTTTGCCGTCATCGGTGATAGCCACTGCAAATGCAGCTTTGCCGGCATCCGCCCCGCCGCCGTCAACGCGCCCCACGATCAACAGGCCTTCCTTAACCAGCGTGATGGTCTGGCCGTCGGTGGTTGTTAGCCCGCTCGCCGCGTTGGAAATCGACAGGCTCAACACCAGGCCGGCGCCTTCCTGGTCTTGACCAACATTCGAACCGGCTGTGCTGACCAACGCCGAAGCACTTTGCGCATAACCGCTGGGTGACAAATCGCCACCTGGATTACTGACCCCGGCAAACAGTCCACTGACCGACGAATCACCTGTGTCGTTATTTTGCAGCCCTGCCGTTTCGTCATGAGTGACACCAACCTCACCGACAAGACGGATCGCGGCGGTTGGGCCATCATCGTCAAAACCAATCAACTGACCGATGGGCACAGAAGCCACATCGACATCACCATCGCCATCAGTGACCGTCACCACCGCATTGATCTTGCCCAGCAGCGTGACCGTCTCATCAAAGCTGCCAACGCCGCCTGAATGATTCGGGTGGTTGAGCGACATGTACTGCGCAACGCTGACGAAACCATTGGCATCGATGGCCACAGCAAACGCAGCCTTGCCGGTGTCAGCCCCAGCACCAACAACCCGCCCAACAACAAGATCTCCTTCCAGCGAAAGCGAGATGCTTTGACCATTGGTGGTCGTCAGCCCGGAATCTGCCGAACCGGTGAGCTCAAGGCTCACAACCTTGGTAGCACCTTCATTATCTTCACCGGTATCACTGAGCAGCGTCAGCACCACTGGCAGTGTGCTTGTGGCGAAGCCGGACAAATCGGTGCCGGCATTGGCCACACTGCCAAATACGGCAACGCCAGGCACATCGTTGCCGTCGCTGTTCACTAATGCGCTGAATACGGGAATCTGCTGCAAACCCGCCGTTTCATCGTGCACGACCTTACTCAGCAGCGGATTGAGGAAAATGCTGGCATGTGGGCCGTCATCCTCAATGCTGAACACGCCAGCCCCGAGGGCAACCGCGGCCTCACTGCTGTCGCCGTCGGCATCTGTCACTGTCTGCACGATTTGCAGATCAGAGGCATTTTCAAGTGTGAGCGTTGAACTGTCGTCATCACTGCCGGTTGCGGCGTGCCAGATATTGTTGACCGGGCTTCCTAGCTGGGTGAACGTCACAACACCCGTATTGCTATCAACACTGATAGTGAAATAGTCGACCCCACCCACTGAACCGGTTATGACATCGCCTACCTGGTACAGCAGTATTTCCGCGCCCTGGCCATAACCGTCGCCATCACCACCTTCACCCAGTTTGTCATTCGACTGCAGAGCAAACAGCCCTGAACCGATGCCATCCACTTTAAGCGCCAACGCGTAGGTCACATCACCAGGGCCGTCGGTGCCGTAATCAATACTCGTGACAAAATTGTCGGCAAAGTCCGCACTGACCGACGCCTTGCCTGCAGGATCAGAATTGCCGGCCTGCTCAGTGCCCACCTTGCGCGTCTCATCCAGCACCAGGGTATCCAGCACCGCATCGGCAACAGCCGCCCGCGGGCCGTCGTCGTCAAAGCTGAAGTAGCTGGTGTTGCTGACCAGGCCCTCTTGGCCTTCACCCTCAACCGTGGTGTGGCTGATCAGATCCACTGTGGCCGATTGAGTGATGCTGTCGCCATCGGCATCCTCACGGGTCACGGTGTATTGCAGTTGTACGGCGCCGTCGGTGAGCAGCTGCAGCTGCACAGCCTCATCGAAGGTTCCGTTGCTGGGATGCTCCAGCGCTTCAAACAGCGTGGTTTGCAGCTGCTCGCCGACGATGGCGATGGTGAATACCGGATCACCACCATTGGCATCCCGGCCGACGATTACGCCCGCCTCAAGGAACAACGTGATCGCGCCACCGGCCATCGAGAACAAGTTGGTCGCCAACCCACCCTCAGGCGGAAAGCCGACAAAACTCAAAACACCCTTGGTCGTGCCTGCTCCATCCGCGCCATAGCTGCCACCCGGCGCTGCAAACAGGCTGGTTAAGCCACCCGTCACATTCGTTGTTACCTGACCTAGGCCAGGGCCCACATCGTCGGTATTGCCGTCAGTATCCAGCTCACCCACTGCCAGGCGCTCATCGCCTTCGGTTTCATCCACATTGACGAAAAGTGCGGCTTGCTCCTCAGGTGAGACATCCACGCTCACCGTTAGGGTTGGACCGTCGTCGTCAAAGCTGAAGTAGCTGGTGTTGCTGACCAGACCCTCTTGGCCCTCACCCTCAACCGTCGTGTGGCTGATCAGATCCACTGTGGCCGATTGAGTGATGCTGTCGCCATCGGCATCCTCACGGGTCACGGTGTATTGCAGTTGTACGGCGCCGTCGGTGAGCAGCTGCAGCTGCACAGCCTCATCGAAGGTTCCGTTGTCGGGATGCTCCAGCGCTTCAAACAACGTGGTTTGCAGCTGCTCGCCGACGATGGCGATGGTGAATACGGGATCGCCACCATTGGCATCCCGACCGACGATTACGCCCTCCACAAGGAACAACGTGATCGCGCCACCGGCCATCGAGAACAAGTTGGTCGCCAACCCACCTTCAGGCGGAAAGCCGACAAAACTCAAAACGCCCTTGGTCGTGCCTGCTCCATCCGCGCCATAGCTGCCGCCCGGTGCAGCAAACAGACTGGTTAAGCCACCCGCCACATTCGTTGTTACCTGACCTAGGCCTGGGCCCACATCGTCGGTATTGCCATCGGTGTCCAGCTCACCCACTGCCAGGCGTTCATCACCTTCGGTTTCATCCACATTGACCAAGAGTGCGGCTTGCTCTTCACGTGAGATATCCACGCTCACCGTTAGGGTCGGACCGTCGTCGCGGAACACCAACAGCCCCCCCAGGTCCAGATTGGCACTGGCAGTGTCACCATCGCCGTCGGTTGCAACCGCAACCAGCCTTATGGCTCCGCCGGCAATAGCCAAAGGCTCATCGTTGTTGCTCGGGTCCGGGTGCTGCAACGCGCGCAGTTGGGTCAGGGTCAAATCACCCGCCCCATCGACTTCTGCCGTGAAGGCCACCACAGCGGGATCGCCATCGACCCAACCCTGGATAGTGCCATCCACCAGATGCAACTCGATGACGGCGCCCGTGGCGGCATCCCTAAGGCCACTGTCGAGACTGCCGATCTCAAGGGCGTAAGCAACGGCGCCACCATCCGCGCCCAAGCTGGCTTGGAAGGCCCCGGCGAAATTGCCCGTCGCACTGAGATCAAGACTGGTCTCATCGACAACCAACGCAGAGAACTCGCCCTGCCCAAGGCTGATAGCGGGATTGTCGTCGTTGATCTGCACATTCAGCTGTACGGTTGGCGACACATCGCCATCGAGGTCAAACATGCGCACGGCGAAGCTCTCGCCAACCTGGTCAGCCGTGCCGCTGGCATTGGGATTAGTGTGATCAAGGGTGTTATCGCTGAGCGTATAGGTCCAATTTCCC
This sequence comes from Pseudomonas sp. BGA-UO-ETr-WB11, assembly GCF_059567785.1. Taxonomy (NCBI): domain Bacteria; kingdom Pseudomonadati; phylum Pseudomonadota; class Gammaproteobacteria; order Pseudomonadales; family Pseudomonadaceae; genus Pseudomonas; species Pseudomonas sp. BGA-UO-ETr-WB11. Next base: position 158,603 of record NZ_JCAQOS010000007.1, on the reverse strand, counting down.
GCCCCATCAACGGTAAGCACACCGTATTGGCCCTGGACCACGCCGCCATTGGTCACATCGATAAAGTTGCCGTTGATATCCTGGATTTGCAGGGCTGAGATACCATCCGGGGAATTGATAACAATGCGCCCGCTGGCCTGCTCGGCGGCACTGTCTGGGTTGCTGCCATCGCCCAAGGCCTCTTCATCAACCACGCCAGGCCCGGCAATGAGCTGGCCTTCGGCATCTTGGTACTCAACCTCAAGGTCAGGCGTAAAGTCCACGACCTCGGGATCAGGTACGTCCGCGGCTTCCGCTACCCGAAACTCTGGCGCCGAGCCGATCGGGCCTGTGGGATACCCAATGGTGGGGTCAACTGCCTCACCGGTTTCACCCAGCAGCACGAAGGAATGTCCACCGCCGGCGCCACCCGCGCCGCCCGCACCACCGCCGCCTGGTCCCGCAGCAGTGGCTTCAGCGTTTTGTGTCGGGTCGACGCCCGCTTCGATAGCCGCTTGCAACTGCTCAACATCCGTCAGCTCTTGCTGACTGGGTGCCACGGGCGCGGCGTCTGCAGGCGCATCGCTTGCCCCATCAGCTTGCGCCTGGGCCAGCAGTTGGCTGTCGAGCATCTGGGTACTCTCACGCCCCAGGGTCAACTCGCCGCCACCGGCGAGTGCGACCGCCACGGAGCCATCGACGCCAGTGACCAATTGCTCGCCGGCAAACACACGATCACCTTCCGTTAGAAGCCGGCGCGTTCCGTCGCTAGCGACTGCGTAAACCTCGCCTACTACTTGTCTGACGACACCGATCAACGTAGCCATGAGTCCATCCTCCGCAACACCGCTGCCGACCACCGTCGGCACATGCTCAAAAGATCAATGCACCCGTCAAATCCGTAGGAATACGCACAACTCGCCAACCCGAGGCCTTACTGCAGTAACGAAAAAAATATTGCGACAATAAAATGTCGCCAAAACGTCACTGCAAACACCCTCTAAACGGCCGATTGACATTTCCCTAGCCCAAGGCCCACTGACCACCAAATTCTCATCACGCACAGGCTGCAAGCCACGCATTACGTAACGACTAAATAAAACAATGTGCTGCTTTACGCTGCCTGCATAAGATTTTTTCGGCATATCACTTGTTACAAAGTTTTCTTAGATGAACGAAAAGATGTTCTTAGCTGTGTAGTTACAAGCCTGAATCAGCTGAACAGGCGAAATCGTCAATTACTTGGCGACAGGAATAAAACAGCTTCCAAGGAGACTGACTTCATGCGCCGTCCGAACCTTATCTGCAGCAGCATCGCGCTCGCCGTGAGCTGCACATCCGCCCACGCCATGACCCTGACCGAGGCCATTCAAAGCACGGTCGAAAACCACCCGCAGATCCAGGCCAGCCAGAACGCGCGCCTGTCTGCCGACGAGGAAGTCAAAGTAGCCAAGGGCGGCTACCTGCCGAGCGTCGATGTGCTCGCGGGTTACGGTCGGCAGAACTCCGACACACCAAGCACCCGTGCGTTGTCGCCGGGCAGCCACAACAAAGAAACCCTGACCTACGGCACCTCAGAGCTGCGCTTGCGGCAAATGCTGTTTGACGGATTCAACACCCCCAACGAAGTGGCGCGCACTGAAGCGGTCGTTAACTCGCGGGCCTATTACACCCTCGGTACCGCCGAGGCGCTGGCCTTGCGTACCATCGAGGTCTACCTCGACGTGCTCAAGCGCCGCGAAATGGTCACCCTGGCCACCAATAACCTGCAGGCGCACTTGCGCATGCATGATCAGATCCGCCTGCGCAGCGACCAAGGCGTGGGCCGCACGGCCGACTCCGACCAGGCCGAAGCGCGCTTGGCCCTGGCCCAGAACAACCTCTACACCGAGCAGGTCAATTTGGCCGATGCCGAGGCCAGCTTTCTCAGTGTTACCGGTCGCCCCGCCGACGACCTGGCCTCTCCCGCCAGCATCAAAAGCGCCATGCCGACCGACATCAACAGCGCTCGCCAAAGCGTGGCCAGCAACAACCCATTGCTGAAATCCGCGCAAGCCGATGTGCAGGCCGCCGAGAAGCAATACGAATCGGCCAAATCCCCCTTCTACCCACGCTTCGATGCCGAGTTGGCCACCAATGCGGACAACGATGTCTCAGGTGAAAACGGCCATTCCAACGGCTGGCGTGCCGGCGTGTCGATGAACTACAACCTGTTCAACGGCATGCGTGACAAGGCTCGCCTGCAGTCATCGGCCTACAAAATCAACGAGGCCATGGACATCCGCAACAACGCCCTGCGTGAACTCAACGAGAACCTCGCCCTGGCCTGGAACGCCATGGACAACGCCCGCCTGCAAACGCCCAAAGCCCGTGACTATGCGGACTACTCCGCACGTGTGCGCGAGGCCTACCAACAGCAATTCACCCTGGGCCAGCGCACCTTGCTGGATCTGCTCGACAGTGAAAACGAGCTGTTCACCGCCAACCGTCGCTATACCGAGGTGCGCTACACCGAAGAGTTCTCCATGTACCGGGTGATAGCGGCCACCGGCGCCCTGCTGCAGCAACAGAACATTGTCGTACCGACGGAAGCCGTTGCCCTCAGCGATGTGCAAAACCAGGCCAGCCTGCCGGAGATGAAGTAACCCGGCCTGATGGCTGACGCGCGGCAACCGCCAAGACGCAACACCGCATAAGCTCTGCCGGCTAATCGGCCGGGAAACGCAATGCAAAGGAGTAGTTGCCATTGACGACCATGGAGCGGCCTGGACCGGTGGGAGATCCGCGGCTTAGCCACGACGATCCACTACTGGATGGCCTATTGATCCTGTGCAGGCTGCACGACTGCCCTGCCAGTCGCGCCAGCCTGACTGCCGGCTTGCCCTTGCCCGAGCAACGCCTGTCAGCCGAATTGCTGCCTCGCGCAGCGGCCCGCGCAGGCTTGCAGGGTCGCTTGTTGCGGCGCGAACTCAGCGCCATCTCCAGTCTGAACCTGCCCGTATTGCTGCTGCTTAAAAACGGCCGCAGCAGCGTTCTGAGCCGCTGGGGCGACAATCAGCAAGCCCTGGTACTGCCCTGCGAAACCGATGGCGGCGAGCAGTGGGTCAGCCGCGAGGAACTCACCGAGGCCTACAGCGGCCAGGCCCTGTTCGCCCGCCCGCGCCACGAGCTGGAAGAGGCCCGCAAGCCACTGGTACCGCGGGTAGAAGCCTGGTTTCGCGACACCCTGAAACTCTCCCGCGGCCTGTATGGCGATGCCTTGCTGGCCAGCCTGCTGGTCAACCTGCTGGGCCTGATGGTGCCGCTGTTCGTGATGCAAACCTACGACCGCGTGGTGCCCAACCAGGCCTTGTCGACGCTATGGGTGCTGGTCATCGGCCTGTTTATTGGCACCGCGTTCGAGCTGCTCTTACGGGTATTACGGGCCCATCTGCTGGATACCGCCGGCAAAAAGACCGACGTGGTCCTGTCAGCCACCTTGTTCGAACGCATCACCGGCATGTCGATGAGTGCTCGCCCTGCCACGGTTGGCGGTTTTGCCCAGAGCATTCATGACTTCCAGGGCCTGCGCGAGTTCCTCACGGCGGTCACCCTGACCAGCCTGATCGACCTGCCCTTCACCATCCTGATGTTGCTGGTTATCGGCCTACTCGGCGGCCCCCTGGTCATAATCCCAATCTTGGCATTCCCAATAACAGCCCTGTTTGCCTTCATCATCCAAAGCCGCTTGCGCGACACCGTACAACGCAGCCTCACCCTCGGCGCCGCCCGGCAGGCCTTGCTGATCGAAACCCTCGGCGGCCTGGAAACCCTCAAAGCCTGCAGTGCCGAAAGCGAGCGCCAGCACAAATGGGAAAGCACCCACGGCGCCCTCGCACGACTGGACAGCCACTCACGACTGCTGGCAGCCGTGGCCATGAACGGCACCCTGTTCCTCCAGCAAGTAGCGGGTATGGCCACCATCGTCGTCGGTGTGTACAGCATCACCGCAGGCACGCTTAGCGTCGGTGCATTGGTCGCCTGCTACATGCTCGGCAGTCGGGTCTTGGCACCGCTGGGGCAAATTGCCGGGCTGATCACCCGTTACCAGCAAGCTCAACTGACGATGAAAAGCACCGACGCCCTGATGAGCCTGCCCCAGGAGCGTCAGGCCAAACAGCGTCCCCTGGAACGCACCCACCTGAAAGGTGCCCTGGATGTACGCCAGGTCAGCTTCAGCTATCCCGGCCAAAGCACCCCGGCGCTGGCCAATATCAGCCTGCGCATGAAGGCCGGCGAGCACATCGGCATCATCGGCCGCAGCGGCTCGGGTAAAAGTACCCTGGCACGCCTGGTGATGGGCTTCTACCCACCGGCAGAAGGTCAACTGCTACTGGACGGCCTCGACCTGCGGCAACTGGACGTTGCCGACCTGCGTCACCAGATCGGCTATGTCGCCCACGACCTACCTCTGCTGGCCGGCAGCCTGCGCGAAAATCTGACCCTCGGCGCCCGCTATGTCAGCGACGAGCGCATGCTCGAAGTCGCGGAAATGACCGGCGTCGGCGATCTCGCCCGGCAACATCCGCAAGGCTTCGACCGCCCCGTGGGTGAGCGCGGCCAATTACTCTCCGGCGGTCAACGCCAAGCCGTACTGATGGCCCGCGCACTGCTGCTGGACCCGCCAATTTTGCTGTTTGATGAGCCCACCAGCGCCATGGACAACACCAGCGAGGAAATCCTGCGCAACCGCCTGCATATCTGGGCCAAGAACAAGACCCTGCTGCTGATCACCCACCGCACCTCCATGCTCAGCCTGGTGGACAGCCTGATCGTGCTGGATAACGGTCATATTGTTGCTGACGGCCCCAAAGAAGCTGTCATCGAAGCCCTGCGCAAGGGCCGTGTCGGCCCTGCCGCCGTCTAGGGTCTGTTGCCATTTCATTCATGGCCGCGCCGGAGCCGGTTTTTGCGCGAGGCAAGGCGCGAGGAGTGTGATTGGTTGTTCCAAATAAGCGACGAGTAACGCCGACTCGCACAAAAACCGGCCCGGCCCTTCGGGTTGCGCGAGAAATGGCCCCCGCTGTTGTTGCAGGACTTGATAAGGGAATGACCATTATCTGCGTCCTGCGCCTAACCGGGGACCATTTTTCGCGGCAACGCGGCTCACGATGAAACGGCAACAGACCCTAGGATGCTCATGATGGAACTCAGCCAGTCGTTGCGCGAATACGTCACTCAGTGGCGGCAAAAGCCCGACACCGAGTTTATGCCCGAGGTGGACGGCACCCTGCTGGAGGACTCACCGACCCTGGCGCGTATCACCGTATGGCTGGTTAGCCTGCTGCTTCTAGTGGCGTTGATATGGGCCAAGTTTGCGGTACTGGAAGAAGTCACCATGGGCGAAGGCAAGGCCATTCCGTCGAGCAAGATTCAGGTCATTCAGAACCTGGAAGGCGGCATCGTTGCCGAGATTTTCGTCCGCGAAGGGCAGTTGGTGAATAAGGGCGATGTGCTGCTACGTCTGGATGACACCCGCTTTCTCTCCAACCGCGGTGAAAGCGATGCCGACCGCATGGCCCTCACCGCCCGCCTGGAACGCCTGCAGGCGGAAGCCGAAGGCCGCCCTCTGGAGATGCCCGCTGAAATCACCCTGAAGGCACCGCAATTGGTCGAGGACGAGTTGGCCCTGTACAACTCGCGCCAGGACCGACTGCACAGCGAACAACGCACCCTCAACGAGCAACTGCGGCAAAAAACCCAGGAACTGGCGGAATTCAGCTCCAAACAGCAGCAATACCGCTCCAGCCTTGGCTTGATCCAGCAGGAGTTGAACATGTCGCAACCGCTGGTCAGCAGCGGCGCCATTTCCGAAGTGGAGATTCTCCGTTTACGTCGCAGTGCCGTGGAAATGCGTGGCTCACTGGACGCCACCACCCTGGCCATCCCACGGGCGCAGGCGGGCATCAGCGAAATCAAAAGCAAGATGGAGGAGTCTGAGCTGGCGTTTCGCTCTGATGCCTTCAAAGAGCTCAACGAGGTGCGCACCGAACTGCAAAAAATCACCGCCAGCAGCCTGGCCATCGAGGACCGCGTTAGCCGCACCACCGTGCAATCGCCGGTGCACGGCATCATCAAACAACTCAAGGTCAACACCATCGGTGGCGTGGTCCAGCCTGGTAGCGATCTGCTGGAAATCGTGCCGTTGGAAGACAACCTACTGATCGAGGCCAAGGTCCGCCCGCAAGACGTGGCCTTCCTGCATCCTGGGCAAAAAGCCATGGTCAAGTTCAGCGCCTACGACTACACCATTTACGGCGGTCTCAAGGCCAATCTCGAGCTGATCAGCGCCGACACCATCACCGACGAAGAAGGCAACAGCTTCTACCTAATCCAGGTGCGCACCGACAAAAACCACCTCGGCAGCGACGCTCATCCACTGCTGATTATCCCCGGCATGATCGCCACGGTAGACATCATCACCGGCGAAAAAAGCGTCCTCGACTACCTGCTCAAGCCAGTGCTTAAAGCGCGCTCCGAAGCCCTGCGCGAACGTTAAGCGGACGCAGGGGCCCGACCATGATTGCGCTGATAAGTGGTCTCGCCCATGGCCGCAATCTGCCCGTCGATCAGCGCCTCAAACGGTTGCAGCAAGGCCGCGAACGAGTGCGGCCTTTCCAACGCCTCCAGCGCCACGACGATGGCCTCCAGGGTCGACAAGGCGCCGGCCATCGGTGCCTTGCGCAGGCGGTAGCGCGACTCCAGCCCCGCAGGCAGACACACTCGCGGCAATGCCGCCAATAAGGGATTGAGGTACAGCAGTTTGCGCGCCTTGCGCCAGGTGCCATCCGGCACCACCAGCAACAGTGGGCGCTCCTGAGCGCTGATGGCCATGCTGGCCAGCGGCTGCGCGTCGTCGCCGGGAAACAACAGGCACGCCTGATACGCAGGGTCAGCCAGCCAGCTCGCCAAGTCGGCAAATTGCTCGCCCACCTGCAACTCGCCATTGACCAGGCCCAGGGCCGCCAGGCGCGCCGTGTTCAAGGCATGCCGGCTTTCCTCCGGGTGCTGCAAAATCAACACCCGCGTACGGCTCTGCAGCTGCGGTATCAGGGCACACAAACAATGACTGTGGGGCCGTTGGCAGCGCCCGCAGCGTGCACGCGCCGCGACATCAGACATGCTCAGACCGCATCGCCCTTGCGTCGATAAGGGAACACGTCGATCACCTTGCCCTCACGAATGGCGGTCTGCAGCCCTTGCCAGTACTCGGAGGTAAACAGGTCGCCATGCAACTGATTGAACAGCCGACGCTGGCGAATATCGACAAACAGGAACGGCGGGAACTCCTCCGGGAACACATCCAGCGGCCCTACCGAGTACCACGGCTCGGATGACATTTCGTCTTCCGGGTAGCGGGCCTGGGGGATCTTGCGGAAGTTCACTTCGGTCAGGTAGCAAATTTCGTCGTAGTCATAGAACACCACGCGGCCGTGACGGGTGACGCCGAAGTTCTTCAGTAGCATGTCGCCGGGGAAGATATTGGCCGCCGCCAATTGCTTGATGGCCAGACCGTACTCCTCCAGCGCATCCCGTACCTGGGCCTCGTTGGCGTGCTCCAAGTAGATGTTCAGCGGCGTCATGCGCCGCTCGGTCCAGCAGTGGCGCACCAGCACCACATCACCCTCGACCTGTACCGTAGACGGCGCCACTTCCAGCAACTCGGCCAGGCACTCGGGGTCGAACTTGCTCAGCGGGAAGCGGAAGTCGGCAAATTCCTGGGTATCGGCCATGCGCCCGACGCGGTCGACGCTTTTCACCATGCGGTATTTCTCCAACACGGTGGCACGGTCGACGTTCTTCGACGGCGAGAAACGGTCCTTGATGATTTTGAATACGGTATTGAAGCCCGGCAGGGTGAACACGCTCATGACCATGCCGCGCACGCCCGGCGCCATGATGAATTTGTCATCCACATTGGCCAGGTGGTTGATCAGCGCGCGATAGAACTCCGACTTGCCATGCTTGTAGAAGCCGATCGAGGTGTACAGCTCAGCAATGTGCTTGCCCGGCATGATGCGCCGCAAAAAGCCAATGAACTCCGCCGGATAGCCGACCCGTACCATGAAGTAGGAACGGGTGAAGGAGAAGATGATCGACACCTCTGCCTCGTCGGTAATCAGCGCGTCCACCTGGATGCCCTGGCCCTCGCGGTGCAGGAAGGGAATCACCAGCGGCCACTGCTCATCACGGGTGAAGATACGCCCCACCACATAAGCACCCTTGTTGCGGTACAGGCGCGAGGCGAACAGCTCGATGCACAGCTCCGGGTCCTTGCACACCCAGTCCGGCAGGTTCTGCCGCAACTGGCTGAGCACATGGCCAAGGTCACGCTCTAGGTCCTCATAAGGCACCTCGAAGCGGTAATCCTCGAACAACTGGCGCAGTGCCGTCTCCAGGTCGCCCTGGGGGTGATACTGACGCACCTGCGGCGCCCGCTCGTTGACCCGCAGCGCCGGGCGCGTGGTGTGGATAAACATGCAGCCGTCGCTGATCTGATCGTGCTTGAACAGGCCGCAAAAAATCGAGTTAAACCAGGTTTCCGCCAGCTCGTCGTCAAAACGCAGATCGATCAGGGCGATATAGGCGCTCTTCACCAGCGGCCATTGGCTGACATCCAGCAGCACCTCGTCGACGTGGGCCTGGTGCAAAAGCTCACTCACCTCGGCGACTTTCTCTTCGTACAAGTTAATCCGCGCGGCCGATGCCTGCTGGATTTCCTGCCACTGCGCCTGCTCGAAACGTACTCGCGCGCCATTGGTGATCTGGCGGAAGTGCTCGCGGTAATCGTCAAAGCCTTCGAGGATAAGCTTGGCGATATTGCCGGCCGGCCATTGCTGTGGCATGAGAAAGCCTCTACGCGGAGAAAAGAAAGAGTGGCGAGCTTAGAGTCTGTTGCCGCTTGATCGCAAGCCAGGTTGCCGCGATTGAAACGGCATAGGCCCTACGCCAGCTGCCGGGCACGCAGGTAAGCCTCGATAAACTCGATAAACGCCTGCACTTTGCGCGTGGCGCGGCGGTGACTGGGGTACATGGCGAGGATCAGCGGGCCGAAGGCATCCGGGGCGATCTGGTAGTCGGGCAGCACCTGCACCAACCGGCCGCTGGCTAGCAAAGGCTGCACACTCCAATGCGGACAATCGAGCACGCCCTGGCCGGCCAGACAGGCCGCCAGCAGCAGGTCGTAGTTATCGCTGCTCAAACGCCCCAGGGGAAGCAGAGTAAAGGTTTGCTCATTGAGGCTCAGGCGCCAGCGCCGGTCGAGCACCACATGCTCGTAAATCAGCGCCTGATGGCTGAGCAGATCATTGGCTACCTGCGGCGTGCCGCAACGCTGCAGATACTCAGGGCTGGCGCACAGCAGGATACGACTGGCCGCCAGCGGCTTGACGATCATCCCAGGCAAGTCGCCACGGCCTTCGCGCAGGGCTAGATCGATACCCGCCTCCAGCAGATCGACATAATCGTCGCAGAGATTGACCTGCAGTTTCAGTTGCGGGTGTTCAGCCATAAACGCCGCGCAGGCCTCATTGAAAAACGCTGGGCCGAAGGCCAGCGGTGCCGTCAGACGCAGGGTGCCGTGCAGGCTGTGCTGCAACTGGCCAATCTCCTCGCCGGCCTCACGTAGGCTGGCCAGCACTTGTCGGGCTGTGTCCAGGTACAGCAAGCCGGCCTCAGTCAGCACCAGGCGCCGGGTCGAGCGCTCGAACAGCCGCGCGCCCAGTTCGTCTTCTAGATGGCCAACCGCCTTGGTCAGCGCCGACGGGGTCTTGCCCAACTGTTCAGCCGCACGACTGAAACTGCCCAGTTCGGCGGTGACGACAAACATATTGAGGGCACTGAGCTTGTCCATTTATTCCTCTGCGGCACAGCCATGACGATTAACCAAGAGTAGCGCGGCGCAGGGACTGAATCCTAGCCAGATATTCTTGCCATTCAGGCACAGCAAAACTCAGGCATAACCCCGTTCGCGCAGGAAGGCTTCGAGGAACTGGATAAATACCTGGACCTTGTGGGTCGCCCGTCGATGGCTCGGGTAGACGGCCAGGATGTGCACACCGAATGCATCCGGATCGAGCTCACAATCGCTCATCAGGCGCACCAGGCGGCCATCGGCCAGGTACGGTGCGGCGCTCCACCAGGGCGTGATCAACAGGCCAGCGCCGGCCACTGCGTTGGCCAGGAGAAAGTCGTAGTTGTCGCTGAGGATGCGTGGCACTGGCTGCTCAATGCGCATCACCTGCTCGGCCTGACGAAAGGTCCAGTAATGGCGGCTGAGTGCCGGGTGCTTGTACATCAGCCACTCATGTTCGCCCAAGGTCGCCGGCGTCACTGGCAATGGCTGACGCGCCAGGTAGGCCGGGCTGGCACTCAGAACAATGCGGTTGCTGCCCACCGGCCGGGCAATCAGGCCAGGAATGTCGCAGGCGCCTTCATGCAGGATCAGGTCGTGGCCGCTTTCGAGGATGAACTGGTCGTTGTCACTCAAGTCCACCTGCAAACGCAGCTGCGGGTGCGCCAGGCAGAACGCCGCACAGACATCGGCCAGAAACGCCGGGCCAAAGGCCAGCGCCGCCGAGATGCGCAACTCGCCATGCAGGCCGTGCTGCATCTGGCCGATTTCCTCGCTGGCATTGTTCAGGCAATTCAGGGCTTCGCGCGCAGCCTGGGCATACAGGCGCCCGGCTTCGGTCAATTGCATGCGCCGAGTGGTGCGTTCGAACAGGCGGATGCCCTGCTCTTCCTCCAGCGCTGCAATGGATTTGGCCACGGCCGACGGAGTCTTGCCCAGCTGCTCGGCGGCGCGGCTAAAGCTGTTCTGCTCGACCACACACACCAGCGTGGTCAGCGCGTTGAATTTATCCACCATTGACTCCCAACAGGAACAAAAGTTGTGCCCGAACCGGGCATTCCGCTGCCAGACGAACTTGCTTAGTCTCGCAGCAAGCCCAATAAAAACAAGGGAGTCACCATGAAACGGTTTATTCCAAGCCTGCTCAGCGCTGCGCTGGCTTGTGCCTCACTGGAATCGATGGCCGCCGCCGATTTGATCCTCACCAACGCCAAGGTGTTTACCGGCGAACCCGGCCAGGCCTTGCAACAGGCCGTGGCGGTGGAGGACGGCAAAATCCTCCAGGTTGGCAGCAATGCCGCGATCAACGCCCTGGCCGACGCCAAGACCCAGCGGATCGACCTGGCCGGCAAGGTGCTGATGCCCGGCATGATCGACACCCACAGCCATCCGGTCATGGGGGCTATGGCCAGCATGGGGGCCAACCTGTATGACGAAGTGAAACCACTGGCAGAGCTTGAGCAGTGGATCATCGAGCAGGACAACGCTGGGCATGCACGCCACGCTGACGTAATCCTGATTGACGGCGCGAGTTCGGCCTATTGGGAGCAAAGCGCTGAAATTGGCAAGATCTTCAACCAGGGTCGCTGGGCCGACCAACCGGTAGTGCTCAACGGCATCGACGGGCACACCGGCTGGGCCAACAATGCCATGCTCAAACGGGTCAAGATCGACGCCGCCCTGGTGAAGAGCCTGCCCGAGAAAGAGCAAAACTATTTCGGCCATGCAGCCGACTTCACCCCTAACGGCTATTTAGCTGAGAACGCTTGGGACCGGGTACGCAGCCAACTGCCAGCGCCTAGCCACGAATTCATGCTCGATGCGACCCGTGAAGCGGTGAAACTTAACAATCAGGTTGGCGTGACCGCCTGGATGGACGCTGCCGCCAATGCCGGCCTCGGTGATTCGGTATTCGAGTTAATCCCAACCGATACGACCACCGGCGTTCTGCCGCTGTACCGCACGCTCGCCGAAAACGGCGAACTCAGTGCCCACGTCGCCGCCCTGATGATCGCCAACCCGAAGAGCAAGCCGGCCGATCTAGCCGTGATCGACAAGGTCGTGCAGCAGTTCAAGGGCGTGCCCAACCTGAGCTTCCCCGGCATCAAGATCTTTGCCGACGGGGTTATGGAGTTCCCCGGGCAGACCGCGGCGGTGATCGATCCGTTTAAAAACAGCCTCAAGCGCGGCGAGCTGCTGATCGACCCGGCCAACTTTGGCCAGCTGGTAGCCGCGGCAGAGAAACGCGACTGGATCGTACATATGCACGCCGTCGGTGACCGCGCGGTGCGTGAAACGCTGAACGGCGTGGAATACGCACGCAAGCTCAACCCAACCCCTATGCCGCACAGCATCAGCCACCTGCAACTGGTCAACCCGAAGGAGTTTCCACGCTTCAAGGAACTTGGCGTGATCGCCTCCATGCAGTTGCTGTGGGCCACTGCGGAGAGCTACACCGAGGAACTGGTCAAGCCTTACGTCAGCGCCATGACCTACAGCCACCAGTATCCCGCCCAATCGCTGCACAAGGCCGGCGCCACCATTGCCGGCGCCAGCGACTGGCCGGTGTCCAGCCCCAACCCATGGAACGCCATCGCCCAGGCCAGCACCCGTAAAGGTCCGCTGGGCGTCCTGAATGCCAAGGAAAGCATCGACCGCGAAACCATGTTCTACGCCTACACCCTGAATGCAGCCAAGGCTCTGCGCCTGGACCAGCAAATCGGCTCCCTGGCACCCGGCAAGCAAGCCGACCTGATCGTCCTCGACCGTGACGTGTTCAAGGTCAGCGATGCCGAGTTGTTCGACACCCAGGTGCTCGAAACCTTCTTTGCCGGCAAGTCGGTGTACCGCGCCGAAGCCACGCCCGCTGTTGCCCAGGCGCAGTAACAGCAAAAACCAAGGCTATGGCCTCACGCCGTAGGAGCGGCTTCAGCCGCGATGCTTTCAAGGCAAACGGCATCGCGGATAAATCCGCTCCTACACAAGCCCAATGGCGCCCTCAACCCAGAACGTGAACAGCGGCAAAACAAAGTCGCTGCCGCCCTCTCGGCAGTAACGCTGTAACGCCGTTACCGCCGGGTCGGGCGCAGCCTCACCCCACGCCCCGCACAAACATAAAAATAGGGATGTACACATGAACCGATTGATCGCTCTCGCCCTCGCCAGCTTGGCGCTCGCGCCCCTCTGCGCCCAAGCCATCGACATCAATGAGCAGTTCAGCCTGCTCGTCACCCCCACCCTGGTCAGCGACTACCGCGCCAGCGGCATCTCGCAAACCCTCGGCGACCCGGCGGCCCAGCTCAACGTGATGCTCAGTCACGCCAGCGGCCTGTATGCCGGGGTCTGGACCTCCAATGTCGACTTTGGCCATGATGATCAAGCCCGCCAGGAACTTGAGTATTTCGCCGGTTACTACTGGCAGATCAGCGACGCCATCAGCCTCGACGCCTGGTACACCCAATATGATTTCTCCGGCGCGAGCCAATACAACCAAAGTGATGTCCAGGCCACTCTGGACGCCTACGGCGTACTGCTGGGGGCTAAATACGCCAGCAACGTAAAAGGCCCAGACTACGAAGATGAAAACGGCAACTGGCACACCGGCGCCCAGAACGAAGACCTAGCCTCGGCCTTTATCGGTTACCGCACGCTGCTGCCGGCCGAGATCGGCTTCGAAGCCCGCTATGAATATGTCGATTACAAGGACGAGGCGTTCTGGAACAGCGACTTCAGCAGCAGTCGCTCCGACTACCGCGATTGGGAAGTCAAGTTGACCCGCGACCTGCTCGGCGTGAGCTGGGGCCTGAGCTATATCGACACCGACCTGTCAAAAGCCGAATGCCTGAACTTTATGGGGTACGACGACGTCTGCAGCGCAACCCTGGTGGCTAGCGCCAGCAAGACTTTCTAACCCCCATCCGCGAAGGGCTGGCTGGACGGCTAATGTGGCGATAGGCGGTTGATGATACGTATATCGCCACAAAATCGCGGCATACGCCGTTCGCGGTCGAGACCGCTCCCACAAAAATTGCGCCTGACGCAAACCCTGTGGGAGCGGCCTTGGCCGCGAATCCAGGCGACTCGGTGACGCAGCCGAGCCAGTGGCGCGGTGCGCTGCTGATGAAACGTATAACCGTCACGAACCCGTATGGGCACAGGTCTTGTGTTTCAAACAGCGTCAAACATAAGACCCTCCGACTACGAAACTGCATTATTGTCAGCACCGCGGCCAAACACATACGCATTGCCTTGGCCGCCATTGCCACCAACAATGGTCGGCCTACTCCGCTTGCGAGCTTGTGCCGTGTCCACCTCTGCTTATCTGCGCCTGATCGGCCTTGCCGCCATCTGGGGTGCCAGCTTCCTGTTTATGCGCGTGGCGGCCCCGGTGCTTGGCGCCGTGCCGACCGCGTTCTTTCGCGTGATACTGGCGGGGCTCGGCCTGTTCGCCTTGCTTCTGGTACTGAGCGTAAAGCTGGATTTTCACGGCAAATTCAAACAGGTGCTGCTGCTCGGAGTGATCAACTCCGGCGTGCCGGCGCTGATGTACACCCTCGCCGCCCTGGTGTTGCCAGCCGGCTACTCAGCCATTTTCAACGCCACCACGCCGCTGATGGGCACGCTCATCGGTGCCCTGTTTTTTGCCGAGCGCATGACCTTGAACAAAGGCCTTGGGGTGTTTCTTGGCCTGTTCGGGGTGGCTGTGCTAACCCGCACCGGACCGTTGGCGTTTAGCCTGGAATTGCTATGGGGCGCCCTGGCCTGCCTGCTTGCCACCACCTGTTATGGCTTTGCTGGCTTCCTCGCGCGGCGTTGGCTGGACCAGCAAGGCGGCCTCGACAGTCGCCTGTCGGCCTTTGGCAGCATGCTCGGCGCCAGTCTGTTCCTGCTGCCGCTGTTTGCCTGGACGCTGTGGCAGCAACCACCGGCCAGCTGGGGCGGGCTTAACGTCTGGCTGTCACTGCTGGGCCTGGGGCTGCTCTGCACGGCGCTGGCCTATGTGTTGTATTTCCAGCTGCTGAGCGATATCGGCCCACTGAAATCCATGGCCGTGACCTTTCTGATTCCGCCATTCGGGGTGTTCTGGGGGGTGTTATTGCTCGATGAGCCGCTGTCGTGGGCCTATCTGTACGGTGGCGCACTGATTCTGCTGGCCCTGTATCTGGTGCTTAAGCCCGCCGTTGCAGCGGAGCACCCGCGCGCCGCCTAAGACGACGCGCGAGAATCACCTTCACTCGCCGCAGGGCGGCTCGCCCGGCAGGGTTGGCGGATGTTCCAACAAGTCCCTGGACAGGGCCTCGCCAGCCATCTGCCGCTCCTTGCCCAACTGCTCCACCAGGGTGTCGCGCAGCTCGACCACGTCGGCATCGCCGGCACTGGCGGCCAGGTTCAGCCAGGCATAGGCCTGCACCGGATCCTTAGGCAACCCGTAACCGATCACCTGCAAGGCGCCCAGACGCGACTGCGCCTCGCTATTGCCCTGCTTGGCCGCCAGCAACCAGCACTGAGCGGCGCGGCGATAGCGGGTGTCGTCGTAATAGCGCTGCGCCAGGCTATTGGCCGCCAGCACCGAGCCCTGACGCACGGCTGAACGCAGCCAGCGCTCACCATCCTGACCGGACAACAGCTCGCCCAGGCGGAACTGCGCCTCTGGCATACCGGCTACTGCAGCCTGTTCCAGCAGGTACAGGCCTTCGCTCTGGCGACCCGCGTCGAGCGCCTTGAGACCATTCAGATAGTCGTCCGTGGCCGACGCCTGGACGGTGCCGCTCAGCAGCACCGCCAATCCATACACAAGGGTTTTTCTCACTGAACCATTTCCTGTTCGGTAAACAGCCCGTCGAACAGCATGCTCGACAGGTAACGCTCGCCGGAGTCCGGCAGGATCACCACGATGGTTTTGCCCTGCATCTGTGGTTCGCTGGCTATACGGACGGCTGCCGCCATCGCCGCGCCACAGGAAATCCCGCACAAAATGCCTTCTTCGCGCATCAGGCGCAGGGCCGTGGCCTTGGCATCGTCATCGCTCACCAGTTCAACCCGGTCAACAATGCTCAGATCGAGGTTCTTCGGTACAAAGCCGGCACCAATGCCCTGGATCTTATGCGGCGCAGGCTTGAGCTCGTGCCCAGCGCGGGCCTGGGTGATCACCGGTGAAGTGATCGGCTCGACGGCCACGGAAACAATCGCCTTGCCCTGCACATGTTTGAAATAACGCGAAATGCCGGTGATGGTACCGCCCGTGCCGACGCCAGCCACCAACATATCGACGTTGCCGTCGGTGTCATTCCAGATTTCCGGGCCGGTGGTTTTTTCATGGATCGCCGGGTTCGCAGGGTTCTCGAACTGCTGCGGCAGGAAGTACTTGCTCGGGTCGCTGTTAGCGATTTCCGTGGCCTTGTCGATGGCGCCCTTCATGCCCTTGGTCGGCTCGGTCAGCACCAGCTCGGCGCCCAGGCCCTTGAGCACTTTGCGCCGCTCCAGGCTCATGGACGAAGGCATGGTCAGCAGCAGCTTGTAGCCCTTGGCGGCTGCCACGAAGGCCAGACCGATGCCGGTATTGCCCGAGGTTGGCTCAACAATGGTCATGCCCGGTTTGAGCACGCCGCGCTCCTCAGCATCCCAAATCATGTTGGCGCCGATCCGGCACTTGACCGAATAAGCCGGGTTGCGACCCTCGATCTTGGCCAGAATGGTTACCCCAGGCGGGCCCAGGCGATTGATCCGCACCAGCGGGGTATTACCGATGGCTTGTGCGTTATCTGCATAAATGCGGCTCATAACGAAGTCCTCCTGTCTGCGTCGCTGATAATCAACCAAGCCTAAGGTGCCGGCTTGAGGCCGTCTAGTCGCTGGGAGCTGTTTCCGCTTCAGCGCAGGCACCATGGACACACAATGAGCGGGGAATGAAACGCTAACACCCTTCAACCCAGAGTTTGCTGACTCGTCATTCAGTGACTGAATGCTGCGTCTGCGTTCACAGGCCACTAGCCCGCGCGTTATAGTCGGCTTTTCCAATACTGTACTGTCCAGTTTCGCCGCTGGCTTTAGCGTCCGAGGTTTCCCCATGAAGTTCGAAGGTACCCAGTCCTACGTCGCCACCGACGATCTCAAGCTGGCGGTCAATGCAGCCATCACCCTGCAACGCCCGCTGCTGGTCAAGGGCGAGCCTGGCACCGGCAAGACCATGCTGGCCGAGCAACTGGCCGAGTCCTTTGGCGCCAAGCTGATCACCTGGCACATCAAGTCCACCACCAAGGCCCACCAGGGCCTGTACGAGTACGACGCGGTAAGCCGCCTACGCGACTCGCAGCTGGATTCGGACAAGGTCCACGACGTACGCAACTACATCAAGAAGGGCAAATTGTGGGAAGCCTTCGAGTCCGAAGAGCGGGTCATCCTGCTGATCGACGAGATCGACAAGGCCGACATCGAGTTCCCTAACGACCTGCTGCAAGAACTCGACAAGATGGAGTTCTACGTTTACGAGACCAACGAGACGATCAAAGCCAAAGTACGGCCGATCATCATCATCACCTCGAACAACGAAAAAGAGCTGCCGGACGCCTTCCTGCGCCGCTGCTTCTTCCACTACATCGCCTTCCCCGATCGCGGCACCCTGCAAAAGATCGTCGACGTGCACTACCCCAACATCAAGAAAGACCTGGTGGCCGAAGCCCTCGACGTATTCTTCGACGTGCGCAAAGTGCCAGGCCTGAAGAAAAAGCCTTCCACCAGCGAACTGGTTGACTGGCTCAAGCTGCTGATGGCCGACAACATCGGCGAAGCGGTACTGCGCGAACGCGATCCGACCAAGGCCATCCCGCCACTGGCCGGCGCCCTGGTGAAGAACGAGCAGGATGTAATGCTGCTTGAGCGCCTGGCGTTTATGAGCCGTCGCGGTAGTCGCTGATTGCCTCCCCTCTCCCATTCATGGGAGAGGGGCCGGGGGAGAGGGTATCAGCGACCGCGCGTCGCCTGCCCCCACCCTCTCCCTAGCCCTCTCCCCCAAGGGAGAGGGGATTGTCACCTGTTTCCCGGAGGGCAACTTATATGCTGCTCAACCTGTTCAACGAAATGCGTGCCGCCAAGGTACCGGTGTCGGTGCGCGAGCTGCTTGATCTGCTCAATGCGCTCAAGCACAACGTCGTGTTCGCCGACATGGACGAGTTCTACTTCCTTGCCCGCGCCATTCTGGTCAAGGACGAACGCCATTTCGACAAGTTCGACCGCGCGTTCGGCGCCTACTTCAAGGGCCTGGAAAACCTCAACCAGCACATCGAGGCGTTGATCCCCGATGAATGGCTGCGCAAAGAATTCGAGCGCTCCCTGACCGACGAAGAGCGCGCCCGGATCGAGTCTCTCGGCGGCCTCGACAAGCTGATCGAGGAGTTCAAGAAGCGCCTCGAAGAGCAAAAGGAACGCCACGAAGGCGGCAACAAGTGGATCGGCACCGGCGGCACCAGCCCGTTCGGCTCCGGTGGCTACAACCCGGAAGGCATCCGCGTCGGCGACGCCGGCAAGCGCCAGGGCAAAGCAGTCAAGGTCTGGGACCAGCGCGAGTACAAAAACCTCGACGACCAAGTCGAGCTGGGCACGCGCAACATCAAGGTCGCCCTGCGTCGCCTGCGCAAGTTTGCCCGCCAAGGCGCCCAGGATGAGCTCGATCTGGACGGCACCATCGACTTCACCGCCCGCGACGGCGGCCTGCTGAATATCCAGATGCGTCCGGAGCGCCGCAATGCGGTCAAATTGCTGATCCTGTTCGACATCGGCGGCTCCATGGACGCCCACGTCAAGGTTTGCGAAGAGCTGTTCAGCGCCTGCAAGACCGAGTTCAAGCACCTGGAGTACTTCTACTTCCACAACTGCGTGTACGAGTCGGTGTGGAAGAACAACCTGCGCCGCACCTCGGAGCGCTTCTCCACCCTCGACCTGCTGCACAAGTACGGCGCCGACTACAAAGTGGTGTTCGTCGGCGACGCAGCCATGGCCCCCTACGAAATCACCCAGGCCGGCGGCAGCGTCGAACACTGGAACGAAGAGCCGGGCTACCTGTGGATCAAGCGTTTTATGGAGAAGTACAAAAAGCTTATCTGGATCAACCCCTACCCCAAGGACACCTGGAACTACACCGCCTCGACCAACATCATGCGCGAACTGGTGGAAGATCAGATGTACCCGCTGACACTGAGCGGGCTGGAAGAAGGGATGCGGTTTCTTTCCAAGTAAACCAAGTGCAATAAATAACGGGCCCAAGTGGGCCCGTTATTTATTGGTTTTAGATCATGCGCAAGGATCGGAAAGGCTACGGAATTTATAGCCTGCCTAGGCCATGCACTTCAGGGATATGACTGGCTGTGATCGGCCAAGAGCGGACATACTTGGCTAGTATTTGCGCAAGGATATTTAGCAGAAAAATTAGGGGTAGATAACTATCCGCGCGGTAGGGTCAAGTAACCTGTCTTCCGATTGCTCTTTGTTAGCCTCCGACAAGGAGGAAAAACAGCGCAACACTACGCTTTGTCTCGGCCCCCCAAAAGGGTCGACCCAAGCGGAGCAAACACCCACTGCAGGTGAACAGCTCTCCCGCTTGTAGTCGAAGGTTTGCCAGACCCCTGGTTGCTGTACCGCGACTTTCTGCACGAACTTCTTGGTTATTTCTATCAGTTGCTGGGACGATGCGTTTGTACTCGGATCATTGAATACAGTGGACAGCGCGTCCGGATTTTTTTGGTAATCATTGGACATAAGGTACACATAACAAAACTCCAAAATAGTTGGATCTGTGCTCTTTGCTGAAGCAGGGGCAGTGATCTCTTCCTTCGCAATTAAACGGGCATGCATTGCAGGCGAGGATGTGACTGCTTGTGCGCTTATTCCTGCTGGAATGGCTAGGATCAACTCATGATTGACGCGATTACGCCACACGCTCAAGGGCGCCTTGTAGCCAGAGCGCAACTTTCCGGCAATCGCCATGAAATCGCTGGGTTCGTTGATCAGTTGCCCAGATAAATCCTGAATGACGTCCATGGGCTTGATCCCTGCCTTGGCCGCCGGGCTATCCGGTGTGACGCTGACAACCCAGGCACCATTCGTATCATTGAGGCCCAGAGCCTTGACCAATTCGGGACTAAGACTTTCAAGAGTAAGGCCTAGATTGTCGGCCGCCTGACTCCTGCTGGCTGTTGGTACGGGGGCGAGTATTTCCGGCGCGACAGATGGCGATGATGGCGAAGGGTCCGTTTCCGAGTCGTCAGAAAGAACTGGCACAACGACCATAGTTGCGACGGCAACTGTCCCTAAAGCAGCCACTGTCCCTGAGTCCACGCCTGGCATCATCGACCCCGCTATTGCGCCCATCGTGGCCAGTTCTCCTAGACCTCCATCGGAGGCACAGCCATTGATGCCTGAAAAGCAGCAGGCTATGGCGAAATAGCGGGCTGACTTCGAGATGTCTATGAGCATTTAAATCACCAAGGTAATGAAACATACGCGCTCGTATCTATTGGCATAATGGCAATTTCGACATGATTTTGTATATCAACTGTTAACGGTTGTTGGCCTAAATCTTTTTGCAGCATGCGGTCGGCCCGCACAGCGAAAGGAGGCGCATCGACGGCGCGGGTCGCCGCAGACTTAGTAGCTAATCAGGCGTGAGTGCTTCAAGTAAATGTCCGCTCCTGGCCGACTTTTGCCAGTCGTCACCAGCAGCGATGGGTCGATAACAGCCAAGCTTCATAGGGGCTGGAGCCTGGAAACAGGCCAGCCCGAAGGCCACCCAACTCAACCACCAATTAACGCCAATGGCGCGACTGCACCTGCCGGCTGCGACCCAGGCCGGCCAGGGCAGCGAGGGTCAGCAGCGTACCTTCTACCAACCAGGCCAGCAGCAAACCGCAGCTGAGGCCCCAGGCGATGGCTTGGGGGGCCAGCAAGACTTGGTAGCTGTAGCCGTTGTAGGTTTCTTCCAGCAGTGGCCGGTCGGCTGCGGTGATCAGGTGCCAGACGCGCTGATACCAGGCGCCCTGCATAGCCCACCATTCGGCCTCCAGCTGCGCATCACGGCTGACCAGGGCGGCCACGCTCTGGCCGTCGCTGCGCATCACGGGGTCGTCACTCACCCGGTAATGGGCCACCAGTGCGTCCAGATCGCCCTTGAAGAACTTCTGTGCAGTCGCGCGAAAGCCCTTGAGGCTCTGCTGTGCTTCCAGCCGGTGGGCCTCCAGGCGCTGGCTGTAATCGGTGATAAACCCTGGCACCTGCACACCCACCAGCAAGCCAAAGGTAAACACCAACAAACGTAGATAGCTGCGCAACATATTCCTCTCCCTGAAGTTTTCGGACGGCGTTACACGCTGCCATCGGCAATGCATTCACCACGGCGCCACAGGCGCCACTCGCCTGAGCGCATCAGCATCCAGGCCTCGTTGCTGGTCAGTGGCGCCGTGGCCAGCACAGTGACCACATCATTGGGCGAGGTTTCCGCCTGGAAATCCACGGTCAGCTCGGCATCGGTCAGGCAGGCCGGGCCAAAAGGTGCCCGGCGGGTGATATAGGCCAGCTTGGTCGAGCAAAAACTGAACAGCCAGTCACCGTTGCTGAGCAGGCAGTTGAACACACCCTGGCTGCGGTAGTGCGCGCAGGCCTGCACCAGCACCGGCAAGAGCATCTCCACCGTCACCGGCTCGGGGAACGCCTGGCGCACGCGGTTGAGCAGATCGCAAAAGGCTGCCTCACTGTCGGTATCGCCCACCGCCCGGTAGAAGCTCGGCGCGGGAGCGAAATCAGCCAGTTGGCCGTTGTGCGCGAAGCACCAGTTGCGGCCCCAGAGTTCGCGCACGAACGGATGGGTATTGGCCAGGCAGACGTTGCCGACGTTGGCCTGGCGGATATGGCCGATCACTGTTTCGCTCTTGATCGGGTAGCGCTGCACCAGCCGCGCCACCTCGGACTCGACGCTCGCTGCCGGGTCCTGGAACAGGCGCAAACCACGCCCCTCATAGAAGCCGATACCCCAGCCGTCGCGGTGCGGGCCGGTACCGCCGCCGCGCTGCATCAGCCCGGTAAAGCTGAACACGATATCGGTCGGCACATTGGCGCTCATGCCCAGCAGTTCACACATGACTCAACCCTCCGCCTGCAAGGCGCGGCGTAACAACTGGACTTCCCGCTGCAGGCGCGCCTCGATGCGCGTGCGCCCCAGCGGTAGAAAACGCGTGAGAATACGCCACAGCAACGCGGGCACATCGCCACGTCGCCGCGGCAACAGATGCAGGTGCAGATGGGGCACATGCTGATTGGCCACCGGGCCGTCATTGAGCAGCAGATTGATGCCCTGCACGCCCAGTTCCGGGCAGCCATACAGGGCCTTGGTCACCCGTGCGGCCAGCGCCAGCAGAGCATCGCGGGCGGGTACGGACAGATCGCCGAGTAGCGGCGCGTGTTCACGACTGACAATCAGCACATGGGCCGGGCGCAACGGAAAGATATCCAGCAGGACGAGGAAGTGTTCATCCTCATGCAGCAGATGGGCCGGCATCTGGCCGGCGGCGATGGCACAAAACACGCAATTCATGGGCATTCCCTAGCTCGAACAACCCATGCTGAACGCCCGCCGCAGGCCAGGCAAGGGCCAATTGCGCAGCGCTCCGGGCGCGGCAATTACAGCCGTGGTTCGATGCGCAGACGGCGATCGCCGTGCTGATCGATGCGTGTATCAGCTTGCGGTGCGGGGTCACGCTGCAGCACTTCGCGCAGGGTGGGCTCGTCGTCAGCACCGGCGGCGGCCGCGCGCTCCTGTCGGTGCTTCTGGCTTAGGCGCTCAAACGGCCAGCGGATCAGGGCGAACAATAGGTACACGCCCATGGCCAGCATGGCGTACATGCTCAGGTCCGCCGCCGCGCGCCAGGCGTTGTTGCCCACTTTCAGCAGCAAATCGAGGGCGGTGATGGCGATCGCCGGAGCGAACTGCTCTTTGGCCGGGTCGACCACCGTGGGCGAGAACAGCAGCACCGCCATAATCACCCGCAGCGGCTCGCGCAGCCAGCGCCACAGCCAGCCAGTCATGCGCAGCCAAACCAGCAGGCAACCCAAGGCGGCAGCGCCATACAGGCTCCAGGCGAGCAGATAGTCGTGTTCAGTCATGCGCGTTCATGGCCGGGCTGGCAAAAGGGCGCTTATGATAGCGGCTTTTGCCCGTCGCGGCCTCCCCCGCCCGCCGTCCGCGCCAACCGCCTGCATCAACCGTTCACACCCACAGAGAACCGCCCATGCCGCACGCCCCGATAGCCCGCCAAGCCAGCAGTGCCGACCCGTACGCCTGGCTGGAGCAACGCGACGACGCCGAAGTCCTGGCCCACCTGCGCGCCGAAAACACCTATCTGGAGGCTGAACTGGCCGAGCAAGGGCCGTTGCGCGAGCAGTTGTTCGAGGAGATCAAGGGCCGCATCCGCGAGACCGACCTGTCGCTGCCCTCGCCCTGGGGCCCGTGGCTGTATTACCAGCGCACCACCGCCGGCGACGAATACCCGCGTCACTACCGCTGCCCGCGCCCGACCGATGGAGCGCTGAGCGTCGACCCAGCCCAGGAGCAATTGCTCCTCGACCCCAACGCCCTGGCCGACGGCGGCTTTATCGCCCTCGGCGCCTTCACTATAAGCCCCGACCACAGCCTGCTGGCCTACAGCCTGGACACCAGCGGCGATGAGATCTATCAGCTGTTTGTTAAGGACCTGACCAGCGGCGCCATCACTGCCCTGCCCTTCGACGATTGCGACGGCAGCCTGACCTGGGCCAACGACAACCAGACCCTGTTCTTCGCCGAACTGGACGACACCCACCGGCCGCACAAGCTGTATCGCCACACCCTGGGCCAGGACGGCGCCGAGTTGGTGTTCGAGGAATCCGACGGGCGCTTCTTTCTGCATTGCTATCGCTCCAGCTCCGAGCGCCAGTTGATCCTCCTGCTCAGCAGCAAGACCACCAGCGAAAGCTGGGTGCTGGATGCCGCCACGCCCCAAGGCGAGTTTCGCTGCCTGGCGCCGCGCGAGGACGACCACGAATACGACGTCGACCACGGCCAGCTCGATGGCCAGTGGGCCTGGCTGATCCGCAGCAACCAGAGCGGCATCAACTTCGCGCTCTACGCCGCCAGCGAAGCCCAGCCAGAGCGTCAGCACTGGCGCGAGCTTATCGCCCATGACCCGCAGGTGATGCTCGAAGGCCTGAGCCTGAACGCTGACGCCTATGTGCTGAGCCTGCGTGAAGCCGGCCTGCCGATCATTCAGGTGCATCCCCACGGTATGCCGAGTTATCGCGTGCAGTTGCCGGATGCCGCCTACAGCCTGTCGGTGCAGGACACCCTAGAATTTGCCAGCCCGCTGATTCGTCTGCGCTACGAAGCGCTCAATCGCCCGGCGCAAATCCGCCAGTTGGAGCTGGCCAGCGGCGCCCAACAGGTGCTCAAGGAAACCCCGGTGCTCGGCCCGTTCGATGCCGACGCCTACGTCAGCCAGCGCCTGTGGGCCAGCGCTGCCGACGGCACGCAAATCCCCATTAGCCTGGTGGCCAAACGCGAGGTGCTCGGTCAACCGGCACCGCTTTACCTGTACGGTTACGGCGCCTATGGCGAAAGCCTCGACCCGTGGTTTTCCCATGCGCGCCTGAGCCTGCTGGAGCGCGGTTTCGTGTTTGCCATCGCCCATGTGCGCGGCGGCGGCGAGCTGGGCGAGGCCTGGTACCGCGCCGGCAAGCTGGAGCACAAGGCCAACAGCTTCAGTGACTTTATCGCCTGCGCCGAACACCTGATCGCCAGCGGCTACACCCGCCCGCAGCAGTTGGCCATCAGCGGCGGCAGCGCCGGCGGTTTGTTAATCGGCGCGGTGCTTAACCAGCGCCCCGAGCTGTTTGCCGCGGCGATTGCCGAAGTGCCTTTCGTCGATGTGCTCAACACCATGCAGAACCCCGACCTGCCGCTGACCGTCACCGAGTACGACGAGTGGGGCGACCCGCATGACCCCGAGGTCTACGCGCGGATCAAGTCCTACGCGCCCTACGAAAACGTAAGCGCCCAGGCCTACCCGGCGATCCTCGCTGTGGCCGGCTACAACGACAGCCGCGTGCAGTACTGGGAAGCAGCCAAGTGGGTGGCCAAGCTACGCGCGAGCAAGACCGACAACCACCTGTTGCTGCTGAAAACCGACCTGGACGCCGGCCACGGCGGCATGAGCGGCCGCTACCAGGCGCTCAAGGATGTGGCGCTGGAGTACAGCTTCCTGCTCAAGGTGCTCGCGAGCGCGCCATGACCGCAGCGGCGGCCAACACCGCGCCAGCCCTGGGCTTTGTCCTGACCCAGCACTGGCGTGACACGCCCACCGGCACCGAGGTCGAGTTCTGGCTGGCCACCGATGCCGGCCCGCGCCTGCTGCGCCTGTCGCAGCAGCCCGCCGTGGCGTTTATCCCAGAAGCCCAGCGCGCCCAAGCCGAGGCGCTGCTGCAGGGCGAACGCGATGTCGAGTTGCGCCCTTTGGGCCTGCGCGACTTCCAGCAGCGGCCGGTGCTCGGCCTGTATTGCCAGCACTACCGCCAATTGCTGCACCTCGACAAGCTGCTGCGTGGTGCCGGGGTGGATGTCTACGAGGCCGATATTCGCCCGCCCGAGCGCTACCTGATGGAGCGCTTTATCACCGCACCCGTGAGTTTTAGCGGCCGCCCAGGTGCCGACGGCGTGCTGTTCGATGCCCAGTTAAAGCCCGCGCCGGACTATCGCCCACCCCTGCGCCTGGTCTCCCTGGACATCGAAACCAACCCCCAGGGCGAGCTGTACTCCATCGCCCTGGAAGGCTGCGGCCAACGCCAGGTGTATATGCTCGGCCGGGCCCAAGCGGCGGACCCAGCGGTGGACTTCCAACTGGAGTACTGCAGCAGCCGCGGGCAACTGCTGGAGCGCCTGAACCAGTGGCTGGCCACCCACGACCCCGACGCCATCATCGGCTGGAACCTGGTGCAGTTCGACCTGCGCGTGCTGCACGAACATGCGCGGCGCCTGGCCATCCCCTTGCGCCTCGGCCGTGACGGCGCGGAAATGCTCTGGCGTGAGCATGGCAGCGGCAACCAGCATTACTTCGCCTCGGCGGCCGGGCGCCTGCTGATCGACGGCATCGAAGCCCTGCGCGAGGCGACCTGGCGCTTTAGCTCGTTCAGCCTGGAAAACGTTGCCCAGACCCTGCTCGGCGAAGGCAAGTCGATCGACAACCCCTACCAGCGCATGGCCGAAATCGACCGCATGTTCGTCGAGGACAAGCCTGCCCTGGCGCGCTACAACCTGCGTGACTGCGAGCTGGTGACGCGGATCTTCGCCAAGACCGAGCTGCTCACCTTCCTGCTCGAACGCGCCACCGTCACCGGCCTGGCCGTCGACCGCAGCGGCGGCTCGGTGGCGGCCTTCACTCATCTGTATTTGCCCTTGATGCACCGCCAGGGCTTTGTTGCACCCAACCTCGGCGAGCGCCCGCCGCAGGCCAGCCCTGGTGGTTTCGTCATGGAGTCGCAGCCGGGGTTGTACGAGTCGGTGTTGGTGCTGGACTACAAGAGCCTCTACCCGTCGATCATCCGTACCTTTCTGATCGACCCCGTGGGTTTGGTGCAAGGTCTGCAGCAGCCTGACGATGGGAACTCGGTGGCGGGTTTTCTTGGCGCCCGCTTCTCACGCCACAGCCATTGCCTGCCGGGCATCGTCGCGCGGGTGGCCGAGGGCCGGGAAACCGCCAAGCGCGAGCATAACCAGCCGCTGTCACAAGCGCTGAAGATCATCATGAACGCCTTCTACGGCGTGCTCGGCTCCAGCGGTTGTCGCTTCTTCGACACGCGCCTGGCCTCCTCGATCACCCTGCGCGGCCACCAGATCATGCACCGCACCCGCGCCCTGATCGAAGCCGAGGGTTATCAGGTGATCTATGGCGACACCGACTCGACCTTTGTCTGGCTCGGCCGCGAACACGACGAAGCCGACGCCACACGCATCGGCCTCGCACTGGTGCAGCGGGTCAACCAGTGGTGGCGCGAGCACCTGCACAGCGAACTGGGCCTGGACAGCGCCCTAGAGCTGCAATTCGAGACCCACTACCGGCGCTTCCTGATGCCCACCATTCGCGGTGCCGAAGAAGGCAGCAAGAAGCGCTACGCCGGCCTGGTGCGCCGCGCCGACGGCAGCCAGGAGATGGTCTACAAAGGACTGGAAACCGTGCGCAGCGACTGGTCGCCGCTGGCCCAGCAGTTCCAGCAGGAGCTGTACCTGCGCATCTTCAAGCGCCAACCGTACCAGGCCTATGTGCGCGACTTTGTGCAACGCACCCTGGCCGGCGAGCTGGACGAGTTGCTGGTGTACCGCAAACGCCTGCGCCGCAAACTCGACGACTATGAGCGCAATGTGCCGCCCCACGTACGCGCCGCGCGCCTGGCCGACGCTTACAACGACCTGCACGGCCGGCCCCGGCAATACCAGAGCGGCGGCTGGATCAGCTATGTGATCACCCGCGCCGGCCCGGAACCGCTGGAAGCACGCAGCGCGCCCATCGACTACGAGCACTACCTGACCCGCCAGTTGCAGCCGGTGGCCGACGCCATCCTGCCCTTCGTCGACGACGACTTCAGCGCCCTGGTGGGCGGCCAACTCGGGCTGTTCTAGGCATTCGGTTGGCGTCGGTTTTGCGGCCCCGACGTGGGCAGATGGCCCGGTGTTAAAGCTTCGCGGTCAAGACCGCTCCCACAAACACTAACGCCATCCCGCCCAGTGAGAGGGCCTAATGCAGGTACTGCATCGAGCGGTTGGGCTCTTTCTCTTGCCTGCTGCAACTGTCACTGCGTCGCGCAGGCGAAAGCACACACGGCCCCGTGGGAGCGGTCTTGACCGCGAAGCTGTTGACTGTAAAGAACAGCGCTTGCCGGCATCTACGTTGAAACGCTTGCGCTGCAACACAACAGGTTTAACCACTCGGCCAAAGGGCTGCCTGCTGGTCGAATCAAGGTAGACTGCCGGCCTTCGATTCCCGCCGCCGCCAGCCGAGACCACCATGAAGCGCTTTGTCCTGCTCGATACCGCCCCGATCCCCAACAACGGCGGCGCCCTGTGCCTGTTCGAGTACGGCGAAGACTTCGTGATCAAGATCCAGGGCGGCGACGGCGGCCAGCTGATGAACACGCGCATGCACGGCTCGGAAGATGCCCTGGCGCAAATCCCCTGCAAGCGCATCGCCGGTCGCCCAGCACCGCGCGGCCTGGTCGGCGGTTTGGGCATGGGCTTTACCCTGGCCTCGGCACTGCAGCACATCGGCAAGAACGGCAAGGTGGTGGTGGCCGAACTGGTGCCCGGGGTGATCGAGTGGAACCGCGGCGCGCTGGGCGAGAAAGCCGGCATGCCGATCCTCGACCCCCGCGCCGAGATCCGTTGCCAGGATGTGGCCGAGGTAATCAAAAGCGAACCCCTGGGCTTCGACGCCATCATGCTGGACGTCGATAACGGCCCCGAAGGCCTGACCCACACCGGCAACAACTGGCTGTACTCGATGGCCGGCCTGCACGCCTGCCACCGCGCCCTGCGCCCGGCCGGCATCCTCGCGGTATGGTCAGCCAGCGCCGACCGCAAGTTCGCCGAGAAGGTCGGCAAAGCCGGCTTCAAGGTTGAGGAAGTGCAGGTCTACGCCCACGGCAACAAGGGCACCAAACACACCCTGTGGATCGGCAGCAAACTCAAGGGCTAACCGGCGTGCTTTAGCCGTCATAGAGAACGGGTTAAGCTTCGGTTATGTGATCAAACGAATTAGCAGGTAAGAACATGAGCACGGAAAAATCCGCGGCGACCCTCAAGACCGACCGCATCATCGCCGAAGCCCAGCGTTCGCGCGAAGCCGGCTACCGCGACAAGGCACTGAAGATGTACCCGCACGTGTGCGGCCGCTGCAGCCGTGAATTCGCCGGCAAACGCCTGAGCGAACTGACCGTGCACCACCGCGACCACAACCACGACAACAACCCACAAGACGGCTCCAACTGGGAGCTGCTGTGCCTGTTCTGTCACGACAACGAACACTCGCGCTACACCGACCAGCAGTACTTCGCCGAAGGCTCCACCGCCAGCCCCAAAGGCCCGAAGTCGACCCACAAAGCCTTCGCCGACCTGGCCGCGCTGCTGAAAAGCAAAGAGTAAGTCCCATCGCCGCGGGCAATCGTAGGATGGGTTGAGGCGCGCAGCGTCGATACCCATCAACAGCGGATCGCTGGCTATCGACAGAGAATTGATAGGCACCGAGGGCGGAGTGATGGGTATCGCTGCGCTCAACCCATCATCCGGTCTACGGCCTGCCGGGGCTCATCACGGCAGGCCGAACATGGCCGTCCAGTAGATGCCGGCATCGCTACTCGAATCCACCGCATAGGCCGCACCCAGCTCGCGATATTGCGGGTTCATCAGGTTGGCGCAATGCCCAGGGCTGGCCAGCCAGCCATCGACCACCTTGCGCACGCTGTCGTGCCCGGCGGCGATGTTCTCGCCGATCTGCTGGCCGAGATAACCGGCCAGTTCGGCGCGATCACCCGGCATACGACCATCACGATCCTTGTGATCGAAGAAGTTGTGATTGGCCATATCCCGCGAATACAACTCGGCGGCACTCGCCAGCGTGGCATTCCAGGCCAGCGCGCCAGTGGCCGCAAAGGCTTGGGTGCCGCACTGACGCGGCTGAGTGCGGGCGGTGTTGATCGCGGCGAGCAGTTGCTGGCCTTCCGCCTGCCAGTCAGCCAAACGCGCCGACAAAAGCTGCCGCGCCAGTACGATGCGCCACTCACGGTCCGCGCGGCTGACGCCAACATCGACAAACTGCGGGTCGAGCAACACCTGACAGAAACTCTCCTGCAGCGCCGTCATGGCCGCCTGGGCATTGCGCGGCCCGGACAGGCTGATCGCCTGCACGCTGGTCATCGGATAGCCCGCACGGGCCAGCTCCGGCTGCAGTCCACCGAGACTATTCAGCGCCAGCACCAGGCGCGCATCACTGGCCAGCGGAGGCAACGGCAGGGACGCCTGACCGGCACAGCGCTGCGCCTGGCTGCGGTAGGCATTGATCGACTCCACCAGCTGCGTCTCCTCACTGGCCTTGGCAGGGGCCGCACACAGCAGCGCCAGCGATAGAGCCGTAAGATGCAAAACCGAGAATAAAACGCGCATGAAAGTCTCCCTTGAACTGACAGCGTCAATGATCGGCGATTTTGCCACGCCGCGCATAATGGCATGCAGGTTCCGGCGAAACTGCGCAGGGCAAAACCATATAACCCGCACAGCATACTTGTGCCTGATCAAGTTCTTGTTGCCGCTGTTGCCGTAGCCTTGCCCTGTTCGCTGCGCGCAAGCGCCGCCAGGAGCCGCCCCATGGCCAAGCCATTCCCCCTGCATCCCAAACACCCCGAACGCATTTGCTGGGGCTGCGACAGGTATTGCCCCGCCGGCTCACTGGCCTGCGGCAATGGCTCGGACCGCACCATGCACCCGGCAGAAATGCTCGGCGACGATTGGTACCTGCACGGCGACTGGGGCATCGTGGTGCTGCCGGAATCTGAGTCAGCCGCAGCGACCGAGAACGCCCCCGACTGAGTCGTCCACCCCACTCGCCGCGCCAGCAGCAAAGCAAGCCGGTATACTCGCGCGCTTTGTGCAAGAGCATCCCCCCGTGGCCAACAGACGCTACAGCTGCATCGGTTTATTCAACCCCAAGTCCCCAGAGAACGTCGGCTCGGTGATGCGCGCCGCTGGCTGCTACGGCGTCAATTCGGTGTTTTACACCGGCAAGCGTTATGCCCGCGCCCAGGAATTTGCCACAGACACCAAGATGATCCACCAGGACATCCCGCTGATCGGTATCGATGATTTGCAGAAGATCATTCCGCTGGGTTGCACGCCCGTGGCCGTGGAGCTGATCGAAGGCGCCCGCCCGCTGCCGGAATACACCCACCCGGATCGCGCCATTTATATCTTCGGCCCGGAAGACGGCTCCCTCGGCAAGGACGTACTGGAGTGGTGTGAGGACGTAATCTACATCCCCACCCAGGGCTGCATGAACCTGGCCGCGACGGTCAACGTGGTGCTCTATGACCGCCTGGCCAAGGGCCTGAATACCAAGTCCGGGGCCAAGTTCAAGTAAGCCGTCGCGCCACTATCGACCCGACTTGAGCCGACTAAAGGCCCGCGTCAGCGCCCGATTGAACGCTTGAGCATTGTCATTCTTGGTGTACAGCTGAGCGCGCAGCGCCGCCGGCGGATAGATACCGGGGTCGGCGAGGATCGCCGGATCAACGCTGGCATTGGCTGCCGGCACCGCATTGGCGTAGTAGATGCTGTTGCTGATGGCACCGATCACCTCCGGGGTCATCAGGTGATCCATCAACGCCAAACCGGCGGCAGGGTGCGGCGCATCCTTAGGAATCACCATCGCATCGAACCAGATCAGCGTGCCTTCACGCGGGATGCTGTAGTGCAGGCTATAGGGCTTGCCCGCCTGCTGCGCCTGACTGGCGGCAATCGATACATTGCCGTTCCAGGACATGGCCAGACAGGTGTCGCCGTTGGCCAGGTCGCTGATATTGCGGTCATTGTCAAAATAACGAATCGACGGCCGCACCTTGGCCAAATGCGCTTCGGCAAGCTTCAGGTCATCCAGGCTTTGTCGGTTGATATCGAGCCCCAGGTAACGGAACGCCGCGGCAAACACCTCGTTAGGGTCGTTGAGAAAGCTCACCCCGCAGTCGGCAAACTTCGCC
Organism: Pseudomonas sp. BGA-UO-ETr-WB11; assembly: GCF_059567785.1. Taxonomy (NCBI): domain Bacteria; kingdom Pseudomonadati; phylum Pseudomonadota; class Gammaproteobacteria; order Pseudomonadales; family Pseudomonadaceae; genus Pseudomonas; species Pseudomonas sp. BGA-UO-ETr-WB11. Next base: position 126,925 of record NZ_JCAQOS010000007.1, on the reverse strand, counting down.
ACCACCTGCGGATCGAGCAACATGGACCAACTGTCCGTCGGCGCATTGGCTATGCGTTTGCCGATCGCCTGCTGCTGATAGCCAAACCCCGTGGTGCCCCAGACATACAGACCGGCATAGCGATTACCCGGATCGAACGTCGCCATATGCCCGGTGAACTCGGGATCAAGACCACTGAAATGCGGCAATGCGGTTTTATCCAGCGGCTGGATCGCGCCGCTCTGGATTGCCCGCTGTAAGTGTTGACCGGCCGTCAGCACCAGGTCATAGCCACTGCGCCCCGTCAGCAGCTTGGTTTCCACCGTTTCCAGCGAGTCAAAGTGGTCGACCACCACCTTGATGCCGGTCTTCTTCTCAAAGTTGCTGAGGGTGTCCGGGGCCAGGTACTCGCCCCAGATAAACAAATTGACCTGCTTCGGCGCCTCGGCCGCCAGCGCCTGAACGCTAGCGGCCAGGCCCAGGGCCAACAAACTGGCATGGAATTTCATCAGAGCCCCCTAGGCGCGCTTGGGCGCGGCGTATTGCGGCATGGTGATGCAGGCAACGTTGCCACCACCGAGGAGAATTTCCCGCGAGTTGTCGATGCCGAGGATGCGGTGCTTGGGGAACAGTTCGGCCAGGGTGGCCTGGGCCACGCGGTCGCAAGGGTCATTGAACAACGGCACAACAATGGCCGAGTTGCCGGCGTAGTAGTTGATGTAGGACGCGCAGATCTGCGTGCCGGCCTGGCGCGTATGGGTGGCATCGTCCTGGTCCAGACCTGCGGCCTCCTCCGCTGTCCACTCCAACACACGCGGCTGCGGCAGCTTGTGTACTTCAAGCGCGCCGCCTTGGGCATCACGGGTGCTGCGCAGGATGTCGTAGGCCTCCTGGTAGATTTCCCACTGCGGGTCCGAACGGTCGTCGGTCCACTGCTGCACCACCACACCGGGGCGTACGAAGCAGGCCAGGTCATCGATATGGCCGTCGGTTTCATCGAACTTGCAACCGCGCGGCAGCCAGATCACCTGTTCGGCACCGAGGTAGTCGGACAGCCTGCGGGTCATCTCATCCTTGCCCAGGTGGGCGTTGCGGTTGCGGTTGAGCAGGCACTGCTCGGTAGTCAGCAGGGTACGCTGACCGTCGGTTTGGATGCCGCCCATCTCGGCAATAAAGGGCGCGCGGTAGCGGTCATAGCCTTCGATTTCGAGGATCTTCTGCGCGATCTGATCGTCTTTGTCCCACGGGTAGTACAGGCCGCCGTCCAGACCACCGTAAGCGTTGAACTCGAAGTCCACGCCGCGCACTTCGCCGCTGTCGTCATTGACCAGAAAGGCCGGGCCGCTGTCGCGGAACCAGGTGTCGTTGCAGGTCATTTCCACCACCCGCACATGGGCCGGCAACTGGCGACGGGCGTTGGCGTACTGGCTGGCCGAGGCGCACACGGTGACCGGCTCGCTGCTGGCAATCGCGCTGACGATATCCACCCAGACCTTCTGCGCCGGCTTGGCACCGTTGCGCCAGACGTCGGTGCGCTCCGGCCAGCCGAGCCAGCAACCGGCCTTGGGTTCGAATTCGCCGGGCAGACGGAAGCCATCGGCTTTAGGGAGTGAAGTCAGGGAACGCGCCATCGGATGCACCTTTAATGCCTGTGGGGAAGATGGCCACACAGTACGCGGCGCTTTGGCCGAGGTTCCAACGACGATAATTACGGAATAACTGAATTCAACTCATCAATCAGCTAGCTGATCCGCGAACCAATCTAAGAAGTTGGCCACCGCCGGCTTCTCCAGACGAATCCGTTCACAGACCAACGCATACTGCCCGAGCGCCGCCACGCTGGCGTTGAACGGGCGTACTAGACGGCCGCTGGCCAAATCTTCGGCAGCCGTCAGATTATCTCCCATGGCCACCCCCTGCCCTTGCGCTGCTGCCTCCAGAGCCAGGCCTGCATGGCCTAAATACAGATGACGAGCCGGCTGAATATCGCCGGCATGGGTGGTCAGCCAGGCGGTCCAGGTCTTGCCGTCCTGATCGTCATGCAGCAGACCATGCCGGGCCAGATCACGCGGGTGTTTGAGCCCTCCCAGGTTGAACAGGCTGGGACTGCACACAGGGAAGAATTGCAGGGTCGGCAGCGGTCGCACAAAGTACGCACTGGCATCCTCCGGCCCAGTGCCGTAGGTGATCGCCAGGTCAATATCCGGGCTGGGCAGACAGGCTTCCAGAAGCTGTTCGTGCAAATGCAGGGTGATTTGCGGGTAGCGGTCGCTGAAGTCAGCCAGGCGGCTGACCAGCCATTTCTGCGCCAGCTCGGGCGTTACCGCAATACGCAACACCACCTGAGAGCCGGGATCACGCAGCTCGTCACAGGCCTCACCGATCAGCTCGAAAGCCTGCTGCAAACGCTGTAGTAAGCGCCGCGCCGCGGGCGTCGGCACAACTTGCCGACCCTCGCGGGCAAACAGTGGCGTAGCCAGTTGCTCTTCCAGCTGGCGAATCTGGTGGCTGACCGCACTGTCGGTGACGCACAGCTCGGCAGCGGCGCGGCCGAAATGGGCATGGCGGGCGGCGCACTCAAAGGTGCGCAAGGCAGTAAGCGATGGCAGGCGACGCATAGACGGGCTCCAGGCTGCGGCCGTGCATGCTCGCCCAGCCGCGCCCAGGCGTCCAGCTCACCCGCTGCGTCTAGCGCAACCTAGGGCTGCAGTGCAAAGCAAGTACGGCTTAAACAGCACCGTTGCTTTTAGGTTTGCGCAGCAGTTTGCTGTCGAGCACTTTCGAGGGTTTGCCCAGCAGGCTTTCGCTGAGTTCGATGAAATCTTTGGTGCTGACTTTGTCCATGCGCATCAAGCCGCGGGCCACGTCGTCGAGGGAATAGCGACCTTCGCTGGTTTGACGGATTTCCTTGTCCAGCTCCTGCAGCAGCACCACCGAGCGCGCGGTGATCGCGCCGTTGGAGTGTTCGCCGCGCAAGCTGGTGACTTTCAGACCCCAGCGCAGCAGTTTTTTGCGCACTTGCTGGTAACGCGGCTCGGTCATACCACCGGCGCGGCGCAGCAGTTCGATGGCGTAGTACTCAGCCAGGCCTTCGCTGATCCAATCACTGGCATCGGTATCTCGGATACCGCCCAGCACGTGGACCAACTCATGGACCACCGAACTGGTGCCGTTTTCGCTGACCAGGGGGCGCTCGGCGTGCATAAACAGCGAATTAGGTGCGGACAGGCCGCCGCGCCACATCGGGTCGGCTGCACCGACCACCAGCAATTTACGCGGGTCGCGGGGGAATACCGCTTGGGCTTCTGGCCAAACAAACGTCAGCAGGGTCAACACGTCCATGCGGCGCATACCCTCGCCTATCGGCGCGGCGATGGTCACATCGGTTTCACCAAGGTGCGCACGGCGGGTGCCGATTTTACCGGCGATGATCCAGCCAATCGGCCGATCAAATTTGCGCGACGGGTTGTCGATGCGAAAGCGGTTCTTGCCGATCCGTGGCCAGCCGGTTTCCACCGCCTTCCAGCCCTCTGGCAGTTCAAACTGCAGGCGCGCGACCATTTCCACATTGTCGTCCTGCTTGAGCTGGGCCGCCGGCACCAGGTCGTCGCCGCGCAACAGCGCCCAATCGGCGGTCATCCGGGCGGTGTAGGCGCCTGACTCTTTTTGCTGGTTGATGCGCACGCGGTAACTGAGACTGGCCGGACCTTTGGCCGGAACCCAGGTGGCGCGCCCGGCGGTGTCTTCCGTCCATTGGCCGTCAGCCTTGAAGTCACGGTATTGGCCGGAGGTGCCCAAGGCAAACGCCATGCTGTGAATCAACTCGCCCTTGGCCAGGGTCAGGCGCACCTCGGCCTCGTCGGAGGCTGGCAAGAAGCGCACCTGGTAATCCAGATCCACCCGTTTGGCCGCCCACAACGGCGCGCTCAGGGCCAACAGGCCGACGGACAACAAGGCATTCAGGCGCAGGTGCATGGTTCTTCTCCGTGAATTGGGGGTCTGTTGCCGCTTGCTCGCCAAACGCGGCTTAGCAGGCCGTTGAAAAATGTAGGCGAGGCAGGCAAGACAAGGCAAAAACGGCCGAAAAAGCGGAGTTTACGAGTTGTAAATGAGCATTTGACTCGCTTTGCTCACCCCTTTTGGGCCGTGCTAAAGCACGTTCAGCCTTCGGCTGTGAGGCCGTTTTTAACGCAGTATTGCCAACGCAGGTAGTTTTTCATCGGCCTGTTAGCCGGAGCGAAAAATCAGGTAGTCCTCCCAATCTTCCTCGGCCACGCTGTTTTCACTGAGCATGCGCCCGGACTGGGAAATACGTTCGTGATGCACGGCCTGCGGGTCACCGCAAACCAGGTGGTGCCACAGCAACAAGTCCTTGCCTTCGGCCACCAGGCGATAGGCGCAGGTGGGCGGCAGCCACTGGAACTGGTCGGCCTGATCGGGCGTCAACTGGATGCAGTCGGCGACGAACTGGCGACGGTTGGGGTAATCGGTGCAACGACAGGTGTTCAGGTCCAGCAATTTGCAGGCGATGCGCGTGTAGTAAACGCTGCCATCGTCTTCGTCTTCCAGTTTCTGCAGGCAGCACAGGCCGCAGCCGTCGCACAGCGACTCCCACTCATCCTGATCAAGCTGGGCGAGGGTTTTACGTTTCCAGAAGGGTTCGACTTTGGCGGCCATGGTTCTACAACTGAGTTCTGCAAAAGGTCGGCAGTCTAGGGTCTGCTGCCGTTTCATCGCAAGCAAATGAAACGGGAACAGCCCCTAGCAGACGACCCTACCCGCCGGCATCAATAGCCGCGACTGAAGGTGACTTCGCCCTGCAGCGGCTGGCCTGCGTGATAGGCCTGCAGGTTGCGCACAAACAGCTGCACCATGGGCGCTGGCAGGGTCGGCGCGGCGCTGTGGCCGGTGAGCAGCAAGCGCGGTGTCGACCAGAACGGATGGCTTGGCGGCAGCGGCTCCTCGCGACACACATCCAGCACTGCGCCCGCCAGTTGGCCTGCTTCAAGGGCGGCGACCAAATCCGCATCGACCACCGCAGATCCCCGACCGGCATTGATAAACAGCGCGCTAGGTTTGAGCTGGGCCAACAGGCGGGCATCGAACAGATTGGTGGTGGCTGGCGTATCCGGCAGCAGGTTAACCAGGTAATCGGCGTGGGCCGCCTGCTCCGCCAACTGCGACAAACCCACCACCTGCGCGAATGGCGCTTGCTGGCGAGCCTGACTGGCCACGCCAAATACCTGCACACCCAGTGCGCTGAACACCTGGGCGACGGCGCTGGCAATATCGCCGGCACCGACCAGCAACAAACGCCGCCCCTGCAGACTGCCCGTCAGGCGCTCGTCCCAATGCCGCTCGGCCTGACTGGCCAGCCGCGCGAGCAAGTGGCGCTCATGGGCCAGCACATAGGTCAGCAGGTATTCGGCCATCAGCGGGCCAAAGATGCCGCTGGCGCGGCTCAGCCGGTAGTCGCGTGGTAGATCGGCAGCCAGCAGCGGGGTAATGCCCGCCCAGGTGGACTGCAGCCAGTCCGGCTTGAAGCCTTGGCGCAGCAAGCCGACCAGCAGATCCGGCGGGCCTAGCCACAGCGGACAGCTGGCTGCCCAGGCTGCCAGCTCGGCAGGGTCGTTGCTAACACACAGTTGCAGGTCCGCCGCGGCGGCTGTCAGCAACTCGGCATAAGCGCCGTGCGCGGCGTCGGCAACCAGCAGGCGCATGGCTTAGATAGGGTCGTTACGGCACAGCAACTCTTGCGGCAAGTGCTGGATGTATTCGTCTTCGCCCGGCGGCATTTGCAGGTGATAGCCCTGCTTTTCGAGATTCTCCAGCACCTGAGCGATATCTTCACGGGCCAGTTTGCGTTCAGGGCTGAGCACCAGATCGAAAGCGTGAATCGGCGCGCCAAAGGCCACCAACAAGGCCTCTGGGACTTTCTTCAAGGCCTCGCTGCGCTCGACATACAGATACATCTCGTTCTTGCGCGGGCTTTTATAGATGGAGCAGATACGTTTCATGCGGTTTCCTTGGCCAGCAGCTCAAGCAGAGCCGGACCCATTAATTCACGCCGCCAGCCACGTAGGGCATCAGGCAATTGATACGGCCCATTCGGGTAACCGGTCTTGAGCAAGGCATCGAGGATCTTCTTGCGCAACATCAACTCGGGCGCCATCTGCAGACGCTCAGCCTCGCGCTGAGCAAAGGCCTTGAGCTTTTTCAACAGGGCCGAGGCCTCCAGCGGCAGCGGCTCGGGTAAAGCCGCAGGCCATTGCGCTTCCGGCAGGGCAGCGGCTTGCTTGATCAACTCAAGCAGCTGATTGCCATCCTGACGCACGGTCCGTGGGTGCATGTCTTCGATGCGCGCCAGACTCACCAGGTTGTCTGGCTGGGTACGGGCCAGCGGCCACAGGCAATGATCACGCAGAATATGGCTGCGCGGCTTGTTACGGGCGCGCGCTTCGCGCTCGCGCCAGGCACACAGCTCGCGCAGCACGGCGAGCTGCTGGGGCGCCAGCTTCCAGGCCAGCTTGGCCTCGCGATACAACTCTTCGGGGAGCACTTCGCGGCGCATATTGCTGATCAGCTCGGCACCGTCCTCCAGCACAGCGGCGGTTTTCTCTGCCGACAACTGCGGTGCCAACTTGCGGTAAACCTCGGCCAGGTGCACAGCATCCTCCGCGGCATAGCTGACCTGCGTCTCGCTCAAGGGCCGCTGCAGCCAGTCGGAACGGGTTTCGCCCTTGGGCAGCTCGATACCGAGCACCGCCTGCACCAGGCGCGAATAGCCCATGGAGAAGCCGAGATTGAGGTAAGCCGCCGCCAGCTGGGTGTCGAACAGCGGCGCCGGCAGGCTGCCGGTCAGACGCAGCAGCACTTCCAGGTCTTCACTGCAGGCATGCAGCACCTTGAGCAGCGCCGGGTTTTCCAGCAGTGCGGCAAAGGGTTGCCAGTCGCGGATCAGCAGCGGGTCGATCAGATAGGCACGTTCGCCATCCCCCACCTGCAGCAAGCCAGCAATCGGGTAGAAGGTATCCACCCGCATAAATTCGGTATCGAGGGCTACGAACGGCAACTGCTGCCATGCGGCGCAATGCTGCGCCAGGCTGACGTCGTCGCGAATCCAGTGAATATCGATAGCCACACAGCTCTCCCTTATGAATGCCGCGCAGTATATATCGCCAGCGTCCATAGCCGGACATTCACGCCTTGCTGCGAACAAATCAGCTCTCTATGCTCGGGCGCTTGTCTCTTCAAGAAGCCAATCAAGGATAGTTATGAACAAGCTTCTGGGCCTTGGCGCCCTGCTCACCGGCGCTGCCGCCGCGTACCTGATCATCGCCCCCAGCCCGATTGACCCGGTTGCCTGGGAAGCTCCGCCAATCCCCTTGATGAGCGGCGCGCTGGAGCCCAACGACACCCTGATGAAAGCCGAACTGATCGGCAAAGGTGCCATTCACGGCCCGGAAGACACCGCCGTGGACGCCGAGGGCCGCCTCTACGCCAGCCTGCACAATGGTCAGGTGGTGCGCTTTGGCAGCGACGGACAACCAGCCGTATTCGCCGACACCCAGGGCCGACCGCTGGGCATGGACTTCGACCGCCAGGGCAACCTGATCGTGGCCGACGCCTACAAAGGCCTGCTGAGCATCAATCCACAAGGGCAGATCCGCGTACTCAGCACCACCGCAGGCGGCGTGCCATTTGCCTTTACCGACGATCTGGACATCGCCAGTGACGGGCGCATCTATTTCAGCGATGCCTCGGACAAGTTCCAGCAACCGGACTACCTGCTCGACCTGCTCGAAGCCCGCCCCCACGGCCGCCTGCTGCGCTACGACCCAGCCACTGACAGCACCGAGGTGCTGCTCAAGGACCTGTACTTCGCCAACGGCGTGGCCCTGTCGGCCAACGAAGACTTCGTTCTGGTCAACGAAACCTACCGCTATCGCATCAGCCGCTATTGGCTGAAAGGTGAAAAAGCCGGCCAGCACGACATTTTCATCGACAATCTGGTGGGTCTGCCGGACAACCTGCAGGGTGATCGCGCCGGCACCTTCTGGGTCGCCCTGCCCACGCCGCGCCTGGCCGATACCGACCTGCTGCACCGTCACCCCTGGGCCAAAAATCTGCTGGCCAAGCTGCCCCGCGCCCTGTGGCCCAAGCCGCAGAACTACGGCCTGGTGCTGGCCCTCAACGAGAACGGCGAAATCATCCACAGCCTGCACGACACCAGCGGCACGCACCTACGCATGATCACCTCGGCCAAGCCCGTCGGTAATTACCTCTACCTTGGCAGCCTGAACAACGACCGCATCGGCAAGCTGCAGATCAAGTAAGCCCAGCCCCCAACACCACCACAGGAGTTCGGTATGCCCATCGCCCAACTGCTCAGCCCGCAACAATTGGCCGAGCGCCTGCAGCAACCCGGCCTGGTGCTGCTCGATTGCCGCTTCGCCCTCGACGATCCGGCCTACGGCCTGCGTAGCTATAACGCCGGGCATATTGCCGGCGCTCAATTCGCTGACCTCGAACGCGACCTCTCGGCCCCGGTGCGCAAGGGCATTACCGGCCGCCATCCGCTGCCCGCTAGCAATGCGCTGATCGCCACGCTGCAAGCCTGGGGCATCAATAACGACAGCCAGATTGTCCTCTATGACGACGGCCCGGGCGCCTTTGCGGCGCGCGCCTGGTGGCTGTTGGCTTGGCTGGGTAAGCAGGACAACGTCTGGCTATTGGATGGTGGCCTGCAAGCCTGGAACGCCGCCGGCTTACCACTGACCGCTGCAAGCGCCAGCCCACAGCCAGGCAACTTTAGCGGCCAGCCCCAGCCGGCACTGGTGCTAGACGCCAGCCAATTGCAACAGCGCCTGGACAGCACACAAATGACCTTGCTGGACGCTCGCGCCCAGCCGCGCTTTCGCGGCGAAGTGGAGCCTCTGGACCCGGTCGCCGGACACATCCCCGGCGCCCAGTGCGCGGTGTTTACCGACAACCTCGCCAGCAATGGCGGCTTCTTGCCAGCGCCGCAGTTGCAACAGCGCTTTGCCGCCCTGCTCGGCTCGCGACCGGCCAGCGATCTGGTGGCCTACTGCGGCTCCGGCGTCACGGCCTGTCACAACCTGTTTGCCCTGTGCCTGGCCGGCTACCCACTGGCACCGCTGTACGCAGGCTCATGGAGCGAATGGATCACTGACCCGCAGCGACCGGTCGCCACCGGCGATTGAGAAGAATGCCAGATAGCCCCCAGCCTTAAGCGCTGGGGGCTATATAGAAAATAACCAGAAACCCAAAACAGTTTAAAAACAGCCCTTTACAGCCGATTGATCGCACTACACTTCAAAACATGCGGCTAACCCCGCTGCCGGCGGGGCCTTTGCCATATCCCGTTCAAACAGCTGCCAAGCGCCCCGGCCCCGCCGACCACCTTTTACGAGGGTTTTATGGGTATTGCCGCCAGCGACCTGTGCCAGCACGTGATCCGCCCCACCCTGATCTATCTGGAGCGCTACTCCACCGCTGCCGAAGCGTTGCTGCTGGGCGCGGCGGCCTGCCAGTCAGCCCTCGGCGCAGTGCTGAACGACCGCCGCGGTCATGGCCTTTATCGCATCGGTAGCCAGCGCCATGCGCAGCTCTGGGATCAGCACCTGGCGCGCGACCCAGACCTGGCCAGCAAGATCCGCGGTCTGGCCAGCCAGCATGCCTTCCTCAGCGCCCCCCATCTGGAACTGACGGTCAACCTGCGCTACGCCACGGCGATTGCCTGGATGCTGGTGGAGGCCGCCGACAAGCCGCTGCCCGCCAGCCATGACCTGCTAGGACTGGCCCGCGTCTGGCGCCAGGTGTTTTACCCCCAGGGCCGTTCGCGGGACTTTATCGACGCCTGGGAGCACTGCATCGGCAAGGTGCCGATTGCGGCCTGAGCGGTACTTAAACTCGCGCACACATCAGAGCGGCGAAGCGATCGCCTGCTCCAGCGCCTTGATCAGCGCCGGGTCATCCGGCTGGGTCTGGCTGGAAAAACTGGCAATCACCTGGCCCCGGCGATCCACCACGTATTTATAGAAATTCCAGCGCGGCGCACTGCTTTGCGTCGCCAACTGCTTAAACAAAGGAATGGCCTGGTCGCCCGTCACCACCTGCGGCTCGCTCATGGCAAAGGTCACGCCGTAATTGACGTAGCAGACCTTGGCTGTTTCAGCACTGGCATCCGCCTCCTGACTGAAGTCGTTGGATGGCACCCCGAGTACCTGCAGCCCTTGGGCCCGATACGTCTGATAGAGCGCCTCCAGCCCCTTGAACTGCGGCGCAAACCCACAATAGCTGGCGGTGTTGACCACCAGCAGGGGCTTGCCGGCGAACTGCTGGCACAGGTCGATGCTGTCCTTGGCCCGCAACCTCGGCAACTCACCCTGCAACAACGGCCCACAATCAGCCGCCAACACCGGGCCGCTCAAGGCAGCCAGCAACAAAGCCAACAGGGATAGACGGATAGGCATGGCGTGCTCCACAGCATTCATCAGTGAAAAATCGTGTAGTTACGCATCAGTTTCAGGCCTGTGTCTGAAGCAGCGTGCAGCTGCGCGGCTGCAAAACTGAACGCGGCAGCCCTCGCCCAATCAAGCCGATAGCAACCTGTACAGCGAAGAGGCGACTTAGAAGTTGTTGGCCAGCTGACCACCGGCGATCACCCGCTTGGCGTTCAGGTAGCTGCGCTGCCAATAGGCCGTCGACAGGCTTTCCAGGCGCACCGTGCCGCCACTGGAGGGGGCATGGACGAAACGCCCCTCACCAACATAGATGCCGGCATGACTAACCCGACCACCACCCGCGGTGGCAAAGAACACCAAGTCACCAGTCTGCAGGGCCTCGCGGCGTACGCTGGGCACCGGCATGGCGATCAGTTCACGGGTGGAGCGCGGCAGGTTGATGCCAGCGGCATCACGGTAGACGTAGCCAATCAAACCACTGCAATCGAAACCACTATCCGGGGTGTTGCCGCCATAACGATACGGCGTTCCGACCAAACCAATGGCACGCAGCAAAACGTCGTCAGCCACGGGAGGAAACTGCTCGAATGGTGCACTGACAACAGGAGGAGATGGTGGCGGAGAACTGGCACAGCCGCTCAGCAGGGCCACAGCAACAACGAGGGCGACACGGGTTGTTGCGGACATGGCGGACGATCCTGAGGGTGGATGCGCCTTACTTTGCCGGTCGCAAGGCTCTGACGCAAGGATCAGAGCCGCACGGGCTTAGCGATGCAGGGGATTACGTTGTGGCGCAACCGGTGCCTGAGCAAGCACACGCTTGGCTTCCATAAAGCTGGCACGCCAGTAACGATCATCCAGGCTGTCTACACGTACGCCACCGCTGCGGGAGCTGGACGAGTGGATGAACTGGTCGTCGCCAATGTAGATGCCGGCATGGCTGACACGCCCGCGCCCACGATTATTGAAGAAGACGATGTCGCCCGGCTCCAACTCGGTGCGCGAAACCAGCGGCGCATCCAGGTTGATCATCTCGCGAGTCGAACGCGGCAGCTTGATTCCGGCCTCTTCGCGGAACAGGTAACCGACGAAACCGCTGCAATCGAAACCGGTTTTGGTCGAGGTGCCGCCCGGACGGTAACGGGTACCAACCAGTTCGAAGCCACGATCAAGAATGCTGTCTGCCAGCGCCGGCAGCACGTAGGGCTGCTCATCGGTCAACTCGGTGACCTGGGCGGGCGAAGGTTCCGGCAGCTGTACAGGTGCAGTTTGCACAGCAACAGGATGGTGCACTGCATGGCCCGCACACGCGGACAAGAGTGCTGCAAATGCCAATGGCACGAGGGGTGCGAAGCGTTTGAGCATGGGCACAGCCGTGTCTTTAGTTATTCGAAGGGCCCGAATATGCCTTCCATAAGGCCCATATGCAAATTTAATTAGCCAAAATGTGACCTTTAGATCACGCAGCTACCTCTAAGCGCCCACTGCTGCATCAACCGCTCAAGACCGCCTTGGCAACGCGGGAAAAAGCCCAATCGCGCTAAAACAGGGGGCTGAAGCCAAACACGGATAAGCGATCAAGCACGTTGCAGCATGCCGCTAGAGCCGCCTGTAACCGTTGGTCAGTGGAATCACTGGGACGCTATGACGCACCCATGAGCAATCAGTGATTGACCGTGTGCGCCAGCATCACCGACAACTGGCACAGCGGCCGACCGCTTTGCGCCTGCCATTGATTGAAGGCATCTTGCACAGCCGCCAGCTCCTTGAGACTCGTGGGGGCTTTGTCGACGATGCCCTGAGCCTTGAGCGCCGCCACCATATCGTCAGAAGGCACGAAGGTGTCCTTGCCGATCATGCGCAACAAGCGCGGAGCCGACAGCCCACCCAGTTGAGCACCATGCTTGGCCAGGTACTTCCACAGGCCGACGATATCGTTGCAGGGCCAGTCGGCGATCAGCGCACCGAAGCTGCCCCGCTCGTGCGCCACATCCAGCACGAACTGGGCATTGCGCGGCACGCTCTTGAGCTTGCCCAGGTGACGGATAAGCCGCGCATCCTGCATCAGCCGCTCCAGATGCTCGGCGCCCATCAGTACCACCTTGTGCGGATCGAAGCCAAAGAACGCCTGCTCGAAAGCCGGCCACTTGGCATCCACCAGACTGTGCTTGAGGCCAGCACGAAAGACCCGCAGGGCAATCAGCGACAAATAACGATCATCACCAATCTGGCGCAGCTCGGCCTCTGTACGCGGCGTCGGCAATCGCGCCTCCAGGGCCGCCACTGAACCGAAGCGGTTCAGACAGTATTCGTGCAGCCATTTATAGTCGCGCATGGTGGGTACTCGCTGGCAATCGCGCCGCGTCAGAGGTTCATCAGGTCAACAAAGCGCGGCGTGGCCGTGTCGTCGATGCGCAGGCTGGTAAAGTCGAACAGGTTGCGATCCGCCAGCTGCGACGGCACCACATTCTGCAGGGCACGGAACATGATCTCGGTGCGTCCCGGCGATTTGCGCTCCCACTCGTGCAGCATCTCCTTGACCACCTGACGCTGCAGGTTCTCTTGGGAGCCGCAGAGGTTGCACGGGATGATCGGGAATTCCTTGAGCACCGAATAGGCCTCGATATCCGCCTCGCTGCAGTAAGCCAACGGGCGAATCACCACATTGCGCCCGTCGTCGGAGAGCAGCTTGGGCGGCATGGCCTTCAAGGTGCCGCCGTAGAACATATTAAGGAAGAAGGTTTCGACGATATCGTCGCGGTGATGCCCCAAGGCCATCTTGGTCGCGCCAATCTCGTCGGCGTAGGTGTACAGCGTGCCGCGGCGCAGGCGTGAACACAGCGAGCAGGTGGTCTTGCCTTCGGGGATCTTGTCCTTGACCACCGAATAGGTGTCTTTCTCAATGATGTGGTACTGCACGCCAATGGACTCAAGATACGCCGGCAACACATGCTCAGGAAAACCCGGCTGTTTCTGGTCCATGTTCACTGCAACGATCTCAAACTTGATCGGCGCCACCTTCTGCAAGTGCAGCAAGACATCGAGCATGGTGTAACTGTCTTTACCGCCAGACAGGCAAACCATGACCTTGTCGCCCTCCTCAATCATGTTGAAGTCGCTGACGGCTTCGCCGGCCAAGCGGCGCAGGCGTTTCTGCAGTTTGTTCTGATTGACCGAAAGGCTGCCCATGGTGCTTGAAATCCGTGCAAGTCTTGAAAGTGCGGCATTTTACCCACAAAGCCCGCCCTGCCCTAGCCCATAAGTCATCGCCAGGAGTTCAGCTGTAGGTGCCTGCATGCTAGGGTTTAGCCATGACCGCCGACCTCAATCCCGACCTCGACCTTGCCGAGCAACTGCTCGAATTGCTGCAAGCCTGCCCCCAGGGCTGCAGCGAATATGAGCTGATCCAGCAACTCAAGGCGCGTCACTCGACGCACATCCCCCACCTGCCACTGACCGACCGGCTGGTGCTGTTTCGTACCCACTTCTTGCTGTTCAACGCCCTCTATCGCCTGCGTGATCAACTCTGGGCCGAGCAGCGCGGCCATCTGCAGATCAGCGCCCTGTGCACCTGCCTGCTGCCTTATCAAGCCGGCTGTGCCGCCCTCAGCGAACACGACCCACTGCGCGACTACTACCTTGATCTGCAACAACTGCGCGACACCAGCGCCGACGATGTCGATCAACTGATGGCCAGCTTCTGGACCCGCCTGCAGGGTGGCGACGAGAAGCGCGCCGCCCTGGAGTTGTTCGAGCTGCATGAGGAAAGTCGGCTGGACCTCAGCACCATCAAATACCGCTACCGCCAACTGGTGAGCCTGCACCACCCCGACCGGGGCGGCAGCACCAGCCGCTTGCAGTCGATCAACCAGGCCATGGAAATACTGCAACGCTATTACGAGTAAATTTCAGAGGCCGATTTGCTCTAAAGCACCACCCCACGAGGGCGAAAACCCGCACCTATACTGCGACATACGGTCGCATAGATTCGGCCTGACACCTGGTGACGCTGCTCACGCGCACCAGGCGTTCGCCCGGGGTGATCGCCATAAGAAAAGAGGAGGTGTCGACATGATCCACCACGTTTGGGGGCTCTTCACCCATCCCGATGAGGAATGGCAAGAAATCCGTGGCGAGGAAGAAAGCATCAGCCACATGTATCTCACCCACGTACTGCTGCTGGCAGCCATTCCGGCAGTTTGTGCTTACCTCGGCACCACCAAGGTCGGCTGGAGCATTGGCAATGGCGCCCCGGTGATGCTCACCGAAGCCAGCGCCCTGCAACTCAGCATCATGTCCTACTTGGCCATGCTCGCTGGCGTTGCCGTGATGGCAGCCGTCGTACACTGGATGGCACGCACCTACGACGCGGCACCGAGCATGGCGCAGAGCGTGGTGTTTGCGGCCTACACCGCCACACCGTTGTTCGTCGGCGGGCTGGCGGCACTGTACCCGAACATGTGGCTGGCCATGTTCGTTGGCATCGCAGCCATCTGCTACACGGTTTACCTGCTGTATGTGGGCATCCCAACCTTTATGAATATTCCAACGGAGGAAGGCTTCCTGTTTTCCAGCTCGGTCCTGGCGGTAGGCCTGGTGGTGCTGGTCTCGATGATTGCCCTGTCGGTAATTTTCTGGGGCTTTGGCGTCGGCCCGGTGTACACCAGCTGACAGACAGCTATCAGGTAACTGACTCAACCCGAAGCCGCCGAACAGGCGGCTTCGTCGTTTTCTGGCTGTAGAGGACAGCAGGCTTGGGCATAATTGCCGCGACCGCGGAGCTGCAGGGTCTGTTCCCGCTTCATCGCGAGCCGCGTTGCAGCGAGAAATGGTCCCCGGTTAGGCGCAGGGCGCAGATAATGGTCACCCCCTTATCAAGCCCTGCAACAACAGCGGGGGCCATTTCTCGCGCAACCCGAAGGGCCGGGCCGATTTTTGTGCGAGGCGGCGTTACTCGTCGCTTATTTGGAACAACCAAATCGCGCTCCTCGCGCCTTGCCTCGCGCAAAAACCGGCTCCGGCGCGGCCACGAATGAAACGGGAACAGACCCTGAATGCCTGACCTGCTCAACCAACGTATTGAATCCTGCTATCAGCAGGCCGAAGCCTTCTTCAAGCGCTCATTCAAACGCCCTGAAGTCAGCCTCAAACTACGCGGCCAAAAGGCCGGCGTGGCCCATCTGCACGAGAACCTGCTGCGCTTCAACCCACAGCTGTACCGGGAAAACCACGCGCATTTTCTTGAGCAGACGGTGGCCCATGAAGTGGCCCATTTGATTGCCCACCAGATGTTCGGCTCTGGCATTCAGCCCCACGGCGAGGAATGGCAACTGATCATGCGTGGCGTCTACGAGCTGCCACCGCACCGCTGCCACACCTATGCGGTGCAGCGGCGTACCGCGCTGCGCTACATCTATCGTTGCAAATGCCCTGAGCAGGATTTCGCCTTCAGCGCCCAGCGCCACACGCTGGTGGGCAAAGGCCGGCGCTACCTGTGCCGGCGTTGCCGAGCGACGCTGGTATTTAGCGGCCAACAGCGCCGCGAGTAGTTAGCAGGCCGTTGAAAAACTACCTGCGTTGGCAATACTGCGTTAAAAACGACCGAGAAATGCTCATTTACAACTCGTAAACTCCGCTTTCTCGGCCGTTTTTGCCTTGTCTTACCTGCCTCGCCTACATTTTTCAACAGCCTGCTAGCCAATCACCTTGGCGGCTTTGAGCGCCTCAATCTGCTCGCTGGAATAACCCAGCCCCTGCAGCACCTCAACACTGTGAGCCCCAACCGGTGCGCCGACATGCCGTGGCGCCGGCAAACCTGCAGAGAACTTGATCGGACAAGCAATCTGCCGTTGCGGCGTTTTGCCTTCGCGCGGCACCTCCACCACCAGCTCTCGGGCCTGAATCTGTGGATGCTCGACCGCTTCGGACAGTGGCAGCAACGGTTCGACACAGGCATCCAGGGCGGCAAACACCTCGCGCCACTCGGCAAAATCGCGCAGCTCGAACTCCAGCTGAATTTCCCGCTTCAGCGCTTGCTGCACCTCCGGCTGCTGATTCAAGCCGCGAGCCGCCAGTTCCGGACGGCCAATAGCTGCGCACAGCTGCTGCATAAATTGCGGTTCCAGGCTGCCCACCGAAAACCAGCGCCCATCGCGAGTGCGGTAATAGTCGTAAAAACTGCCGCCGTTCAGCGCCTGATTCTCCATCTGCGGTTCCACCCCGCAGGCCAGGTAGCCGGCGCCGGCCATGGCGTGCAGGCTAAAGGCGCAGTCGGTCATGCTGATATCCACCTGCTGCCCCTCCCCCGTCACTTGCCGCTGGATCACCGCAGCGAGCAAGCCCATCACCCCATGCAGGGAGCCACCGGCGATGTCAGCCGCCTGAATACCCAGCGGCAGCGGCCCGGTATCACGGCGCCCGGTGTAACTGGCCAGGCCGGCGACGGCCAGATAATTGAGGTCATGGCCGGCGCGGTCCTTGTACGGCCCGGTCTGGCCATAACCGGTGATCGACACGTAGATCAGCTTGGGGTTGATGGCTTTGAGCGCTGCATAACCAACGCCAAGTTTGTCCATCACCCCTGGACGAAACTGCTCCAGCACGATGTCGTAATCGAGCACCAAGCGCTTGACCAGCTCGACCGCCTCGGGCTTTTTCAGGTCCAGGGCCATGCAGCGTTTGTTGCGATTGAGGTAGGCGTGACTGGCCGACACCCCGTCCGCATGGGGTGGCAGCACCCGCACCAGGTCCATGCGCGTCGGCGACTCAATGCGCAGCACGTCCGCGCCCATATCCGCAAGCAGCAGCGAGGCAAACGGCCCTGGCAGCAAGGTGGAGAAGTCCAACACTTTCAACGACGACAACGGGCCCGACATGGTGACTCCTAACAATGATTGAACTGGCCTAGAGCATGTCCGGGCGATTTCCAGAATTACAGCCGGACTACGGTTCTGCCTGACGTAGCCCGGATGCAATCCGGGAGCGACGTAAAATTACTCCCAGACCAGCGGCTGGCGCGCTGGCAGTGCGGCGACCAACTCGGTATAGCGCGCCTCCAGCACATTACGGCGGATCTTCATGGTGGGTGTCATGCAGCCGTTGTCTACCGTCCACGGCTCACGCACCAGAACGAAATGACTGATGCGCTCATGGGGTTGCAGCTGCGTATTGAGGTGGGCCAGGGTGGTCTGCAACTCGGTGCTGACCTGTTCGGCAGGCAACAGCCGCGCTGCCGGCGAGAGTTCAATCAGCGCCAGCGGCTGATCCAGGTTGCTGCCCATCAGGCAGACCTGCTCCACATGGCTGTTCTTGGCGATCTCACCCTCAATCGGCGCCGGCGCCACGTACTTGCCCTTGCTGGTTTTGAAGATGTCCTTCACCCGGCCGGTGATGCGCAGGTATCCATCGCTGTCCAGCTCCCCCTTGTCACCGGTGTGCAGCCAGCCGTCCTTCAAGGTCTCGGCGGTTTTCTCCGGGCCCAGGTAGTAACCCAGCATCAGCGTCGGGCTGCGAAACAGAATTTCGCCGTCCTCGGCAATGCGCACTTCCAGCCCCGGCATTGCCCGGCCAACGGTGCCAAAGCGCACCTGTCCTGGCCGATTGAAGCAGCCATAGGCGACGTTTTCGCTCATCCCGTAGCCTTCACAGAGGGTCAGGCCGATGGCGTGATACCAGTCGAGCAGCCCGCGGGAAATCGCCGCTGCACCGGAGATCATCACGCGCGCCTGATCCAGCCCCAGGCCCCGGCGGATCTTGCGTGCCACCAACCCGCCCAGCAGCGGAATGCGCAGCAGCCGCGCCAGTTTGGCCTGGGGTAATTTCTCCAGCACGCCTTGCTGAAAGCGCGTCCACAAGCGTGGCACGGCGAAAAACACCGTCGGCCGGACGTGACGCAAATCACTGGCAAAGCTCTCCAGTGACTCGACAAAAGCCACCGGTGCGCCGCAGTAAAGGCTGTTGAACTCGACCATAAACCGCTCGGCCACATGGGACAGCGGCAGAAAGGAAAAGAACCGATCCTGCGGACTCATGCGCAATTCCGCGCAGGCATTGGCCGAGGTATAGGCCATCGCCTGCACCGACAGCATCACGCCCTTGGGGTTGCCGGTGGTGCCGGAGGTGTACACCAGGGTCAGCACCTGCTCAGGCTGCTGCTCTGCCAGGGTTTGCAAGGGTGCATGGCGGGCCAACAGGCTGTGCCATTCATGAGCGCAGGCCAGGGTTGGATATGGCAGAGCAATGCGCGTCAGTTGCGCGCCGATCCCCGCCTCCAGCTTGTCGGCATCATCCAGCTTGCCCAGCAGGATCACCTTGCACTGCGCATGCTCCAGCACATAGGCAATGCTCTCGGCCGACTGCAGAGGGTACAGCGGCACGCTAACCAGTCCGGCCATCATGATCGCCAGGTCGCTGACAAACCACTCGGCGCAGTTCTTCGACAGCAGCGCCACCCGATCGCCCGGCGCGCAGCCCAGCGCCAGCAAGGCACTGGCCAGGCGCCGCGCCTGATCATCGACCTGACGCCAGGTCAGGTCGTGCCACTGGCCGTTAATCGGCTGGCGCAGCCAGACCGCATCGGGCTGCACAGTCAGCCAATGGGCAAACTGTTGTAACGGCAGTTGTACAGTCATGGCGCCTCTCTTCTTATTATTGGCAGTGCGCATTGGCCAGCTCAGGCATGCCCGTCAGAGCTTCATGCCACGGCTGATGATCTCTTTCATGATCTCCGAGGTGCCGGCGAAGATGCGCTGGATACGTGCGTTCGCGTACATCTTGCAGATCGGGTACTCCCACATATAGCCCCAGCCGCCGTGCAATTGCACGCCTTCATCGACGACTTTGCCGAGCAACTCAGTGGTAAACAGCTTGGCCTCGGCGGCCACTTCCGGGCTGAGCTTCTTCTGGTTGTGGTCCATCACGCAGCGGTCGACAAACACCTGGGCCACGTCGATCTGGGTGCGCATCTCGGCCAGCTTGAAGCGGGTGTTCTGGAAGTGGGAAATCGGCCGATCAAACGCCTTGCGTTCCTTCACATAGTCGATGGTCACCTGCAACGCCGCCTCCGCACCGCCTACGGCGCCACAGGCGTTGGTCAGGCGCTCCTGGGCGAGCATGTTCATCAGGTAGAAAAAGCCGCCCTTGGCATCACCGAGCACATTGGCTTTCGGCACCTTGACGTTGGTGAAGAACAACTCGGCAGTGTCCTGGCTCTTCATGCCGAGTTTTTTCAGCGGCGTGCCGCGCTCGAAGCCGGCCATGCCGCGCTCCACCAGAAACAGGCCCATGGCGTGTTTGTTAGCTGGGTCGGTCTTGGCCGCAACGATGACCACGTCAGCCAGGATGCCGTTGGAGATAAACACCTTGGAGCCGTTCAGCTCATAGTGATCGCCCTTGTCTACGGCCGTGGTACGCATACCCGCCAGGTCGGAGCCAGCGCTCGGCTCGGTCATGGCCACCGCCAGGATAATCTCGCCGCTGATGATGCCCGGCAGCAGTCGCGCCTTCTGTTCAGCATTGCCGTATTCGGTGATGTAAGGGCCACACAGCGCCGAGTGCAGCGGCAACATAAAGCCGGCCTCGTTAATGTTGGCCAGCTCCTCACACATGATCTGCTCGTAGCGGAAATCCTTCAGACCGCTGCCGCCGTATTCCTCATCAGCCCAGGGCAGCAGAAAACCCATCTCACCGGCTTTCTTCCACACCTCGCGGCTAACCACGCCGGCCTCCTCCCAGGCGTCCTGGTGCGGCACCACTTCCTTTTGCAGAAAGGCGCGGAACGACTCGCGGAACATGTTGTGTTCGGTTTCGAAGTGAATGCGTTGCATGGACGGCAGCTCCTGACAGGATTGAGACGTCCCACCAGAGTAGGCGGCGCAGGCCGCAGCGGTCAGTGACGCATACGCTCAGCTGCGGTTGACGTTTTCGGTCAGAAGGCGGATGTAAATTACCGCGGTCAATTTATCCGGCCCGCGTTGCCAGTACCATGGCCCCCGCTTTTGCCAACCCAGACGGCTTGCCCGCCTGAACGCCGACCCAATACGCGCCACGAGTGCATGATGAACAACGAAAATAGAGCCTTGGCGTTTGCCCCCCTGATCATGCCCTTTGCATTTACCGGCTATGCCTCCTTTGCCGGAATTTCCGGCTTCGATATGCAGGAGGGGTTACTGACATTCTTTCTTTTATTCCTCGGCACTGTCGTCGCTGGCCTGCCGGTGGCCTACCTCTACGAGTTCTTTATCGGCATGCGCTTTTACCAACTGCTGGCGAAAAAGAACCGGGTGAACATTGTCACCCTGACGTTGGGCGGCGTATTTGTAGCCGATATTCCGATGCTGCTGATCTGGCCCCTGGCTCACGGCAAAGGCACCGTCGATTTCGCCGTGACCGTGCAGCTGTTCTCCTTTGTCGGTTTTATGATCGGCCTGAATTTCTGGGTGCTGCTGAACTTCGAAAGCCTGCGCGATCGGGTTAAAGGGCTGCTGCACAAGGCCTGATGCGCAGGGCCGCAAACGCGAGAGCTTGCCCCAGACAAACAAATGGCTTTTTACCCGTTAACTGTTGCAGCGCTGGCGTCACGCCGTAGGAGCGGCTTCAGCCGCGAAGCTTGCAGGGCAAACGGCATCGCGGCTGAAGCCGCTCCTACAAAAGCCCAATCGCGCCTTCGCCGTATAACGTGGACAGAGACAAACAAAAGCCCGTCACCAGGACGGGCTTTTGTTAACTGCAAAGGCTTACGCCAAGGTGCGCGTCGCCTGAGGCGCCGCGACGGGCGCTGGGCCGTTGCCCAGTTCGTTGTGCAGAGCGGTTTCATCCAGCTGCTTGCACCACTTGGCTACCACCACGGTGGCCACGCCGTTGCCGATCAGGTTGGTCAGAGCGCGGGCTTCGGACATAAAGCGGTCGATACCGAGAATCAGCGCCAGACCCGCCACCGGCAAGGTGCCGACCGCCGAGAGCGTCGCCGCCAGCACGATAAAGCCGCTGCCGGTCACCCCCGCCGCGCCTTTGGAGGCAATCAGCAGTACCGCCAGCAAGGTCATTTGATCGACCAGACCCATTGGGGTGTCGGTGGCCTGGGCGATAAACACCGCGGCCATGGTCAGGTAGATCGAGGTGCCATCCAGGTTGAAGGAGTAACCGGTCGGGATCACCAGACCCACCACCGACTTGTCGCAGCCGAGCTTCTCCATCTTGCGCAGCATGTTAGGCAGCGCCGACTCCGACGATGAGGTGCCCAGCACGATCATCAGCTCTTCGCGGATGTAGCGGATAAAACGCAGGATGCTGAAGCCGTGGGCGCGGGCGATACCGCCGAGGATCACCAGCACGAACAGCACGCAGGTGATGTAGAAGCAGATCATCAACTGGCCCAGTTGCACCAGCGAACCCACGCCGTACTGGCCGATGGTAAAGGCCATGGCACCGAAGGCACCCAGCGGCGCGACCTTCATGATCATGCCGATGATGTTGAACATCACCTGGGCGATGCGGTCGATAAATTCCAGCACCGGGCGACCGTAGTCACCCATGCGATGCAGGGCGAAACCGAACATCAGCGAGAACATCAACACCTGCAGGATATCGCCGGTGGCGAAGGCGCCGACCACGGTGCTTGGGATGATATTGAGGAAGAACCCGATGGTGCTCTGCTGCGCGCCCGCCTGGGTGTAAGCGGTGATGCCCGAGGTATTCAGGGTGGCCACGTCGACATGCATGCCAGCGCCCGGCTGCACCAGGTTGACCACCACCAAACCAATCACCAGCGCCACGCTGGAAACAATCTCGAAATACAACAGCGCCAGGCCACCGGTCTTGCCCACCGCTTTCATGTTCTGCATGCCGGCGATGCCGCTGACTACGGTGCAGAAGATGATCGGCGCAATGGCCATCTTGATCAGTTTGACGAAGCCATCACCGAGCGGCTTCAACGCCACCCCGGCTTGCGGGTAGAAATGGCCGATGGCAACGCCCAAGGCGATGGCCACCAGCACTTGCACATATAGGCTTCTGTAAAAAGGTTTGCGGGTCATGGCAGTGTTCCTCATGGGAGCGCACAGCACCCTCCAGGGGCACCGGCGCCAAACGCAGCGCTGACTCTCCTTACCTGGAGAGATTTATTTTTCACTCGCGCTTAACGCAAGCTTGCTAGCCCTATCGCAAGCCCCATGCCAGGCCTAAAATAAATAATAAATCCTTTAAAAACATATAGTTAAAAATTAATCAGAGAGAAAACAGCGAGCAATCTGGCGGATCTCCGCACAGCCGCTGGCGGTTATCCGCCAACCTAACCAGGCAACCGCCCCCACGCTTGGCCAGCACGCCTGCCGGCGGCTTGTGGCGATACCAATCCGCGGCCTAACATCCTTCTACAGGCCGGCCAACAGGTGTCCTGTGACTGCCCATTTGCTCAGCACCCAGGGGTCTGCGTGATCACCGAAATACCCCAGCCATCCATTGCCCGGCGCCCACGCTGGCGCAGCCTGCTGTTACTGGCCCTGGTGCTGTTGCCGCTGCTGTGGCCGGTGCAGCAACTGGCCGAGCGCTACTACCGGGAAAAACTGCTAGAGCGCAACAGCCAGACCCTCGACCTGTTCGTCGCCAACCTGCTCGGCACCCTTAAACGCTATGAAGTGCTGCCCGCCCTGCTCGGCGACCTGCCGGCCCTGCGTGCAGCCCTGGCCACGCCCCAGGACGACACGCGCTTAAAGCAAGCCAATCAGTTGCTCAAGGACACCGCCGAACTCACCGGTGCCGCCGTGATCTACCTGATGGCAACCGACGGCCAGACCATTGCCTCATCGAACTGGGACCAAGCCGACAGCTTCACCGGGCGCAACTTCACCTTCCGCCCGTATTTCCGTGACGCCATGGCCGACAAACCCGGACGCTTCTTCGGCCTCGGTACCTCGTCGGGCAAGCGCGGCTATTACTTTGCCGATGCCCTGCACGAGAACGGCAAAATCCTCGGCGTGCTGGTGGTCAAGATTCACCTCGATCACACCGAAACCCTGTGGGGCAAAACCCCCGAACAATTGCTAGTGACCGACGCCAATGGCGTGGTGATTCTCACCTCGCAGACCGACTGGCGTTTTCGTGCCAGCCGGCCACTGAGCGCCAGCAGCCGCCAGCAGATTGCCCGCGACCAGCCCTACCCGACCATCGACCCGCCGCCACTGCAATTGCCCGCCCAGCAGTGGCTGCAACAGAGCCGCACCCTGGCGCAAACCGACTGGCAGGTGAGCATCCTCGCCCCGCGTTATCTGGTAACCCGGCCGGTACAGACCGTGCTACTGATCGCCGCCGCCAGCTTGCTCGCCGTGCTGTTGTTGCTCGGTCTACTGATGCAGCGCCGGCGCCACTACCTGCAACGCATCGCCCTCGCCGCACAGACCCGCAACGAGCTGGAAATCCGCGTGCACCAGCGCACCCAGGACCTGCAAAACCTCAACAACCGCCTCAAGGATGAAGTGCTCGAACGCGAGCACACCCAGCAAGAACTGCTGCGCACCCAGGACGAGCTGCTGCAAGCCGGTAAGCTGTCGGCCCTGGGCACCATGTCGGCGAGCATCAGCCACGAGCTGAACCAGCCGCTGGCGGCGATCCGCAGTTATGCCGACAACGCCAATATCCTGCTCGACCAACAACGCATCGAAGAAACCCACAACAACCTGCGCCTGATCAGTGAGCTGACCACGCGCATGGCCTCAATCATCGCCCACCTGCGCGCCTTCGCCCGCCGCGACCGCCACGCCCCTGAAAGCGTGGCCCTGCAACCGGCTCTGGAAGATGCCCTGGCGCTACTGGCCAAGCGCCGGCGCAGTCTCGACGTGGAGCTGATCCGCGACCTGCCCGAGACACCGCTGTGGGTGCAGGCCGGCGAAACCCGCCTGCGCCAGGTGCTCGGCAACCTGCTCGGCAACGCCCTCGATGCCCTCAGTGGCGTCGCCCCGCCGCGGCGCCTGTGGCTGACCGTGGAGCAACGCAGCGACAGCATCACCCTGCTGATCCGCGACAACGGCCCAGGCTTCAGCCCCGAGGCCCTGCAACGCGCACGCGAACCCTTCTTCACCACCAAGACCAACGCCCAGGGCCTGGGTCTTGGCCTGGCCATCTGCGACAACCTGATCAGCGCCCTCGGCGGTGAACTGGCCCTGGCCAACCACCCACAAGGCGGCGCCCTGCTCAGCCTTAATTTGCAACGGGCCGCGGGCGGCACCAGCGCCCAATCTGCCGAGGACTCACCACTATGAGCAGCACCCTTGAGATGACCTGCCAGGTGCTGCTGGTCGACGACGACCCGCACCTGCGCCAAGCCCTGAGCCAGACCCTTGACCTGGCCGGCTTCCAGGTCAGCACCCGCGCCGACGCCCAGGGCCTGGCCGCCCAATTGCCAACCGACTGGCCCGGCGTGGTGGTGAGCGACATCCGCATGCCCGGCCTCGACGGTCTGCAGTTACTGGAGCAGTTGCAACAGGCTGACCCGCAACTGCCGGTGATCCTGATCACCGGCCATGGTGATGTGCCGATGGCGGTGCAAGCCATGCGCGCCGGCGCCTTTGATTTTCTGGAAAAACCCTTCGCCAGCGACGACCTGCTCGCCAGCGTGCGCCGCGCCCTGGCCTTGCGCCAACTGGTGCTGGAAAACCGCAGCCTGCGCCTGGCCCTGGCCGACCGCCAACAACTGAGCGCGCGCCTGCTCGGTCGCTCACCGGCCATGCAGCGCATGCGCGAACAGCTCGGCGCCCTGGCAGCGATCGACACCGACGTGCTGATCCTCGGCGAAACCGGCGCCGGCAAAGAGGTGGTGGCCCGCGCCCTGCACGATCACTCCAGCCGCCGCAACGGCCCCTTCGTCGCCATCAATGCCGGCGCCCTGGCCGAGTCGGTGGTGGAAAGCGAGCTGTTCGGCCACGAGGCCGGCGCCTTTACCGGCGCGCAAAAACGCCGCATCGGCAAGTTCGAGTTTGCCAACGGCGGCACCCTGTTTCTCGATGAAATCGAAAGCATGAGCCTGGAGGTACAGGTCAAGCTGCTGCGCCTACTGCAAGAGCGGGTAGTCGAACGCCTCGGCGGCAACCAGCTGATCCCCCTGGATATCCGCATCATCGCCGCCAGCAAGGAAGACCTGCGCAGCAGCGCCGACCAGGGCCGCTTTCGCGCCGACCTGTATTACCGCCTGAACGTCACCCCGCTGCGCATCCCGCCACTGCGCGAACGGGGCGACGATGTGCTCAGCCTGTTCCAGCACTTTGCCGACGCCGCCAGCGCCCGCCATAGCTTGCCGGTGCGCGAATTGCCCGCCCCGGCTCGCGCCCAACTGCTGCGCCACGGCTGGCCGGGCAATGTGCGCGAGCTGCAAAACGCCGCCCAACGCTTTGCCCTGGGCCTGGAGCTGGGCCTGCAAGACCCGCTTGCGAGCCCGGCGGCCCAGCAAGCCGCGGCGAACGGCGGTCTCAGCCAGCAGGTCGACGCCTATGAACGGGCGCTGATCGCCGCCGAACTGGCCCGCCCGCACAACTCCCTGCGCAGCCTCGCCGAGGCCCTCGGCCTGCCACGTAAAACCCTGCACGACAAACTGCGCAAACACGGCCTGAGCCTGGCGGCGGCCGACCTGGGTGACAGCGACTAGGCTGCTGTAACTGTGATCGCAACCTCAACCGTTCGCGGTCGAGACCGCTCCCACACCCATCAGGCCTGGCGCAAACTCTGTGGGAGCGGCCTTGGCCGTGAAGCGTCGCCGCGCACCGGCAGGATGGGTTGAACCTGCGTTCCCCTGCCAAAGGTCTAGAGAGGGGATTTCCCTCATGTGGTCCTGGCTACGGATGCCATATGCTCAAACCCGCACCCGTATCCACTCACAGGAAACCTCAAATGCACGCAGCCAGTGATGACAAACGCCCAACAGCCGATGTAGCGGAAAACAATGCGTTCTTCCCCTCTCCGTACTCCCTGTCACAGTTCACCTCGCCGAAGTCCGACTTAAGTGGCGCGCACTACCCCACGCCCTACAACGGCGGGCGCTGGAAAATCCTGATGATTGCCGCGGATGAGCGCTATTTGCAGATGCAAAACGGCACCATGTTCTCCACCGGCAACCACCCCATCGAAACCCTCCTGCCCATGTATCACCTCGACCAGGCAGGCTTTGAGTTTGATATCGCCACACTGTCTGGCAACCCAGTCAAATTCGAATACTGGGCATTCCCTGAAGAAGATATCGAAGTAAAAGCCATCCACGACAAATACCTGGCGCAGTTCAAACAACCGCTGAAACTGGCTGACGTCATCGCGCAGCACCTGGGTGAAGATTCGGACTACCTGGCTGTGTTTATCCCCGGTGGTCACGGCGCATTGATTGGCCTGCCCCACAGCCGGGATATAAAAGCGGTCCTGCATTGGGCGATGCAGCACGATCGTCACATCATCACCCTGTGCCATGGGCCGGCGGCCCTGCTCGCGGCAGGCGTGGGTGAGGCCACGCAGGATTACCTGTTCAAGGGCTACAAAATCTGTGCCTTCCCCGACGCACTCGATGCGCAAACACCACAAATGGGCTACATGCCGGGTGAAATGCCGTGGTTTATGGGTGAAAAGCTCAAGGCATTAGGCGTCGAAATCATCAACCAGGACATTGCCGGGCACACCCATCAGGATCGCAAGCTAATCACCGGCGACAGCCCATTGGCCTCCAACAAAGTGGGCCAATTGGCCGCTCAGGCCCTGCTCAGCGAAGTGGAAAAAGGCTGACATGCCCTCAAGCAGAACGCCCGCAACGGCAATAAACTCCTTGCTCGACAGCCTCCTGCGCATAGAAAGGAGCCAACACCTTTCGCACATACAGGAGGCTGTTCGGCAAGTTGCTACCCCGCTGGGTTACGAGCTGTTTGCCATGTTCTCGATGGCCGCCATCCCCGACGCAATTATCGGCCGGGTTTACTGGCTTGAAGGGGACTGGTTCGCCGACGGCAGCAGTGTCGACACCGCCACTTACGTTCAACGCTGCCCGGTTACGCAACACGTATTGCAAACCGATGAGGCGTTCTTCTGGAGCAAAAACGCATCTGCTGCAGAAGACCTCTACCGCATCGTGCAAGTACCGGCAGGTCCAGGCATTCATGGCCTGCAAGTGCCTATTTTCGGACGTACAGGCCTTGAGGGTGCTGTCAGCTTCGGCGGCAACACCATCGACAGCAGTGCACAAACACGCCTTTTGCTGGCCATGATCGGCCAGCAAAGCTTTCGCAAAGCCAAGCAACTGCTGGAACACAACGAACGCGAGCTACCACCCGCACTCACCCAGAGAGAACGCGAAGTGTTGCAGTGGATTGCCTCGGGGCGACGCCAATCAGAGATTGCCACCATCCTCGGTTTGTCACCGCGCACGGTCGAAAACCACCTGCGGCGCGCTCGATTGCGCCTGGGGGTGGCAACCACAGCCCAAGCGCTCCATGCAGCACTGCAACGGGGCGAAATCAAACACTGAACAGCGCAGGGACTCGCACGCGCTTATGGGCCACCAACCCCCATAACCTACAGGCCAAAGGGATAGCTTGTCCGCCATTGCCCGCGCGGCCTACCATCGGCGAGTTTTTTCACCGGGACCCGTCATGCGCGAACGCACCATCGCAAGTCATTTCGTCCGTGCTGCCCTGCGCGGCGCCGAACGCCATGGCCAGGATTACACCCCCCTGCTGCGTCAGCTGAACATCCAGCCGGCACTGCTCGACGAGCCGCGCGCGCGCATCGCCCCCGAGCAGTTCGCCCGCCTGATGCAACTGCTGTGGGAATCCCTCGACGACGAATATATGGGCTTTGGCCGCCAGCGCAGCAAGCGCGGCACCTTTGCCATGATGTGCTACGCCATCATCCATTGCCGCTCGCTGGAAAAAGCCCTGACCCGCGGTGGCCTGTTCTACAGCCTGTTCCCCGACGCGCCGAGCATTAGCCTCAGCCGTGAAGGCGACTGGGCTCGCCTGACCGTGGACGACTCGACCCTCTGGGACCCGGACCACTTTCTGGTGGAAAGCCTGCTGGTGATCTGGCATCGCCTCGGCAGTTGGCTGATCGGCCAGCGCATCCGCCTAGAAGAAGCCACCTTCGCCTACCCGGAACCGGCCCACAGCAGCGAATACCAGCGCCTGTTCCCCTGCTCTCGGCGCTTTGCCGCCGGCAGCACCAGTTTGCTGTTTCAAGCCCGCTACCTGGCCATGCCGCTGCTGCAGGACGAACGCACCCTCAAGCAGTTCCTCCAGCATTCACCCGCCGACCTGCTGGCCCGCCCGGACGGCGGTGACAGCCTGATCAGCCAGATCCGCCGCCTGCTCGGCCGCGACTGCAGCGCCTGGCCGGACCTGGAAGCCGTGGCTCGCCAGCTGCACATGAGCCCGCAAACCCTGCGCCGCCACCTCAGCGAGGAAGGTTCCAGCTTTCAGGAATTGAAAGACCACCTGCGCCGCGACCTGGCCATCTACCACCTGGGCCGCAGCGACCTGTCGATCCAGGACATCGCCGAGCAACTGGGCTTTTCCGAACCCTCGGCCTTTCACCGCGCGTTTAAAAAGTGGACCGGCCTCACCCCCGGCGCCTACCGCGCCAATCAGGAAGGCTGATACGCCCATGCCTGCCGGCGAAGTTGCCCTGCGGCCTGTTACACTGCGCCTCTTTTTGTAGCGGCTACCACCATGACTGATCCGATCCGCCTGTCCAAACGCCTTGCCGAGCTGGTCGGCTGCTCACGCCGTGAAGCCGAGCTGTATATCGAGGGCGGCTGGGTCAGCGTGGACGGCCAAATCGTCGAAGAACCGCATTTCAAAGTGGCCGACGAGACCGTCGCCCTGCACCCGGAGGCAGTTCTCACACCCCAGGAGCCGATTACCCTGCTGCTGCACAAACCGGCCGGGCAAACGCCTGAACAAGCCGAGCAGCTGCTGAACAAGGCTAACCAGAGCGCCCTCGACCTCTCAGCGGTGCGCCCTCTGCAACGCCACTTCGAACGCCTGACCCTGTGCCTGCCGCTGGACACCGACGCCTGCGGCCTGCAGGTGTTCACCCAGAACTGGAGCGTGTCGCGCAAGCTCAGCGACGACGCCAAGAAGCTGGAGCAGGAGTTCATCGTCGAAGTCAGCGGCACGCTGCAAGCCCACGGCCTCAAGCGCCTGGCCCACGGCCTGAACTTTCGCGGCAAGCCACTGGCGCCCTGCAAGGTCAGCTGGCAGAACGAAACGCGCCTGCGCTTCGCCCTGAAAAACCCGCTGCCAGGGCAAATTCGCCACATGTGCGAAAGCGTTGGCCTAAAGGTCATCGCCCTCAAGCGCATCCGCATCGGCGGCGTGCCCATGGGCAAACTGGCCAACGCCGAATGGCGTTACCTGGCGGACAAAGAGAAGTTCTAGGCCGCCGCCATCAGCCCATCGACTCACCACTGCCCGTGTAAGGAAGCGCCCGCTTCATGAGCCGCAACATTCTCCGCAGCACCCTCCTGTGCGCCGCCCTGCTCACCTCAGCGACAGCGGCCGCCAAGGTTGAGGTGCAAGCCGTACAGCACAAAAGCGCCGGCCCGATCCTCGCCGTGAACATCTCCGAGGCGATTGCCCCCGGCGACTACGAAGCCCTGCTCAAAGGCCTGCTGGCAAACCCTGGCAAGTTCAAGAAGAAGCTGGCGTTGCTGGACAACATCGGCGGCAGCGTGGCGGAAGCCATCCGCATGGGCCGCCTGCTGCGCGAGTCCGGCTTCGACACCCTGGTGCCGGCCGATGCCGTGTGCCAGGGCAGCTGCGTCTACCTATTGGCCGCCGGCCGCGACAAAACCGTACGCGGCCACGTCGGCATCCACCGCCCCTACTTCCCCAACGGCGACTCCGCCCAAAGCGGCAACACCCTGCGCTACAGCACCGCCGCCTACCTCCAGGAAATGCGCATCCCCGCCAGCCTGCTCACCGACATGCAAGCCATCCCCCCACACAACGTCCGCGTGCTGACGCACAAAGAGTTGGCTGGGTATCGGCTCGACTAAGGGCGTGCGGTTGGGCAAGGCTTCACTTGGCTAGACAGAAGCTCAGGGCCGGGCAGGTCACGGTGAACTGAGTACAGCTGCCCACCTGCCCGAGCAAGAGCGCTCCACCGCTTAAGGCCAGTCAACTACAACTGCTTGCGGGTCCCCTTTACGCATCTGATCCAACTCAACATCGGCCTTGGCTTGGGTCGCGTGGCAAAACTGGAAGGCGTTCTGGGTTTTCCCGTTGGGGCCTTTGGCCTCAGCCATGCAAACCGCAGCACCTGGCGCGCAAGCCGCCGCATTGAGTTTGAAATCACCCCAAACGCCGGGCTGTCTCTGTTTAACGTGGTCTATGTAACTCTTGAGCGAAGGCTGCATATCGTTTGCGGCCCCGGCGATTAGTTTGACCGGACTGGCAGTAGCTCCATCAGTGTGCTGAGTGGCCAGCACGGCCGTGCAATACATAGCCCCTTCCAGAGTTGTTGTTTGTTTCGCCAATGGCGCGCCTGAAACATCTCCAGCTGGCACTGTTGGCGCCGTCTCTCCAGGGCCGACCACAACAGAAACCATGTTAAACATGCCGCCTCGCCACACCTGCATATTCACCCGTGAACCGATTGCTTTTTTTGCGACCGCCAATCTGAAGTCGATAGTGTCCGCAATAGGCTGGCCATCGAGGGCTACGATCACGTCCTGAGACAAAATCCCTGCTTGTTGAGCACCACTGCCCGGAACTGTTCCTAACACCACCACTCCAGCTGACGGTCGTGACAAGGCCCTCGCTCGTTGCGGGTCGATGGTATCCATGCTTATGCCGACCTTTCCGCGAGGCAGATTGGTGCTCTGGCAGACTTTCTCCACCCATACCTGGCTGGCAGCCACTTTTCGTGCATTGCCGACCTGTTTCATAACGGGCTCCGTGCTTGCTAGATACATCGGCACCTCGCTCAAGGACATCTCAATGTAGTCACACGCCTTGGCGCGATAACGCTCGGGCGTTTCGCGATTTACAAGTTTCTGCAGGTCAGTCGGTGAAACACCTTCTGGTGTCGATAGGGTTGTTGCGCTGGGGGCTGGCGTTGTCGACGACGATGAAGGGGCCGTTTCCGAGTCATCAGGAAGGAGCGGCGAAACGACCATAGACGTGACTGCCACCGTCCCTAAAACATTCGAAACACCTGAGTTCATGCCTGGGATCATCGACGTCCCTAATGCGCCCATCGTAGCAAGCTCTCCCACACCGCCATCGGAGGCACATCCAGTGATGCCTAACAAACAGCAGGCAATGGCGAAGTAGCGGGCTGACTTCAAGATGTCTACGAGCATTTGAATTATCCAAAATGATGGAAGGTCGGTACTTTTACAGTCAGGAATAGTAGCTCGTAGGATGGGTTGAGCGCAGCGATACCCATGCAGCGCGACCAAACACCTTGTGCAGCCGGATAGCCGTTTAGGTGTCGTTTTACTCAACCCAAACTGCTGTGCGGAAAGGTCCCTGCTTCTGGCTAACGCCCCACCGCTTGCTGGCTTCGACCTGATTACGCTTGCGCTGGGATATTCAAAATGTGCCAGCGCTTGACTGGCTTGATCCTCGTAATGCATTGCATATCCAGCGCATCTTACAAGAGACCTTCTCCAATATTATCAAGCACACCAACGCCACAGAAATCCGGATTACCACATCCTCTGATGCGACTCATGTCAGGGTCATCATTGTCGATAATGGCCAGGGTTTCCCGGCAGAACAGTCCGCTGGCTATAACGGCAAAGGGCTGAAAAACCAACTTCGCCGCGCCGCCTCAATCGGCGCTGAAATGCTATGGCACTCCACTGCAACCGGCGTGAGTGTCACCTTGGTGTTGCCGATTGTGGCCACCGAGCGCAGTGGCCAGCCCACCCCAGTGCCGGGCTAGTTGTCGCCTCAGGCATCGCGAAACAAGTCGTGGGCATCCAGCAAGCGGTAGGCGATCTCCGGGCGTTTTTCCAAACCGCGGCGGATGGCCGCCTGGATGGCCTGACGCGTCTTGCGGCACAGGCCTGGCAGGTCATCAATATTCACCGCGATACCCCGCATGCTGCGCACTTCATTGCGACCTGGAGCAACATGCACGCGAATGCCCAACTGCTCGGCCAGGCGTTGCTGGATACGCTCCAAATCGCCAAGGCTGTCCAGGTTCTCCAGCCGCTCAACCAGACGTTTTTCCTCCGGCCGGGTCAGGCGCAGAAAGCGCAGGTCGGCCTCGGGGTTATCAAACAAACCGTCTCGCCCGCAAATGCAGGCGCCGGGTGGGCAGGATTGGCGATTCTGAAAGGAAGGCGTCATGACCATGGAGCATAACCATCCCCAGACGCTGTTGCCTATGGTCTACGGGACAAACAGCGGCAATGACCCCTATGGCTCAGCGTAACGCTGCTCTATACGCAGGTAATCGCCGCTGTCGCGCAATGCTTTAAGGCCCTGATTGAACACGTCACGCTGGCTGGCCTGGCGAAAGCCGACGCTGTAGGGCGTGCTGGGAAACAGCGGGTAGTAAGTCAGCGCCTGGGTGACATCGACTTGATCGGCCACCTGGGTGTTGAAGTATTTGAAGATGCGCAGATCACCGATGATCAGGTCGGCCCGCCCTGAATACAGCAGGCGGTTGCGGTTGATCTGCAGGGCCTCTTCGCGGTAAAGCGGGTTGCGCTCGGCCATGGCCTGGAACGTAGGACCTAGCAGGTAGCGGGCACGCTGATAGGTGCTGATGGAATAGCGGGCCATGTCGGCGATGTTAAGAATGGCTAGGTTTCGACTGGCGAGTGCCACAGCGACGTTGTGGTATTCGATGTACGTATCGGAATAGAACGCCGGCACCCTGCTTTGCACACCGGTGGTAGCGATGGCATCCAGCTCGCCACGCGCCAGCATCAGGTGCAGGCGCTCCATAGGGGCGTAGTAAGGCGTCAATTGCAGGCTGCCACGCGTGGCAGCGGCCATCACCAGGTCATATTCCAGACCGCGCGGTTCGCCCTCGAAGATATACGGTGGTTTGTGGGTGCCAAAACCGATGCGCAACAGCTCGGCCGCCGCCATCTGGCAGTAACAACAGCACAACAACGCCAGCAGACCAACCCGCATACCCGCCCCCTCGTTCGCGACTGCCCAGCATACCGACAAAGCAGCAACAGCGGCAGGCGCCGGGGTTAATCGCTAGCGGGCACCTGAGCGACTATGGCGGGCACTGTGGCACGCACGGCATTGCGGCTATGGGCACCAAAGTTACCGATCAGCTCGATCAGCAAGGCGTTCAGCTCAGCGCTCGGCGCCGGTTCTGCAGCCAACTGATTGCCGGCGCTAAAACCCGGCGCCTGTTCGGCGGCAGTGAGGGATTGAGCCAGCAACGCATCCAGTTGATTGGCGCGTGCAAACGATTGCGCCGACACCACGTTGCGCAGGTAGCCACTGTCGAAGGCCGGGTAGCGCGCCTCCTTGTCCGCCTGGGCATAGGCCTGCAACAACGGGCTGGCGCTTTCACCGTCATGCAGCAGTTGCTGCAACCACTTGAGCTGGAATTTTTCGACCACTGTGTGCCGCGTGGCCACCCGAGCGATGGCAGCCTGCTTGTCCTCGGGGAAGCCTGCAGCGTCCTTGGCCGCCGTCCAGATCAAGTCTGGGGTCTCGACACCGGGCAGCACTTTGGCGTGATAGGGCTGAGTCAGGTCCTGCAGGTAATGCAGGCCCCAGCCCATAAAGCGATAACCCCAATACGGATGACCGTGTTCGAAGGCGTAGCGGGCCAAGCCGAAATACTGGAAGGCACGCCACTCGGGATAGGTACGGGTAAGAAACGGCCCAGCGGCAAAGACGATGGCGTCTTCGTGGTAATACCCGATATGAAACGGCGCTTGGGACGAATATTCAAAACGCGCATCGCCAAACGGCTGCACGCCGAAGTTGTACTGGCTGCCAACCTCGCCAGGGTTGTCGCTGAACAGGTTGATATCGTGACCGTAGTCCGGCTCATCGGCGGCACTGGCCACCACCACCAGCGGCGCAACCCCCTCCCCTGGCTGCACGGCAAGAAACTTCCACTCGCCCCAGATGCTGACCTGTTTGTAGACCATCACCTGCTGTGCATTCAGGTGTACGCGGTCGCTGCCTGGATGCCCTGGCAAGGCTTGAACAAAGTTGGCCAGCTTGATCTCCGGACTGATACGCAGCGCCTTGAGGAAATCGCGCTGGCGCGCCCCCTCGCCTTCGACCTGCCAGCGCAGTGCTGCCGGACGTGCGGGATAGCCGGGGAAGTTGGCCAGGGCGAAGGCTTCCTGCTCGTCCAGCAGGGCCTGTAACCCCTGCGCTTCACTGCGCAGAAAATCTTCCAGCGCCTCGACCTTGACCTCTGGCGCCTGCTGCATCGACGGCAGCCCCTGCAACGCCAGGGCACTGCCCAGGGAATGATTGGACCAGGCCAGGACACTGCCCGGCAGGCTCACCAGTAACAGGCACACAGCAGCAGATAGACAACGCATGGGAGACTCTTCTTCAACGGACGCCGGCCGCCCGTAGCGACCACCAGTAGCAGGTCGGCCAGATTACCAGCGCGCCCGCCTGCCGGCAGTGTCCAGCCGTGCCAGGACGACTCACAAAAGAGGCCGCAGGCAGCCCGTAACAGCCATCCGCGCGGCTTGCCACGAACGGGTTATTAGAAGAACGCAATGAACGCGATAAAACCGACGTGTATGGCCACAATCAGCCAAAACTGTCGCTGATAAGACGCCTTGCGACTCTTGTGGCGGATCAGCCGCTGCGCCACAAGGCCACCCGGCCAGCCACCCAGAAACTCGTAGAGATGCAAACGCGCTTCCGGCGTGCGCTGCAGGCCTCGGATAGCCCGTTGCTTGTCGCGGTAATAGGCCAGGAAGCACACCGGACTCATCAGCAGGTAGAGCATTAACAGCAACGCCAGCGGCTGAGGGTGTTGCAGCAAAGGCTGGAGATCGTCGCGCCAAAGGGGCCAGCGGCTCTCGAAGGCATCGCGCAGCTGGGTGACCATCGTCGCCTCGCCAGCGCCCTCAAGCGCCTGCTGCGCAGAGCATCCTCGGTCGCTGTAACGCACCACACCGTCAGCCTGGATGCACTTATAGACTTGCGCCTGAGCCAGGCCGAACGGCATGAGCAACAAGACGACCAGGCAGTACTTCAGGCCGCCAAGAATTACTCGCTGCACAGCTTACTCAGCGGTGGGCATTTTGCGTTTCAGCGGCGCCAGGCCATCACTGCTGGACAGTGCAGGTGCATCAGGCTTCGGCCGGTTGCTGGTCTTGCGCTTGTTCGGCTTGGCGGTGGCTTTCTTCGCGGCGCCTTTCTTATCGGTCTTGCCGTCGGTTTTTTTCTTCTTCGGCCCAACGGCCTTGCCGGAAGCCTTGAGGTTTTTCGGGCCCTGGTAGATGCCCTTGATGTCTTTGATGTTACGGCGTTCGAAACGCTGCTTGAGGTAGCGCTCGATGCTCGACATCAGGTTCCAGTCGCTATGGCAGATTAGCGAAATGGCCAGGCCTTCCTTGCCGGCGCGACCGGTGCGACCGATACGGTGCACGTAGTCATCGCCACTGCGCGGCATGTCGAAGTTGATCACCAGGTCCAGACCGTCCACGTCCAGACCACGGGCCGCCACATCGGTGGCGACTAGAATCTTGGCCCCACCCTGCTTCATGCGGTCGATGGCCAGCTTGCGGTCCTTCTGGTCCTTGTCGCCGTGCAGCACGAACACTTTGTACTCGGCGGCCACCAACTTGCCGTACAGACGGTCGGCCTGCACCTTGGTGTTGGTGAAGATGATCGCCTTGTCGTAGGTCTCGTTGGCCAGCAACCAATCCACCAGACGCTCTTTGTGGTGGTTGTGGTCGGCGGTGATGATCTGCTGACGGGTGCCTTCGTTGAGCTGGCTAACGCTGTTGAGCTGCAGGTGCAGCGGATCGCGCAATACGCTGCCGACCATTTCGCGCAGGCCGGCACCGCCGGTGGTGGCGGAGAACAGCATGGTTTGCTGACGGTTGCAGCACTCCCCAGCCAGACGCTGCACGTCCTCGGCAAAGCCCATGTCGAGCATGCGGTCGGCTTCGTCGAGGATCAGCACTTCAACGTCATTCAGTTTCAGGTTGCCAGCGTTCAGCTGCTCAAGCATGCGCCCTGGAGTGCCGATCAGGATGTCCGGCACCTTGCGCAGCATGGCGGCCTGCACCTTGAAGTCTTCACCGCCGGTGATCATCCCCGACTTAATAAAGGTGAACTGCGAGAAGCGCTCAACTTCCTTGAGGGTCTGCTGGGCCAACTCGCGGGTCGGCAGCAGGATCAGCGCACGGATGGTGACGCGTTGCTGGCTCGGGCCCATCAGGCGGTTGAGCAAGGGCAGAACAAAAGCGGCGGTCTTACCGCTGCCGGTCTGCGCGGTTACCCGCAGGTCACGCCCTTCCAGCGCCGGCGGAATGGCCGCTGCCTGGACCGGGGTTGGCTCGACAAATTTAAGCTCGGCCACGGCTTTCAGCAGACGTTCATGCAGGGCGAATTGGGCAAACACGGGTAACACCTCGAAAAAATCACAGAATCAACTGCATAGGGTAACCCGGATGCCGCTGCAAGGCCTGGATTTTTCACCCAGGCCAGCGACAACAGCCTAGTCTGGACCACGCTAGACTCACGCGTGCAATCTCTAAGCAGGACCTCCAAGGAGTCATAACTATGCCCGCCAAACCGTTTCTAATGCTAGGCACTACCTGCCTGGCCTTGCTGCTGAGCGCCGGTCAGGCCCTGGCCGACCCCAGCAACGGCAAGTCCAACCAGGCCAAAGGCCAAAATGGCAAAGACGCCAGCAGCCAACACCCATCCAGCCAGCCTGAGAAAGGTAAAAAAACCACCCATACCAGCAACGACGATTACGACGATGACGATTTCCAGCGCCGCTACGACGATGACCTCGACGACATCCGGCGGATTTTCAGTCGTAACAGCGACAGCTATGGCCAGGCGCAAGCACTGCCACCGGGTATCCGCAAAAACCTCGCCCGTGGCAAGCCGCTGCCACCCGGCATCGCGAAGAAACTCGACCCCGCTTTCGCCCGGCAACTGCCCTACTACCAAGGCTACGAGTGGCAACAGGTAGGCACCGACGCGGCCCTGGTCAACATCACAACTGGCATCGTGCGCGAAGTGCTCAACGACGTGCTGCGCTAACGCCAGCCTATATGCCCGACCATTGACCCAACTCAGCGATGGCCATTTGCCAGCCTGCATACTGAAAGGACCATCAGTACGGGGGGCCGCCAATGTCGTCTTTGTTCAAGAACAGCCGTGATTTGCGCCAGCATCTGCAGGAACACCCGAGCCTGACGCCACAAGGCATGTCACTGGGCAACCTGCTGCTTGAGTGCGGCGTCATCTCGCCCTCACAGCTGGAAAAAGCCCTCAGCCACCAGCACCAACACCCCGAACTGGGCCGTCTCGGTCAGGTGCTGCTGGAACTGAAGATGATCAGCGCCGAGCGCCTGGGCCTGACCCTGGCCCAGCAACTAGGTATCGCCCAGGTCAGCCTGGAGAACTTCGACATCCAGCCGGAGTGCGTGAAGCTGGTGCCTGAGAGCCTGGCGCGGCGCTATCTGGTGGTGCCGTTGATGCTTGATGGCGAGCGCCTGATCGTCGCCTCCCCTGACCCAACCCACTGCGAACTCCTGCACCTGTTGGGTTTTGTCACCGGCAAACCGGTGGAAGCGGTATTGGCCAACGCCAGCGAAGTGGAACAAACCATCAGCCGCCTGTATGCCAGCGCCACCGCCCATGAGTTGCCAGAAAACGAAACCAGCGAACAATCGCTGAGCTTGCACCGCATCAAGCAGTTGGCCGAGGACCCGCCCACTGTGCGTTTTGTCGACTCGCTGCTGGAAGAGGCTATCAGCCGCCGCGCCTCGGACATTCATTTGCGGCCGGGCGAGCACGACGTGGTGATTCTGCTGCGTATCGACGGCGTGCTACTGGAGATCCGCCGGGTTAAGCACAGCAACCTGTCCGCCATCGTCAGCCGAATCAAAATTATCGGCGGCATGAACATCGCTGAGCGGCGCCTGCCCCAGGATGGCCGGCACATGGTCAAACAGGGCGACCGCACCATCGACCTGCGCCTGTCGATCATGCCCACGGTGCATGGCGAGAGCGTGGTGATCCGTATCCTCGACACCCGCCAAAGCCTGAAAACCCTCGACCAAATCGGCTTCAATGGTCGCGACGTTGAGCGCTTCCGCGACCTGATCAGCCACAACCAGGGCATCGTCTTAGTCACCGGCCCCACCGGCTCGGGCAAGAGCACCACCTTGTATGCCGCCCTGAACGGGATCAAGAGCAGCGGCGTCAACATCATCACCGTGGAAGACCCGGTGGAATACCAGATCGACGGCATCCGCCAGATCCAGGTCAAGCCGCAGATCGGCTACACCTTCGCCCGCGCCCTGCGCCACATCCTGCGCCATGACCCAGACGTAATCATGGTCGGCGAAATCCGCGACCAGGAAACCGCCATGATGGCCACCGAAAGTGCCCTCACCGGCCACTTGGTGCTCAGCACCCTGCACACCAACAGCGCGGCCACCACCGTGACCCGCCTGCTGGAAATCGGCATTGCCCCCTACCTGCTCAACGCCAGCCTGTTGGGGGTTCTGGCCCAGCGCCTGGTACGACGCAACTGCCCGCACTGCCTGGTTGAGGAAGAGGTCAGCGCCCATGTGCGCAGCACCCTGGGGCTCAGCAGCGACGAACCCTTTTATGTGGGGAGCGGTTGCGAGCATTGCCGCAACCTCGGCTTTGCCGGGCGGGTGGCCGCTTATGAGTTGCTGGAAGTGACCCCGGCGCTGCGCGCCCTGATCGAACCGTCGGTATCGGCACAAAGCATCGAGCAGCAAGCCATCCACGACGGCATGCGCCCGCTGACTCAGAGTGCCCTGCAACTGGCGCGGGACAAGCTCATCCCGCTCAATGAGGTGTACCGCGTGCGCCTGGAGTAAACCTACGCGGGTAAATGGCCAACCTTCACGTAGATCAAACAGCCCTCAGTCGAGAACGGCCGATGGCTGGAGCCGTGGGGGTTGCGCAGCCAGGTACCGGCCGGGTAATCGCCCTGCTCGTCCTGAAAAGTACCTTCCAGCACCAGGATTTCTTCACCCCCCCAATGGCTGTGCGGCTTGAACTGGGTGCCCGGTGCCCAGCGCACCAAGGCGGTGTGGGTCGTGCCTACGCTGTCCAGCGGCAACACACTCAAGCCCTCGACCAATCCGGGTTGCCACTGGGCACTGCGGGTATCGATGCGCCCGGCAATCTCGTCGTCTGCCGTCAGGTGACAGAGTTTGACGAACAGCAGGCAGCCGTCCGGGCTGGAAGGCGCGTGCTGGCTGCCCGGTGGATTTTTCAGCCAGGTGCCGGCCGGGTACTGACCGTGCTCGTCGGCAAACACGCCGTCCAGCACCAGGATTTCTTCGCCCAGGGGATGCAGGTGAGCCTTAAAGGAGGAACCCGCGGCATACCGCACAATCGAGGTGGTGCGCCCACTTTCCGCGGCCAGGCGTTCCAGCGGTCGGCGCTCGACACCCGGCAGTGGCGAGGGCTGCCAAGCCACGGCGTGGCTATCGATGACCACGCGCTGGTGCAAATCGGTATTCAACTGCATGACCTGTCTCCGTGTATTCAAAGGCCCTGCCGAGCCTGGCGACGCAAGAGTCGCGCGCTGTCCCAGCCGATCAGCAGTACCGCCAGCCAGATCGGCAGGTAGGTCCACAGCTGCGCCGGGTTGAAATGCTCGCCCAGCACCAGCACCGACACCGCAAACAGCAGCACCGGCTCGACATAACTGAGGATGCCGAACAGCCCCAACGGCAGCAAGCGGCTGGAGGCCATCATCGCGCCGAAGGCCAGGGTGCTTAGCAACCCCAGCCCAGGCAGCAACCACCATAGTTGCGGCGCCAGGCTAAACACGTCAGGCAGGCCGGCGCTGGCGATCAGCCAGATGGCCAGCGGTGCCAGCATGAGCATCTCCAGAATAAAACCGGACAAGGCATCCAGACGCATCCAGCGCCGCAACATGAAATACGGCGGGTAGCCCAGGGCTGCCAGCAGAGTCACCCAAGAGAACGCGCGGGTCAGCCACAGTTCATGCACCACCCCGAGCACGGCACAGACCACCGCCAACGTCTGCAACGGCCGCAGGCGTTCGCCATAGAACAGCCGGCCGACCAGCACCATTGCCAGCGGCAAGAGGAAATAGCCGAGGGAAATCTCCAGCATCCGCCCGGCCAGGGGCGCCCAGACAAACAGCGCCCATTGCACCCCCATCAAAGCCGCCGCCAGGGGCAAGGCCGCCAGCAAACGCGGTTCACGACGCAGGCGCTGCAGCACCGCACCCAGCACGCCCCACTGCCGCGTGAGCAGCACCAGCAGCAACACCATCGGGATCGACCAGAGCACGCGCTGGGCAAACACCTGCACGCCATCCAGCGGCGCCAGTTCGCGCACATAACCGGGAATCAGCACAAACAACACCGACGCAATCAGCGACAAACCGACGCCACGTCCGGACAACTGCATACACGCCTCACCTGGGCCCGGCTTATCCACGCAAGGAAAACCTGACCATCTGTTGCAAAAGCCGGCCACCTTAGCGCGTTCATATCGACAGAGATAGGCACAAACCGTCGCCCATAAAAAAGCCTGATCGATTAACCGATCAGGCCAGGGTTGCGGCCAAGGAGAGCGACCGCGGAGAAACCGCAAAGAATGCCATTAACGTCTGGAGCAAGACGCTCCAGAGGGGATGCGCACAGGTTAGATAGATACCGATCGATTAAATAGCGCAAAAAACCGCTTTAAATGATCGACCAGACTGATCTATCGTGCCCATGTACCGCGCCCGTGATGCACGCTTATTGCGGCTTGCAGGTCAGTTGGATACGCATATGGATAACGCTGCGGGTAAAACGCACGGTCAGGTTCTCGCGCTTGCCGCCAGCCAGCGTCGTCTTGCGCACCCGCGGGCTTTCCGGGCCGTTGGCAAAGCGCGCCACGCAACTGGCATCGGCCTTGCCATAGTTTTCCAACAGCAGGCCGACCATGTTGTGGTCGATTTCCACCGCCGTGGCCGAGACTTCGCTGCCGTTGAGCTGCTTGCTCACGTCAATCGGGTAAGCCAGGGCTGTCAGCGGCAGCGCCAACAGCAAAAAAGCACAAAGTTTCTTCATCGGTGGTCTCCGCCAAGGGGGCGCCAGCTTAGGACACAAAGAGGCCAAGATGAAAGCACCCCGCGTTAGCCTGGAACAATGGCGCACCCTGCAGGCTGTGGTCGACAACGGCGGCTTTGCTCAAGCCGCCGAGGTTTTACACCGTTCACAATCGTCCATCAGCTACACCGTGGCGCGCATGCAGGAGCAGTTAGGCGTGCCGTTGCTGCGCATCGACGGGCGCAAGGCGGTGCTCACCGATGCCGGTGACGTGTTACTGCGCCGCTCGCGCCAACTGGTGCTGCAGGCCAGCCAACTGGAAGACCTGGCCTACAACCTGGACCAGGGCTGGGAAGCGGAAGTGCGTCTGGTGGTCGATGCGGCCTATCCAACCGAACGTCTGCTGCGCGCACTGGCGGCCTTTATGCCGCAAAGCCGCGGCTGTCGCGTGCGCCTGCGCGAAGAAGTGCTCTCCGGGGTCGAGGAAGTACTGCTCGAAGGCAATGCCGACCTGGCCATCAGCAGCCTGGATATCGTCGGTTACCTGGGCCATGAGCTCTGCGAAGTCGAATTTATCGCCGTCGCCCACCCCGACCACGCCCTGCACCAACTGCAACGGGACCTGACCTTTGCCGACCTGCAAAACCAGCTGCAGGTGGTGATCCGCGACTCCGGCCGCAGCCGCCCACGGGATGTCGGCTGGCTCGGTGCCGAACAGCGCTGGACGGTCAGCAGCTTGTCCACCGCCGCTCACTTCGTCAGCAGCGGCCTGGGGTTTGCCTGGCTACCCCGGCACCTGATCCAACGTGAGCTGGACGCCCAGCAGCTGAAGGCCTTGCCGCTGGAAAGCGGGATGAGCAACCACCCGCGTTTCACCCTCTACAGCCACAAAGACAAAGCCCTGGGCCCGGCCAGCCGGATTCTGGTGGAGCTGATCAAGACCTACGACAGCTGCAATCTGGACGATCAGCCCTGACTGCGGCACAGTTGAGCCCAGTCGCACAAAGCCCCAGCCCGCACGAGCCCCACGAGGAAAGTCCATGGCCTTTTTCACCCACGACGGTTGCCAGTTGCACTACGAGGATTACGGCCACGGCACGCCGCTGCTGCTGGTTCACGGCCTGGGCTCCAGCACCCTGGATTGGGAATCGCAGATCCCCGTGCTTAGCCCCTTGTACCGGGTGATCGTTATCGACCTACGCGGCCATGGCCGCTCCGACAAGCCCGATGAGCACTACAGCATTGCCGGCTTTGCCGAGGATGTGGCCGCGTTGATCGAACACCTGCAGCTCGGCACCGTGCATCTGGTGGGCATCTCCATGGGTGGCATGATCGGCTTTCAACTCGGCGTCGATCGCCCGGAGCTGTTGCGCAGCCTGACCATCGTCAACAGCGGCCCGGAGGTGAAAGCCAAATCCTTTGCCGATTGCGTGCAAATTGCCAAACGCTGGAGCCTGTCGCGCCTACTGAGTCTGGAGACCATCGCCAAGGGTCTGGGCAAACTGCTATTCCCCAAACCCGAGCAGGTCGAACTGCGCCTGAAGATCGAACGCCGCTGGCCGCGCAACGACAAGCGTGCCTACCTGTCCAGCCTGGACGCCATCATCGGCTGGGGCGTGCGTGGGCAAATCAGCAAGATCACCTGCCCGACCCTGGTGGTCAGCGGCGACCGCGATTACACACCAGTGGCGAACAAGCAGGCCTATGTCGACGAGATGGTCAATGCCCGCCTGGTGGTGATCGAAGACTCCCGCCATGCCACGCCCATGGACCAACCCGAAGCCTTCAATAGCCAACTGCTGCACTTTCTCACCGAGCTGGATGGCACCTCCCAGCCGGTTAACCCGCCGATGAAAAAAACGCGCAAGCAAAAACCATAACCTAACAGGACACCGACACCATGCTGAAAACCCTCGCCCTTGCCGCCGGCACCTTGCTGTTCAGCGCCAACCTGCTGGCCGCAGACAAGCCCCATGTACTGCTCAATACCAGCCAGGGTGCGATTGAAATCGAGCTGGAGGCCGACAAGGCGCCGATCAGCGTGAAGAACTTTCTCGCTTATGTGGACAGCGGCTATTACAACGGCACCATCTTCCACCGTGTGATCCCCAACTTCATGGTTCAGGGCGGCGGCTTCACCCCGGACATGCAGCAGAAAGCCACCCAGCCACCGATCAAGAATGAAGCTGATAACGGCCTGCGCAATGTGCGTGGCTCGCTGGCCATGGCCCGCACCTCGGCGGTGGACTCAGCCACCAGCCAGTTCTTTATCAACAGCACCAACAACGACTTCCTCGACAACGGCCAGCGCGACTTCGGCTATGCCGTGTTTGCCCATGTGGTCAAAGGCATGGACGTGGTCGACCGTATCTCGGCAATGCCTACCGGCGCCCGTGATGTACCGCGTGAAGCGATCCTGATCATCGACGCCAAGCGCCTGTAAACGCCACAACGAAAAAGCCGCGCCGGCAGTACTAACTGCCGGCGCGGCTTTTTTCTGGTCGACGCTAAAGCATGCTGCTTAGCGATTCATGCTCTTGAACTTGACGATCAGTTTTTCCGGCTTTTTCTCTTCTTTGGCCAGCGCGTAAATCAAGCGCTCGCCATCCGGGCCAGCACCCAGCTCGATGTAGCTGAAAATCGGCTCGCCCAATTTGACCACGTCCATCATGTCGCCGTAGCGCTGAAACACGAAGATCTTGTTGTCTTCGCGAATCTCGCCATAGAAGCTGCTGCTCGGCGGCAGGTTGACGTCGATGAAGCGCTTGGCCGCCAGGGTGTTAACGTCCTTGCTGCGGTCTTCGGCGCGCAGCCCCAGAACGATGTTGCGTCCCTGCTGGTCCTTGATGCCGAGGTCTTTCATAACCGGCGCCTTGCCGGTCTTCACGTACTCGGCATAGACCGCGTGATCGTCAAACACCACCGCCTGACCTTCAGTCCACACCTGATACCAGTCATCGTTATTCAGCGCTGCTTCCGCGGCCTTGGCGGCACTCGCTGATGGGGCCGGAGCATTCATGCTGCAAGCAGCCAAGGTGGCGGCCAGCAGGGCAATCGACAGCGGTTTGATAACAAACGATTTCATAGACTCAGCAACTCCGGCGTTAGAAGACATAGGCCTGCAAAATTGCCCGAGTTTCGTGACAGGACTATGACCCCTTTATGACAAATCCCTTTTCGGCCACCGCCAG
Organism: Pseudomonas sp. BGA-UO-ETr-WB11; assembly: GCF_059567785.1. NCBI lineage: Bacteria > Pseudomonadati > Pseudomonadota > Gammaproteobacteria > Pseudomonadales > Pseudomonadaceae > Pseudomonas > Pseudomonas sp. BGA-UO-ETr-WB11. Next base: position 82,043 of record NZ_JCAQOS010000007.1, on the reverse strand, counting down.
CAATGCGTTAGCCCTGCTCCGCGTGCCGATAAGGCAACAATTCGCGCGCCTGCTGAGCATACAACTGCACGCCTGCACGCTCCTGCTGAAGAAAATCCGCCACGGCGGCGCGCAAGCCCGGATGACACAGGTAGTGCCAGGAACGGGTGAGCTGCGGCTCAAAACCGCGAATCAGCTTGTGCTCGCCCTGGGCGCCAGCATCGAAGCGCTGCAAACCCTGGCCGATGGCGTAGTCGATGCCCTGATAGAAACAGGTTTCAAAGTGCAAGCGGTCGAAATCACCCAGGCAGCCCCAGTAGCGACCATACAAGGTGTCGCCGGCCTGCAGGCTGAAAGCCATGGCGACCGCACGCCCGCGCTGCCGAGCCAACACCACGCGAATCGTCTCCGGCAGACGCTCGGCCAGCAGGCTAAAGAAACTGCGCGTCAGGTACGGTTGACGCCCACGCACGTGATAGGTGTTGGCGTAGCAGGCATAGACAAAATCCCACTCAGGCTCGCTGAGTTGCCGACCCTCACACCACTCAAACTCGATGCCCTGCCCCGCCACCTGCTCGCGCTCCTTGCGCAGCTGCTTGCGTTTGCGCGAGGTCAGTTGATCGAGAAAGTCGGCAAAATCGCGATAACCGCGGTTGTGCCAGAGGAACTGGCAACCCAGGCGTTCCAGCCAGCCCTCACGGCCGCGCAGCAACTGATCGGCAGCGGCATCGGTGAAGTTCACATGCCAGCTCGACAGGCTCTGGTCATGCAAGCTGGCGCTCAACTCATTCAGTAGCTGCGCCGCTGCCACACCATCACCCAGCAATCTGCCCCCACTGACCGGAGTAAAGGGCACCGCGGTTAGCAGTTTGGGGTAGTAGTCGATCCCGGCACGGGCACAGACCTCAGCCCAAGCCATGTCGAAGACATACTCGCCATAGGAATGCTGCTTCACATAACCCGGCAACGCCGCCAGCGGCGCGCCATGGGCATCGACCAACAGGCGATGGGCCGGTTGCCAGCCCGTTCCTGGGCCAACACTGCCGCTGTCCTCCAGCACCGACAGAAAACCGTGTTGAACAAACGGCTGAGAGTCCGCCAACAAGGCATTCCACTGGGCGGCAGGCAGATCGCTAAGGCTATCGAGAGTCAGAATAGGCATGGGCTCAGTCTGGGGTTTTGTGCCGACGAAAAAAAGCCCCGCACGAGGCGGGGCTTAAGAGGAGCAGCACTGTTACAACATTTTTAGAACACGTATTGAGCGCGCAGCGAGATAGCTTTGCCGTCGTCGTCAGTGGCGTCGGTTTCACGTTTCTGTACGGCAACGGTATCGTCGTCAGTCGTGCTCATCAGGTAGTTAAGGGAAACCTTAACGGCCTCATTGGCGTACCAGTTCACACCCAGGGTGTGGATCTTGGCGGTCGTTTCATCGATATTCAGACCAGAAATGGTGTCCAGGCCGCCGTTATCGTCTTCAACCTGCAGGTTGTCGTAACGGTAGAACACTTCCCATGCACCCATGGTCTTGTCAGCAGGCTTGATGGCGTCAAACTTGCCGCCGTCCAGCTTGTAGGTACGCGACTCACCGGTCAGCGTGTAAGCCAGTTGAGCGTTGTAACCTGTTGCGGTGCGATCGCTGTTGTCGTCTTGACCGCTGAGGTCACGCTTCAAGTATTCGCTCTGCACCGAAATCGGGCCATTCATGTAGGCGAACTCAGCGCCCCATACTTGGTCATCGCTGAAGTAGCCGGCGTCAGTGTCAGCCATTTTGATGGACGACGAATTCTTAGTGTTCTCGGTGATGCCTCGCACGCCCAGACGGGAGGTGATGCCACCCTTGAAGGTGTCATCTTCGTAACTGCGCTGCGCGTAATCCAGGCCCAGGTGCAGCACTTCGGTCTCGCTAACGATCGGGGCAAATACGCCACGGGCGTTGAAGGTGTTTACATCTTCGCCGTCGTCATCTTCGCCCAGCTGCTCGGTAGTATCACCGTAGGTGGCAGTACCGTCTTGCTGGGTGATGCCAGCCGAACCGTAGAACATGCCAGCGGTGGTGCCGCTAACCTGGATACCCATGCCGTCTTCCTTGTCGTTAACCCAGGAAGCCAGGTCATAGACAGCGGTACGCTCGATGGCGGTGGTCCACTTGGAGCTGGTGGCTTTTTCCAGGCCGTAGTCCTGGTCAAACTTACCGACCTTGATCACGATCGGCGCGAAGCCAGTGTAAGCAATGGAAGCTTCATCCCACTTGGTTTTGGAGCCAGCCAGGTCAGCGAAGTCAACGTTGGCCTGGTAGCGCCAGTCCTTGTAGTTACCGCCGAATTCCAGCTGAGCGCGACGGAAGTAGGATTCGTTGGCGCTGTTGTTGTTCTTGGTGTAAACACCGTCGAACTGGTCGAAGTCAGCCTGCAGACGGCCGCCCAGCTTGAAGCTGTACTGCTTGTCAGTGGTGGTAACTTCCAGACCGCTCTTGGTCTTGATCATGATGTCAGTACCGTCAGTGGTCACGGTACCTGCGAAAGCCTGGGCCGAAACGGCCAGTGCGAGGGCGCTGGCGGCAAAACCGGCGAAGTGCTTACGAATCATCCAGAATTCCCCTACTTAGTCTTAAGAAACACCGAAGCCGTTGGGCTACGTTGTGTTGGGGGGAATATTGGCGGGGGGTTATTTCAGCTCAGTTGCACAAATATAAAGCTTTTGTGACAGTGGAACTTTTCCAGGCAGTTGAAAAACAAGCGTTTTTAGCCGAATGGCGAAGGCACGCTACGCAGATCATCGACGCCTGCAGCGCCCATGTCGTCAGCCTTACGAGCGTTTTTCTGGCTTTTTGGCGGCGCGTGCGAGGCGCTCGGCCAATGCATCCAGACCTCTGATTTCAACCTCGGGCAGTTGCTGCACGACACGTTGAGTAAGGCGCAGTTGGCGAATAAAGCGCCGACAGTTAATGCACATGGCCAGGTGAGTACGCACCGCAAAACGCTCACGCAAGGTCAATTGCCCATCGAGAAAATCACTCGAGCGCAGCACCAGTTGTTTGCAGCTCAACATTGGCCAGTCTCCTCAAAGTGTTCCAACGTGGCAAAAACCTTTAACCGGGCACGGTGCAGCAGCACACGGACATTAGAGAGCGAGATATCAAGAAGATTACAAATAGCGTCCAATTCAAGCCCTTGACGCTCGCGCAACAGCAAAACACTGTTCTGCAACTCAGGCAGGGTGACCAGGGTTTTCTCCAAACACTCGCGCAGCTCGCTGGCGTTCAGCAGGGCCTCTGGCGAATCTTCATGCCACGCATGGGGTGCCAGCAGCCAGTGACCATCGGCTGAAAAGCGCTCATCGCCGACGCTGCCATGGGGGGACGGCAGGTCATCCAGCAACACTTCACGACGGTTCTGTTTGAGGCGAGCCTTGGCCGTATTGGCCGTGATGGTGAACAGCCAGGTCTTGAGACTGGAACGTCCCTGAAAACCGTGCAGATGGCGCACCACAGCCAGCCAGGCGTCCTGCACCACCTCATCGGCATGGCGACTGCCGACAATGGCGTAGGCCACCGCCCGCATGCCGCCCTGATAGGCCACCACCAACTCGCGAAACGCTCGCTGCTCCCCCGCCAGCAGGCGAGTGAGCAACGCGCTGTCGGCGGGATAATCCATCAACGCTTGCGCAGGATCACGCTGCCAATGGAGTAACCGGCACCGAAGGAGCTGAGCACGCCCAGGGCACCGCGTGGCAGATCATCCTGATTCTTGTGCAGGGCAATCACCGAACCGGCGGAACTGGTGTTGGCGTAGGTGTCGAGAATCACCGGCGCTTCGCTTGGCTCGGCGTCACGGCCCAGCAGCTTGCGGGTGATCAGCAGGTTCATGTTGAGGTTGGCCTGGTGCAGCCAGAAGCGCTTGACGTCGCCGACGTTCAACTGGTTTTCCGCCAGGTGTGCGGCGATCAGCTCGGCCACCATCGGGCAGACATCGCGGAATACCTTGCGGCCTTCCTGGACGAAGAGCTTGTCCGGCGCGCCGATACCCTCTTCCGCGGCGCGGTTGAGGAAGCCGAAGTTGTTACGGATGTTGTTGGAGAACTGGGTGATCAGCTTGGTGCCAACAATGTCGAACTGATGCGCGGAAGTAGCCAGATCGGCACGTTCCACCAGCACCGCAGTGGCGGCATCGCCAAAGATGAAATGACTGTCGCGGTCACGAAAGTTGAGGTGGCCGGTGCAGATCTCCGGGCTAATCACCAGCACGGCACGGGCCTGGCCTAGTTGCACGCAGTTGGTCGCCGCTTGCAGGCCGAAGGTGGCCGACGAGCAGGCCACGTTCATGTCATAGGCAAAACCCTGAATACCCAGAGCCGCCTGAATCTCAATCGAAATGGCCGGGTAGGCGCGCTGCAGGTTGGAGCAGGCAACGATGACCATGTCCACATCGGCGGCGGTCTTGCCGGCACGGGCCAGGGCGTCTTGAGCAGCGCCTACGCCCATCTGGCAGAGGATCGACTGTTCGTCGTTGCTGCGCTCGGGAATCCGCGGGGTCATGCGTTGCGGGTCAAGAATGCCGGCCTTGTCGATGACAAAGCGACTTTTGATCCCGGAGGCTTTTTCGATAAATGCGGCGCTGGATTCGGTCAGCGCCTGGACTTCGCCAGACTCGATAGCAGCAGCGTTATCCGCGTTGAATTGCTGAACGTAAGCATTGAACGCTTGCACCAACTCCTCGTTGGAGATGCTGTTCGCTGGGGTGTACAAGCCAGTGCCACTGATTACGACGTTGTGCACGGTCTTTCCTCTTCTTGTCATGGCCACCCGCAGTGGCCGGTTATGCGCTAAAGCCTCTGGGCTGCGAGCCACAGGCACAAATATGGGGGGCGACACCTCAGGGTCGGGTCGGCACACCGACAAAGGCCCTGAAAAAAAGCAGAGTTTGCCACAGCCAGGGCCTGCGCGTCCGCCTGTCAGACCAACGCCTAACGACAGACTGCTGCATGTCAATAGAAGATGCCTGCTGTGCGGTGCAAGACACATGTTCTGTGCCTGCCCTTAGCAGAGATGGCGGCGCCCAGTCGGACGCCGAAAAGAGGAAGAAAGGCGGATAGAACAGCTCAGGCTAGCGCCCCAAAACGCGGTAATGGCGGGCCAGCAAATGATCAAGAGAAAACACACCCGGCCCTCTGGCCAGCAGATAGAGCAGCACCGCCGCCCAAGTGGCATGGGTCGGATAGGCATCTGGATAGACCAATAGTTGAATGACCAAGGTCATGCCCAGCAGACCCAATGCTGCAAAACGCGTGGCCAGCCCCAGCAATAGCAGTAGAGCCAGTACATGCTCGGCCGTCGCGGCCAGCAGCGCCGCAACGGCCGGGGCGATAAATGGCAACTGGTATTCGCTGGCAAACAATTCAACCGCGAAATCCGCCAGCCGTGGCCAACCGATTTGCCAGGTACCGGCAAACGGATCAAGCGCAAAATTCGCCACTTTGGTTTGCCCGGCCTTCCAGAACAGCGCTGCCAGGGCAAAACGCCCCAACAGGGCTAGCAGGCTGTGGGGCACCTTCGAGCACAACGCGACATAGCGTTCGAGCAAAGCAACCAGGCCGTCCATACGGGGCCGAGTACTGAACTGAGACATAGGTTTTTCCTTTAATGACTGGGTTCGCAACACAGAACCTGAGCCTGCAGCAGCAAGGCCAAACTGGCCGCAAGATCGAAATGGGAGTCCGTCGCTGCTGCCGCTGCGGCAAGCCCAAGGGGCTGTCCTTGCTGCAGAGCTCGGACAAAATTTGCGCAGCCCACACCGACGGCATGCACCTGGACCTGCCATTGGCTGCGCAGCACTAGGGCGTGCTCCGCCTGCAACGGATCCAGTGAGGCAAAGTCAGCGTCGCCTTGGTGGGCTTGCCAGATGGACACCAACGCATAGGGCGCACTGAGCACTGCCACGCTGGCATGCAGATTGATGCGCAAATCGCCCAAGGTGTCAGGCTGCGCCAGGGCCGCGGCCAGCTGATCCGCCGTCAGGGGTTGGCTGTCAGCGGCGTGATAGGCCTGCACCCGAGCACGCTCCAGACGCGCCACCGCCGCCAGATAGGGCACGCTGGCCGCCGGAGCAAAGCCCTCGACGAAGTCGGCAAAATCACCACCATAGTCCACCAACAGCGGCGTGCGCGGCGGCGCCTGGCGCACATAGACAAGCGCCATGGCGCGAAAGAAGGCCGCCCCCACCAGTTGCACCAACACCGGGTAACTGTCGGCCAGGGCATCCACCAGGGAACTCTGCACATTGTTCCGGTAGACCGTAAAACGCACCGCCTGATCAGAGCCATTGGCCGTCACCAAGCCCACCGGACATGCGCCCTCGGGAGCGAGCAAGGCCGCAGCAAAGTCCGCGTAGAGACTCATGCCGCACACCCCGCCGCGCCATGCTCGCGCAGCAAGCTGTCGGCCTGCCGCGCCTCAGCCAGTAGCACGGCCAATGCTGGCACCTGATGGTCTCGCTCGATCAGGGTCGGCAGCGCCCCGGTCAACGTCAGGGTCTGCGCATACAAGGCCCAGACAGCCTGATCGACCGGCGCACCATGGCTGTCAATCAGCAGGCGCGCACCGGCGCCATCACAGTCCTCGGCAAACCCGGCCAAGTGCAGCTCACCCACCGCATGCAGCGGCAGGCTCTGGATATAAGCCCAGGGATCGCGCTGGTGATTGATGCTGGAGACATACACATTGTTCACATCCAGCAGCAGCCCACAGCCGGTGCGCTGCACCACCTCACCAAGGAACTGCGCCTCATCCATGCTTGAGCAGGCAAATTCGACATAGGTCGCCGGATTTTCCAGCAACATCTGCCGCTGCAAACGACTCTGCACCCGATCGATGTGCTCACAGACTCGCGCCAGGGTGGCGGCGTCATAGGCCACCGGTAACAGATCATGGAAAAACACCTGATCATGACTGGACCAGGCCAGGTGTTCGGAAAAAGCCTGTGGCTGATAACGCTCAATCAACACAGCCAGCCGCTGTAGATGGGCCTCATCCAGCGGTGCGGCGGCACCGATGGACAGCCCTACACCATGCAGTGATAAGGCATAGCGTTCACGCAGCAAGCCCAGGTAATGGTGGAACGGCCCGCCGGCCACCATGTAGTTCTCGGCATGCACCTCGAAAAACCCAACATCCGCCGAGCTGTCCAGAATCGCCTGGTAATGCTCAGATTTGAGGCCCAGGCCCGCGCGCGCTGGCAACTGCGGCGCACGGGCCGCAGACCCGGCAGCAAACCCTGCTGCGTGATTGGTCATGATCCGTCCCTAATCAGCCTTTGGCTTTGAATGCCGCCAACTGACCAAAGCCGGTTGGCGAACTCTGACTGACGGTTTGCTCACACGTGCCCTTGGGAACCAGCTTCCAAGCATCGCTCTGATAGTCCTTTTTCGAAGTGCCTGCACAGGAAGTTCCAGCACCTGCTGCGCAGTCGTTCTGACCTTTTAGCGCAACACCAAAGCATTTATCACTGTCGCCGGCCGCTTGGGCGGTCAGTGGCGCAGCCGCGAGTGTGAGAGCTGAACCCAATGCCAAGGCCAGGGCTGCGGCGGAAAACGTGCTCGTATTGCTCATGGTGAAATCCTCATATCGACAATGAAATACACAGTAAAACAGGCAACGGCTTGCTTACCTGTATCACTAGAGCTGATTAGCCAAGCATTGTTACAACGGATGAGGATTTTTTGTTTGCGCGCAGACGCGTCGGGCCCCATGCAGGTAATTACCCCCACAGCAGCCGGCCTGATGATCAAGGGTCTACGCTCATCTGATGATTTCTGAAGGACAGCCACTGTGGTTTATCCGCGTTTGTTCACCTGCCTGTTCAGCCTGATGTTCAGCACCGCGCTGTCGGCAGAGACGTTGCGCCTGGTGGCCAATACCTGGCCGCCGTTTACGGACGCGCAGTTGCAAAACAATGGCCTGGCCACTGACTTGGTCAGCACCGCCCTGCAACGCGCCGGCTACACCAGCGAATATCATGAGGTGCCCTGGGCGCGTGCGCTGCAGGGCATGCAACATGACCGCTACGATGTTCTGCTGTCCTCCTGGTTCGCCGCCGAGCGGCAAGCCTATGGAATCTACTCCGAGCCTTACCTGATCAACCGCATCCGTTTTATGCGCCGCACCGGCAGCGTCATCGAGTTCAAGCACTTGGATGACCTGCTGCCCTACAGCATCGCGGTGGCCAGGGGGTTTGCCTACGGGCCAACGTTCGACAGCGACGCACGCCTGCACAAAGAAGTGGCCTCCAGCTTTGCGACCGCCGCACGCATGCTCGCCGCTGGGCGTGTCGACCTGACCCTGGAAGACGAATGGGTGGCCAGGTACTACCTCAGCCATGAACTGGCCGAACTCAGCCCGGCACTGGAGTTTTTACCCGTTCCACTGTCCGAATCGCCGCTGCATATTCTGGTGCGGCGCAAGCACCCACAGAGTGGGCAAATCGTAAGTGCCTTCAATCAGGCACTGCGAGATATGCGTGCCGACGGCAGCTACACCGCCATTCTGCAACGCCACGGCCTGCAGTAAGCACTGCGCGACCTCAGCCGTCTGCGGCGTTACTTGACCAGGGTTACCGGCAGTTCGCTAAGCCTGACCACCTCACTGGCCACCGAGCCCAGCAGCGAACCCAGGGTTAGGCCGGCACCATGACTGCCGATGATGATGCTCTGGCAATCCAGCTCCTTGGCGCAGGCAACGATGCTGGCACCCGGCGCACCAACGCGGCTGTGCACAGTAGAGGAGATGCCTGCTTGCTGTAACTGCGCCAGCGCTGTGACCAGGGCACTGTTGCTGTGGCTTTGGTAGTACTCGTGCAAATCTTCAGCACTCATCCCCTGACTGATGCGACTGGGCAGGTGCGGCTGCACATTGAGCAGATGCACGGCGCACGCATCACTGAGCAAGCCACCCTGCTGAATCTGTTCAATCAAGTAGGCCACCGCACGGTCGGCATGGGCGGAACCGTCGCTGGCCAGTAGGACTATTTGCATATTCATACTCCTTGATCATCAACTCATCTAAAGCGCCGCCGTTGGCCCCTATGCCCGCAAACGACGCAACACAACCTTTTCCAGTTCTACCAGCACGCACACACCGACGGCAGTCCCCAGGCACCAGGCCCAGGCCAGCACGGGTAACGCGGCCATGGCAAACAGCCCCTGCAACGGCGGCCAGTAAGTCAGCGCCAGTTGCAGGGCGCTGAGCACCAGCACCATGGCCCAGATCATCGGGTTATCCCGCCAGCCAAAACGTGCCGGGCCATACAGGCTGCGGCTGCTGAACAGGTAACCGATTTCACACGCGACCATGGCATTCACCGCCAGGCTGCGGCTGGCCTCCAGGGCCCAGCCCAGGTGTTGGCTGTAGGCAAACAGCCCGAGGCTGACCACGGTCATCAACATGGCGATCCAGACAATCCGCCATAACAGCACGGGGCTCAGCAGCGGCATGCGCGGATCGCGCGGCGGCCGGGCCATCAAGCCTTGCTCTGCCGGTTCGAAGGCCAGGGCCAATGCCAAGGTGACGGCAGTAATCATATTGATCCAAAGAATCTGCAACGGTGTGATCGGCAATGTCAGGCCAAAGGCAATCGCCACCAGCAACACCAGCGCCTCGCCACCATTGGTGGGCAGAATAAACATGATGGCCTTTTTCAGCGTGTCGTAGACCGCCCGTCCCTCTTCCACGGCATGGGTGATGGTGGCGAAGTTATCGTCGGCCAGCACCATCTGCGCCGCTTCCTTGGCCACCTCAGTGCCTTTGATGCCCATGGCAATACCGATGTCGGCACGCTTGAGGGCCGGGGCGTCGTTGACGCCATCACCGGTCATTGCCACCCGTTCGCCGAGGGCCTGCAAGCGCTCAACCAGGCGCAGCTTGTGGCTCGGATTGGTGCGGGCAAACACCTCGGTAGTGGCCAGGCGAGCGTCCAGTTCGGCATCGCTGAGGGTGTCCAATTCGACGCCGGTTAACGGCGCGTCACTGTTCAGCCCCAGACTGCGAGCAATGCTGGCGGCGGTGGCAGCGTGATCGCCGGTAATCATCTTCACGCGGATGCCGGCACTGTGGCAGTCGGCGATGGCACGGATGACCTCCTCGCGCGGCGGATCGAGCATGCCGACCAAGCCGAGCAGGACAAAATCACCGTCGATATCGGCATAGTTCAGTTCGTGCTGCACCTGCGGCAGTGTGCGCAGGGCCAGGCCGATCATGCGCAAGCCCTGACTCGCGCCCTGCTCCAGGCGGACACGCCAATGCTTGAGGTTGAGGGGTTCGTCGTGGCCATCGCGCCACTGCCGATTGCACAGCGCCAGCAGGCGCTCAGGCGCCCCGACCACATAGATCAGGCCATGGCCGCTGTGATCATGATGCAGGCTGGCCGAGTAGCGGCGCTCGGAGCTGAATGGAATGCTATCTGCCTGCGGCAACTGCTGGTGCTCCTGAGCAAGCTGCAAACCCAGCTTGCCCGCCAGGGTCAGCAAGGCCGCCTCTGTCGGGTCACCGCTGATCTGCCACTGCTTATCGCTCAGGGCCAGACTGGCGTTGTTGGCCAGCAGACCGGCACGGGCCAACTCACGCAAATCATGGGCACTGTCCAGGCTGCACAACTGGCCGTCATCGCAATGAATGCTGCCATGGGGCGCATAACCGACGCCTTCGACCTGATAGTGATGACCAGCAGTAAACACTTGCTGCACGGTCATTTCGTTGCGGGTCAGGGTGCCAGTCTTGTCGGTGCAAATCACCGTCACCGCGCCCAGGCTTTCCACTGCCGGCAAGCGGCGAATAATGGCCCGCCGCCGCGCCATGCGCTGCACGCCCAAGGCCAGAATAATCGTTAGCACGGCCGGCAAACCCTCGGGGATCGCCGCCACAGCCAGGCCTACAGAGGCCATCAGCATTTCGCTGGCACTGTAGCCGCGCAGCAACACACCAAAGGCGAAGGTCAGGCCGGCCAGCGCCACAATAATCAGGGTCAGATAACGGGCAAAGCGGCTCATATCGGCCAGCAACGGGGTTTGCAAGGCGGTGACCGCGCCGAGCATATGGCTGATGCGCCCCAGCTCGGTGTTCTCTCCCGTGGCCACCACCACACCACAACCGCTGCCGGCGCTGACCAGGGTGCCGGAGTAAGCCATGCAACGCCGATCACCCAGGCTGGCCAGGGCTGCCACAGGTGCGATGTGTTTATCCACCGGCAGTGATTCCCCCGTCAGAGCGGCCTCTTCGATGCGCAGATCGCGCGCCTCCAGCAGGCGCAGGTCAGCCGGCACTCGATCACCAGCATCCAGCAGCACCACATCACCCGGCACCAACTGCTCGGCCGCCAAGCTGAGCACCTCACCATCACGGCGCACGCGGCTGTCCACGGTGAGCATCGACTGGATCGCACGCATCGCTTGCTCGGCCTTGCCCTCCTGGATAAAGCCGATCACCGCATTGATTAGCACCACGGCAAAAATCACCGCACTGTCGAGCCACTGGCCCAGCGCCAGGGTCATCGCCATGGAGGCCAGCAACACATAGATCAACAGGTTATGAAACTGCAGCAGAAAACGCCGCCAGGGGGTTAGCCCCGCGCGCTGCGGCAGTTGGTTGAGGCCGTAGTCCTGCAGACGCTCGGCGGCTTGCGCGCTGCTGAGTCCGACGTCGCTGCTGTGCAGCTGCTGCAGACTGTGCCCGCGGGTAAGGGCGTGCCAGTCACAAGGTTCGGGCTCGCGCATCGTCGATTCCTCCTGGAGAGAAACCCGAGCCTAACAGTATCCGTCGCTCACCCACCGGCCTGGATCAAGGTAAGTGCGCCCACCTCGCAATCACACCGGCTGGACTACAGACGACTCCATTGGCAGCGTATCGGCCAATACAATGCAATTACGCCCTTGATGCTTGGCCTGGTACAACGCAGCGTCCGCAGCATTCAGCCAGGCCGTCGTATCCGCCAGGGCCGGGCTGTAACCGGCGATACCAATACTCAGACTGACCTGCAACTCTTCGGCCTCGACAAAGCGCAAGCCACTTACTGCCGCGCGCACCCGCTCAAGTACTTCGTAGGCCTGGGCTGGGGTGGCGCGAGGCAACAACACACAAAACTCATCACCGCCATAACGCCCGGCAGTATCGGCGCCGCGTAGGTTGCGGCTGATGCACTCGCCGACCTCACGCAACACGCTATCGCCGGCCACATGCCCATGACGATCATTGGCGTGCTTGAAGTGGTCGACATCAATCAACACCAGACAGGCCGGTGTCGCCATCTGCCGACAGCGTTCGAACTCCAGCCCCAGGCATTCCTTCCAGTAACCACGATTGAACAACTGAGTCAGGCTGTCGGTACGGCTTAAATCACGCAAGGCGCGCTTGCTGCGACCCAGCTGCACGGCCAGTTGGTAAAGCACCAGACCGATGGTCAGCGGGTGCAGCACCAACATCGGAATGCAGGCATAAATCACCGTTTGACTGGTCAGCGGCTGCCAGCCAAAACCGAACAACAGCACCGCCAGCACCATGCCCAGCACCTGCAAGCACAGACCCCAGCCAACCAGGCGCGCGCCCCCTGCCGCCGTATTGTTCATGGCCAGCATCGACAGCATCATCACCGTGGGCAGCACGTTGAACTGAATGGTGGCAATCCAAAAGCCGCCCATCAGCGAATCCATCAGCACTTGGCGGCGCTCCACCTGCAGCGGCTTTTCAGCACGTTGCGCCAGCTGTAGTGCTAACAACGGCCAGAGGTAACAATTGGCCACCAGCACAGCCCACAACCACAGCGGTGCACCCTGCTCATGCAGCACCGCCGCCACGCAAAAAAAGCCCACACCCAAGCCAATCGCCCGCGGCAGGAAGCTGCGGCGGGCCAATGCCAGACCGGCTTGTTTCGACAGCGGTGTTCCCTGCGTGCCTGACTTCAACTGGCCATTACCCCTACAAAACGGCGGACTCTAACCTAAGCATCGTGGCGTCGATATAACCCCTTAGTCCCCCTCAAGCACGCAAGCGACTCAAAGTCGTTACGGCTGAGGCTGGGCGAGCCGTTGCAAGAGTAGCGAACACAGCATGGCCACAGCCCACCAAAACAGCCTTAGAGACTGGGCTGCGCAAGAAACGTCGCAATCCGGGCCTGATAGGCTGACGACTCGCGCTGACGCTCAATTTCCGCCCACAGACGCTTTGCCTTGTCCGGTTGGGCCTGACAAAAGGCATTGGACAGCATCAAGTAATAGGCCTTCGTTTCCAGCGGTAACTCGGCTTTTTCGATATCCAGCGCCAACATCGGATGCCTCTGCAAGACGAAATCGGCACGCAGGCTTTGCAGCGCAACCGCATCGACCCGTTGCTCCTTGAGCATGCGCAGCAGGGCCAGCGGATCGCGACTGGACTCATCCACCGTAGCGCCGTGGCTGCGTAAAAAATCGCTGATGGAAAACCCGCTCAACGAGCCAATGGCGCTCGTCAATTGGCGAAATTCCGTGCCATTCCAGCCCACCGAACTGCCACGACGCCGATACAGCGCATAGACCGAGGTATGCAAACGCTTACTCTCATCCAGGCGGCCGTCACTGTCGGTCGGGTAGCGCCCCATGCTCAGACGCTCAGCCTTGAAACTGGAAGCAAACGCGCCGTCATAGCGACCCCGCGCCAGCCCCGCCAGGCAACGCTTCCAAGGCACCGCCACATAGCGAATATGCAGCTGGCTGGCTGCAGCCACCAGGCTTAGCAGCTCAAAATTGAGGCCCGTGTGATCCGTCATCACCCACGGGTAGGAGTCCTTGTCTTCATAACAAAACGTCAACGTGTCTGCGGCCTGTGAAGTAAGCGGCGACAGGACCAACAACAGCAGAATGACAAGACATCGCAACGTGCTGCCCCCCGGCATCAGCGCAGCCTCGCAAGATCGCGAGGCTAACTGCCAGTATAGGTCAGCGGCACCCACATTGTGATCAAGCTGGCACGTTAGTACTCGGCCAGCCAAACCAAAACCTTATGAAAGGCTTGCCTGAAAACCCGCCAGCCCGCGCCGCGCCTGGGCACGAATAGCACCCTGTACTGCCGGCAACCAACCCAGCAACCAGCCCTTGAGGCCCAGAGCCTGGCGACTCCAGCGCCACAGGTCAAAATGATCGCGGTGCTCAATGATGCGCCCGTTACCAAACACGAACTCGGCGCGGATCACATTGACCACGGTGCGCCCGGTCTGGCTGAAGGTGTAGCGCGCCACCCACTGCGCCGATCCGCGCTGATCGTCTGCCTCAACACCGTCATAGGTCAGGGAAAAATCGGCCGCTCGCGTGCACAGCATACGCCACATATCGCCGGCCTCACGGCCCTGCAAGCCGACAAAAACCGGGTCGCTGAAACGCACATCGGCGCTGTAGCACGCGGCCATGGCCTCGGCATCGAGACGCTGAAAAGCCTGATAGAAGGTGTGGATCAGTTCGACATTGGCGTGAGTCATGGCGGCATTCCGATAAGGACAGGTGCTGAGTATGGTCGGCACCACGTCACCCTGCGATTGGCATTAATGCCAACTTTGTGTTGATAATCGCCAATACGCATCTATCAGGAACACGCCCCATGATTCAGGTCGCGGTATTCGTCAGCCCACTGACGGTGTGCTCCAGCCTAAGCCAGGCCTGCGACGCCTTCAGCCTCGCCAACCGCCTGGCCGGACAACGTCTGTTTGCCCTGCACAGGTTCAGCGTCGACGGCCTGCCGGTGGCACTGGACTATGCGCAGATTCAGGTCGACGGCGACCTGAGCAGCGCCGAACGCGCCGACGTGGTGTTGCTACCCGCCACCGGCAGCGACATCGACAAGCTGCTCGCCCAACACACCGTCCTGCTCGCCTGGCTGGCTTACCGCCCGTCAAGCCAACAACTGGCCAGCATCTGCAGCAGCGCCTTCTTGCTGGCCGCTGCCGGCCTGCTGGATGGCGGCCCAGCCACCACCCATTGGGCCCTGGCCGACAGCTTTCGCCGCCGTTTCCCAAAGGTCCATCTGAACGAACGCGCCCTACTCAGCCAACAGCACAATCGCTTTTGTTCAGGCGGCGCCCAGGCCGGCCTGGACCTGTGCCTGCACCTGATTGGCTGGCATGCCGGCCTTTGGCTGGCGCAACAGGTGGCCGCCGCCCTGGTGGTGGAGCGCCACCGCGGCCTGCAAAGCCGCTTTCAGCCTTTGCTCCCGGAGGCCCGCCAAGATGACGCAGGCATCAACGCCCTGCTGCTGTGGCTGCAACGTCATCATGCCCGAGCACTCGACCTCGAACAGCTGGCCGCACGCCTGCACTGTTCAACGCGCAGCCTGCTGCGGCGCTTCAAGGCCGCCACCGGCCTGACCCCGATCGATTACCTGCAACGCTTGCGCATCAGCGCCGCGCAAAGCGCCCTGCACCAACCCCAGCGCTCACTTGAACAGGTGGCCCAAGCCGTCGGCTACCAGGACCGGGCCACCTTCGCCCGCCTGTTCAAACAACTATGCGGCGAAACCCCAGGCGCCTTTCGCCGGCGCGTACGCGATAGCCCGACTTAAAAGCTGCCCAGGTCGTCAGAAATACTCCACACAGCGCCGGTTTGACTTGTATTTGCGCCGTCTATTCCGGTACTTTCCGCGCCCCGTCGCACGTCCTCAAGGAGCACCATGAAACCCGCCGACCTTGTCATGCAAAGCTATGGCCGCTGCTGCGCCAGCGATGGCTTTTTCGACAGTTTTTACCAGTACTTTCTCGCCAGTTCGCCGCAGATCCGCGATCGCTTTGCCAACACCGACATGCCGGCGCAAAAACTCCTGCTGCGCCATGGCATTCTCAATCTGGTGATGTACGCCCGCGGCATGCCGGACACCAAATTGCGCGCCCTCGGCAGCACCCATTCGCGCGAAGGCTTCAATATCCGACCGGAACTTTACGACCTCTGGCTCAACGCCCTGCTGCAGGCCATCGGTGAACACGACAAGAGCTGCGACGCGGATACCCGCCAGGCCTGGCGCGAAGTGCTGAACAAAGGCATCGACGTGATCAAGGCGCAGTACTGAGCCGGCGCCCTTACACCGAGGGCATGTCCGCGAAGTAACAGTCTGCAAAGCAGCTACCCATCACCACGCCCTTCGCGGGCAAGACGGACAACGCCTGGCCAGAGCGGTTGCCCGGCGCTCTAAGCCACCGCCGCCGGATGACGACTTGTAACCTCAGTACCCAGGCGCTGTCCGCAGCCGCCTGAAAGGCTGCACAGCAGGCACCGCGGGGCCTGCAGAGCCAGCACCAGGCCCGACAAATCATACCTTTGGACGAGTGACGCTCCGGCGAGCACTTCATAAAGTCGCCCGCACTCACCCGCGCACGTCTGCCAAAGGTTCTGCCCATGATTCGCACCCGCCGCCCTCTGTGGTTTATCGCCAGCGTGCTGCTGAGCATGCTCAGCGTCAGTGCCCTGGCCGCACCGGCCAGCTACGAACAAGCCCAGATCTACGCCTGCCGTGCCGCCAGCAGCTTCATGATCTATCGCGGTGAAGGCCTGCAACCCGAGCATGCACAACAAGTGCAGGCCGACCTGCAGGAACTGCAAAACGTCACCCAGCCGCTGCTGGCCCAAGGCGATGCCGCCCTCAACAGCGCCCTGAAGAGCCTGGTAGCCCAGCTGCAGGAAGGCATGCAGTACGGCCCTGAAGAAGAAGACATGCCCTGGGCTTACCCATCCAACCTGAGCAAGAACCTGCGCAGCTTCCTCAAGGCTTCAATGGACGCGGAGCAACGGCAAGGACTGAGCAGCGGCGTATCGCCAAAGATCCAGTACCTGATGACCCAGTACATTTACAGCGCCTACTTCGGCCTGTTTGAGGTCAGCCGCGAAACCCCGGACATCTACCTCGGCCAGACCGAAGTGCAGCTGATCCCGCAGATCGAAGCCGCCGTGGGCGCCGATACCGCCAGCACCGACGCGAAAACCCGCACCCGCTGGAAGTTCCTCAAGACCGCCCTGGCCGACATGGACAGCAGCGTTAGCAGCAACTCCACCCGTTCCAAGCGCCCCTTTGCGCCGCTGGTGGTCGACCGTCACGGTCGTTCACTGACTGGCCTGCTGCTGCAGCAACCGGGCACCTAAGTACCGGGCGGGCTCCGGCCCGCCTTGCTCAAAATCCCGCCTACACGTCCCGCCAGCACTGCCTCAGCCTTGCGCCATCAGACTGGCGATATCCGTCAGACGGGCGTCCACATGGGCTTCCAGCGCCTTGATGTCCGCAGCATGCTTGCTCTGCATGGCCACCTGCTGCTGACACAATTGCAATGCCGTCAGCACCAACAAACGGTCACTCGCCAATCCCCGCGCCTTAACGCTGTTCTCAGCCAGCATCTGCTTGAGCAACTGGGCTGCGGCCTGCAAAGCCGGCGCCTCGTTGACCGAGGTTTTGATGCTGTAGTCACGGCCCAGAATGGAAACAAGGCTGACCACATCCGCCGCGTCACTCATGAGCTAACCGGACTCCGACTGCTTTCACCACCGGCCAGCGCCACCAGCGCCTGAATCCGCGCCAGGGTCGCGCTTTGCTGATCGTCCTGCTCCAGCGCACTGAGCTGCAGGGTTTCGTTTTCTTCCTTAAAGCTGGCCAGCTCGGTGGCCAGTTGTGCGTTGGCGCTCAACAGCACCCGATTCTCTTCCACCAGGGTTCGAACAAGCCCTTCCAGCTGACTTAGTGAATTTTCCAACATATTGATTACTCAGGCTTTTTGGCGGGCCGCCACAATAGAGAAAAGCTTCCGCAGATGCCAGCCAAGCAGCCGGCAGGCGAACGCCACACGTCTGTTAGTCAGGCAAATGCCAAGAAAAGTCCACGACGCTGACAGAAGTGCGGCAATAAAGCTGATTCGTCGACCACGACCAAGAGCCAACGGCGCGGCCGCCTGCGCCGACCGTATGATCGGCGCCTTCGGTGGTGCGGCTCGCTGATGGGCTTTACCCCTCCACCAGGCTCCACTGCTTGCTTACGCGCTTGTCCGAGACCGGCAGCTTGGTGCCCAGTTGCTGGGCGAATAGCGACACGCGGTATTCCTCCAACATCCAGCGGTACAGCACCAGCTGTGGATCGCGCTTACCCTCCTGACGGTGTTTACTCAGGCGCGCCTGGTATTGCGCCCAGCAGGCGTTCAGCTCGCCGCTCCAGACCCGGTCTTTCTGCAACTGACCGGCCAGTTTGTCGAAGCGCTGCTCGATGGCCTTGAGGTAGCGCGGCAGTTCCTTCAACCACTCGGCCGGGGTTTCACGCACAAAGCCCGGATAGACCAGATTGCTCAGTTGCAGCTTGATGTCGTTGAGGGCCACAGCCTGGGCCAGGTCGATCTTGCCCTTGAAGCGTTTTTGCAGGGCGTGCCAGAGCTTGAGAATCTCCAGGGTCAGCTTGGCCAGGCGCTCGGCGTGCTCGGTCCAGGCGCCACGTTTCTGTTCGGCCAGGGCTGCCAGCGCCGCACCATCACGCGGCAGCGGCTCGACACCGTCGAGGATGCAGCTGTCCAGGCTGGCCAGCAGGATGTCTTCCACCAGGGCATCGACGCGGCCCATGTCGCGATACAGCAGGCCCAGTTCGGTCAACCCCGGCAGCTTGCCACGCAGGAACTTGGCCGGCTCGGCCAGTTGTTGCAGGAGCAAACGCTGCAACGCGCGACGGTGCTGGAAGTCCGCTTCGGCGGCCGTCGAAAAGCGCTCTTCCTTGACCACTCCAGCCTCTTCCACCAGCGCCGGGAACACGGTCATGCTCAGGCCGGCAATCTTGTGCTGGGTGCTTGAAGCCACCTCAGCAAAGGCCTTGGCCTGCACCGGTTGCTGGGCCTGTTTTTGCGGGATCGCCAAAGCGGCCTGGCTGGCCTCAGCAAAGCGTGCGGTCAGCTCGGCCAGATCGCGACCTTCACCAAGGAACTTGCCCGTGGCATCCACCACTTCCAGGTTCATCCGCAGGTGGCTGTCGAGCTGCTGGGCGGCTTCGACCCAGGCTTCATCCGGCACACGTACGCCAGTCATGCGTTGCAGCTCGCGGCCCAGCGCCTGCGGCAACGAACCCTCAGCAAAACTGATACGTGCCAGGGCGGCCTTGATAAAGTCCGGCACCGGCACGAAGTTCTTGCGTAGCGCCTTGGGCAGCTCGCGCACTAGGGCGATGCACTTGGCCTCCAGCACGCCGGGCACCAGCCACTCCAGGCGCTCGGGCGGCAATTGCGGCAGCAGCGGTGCTGGCACCCGCAGGGTCACGCCATCGCGCGGATGGTTGGGTTCGAAGTGATACGTCAGTGGCAGTTGCAGCTCGCCGAGTTGCAGTTTGTCCGGGTAATGGGCGGCGGTGACTTCGTTGGCCTCGCGGGCCAGCACGTCTTCCTCGCGCATGATCAGCAGCTGCGGGTTCTTCGCGCTTTCGATCTTGTACCAGCTGTCGAAGGTGGCGGTCTGATGGATCTCCGCCGGGATGCGCGCATCGTAGAAGGCGAACAGGGTTTCCTCGTCAGCCAGGATGTCACGGCGGCGCGCCTTGGCTTCCAGTTCGTCGAGCTGCTCCAGCAACTCGCTGTTGGCTTTCAGGCAGCGCGCACGGGACTGGATCTCGCCACGCACCAGGCCTTCGCGGATAAACAGCTCACGCGACAATACCGGCTCAATCGGCCCGTAATGCACCGCGCGGCGACCGACCACAATCAAGCCGTAAAGCGTGATCTGCTCGTAAGCCACCACCTGGCCGCGCTTTTTCTCCCAGTGCGGCTCGAAGTGGTTCTTCTTGATCAGGTGGCCAGCCAGCGGCTCGATCCAGTCCGGCTCGATCTTTGCCACCTGGCGTGCATAGAGCTTGGTGGTTTCCACCAGTTCAGCGGTCATCAACCATTGCGGACGCTTCTTGCCCAGCCCCGAGGATGGATGAATCCAGAAACGCCGCTGACGGGCGCCAAGGTAGTCGCCCTCCTCGGTCTTCTGCCCGATCTGGCTGAGCAGGCCGGAAAGGATCGCCTTGTGCAGTTTGGGAAAGTCCGCCGGCGTGGCGTTATTGCTCAGCTGCAGCTCCTTGCAGATCAGGCTGAGCTGGCGATGGGAGTCACGCCACTCGCGCAGGCGCAAGTAATTGAGGAAGTTCTTCCGGCACCAGCTGCGCAACGCACTGGCACCCAGCGCCAGGCGCTGCTCCTCGAAGCCGCGCCACAGGTTGACCAGCGCGGCGAAGTCGGAATCCACGTCCTTCCACTGCGCATGGGCTTGGTCGGCAGCTTGCTGACGCTCGGGTGGGCGCTCGCGTACGTCCTGCACCGACAGCGCACTGGCGATGATCAACACTTCCTGCAGGCTGCCCTGCTTGGCGCCTTCCAGCAGCATGCGACCCAGACGAGGATCTACCGGCAGACGCGCCAGTTGGCGCCCGAGCGGGGTCAGCTGGCCCTCGCGATTGACCGCCGACAGCTCCTGCAACAGGTTAAAGCCGTCGCTGATGGCCTTGCCGTCCGGCGCCTCGATAAAGGGGAACTGCTCGATGGCGCCGAGGCGCAGATGGAGCATCTGCAAAATGACGGCGGCCAGGTTGGTGCGCAGAATTTCAGGGTCGGTAAACGCCGGCCGGCCGTTGAAATCGTCCTCGCTGTACAGGCGCACGCAGATGCCCGGCTCGACCCGCCCGCAGCGGCCTTTGCGCTGATTGGCACTGGCTTGCGAGACGGCCTCGATGGGCAAACGCTGAACCTTGGCGCGGTAGCTGTAGCGGCTGATGCGCGCCGTGCCGCTGTCGATCACATAACGAATGCCAGGCACTGTCAGCGAGGTTTCCGCGACGTTGGTGGCCAGCACAATCTTGCGTCCGGGCCGTGATTGGAAAATCTTCTGCTGCTCGGCCGGCGATAGCCGCGCGTACAGCGGCAGCACTTCGGCGTGCTTGAGGTTGGCCTTGCGCAGCAAGTCGGCGGCGTCGCGAATCTCGCGCTCGCCGGGCAGGAACACCAGCACGTCGCCGGGGCGCTTGCCTTCGCTGCGCTCGAACGCAGCGAACTCATCCAGCGCACGCAGAATCGCCTGATCGACACTGAGGTCGTCTTCTAGGGTTTCGCCGTTCTCGTCTTGCTCACCGAGCAGCGGGCGGTACCAGGTGTCGACCGGAAAGGTACGGCCGGATACTTCGACAATCGGCGCATCGTTGAAGTGCGCGGAAAAGCGCGCCAGGTCGATGGTCGCCGAGGTAATGATCAGCTTCAGATCGGGGCGGCGCACCAGCAGGGTTTTGAGAAAACCCAGGAGGAAGTCGATGTTCAGGCTGCGCTCATGGGCCTCGTCGACGATGATCGTGTCGTACTTTTCCAGGTAACGGTCGTGCTGGGTTTCCGCCAGCAGGATGCCGTCGGTCATCAGTTTGATCAGCGTGGAGTCAGTGCTCTGGTCTTCGAAACGCACTTGATAGCCGACCAACTCACCAAGCGGCGTGTTCAGCTCTTCCGCCACCCGCGTGGCCACGCTGCGCGCGGCGATACGGCGCGGCTGGGTATGGCCGATCAGGCCATGCACGCCTCGACCCAGCTCCAGGCAGATCTTCGGCAACTGGGTGGTCTTGCCCGAGCCGGTTTCGCCGGCGATCACCACCACCTGATGCTTGGCGATGGCGGCCTTGATCTCATCGCGCTTGGCGGCAATCGGCAGACTGTCGTCGTAACGGATCGCCGGAATGCTCAGCCGACGCGCCTCGACCTTGGCGCAGGAGTGCTGCAACCGCTCAGCCCACTGCGCCTGCTTGACCGCATCCGGATGCTTACGCAACTCGTGCAACTGCCGACGCAGCTTGTGCCGGTCGCCCAGCAGGGCCAGCTCGACGGATTTGTGCAGGGTATCGAAGACGGCTGTTGAATCGGTCATCAGGCAATCGCGGGCAAATTGATCAGGGCGGCGATTGTCGCAGATTTAGCGCTCAGCCGGCCAAAGCCTGCGCAGCTAGAACGCAGGATTGCGGTAGACCTCCTCCCCGCCCAGCAACGTCCAGAGCACCTTGGCTTTACCGATTTGCTTGGTCGGCAAGTCGAAAATGTTCTTGTCCAGCACCAGCAAGTCGGCCTGTTTACCGACTTCCAGCGAACCGGTGCTCTGCTCCTGGCGCAGGGTGTAGGCGGCATCCAGGGTGTAAGCCTTAACCGCCGCGGCGAGATTGGGCAGGCTGCGCTCACCCAGGCTCAGGGCGTTTTGCATGATGCCAAGGGGCGACAGCGGGTTCACGTCCCAGTCGGAACTCAGGGTCACGCGGGCACCCGACTCATAGAGCTGGCGCATCGGCAGCATTTGGTAGGCGCGCTCGCCGATCATTGGCACGTTGTCCTTGAGGAACGATGGCGTGAAATAAGGGCTGGGCTGGAAGTCTGCAATCGCATTCAGCTGCTTGAAGCGCGGCACGTCAGCGTTGTCCACCAGCTCGACGTGGGTGATGCGATGGCGACCCTGACCACGAGTGGCGTCGATCGCATCCAGGGCATCACTGACCGCCTGGTCGCCGATGGCATGGATGTGCATGTCGAAACCGGCCTTGCTCAGTTCTCGGGCGTAACGTTCGAGACGCTCAGGACTGAAGTAGTACAACCCCTTGGCATAGACGCCCGGCAGACTCTGGTCATAGGGCTTTTGCAGCCGCGCGGTAGTGTTGTGGGTAATGCCGTCGACATAGAACTTGATCTGGGTGACGCGCAGCAGGCTGTCGTCAGAGCCTGGGTCATACATGCCTTTGAGTGCTGCCAGTTGCTCGTCGTCATCCAGCTGCGGATAGGCCCAGAGATCCAGTGCGGTGCGAGCCTTCAGCTGATCTTTGTCAGCGGCCTTTTGCCAGGCTTCAAGGTGGCCGCGGCGCCAGAACACCCGCGCATCGGCCACCGAGGTGATGCCGTTTTTCGCTAGTTCGTCCTGCCCGGCCAACACGGCCTGGTAATACACGTCTTGCAGGGCCTTGGATGGCGGCAGCGCCTTGTCCAGGGCCAGGTCACCCGCGTTATCCAGCAATACACCCGTGGCCTCACCCTGCTCATCACGCAGAATGATGCCGCCGACCGGATTGGGCGTTTTGGTATCGATACCAGCCAGTTCCAGAGCCTTGGAGTTAAGCCAATAGGCGTGCGAGGTTTCCTCCATGATTGCCACCGGACGCTCGCTGATGATGCCGTCGAGCAATGCCAGCGGGCTTTGCTTGGCCTCCAGCAAAGCATGCAAACCGAAACCCGAACCCAGCAGCCATTCGCCCTCGGTATCCGCAGCGCAGGTTTTTAGCGCGTGCAGCCATTGCGGCACGTCGTCTTCAGGACTCAGCTCGCAACCGGCCTGGGCCTCCGACGAGGCATCCAGCACATGGGCATGGGTGTCCTGAAACCCCGGCAGCACCAGCCGGCCGTCGAGATCGATCTGTTCGGTTTCATCATCGACGTACTCGGCCACATCCTCATCACTGCCAATTGCAACAATGCTACCGTCTTCGTCTATGACCAGGGCACTGGCCCACGGCTGCGCGGAATTCACCGTGTAGATCTTGGCGTTATGCAGCAGCATGGTACTGGCTTCGGCAACCCCAGCAAGGCTACCTGCCAATAGCCCGAAAGCAGCAAGAAATGGTGCGGCTCGCATGGTCGATACCTCGTAAAAGTTGGCCGATTTAATCGGTGTGCTGAGTCAGTAAAGAACACCCAGCCAACCGCGCCAGGCCTTGGGCTTGCGCCCATCGCCTGGCCCGGCGCATCACAGCTGAGACTTACAGAATATCCAGCGGGTAGCTGGTGATAATGCGGATCTCGTCATTGTCCGCGCCTGAGTTAGTGGCGTTCATGGCGCTATTACCGCGGTAGGTGGCTTGACGTAGGGTCACGGAGAGGTCCTTGGCCGGGCCGGCTTGCACCACATAGGCCACTTGAATATCGCGCTCCCACTCCTTGCCGTCGGTCAAGTCGCTGTAGAAGCCATAGGCGCCGCTGGCGTCGGCATGGCTGCCATCGGCGTCGCTGCCGCGCACGTAGCGGGTCATAAAGCTCAGGCCCGGCACGCCGAAGCTGCTGGCGTCGAGGTCATATTGCAGCTTGTAGGACTGCTCGCCAGGGGCGTTGAAGTCAGCGAACTGCGAGGAGTTGGCCAACCAGATCGAGCCGGCTGGATTGAACGTGCCGCCGCCAGTTTCCACCCCAAGGTAGTCAAACGGCGTGCTGCCGTTGATGCGCTGGTGGGCGAAGGTCAGGGTGTGTGCGCCACGGATCAAGGCCAGTGCCAGACTGTAAGCATCGGTGTTGATCTGGCCGGCTTTAGCGTCGCCCGTGTCGTCGGTCTTGTAATAAGCCAGGCTGGTGTTCAGGCTAGTTTCTTCGCCCAACACCCAGCTGTGGTAGAGATCGGCGTAATACTGCTGCCATACATCCTCGTAGTTGGAGGCGTGCAGGCCGCCCGACAGGGTGTCGCTGAAGCTGTAGTCACCGCCGATAAAATCGGCGCGACTAAACCTTGTCTGGCCGTACGTAGTGCCCAGATTACCGTCCTGGTTGGTGCTATTTTCCGCGTTGCCGGAGGTAAAGTGACCGCCCTGCAGGGCCAGGCCGGCAATCTCGTTACTGGTCAGCAAGCCACCGGTGAAGTGTTGCGGCATCAGGTACAGGTCGCTGTAGCCAAACACCGGGCTGTTGGGTTGCAGGTTACCGGCCTTCAGTTCGGTCTCGGATACCCGCAATTTAACTGCGCCACCGACTAGGCCATAAGCACTCTCGCCTTGGCAGCTGCCGGTAAGGTTGTCGCAATGGTTACTGCCTGGGAAAACGTTTACGCCACCCACCCCGCCCGTCCCGCCGGTACCCGCACCGCCGGTCAAACGCACCGCGCCATTGGCAAAGGCATCCAT
Source organism: Pseudomonas sp. BGA-UO-ETr-WB11 (assembly GCF_059567785.1). Taxonomy (NCBI): domain Bacteria; kingdom Pseudomonadati; phylum Pseudomonadota; class Gammaproteobacteria; order Pseudomonadales; family Pseudomonadaceae; genus Pseudomonas; species Pseudomonas sp. BGA-UO-ETr-WB11. The sequence goes on along the minus strand of NZ_JCAQOS010000007.1, from coordinate 57,184 downwards.
ACCAAAGCCGACGGTACCTTGGGTAAAGCCCGAGGTGTAGGTCAGCATGGCCGCCTGACCCCACTCATTGATAGAGCCCTGATTGCTATTCACACCGTCGACGTTATCGGCGGCGTTATTGTTATTTTTGAAGTTGCGATTAATCGCCACGTTGCGATTCAACACGCTCAACGTGCTGTCTTCAACAAAACCATTCGACTGGCCTTGGCTGGAGTCTGCCAGGCCTTTGGCCAATGCCTCGACAGCCACCTCATCGGCGGCATTGGCCATCTGCAAGGTGGCCAGCGAAACGGCCAACGTCAAAGCGCTACAGGTCTTCATGTACATGGGGTGTTCCTTATTATTGGAGGGCGATAACGGACAAAGCACAGCGTTGCGGCACTCATCTCAACGTACGCAAGACTGTCGAGAGGGCAGCAGGCTGACGTGAAGAAAGCGCATAAAAACTGCTGCATCGCGGCTGTAATCGGTCGCTACTGGCCTGTGAATACCCGCACAGCACCGCGATGCAGCCAAAAGAGAGGCGCGATGCCCCTCAGGAGCAGACTTTCTTACACCGCTGGCAGGTTCTTAGTGACACAGTGAATTCCGCCACCGCCGGCGGCAATCGGGTCGATATTCACCTGCACCACCACCCGGCCCGGATACAGCTTGGTGAGCAAATCCTTGGCATATTTGTCGGCCGCCGTATCACCGAACTGCGGCACGATCACCGCGCCATTGATGGGCAGGTAATTGATGTAGCCCGGCGCGAAGTCTGGGTTGTTCTGGGTGTAGACGTTGCTGCGCTTTTTCAGCGGTGGCGGCAGGGTGAATACCTGGAGCTTGTTGCCATCGGCATCGGTGGCGGCCTTGAGGATGTCCAGATGCTTGCGGGTCACCGCGTAGTCATAGGACTTGGGGTCGTTGTCGAGGTTGGCGATGACCACGCCTTTGCTGGCAAAGCGTGCGTAGAAGTCGACGTGGGCATCGGTGATGTCCTTGTCCTTGATGCCTGGCAACCAGATGATTTTGCGCAAGCCCAGATTGGCCTTCAGCTCGGCTTCGATTTGCGCGCGGCTCATGCCCGGATTGCGGTTGCTGTTGACCCAGCAGCTCTCGGTCATGATCGCCGTGCCGTGGCCATCAATTTCAATGCCACCGCCCTCACCGGTCAGCTGACTGCTGATGTAGGTGGCGTTGGTCTGGTAGCTCAGTTCATCAGCCACCAAGGTGTCGTTAGCATGGGTTTGCTTGTTGCCCCAACCGTTGAAGTTGAAGTCCACCAGGCCGCGACCGCCCTGATCGTCCACCACAAAGCAGCCGCCAAAGTCGCGCATCCAGATGTCATCCAACGCCACACTGATGAACTTGATATTAGTGGTGCCGCACTTGCTTTTGGCCAGCGCCAATTGCGCCGGGCGGCACAACACGGTCACCGGCTGGTACTTGGCGATGGTCTTGGCCAGCAGCGCCACGGTGTTGTTTACCGGCGTGGCCCAATCAGCCCAGACGCCAGAGGTCGCGCCAAAGGACAGGAAAATTCGCTCCTGCAGCTCGTTCTCATCCGGCATGTACCAGCTGCCAGCAACGGCGGCGCGCACTTGCTGAGCATTCAGGCCTAAGCCCATGGAAGCGACGGCGCCAAGACCGGCGACGGCACCCAGCTGCTTGATAAAATCACGACGTGTAGACATGCGTTAACCCTCGGTTTTATCCGTATTGGCCGATCATCAGGTGCCGCCAGCGCGACGCCCTGCCCCAGACCGCCCCCTCCCTACAGGCCATACCTGCGGGGTAAATCAGCGCCCTTACTGAACGCTGGCGGTCTTGAACTTGGTCCAGGCGCGCATACGCGCGCGCATCTCGCGCTGGGGAATGTCCTTGCCAGGGATCAGCCGCTCATAGGTGGCATCATCGACATAGATATCCGGGTTGTTGCGCATGTCCGCGTCAACACTGGCGCGAGCCTTGGCACTGGAGGTCGGATAGCCGGTGAAGTTACTGATCGCTGCCATGTTTTCCGGGCGCATGACGAAGTTGATAAAGGCATAGGCGTATTCCGGGTGCTTGGCATCGGCGGGAATGGCCATGGTGTCCATCCAGACGGTGGTGCCCTCCTTGGGAATCCGGTACTGGAAGTCGATCGGCTTGCCCGCAGCCACCGCCGCCCGCTGCGCCTGGGTGACATCGCCGCTGTAGCCCAGCGACAGGCACAGGTTGCCGTTGACCAGATCGGTCACCGGCTGCGACTGGAATTTGCGGATATACGGTTTGATCGAAGTGAGCAAGGCCACCGCCGCGTCCAAATCCTGGGCCTGCCCACTACGCGCTGGACGGCCGAGGTAGTTGAGCGCCACGGCCAGCACTTCGTCGGGAGAGTCGATCATCGAAATGCCGCAGTCGGCGAATTTGGCCGCGTTCTCCGGTTTGAACAACAGGTCCAGGCTGTTGACCGGAGCATCGGCCAAACGCTGCTGGATCTGCGCAGCGTTATAGGTAATTCCGATCGACCCCCAGGTGTAAGGCACCACAGCGTGACGCGAATACGGATATTTAGTTTGCAGGCGCTGCAAACCAGGCTCGATATCGGCCACTGCGGGCAACTTGCTCTTATCCAGCTTTTGCAACGCCCCGGCACGCATCAAACGCTCGGCCACGGTGTCACCCGGGAAGATCAGGTCGTAGCCGCTGCGGCCGGCCATCATCTTGGCTTCCAGGGTTTCACTGCCATCCATCACGTCATAGGTGACCTGGATACCGGTTTCTGCGGTGAACTTGGCGAGCGTATCCTCGGCAAAGTAATCGGCCCAGTTGTACAGCTTGAGGGTCTTATCCTCGGCCGCCTGGGCCGTCGAGGCCAGAGCGCCGAGGGTCAGGCTCAGGGAACAGAGCAACAATGTGCGGGAAGCGTGCATGATCAGACTCCTGGGTGATTCCAGCGGGCATTCAAATGACGGCCATCGAGGCCCAGCAACGGGCCGTACATTTCCGGCCGGCGGTCGCGGTAGATCCCCCACGTCAGGCGCTCTTCGCGCATCACGGCAAGATCCAGGGTCTGAACCAGCACACCACGGCTGTCACGATCAGCTTCGGCGAGCAACTTGCCCTTGTGGTCGGTGATAAACGACGAGCCGTAGAAACTCATTTGCAGAGCCGGATCACTCGGCGCCACTTCGCGGCCAACGCGGTTGGCGGCAATCACCGGTAGGATGTTGGCCGCCGCATGGCCACGCTGAGTCAGCTGCCAGTGGTCGCGAGAATCCATGGCTGCAGCACCTGGCTCGGAGCCGATGGCGGTCGGATACAGCAGCACCTCAGCGCCCATCAGCGCCAGGCAGCGGGCCGTTTCCGGGAACCACTGATCCCAGCAAATGCCCGCACCAATGCGCCCAAATGCGGTATCCCAGACTTTGAAGCCGGTATCACCAGGACTGAAATACTCCTTCTCCTGATAACCAATGGCGTTGGGAATGTGGGTCTTGCGATAAACCCCCAACAGCGTGCCATCGGCATCCGCCACAGCCAGCGAGTTGAAGTAGGCATTCCCGGCTTTTTCAAACCAGCTCAGCGGCAATACCACGCCGAGCTCCTTGGCCAGCGTCGCAAAGCGCTTGAGCAAAGAACTGCTGGAATACTCTTCGGCCAAGGCCAGGTGCTTGTGATCCTGCTCGATACAGAAGTACGGCGTGGCGAACAGCTCCTGCAACAGGATCAGCTGTGCGCCCTTGGCCGCAGCCTCACGCACCAGCTGCTCAGCCTGATCAAGGTTGTTGTTCAAATCCCAGCTGCACGCGAACTGGGTGGTGGCAACGGTCAGTTTGCTCATGCTCTCACCCCTTCAACGGCCAGGCCGGTTGCTGTTGAGTGATGCAATGCACCCCGCCACCGCCATGGGCCAGATGATTGATCTGCACCGGCACCACTTCGCGACCGGGGAAGGCCTGAGCCAGTACGGCAGCGGCTTCCTTGTCGGCCTCAATGCCGTAGGCCGGCATGATGATGGCGCCGTTGGCGATATAGAAATTGGTGTAGGAGGCGCAGAACACTTCGGCCTCGGTATCCACCGCATCGGTGGCTTCATACAGCTCAATCAATTCAAACTTGCGACCCTGAGCATCGGTGGCCAACTCCAGTGCACGACGGTTCTCACGCACCACCTCGGCATACACCGAACCCTGGTCACGGGTGGCATCCACCAGCAGCACGCCAGGGCGGGCAAAGGCGCAAACACCGTCGACGTGACCATCGGTCATATCGCCGGTAACGAAGTCGGGATCACCCGGCAGCCAGATGGTTTTTGTCACCCCCAACAGCCGGGCGAAAATCTCCTCCATTTCGGCCCTACCCATGCCTGGGTTGCGATTGGGATTGAGCAGCACCGATTCGGTGGTGATTAGCGTGCCTTCGCCGTCGACATGGATAGCACCGCCTTCGTTGCTCAGCGGCGTACCGAAGCACTCCAGACCCAGACTGTTGAGCACTCGGCGCGCCAAGCTCTCATCGAGATCGTGGGCCGACTTACCGCCCCAGGCGTTGAAGCGCCAGCTGACACCGGCCAAGCCACGTTGCGGATGACAGACAAAGCTCGGGCCGGAATCGCGGCACCAGCTATCATTCACCGTCTGTACGATCAGCTCGATATTGCCGCCACACAGCGCCTGGGCACGGGCGACGGCAGAAGGATCGACGATCATCTTCACCGGTTCGAAGCGGGCGATGGCATTGGCCACCCGAGCGAAATCCACCTGCACATCGGCCAGGGTCACGCCCCAACCCGACTCCCACAACGCTTGATTGTGCGGCCAAACCATCCAGGTGGCGGCGTGTGGTGCCCATTCAGCGGGCATCCGCCAAGCGCTCTGCTGTACTTCATTTTGCTGCATGACAAGTGCCTTTCAGTTAAGTCATTGTTATCACTGAAAACCGCCTTCGCGGTCATGGCACCCATCCTAGGCCTGTAAAATTAGTGCAACAAACGATGGATTTTGCCGACAAATGATTAGCAGGACTTATTAGGGTCTGCTCCCGCTTCGTCGCGACCGCGACGAAGCCAGTTTTTGCGCGGAGTTAGGCGCAAGGAGAGAAATTTGGTTATTCCAAATGAACGACGAGTAACGACACGCCGCGCAAAAACTGGCACGTCCCGAAGGGTTGCGCGTCAAATGGCGCCATGCGTCGTTGCGGGACTTGCCAAGGGAGCGACCATTGCCTGCGCCCCACGCCTAGCCTGGCGCCATTTGACGCAGCAACGCGGCTCGCGCCGAAACGGGAGAAGACCCTAGCATGCTCAAACACTGGCCACCCCTGAACGCCCTGCGCGGCTTCGAAGCTGCCGCACGGCTTGGCAGTTTCCATAAGGCTGCCGAGGAGCTGCACCTGACCCAGTCGGCCATCAGCCAACAGATTCGCAGCCTCGAAGGCTATCTGGAGCAGCCGCTGTTCTTCAGGAACGGCCGCAGCGTGGCCCTGACCGATGCGGGCTTTGACTTGCTCAGCACCACCCAGTCGATGCTGCAGCAACTGGCCGTCGGCATTCGCCGCCTGGAGCAGTACCGCAAGCCCAACCAGTTGGTGGTCAACACCACACCGGCGTTTGCCCGCAACTGGTTATTGCCGCGCCTGGCGGATTTTCATCGACTGCACCCGGAGGTCGACCTGTGGCTGCTGACCACCGACGAGACGCCTGACATGGCCACCCAGACCATCGACATCGCCATCCGCGATGACCTCAGTGCTCAGGCCGAATGCAGCTTCAAGGTACTGCACGCCGACCGTCTGCTGCCGGCCTGCCACCCCCACCTGCTCACGCTGCCAGCCGAGCAGCGCACCACCCTGCACGGTGAACGGGAAATGGACTGGAGTCACTGGGCGGTGCAAGCCGGCGTGGACGTCGGCCAGCAGCAACACGGACTGAACTTCTCCGACCCTGGCCTGTTACTGGATGCCGCCTGCCAGGGCCTGGGCATTGCCCTGGTCAGCCAGCTACTCAGCCAGCAGGCGCTGGCCAACGGCCTATTACAGCCACTGCTGGAGCAAACCATTCGTGGCCCGAACTGGGCCTGGTTGATCCATCGCGATAGCGAAGCCGATCCTTTGACCCGCGGTTTCTGCGCCTGGCTACAGGAACAACTTGAGCAGAATTAACCCGCCATAAAAAACGCCACCCGAAGGTGGCGTCTTTTGCACGCGTTCAAGTCAGCCGACGCTTACTTGCTGGCGATTTTCTTCAGCTCTTCGTCACGCAGTTCGCGGCGCAGGATCTTGCCGACGTTGGTGGTCGGCAGCGTTTCGCGGAACTCGATGGCTTTGGGCATCTTGTAGCCGGTGACGTTGGCGCGCATGTGCTCCATCACCTGCTCCTTGCTCAAACTAGCGCCTGGCTTGGCCACCACGAACAGCTTGATCGCCTCGCCCGAACGCTCGTCTGGGATACCGATAGCTGCGCATTGCAGCACGCCCGGCAAGGTGGCGAGTACGTCTTCCAGCTCGTTCGGGTAGACGTTGAAGCCGGACACCAAAATCATGTCCTTCTTGCGGTCGACGATGCGCAGGTAGCCATCGGCCTGGATCACGGCGATGTCGCCGGTCTTCAGCCAGCCGTCGGCATCGAGGATTTCATCGGTGGCGTCCTGGCGCTGCCAGTAGCCTTTCATCACCTGCGGGCCCTTGACGCACAGCTCGCCGCGCTCGCCCAGGGGCTGTTCGACGCCGTTGTCGTCGATCACCTTGCACAGGGTCGACGGCACGGGAATACCGATGGTGCCCAACTGGATGTTGTCGACCGGGTTGACCGTGGCCACCGGACTGGTTTCGGTCATGCCGAAGCCTTCGCAAATCGAGCAACCGGTCACTTCTTTCCAGCGCTCAGCGGTGGCCATTTGCAGGGCCATGCCGCCGGACAGGGTCAGTTTCAAGCCGGAGAAGTCCAGTTTGCGGAACTCTTCGTTGTTGCACAGGGCAACAAACAAGGTGTTAAGACCGACAAAACCGGTGAACTTGTACTTGGCCAGGTCCTTGATCATACCTGGCAGGTCGCGCGGGTTGGTGACCAACAGGTTGTGGTTACCGATCAGCATCATTGCCATGCAGTGAAAGGTGAAGGCATAGATGTGATACAGCGGCAACGGCGCAACGATGATCTCAGAGGCTTCGTGCAGGCTGGAGCCCATCAGGGCGCGGCATTGCAGCATGTTGGCCATCAGGTTGCGATGGGTCAGCATGGCACCCTTGGCCACCCCAGTGGTGCCACCGGTGTATTGCAATACGGCGATGTCGCCGGCAGCCGGGCTGGCTTCACGGACGATCTTGCCACGGCCCTTGGCCATGGCAGCGTTGAACGTCACGGCTTGTGGCAGATGGTACGGCGGCACCATCTTCTTCACGTACTTGACCACAGCGTTGATCAGCAAGCGCTTGGGCAGCGCCAGCAGGTCGGCCACTTCGGTGATGATCACGTGCTTAACGCCGGTTTTTGGCAGCACTTCTTCGGCCAGGTGGGCCATGTTAGCCAGGCACACCAGCGCCTTGGCGCCGGAGTCGTTGAACTGGTGTTCCATTTCCCGCGCGGTATACAGCGGGTTGGTGTTAACCACGACCAGGCCGGCACGGATAGCACCGAAGACCACGATCGGGTATTGCAGAATGTTTGGCATCTGCACGGCGATACGGTCGCCCGGTTGCAGATCGGTGTGCTGTTGCAGGTAGGCGGCAAAGTTGCCCGACAACTCATACAACTCAGCGTAGGTGAGGGTCTTGCCCAGGTTGCTGAACGCCGGTTTGTCCGCAAAACGCTGGCAGGATTGTTTCAGTACCGCCTGAATATTCGGGTACTGGTCGGCATCGATTTCGGCAGGAATGCCCGCAGGGTACTTGTCCTTCCAGAAGTTTTCAGACATGGAAGCCCTCTCCTAAACTGCAGCTGATCTTTACCGCCTGAACGACGGTTATTCTTGGTTTTTTACCGGTCAATTTGCCCATTTACGGGCAAAAAACCGCGCCGAGCGTAACAGTTTTACCCAGGCCAGACCAGCAGCAAAAACCGCCTAGCGAGTATCGAGAATGACTAAAAATACAACTTTAGTCACCCACGAAAACCCGCTCAGCAACAGCCTAAAACCCTTTTAAACACGGGACCTCAGGCGATATCGCGCAGCTCGCGACGGAGGATTTTACCCACCGGACTCATCGGCAACGCATCGCGCAGGACGATATGCCGAGGCACTTTGTAGCCGGTGAAGTTCTCCCGACAGAAGGCCTTCAACTCATCCACTGTCACACCGCCGGCACGTGGCACCACGAACAGCTTGACCGCCTCGCCGGAGCGCTCGTCCGGTACGCCGATCACGGCGCAACTGGCCACCTGCGGGTGAGTCATGAGCACATCTTCGATCTCGTTGGGATAGACATTGAAACCGGAGACGATGATGAGGTCCTTCTTGCGGTCGACAATCCGCACAAACCCGTCGGCATCGATGATCGCCACGTCGCCAGTCTTCAGCCAACCGTCGGCGTCGAGCACCTCAGCCGTGGCCTCGGGACGCTGCCAGTAGCCCTTCATGACCTGCGGGCCAAGGATGCACAGCTCGCCGCGCTCGCCGAGCGGCTGCTCGACACCGTCGTCGTCAATCACCTTGAACGCCGTGCCCGGCACCGGAATGCCCACAGTGCCCAGACGGGCCTTGTTGCCGTAAGGGTTGGTGCTGGCCACCGGCGAGGTTTCAGTCAGGCCGTAGCCTTCCACCACCGTGCAACCCGTGATCGCCTGCCAGCGCTCGGCCGTGGCCTTGACCAGCGCGGTGCCGCCGGAGTTGGTGACCTTGAGGTGGCTGAAGTCGATGTCCTTGAATTCAGGATGGTCCATCAGCGCCACGAACAACGTGTTCAGCCCCAGCAAGGCGGAGAAACGCCACTTTTTCAGCTCTTTGATAAAGCCGCTGATATCGCGCGGGTTGCTGATCAGAATGTTGTGGTTGCCATTGACCATCATGCACATGCAGTTCGCGGTGAAGGCATAGATATGGTAGAGCGGCAGGGGCGCGATCATGATCTCCTGCCCCTCTTTCATCAGCGGCTGGCCATCATCGCCCTGCTGCGACAGACAGGCGTGCACCTGCTGCATATTGGCCACCAAGTTACTGTGGGTCAGCATCGCGCCCTTGGCCACCCCGGTGGTGCCACCGGTGTATTGCAGCACGGCGATATCGGCCAGCTCGACCTTGACCGGCTTGAGACCATGGCCGCCGCCCTGGCGCAGCACCTGCTTGAAGGACTGAGCCTGGGGCAACTGGTAGTCCGGCACCATCTTCTTCACGTGCTTGACCACGCTGTTGACCAGCCAGCCCTTGAGGCTGGGCAACATATCGCCCATGCGCGCCTCAATCAGAAACTCGATATCGGTGTCGGGCAGCACTTCCTGCACCAAGCGGCCGAACACATTGAGGTACACCAGCGCGCGGGCGCCAGAGTCCTTGAACTGGTGACGCATCTCCCGCGCGGTGTACAGCGGGTTGGTGTTGACCACGATCAGCCCGGCGCGCAGGGCACCAAACACGGCGATCGGGTATTGCAGGATATTGGGCATCTGCACGGCGATACGGTCGCCGGGCTTGAGGTCAGTGTGTTTTTGCAGGTAGGCGCCAAAGGCCGCTGAGAGACGGTCCAGCTCGGCGTAGGTCAGGGTTACACCCATATTGCTGAAGGCCGGACGATCGGCAAATTTCTTGCAGGAGCGCTCAAACACTTCAACGACGGATTTGTACTCCGTCAGGTCGATCTGATTGGCCACTCCGGCCGGGCGTTTATCATTCCAGAACTCAGCGAGCATTATTATTATCTCCATCGACAAGCCGATCCGCGCGCGCGGGACTGGCTCGGAACTTAACAGCTCCGGATCAAGGCGAAAACACCTGCCAGGGTGTTATTAGCGAGATGAATCACACAGGCCCACGCTATACACATGAATCAGCCTAGACTCAGACGACCCACCACCAGCGCCGCGGAGCCCAGATGCGCGGATTGATTCTGCTAAGTTGCCTGCTGATCTCGCTCAACGTTAGCGCCCGTGCCGCCGATGTGCGCCTGGCCACCCTTGAATACCCGCCCTACAGCTCAGTATCACTGCCAGAGCGTGGCAGCATCGTTGAGCTAACCACCCGCGCCTTTGCGGCAACCGGCAACAGCGTGCAAATTGATTTTCTACCGTGGGCACGCGCCTTGGCGGAGCTGCGCAAGGGTAACTACGACGGCATCCTGCTGCTCTGGCCGGAAGAGATCATCAGCGAACAGCTGATCGCCTCACGCCCGCTGCTGTACAGCGAACTGGGCTTTTTTATCCGCCAAGACACCCCTGTCGCCTTCACTGAACTCAGTCAACTAAAAGGACGGAAGGTCGGCATTGCCCGCGGCTATGGTTACCCGAAGGACATCCTCAATTCCGGCATCGTCAGCGAAGAAGGCACAGACGACCTAACCAATCTGCGCAAACTTGCCGCTGGGCGTTTCGATCTGGTGCTGTTGGAGCAACAAGTAGGGCTGCACCTGCTCAGTCGTGAACCGGCGCTGCAAAAAAACCTGGCCTGGCAGGGACAAATCCTGGCGCGTATTCCCCTGTTCGTTGGCTTTGCCCCGCCCAAGCCCGGCCAGCCCGATTGGGCCAGCGTTTACGCCCAAGGCCTGAGCGCCCTGTTCGCCAATGGCGACTATCTGCGCATCCTGCAGAAACACAGCCAGACAATTCCCTGAAGCGACTTTGCCCGCAGCCGCTAGACGTGCAAAATGCCCCGTCTCCCCGGGCACAAGGACCCGCCATGCACCACGAATCTTTTTGGCTGAATGCCAGCGATGCCACCCCGCTCTTCGTCAATCGCTGGTTCGCCGATGAGGCACCCAAAGCGATTGTCATGATTGCCCATGGCATGGCAGAACACAGTGGTCGCTATGGCCGCCTCGCTACCGCCTTGGTCCAAGCGGGTTTTGCCGTGTATGGGCACGATCAGCGCGGCCACGGCCGCAGCGCAGAACATGGCATTGCGGGCCACTACGCCGACCAGGATGGCTGGTCAAAAGTGGTCAGTGACCTGACCGGCATCAACCATCACATCCGCAAACAATACCCAGATACGCCGATCTTCCTGCTGGCCCACAGCATGGGCAGCTACATCGGCCAGGCGTATCTGATGCAACACAGTTGCAGCCTGCAAGGCGCGATTCTCTCGGGTTCCAATTACCAACCTGTGGGCCTGTACCGCGCCGCCGAGCAGATTGCCCGCTTCGAGCGCTGGCGCCAGGGGCCGACGGGGCGCAGCGCGCTGCTGGAGTTCCTCTCGTTTGGCTCGTTCAACAAGGCCTTCAAGCCCAATCGCACAGCCTTTGACTGGCTAAGCCGCGACCCGGCAGAGGTCGACAAGTACATCACCGACCCGCTGTGCGGCTTCCGTTGCACCAACCAACTGTGGCTCGACCTACTCCAGGGCCTGCAACACATCACCCCGCGCGGTAGCCTGTTGCAGATCGACAGCAATCTACCGTTGCTGGTGATCGGCGGCGAATGTGATCCGGTCAGCGAAGGCAAGCGTCTGAAGGCACTGGCAGGCGCACTGTGCAGTGCCGGCGCCAACAACCTGCAAGTGAAAATCTACCCGAATGCGCGCCATGAACTGTTCAACGAAACCAATCGCGACGAGGTTACCGCCGACGTGATCCACTGGTTGAACCAGGCCCTGAACGCCAGCCGTAATTGTCCCACCAGCAAGGAGACCCCATGAGTCTGGTCAAGAACTTCCCCTACGACGCCCTCGAAATCGGCCAAACCGCCACTTACAGCAAAAGCGTCGAGGAACGTGATATCCAGCTGTTCGCCGCGGTGTCCGGTGACTGCAACCCGGTGCACCTGGATGCCGACTATGCCGCCACCACCCTGTTCAAAGAGCGCATTGCCCACGGCATGTTCAGCGGCGCCCTGATCAGTGCGGCGATTGCCTGCCAATTGCCTGGCCCTGGCACCATCTACCTGGGTCAAAGCCTGAAGTTCAGCCGCCCGGTCAAACTGGGCGACACCCTGAGCGTACGCTTGGAAGTGCTGGAAAAGCTGCCCAAGGGCCGGGTAAAACTGGCCACTCGCGTCTTCAACCAGAACGACGAGCAAGTGGTTGACGGCGAAGCTGAAGTGCTGGCTCCACGCAGCGAACAAACCCTGGAAATGCCCGCTCTACCGCCCGTCACCATCGGCTGAGCAATCGCGTCACGCCGGCCAGTGCGCCGGCGTGACGCGAACCTCCGCTCGAATTGCAGGCAAAAAAATGGGCGACATAAGTCGCCCAAAATTGCCTTGCGTGCCCTGCAGCTGGAAGAATCAGTCGCGCTTGGTGGTGGCCGGAGCCTTGACCTTGTGCGCGTCCTTCCAGACGAAATAACCGAAGCCAGCAAAGAAGGCGACCATCAGCCCGACGGTGCCAATACCGGCGATTACCACTACGTCCATAAACATGGCTATGTCCTCTCTTCTTGCACTGAATGTGATGGCTTCAAGGTAGCGAGAGAACGCGTGTGGAAAATTGACCCGGATCAATAGTGCGAAGGGGCGAAAGCCGTGGATCAGCAAGCACTGACCTGGATCAACAAAGCGGGTGGCACGGCGCGGCGAATGGTCACGCCCGCCGGGCGTTTCAGCGTTTTTTCGGTTTGCTTTTCGGCTTCTTCTTGGCCTTGCTCAGCGGCAACGCCTGGGCAAAAGCGTCGCGTACTTCATTCAGGCGTTTGTCATGCAGGTCATGGATGCGCTTGTCGCGCTCAGCGGCGAAGTCGATCAGTTTGTCGTCGCTCATAATGGCGGCAGTACCAGGCGGAAGGTGAGATTCAGGCGCGGCGCGCAGGGGCTGCGGGTCTTTGCCACTTGATGTTGCCAATGATGCTGGGTTGCGCCAGCCATGACCAGCAGCGAGCCGTGGCCCAAGGTCAACGAATGTTCGATACGACTGCCGCCCTTGCGACGCAGATCGAAGCGCCGTGCGCCGCCCAGGCTAAGGGAAGCAATCAGCGGGTTGCGCCCCAGCACAGCCTCGTCATCACTGTGCCAGCCCATCGAGTCCTGGCCGTCACGGTAATAATTGAGCAGCACGCCATTCAAGCGCTGCCCGGCCTCGGCTTGCACGCGAGCGCGGATCTCGGCCAGCAAGGGCGTCCAGGGCAACGGCTGATGGCTCAGACCGGCATAGCCGTAACGCGCCTCGCTGTCGCCATACCAAGCCAGCAGGCGCGGCACCGGATGCTGGCGCCCATGCACAAACACCTCGGGCTGCTGCCACGGCACCTCGGCCAGCAACGTGGCCAGCCAGTCATCGGCGGTCGCGCGGTCAAGCCACACGGGGTGCCAGCGCAGGTCGGCATCGGCCAGGGTCAGCGGTAGGTCGCTAAATAGATCCACGGTTATCTCGAACAACGGTACAGACGTCAATTAGGCCCTAAACTTCCACATCTACCCACAGGCCTTGGCGCGGCAACTGCTCCAACACCTGCGCATCGGCTTCATCCACCTCACCCTCGGCCAGTTGCTCGGCGGTATAGCCGCGGCGTTGCTGGCGACGGCGCTGCTCTTGCCGCAGCAGCTCCTCGGTTTCCTGCGGATGACGCTTCTCCAGGCTCACCGAGCTTTCGCTGGAGCTGGCCTGAACCGGCGTCACCGGCGGGATTTCCGGTCGCGGTTTGGGCACGTCCTGCTGCGCCGTCACCGGCTGCAGGCTGTGGGGAATGGGCGGCAACATGGCAGTTTTCTCATGTCCTTTGGTCAGACTGTCGGCCGTTCAGCCGGCGACTTGAACCTGCTGAAACAGCACTAACTACACTTTCGACCGACAACCAGTCGGCAAGTGCCGTCGCCCTGCGCACGGCGTTCCGTTACCATAGCCGGCTTTTTCACCGCGGGAGTCAAGCATGGCGCAGTATCAACCGGGGCAACGCTGGATTAGTGACAGCGAAGCTGAATTGGGTCTTGGCACCGTCCTGGCAGAGGATGGTCGGTTGCTTACCGTACTCTACCCGGCCACAGGCGACACCCGTCAGTACGCCACCCGTAATGCACCGCTGACCCGTGTGCGGTTTTCGCCGGGCGACGACATCACCCATTTTGAAGGCTGGAAACTGACCGTCCAGGAAGTCGACGACGTCGACGGCCTGCTGGTTTATCACGGCCTGAATGCGCAGCACCAGCCGGTGACCATGCCGGAAACCCAGCTGTCGAACTTTATTCAGTTCCGCCTGGCCAGCGACCGCCTGTTTGCCGGGCAGATTGACCCTCTGGCGTGGTTCAGCCTGCGCTACCAGACCCTCGCCCACACCAGCCGCCAACTGCAGTCATCACTGTGGGGCCTGGGTGGCGTGCGTGCGCAACCGATCGCCCACCAGCTGCACATCGCCCGCGAAGTCGCCGACCGCAGCGCCCCGCGCGTATTGCTGGCCGACGAAGTGGGCCTGGGCAAGACCATCGAAGCTGGCTTGGTGATCCATCGCCAGCTGCTCAGCGGCCGCGCCAACCGCGTACTGATCCTGGTGCCGGAAAACCTCCAGCACCAATGGCTGGTGGAAATGCGCCGGCGCTTCAATCTGCAAGTCGCCCTGTTCGACGCAGAGCGCTGCGCCGAGAGCGATGCCGACAACCCCTTCGAAGACAGCCAACTGGCGCTGGTGGCGCTGGAATGGCTGCGCGACGACGACCGCGCCCAGGCGCACCTGCTCGCCGCCGACTGGGACCTACTGGTGGTCGACGAAGCCCACCACCTGGTCTGGCACCCGGAACAAGCCAGCGCCGAGTATCAACTGGTGGAAGAGCTGGCCCGGCAGATCGCCGGCGTGCTGCTGCTGACCGCCACGCCGGAGCAATTGGGTCTGGACAGCCACTTCGCCCGCCTGCGCCTGCTCGACCCGGACCGTTTCCACGACCTGGCGGCCTTCCGCGCTGAAAGCGCGCAGTACCAGCCGGTGGCCGAAGCCGTGCAGGAACTGCTCGATCAAGGCAAATTATCGAAGAAGGCCCGCGACGCCATTCATGGCTTCCTCGGTGCCGAAGGCGACGAGCTGCTGGCCGCCGTCGAAGGCGGTGACGACGACGCCCGTGCACGCATGGTCCGCGAGCTGCTGGACCGCCACGGCACCGGCCGCGTGCTGTTTCGCAACACCCGCTCAGCGGTGCAGGGTTTCCCTGAGCGTGAACTGCACGCCTACCCGCTGTCCTGCCCAGACGCCTACCTGGAACTGCCATTGGGCGAGCACGCCGACCTCTACCCGGAAGTCAGCTACCAGGCCCAGCCCGAGGCCGGCGACGAAGAGCGCTGGTGGCGCTTCGACCCGCGCGTCGAGTGGCTGATCGACACCCTGAAGATGCTGAAAAAGGTCAAGGTACTGGTCATCTGCGCCCACGCCGAAACCGCCCTGGACCTGGAAGACGCCCTGCGCGTGCGCTCCGGCATCCCAGCCACGGTGTTCCACGAGGGCATGAACATCCTCGAGCGGGACCGCGCCGCCGCCTACTTCGCCGATGAAGAGTTCGGCGCCCAGGTGCTGATCTGCTCGGAAATTGGCAGCGAAGGCCGCAACTTCCAGTTCAGCCATCATCTGGTGCTGTTCGACCTGCCGGCCCACCCGGACCTGCTCGAGCAACGCATCGGCCGTCTCGACCGGATCGGCCAGAAGCACACCATCCAGCTGCACGTGCCGTACCTAGAAACCAGCCCGCAAGAGCGCCTGTTTCAGTGGTACCACCAGGCCCTGAATGCCTTCCTCAACACCTGCCCGACCGGCAACGCCCTGCAGCATCAGTTCGGCCCACGCCTGCTGCCGCTGCTGGAAGCCGGTGATGACGGCGAGTGGCAAGCGCTGATCGATGAAGCTCAGGCCGAGCGCCTGCGTCTCGAAGGCGAGCTGCATGCCGGCCGTGACCGCCTGCTGGAGCTCAACTCCGGGGGTGCCGGTGAAGGTGAGGCGCTGGTCGAAGCGATTCTCGAACAGGACGACGAATTCGCCCTACCGATCTACATGGAAGCGCTGTTCGACGCCTTTGGTATCGACAGCGAAGACCATTCCGAGAACGCCCTGATCCTGCGTCCCAGCGAGAAAATGCTGGATGCCAGCTTCCCCTTGGGCGACGACGAAGCCGTGACCATCACCTACGACCGCAACCTGGCGCTGTCGCGCGAGGACATGCAGTTCCTCACCTGGGAACACCCCATGGTGCAAGGCGGCATGGACCTGGTGCTGTCCGGCTCGATGGGCAACACCTCGGTGGCACTGTTGAAAAACAAGGCACTGAAGCCCGGCACCGTGTTGCTCGAACTGCTCTACGTCAGCGAAGTGGTGGCCCCGCGCGCCCTGCAACTGGGCCGCTACCTGCCCCCAGCCGCCCTGCGCTGCCTGCTCGACAGCAATGGCAACGACCTGGCCAGCAAGGTGTCCTTCGACAAGCTCAACGAACAGTTGGAAGGTGTGCCACGGGCCAGCGCCAACAAGTTCGTGCAGGCTCAGCGCGATGTGCTCAATCCGAAGATCAACGCAGGCGAAGCCAAGATTGCCCCGCGTCACGCCGAGCGCGTGGCCGAGGCCAAGCAACGCCTGGCCGCCGACACCGAGGAAGAGCTGGCGCGCCTGACGGCCCTGCAAGCAGTCAACCCGAGCGTGCGCAACAGCGAGCTGGACGCCCTGCGCCACCGCCGTGAGCAAGGCCTGGCCATGCTCGACAAGGCCGCCCTGCGCCTGGAGGCAATCCGCGTGCTGGTGGCTGGCTAAACGCAGCGCGTTACACGAAAAACCCGGCAGTGATTGCCGGGTTTTTCGTATCTAGGCTTAATCACTGCCAATAGCCTTTGTCCCGTACCACTAGAGCGTCCCATCCATGAATTTTCTTCTGCTCTCCGGCAGCTTCCACCGCCGCAGCTACTCCCAGGCACTGCTGCGTTTTATTGCCGAGCAACTGCCCGAGCATCAGCACGTCAGCCCCGACCTACTGCATCTGCCGTTCTACAGCGAAGACCTGGCCGGCGAGCAGCGTCCACAGGTCATTGTGGATTTCCTCCAGCAGGTCAGTGCCGCCGACGCGCTGATCGTCTGCAGCCCCGAGTACAACCACAGCATCCCGGCGGTGCTGAAAAACGCCATCGACTGGGCCTCGCGCCCGGCGTTCAATTCGCCACTAAAAGACAAACCCGTGACCTTTATCACCCAAGCCAACAGCCCTGTGGGCGGCGCCAGGGCACAGGCGCACCTGAAGCTGGTGTTCGACTCCACCCTGTCGCGCATCCATATGTGCCACGAGATGATGATTGCCGGCGTCGAGCAGAAGTTTGATGAGCACCTGAGCCTGGTCGACGAGCCCAGCCAGACGCGGATCAAGCGGCACCTGGCCAATTTCATCCAATTCATTTGTTGAGCCACATATCCCCGGACTGCGCCTGGGCTACGGTTTACCAGTCCAGCGTCAGTTGGCTCTTGAACCGTCGCGTTTCGCCACTAAGCGGATCGACAAAGCTGAGCTCTTGAGCCAGTAACTTCAGCGGTTTGGCGTAATCGTCCTGCGCATCGCTGGCGGCGATCAGCTGCGGGTAGAAGGGGTCGTTGCAGATCCCGGCGCCGAGGGCGGCCAGATGCACGCGCAGTTGATGCTTCTTGCCGGTCACTGGGTACAAGCCATAGCGGCACAGACCGCCCTGCACTTCACGCACCTCGATACGGGTTTCGCTGTTCGGTGTGCCCGCCACTTCCTGCATGCGAAAGAACGGCTCGGCAGGCCCCAGGCGCGTGTGGCGCAATAAGGGGAAGTCCACATCAGGCAGCGCTGGGGCAATGGCTTCGTAGGATTTATCGATCTGCCGGTCACGAAACAGCGCCTGATAGGCGTCGCGACTGGCAGGGTTGGCCGAGAACAACACCAACCCCGCCGTCAGCCGGTCAATGCGGTGAATGGGCACCAACTGCGGATTGCCCAAACGGCGCACCAGCCGCGCCAACAAGGTTTGCTCAACGTAGCCGCCAGAGGGCGTGACCGGCAGAAAATGGGGTTTGTCTGCCACCACCAGGTGCTCGTCGGCATACAGAATGCTCTCGACAAAGGGCACCACGATTTCGCTCGGCACTTCGCGAAAATAGTGGATGCGCAGGCCGACCTTGTAAGCGTGCTCGGCCCCGACTGGCTGCTGCTCAGCATCCAGCACGCGACCACGAGCCATGCGGTCAAGCCAGACCTCGCGACTGATCGCCGGAAAGTGCGCACATAAGCAATCGAGCACCGTCGCCCAATCACCTTGGGGCAAATGCAGGGTGCTGCGCCGCGCCAGGGCTTCAGGCATTGGCAGCAGGCTCATCATCCAGTTCGTCGTCGGCACTGGCCGAGATCGCGCTCAGGCAATTCAGCTGCTGCACGCCGTCGGCATCGCTGAGGCTCCAGCACTGGCTGGCTGCATCGAACGTGGCCGCCAGCACCGCGGCGCTGGTGAATTTCCACACCCGACGGGTGCGGCCATCCATGCACTCGATCTGCAACAACAGCTGTTCAGCATCACCGCCCTGCCCTGCTGCCAGCGCAGCCTGGGCCGCGACCAAGGCTTCCGGCGCAAGGACAAACTCCCAAGCGTGCAAGCCGTTGATTTCGAGCATGTCGGTGGACTGGAGAATATCCAGCAAGGAAGGAGTGGTCATAACCGTGCGCAGCCTAAGAAAACCGGGCGAGCATGATAGGGGCTGCGGCGACACAGGTCGAATCAACGCGACGATCTAACGCAGAAGGGGCTTTAACGGCGGCGCCCTGTTACGAGCGCCGCGGCTAAAGCCCCTTCTGCAAAATCTGCGGAACCACCGTAAGGGCGGTTCCAGTCGTCATCAACGCAGGTGTTCAAGCATGCCGTAGTACCACATGCCGACCGCCAGCATCGGGTTGCCGAACACGTCGCCCATCGGCACTTTGATGTGCTTGCAGGCGGCGAAGGTGTCGAACTTCTCCAGGGTGCCGGTCATGGCGTTGGCCATGATCTCACCCATGATGTGAGTGGTAGCCACGCCATGGCCGGAGTAGCCCTGGCAGTACCAGACGTTGTCCGAGAGCTTACCCAACTGAGGGATGCGGTTCATCACGATGCCCATCGCGCAGCTCCACTGGAAGTCGATTTCCACGCCTTTCAGCGCCGGAAAAGTGCGTTCAATGCACGGGCGCAACTCGGCGGCGATATCGCGCGAATCGCGGCCAGAGTAGTTGGCACCGCCGCCAAACAACAGGCGGCCGTCGGCAGTCATGCGGTAGTAGTCAAGCACGAAGCGGCAGTCGTACACCGCCAGGTCCTGCGGGTTGAGCTGCTTGGCCAGGTCGCCCAGCGGCTTGGTGGTGACGATGCCGCCCATGGCCGGGAAGATCATGCCCTTGAGTTTCTTGCGCTCAAGCTTGTGGTACACGTCGCCGGCCAGCAGCACCTGCTTGGCTTCGACGCGGCCCTGAGCAGTAATCACCGCCGGGTTGGCTCCATGCACGATGTCCAGCACTTCGGAGTGCTCGAAGATCAGCGCGCCCAGGCTCTCGGCGGCTTTAGCCTCGCCGATGCACAGGTTCAACGGGTGCAGGTGCATGTTGCGGGTGTTCTTGATCGCGCCGCAGTACAGGTCACTCTGCAGGTGATTGCGCACGCCCTGGGCGTCTAGCAGGGTGACTTGATCACCCATGCCGCGGCGCACGGCTTCCTCGTAGGACGCGTTCAGCTCGTTCATGTGCACTGGCTTCATCGCCGCGTGCAGGTGACCGTGCTTGAGGTCGCACTGGATGCCGTACTTGGCCACCCGACTCTTGATGATGTCGTGACCACGCCAGCGCAGATTCCAGATGAAGTCATCGACGTCCTGGCCGAGGGTCTTGCTCATCTGTTTGTGCATGGCCTCTTCGCCGGACAGGCTGCCGGTGACCTGGCCGCCGTTGCGCCCCGTGGCGCCCCAACCA
Organism: Pseudomonas sp. BGA-UO-ETr-WB11; assembly: GCF_059567785.1. Lineage (NCBI taxonomy): Bacteria > Pseudomonadati > Pseudomonadota > Gammaproteobacteria > Pseudomonadales > Pseudomonadaceae > Pseudomonas > Pseudomonas sp. BGA-UO-ETr-WB11. The sequence goes on along the minus strand of NZ_JCAQOS010000007.1, from coordinate 37,245 downwards.
ATCTTATTGGCCTCGATGATCGCCACTTTCAGCCCACGCTCGGCCAGCTCCACCGCCGTGGCCACACCGGTAAAGCCGCCACCGATGATGGCCACGTCAACCTGCACAGTGCCCTGCACCGTCGGGTAATCAGTTTCGCTATTGAGGGTGGCACTGTAATAAGACGGGCAGCGCTCGGCGGCGGCAATCACGGGTTTCAGGGCAGCGGTCATGGTGTATTCCTTGTTGGCGCAGCGCAGAGAGGCTGAGCGATTACAGCAAAAGGTCAGGCGAGATCATTGGGGCACGTGACAACGGCCAGGGACGAAGCCTGAAGCCGTGCACACGACTAAAACGCCCCGTCTGGTGGCCGCGCGTGGCGACAATGCCAAAGCGCCCAGAAGGCTGCAGGAATATGAGCAGACAAGCCGCTGACGGGCGACTTGCCCAAAGAAAAACGCCGTTCGCAATTCATGTCGCACAGACTCACACGGGCATTCACCGAGTTAAATCCAGTTTTATCTACGCTTAGTTTTGATATTGCTAAACATTTGCCCGCACTGTTCAGCCAGCATTCGCCAAGCGCAGAAAATCTCGGCACTCTGGCTACCCAAAACCAGCACCCACTACCGGTGTACACCTGCGGAGCAAACCTGATGGATCAACTGCGTTCGCTGCGCATCTTTACCCAGGTCATCGCCTCCGGCAGTTTTGCCGCCGCAGCCCGCGCCCTGGACCTTGCCCCGGCCGTGGTAACCCGCGCGATTGCCGACCTGGAGCAGCACCTGGGTGCTCGCCTACTCAACCGCAGCAGCCGGCGTCTGGCGTTGACGGAGATTGGCGCGACTTACTTACCGCGCGCACGGTTGATTCTTGCCGAACTGGATGACGCCGACGCCCTGGCCGGCGCCGCCACAGAGCGCCCCAGCGGCACCCTGCGAATCCTCTGCCCGCCGGCCTTTGCGGCACACCAACTGGCGCGCCAGTTGCCCGAGTTTTATCGTCAGTACCCGGACATCCATCTGGAAATCAGCAGCCCAGGAGCCGTAGAGGTTGCCGATGAGAACTTTGACGTGTCGATCCTGTCGATTGGCGAACAAGGCTTGCAGGGCGACTTTATTGTGCGACCACTGGCCTGTTCCTCATTCATCATCTGCGCTTCACCGGACTACCTGGCTCGCCACGGTTGCCCGCAACAACCCCAGGACCTGCTCCAGCACGCTGGTCTGCTGCCCGCCGTAAGCGCCGTGCGCCGCGAGCTAACGCTGTACCGCCAGATACCCGACGGCCAGGCCAACGACAGCATCCGCCTGGCACTCCCGCCAACCGTGCTGGCCACGCCACAGATTGAACTGATCCTTGCTGCCGCCCTGGCCGGCCTGGGTGTGGCCGGTTTGCCATCGTTTGTCAGCGCTCAAGCGCTCCGTGAAGGGCGCCTGCAGAGACTCCTCCCAGACTGGCGCGGCACGACGCTGAACCTCTACGTGGCCATGCCCACACGTAAATACGTCCCTGCGCGCAGCCGAGTATTTATCGATTTCCTCCTGCAGACATTCGGTGGAAATCGCAACGATCCCTGGCTCAACGGCACGCTCTGATCATCGCCTAGCGATAACTCGCGGCCACGTTCGAATACTCAACGCGCGCATCCAAATCTTCATGTTTGCCTGCCACCGACTGCTGCGGCGGTACGCGCCCTTCGTAGCGTAACAGGGTCTTATCCGCAGCACTGAAGGTCAGCCGCAAGGGCGCAACTACCAGGCCGACCCAGAAACTACTGGGACTCAACGAAAAGTGAGCCTGTCCGTCAACACTGCCGTCGTAGCGCACAGTAAAACCGTAAGTCTGTTTTTCGCGCAGCACGATAAAGCGCACGGGCAAACTCTGCCCGGCCACCAATGCGGCCCAATGCTGGTAAATAAATCCGTGTAACGACGGCCCGCTGAGCACAGGACTGCTGACCTCCTCCTCAGCACTGCTCCACTGCCCCTGCTCGTACAACCGGTAGCGCAGGTGGCGACCATCGGCACTCACGTGCACCGAACCGCTGAAGTCGTTCTGTTGATTAATCACCGTAAACACGTGCAGGGCATAGTCTGCCGCGACCTGTGCCGACTCGACGATGATCAGTCGCCCATCGGGCTCGCGGGTTAAGTGGGTGGCGAGCAGACCTTCGGCGCCCTCTTGTACGCGGCGCTCATAGCGAAAGAGCGGCGGCTGGCCGGGTCGATCCTGGGCATAGGTGGCGCCCTGATAAATCAGCTCACCCGCCGCATCGGGGCGGCTATCGAGCATGCGCAGCTGGACATGACTGGGCTCATCCAGAGCAGCAAACAGCGGCCCCGCCGTCAGCAGACCAAGGCCCAGGATGACGGCGCGGCAAGAACGAGTGGGCAATTTACGCATAGCGACCTCCAGCCCTGGCGACATGCACAGGGAGGTCGCCACTCTAGGCAGGCGCACGGCGGGCAAACAGTAGCCAGCGCGCAAGGCAACCTTGCAAAACCCGCAATGATCGCGCGTTAGTTGCGACTCAATGCTGCAAATGCCCGTAAAGTTTGGCGTACAGACCACCGTCGGCGATCAGCTGCTGATGATCACCGTCCTCGGCGATGCGCCCGCCGTCGAACACCAACACCCGATCGGCCTGCTTCACCGCGGACAAGCGATGGGCAATGATCAGGGTGGTACGACCGCTGAGGAAGCGCCCGAGGGCCTGATGCAGCGCGTATTCGGTGGCGGCATCCAGGGCTGAGGTGGCTTCATCGAGGATCACCACGTTCGGCTCGGCCAGCACCATCCGCGCAATCGCCAGGCGCTGCCGCTGACCGCCAGATAGGCGCACACCGGAGCGGCCGACGATGCTGTCCAGGCCTTGCGGCAACACGCGGATAGCCTCGGCCAGCTGAGCGATTTCCAAGGCGCGCCAGCAGGCTTCATCACTGCGCTCGCGGCCCATGGTCAGGTTGGCGCGCACGGTGTCGTTGAACAGCGCCGGGTGTTGCAGCACCACCGCGACATGCTCGCGGATACACGCCAGGCCGGCCTGCTCCTGACTGACACCACCAAAACTGATGCTGCCGGCCTGTGGCGTATAGAGCCCTAGCAGCAGCTGCACCAAGGTGCTTTTACCACCACCGCTGGCACCAACGATGGCGACCTTCTCGCCCGGCGCGATGCTCAGGTTGAGGCCGTCCAGCACCGGTTCGTCGTTGTAGGCAAAGTGCAGATCGCGCACCTCAATGCCAACCGTACCGTGACCGACAAAGGGATCGACCTGGGCCGGGTATTGCGGCTCGTCGGCCCGCGCCAGCAACTCGTTGATCCGCGTCAACGCACCGCCGGCGGCGTAATAGGCGTATTGCAGGCTGAGCAGTTGTTCGACCGGGCCGATCATGAACCATAGGTAGCTGAACACCGCGAGCATCTGCCCAATCGACAGGTCGGAAAACAGCACGGTGAGCATGGCCGCCGCACGGAACACGTCGATACCAAACTGGAACAGCAAACCGCTGGCGCGGCTAGAGGCGTCGCTCTTCCACTGCGAGGCCACGGCGTAGTCGCGCACCTCACGGGCCTTGGTGCCGAGGCGACCGAGGAAGAAACCCTGGCGATTGCCGGCGCGCACCTCCTGAATGGCCTCCAGGGTTTCCCCCAGGGCCTGGGTAAAGCGCGCGGTGCTGTCGTTTTCCAGTTTCTTCAGGTGCTTGACCCGCTTGCCCAACTGCACCGTGGCGTAGATCACCAACGGGTTGAACAGCAGAATCAGCAGCGCCAACTGCCAGTGCATCCACAGCAAAATCGCCGAGGTGCCGGCCAGGGTAAGCATGGCCACCAGAAAGCGGCTGAGGGTTTCGCCGACGAACTTGTCGAGCGTATCCAGATCGGTGACCAGGTGAGTGGTTACGGTGCCGCTGCCGAGGCTTTCGTACTCCGCCAGGGAGATGCGCTTGAGCCGTTCGATCAGGCGCAGGCGAATGCGGTAGACGATGTCTTTCGACAACCGCGCAAACAGCCGCGCCTGCAACACGTTGAAGCACAGGGCCGAGCCGCGCAGCAGCAGGGTCAGCACCAGCATCAGGCCGATGTAACCCACTGCCTGCTGGGCTGCGACGGGCAGAAAACGGTTCATCACCAACAAGGCGGCGTCGCCATTACCCAGCAGCACTTCGTCCACCAGCAACGGCAACAGCAAGGGGATCGGCACGCTGCACAGGGTGGTCAGCACCGCCACGGCATTGGCCAAGAACAAGGCCTTGCGGTGGCGCAGGGCCAGCCGGCGGATTTCCGCCCAGCTCAGACGGTCCGCCAACGGTTGGTCAAGCATGGGTGGCCCGCTCCAGCCAGCGCGCCAGCAGCGGCTGCAGCTGTGCCAACGGCTGATAACCATTGGTCAGCAGGGCCTTCTGCCCGTTGTGCTCGGCCAGCAAGGTGGGGAAACCGGCAATACCCAGGTCCTGCACCCAGGCGAAGTCCTTCTGCGTTGCCGCTTGCGTGGCCGCACTGTCAAAGGCTTCGGCAAACGCCTGGCGCGGCAAGCCCGCGGCGGTCGCCAGCTCGCGCAACACCGGCGCCTGGGTGACATCGCGGCCTTCACAATAAAAGGCTTCCTGGATCAGCTGCAGCAACGTCCAGACCTTTTCGCCATCCAGTTGGCGCGCGGTGACCAGCGCCCGGCACGCCGGCTCGGTGTGGTAAACCAGACCTTCGGGCAAGCCATCGTGAAAGTTAAACAGCTGTCCGGTCATGGCATTGACCGCCTGCCAGTGACCAAGAATGCGCACCCGCCCGGCCGGATCGAGGGCGGCGCGCTCCTGGCGCAAGCCACCGACCACCAGCTCCAGCGGCACACCACAGGCCTCGGCCTGCTCGGCCAGGGCCTGCAGCACCGGAGCAAAGCCCCAGCACCAGGAACACATCGGGTCCATCACATAGAGCAGGCGGGTGTGCATGGCTCAGGCCTCTTTCTTCTGCCGTGGATTGTGCCCCAGGGGATGCGGCTGGTTGCGCGCTTTGGCCAGTTCGATCTGCTTTTGCCGCTCACGGGCACCGGCACGGGTTTTCTCGCTGAGGTTGTCCCAGCAATAAGGGCAGCTGACGCCCGCCACGTAATGCGGTGACTGGCAGTCCTCTTGGGTAATGGGTGCGCGACAAGCGTGGCACTGGTCGTAATCGCCTTCGGAGAGGTCGTGACGCACCGTCACCCGGTTGTCGAAGACAAAGCAGTCACCGCGCCACAGGCTGTTTTCCTCAGGCACTTCCTCGAGGTACTTGAGGATGCCGCCCTTGAGGTGAAACACCTCGGCGTAGCCGGCCCCCAGCATGTAGCTGGAGGCTTTTTCGCAACGGATACCGCCGGTGCAGAACATCGCCACTTTCTTGTGTTTGGCCGGGTCGAAGTGGGCTTCGACGTACTCGGGAAACTCACGAAAGCTCTTGGTCTTCGGGTCGATGGCGCGCTCGAAGGTGCCGATCGCCACTTCGTAGTCATTACGGGTATCGATCACCAGCACTTCCGGGTCAGCAATCAGAGCGTTCCAGTCCTGGGGCTCAACATAGGTACCGACCAACTGGTTGGGATCGACACCCGGCACACCGAGGGTGACGATTTCTTTCTTCAATTTGACCTTGCTGCGGTAGAACGGCTGTTCATCGCAATAGGACTCTTTGTGGTCGATATCGACAAAACGCGGGTCAGCCTTGAGCCAGGTCAGCAGGCCGTCAATGCCGGCGCGACTGCCGGATACGGTGCCGTTGATGCCTTCTTCGGCGATCAGCAGAGTACCTTTGACGCCGTTATCCAACAGGGTTTGCAACAGGGGTTCGCGCAGCGCCTCGAAGTCCGGCAGAGACACGAACTTGTACAGCGCGGCCACGACAATGGCTTGGGTCATAAAAAACGCTCCAGGTGGTCGTCCACGTAAAGGACGGACCGGACAATACAAACAACAACGCCGGCGAAGGCCGGCGCTGCTGAATGGTAACAGATCGCGTTCAGGCCGATCAGCTTGGGCTACTGATCAGTTAGTGGCTTTTGCTACCACCCTGACACGTCGGCGACGCCGGCACCGCGTGCAGTGCAGCCCACTCCTCAGCGGTGTAGGTGTGCAGCGCCAGCGCGTGGATCTGCCCCATCAACGCGCCCACGGCGGCATACACCCGCTGGTGACGCTTGACGAGATTGAGGCCGGCGAACAGCGCACTGACCACCACGACCTTGTAATGGGTTTCCAGGCCACGGCTGTGCATATGGCTCTCGTCCAGCACCTCAAGGTGTTCCGGCGCCAGGGCCTGCAGGACGGCTTGCAACTGATCACGCTTGCTCATTCAGGTTCTCGTTCAAGGCTTCTTGGCGGCGGCGGGATCAACTTTTTCCATCATCTCGGCCAGCAGCTTATTGACCTCAGGTACGGCCTTTTCCAGGCGACCCTGGGTCATTTGCGCCGACTGCGCGCTGAGGGTCGGCATTTTTTCCATGACCTTCTTGCCCAGCGGCGACTGGTAGAACTCAATCAGGCCCTTGAGTTCAGCTTCCGAGAAGTTAGTGGTGTACAGCTTGATCAGGTCGGGCTTGATCTTGTCCCAGCCCACGGCTTTTTCCAGGGCAACATTGGCCTTGGCCTGATAGCTTTCCAGCAGGGCTTTTTTCGACTCCGGCGCTTTGGCCTGGGCGAAGCGCTGGGCAAACATCTGCTGCACCTGGGCATAAACCGGCACGGCAAGCTTGTCGGCATGGGCCAGGATCAGAAATTTTTCAGCATCGGCGGCATGACTTTTGGCATCAGCCATTACCTGGCCAGTGGCGCAAACCAACAGAGCAGCGGTGCAAAGCGCGCGAAAACGGGTCATCGGGAGTCCTTGTCTGAGCAATGTGAGCGATAGGCGGGTTCGGCCACGCCCGGCGCCGCACATTCTGCGCCCAAGCCTGCACCGGGCTCAAGCAGCCTTAAGATGGGGCACCACAGGTCGCCGCCAGGCAAAAGACAGGCACAGCGCCCACCATCGGGCAGACGATGCCCCCCAAGGCGTAAAAACGGCTTAAACTAACGAACTGGGTTTGAATGCAATCCCGTTTCTCCACATCTGCACACATGGAAGTGTCCGATGAATAGCCAAGCCATCGCCGTACCACCTGCCCTGTTACCCCGCCTGTGCGACAGCCGCGGACAACTTGATCCGCAGCACATCGGTTGGTCCCGGCGCCCTCAGCTGAACTGCGCCCTGCCTGGCAACCTGGGCCGGCGCAAGCGCTGGAATCACTGGTGCATCACCACGCCGCAGTGGACCCTGTCGCTGACCCAGGCCGACCTCGACTATGTCGGTTATGGCGCTGCTTACTTTCTTGACCTGCAGACTGGCCAGGCCGTGGCCCACACCCAGATGCGCCCTTTCGCCCGTGGCTGCCGTTTACCGGATACGCCGCTGCAAAGCCATGCGTTCGAGCACCCGCAATTGCAGATCAGAATCGACGAGCAGCCAGGGCGCCTGCGCCTGAACTGTGTGGCGCCAAGCATTGGCGGCCATCCCCTGCACGTCGAGCTGGAGATCATTCGTCCGCGCCACCTGGACTCGGTCAACCTAGTGGTGCCCTTTGCCGGCAAAGGCTTCCATGCCTGCAGTCGGCAGATCGGCCTGCCGTGCACGGGCAACCTGCAACTGGGCGACAACAGTTACAGTTGCGAGAGTGGCCACAGCTTTGCCGCCCTGGATTTCGGCCGCGGCGTCTGGCCATTCAACAGTCACTGGACCCGCGCCGCCTTCGCCGCCCCTGGCGGTATTGCCGGCAACTTTGGTGACGGCTGGACCGACCACAGCGGCCTGTCGGAAAACGCCCTGTGGTTTGGCGGCGAACTGCTGCACCTGCCGCACCCGGTACACATCAAAGCCAGCACAGGTGATGAGCTGAGTAACTGGCGCCTCAGCAGTGCCGACGGCCGCGTGGCCCTAACCTTCAGCCCGCATAAACAACACCGGGCTAACCCGCAAGTGGGCCCGCTGCAGGCCAACACCCAACAGTGGTTCGGTCGCTTTGACGGTGCCTTGCGCGCGCCCAGCGGCGAGTCGGTGCCCGTCAATGGCGCCTTGGGCTGGATTGGCAGCACCGTCGCCCGCTGGTAGTCAGCGCCGCCCATCGGCCTACACTGCTAGGGTCTGTTGCCGTTTCATCGTCAGCCGCGTTGCGACGAGAAACGGCAACAGACCCTAGCCACCCTCCCCCCAGGAACCACCGCCATGCATCGCATTGAAACCGACAGCCTAGGGCCTATCGAGGTCCCGGCCGAGGCTTACTGGGGCGCTCAGACTCAGCGTTCGCAGAGGTATTTTTCCAGTGGACAGGAGGCCATGCCGCTGCCGGTGATTTATGCCCTGAGCCTGATCAAGAAGGCCGCCGCCCGGGTCAACCAGCGCAACGGCAGCCTCAGCGCCGAGATCGGCCAACTGATCGAACAGGTCGCTGATGAAGTCCTCGCGGGCCAGCATGACGCGCAATTCCCCCTACGGGTCTGGCAGACCGGCAGCGGCACGCAAAGCAACATGAACGTCAACGAGGTGATCGCCGGCCGCGCCAACGAACTGGCCGGCCAAGGCCGCGGCGGCAAACAGCCGGTACACCCCAACGACCATGTCAACGCGGCGCAAAGTTCCAACGACAGCTTCCCCACCGCCATGCATATCGCCACCCTGCTGGCCGTGCACCAACAGCTGTTGCCGGCACTGCATGAACTCACCGCAGGGCTGGCCCTCAAGGCCCGCATCTATGCCGAGCTGCTGAAAAGCGGTCGCACTCACTTGATGGACGCCACACCCATCACCTTCGGGCAGGAACTCTCGGCCTTCGTCGCCCAACTGGGTTACGCCGAAGCCGCCATCCTGGCGTGCCTGCCGGCGGTCTGCCAGTTAGCCCAGGGCGGCACAGCGGTGGGCACGGGGCTCAACGCGCCGGCCGACTTCGGCTCGGCAATGGCCAGCGAATTGGCGGTCCTGACCGGCTTACCACTGATCAGTGCCGAGAATAAATTTGCCGCCTTGAGCGGCCATGAAGCGCTGGTCAGCCTGAGCGGCGCGCTAAAAACACTCGCCGTGTGCCTGATGAAACTGGCCAACGACTTGCGCCTGCTCGGCTCCGGTCCGCGCACAGGCCTTGCGGAAGTACGCCTGCCAGCCAATGAACCGGGCAGCTCGATCATGCCCGGCAAGGTCAACCCGACCCAGTGCGAAGCCCTGTCGATGATCGCCTGCCAGGTGCTGGGCAACGACGTCACCCTCGGTATCGCCGCCAGCCAGGGCCAACTGCAGCTGAACGTGTTCAAGCCGGTGATCATTTACAACCTGCTGCAATCGATCCAGTTACTGGCCGACGGCTGCCGTAACTTTCAGCACCACTGCATCGACGGACTCGAAGCCGATGCGGCGCAAATGGCCCTGCACTTACAGAACAGCCTGATGCTGGTTACGGCGCTGAACCCGCATATCGGCTACGACCGCGCTGCCGAGATCGCCAAGCTGGCCTACCGCGACGGCTGCACCTTGCGCGCCGCAGCCCTGACCTTGGGCTACCTCAGTGGCGAGCAGTTTGACGACTGGGTCCGCGCCGAACAGATGCTCGGCACCCCAGCCAACACAGGGGCGTGATCCGGCGGCCAGCAACCATTGGTCGCCAACTGCAACGCCTTGACCACAGCTGCTTACACTGAAATCCGATAGCTCGTTTGCGAGGGTTTTAACATGTTCGGTCAACGCAGAGTGGATCCCAGCCCTGGCACGCACTACCGCAGCGAGCGGGTCAGCGCGGTCAACGGTCAGTACTTTTTCTCTACCCGAGAAGGCAGCCTGGAAGGCCCCTACTTCACCCGGGTCGACGCCGAGCGAGAAATCGCCTTTTACATTCGGCGGATGATTCAGGCCAAGGACATCATCGAAAGCCGCTCGTTCTAAACTCACGGCGAGCCCATAAAAAAACCGCGCCTCGGCGCGGTTTTTTATTCTTCAATGAGGCCTTCTCAGCGCACGGCCTCGAACAAACCGGTGGCACCCATGCCGCCACCCACACACATGGTCACGATGCCATAGCGCAGGTTGCGCCGCTGCAGCTCGCGCACCAGATGGCCGACCTGGCGCGAGCCGGTCATGCCGAATGGGTGACCGATGGAAATCGAGCCGCCATTGACGTTGTACTTGTCGTTATCAATCCCCATGAAGTCGCGCGCATAGATACACTGGGAGGCAAAGGCCTCATTCAGCTCCCACAGGTCAATATCGGCAATCTGCAGGCCGCGTGCCTTCAGCAGCTTGGGTACCGAGTAGACCGGGCCGATGCCCATCTCATCGGGCTCGCAGCCGGCCACGGTGAAACCGCGAAAGAATGCCCGTGGTTTCAGGCCCAGTTCAATGGCTTTATCCAGGCTCATCACCAGCGTCATCGAGGCGCCATCGGACAGCTGCGAGGCGTTGCCGGCAGTTACCGAACCGTCCTCGGCAAACACCGGCTTGAGCGCCGCCAGGCTTTCCAGGGTGGTGTCGGCGCGGTTGCAGTCATCGCGATCAACGATACCGTCGACCAGGCTCTTCTCGCCCGTGGCCTTGTCTTCGACCTGGTACTTGACCGCCATCGGCACGATTTCATCGTCGAACAAACCCTCAGCCTGGGCGCGCGCGGTGCGCTGCTGACTTTGCAGGGCATACAGGTCCTGCTGCTCACGGGTCACGCCATAGCGGCGGGCAACGATTTCCGCCGTCTGCCCCATGGGGAAGTAAATGCCCGGCAAATTCTGCTGAATCAGCGGATTGAACAGCTGATTGGTGTTCATGCTCTTCAGCGTCATGCTAATCGACTCGACACCGCCGGCGACGATCACGTCGCTGCAGCCAGAGGCAATCTGGTTGGCGGCAATCGCGATAGCCTGCAAACCCGAGGAGCAGTAGCGGTTGAGGGTCATGCCGGCCACGTCTTTGCCCAGGCGCGACAGCACGGCCACGTTGCGACCGATGTTCATGCCCTGAGCGCCCTCGTTGGAGCCGGCGCCGACGATGCAGTCATCCACCAGCAGCGGGTCCAGGTCATTGCGCTCAAGCAGGGCGTTGACACAGTGGGCCGCCATGTCATCCGGGCGGGTCTGGTTGAACTTGCCGCGAAACGACTTAGCTAGGCCAGTGCGCACACTGTCGACGATAACTACTTCACGCATGATTACCTCTGCTGGTTCGGGTGGACGATGGCTACAGAGTAGAACCGCCCAACCGCCCGCGGCGACGATCATTCATCCGCCGTATGCAGCGCCATCCAAGCTTCTCAATCGCGGGCGTAGGCGGCCTCCAGCGCATCATTGATGGTGCGCAGTACCTTGACCCGGGCAAAGCGTTTGTCGTTGGCCTCCACCAGGGTCCAGGGGGCGATCTCGCTACTGGTGCGGTCGACCATGTCGCCCACTGCATCACTGTACTGCTGCCACTTGTCGCGGTTACGCCAATCGTCTTCGGTGATTTTGAAGCGTTTGAACGGGATCTGCTCACGCTCTTCGAAACGCTGCAGCTGAGTCGCCTGGTCGATCGACAACCAAAACTTCACCAACACCACGCCCGCGCGGGTCAGCTGTTCTTCGAAGTCATTGATTTCGCTGTAGGCGCGCAGCCAATCTGCCGGGCTGCAATAGCCCTCCACGCGCTCCACCAGAACCCTGCCATACCAGGAGCGGTCAAATACGGTGAACTTGCCGCGCGGCGGGATATGCCGCCAGAAGCGCCACAAATAGGGCTGGGCCAGCTCCTCCTCGGTGGGTGCGGCAATCGGCACGATGCGGTACTGACGTGGGTCCAGGGCCGCCGCCACGCGGCGAATGGCACCGCCCTTGCCGGCCGCATCGTTGCCCTCAAACACAGCGATTAGAGCATGCTTGCGAAAGCGTTTGTCGCGCATCAAACCGGCCAGTCGCGCCTGCTCGGTTGCCAGTTGCTCCTGGTACTCGTCCTTGCCCAGACGCTGGGTCATGTCCAGGCTGTCCAGCAGGCCCAGGTTGTCCAAACTGGAAATCAGCGGCGCGGCATGGGGCTGACTGTGGGGCAGTTCCTTGCGTTGCAGCGCGGCCTGCAGGCCCTCCAGCAGAATGCGTCCGACGGTCAGGCTGCGGTAATACTCGTTAGCGCCCTCGACCACATACCAGGGCGCGTAGTCGCGGCTGCTGCGGCGCAAGATGCGCTCGCCGTAGCGCACGAACTTGTCGTAGGTTTTCGACTGCTGCCAGTCCAGCGGACTGATGCGCCAGCTGTGCAGGGGGTCGTCCTTAAGGGTGTTGAGGCGCACGTTCATCTGCTTTTTCGACAGGTGAAACCAGAATTTGAAAATCAGCGCACCTTCGTCACAGAGCATGCGTTCCAGGCGCTCAGCGCTGTCGATGGCCTGGTCCAGCACGGCATTCTTGATCCGCCCGTGCACCCGCCCCTGGAGCATTTGGCTGTACCAGTTGCCGAAGAAGATACCGATCCGCCCTTTCGGCGGCAGCTGACGCCAGTACCGCCAGGCCGGTGGGCGGGCCAGCTCTTCGTCGGTCTGCTGGTCGAAGGTATTTACCTGAATCAGCCGCGGGTCCATCCACTCGTTGAGCAGCTTGACCGTTTCGCCTTTGCCGGCGCCTTCGATGCCGTTGATCAGCACCACCACCGGAAAGCGTGCCTGCTGCTGCAATTCAAACTGCGCCTCCAGCAAGGCCTCACGCAGCGCCGGCACGGCCGCCTCGTAGGTTTCCTTGTCGATGGCATGACCGATCTCGGCGGACTCAAACATAAACAGGCTCCAGAACAGCAGATGATGGCGCCAGCCTAGCCGATTGCCGAAGCGTTTGTCTGAGTCCTTGCCGTAGATCAAGCGTTACCAGGTGGATCGGCCAGCAGGCTGTTGAAAAACTACCTGCGTTGGCAATCCTGCGTTAAAAACAGGCTCGGAATGCTCATTTACAGCTCGTAAACTCCGCTTCCTCGCCTGTTTTTGCCTTGTCTTGCCTGCCTCGCCTACGTTTTTCAACGGCCTGCTAAAATGCGCGCCTCTTTGCCAGGTGCGCGCCATGACCGATCAACCCACATCCGCCGACTTCCAGCACGCCCAGCTCGATTGGGACGCCGACGGTCAGCCGCGCTCACGCCAGTTTGCCGATGTGTATTTCGCCAATGACGGCGGTCTGGCCGAAGCCCGCCATGCTTTCCTGCTGCAGAACGACCTAGCCCGGCGCTTTGCCGAACTGGCAGCGGGCGAGCACCTGGTGATCGGTGAAACCGGTTTCGGCACCGGGCTGAATTTTCTCGGCGCTTGGCAACTGTTCGAGCAACACGCTGGAGCCGACTGTCGCCTGCACTTTGTCAGCGTGGAAAAGTACCCATTAACCCGCAACGACCTGCAGCGGGCCCTGGCCCTGTGGCCGGAGCTGGCAACCTACGCCGACGCCCTGCTGGCCCAATACGTGGCCGTACACCCTGGCTTTCAGCGTTTCACCTTTGCCTGTGGCCGGATCAGCCTGACCCTGCTGATTGGCGATGCTCTGGAGCAGCTGCCGCAGCTGGATGCCGCCATCGATGCCTGGTTCCTCGACGGTTTCGCCCCCCAGCGCAACCCGCAGATGTGGTGCCCGGAGCTGTTCGCCGAACTGGCCCGACTGTCCCACCCTGGCACCACCCTGGGCACTTATTGCAGCGCTGGCGACGTGCGCCGCGGGCTCAAAGCCGCTGGCTTTAGCATGCGCCGGGTACCCGGCATCGGGCGCAAGTGGGAGGTACTCAAGGGCCAGTTCAATGGCCCCGCCAGCAGTTCCGGCAAACCCTGGTTTGCCCGGCCAGGCTGGTGCCCTGCCGTGCGTGAGGCGCTGGTGATCGGCGCCGGCCTGGCGGGTTGCGCCACGGCCGCCAGCCTGGCTGCCCGCGGCTGGCAAGTGACGCTACTGGAACGTCACGCTGCCATCGCCGAGGAGGCCTCCGGCAACCCCCAGGGCGTGCTGTATTTAAAACTCTCGGCCCACGGTACGGCCTTGTCGCGCCTGATTGTCAGCGGCTTCGGCTACACCCGCCGACTGCTGGAGCAGTTACAACGCGGCCTCGACTGGGACGCCTGTGGCGTTCTGCAACTGGCATTAGACGCCAAGGAGCAAGCACGCCAAGCGCCGCTGGCGGCAGCCTTCCCACCCGATCTATTGCACGTACTCAGTCGCGAAGAAGCCGAAGCTCTCGCCGGTATCGCCCTGGGCAGCGGCGGACTGTTCTACCCCGAAGGTGGCTGGGTGCATCCACCAGCGCTCTGCCAACGGCTGAGTGAGCATCCACGGATTCGCCTGCTGCCCTTGCACGACGTCGTCGACCTGCAACACCATGCCGATGGTTGGCACGCCTGCGTGGCCGGCCAGGTGGTCGCCAGCGCCCCGGTGGTGGTGCTCGCCGGTGCCGCCGAGATTGCACGCTTCCCGGCTGCCGCCGGCCTGCCACTTAAACGCATCCGCGGGCAAATCACCCGCCTGCCACAAACCGCCAGCAGCGCCAAGCTGCGCACCGTGGTCTGCGCCGAAGGTTATGTGGCACCGCCACGCCTGGGCGAACACACCCTCGGCGCCAGCTTCGACTTCCACAGTCAGGAGGTCACACCAACAGCCGCCGAACACGCCAGCAACCTGCAGCTACTGGAAGAAATCTCCAGCGACCTGGCCGCCCGCCTGCACAGCAGCACACTCGACCCCGCCAGCCTGCAAGGCCGTGCAGCATTTCGCTGCACCAGCCCCGACTACCTGCCGATCATCGGGCCATTGGCCGACCCGCAGGCCTTCGCCGCGGCCTACGCCGTGCTGAGCAAAAACGCCCGCCAGGTGCCAGATACGCCCTGCCCCTGGCTGGACGGCCTGTACGTCAACAGCGGCCACGGCTCCCGCGGCCTGATCAGCGCCCCACTGGCCGGCGAACTGCTGGCCGCCTGGCTGGATAACGAGCCGCTGCCACTGCCGCGCGAGGTCGCCGAAGCCTGCCACCCCAACCGCTTTGCCGTGCGCCAACTGAGCCGCGGCCAATAGTCGCACGCCGTGCTGAGGCCCCGTCAGAACTGGCTGCCCGAGCGGATCAGGGTTAGGCTGATAACCAGGCCCGCGGTATTCAGACCGGCAAACTGCGCGACGCCCTTACTCTGCGCCGGCCTCTGGAGAACCAGCCGATGAGCGACACCCCACGCGCGGCCCATCAGGACGCGATGCTCAAGCGCCTGGCGCGCATTGAAGGACAAATGCGTGGCCTGCAAGCCATGATCCGTCGCGACGAAGACTGCGAAGCCATCGCCCAGCAATTTGCCGCGGCGCGCAAGGCCTTGGACAAGGCCTACCAGGAGTTACTGGCCTGCATGCTGGAAGAAGCCGTGCTTGATCCCAACCAGGACAGCAGCGCCACCCTGAGCCGAGTCCGCGGCATTTTTACCAAGTACACCTAAGCCAGCAGCGCACAAGCCTATGGCTTGAAGCCGCCGCTGCAACCCGGCACAGTGGCTACAGACACACCAAAATAAGAAAAATAGGTTACCTGATGCCTCGCATGAGTCTGTTTTTGCTCTGGCTGTGCCTGTGCAACAGTGCCTGGGCACTGAGCCCGGCACGCCTGGACAGCGCCGACATACGCCTGTCCCTGGCCCCGCACATGAGCTACCTGGAAGACCCACGCGGCAACCTGCGCCTGCAGGACGTGCGGAACACCCCCAGCGAACGCTTCCAGCCGGTCAACCGCGAGCACATCAACCTGGGCAAGAACAAATCGGTCTGGTGGTTTCGGCTTGAGCTTAAAAACCAACTGCCGAATGCCTTGCCCGGCTTCCTGGAAATCAACTACCCGCTGCTCGATCACCTGCAGGTGTTTTTGCTGACGCCCGATGGCCGGGTTAACAGCCAGGAAAGTGGCGACCGCTTTGCCTTTAACGAGCGGCCAGTGAAAGTGCGCAACTTCTGGTTTCCGCTGCAGCTGCCCAGTGGCGACAGCCAACTGCTGATCCGCGTGGAGACCAGCAGCACCGTGTTTTTGCCGATTTTCTTCAGCACCTACAGCGCCAACGCCGCCGCCCAGGAAAACCTCATGGCCTGGAACGGCGCCTTCTACGGCATGCTGCTGGCGATGATTTTCTACAACCTGTTTCTGTTTCTCTCGCTGCGTGAAGCCACCTATTTCTGGTACGTGCTTTACGGCTTGAATGTCGGCCTGCTGGGCGCCTGCTTTGACGGCATGTTGTTCAAACTGCTGCCCGATTACACCGAGCTGCAGGCCGTGAGCATCTATATCCTGCTGTTCACCCAGACGCTGGCGGCGGGCCAGTTCAGCCGCTACTTCCTGCATACCCGGCAATTTTTCCCGCGTCTGGACAGCGGCCTGCGCGTGGCCATGTTGGTCATCGTGGCCACGCTGCTCAGCGGCCTGCTGCTGGACCTGCAACTGTGGGGCGCGCTGGCCAGCATCACCTTGTTGAGCTTTTCCCTGGCGCTGCTGTTGGTGGGTATTTTCAGCTGGCGTCAGGGGGTGTCCTACGGCCCGTATTACACCGTCGCCTGGACCGTGCTGCTGCTGGCCTTTGCGATTGTCACGGCAGGTTCCCTGGGCTTCGACATCCTCGGTCTGTATGGCGCCACGGTAATCAAAATCGGCGTCACTATCGAACTGATCACCCTGTCCATCGGCCTGGCCAACCGCATCAACATTCTCAAGGATGAAGGCTTCTCCTCGCGCCAGGCCGCCGAGCAGGCCAACCTTGCCAACCAGGCCAAGGGCCGCTTTCTGGCCACCATGAGCCACGAGATCCGGACCCCACTGAACGGCGTATTGGGCATGCTGCAACTGCTCAAGGACACGCCACTGGACCGCAGCCAGCGCTTTTATGTCGACACCATTGCCAGCTCTGGCCGCTCGCTGCTGGCGGTGATCAACGACATCCTCGACTACGCCCGCATCGAATCCGGCAAGCTCAAGCTGGAACATATCGAGTTTGACCTGGAACAGCTGATCGCCGAGACCTTCAGTCTGTTTACCGCCCAGGCCCTGGAAAAACGCCTGCGCTTGTATGTCAGCATGGAAGGCGGCGTCCCGCAGCGCGTCCTCGGCGACCCCACCCGGCTCAAGCAGGTACTGATGAACCTGCTCAGCAACGCCTTGAAGTTCACCAGCGACGGCCATGTCAGCCTGACTGTTTACCGGCGCTGCAACGCACTGCAACAGTGGCAGCTGCACCTCAGTATCAGCGACACCGGTATTGGCATTAGCGAGCAGGTGCAAACGCAGCTGTTCGACTCCTTTGCCCAGGGCGACTCCAGCACCACTCGCCGCTATGGCGGCAGTGGCCTGGGCCTGGCCATCAGCAAGGAGCTGGTGGAAATGATGGGGGGACAGATCGAGGTGCACAGCACCATGGGCCAGGGCAGCCAGTTCAATTTCCACATACCGCTGCTGGTCGACAGCGACGCAGTCGACCCGCTTTGCGAGCTGCTAACTGGACGCACGGCCCTGCTGACATCACTGGATGGTTTGGCCCTGGACGCCTTGAGCGGCCTGCTCAGCCGCTGGGGCATGCGCACCGAGCGCTGCCAGACCCCTGAACGCCTGCAAAGCTGTCTGGATGACTTTGCCAGCCCGCCCCTGCTGGTGCTGATGGCACCCTGGCCTGGCAGCGTCGCCAGCTGGCTGGAGCCCGTACGTTCGCGCCTGCAAGCAGGCCAGCCGGTGCTGCTGCTATGCCCACCCGGGCAAGGCAGTCAACTGCCCGAATACGGCGCCCTGCGAGTGCGCAATCTGACCCAACCCCTGGCAATCACCGAACTGCGCCAGCACCTGCTAGAGTTGTATCAGCAGCCACGCCCAGCGACGCCAACGCTGGTGGCCGAGCCGCCACGGGTGCGCAGCAACGCCCCCTGCATTCTGATTGCCGAAGACAACCCGGTGAATCAACTGGTTGCTCAGGGCCTGCTGAAAAAGCGTGGCTACAACGTGCGCACGGTCAACACCGGTGCCGCCGCCGTGGCTGAATACCTGCGCGCACCGAGCGCCATACAGCTGATTTTGATGGATTGCGAAATGCCGGAAATGGACGGTTTTGAAGCAACCCGACAGATTCGCCAACTGGAGCAACGTCAGCACCTGCGGGCGGTGCCGATCATCGCCCTGACGGCGCACATCTTTGATGAGTATCGCCAGCAGGGCCAGGCGGCGGGTATGGACGACTTTATCGGTAAACCACTGGACAGCCAGTTGCTGTACGACACCCTGGAACGCTTCCTTCCCGAAGCAACAGAGTCATAGCCCGACAGCATGGCGCCAGGCTGCTACCATCGCCCGGCGCTGAGGAGGCGCTGCCTATGTTGATCCCCCAAGCCCTGCTGGAAGCCGACACCCTGACCCGCTTGATCGAGGACTTCGTCACCCGCGAAGGCACCGACAATGGCGACGAAACCCCGCTGGACACCCGCGTGCTGCGCGTGCGCCGTGCGCTGGACAAAGGTGAAGCGGTGATAGCCTTCGACCCCGACAGCCAGCAATGCATGCTGCTGTTGAAGCGCGATGTGCCGAAAGAATGGTTCATCGAGCCGAACGACGCGTGAACGGAGCGGCCTGTTAACCGCGCAAGCCGCTTTCGCGCTCCCACACACAGCGCACCCGCAAGTCATCTTCCGCAGGGCTGTGGAAACCGCGCTCCGACTCCCAGCGAAAGGTGTGACAACCTTTCAGTTCGGTGTCCAGATGGACCACCGCGCTGGCCCAGTACAGGCGCTTGAGCAAGGTTTCAAACTGCTCAACCCACAGTGGCCATTCGTACTCCAGGGCCCGGTAGCTGGCGCCGAAGTGAATCACCTGGGTCTGGTACAGGCCCTCGCCCGCGGTCTCGCAGCAGCTGAACATCTCCCGCCCGAGAAACGGCCAGGCCTCACCGCTGGGCAAGCTGGCCAACACCTGGCGATTGGTGTCGCGGCGCAGGCGCCGTTCATCCGTCCGGTCAGACGGCCAGTCGCGGATGCAGCCATAGACGATGGATTCGGACTCCACGCGGGTACTCCAGAGAAAGCAGGCAGGCCTGCACCGTGCTGCTCTGAGGCAGACGGTGCAACGGCAGGCAGCCTTCTATCACAGGCGGCGCCTGACGACCATCTCTGCGTAGCGCCGCAGTGACCGGTTGCACAGCACGCGCATGCGCTGGCGACCGGCAACACAGGCGCTGAGCGACCTCAGACCGGTGCGGTTTTGCTGCGCATCTTGCCGGCCATGCTGGCCATTTCGCTGTACAGCAGCTGCGGGTTCTTCTGCTTCAACGCCCAGGCCATACGGCCCTGTTCGTGGGGCAGGATCATGAACTCGCCTTTGTCGATGGCGGTGTAGATGTACTCGGCAATGTCCGTGGCGCTGATCGGCGAACTTTCCAGCAGCTTGCCGACTGCCTGCTTCATCGCCGGCGTAGGGCCGCGGAAGGAGTCCAGCAGGTTGGTCTGGAAGAACGATGGGCAGACCACATGCACACCCACCTGCTGAGCCTGCAATTCGATCAGCAGGCTTTCCGAGAGGGCCACCACACCGGCTTTGGCGACGTTGTAGTTGCTCATGGCTGGGCCTTGCATCAGCGCCGCCATGGAGGCGATGTTGACGATCTTGCCCTGGCTGCGCTGCAGCAGCGGCAAGAAGGCCTTGCAGCCCTTGACCACGCCCATCAGGTTGATGGCGATCTGCCAATCCCAGTCTTCCAGCGACAGCTCTTCGAAGAAGCCACCCGAGGCCACGCCGGCGTTGTTGACGATCACATCAATGCCACCGAGCTTTTCTTCGCAGGCCTGGGCCAGGGCCGTCAGCTGACTGTAGTCGCGCACATCACAGCGCTGGGTGAAACCGTCGCCGCCGGCCTCGCGGACCAGCTTTAGGGTTTCAGTCAAACCGGCATCGTTGACATCCGAAAGTGCCAACTGCCAGCCCTCACGGGCCCAACGCAGCGCTATCTCACGGCCCAGACCAGAACCTGCACCGGTAATCATCATGCGCTTTTGCATCGTCAGAGCCTTCTTGTGCGGGAAATTGGCCTGCAGTGTAACCAAGGCCGCACGTGCGCCAACGCGCTATAAAGCGCCTGAATACCGCACCCCACGGGCATGCAATTACTGCATGAGCAAGGCGGCAGAACTCATGTCGCGCTGGGCGAACAAGGCAAAGTCATTGGCCACCAGCGGCCGGGCAAACCAGTACCCCTGGCCCTGATCGCAACCCAGCTCAGCCAGCATGCAACGGGTCGAATCATCTTCGATGCCCTCGGCAATCGTGAGCAGGTGCAGGCTTTTCGCCATCTGGATGATGGCCGTGACGATGGCCCGGTCTTGCGGGCTGTCCTGCAGCTTGCGCACAAACGACTGGTCGATTTTCAATTTATCCACGTGAAAACGCTGCAGATAAGACAAGTTGGAGTAGCCGGTGCCGAAGTCATCAATGGACAACTTCACACCCAGCGCCTTGAGGCGATACAGGGTGTCGATAAAGCCTTCGGAGTCCTGCAGCAGCAGAGATTCGGTCAACTCCAACTCCAGGCACTCCGCGGGCAGGCCGTAACGGTGCAAGGCAGCAGCCACTAACGCCTCCAGGTTGCCGCGGCGAAACTGCACCGTGGACAGGTTGACCGACACCACAAAGGCCGGCAACCCAGCGGCCCGCCAGAGCATCATCTGCCGGCACGCCTCGTTCAACACCCACTCACCAATCTCGACGATCAGCCCGGAGCTCTCGGCCACCGGAATGAACTTGTCCGGCCCGACCATCCCACGCTCTGGATGCTGCCAACGAATCAGCGCTTCAGCCGAGAGCAAACGGCCGCTGTGAATATCGACAATGGGCTGGTAGTGCAACACAAATTGCTGCTGGCTCAAGGCTTCTCGTAGCCCCGAATCGAGGTTCAGACGCTCGAGAATATCGGCGTTCATGCGCGTATCAAAAAAGCGGAAGGCATTACGCCCAGCAGCCTTGGCCTGGTACATGGCCAGATCAGCATGCTTGAGCAAGGCGGCAAAATCATCGCCATCTTCCGGGTACAGGGCGACGCCGATGGAGACCGACGAAACGATCTGCATGCCTTTAAGACTGAAGGGCTGAATCATCGCATCCAGCACATGATTGGCTACCGCAGAAATGGCCCCCAGATCCGGCACATCGGTGAGCACAATAAGAAACTCGTCACCGCCCTGACGGCTGACGGTATCCACCTCGCGCACGGCACCCTGCAAACGCCGGGCAACTTCTTTGAGCAGCTCGTCACCGGCGTCATGGCCGAGGGAGTCGTTGATGGTCTTGAAGTTATCCAAATCAAGAAACAGCAAAGCTGCACGGCGCTGATAACGGCGCGCCTGACCGATGGCCTGCTCCATGCGGTCGCTAACCAGCAACCGATTGGGCAGATTGGTCAGGGCGTCGTGCTGAGCCAAATGGGTGAAGCTGGCCTCGGAGGCTTTGACCCGCTGAATTTCCTCCTGCAGGCGCTGCATGGTCTGGCGCAGGTCATTGGCCAGAATCCATACGGCGCAGGCACACACCAGCAAAATGCAGCTGACGTTGACCATCCGCCCAAGCCCCATCGGCAGCGGTTCAAAGCGCTGCCAGCCGAACATCGCGGCACAGGTTATGAGCGCAACAGAGGCCAACATAAACAGCAACAAGGCCACAAACAGCCTCAAGCGCGAGACCATACCGGCGACGATCAGGATCACCGGATAACCCAGCAAGGCACCGCTGTACAGGCCCTGACTGATCCACAGTGACACGCTGACGACCGCCGTCATGGTCCCTAGCACCAGCACAATGGCCGTATCGGTGGCACCACGCAGGTTCAGCCGGGCGCCGGCCATAACCGCCAGCATGGCCAGGATCACCAGCAAGGAATTCGTCCAGCTGTTGGCCAGCACCGTCTGCACACCGATGATGACCAGCACCACGCTGAGCACGGAGGAAATCTGGTTCAACCGCCGCGCTTGCGCACCGCGATCCACCGATTCCAGCAAGAGGGCTTGTTGCTCCAGCAGATTACTCATCGCGTTTCCATTCAGTCCAAACGGTCAACAAACCTGTGCAGGGGCGCGACGCTAGCCAAACCGCCGCCCGTCGGCAAGACTTTGTTGGCGTTACACGCAACCAAGCCTCCCGCGCCAAGACCGTGCCGACCGTGCGCGCATAAAAAAGGCGACCCGAAGGCCGCCTAACGTTACACGGAGTTGATGCAATCAGTGGGCTACGGCACCGCTGGCGCCCAGGCCGGTTTGCGAGCGAACGAACTGTGGCAGGAAGCGCGCACGTTCTTCAGCCGCCGAGGTGGATTTGTCGGTGATCGAGAAGAACCAGATCCCGATAAACGCCACCGCCATGGAGAACAGCGCCGGGTACTCGTAGGGGAAGATTGCCTGCGCATGACCCAGTACCTGCACCCACACGGTTGGGCCGAGGATCATCAGCGTTACCGCAGTCACCAGGCCCAGCCAGCCGCCGATCATGGCGCCACGGGTGGTCAGGTTCTTCCAGTACATGCTGAGGAACAGCACGGGGAAGTTGCAGCTGGCTGCGATCGAGAACGCCAGACCTACCATGAACGCGATGTTCTGCTTCTCGAACAGGATACCCAGACCGATCGCCAACACGCCCAGGGCGATGGTGGTGATCTTCGACACGCGGATTTCATCCTTGTCGTTGGCCTTGCCCTTCTTGATCACACTGGCATACAGGTCGTGGGACACCGCCGTTGCGCCAGCCAGGGTCAAGCCTGCTACTACCGCCAAGATGGTGGCGAAGGCCACAGCCGAGATAAAGCCGAGGAACAGGTTGCCGCCGACCGCATTGGCCAGGTGAATAGCCGCCATGTTGTTACCGCCCACCAGCAAGCCAGAGGCATCCATGAACGATGGGTTGGTGCTGACCAGCAGGATCGCGCCGAAGCCGATGATAAAGGTCAGGATGTAGAAGTAGCCGATAAAGCCAGTGGCGTAGAACACCGATTTACGAGCTTCTTTAGCGTCGCCAACGGTGAAGAAGCGCATCAGGATGTGCGGCAGACCTGCAGTACCGAACATCAGGGCCAGGCCGAGGGAGATCGCCGACACCGGATCTTTCACCAGACCGCCGGGGCTCATGATCGCCAGGCCTTTCGGGTGCACTTTGACCGCTTCGGCGAACAGCTGAGCGAAGTCGAAGTTGACGTGTTTCATCACCATCAGGGCCATAAAGCTGGCACCGGACAGCAGCATGACCGCCTTGATGATCTGTACCCAGGTGGTTGCCAGCATGCCGCCGAACAACACGTAGAGCATCATCAGTACGCCCACCAGGACCACCGCGACGTAGTAGTCGAGGCCGAACAGCAGCTGAATCAGCTTGCCGGCACCCACCATCTGCGCGATCAGGTAGAACGCCACCACCACCAGCGAACCGCTGGCCGAGAGGGTACGGATTTCCATCTGCTTGAGGCGGTACGAGGCCACGTCGGCAAAGGTGTATTTGCCCAGGTTGCGCAGGCGCTCGGCCATCAGGAAGAGGATCACCGGCCAGCCCACGAGGAAGCCGATCGAATAGATCAGGCCGTCATAGCCGGAGGTGTACACCAGCGCGGAAATCCCCAGGAAGGACGCCGCCGACATGTAGTCGCCGGCAATCGCCAGGCCGTTCTGGAAGCCGGTGATGTTGCCGCCAGCAGCGTAGTAGTCAGAGGCCGAGTTGTTCTTTTTCGATGCCCAGTAGGTTATGCACAGGGTCGCACCAACAAAGGCCACGAACATGACAATCGCCGAGACGTTCACCGGTTGACGCTGCACTTCGCCGGTCAAGGCTTCGCCAGCCCACAGCAGCGGGGCAAAAATGGACAAACCCAAGGCAGTCAGTAGACGCGCAATCATTTCTGCACCTCGTCAAGAATGGCCTGATTCAGGGCATCGAACTCGCCGTTGGCGCGTTGCACATAGATGCCGGTGAGGATGAAGGCAGAGAGGATCAAGCCAACACCCATGGGAATGCCCCAGGTGGTGACTGACCCTTCACTGATGGGCGTACCCAACAGTTGCGGAGCAAAGGCGATCAGCAGGATAAAGGTTACATACAGGCCAAGCATGATGGCCGACAGCAGCCAGGCGAAACGCTCGCGCTTGGCTACCAGTTGCTTGAATTGCGGAGTTTTTTCGATCCGCTCGTAGACGTCGTCTTTCATTGTTGTTGTCCTCCACAGCACGGGTTGCTGGTGAGTTCACTCTAGATCGCCAGCGCCGGGGTGAAAGACGACCTTAGTCGTAGCCACGACCAAAGTCGCAGGTCACAGGTGCCCAGGAATCACCAGGCCTTTGCGCCGGTAAGCCTCGATATCAATGCCGAACGCCCCCGTAGGATAGACATCCTTGATTCGGTACGAACGACCGCTGTGGTCACGCGGGGTTTCCTGCAGATCAACCACCCGCTCGGGGCCCAATTGCTTGTCTTCGTTAAGCACCAGCAAGACCTTGGGCTTGAGTTTGCTTAGCGGTGAGCAGGCGATAATGATGCCGACCTCGCCGTTGTTCATCTCGACGATCTCGCCGGGCGGGTAGATGCCGATACGGCGCACGAAGACCTTCACCAGCTCCTCATCGAACTGGCTGCCGCTGGCTTCGAACAGGATGCGCAGCGCTTCCAGGCTCGATTTGCCCTTGCTGTAGGGGCGATCACTGTTGATCGCGTCATAAGCGTCGACCACCGCAACGATCTTGGCAAAGTAGGGAATCCGTGGCGCATCCAAGCCACGCGGGTAGCCGCGACCGTCCAGGCGTTCGTGATGAGAAAAGGCAACGTCCACCGCTGCCGCAGTAACCTGCTGATTGCTCATCAGCAACTTGCGCCCTTCGCTGGCATGGCTCTGCATGACGCGCAGTTCGTGGGGCGTCAAGGCGCCGGGCTTGTTGAGAATGGCACTGGGCACCTTGATCTTGCCCACGTCATGGAGCATGCCGCACATGCCCAGGTGCTCCAGCTCGTCCTGCCGCAGGCCCAGTTCACGGCCCAAGGCGATGCTGAAGATGGCCACCCGCAGACAATGCTCAGCAGTGTATTCATCGCTGTTCTTGATTCGCGCCAGCCAGAGCATGGCGCCGGGGTTGCGCAACATGCTCTCGACACATTCCTTGACCACCACCTTTACCTGCGCCACATCCAGCTCATGACCCAGACGCACCGCCTCCAGCAGGCGCAAGGATTGCTCGCGAGCGGAGTGAAAGGCGGGCTCGGCCTGCTGCATTTCCAGGTTGAAATCGACCTTGGCAATCACCGGCTGCAGCTCGGCGGTGGCCGCGGCCGCAAGGTTTTCCTCGACCTGACGCTGCATCCCGACCGAACGCCGAGCATCCACCCAGACGTATTGGCAGACTTCGGCCAGCAACAGAATTTCCTGCTGCTGACGAATTCGAAAGCCTTGAAACAGAAACGCCGTCTCGCCCCACGGGCGGTCCAGCTCAACCACGTACATGCCAATGCTCAGCTGCCCAATGGGCATTTTGATGCGGTCACGGGCACCAGCATCCGACATACACATACTCCGCAGGGAAAACCCCCTAATTCATTAATAATGGTCGCACCCCGGCCATGAAACAAGGCGCCGCCGCCTGCTTGTTTCGATCGAACAGCGAGTACTTGCGGCCTTCATCTAATTAGCCAATCACTATCAACACCATAATCAAGATTGACTCTCACAATCATTAGCAAAGCCCTACTCTGAACCTGTCGCTCCAGCCCAGATTCCGAGGTGCATCATGTGCAAAACCATCAGCTTCACCCTTATGCATTTCTGCATCGCCTTCAGCGTTGGCTATGCGTTGACCGGCAGCTTGACTGTTGGCGGCTTGCTCGCGGTGGTGGAGCCCCTGTGCAACTCGGTGGGTTTTTACTTCCACGAAAAATTCTGGAGTCATCTGCAGCAAGCCGATGCAAACGGCGCCGCCCATCCGATCAGTCAGTGGCTGCACGCGCACAGCTAACGACGCCTGCACCTTGAGCGTGCCGGCAGCCTCCTACCGGCGCGCCGAATCCGCTAAGATGCGCGCCTTCGTTTTCAGACCTGCGCCCGACCATGCCCATCACGTCTCGCTTCCCCGTCTTGCCGTACCTGTTCGCCAGCGTGCTCGCCCTCTCGGCCCTGGCCGGGCTGTGGTACGCCATTGGCCAACCTGTGGTGCTGGCCGATGCCGCCACCCCGACCCATAAGCTGCAGTGCGCGTCCTACACGCCGTTTGACAAGGACCAGTCGCCGTTCGACCAGCCCTTCACCCTGCGCCCGGAACGCATCGATGCCGACCTGGCCCTGCTGGCCACGCGCTTCCAGTGTGTGCGCACCTATTCGATGACCGGCCTGGAAGGCATTCCTGACATGGCGCGCAAGCACGGCCTGAAGCTGCTGCTGGGGGCTTGGGTCAGTGCCAACCCGGTGGACACCGCCATTGAGGTCGAGGCGCTGATCAAAAGCGCCAACGCCAACCCGGATGTGGTCGACGGCGTCATCGTCGGCAACGAAGCCTTGCTGCGCAAGGAAGTCACTGGCGACCAGTTGGTCAAACTGATCCAGCAGGTCAAAGCCCAGGTCAAGCAACCGGTGACCTATGCCGATGTCTGGGAGTTCTGGCTGCAATACCCGCAAGTGGCGCCGGCCGTAGACTTCCTCACCATTCACCTGCTGCCGTACTGGGAAGATGACCCCACCGGCATCGATGCCGCCCTCGCCCACGTCGGCGAGGTGCGCCGCACCTTTGGCAATCGCTTTGCGCCGAAAGACATCCTGATCGGCGAAACCGGCTGGCCCAGCGAAGGCCGCCAGCGCGAAACCGCCCTGCCCAGCCGCGTCAACGAAGCCAAGTTCATCCGCGGCTTTGTCACCATGGCCGAGCAGAACGGCTGGCGCTACAACCTGATCGAAGCCTTCGACCAACCCTGGAAGCGGGTCAGCGAAGGGGCCGTTGGCGGCTTTTGGGGCCTCTACGATGCCGACCGACAGGACAAGGGCGTGCTCGCCGGCCCCGTCTCCAACCTGCCGCACTGGCCGTTGTGGCTGGCCCTGAGCCTTGGCCTGTTTGCCGCCAGCCTGACGCTGGCCGGCAGACCAGCCTCGACCCGCGCCGCTTTGCTGCTGCCACCCGTGGGCGCCCTGGGCGCCGCCTGTATTGGCCTGTGGGCCGAACTGGCGCTGATCACCAGCCGCTACCTGGCCGAATGGCTGTGGGCCGCGGCCCTGATCGGCCTGAACCTGCTGGTGCTGGCCCACGCCAGCCTGAGCCTGAGCACCCACAGCGGCTGGCGTGCGCGGGCCTATGCCTGGCTGCAGGCCCGAGCCGGCTGGTGGTTGCTGGCCAGCGGCTTTGCCGGCGCAGTGCTGATGCTGGCGCTGGTGTTCGACGCCCGCTACCGCAGCTTCCCGAGCGCCGCCCTGCTGCTGCCGGCACTGTTCTACCTGTGCCGCCCGGTGGCCGCACCGCGCCGCGAAATCGCCCTACTGGCGGTCTTCGTTGGCGCCGGTATCGTGCCGCAGCTGTACGAGGAAACCCTCGGCAACCTGCAGGCCATTGGCTGGGCGGCTGTCAGCCTGCTGCTGCTCGGCGCCCTATGGCGCAGCCTGCGCCTAGCACGCGGGTAAAAAACGCGGACAAAAAAAGGGATGACCATGGTCATCCCTTTTTTATATGGCTATGCCCCCGTTAACTGTTGCAGCGCTAGCGCCGCACCGTAGGAGCGGCTTCAGCCGCGATGCTTTCAAGGCAAACGGCATCGCGGATAAATCCGCTCCTACAGAAGCTCAATCGCACCTTCAACACATAACGTGGACAGAGCCTTTTTTATGCCGGCAACCTCAGGCCGGAAGCGGCGCCCGCACCAGGCGGAGCGCTGCGATCACCAAAGCAAACACCGCCAGACTGGCGGTGTAAAGCACCAGGGCAGGCAAGGCGAACAGCAGCGCCACTACTGCCAGCACCGAACCCTTGCGGCCCGGCAGCAAGAACCCCAACAGCGCCGCCCCCAGTGCCACCCAGGCCAGCACTCGCCAGTGAATCAACAGCCCCAGCGTGGCGCGCACCTGGCACTGCCAAAGGCCGGCATCGTCGGCACAAGCGCCCACCCACTGGCCATCTTCCATAAAACCAAAGCGCACGCCGTAACAGGCCGCCAACCACAGCGACAGAACCAGCAACAAAATCAGCGGTACAGGGCGCGACATAGAACTACTCCAGAAGGCAAAAACGGCGCCAAGGATAACCGCCAACCCCGGCGATGCAAGCCATACACACCCGCAACCACAGGCCAATAGAAAAAATAGTTCCTTGTTTACGGGTTGCCCCATTGTGTACGCCATAGTCTCTATGGTCCTTTAGGGTCTGCTGCCGTTTCATCGTGAGCCGCGTTGCTGCGAGAAATGGTCCCCGGTTAGGCGCAGGGCGCAGGTAATGGTTATTCCCTTATCAAGCCCTGCAACAACAGCGGGGGCCATTTCTCGCGCAACCCGAAGGGCCGGGCCAGTTTTTGTGCGAGGCGGCGTTACTCGTCGCTTATTTGGAATAACCAAATCACGCTCCTCGCGCCTTGCCTCGCGCAAAGACTGCCTCCGGCGCGGCCACGAATGAAACAGCAACAGACCCTAACCGACTCTAACCCCATGAGATTGCACCATGCTCCGGCTTACCAGCCTTGCCGCCGTGCTTGCCGGCCTGCTTCTGACCACCTCAGCCCAGGCCACCCGCATCGATGCCAGCACCTACGGCTACCCCATCAGCAATCCGTTCGAAGCCACCATCAGCGGCACACCGCCGGACCTGCGTCCGAGCCTGCCCGCCGACGAGGACATCGAGCAGAGCGACTACCGCCTGAGCCTGCATGCCGACGGCGCCAAGCGCCTGCCGGATATTTTCTGGAATGGCACCAGCCTGCCCTATCGCCTGGCCCAGCAGGACGGTCCGGCACCGCTGATCTTTATTATCGCCGGCACGGGTTCGGCATACTCAACCGGCACGGCCGAGTCGCTGAAAAGGCTGTTCTACGGCGCCGGCTACCATGTGGTGCAACTGTCTTCGCCGACCAGCTACGACTTCATCACGGCAGCGTCCACCAGCGCCACGCCAGGCATTTCCAGCGAAGACGCCCAAGACCTGTACCGGGTGATGGAAGGCATCAAGGCCCAGCACGGCGACCTGCAAGTCACCGACTACCACCTCACCGGCTACAGCCTGGGCGCCCTCAACGCCGCTTTTGTCAGCCACTTGGATGAACAGCGCAAAAGCTTCAATTTCAAACGGGTGCTGATGCTCAACCCGCCCGTAGACCTGCTGACCTCGGTCGACAACCTCGACCGCCTGTCGCGGGCGCAGTTGCAGCTGCAAGGCCAGTCGGCGTCGTTCGATCTGGTCTTCGACAAACTGGCACGCTACTTCAAGGACAAGGGCCGGATCGAAATCGACCAAGCGCTGCTGTATGACTTTCAGGACTCCAAGGAGCGCCTCAATACGCCAACCATGGCCGCGCTGATCGGCAGCGCCTTCCGCTTCTCGGTGGCGGATATCGTGTTCACCTCCGACCTGATCAACCGGCGCGGCTTGATCACTCCGCCCCAGCAGCAATTCAACTACGGCACCGAGCTGACCCCCTTCTTCCAGAAAGCCGCCGCCTGCAACTTCCGCTGCTATGCCGAGCAGCAATTGCTGCCCATGTGGCAGGCCAAGCATGCGGGAGGCTCGCTGCCAGAGCTCAATCAGCAGGTCAGCCTGCACGCCCTGAAAAGCTACCTGAAGAACACGCCGAAAATTGCCGTAATGACCAACGCCGACGACCTGATCCTCGGCCCTGGCGACCTCAGCTTCCTGCGTCAAACCTTCGGCCCGCGCCTGAGCGTTTACCCCCTGGGCGGCCATTGCGGCAACCTCGACTACCGCGTCAACACCGACGCCATGCTGGAGTTTTTCCGTGGCTAAGCACCTGCTCCTGACCGCCCTACTCCTGGGCAGCGGCCTGGCTCACGCCGACCAAGCCAGCCACAGCGCCGATGAAGGCTTCACCCAACCGCTGCAACGTCTGACCTTCGTCTCCGGGCCCGACACCTTCGTCACCGCCAGCAACGCCGCCATGCAGGTCTACGACCCGCTGGAGCGCTGGAACCGCAGCATCTACCAGTTCAACTACCGTCTCGATCAGTGGGTCATGCTGCCGGCAGTGCAGGGCTACGTCTACGTCACCCCCAAGCCGCTGCGCACCGGCGTAAGCAACTTCTTCAGCAACCTGGGCGATGTCACCAGCCTGGGCAACAGCCTGCTGCAGTTGAAAGGCGAACGGGCCATGCGCACCACCGCGCGCCTGCTGTTCAACACCCTGCTGGGTGTCGGCGGCCTATGGGACCCGGCCACCGCCATGGGTGTGCCAAAAGAGCGTGAAGACTTTGGCCAGACCCTCGGTCACTACGGCGTGCCCAACGGTCCCTACTTGGTGTTACCGCTGTTCGGCCCGTCCAACCTGCGCGACACCACGGGCTTAGTGGCTGACACCGTGGCAGCCAGCAACATCAACTACCTCGACGTGGCCGAAAGCAGCAGCCAGCATCCAGAAATAAAAGTCCTGGAGGCCATCGATACGCGCTATGTCACGCCGTTCAAATACGGCCAGCTGAATACGCCCTTCGAATACTCGCGGGTGCGTTACCTGTACGGTGAAGTGCGCAGACTGCAGATCAGCGACTAAGCGCTCAGCAACCGCTCCTCAGCGCGTCGACAAGGGCTCGAGCACCTGAGGAGCGGCACTCAAGCTGCCGAGATCGAGGAAACTGCTCAGCGCTTCCTTGCGCGCCATCGCATCCTGGTAGCCGAGTTCGATCAGCTCGCCGCAATAACCCGCCTCAAACAGCAGATAACTGAGCACGCCGGCACCGCTGGCCTTGGTCGCACCCGGCCCGCGCAGAAACATGCGCAGGGTTTTCGGCAGCTCATGGCGATGGCGGGCGGCGATCTGGTCCAGCGGCTGGCTGGGCGCAATCACCAACACATCCACCGGCTTCAACCCCAAACCCCGCGGATGCAGGCCAGACGGCACCAGACCACTCATGTGATTGAGGCGTTGCAACAGCTCAATATCGCCTTCCAGACTGTCGATGAACGTGCTGTTAAGCATATGCCCACTGATTTGCGCCAGGCTCGGTGGCCGCGCGCTCTGCGCCCGAGGTAACTCAACGGGCGGTGTGCCGCTGCCCTGGGGATTGCCACTCACGCCCACCACCAGCACCCGCGTAGCGCCCAGGTGCAAGGCGGGACTGATGGGCGCCGACTGACGCACCGCGCCATCACCGAAGTACTCGCGATTGACCTTGACCGGCGGAAAGATCAACGGAATTGCCGTACTGGCCAACAAGTGTTCAAGGCTCAAGCGCGTGGGCACGCCGACACGCCGATGGCGGAACCAGGGGTCAATGCTGCCGCGCCCCTGATAGAAGGTCACCGCTTGGCCCGACTCGTAGCCAAAGGCCGTCACCGCCACCGCGCGCAGCTGCCGCCGGGCAATCGCCGCGTGAATACCGGAGAAATCCAGCTCGCGAGTGAGCAACTCACGCAGCGGCGAGCTATCCAGCAGCGCCACCGGCATATCGCCCCCCAGGCCGAGCATGCTGTGTCCGACGAAACGTCCGGCCTGACGCAGCACGCCCGGCCAGTCACTGCGATACACCTGATGGGTATGAAAACCCTGCCAGACTGCCGTTAGCCTCCGGATGGCCTCACTGAAATGCAACGCCCCGCAGGCCAGACCCACGGCATTGATGGCGCCGGCCGAGGTGCCGACGATGACCGGAAACGGATTTTTCGCCGCATCTGGCAACAAATCGGCAATCGCCGCCAGCACCCCGACCTGATAGGCCGCACGGGCCCCACCTCCGGAGAGAATGAGTCCGGTCACATGTTTTTTGGCGCTGGCGGCTTGAGTCATGAAAACGTCCCGGTTTTTCTTGGCAAGTGTAGAAGCGCTTATCGACGGCGTTTCTTATACAGTTTCGCTTCACCTACAGGCCGCGTCTTGAACCGCCGATGGGCCCACAAGTACTGCTCCGGGCACACTTCAATGGCCTGCTCGACCCATTGATTGATGCGCAGGCAATCGGCCTCTTCATTCTCGCTGGGGAAATCCGCCAGCGGCGGATGGACGATAACCCGATAGCCCTGCCCATCGGGCAAGCGTTGTTGAGTAAAGGGAATCACCCGCGCCTTGCCCATCCGCGCAAATTTGCTGGTGGCCGTAACCGTAGCCGCCGCCACACCGAACAAGGGCACAAACACACTGCGCTGGGCGCCGTAATCCTGGTCGGGGGCATACCAGACCACGCCGCCAGCGCGCAGCGTTTTGAGCATGCCACGCACATCATCGCGGCCAATCACGCCCAGCAGACGCTGTTCACGACCACGACGCTGGACATAGTCAAACACCGGGTTCTTGTGCGGCCGGTACATGCCGTACATGTCTCGCTGCACGGCCAGCAGCGCGCCGCCCATTTCCAGGGTGGTGAAATGCAGGGCCATCAGAATCACGCCCTGGCCATCGGCCTCGGCCTGCTGCAGATGCTCAACCCCTTCGACCGTGCCCAAGCGACGCAAGCGCGCAACCGGCCACCACCAGCTGATGGCCATTTCAAAAAAGGTCATGCCGGTGGAGGCAAAGTTCTCCTTCACCATGCGCTGCCGCTCAAGGGCGGACATGTGTGGGAAACACAGCTGCAGATTGAGTTCGACAATTTGCCGACGCGACGTGGCAAAGCGGTACATCAGCGCACCCAGCCCACGCCCCAGGCGCAGCAACACCTTGTAAGGCAGCTGCGTGACCAGCCATAGCAGGCCAAGGCACAACCACAGCAGCCAGAAGCGCGGATGGAGAAAATAGGCGCGAAACCGAGGGCCTTCCATTACATATTCCAGATTCACAACAAAGGTCGCGCATTCTACATAGGTTGCCCGGCTTGCGGCCCACCGGCGTTATCGCTATAAGTCGTCGCCTATTTCGTTGGTAGCGTTTGTTTCATCCGTGGCGACAGCCGTCGGGTGCCGCTGCTTGACAGCCGCCTTTGTCCTTCTGTGCAGACCATGAGCCAAGCCGACCTTCTCGACCAAGACCCCGTGTTCCAACTCAAAGGCAGCATGCTGGCCATCACGGTGCTGGAGCTGGCCCACAACGACCTGGAGCGCCTCGACCGGCAGTTGGCGGAGAAGGTCGCCCAAGCGCCCAACTTCTTCAGCAATACCCCGCTGGTGCTGGCCCTGGATAAACTGCCGGAAGGCGAACCCAGCCTCGACCTGGCCGCCCTAATGAGCGTCTGCCGCCAGCATGGCCTGCGCACCCTGGCTGTGCGCGCCAGCAGTGAAGACCATATCAGCGCCGCCCTGGCCCTCGACTTGCCCGTACTGCCACCCTCCGGCGCCCGTGAGCGCTTGATCGAGCCAGAACCGGTCAAAGAGCCAGAGAAACCCGCCGAACCCGTGGCCCGCCCAAGTAAAGTCGTAACCACCCCCATTCGCGGCGGCCAACAGGTCTATGCCCAGGGCGGGGATTTGATCGTGCTGGCACCGGTCAGCGCCGGTGCCGAGTTGCTGGCCGACGGCAATATCCATGTCTACGGCCCGATGCGCGGCCGCGCACTGGCCGGGATCAAGGGTGACCGCACGGCACGCATCTTCTGCCAACAACTTGGCGCCGAATTACTGTCTATTGCTGGCCAGTACAAGGTCGCCGAAGACCTGCGCCGCGAGCCGTTATGGGCCGAAGCCGTACAGGTCAGCCTGTCGGCTGACGTGTTGAACATCACCCGCCTTTAACGGATACTGCGGCCAATTTTAAGGGACACACGGCACCCGCAAAGCCGCCGTTCTGGCTGATCACGTTGCCGTTTAATCGATATTTGGGGTAAAGCACCTTGGCCAAGATTCTCGTAGTCACTTCCGGCAAGGGCGGCGTGGGCAAAACCACCAGCAGCGCTGCCATCGGCACCGGCCTCGCCCTACGCGGGCACAAGACCGTAATCGTCGACTTCGACGTCGGTCTGCGTAACCTCGACCTGATCATGGGCTGCGAGCGTCGCGTGGTGTACGACTTCGTCAACGTCATCAACGGCGAAGCGACCCTGACCCAGGCCCTGATCAAAGACAAGCGCCTGGAAAACCTCTACGTGCTGGCTGCCAGCCAGACCCGCGACAAAGACGCGCTGACCAAAGAAGGCGTCGGCAAGGTCATCGACGAGCTGTCGCAAAACTTCGAATTCGTCATCTGCGACTCCCCGGCCGGTATCGAAACCGGCGCCCACCTGGCGATGTACTTCGCCGATGAGGCGATTG
Source organism: Pseudomonas sp. BGA-UO-ETr-WB11 (assembly GCF_059567785.1). NCBI lineage: Bacteria > Pseudomonadati > Pseudomonadota > Gammaproteobacteria > Pseudomonadales > Pseudomonadaceae > Pseudomonas > Pseudomonas sp. BGA-UO-ETr-WB11. The sequence continues at coordinate 2,935 of NZ_JCAQOS010000007.1, read as the reverse complement.
TCGTGACCAACCCGGAAGTTTCCTCGGTGCGCGACTCGGACCGTATGCTCGGCCTGTTGGCGAGCAAATCACGCCGCGCCGAACAAGGCGAAACACCGATCAAGGAACACCTGCTGCTGACCCGCTACAACCCTGAGCGCGTGGTCAAGGGCGAGATGCTCGGCGTCGAAGACGTTGAAGAAATCCTCGCCATTCGCCTGCTCGGCGTAATCCCGGAATCGCAAGCGGTGCTCAAAGCCTCCAACCAAGGCGTACCGGTGATTCTCGACGACCAAAGCGACGCCGGCCAAGCCTATGGTGATGCCGTCGACCGTCTGCTCGGCAAGGAAGTTGCCCATCGTTTCCTCGATGTGCAGAAGAAAGGACTCATGCAGCGTTTATTTGGTGGCCGTGAATGAATATTTTCGACTTCTTTCGCGAGCGTAAGCCGAAGGAAACCCCCGCTTCAGTTGCCAAAGAGCGCCTGTCGATCATCGTTGCCCACGAACGTGGCCAGCGCAGTCAGCCTGACTACCTGCCGGCTCTGCAGAAAGAGCTGGTGGAAGTGATCCGCAAGTACGTCAACATCGACCAGGACCAAGTCCAGGTCGCCCTGGAAAACCAGGGCAGCTGCTCGATCCTTGAGCTGAACATCACCCTGCCCGATCGTTGATCGCGCGGACGTGAACAACGGCGGCCAATTGGCCGCCGTTTGCATTTATGCCCCTTAGCATTAGTGGAACGCACCATGCCGCTGTCGAATGTCGAAATCATCCACCAGGACGCCGCCCTGCTGGTGATCAACAAGCCTACCCTGCTGCTCTCGGTGCCCGGCCGCGCCGAAGACAACAAGGACTGCCTGGTCACCCGCCTGCAAGACAACGGCTACCCGGAAGCACGCATCGTGCACCGCCTGGACTGGGAAACCTCCGGCATCATCGTGCTCGCCCGCGATGCCGACAGCCACCGCGAACTCTCGCGGCAATTCCACGACCGCGAAACCGAAAAGGCCTACACCGCCCTGTGCTGGGGTGAGCCTGCCGCCGACAGCGGCAGCATCGACCTGCCGCTGCGCTACGACCCACCGACCAAGCCGCGGCATGTGGTTGACCACGAGCAAGGCAAACACGCCCAAACCTTCTGGAAGGTGCTGCAGCGCTGCGGCCATTACAGCCGCGTCGAGCTGACCCCAATCACCGGCCGCTCACACCAGTTGCGCGTGCACATGCTTTCGATCGGCCATCCGCTGCTGGGCGACGGCCTCTATGCCCACCCCGAAGCCCTCGCCGCCTACCCACGCCTGTGCCTGCACGCCAGCATGCTTGCCCTCACCCACCCGCAAACAGGCGAGCGGATGCGCTTCGAGTGCCCGGCGCCGTTCTAAAAAGCCCCTAAACGATAGTCACACCGCACATAAAGGAAGTGCCCCACCAAACCTAGCCAGCTCTCCTGAGCTCAAGTTAAACTTCACTGTATTAGGGATCGTTTGCACCACCATTCCACCGGAAAAGCCCACTACAAGGAACCGTAATGCCTTCTCCAACTGACGCCACTCCTGGCTCATACATCGACTTCAGCGGCAATAACTTAATCGACAGTCTAGTAGCGGGCACCAAGTGGGGTGGCGGGGCCGGCACTTATGCCTCTTTGACCTACAGCTTCTTTGTTTCAGGACAGTCCTACTACGCCACAAATTACTCTGACGACAATGAGTACCTCGCCGCTTATGTTCTGAGTATCAAACAACAGACAGCCATTACTAACGCTCTGCAGAAATGGAGCACCGTAGCCAATCTTACTTTCAGCCAAGTCAGCGACAGCATGACTAGCACCGGCGATTTGAGATTTTCTGGCTACGTAAATATGCCAAACGATGTTGCCGCATGGGCTTATTATCCCAGCCAAAGCCCTAGCGGTGGCGATACATGGGTCGGGCCATCCACTGCAGAAGAAACACCCACTCCCGGCAGTTACGACTTCATGACATTTACCCATGAAATCGGCCATGCGATAGGACTCAAGCACCCGTTTGAAAGTGAGCCCGACAATAACAATACGTTACCTGCAGCCTATGACGATGTGCGCTATACGGTAATGAGCTACAACAACAGCTATGACTTTGAACCAACAGGTCCAATGCTGCTGGACATTGCAGCAATCCAATATATCTACGGAAAAAACCTGGCTTGGCAAACGGGCAACAACACTTACAAATGGGCAGCTGACGCACGTATTTTTGAAACACTTTGGGATGCCGGCGGAACAGATACTATCGACGCGAGCAACCAAACACGCGGCGTCGGAATCAATCTTAACAGCGGCGAATTTAGCTCTATCGGCCAAGGCATATACAGTTATGACAAGGGCACTTACATCAACAACTGCCTAAATATCGCTTACGGTTGTACGATTGAGAACGCCATAGGCAGTAACTTCAACGACACGATAATAGGCAATGCTGTCGCCAACATACTGAATGGTGGTACCGGCAATGACACACTGATCGGCGGCCTCGGTAACGACACCTATGTCGTCAATATTGCAACCGATGTGATCAGCGAAACCAGCACTCTTGCCAGCGAGATAGACACTGTACAAGCGGCCGTCAGCTGGACGCTGGGCGCCAACCTCGAAAAGCTCCTGCTCATCGGCAGCGCTGCAATCAACGCCACCGGCAACACGCTCAACAACACTCTGATCGGCAATGCCGCCGCCAACATACTGAACGGCGGCACCGGCAATGACACACTGATCGGCGGCCTCGGTAACGACACTTATGTCGTCAATGTTGCAACCGATGTGATTAGCGAAACCAGCACTCTTGCCAGCGATATAGACACTGTACAAGCGGCCGTCAGCTGGGCGTTGGGTGCCAATCTTGAAAAGCTCCTACTCACAGGCAGCGCTGCAATCAACGCCACCGGCAACACGCTCAACAACTCCCTGATCGGCAATG
>NZ_JCAQOS010000006.1:0-409250 GCF_059567785.1 Pseudomonas sp. BGA-UO-ETr-WB11 | reverse complement strand
TACTGAATGGCGGCATCGGTAATGACACACTGATCGGCGGCCTCGGTAACGACACCTATGTGGTCAATGTTGCAACCGATGTAATCAGCGAGACCAGCACTCTTGCCAGCGAGATCGACACCGTACAAGCGGCCGTCAGCTGGACGCTGGGGGCCAACCTCGAAAAGCTCCTGCTAACCGGAAGTGCCGTAATCAACGCCACCGGCAACACGCTCAACAACATCCTGATCGGCAATGCCGCCGCCAACATACTGAATGGCGGCACCGGTAACGACACACTCATAGGTGGCCTCGGTAATGATATCTACGTAGTGGATGTTGCAACCGATGTGATCAGCGAGACCAGCACTCTTGCCAGCGAGATCGACACTGTACAAACGGCCGCCAGCTGGACGCTGGGCGCCAACCTCGAAAAGCTCCTGCTCACCGGCAGTGCCGTAATCAACGCCACCGGCAATACGCTCAACAACACCCTGATCGGCAATGACGCCGCCAACATACTGAATGGCGGTACTGGCAATGACACACTGATCGGAGCTGCCGGAAATGATGTTCTGATTGGCGGAATAGGAACAGATAGATTGACCGGTGGTCTTGGCGCAGACCGCTTCGACTTCAATCAATTAAGTGAAATAGGCATCGGTGCCTTGCGCGACATAATTGCCGACTTCAAAACCAGCGAGCTGGACAAAATTGACCTATCAACACTCGACGCAAACAGCTCAAGCGCGGCGACTAACGAAGCATTCGCGTTTATTAGCAATAAAGCTTTTAGCGCCAACGCGACAGGCCAACTGCGCTTTGCTGACGGGATTCTATATGGCAGCACCGATGCTGATATTTCTGCAGAGTTTGAAATTCAGCTACTTGGCGTTTCAAACATGACAAGCGCTGACTTCATCGTTTGATGCACGAAGCCTTTGATAAGCCAGGCGTGAAAACGCATGGCTTATCAAACGTCTCAACCACCTCCATTTTCTGCGCCACTTAAGACGAATCCGTTAAACTCCGGGCATAACCGCCCGGAGTCCCCTATGCGCGACGTGCTGAATCAAGGTCTGATCGATTTCCTCAAGGCCTCACCGACCCCCTTTCATGCCACTGCCAGCCTCGCTCAACGCCTGGAGGCTGCCGGCTTTCAGCGTTTAGACGAGCGCCAGAGCTGGGCTGTCGAAGCGGGCGGGCGCTATTACGTGACCCGCAACGACTCCTCGATCATCGCCATCCAGCTCGGTCGCCGGCCCGTCCTGGAAGCTGGCCTACGCCTGGTGGGGGCTCATACCGACAGCCCGTGCCTGCGGGTCAAACCCAACCCTGAGCTGCACAAGCAAGGCTTCTGGCAGCTGGGTGTGGAAGTCTACGGCGGCGCCTTGCTCGCGCCTTGGTTTGACCGCGACCTGTCGCTGGCCGGACGGGTGACCTTCCGCGCCGGCGGCAAGGTGCAAAGCCAGCTGATCGATTTTCGCCTGCCCATTGCCATCATCCCGAGTTTGGCGATCCACCTCAACCGCGAGGCCAACCAGGGCTGGGCGATCAATCCGCAGAACGAACTGCCGCCGATCCTGGCCCAGGTTGCCAGCGAAACCGGGGCCGACTTCCGCGCCCTGCTGGCTGAGCAACTGACCCTGGAGCACGACCTCAACGCCGATGCCGTGCTGGATTACGAACTGAGTTTCTATGACACCCAGAGCGCGGCGGTGATCGGCCTGAATGGCGACTTCATTGCCGGCGCGCGCCTTGACAACCTGCTGTCCTGCTATGCCGGCCTGCAGGCACTTCTGACCGCCGACAGCGAAGAAACCTGCGTACTGGTGTGCACCGACCACGAAGAGGTCGGCTCTTGTTCAGCCTGCGGCGCCGACGGGCCGATGCTCGAACAGGTGCTGCAACGCCTGCTGCCGGATGCGGACGGCTTTGCTCGGGTCATGCAGCGCTCTTTGCTGGTGTCGGCCGACAACGCCCACGCCGTGCACCCCAACTACGCCGACAAGCACGACAGCAATCACGGCCCCAAGCTCAACGCCGGCCCGGTGATCAAGATCAACAGCAACCAGCGCTATGCCACCAACAGCGAAACCGCCGGGTTCTTCAGGCATCTGTGCCTGGAAAATGAAGTACCAGTGCAAAGCTTTGTGACCCGTAGCGACATGGGCTGCGGCTCAACCATCGGGCCGATCACCGCCAGCCGTCTGGGCGTGCCCACCGTGGATATCGGCCTGCCAACCTTCGCCATGCACTCGATCCGTGAGCTGGCGGGCAGCCATGACCTGGCCCATCTGGTCAAAGTACTCGGCGCCTTCTACGCTACCCGCGAACTGCCCTGAGCAACTGCCAGGCGCCTATTCCGGCACCTCGACGCTGACATGGATGGCGTCGTGGCGCCAGAACTCCAGATCGCAATCAATCACCCGCTTGTGCTGGTCGCGGTTGATGCGGGTGATGCGCAGCGCCGGGCTGCCCACCGCCATCCGCAAGGTGCTGGCGGCCTCGGCCTGCAGAGCAGTGGGCACCATATCGAAACGCACCCGACCGTAACGGATCCCATATTCGCTGGCATACAAGTCAGTCAGGGAGCGGGTCAGGTCAAATTCGAGAATGCCGGGGAAGTAGGCCGGATTCAGGTAATGCTCGACATACAGCACCAGTCGCCCATCAATCCGCCGCGCCCGACGCACTTGGTAAACGCTGGAGAACGCCGGCAACTCCAATAGCGCACATATTTCAACCGAGGCAGGCACCAGGCGTGCACTGAGCACCTCGGTGGCCGGCAGACGATCCTGTTCAGCCACCATGGCATGGAAGTGGCTGCGAACTAGGGGGTTGTAAGCCAGGCGTGGCGGCGAAACAAACCAACCGCGACGCTCCTCGCGATAAATCAGCCCCTGCGCTTCCAGTTGCCCCAACGCCTCACGCAAGGTGATACGGGTGGTAGCAAACAACTCACTGAGCTTGCGCTCGGCCGGCAGCTTGCCGGCCGCCGGAAGCAGACCGTGCTCGATTTGCTCCTGCAGTGCCCGGCAGATTGCGGTAACGGTTCGCGGTGCATCATCGCCCATCAACTAAGGCTCCATTCTGGGATAGACCAGCGCAAAAGTGCGCCACAACAGTGCTCAATATGACCATCTTATGCACAGCAAATGACTGATAGATGACATAAATCCATTTTTGCACGGGATATGCCAGCCGCCTCACTCCTCGCCATAAAGATGATCCACCCAGAGCCGCTGAGTGACAGCGTATTACTAGCCGTCATTGGTTAGAGGAGCACTGAAATAAAATCGTCATCTAAAGTGCATAGATTGGCCCGTGTATTGCTGATCTAGACCAACAACCCAACCTGCAAAGGAACTTCGCATGAAACGTCTGCTGCTGGCTTCACTGATGGGAACTGCTGTCGCCATGGCCACCCAGGTCATGGCCGGTGACGTAGATATCAAGGCACTCGAACAGGCGGCGCGCACCGAAGGCGCCATCAACAGCGTCGGCATGCCCGATAGCTGGGCCAACTGGAAAGACACCTGGGCCGACCTGAACAAACTGTATGCCCTCAAGCACATGGACACGGACATGAGCTCGGCGCAGGAAATCGCCAAGTTCGCCGCCGAGAAAGACAACGCCAGCGCCGACATCGGCGACGTCGGTGCGGCCTTTGGTCCCATTGCCGTGCAACAAGGCGTAACCCAGCCGTTCAAACCCAGCACCTGGGCACAGATCCCCGACTGGGCCAAGGATGCCGACGGCCACTGGATGCTCGGCTACACCGGCTCCATCGCGTTCATCGTCAACAAGCAACTGGTCAAAGACGTGCCCCACTCCTGGGCTGACCTGAAAAAAGGCACCTACAAAGTGGCCATCGGCGACGTCAGCGCCGCTGCTCAGGCCGTTAACGGCGTACTGGCCGCAGCGATCGCCAACGGTGGTAACGAGAACAACATCCAGCCAGGCCTCGACCTGTTCGCCGAACTGGCCAAACAAGGCCGCCTGGGCTTGTCCAACCCAACCATCCAAACCCTGGAAAAGGGTGAAGTGGAAGTCGGCATCGTGTGGGACTTCAACGGTCTGAGCTATCGCGAGCAAATTGACTCGAGCCGCTTCGAGGTACTGATCCCGTCCGACGGCTCGGTGATTTCCGGCTACACCACACTGATCAACAAGTACGCGAAAAACCCCAACGCCGCCAAGTTGGCCCGTGAGTACATCTTGAGCGACGCAGGGCAAATCAACCTGGCCAAAGGCAATGCCCGACCGATCCGCGCCGAGCACCTGACCCTGCCTGCCGACGTGCAGGCCAAGCTGCTGCCGAACGCGCAGTACGCCAAGGTTCAACCGATCAAAGATCCGAAAGCCTGGGAAGCCACGGCCAAGGCCCTGCCGCAGCTGTGGCAGGAACACGTGATCATCGAAATGGAGTAAGCCACCGTAGGATGGGTGGAGCGCAGCGATACCCATCGTTCCACCTACCTTGATGGGTATCGCCAGCTCAACCCATCCTACGCATATGGCTCCACCGAAAATCCGCAGCACAAGGAAGATGCACCCCATGAAACACAACGTCATCCTCGTGGTTCTGGATGGCCTGAATTATCAGGTTGCCCGCCATGCGCTGGGCCACCTGCAGGCTTACTGCGGCGCCGGCCGAGCCACCCTGTACAAGCTTGAATGCGAGCTGCCGGCACTGTCACGGCCGCTGTACGAATGCCTGCTGACCGGCGTAGCGCCAATCGACAGCGGCATCGTGCACAACGACGTGGTGCGCCTGTCCAATCAGCAGAGCATCTTCCACTACGCCCGCAACGCGGGCCTGAGCACTGCCGCCGCGGCCTACCATTGGATCAGCGAACTGTATAACCGCGCCCCCTTCGTAGCCGCCCGCGATCGCCATAGCGACACCCCGGAACTGCCGATCCAGCAGGGCCATTTTTACTACGCAGACCACTACCCGGACTCCCACCTGTTCGCCGACGCAGAAAGCCTGCGCGTGCGCCACAGCCCGAATTTTTTGCTGGTGCATCCGATGAACATCGACGACGCCGGGCACAAGTTCGGTCTCGACTCGCCGCAGTACCGCAACAGCGCGCGCCAGGCCGACCTGCTACTGGCAGAGTACCTGCAGCGCTGGCTGGACGCCGGTTATCAGGTGCTGGTGACCGCCGACCACGGCATGAACAACGACCGCACACACAACGGCCTGCTGGCCGAAGAACGCGAAGTACCGTTGTTCGTCCTCGGCGATGCCTTCAGCCACAACCCGAACGCCCAACCCAAACAAACCGAACTGTGCGGCACTGTCTGCCAGTTGCTTGGCGTGCCCCACGACAAACCTTTGTGCCAGGAACTGCTGACGTGATAGCCCGACTCACCACCGCCCTGCGCGGACGCTGGCTGGCGCTGCTGTGCCTGCTGCCGTTCGCCATTGTCTTTATCGTGTTTCAGGTCGCGCCGCTGGCTTGGGTCGCGGTGCACAGCCTGATCAACGCCGACACCTGGAGCCTGGCCAATTACAGCAAGATCTTCGCCTCGCGCTTCTATTTGCAGGCTATCCAGCACAGCCTGCAGATCGCCTTCTGGTCCAGCGTGATCGGCATGTTTGTAGCGATTCTCGGCAGCTATTCGTTGCGCCAGGTCGACTCCAAGCTGCGCGACTTCGTTATGGCCTTCTCCAACATGACCAGTAACTTCGCCGGGGTACCGCTGGCCTTCGCCTTTATCATCCTGCTCGGCTTCAACGGCACCCTGACCCTGCTGCTCAAACAGTCCGGGGTGATCAGCGACTTCAACCTGTACTCCAAGACCGGCCTGATCGTGCTCTACAGCTACTTTCAGATCCCCCTGGGCGTGCTGCTGCTCTACCCTGCCTTCGACGCCCTGCGTGCCGACTGGCGCGAGTCCGCGGCGCTGCTCGGGGCCAGCCCCTGGCAGTTCTGGCGGCATATCGGTCTGCCAGTACTGACCCCGGCGCTGCTCGGAACCTTCGTCATTCTGCTGGCCAACGCCCTCGGCGCCTACGCCACCGTCTACGCCCTGACCACCGGCAACTTCAACGTGCTGCCGATCCGCATTGCCGCCATGGTGGCCGGCGACATCACCCTCGACCCGAACATGGGCAGCGCCTTGGCGATGATCCTGGTCGGTCTGATGCTGGTGATTACCGCGGCGCAGCAGTGGCTGCTGAAGAGGAGCTACCATGTCGCGCGCTGAACTGACCGCCACCAGCCTGTATCACCGCACCGTGGTATGGCTGCTGTTGCTGATTCTGCTACTGCCGCTGGCCGGCACCCTGCTCTACTCGCTGTCCACCAGTTGGTCGGCAACCATCCTGCCGGATGGCCTGACCTTCAAGTGGTACCTGGCGCTGTGGAGCGATGAGCGCTTTCTGGCCGCCTTCGGCCGCTCGCTGCTGGTGTGCTGCGGCGCCCTGGTGCTGGCGGTGGTGCTGATTCTGCCGCTGCTGTTCGTCACCCATTACTACTTCCCCAAGCTCGACGGGCTGATGAACCTGCTGATCCTCCTGCCGTTTGCCGTGCCGCCGGTGGTGTCCTCAGTGGGCCTGCTGCAGCTGTATGGCTCAGGGCCGCTGGCCATGGTCGGCACGCCTTGGATTCTGCTCGGTTGCTACTTCACCGTGGCCTTGCCGTTTATGTACCGGGCGATCACCAACAACTTGCAGGCCATCAACCTGCCGGACCTGATGGACGCCGCCCACCTGCTGGGCGCCAGCACCTGGCAGGCGGCCTGGCTGGTGGTGTTGCCCAACCTGCGCAAGGGCCTGATGGTCTCGCTATTCCTGTCGTTTTCTTTCCTGTTCGGCGAGTTTGTGTTTGCCAACCTGCTGGTCGGCACCCGTTACGAGACCTTGCAGGTGTACCTGAACAACATGCGCAACAGCAGCGGTCACTTCAATAGCGCCCTGGTGATCTCCTACTTCTTCTTCGTGCTGCTGTTTACCTGGGCAGCCAACCGCCTGAACAAGGACCCGTCATGAGTTTCCTGAGCATTCGCGGCCTGCACAAACGCTACGCCGCCACGCCCATCTTCAGCGACATCAACTGCGAAATTGCCCAGGGCGAGTTCGTCACCCTGCTCGGCCCGTCCGGCTGTGGCAAATCCACCCTGCTGCGCTGCATTGCTGGCCTGACCGACGTCAACGGCGGGCAGATCCTTCTCGATGGCCAGGACCTGGTGCCCATTAGCCCACAGCAGCGCGGCATCGGCATGGTGTTCCAGAGCTATGCGCTGTTCCCCAACATGAGCGTGGCGCAGAACGTGGCTTTCGGCCTGCGCATGCAAAAGGTCGACAAGGCCGAAAGCGCCCAGCGCGTCGACGACGCCCTGCGCATGGTCGAGCTGCACGACTTCGCCAACCGTTACCCGCACCAACTGTCCGGCGGCCAATGCCAGCGTGTGGCCCTGGCTCGCTCGCTGGTCACCCGCCCACGCTTGCTGTTGCTCGACGAGCCGCTCTCGGCGCTGGATGCCCGCATTCGCAAACACCTGCGCGAGCAGATCCGCAGCATCCAGCAGGAGCTGGGTCTGACCACGATTTTCGTCACCCACGACCAGGAAGAAGCACTGGTCATGTCTGACCGTATCGTCCTGATGAATGCCGGCAAAATCGTCCAAAGCGGCGATGCAGAAACCCTCTACACCGCACCGGTGGACGCCTTTGCCGCAGGCTTTATCGGCAACTACAACCTGCTTGACGCCGATGCCGCCAGTCGCCTGTTGCAGCGTCCGATCAACAGCCGCGTGGCGATTCGTCCAGAGTCGATCCAGCTGGACACCAACGGCACCATCGACGCCCAAGTGCGCAGCCACAGCCTGCTCGGCAACGTGATCCGCTACCGGGTTGAAGCCTACGGCGTAGAGCTGCTGGTGGATGTGCTTAACCGCTCGCCCGCTGACTTGCTGCACAACGGCCAGGCCATTGCCCTCAACATCGAGGCTCAGGCCATTCAGGAGGTGGCGTAATGGCCCTGGCGATTTTTGACCTCGACGAGACCCTGATTGACGGCGACTGCGCCAGCCTGTGGAGCGCCTACATGGCGCAATTGGGCTGGGTTGACGGCGAGTCGTTCCTCAAGCGCGACAGCGAGTTGATGGCGCTCTACAGCCAAGGCCTGCTGGCCATGGAAGACTACATGGCCTTCAGCCTGTCACCACTGGTCGGCCGCACGGCAGCGGAAGTCGCCCATGTGGTCGGCCCCTTTGTCGAAGAGGTGATCGAGCCACTGATTTACAGCGATGCCTGCCAGTGCCTGGCCCGCCACCGCGCCGAAGGTGATCGGCTGCTGGTGATCTCCGCTTCCGGCGTCCATCTGGTGGCACCGATTGCCGAGCGTCTGGGCATCAGTGAAGTGCTGGCCATCGACCTCGAAGAGCAGCACGGCTGCTACAGCGGCAACACCCAGGGCATCCTCACCTACCGCGAGGGCAAGGTGAAACGCTTACAGGCCTGGCTCGTCGAACAGGGCGAGAGTCTGGAAGGCGCCTATTTCTACTCGGACTCACGCAACGACCTGCCGCTGCTCACCCAGGTCAGCCAACCCCGCGCCGTCAACCCCGATCCGGTACTGCGTGCCCATGCCGAACAGGCTGGCTGGCCGATTCTGCACTGGCGTTAGCACAAGACCGCTAGGATCTGTTGCCATTTCATTAGTGGCCGCGCCGGAGCCGGTAACAGCCCCTAGGGGGACAGCGCCATCTAAATCAGCCACACCGCCAATCAGCCAAGGCTGACTGGCGGTCAAGCCTGTTAATCTTGCGCATCCCTCCCCGCTCGTCCCAGGAGCTTCCGTGGAACCCGTTATTGCCATCCAGCAACTGAGCAAGACTTACGCCTCCGGCCACAGCGCGCTGCGCAACATCGACCTAAACATTCAAAAAGGCGAGATCTTCGCCCTGCTCGGCCCCAACGGTGCGGGCAAGACCACCCTGATCAGCATCATCTGCGGCATCGTCAACCCCGGCAGCGGCTCGGTGCAGGTCGGCGGCTATGACATCGTCAAGGATTACCGCGCCTCACGCTCGCAGATCGGCCTGGTGCCTCAGGAGCTGGTCAACGACGTGTTTGAAACCGTTTGGGCCACGCTGCAGTTCAGTCGCGGCCTGTTCGGCAAGAAGCCAGACCCGGCCTACCTCGAACAACTGCTCAAGGACCTGTCGCTGTGGGACAAGAAAGACGCGAAGATTTTTGAGCTGTCCGGCGGCATGAAGCGCCGGGTGATGATCGCCAAAGCGCTGTCCCACGAACCCTCGATTCTGTTTCTCGATGAGCCCACCGCTGGCGTCGATGTCGAGCTGCGCCGCGACATGTGGGCCATGGTTCGCCGCCTGCGCGAACGAGGCGTGACCATCATCCTGACCACCCACTACATCGAAGAAGCCGAAGAAATGGCCGATCGCATTGGCGTGATCAGCAAGGGCGAGATCATCCTGGTGGAAGACAAGCACGTGCTGATGCAGCGCCTGGGCAAAAAACAGTTGAGCCTGCAGCTGAAGCAACCATTGAACGAACTACCGGCAGCGCTGGCGTGCTACGCCCTGACCCTGGCCGATGGCGGCCATGAGCTGGTCTTCAGTTTCGACGGCCAGCGCGAGCACACCGGCATCCCCGAGCTGCTGCGCGACCTGGCAGCTAACGGCATTGACTTCAAGGACCTGAAATCCAGCGAAAGCTCCCTCGAAGAGATTTTCGTCAACCTGCTGAGGGCGCGCGCATGAACCTCTTCGCGATCCGTGCGATTTACCTCTTCGAGCTGGCACGCACTTGGCGCACCCTGCTGCAGAGCATCGCTACCCCAGTGATTTCCACCTCGCTGTATTTCGTGGTGTTCGGCTCAGCCATCGGCGCCAGCATGACCGAGGTGCATGGCATCAGTTACGGCGCCTTTATCGTGCCGGGCCTGATCATGCTGGCGATGCTCACCGAGAGTATTTCCAACGCGGCCTTTGGCATCTACATGCCCCGTTATTCGGGGACGATTTATGAAGTGCTGTCAGCACCGATTTCGCCCTTCGAGATCGTCGTCGGCTATGTCGGCGCGGCAGCCACCAAGTCGATGATTCTTGGCCTGGTGATCCTCCTCACCGCCCGCCTGTTCGTCAGCTTCGAGATTGCCCACCCGCTGTGGATGGTACTGCTGATGGCCCTGACCGCCGTGACCTTCAGCCTGTTCGGCTTCATCGTCGGCATCTGGGCCGATGGTTGGGAAAAACTGCAGGTGGTGCCAGCACTGATCGTCACCCCGTTGGCGTTCCTCGGCGGCAGCTTCTACTCCATCAGCATGCTGCCGCCGGTGTGGCAGACCATCACCCTGTTCAACCCGGTGGTGTACCTGATCAGCGCTTTCCGCTGGAGCTTCTACGGCGTGGCCGACGTCAATGTTGGCCTCAGCGTGGGCATGACCCTGGGCTTTCTTGCCCTGTGCCTGGTGATCGTTAGCTGGATGTTCCGCAGCGGTTATCGGTTGAAGAATTAGCCTGCACTGCAAACAAAAACGCCCCGGCAGATGCCGGGGCGTTTTGCATTGCGCAGTCGCTTAGCTGCGGATCAGGTGGTCGAAAGCACTCAGGGAGGCTTTGGCACCTTCGCCTACGGCGATGACGATCTGCTTGTAGGGCACAGTGGTCACGTCGCCGGCAGCAAAGATGCCGGGGATGTTGGTGCCGCCCTTGGCGTCGACGATGATCTCGCCACGCGGGCTGAGCTCCACCACGCCTTTCAACCAGTCGCTGTTGGGCAGCAGGCCGATCTGCACGAAGATGCCTTCCAGCTCGACGGTGTGCAGCTCATCACTGTTGCGGTCCTTATAGACCAGGGCGCTGACCTTCTGGCCATCACCCAGTACTTCAGTGGTCAAGGCGCTCTTGATGATGGTCACATTGCCCAGGCTGTTGAGCTTGTTCTGCAATACCGCATCGGCACGCAATTGGCTGTCGAACTCGATCAAGGTGACATGGGCGACGATGCCGGCCAGGTCAATGGCCGCTTCCACACCGGAGTTACCGCCGCCGATCACCGCCACACGCTTGCCCTTGAACAGCGGGCCGTCACAGTGCGGGCAGTAAGCCACGCCCTTGCCACGGTATTCCTGCTCACCCGGCACGTTCATCTCCCTCCAGCGCGCACCGGTGGAGAGAATCACGGTCTTGGCTTTCAGCGTCGCGCCACTTTCAAACGTCACTTCATGCAAGCCGCCGGCATGGCTGGCCGGAACCAGGGCCGTGGCACGCTGCAGGTTCATGATGTCGACATCGTATTGCTTGACGTGCTCTTCCAAGGCGCGGGCCAGTTTCGGCCCTTCAGTTTCCTGCACCGAGATAAAGTTCTCGATGGCCATGGTGTCGAGCACTTGACCGCCAAAACGCTCAGCAGCAACACCGGTACGGATGCCTTTACGGGCGGCGTAGATGGCCGCTGAGGCGCCAGCTGGGCCGCCACCGATAACCAGCACGTCGAAGGCGTCCTTGGCGCTGAGTTTCTCGGCGTCACGGGCGCTGGCGCCGGTGTCGATCTTGGCGAGAATTTGCTCAACTTCCATCCGGCCCTGGCCAAACAGTTCGCCATTCAGGTAGATGCTCGGCACCGACATGATCTGCCGAGCCTCGACTTCGGCCTGGAACAGCGCGCCGTCGATGGCCACGTGGCGAATATTGGGGTTAAGCACGGCCATCAGGTTCAGCGCCTGGACCACGTCCGGGCAGTTCTGACAGGACAGCGAGAAATAGGTCTCGAAGTTGAATTCGCCTTCGAGGTTTTGAATCTGGGTGATCACATCCTGGGCCAGCTTGGACGGATGGCCGCCCACTTGCAGCAAGGCCAATACCAGGGAGGTGAACTCGTGACCCATCGGCAAGCCGGCGAAACGCAGGCTGATATCACCGTCCGGGCGATTGAGGGCAAACGACGGCTTGCGGCTGTCGTTGCCATCAGTGCGCAGAGCAATTTTGTCGCTCAGGCTGACGATGTCATTGAGCAGACCAAGCAGCTCTTCGGATTTCGCGCTGTCATCGAGGGAAGCGACGATCTCGAACGGCAGAACAACCTTTTCAAGGTAAGCCTGCAACTGGGTTTTAAGAGTGGCGTCCAACATGACTGCGATTCCTATGACAAATTTTGGATAAACAAACGCCCGGACGGATCGCGCCCGGGCGTTCGGGCGCCTTTGAGAGCCTTGTAAGGCTCCGGCAGGCGAAAAATGGAGTAAGAGCTGCTAACGGTTTTAGCGCAGCAGCCCCGAAGCCACTTTTAGATTTTGCCAACCAGGTCCAGAGACGGAGCCAGGGTCTTCTCGCCTTCTTTCCACTTGGCCGGGCACACTTCACCTGGGTGAGCGGCGGTGTACTGGGCAGCTTTCAGCTTGCGCAGGGTTTCCGACACGTCACGAGCGATTTCGTTGGAGTGGATTTCTACGGTTTTGATCATGCCTTCCGGGTTGATCAGGAAGGTGCCACGCAGGGCCAGACCTTCTTCTGGGATGTGCACGCCAAACGCATTGGTCAGGGCGTGGGTCGGGTCACCGATCAGCGGGAACTTGGCTTTGCCCACGGCTGGCGACGTTTCGTGCCATACCTTGTGCGAGAAATGGGTGTCGGTGGTAACGATGTAAACTTCGGTACCGGCCTTCTGGAACTCGGCGTAGTTGTTAGCCGCGTCTTCAATTTCAGTTGGGCAGTTGAAGGTGAAGGCAGCCGGCATGAAGATCAGTACCGACCACTGGCCTTTCAGGCTCTGCTCGGTGACTTCGATGAACTTGCCGTTGTGGAAAGCGTTGGCTTTGAACGGCTGAACTTGAGTGTTGATCAACGACATTGAGTGGTTCCTCATTGGGGTTAGTAACTTGACGGAGAGAATCATAGGCCGGCTTGATGACAATGGCTCATTGATTGAACCGATGGGCATGATTGGCTAAGCCAATCGTAGATGCCGGCCCGATACAATTTTTAAAGCAGACTGGCGTCGACACTCAACACCAGCTTGCCACTCACCTGATTGCTCGCCAGCGCGGCAAAAGCGGCTTCCACATCAGCGGCAGCAAAGGTCTGTGCCAGTTGCGGCTTGAGCTGACCGGAAGCAAACAGCGGCCATACGTGCTGGGCAAGGTCGTGCATTAGCTCGGCCTTGAACAGCTCATCACGATTGCGCAGGGTCGAGCCCAACAACTGGATACGCTTGCCCAACAGCAAGGCAAAGTCCAACTGCGCTTCACGCCCGCCCATCAGACCGATATTGATCCAGCGGCCATCCAGAGCCAGCAGCTGCAAATTAAGCGCTGCGTAACTGGCCCCGACCGGATCAAGGATCACGTCGAACGGGGCAAAGTCGCGCAAGGCCTGCAAATCATCCTGGCGCACCACACCGCCCTGGGCGCCCAGTGCTTCGCAGTACGCCAAGCGTTCTGCGGAGCCGACACTGACCCAGCACGGGTTGCCAAACGCCTTGCACAATTGAATAGCCGCCGAGCCGACACCACTGGCGCCGGCATGCAGCAAAACCTTCTCGCCAGGACGCAGCGCGGCCAATTGATACAGGTTGAGCCAGGCCGTGGCGTAAACCTCGGGCAAGGCCGCCGCCTCGGCCAGCGACACCCCCTCGGGCACGGGCAGGGCGTGACGGCCATCGACCACGACTTCCTCGGCCATGCCGCCACCTGCCAGCAGAGCGCAAACGCGGTCCCCGACCTGCCAGTTACTGCCGGCACCGACCTCGATCACCACCCCGGAACACTCCAGCCCCAGAATGTCGCTGGCCCCGGCAGGCGGCGGATACAAACCCGCACGCTGCAACAGGTCGGCACGGTTAAGCCCGGCGGCCGCCACCCGGATGCGAATCTGCCCGACATCACAGCTCAATGACGGACGCTGCACCCACTCCACACTCCCTTCGACGCCTTGCAATGCCTTCACGCTGCCTCCATAGTGAGTTTTGACTGAGCCCAGCATGGAATTGCCGGGTTTTTTGCATTTGCAGCCGGGGTAACGGAACCGGCGCCCCAAAATATGGCCCAATATGCGTTATCAGCAGCCTTCGCGTCGAATCAGCATGAAGCATTTCTTCCCCGCCACTACGCTTGCCCTGTTGCTCAGCGTTGCCCCATCGCTGTTTGCCGCCAGTGCCGCGCCCAACAGCTGGAGCGCCTTGCAACCCGAGCGCGAGCAAGTGATTGCCAGCCTTAATGTAGTGGAGCTGCTCAAGCGCCATCACTACAACAAGCCGCCACTCAACGACGAGCGCTCGCTGAAGATCTACGACAGCTACCTGAAGCTGCTCGACCCGTCGCGCAGCTATTTCACAGCCGCCGACATTGCCGAGTTTGACCAGTGGCGCACCCAGTTCGATGACCTGCTGAAAAGCGGTGATCTCGACCCCGGCTTTATCATCTACAAGCGCCACCTCGACCGCCTCAAGCAGCGTCTGGACTTTGTTCTGGCGCAGCTGGATGACGGCGTCGACAAGCTCGACTTCAGCATCGACGAAAGCCTGCAAACCGACCGTGAGAAAGCCCCCTGGGCGAAGAACAGCGCAGAACTCGACGATCTCTGGCGCAAGCGCCTGAAAGACGAAGCCCTGCGCCTGAAGATCGCCGGCAAAGAACCCAAGGCCATTCAGGAGCTGTTGCTCAAACGCTACAAAAATCAGATTTCGCGCCTCGAACAAACCCGCGGCGAAGACATCTTCCAGGCCTATATCAACGCCTTCGCCCAAACTTACGACCCGCATACCAATTATCTGTCGCCGGACAACGCGGAAAACTTCGACATCAACATGAGTCTGTCGCTGGAAGGCATCGGCGCCGTGCTGCAAAACGACAATGACTACGTCAAAGTCGTGCGCTTGGTACCGGCCGGCCCGGCGGACAAGAGCAAGCAGATCGTGCCTGCCGACAAGATCATCGGCGTGGCCCAGGGCAATGGCGAGATGGTCGACGTGATCGGCTGGCGCCTGGATGAAGTGGTCAAGCTGATCCGTGGGCCGAAAGGCTCAGTGGTACGCCTCGACGTGATTCCGGCCAGCAATGCGCCTAATGACCAGACCAGCAAAGTCGTGGCCATCACCCGCGAAGCCGTGAAGCTGGAAGAGCAAGCGGCGAAAAAATCCGTACTCAAGCTGCAGCACGAAGGCCACGACTACAAGCTCGGCGTGATCGAAGTGCCGGCCTTCTACCTCGACTTCAAGGCCTTCCGTGCTGGCGACCCGAACTACACCAGCACCACCCGCGACGTGAAACGCCTGCTCGGCGAATTGCAGAAGGAAAAGGTCGACGGCGTGGTACTCGACCTGCGCAACAACGGCGGTGGCTCCCTGCAGGAAGCCACTGAGCTGACCGGCCTGTTCATCGACCAGGGCCCGACCGTACTGGTGCGTAACAGCGACGGCCGCGTGGATGTGCTCAACGACGAAAACACCGGGATCTTCTACAAGGGCCCACTGACCGTACTGGTCAATCGCCTGTCCGCTTCAGCCTCGGAGATTTTTGCCGGCGCCATGCAGGACTACCACCGCGCCTTGATCATCGGCGGCCAGACCTTCGGCAAGGGCACCGTGCAAACCGTGCAGCCACTGAACCATGGCGAACTGAAGCTGACCCTGGCCAAGTTCTACCGCGTCTCCGGGCAGAGCACGCAGCACCAGGGCGTGATTCCGGACATCGAATACCCAGCGGTAGTCGACACCAAGGAAATCGGCGAAAGCGCCCTGCCCGAAGCCATGCCATGGGACAGCATTCGTCCGGCGATCAAACCGGCGGTCGATCCGTTCAAGCCCTTCCTGGCCGAACTGCAGGCCCGGCATAACACGCGCACCGCCACCGATCCGGATTTCGTCTTCACCCGTGAGCGCCTGGCCTTGGCGCAGAAGCTGATGCATGAAACCACCGTCAGCCTGAATGAAACCCAGCGCCGCGCTCAGCATGCCGAAATCGAAGGCCAGCAGTTGGCAATGGAAAATGCCCGACGCAAGGCCAAAGGCGAAGAACAGCTGAAAGAGCTGAAGAAAGTCGACGAAGACGCCGCGCCGGAGGAAGAAGCCAAAACCAAACCGGAAGACGACGCCTACCTGACCGAAACCGGCAAGATCATGCTCGACTATCTGGGCCTGCGCCCGGCGGTTGCCACTCACTAGGCTCTGTTGCGGTTTCATCGTGAACCGCGTTGCCGCGAATGAAACGGCAACAGACCCAAATCCCGGCAATGTAATAAGAACGTCACGCAACTGTCGTGAAATAAACAGGCCGCCACCAGGCGGCCTGTTTATTTCACCGGCAACGAGACGCCCATGACCACCATCGAGCAGTTAAGCGCCCTGAGCCAGATCCTGGCCCAAGGCAACTTGCACAGCCTGTTCCAACCGATAGTCTCGCTCTCCGAACGCTGCATCCTCGGCTACGAGGCCCTGACTCGCGGCCCATCCAACAGCCCTCTGCACTCGCCCATCCCATTGTTTGCCGTCGCCCGCCAAAGCGGTCGCCTGAGCGAACTGGAAATTGCCTGCAGAGAAAGCGCCTGCCGACGCTTCAGCGAGCTGAAGCTGCCGGGCAAGCTGTTCCTCAATATCTCCCCCGAATCCCTGCTGGAAGCCGGCCATCAGCCTGGGCGTACGTTGCAGCTGCTGAAAACCTATGGCATCGATCCCAGCCAAGTGGTGATCGAGCTGACCGAACAGGCGCCGATTGACGACTTTTCCCTGTTGCACACCGCCCTGCACCACTACCGCGCCATGGGCTTTTCCATTGCTCTAGATGACCTTGGCGCCGGCTACTCCAGCCTGCGTCTGTGGTCGGAGCTGCGCCCGGATTACGTCAAAATCGACCGGCACTTTATTGATGGCATTCATCAGGATGCGGTCAAACGCGAGTTCGTTGGCTCCATTCTGAAAATGGCCAAGGCTTCACGCGCCCAGGTTATTGCTGAAGGCATCGAATTGCCTGAAGAGCTGGCAGTACTCGCTGAAATGGGCGTCGACCTGCTGCAAGGCTATCTGCTCGGCCGCCCTCAGGAGCAACCGCCACAGCAAGCCCAGGACATCCTGCCCCTGCTGGAAGCACGACACGCCACCCTCCAGGATGAAAGCGGCGACCTCAGCGCCCTGCTCAACAAGCAAACAGCCGTACACGCCGAGCAAACCATCGGCGAGGTCCTGGCGGCCTTCCGCGCCCAGGCCAACCTCAACTCCATGGCGGTGCTCGATGCGCAGCAGCAACCGATTGGCATCGTTCACCGCCACTCACTGACCGATGCCCTGCTCAAACCCTTCGCCACCGACCTGCTGGCACGCAAACCGATCAGCCGCCTGATGAGCGACGACTTTCTCGCCGTCGAACTCGAACAATCCCTGCAGCAGGTCAGCCGCCTGCTCACCAGCCGGGCGCGGCAACGCATCGAAGAAGATTTCATCATTACCCACAAAGGCGTTTATCACGGCCTAGGCCGGGTGATTGACGTGCTCAAGCTGATTACCGAACTGAAGATCCAGCAAGCCCGACACGCCAACCCGCTGACCCTGCTGCCGGGCAACGTACCAATCCAGCAGTGCCTGACCCGCGTATTGCAGCAAGAGCGCGAAGCGATGATCTGCTATGTCGATATCGACAGCTTCAAGCCGTTCAACGACATCTACGGCTATGCCAAAGGTGATGAGGTCTTGCTGTGCCTAGCCCAATGCCTAAACGAAAGAGTCGACCCCACCTGCGATTTTGTCGGCCATATCGGCGGCGATGATTTTCTCTTGGTACTCAGTTCAAAAGACTGGCGTAAGCGTTTGCAGCTGTTGCAGGAGGATTTTCAGGGGCAATGCCGACGGTTCTATAAGCAGGAACACTTACAAGCGGGTTGCTTCAGCGCAACCAATCGCCAGGGCCAGCGTCAGGAATTCAGCTTGTTGACCCTGTCCATTGGCGTCGTGCACTTACACCCGCAAGCCTGCGCCCAGCTGGATGCCGGGCAATTGGCGGAGCTGGCCTCACAGGCCAAACATCACGCCAAAGGCGTGCCGGGTTACAGCCTGCACATCGTTGATACGCTGCTGATGGGCAATCAGAGCCCCAACTCGACCGCGCGCGCCTCGTAGCGCTGAGCCAACACCGCATCAGGGGCCTGCCCTGATGCGCCGTCACGGTACAAAGTGGCCAACCGCCGCGCGGCCAGGGGATGGCCCGCAGCAGCCGCCATCACCCACCAGCTTGCGGCCAATTGGCCATCAGCCGCCTGCCGCGTATCGCCCGCCAGGCTCAACACGCCCAGTTGATAGGCCGCCTTGCCGTCACCAGCCTGGGCTGCCAAGCGCAGCAGGCGCATGCCCTCCTCGCGCGCTACGAGGCCCTGACCGCGAAACAGCAGCAGATGGCCATAAAAGCTTTGTGCGGCTACGTCACCGAGCGCCGCCATGCGCGCAAACTGACCCTGCATCCAGTGCCAGGCACGCGGCTGTTTAACCAGCCAAGGCCAACCCAGCAACCGCCGAGCCAGCAGATAACCCAAGCGTGCACGCAGTGACCACAGCATCAGAGTTCCTCGGGATAGGTGAATTCAAATACTCGCGCCACTTCCGCGGCGTGCCAAGACGCGGCGGCGACACCGTCAGACGGTCCGCTGAAACGCCCCAATTGCCCCACACAGTCAAAAAAGCCGGTGCGCGGCAAACGGCTGGCGCCTTGGCTGATCACCAGAGCGCTGCGCAGCGGCCGCTCCGCACGGGCATCCAGGCCTGCCAGATACTCCAGCGCGGCGGTCAGGGTCTGCATTGCCGGTGTAGGCAACTCCAGACGCTCCACCAGCGCGCGATAGGTCAGCAGATGGCGCTTGCGACGGGCATCGTCCAGCTCAAGCAACAGCGCCTGCCAATGCTGACGACTGATCTTCACGCTCAAGACGGATCGCTCCAGCCAGAGACGCTCAAAGCACGAGCCAGGGCGCGACGGATGGCAGCGTCGGGTTGACGCTCGGCGGTTTCAATCAATTCGAGGTAGGACGGACTGATGCCGACTGTGCGAGCCAATTGTTCAATGGATAAACCCAAGCCCTCACGCAGACTGCGCATCTGGCTCAACGCGGCCACGGGCGGTTGTGGCGCCGCCGGTTCGGCCATCGGAGATTTACTTGGCATGCCGGCAGCCTTTAACAAGGCCTGAAACTCGGCCCAAGGCAATACAGCGTATTCCGGCTCACCGTCGCGGGCGATCACTTGCACATTCATTGTTCGGGGCTCCATGGAAAGCAGCACCAGACGGGCTGGCACATTCCTTAATTGCCGCCATCTTAACAGGAGGTATGCCCTCTCGGGCGCTCAAGCCAACGCCAATCTGCCGTCCACCGCCCGCGGCCTGGGCCTTACAAGGTTACCCACAAAAGCTGTGGATAACCTTGTGCACAAATTCTTAACAAAGCGACCAAAGCCCCGCCACACGGGGCTCCCCTACAGATCGGACACTTTTTAAACAGTAAAAATAAATGAATAAAATCAATAACTTAAAATAAAAACCAAAGCACCGCGACGACAACCCCTGATGCACAGCCGGCCCTGCTGGTCAATGTGCATAACCGTAACAGTAACAACTGAAAAACCCGCACAAAACCTTGGCCGCCAGGCTTTCGTGAGGATTACCTCACCCCCAGAATGCACAACGCCCCGTCGAGACGGGGCGCTGGGTGTCAGGCGACTGCTTACTGCTGAGGAGCAGCTGCCGATGGGTCTTTGATCGACAACAGTTCCAGATCAAATACCAATACCGAGTTGGCTGGAATCGCCGGGCTCGGGCTCTGAGCGCCGTAAGCCAGTTCACTCGGGATGTACAGTTTGGCCTTCTCGCCAACGTGCATCAGCTGCAGGGCTTCAACCCAGCCTGGAATCACACCGCTAACCGGCAGATCAATCGGGCTGCCGCGCTGGATCGAGCTATCGAACACCTTGCCGTCGGTCAGGCGACCTTCGTAGTGCACACTCACCACGTCGGTGGCTTTTGGCTGAGCGCCTTCGGCCTTGGTAACGATTTCATACTGCAGGCCCGAAGCGGTGGTCTTCACGCCTTCACGCTTGGCATTGTCTTCAAGGAACTTCTTGCCGGCCTTGGCCGCTTCGTCGTTCAGAGCAGCCATGCGCTCTTCAGCACGCTTTTGCAGGAAGGCAAACGCCTCAACCAGCTCGTCGTCTTTGAGCTTTTGCTCTTTCTTGCCAATGGCGTCTTCGATGCCCTGGGCTACAGCCTGGGAGTCCAGATCATCCATGCCTTCCTGCGCCAGGCTCTTGCCCATGTTCAGGCCGATGCCATAAGAAGCTTTCTGCGCCGGAGTGTTCAGCTCGGCGCTGGTTTGCGAATCACAGCCCGCAAGAACCAGGCTCACCAGAGCTACAGCTGCCAAATGTTGTTTCATGCTTATTCCTTGTTCCTGCGCTTGAGGGGCAATTCGAGTGAAGACGCGAGCTTAGCAGGCCGCCTCAATCACTGGCTACCCACGATCTGAACGAGAAAATGCCGAATAGTTCAAGCACTTGGAGGATTGATGAGCAGAACGGCTGAGGGTTAGCTGGCAGAAACTGCGAAGAAGATCGAAAAGCTGCGACGAGCATTTCGGCGCACGAAAATAATCCGCGCAAATGAAAAACCCCCAGGCATTTCTGCCTGAGGGCTTTCGAATATGGCGCAGCGGACGGGACTCGAACCCGCGACCCCCGGCGTGACAGGCCGGTATTCTAACCGACTGAACTACCGCTGCGCGTAACCCCAAAAGTTATGGTGGGTGATGACGGGATCGAACCGCCGACCCGCTGCTTGTAAGGCAGCTGCTCTCCCAGCTGAGCTAATCACCCTTCACTCTCGAAGTGGGCGCATTCTAGACACGATTCGAGAACCTGGCAACCCCCAATCGAAAATATTTTTACTGATGCAGCAAAGACTTAGCACAGGGTTGGCCAATCTGCTGGCGGAAGAGAATAATGCGCGCTTTGTAAATGGAGAGTGATCCTTATGTGGTTCCGCAACCTGCTTGTTTATCGCCTTACCCAGGATCTGCCCTTCGTTGCTGACGAACTGCAAGCCGCCCTGGCCGCCAAACCCGCTCGCCCGTGCGCCAGCCAAGAGCTCACCACCTATGGCTTCGTCGCCCCTTTCGGCAAAGGCGCAGACGCTCCGCTGGTGCATGTCAGCCAGGACTTCATCCTGATTGCCGCGCGCAAGGAAGACCGCATCCTGCCCGGCAGCGTGGTGCGCGATGCATTAAAGGAAAAGGTCGAGGAAATCGAAGCCGAGCAAATGCGCAAGGTTTACAAGAAGGAACGCGACCAGCTCAAGGATGAAATCATCCAGGCCTTCCTGCCCCGCGCCTTTATCCGTCGCTCGACCACCTTCGCTGCCATCGCGCCTAAGCAGGGCCTGATTCTGGTCAACTCCGCCAGCCCGAAGCGTGCCGAAGACCTGCTGTCGACCCTGCGCGAAGCTATCGGCTCGCTGCCGGTGCGACCGCTAACCGTGAAGATGGCACCGACCGCTGTGCTCACCGAATGGGTCAAGACCCAGCAAGCGGCTGAGCACTTCACCGCGCTCGACGAATGCGAACTGCGCGACCCGCAGGAAGACGGCGGCATCATTCGCTGCAAACGTCAGGACCTGACCAGCGACGAAATCCAGCTGCACCTCAGCACCGGCAAGCAAGTGACCCAGCTGTCACTGGCCTGGCAGGACAAGCTGTCGTTCGTGCTCGACGAGAAGATGATCGTCAAGCGCCTGCGCTTCGAAGACCTGCTGCAAGACCAGGCCGAACAAGACGGTGGCGATGACGACCTGAGCCAGCAGGACGCCAGCTTCACCCTGATGATGCTGACCTTCGGCGAGTTCCTGCCGCAGCTGTTCGACGCCCTCGGTGGCGAAGAGATTCCTCAGGGCATCTGATCCGCGCACCAACAAAAAGCCCGGCATCTGCCGGGCTTTTTCGTTTTCAGACGATCAGCGCTGGCTGCCGCGCAATGCGCCAACCTGCACCTGCAAGGCCTCGCACTTGGCCAACTCCGGCGCCAGCGGTTGCCCGGCGACCAGGGTGATACGCGACCACAGGCGCTTGAAGAAGCCCTTGTGCGGATCACGACTGAAGAAGCTGCCCCACAGCCCCTGCAGCGCCAAAGGAATCACCGGCACCGGGGTTTCGTCGAGGATGCGCTCAATTCCCGATTTGAACTCATTCAGCTCGCCATCGGTGGTCAACTTGCCTTCCGGGAAGATGCACACCAGCTCGCCGTTACGCAGGTATTCGGCAATCTTCTTGAACGCGGCATCGTAGATCAGCAGGTCCTCACTGCGCCCGGCAATCGGCACGGTGCCGGCAGTGCGGAAGATGAAGTTGAGCACCGGCAGGTTGTAGATCTTGTAGTACATGACGAAGCGCACCGGCCGGCGAATGGTGCCGCCGATCAACAGCGCGTCGACAAATGACACATGGTTGCACACCAGCACCGCCGCGCCCTCGTCCGGAATCACCTGCAAGTTACGCTGCTCAACCCGGTACATGGAGTGGGTCAGCAGCCAGATGAGAAAGCGCATGCTGAACTCGGGCACCAACTTAAAGATGTAGCTGTTGACCGCGATGTTCATCAGCGACACCGCCAAGAACAGCTGCGGAATACTCAGTTTGGCCAGGCTCAGGAACAGGATCGAGGCAATCGCTGAAATCACCATAAACAGTGCATTGAGGATGTTGTTGGCGGCGATCACCCGCGCCCGCTCGTTCTCCGCAGTGCGCGCCTGGATCAGCGCATACAACGGCACGATGTAGAAACCACCGAACAAGCCGATGCCAAAGATGTCAGCGAGCACCCACCAGGCCTGCGGCTCTGCCAGGACCGCCAGCCAGTTGTGCGGCTCAAGACCAGCGGCGAAACCACCCGAGTGCCACCACAAAAGCACACCAAACACCGTCAGCCCCAACGAGCCGAACGGCACCAGGCCGACCTCCACCTTGCCGCCCGAGAGCCGCTCACAGAGCATCGAACCACTGGCAATACCGACCGAGAACACAGTGAGAATCAGGGTCACTACGCTTTCGTCGCCGTACAGCCACTCTTTGGCATAGGCCGGAATCTGGGTCAGGTAGATGGCGCCGAGAAACCAGAACCACGAGTTGCCCACCAGCGAGCGCGACACCGATGGCGTCTGCTGTTGCAGGCCCAGGCGCAGGATCGACCAGGACTGACGGAAGATATTCCAGTCCACCCTCAGCTCCGGCATGGCCGCATGGGCGCGCGGAATGCCGCGACTGGCCAGGTAACCGACACAGGCCACCAGCACAATCGCACCCGCCACCCAATTGGCGTAGGCGCTGCCGGACATCATCATGCCGGCGCCGATGGTGCCAGCGAGAATGGCCAGAAACGTGCCCATTTCCACCAACGCGTTGCCGCCCACCAACTCATCCTCGTGCAGCGCTTGCGGCAGGATTGAGTATTTCACCGGGCCGAAAATCGCCGAGTGGGTGCCCATGGCAAACAGGGCGAGAAACATCAGCGGCAAATTGTTGAGCAGAAAACCGCCGGCCCCCACCGCCATGATCACGATCTCTGCCAGCTTGATCGCGCGGATCAAGGCGTCCTTGGCGAACTTCTCGCCAAACTGGCCTCCCAGGGCGGAGAACAAAAAGAACGGCAGGATAAACAACAGCGCACACAGGTTGACCAGCAGCGCGCGGTCAGCCTCCAGGCTGAGCTTGTAGAGAATGGCGAGAATCAGCGACTGCTTGAAGATGTTGTCGTTGAAGGCACCCAGCAACTGGGTGAGAAAGAACGGCAGAAAGCGTCGTTTACCCAGCAATGAGAACTGCGAATGGCCACTCATAGTCGTTCATCGTCCCTTGATAGCGGTCTTGCGGCCCCACTGGCCGTACTGAATTGGATCGCATCAATAGGTACAAAAGCCACAGTCTTGGGCGATTTTGCCGCAGCAGTCGGCAAAATCGCTCGCGATTACAACGGTAATTGCCCTAAGGCCCAGCGCAGCAGAAAAAAAATCAGCAGCCCCCCGCCAATTGTCGCCAGCAGATGACGGGTCAGAGCGGCGATCAGGATGCACGCCACCCCAGCCAGCAAATAAGCGTTATCCAGGCTTAGCTGCCAATGCTGGCCGTCGGGCATAAACATACCCGGCATCACAATCGCCGCGAGGACCGCACCGGGCACGTAATGCAGCCCCTGCCGCACGATCAGCGGAAAACGCAGATGGGGAAAGGCAAACAGGCTGTAGCGGATGGCAAAGGTGATCAGCGCCATGCCGATGATCAGGTTCCAGATCGACATCAGACGGCCTCCTCGACGAGCTGCAGACCTTGTCGGCGCTCCAGGTATAAACCGATGGCGATGCCGCTCACCGCCGCCGCCAGCAAGCCCAACTGATAAGGCAAGCCATGACAGGCCAATGCCACTGCCCCGGCCACCAGCGCCGCCGCCACCTGGGGCCAGTTACGCAGCATCGGCACCACCACGCCGATAAAGGTCGCCAGCATGGCGAAATCCAGGCCCCAGGCCGCCAGGTTCGGCACCGTCTGACCAAACAGCACGCCGATCAGCGTACACAGCTGCCAATTCAGGTACATGGCCAACGCCGCACCGAAGAAGTACCAATGTTTGTGCACAGCACTGTCCTCCTCGGCATAACGATGCTGGACCACAGCAAAGGCCTCGTCGGTCAGCCAGAAGGCCAACGGCACCCGCCAGCGCGCCGGCAAATGCCGAACGAAAGGCTGCAAGGTGGCGCTGTACAAGGCATGGCGCAGGTTGACCACCAGCGTGGTCAGCAGCACCACCGCCATCCCGGCCCCACCACTGAGCAGCGACAGGGCAATAAACTGCGCCGAGCCGGCAAACACCAGCAGCGACATACCAATCGCCTGGGCCGCGGACAACCCGGCCGACGCCGCCAGGGTGCCGTAGATGATGCCGAACGGCATGGCGCCAACCAGCAGCGGCAACATATCGCGCATGGCCTGAAAGAATTCGCGTGAACGGGACATAACACCTCCGAAGGCCGAGCAGGCTAACGTTTCAGGACGCGCTTGTCTTGATGGATCGATCAAGATTTTCACCGCCACAGGCTGCGACCTTGGTCGCCCCTGACGGCGCCCTTCTGACGTGCGAGACTTGCCCTATTGATGGTGCCGCCCCGCAAGCGGCCCGAACCCAACAGCTTTACCGGCGAGCCTCTCGCCTCGCGCAGTCGGAGTATTCATGACCCTGTCCAACGGCTTGATCGCCGCGGTCGCTCTGGCCTACATGGCCATCCTGTTTGCCATCGCCTTTTATGGCGATCGCCGTGGCACGGCGCTGTCGCCGCGTCTGCGCGCCTGGGTCTACAGCTTGTCGCTGGCGGTGTATTGCAGCAGCTGGACCTTCTTCGGCGCCGTCGGCCAGTCCGCCGGGCAGCTCTGGTCGTTCCTGCCGATCTACCTCGGGCCGATCCTGCTGATGCTGTTTGCGCCCTGGATCCTGCAAAAGATGGTGATGATCAGCAAACAGGAGAACATCACCTCGATTGCCGACTTTATTGCCGCCCGCTACGGCAAATCACAATCCTTAGCGGTGGCCGTCGCGCTGATCTGCATGGTCGGTGTGCTGCCCTATATCGCCCTGCAACTGAAAGCCATTGTCCTCGGCGTTAACCTGCTGATTGGCGGCAGCGCCGATGCCAACAGCGTGCGCGCTCAGGACACCGCCCTGGTGGTGTCCCTGGTGCTGGCCCTGTTCACCATCCTGTTCGGCACCCGCAGCCTGGATGTCACCGAGCACCACCGTGGCATGGTGCTGGCGATTGCCTTCGAGTCGCTGGTCAAGCTGCTGGCCTTCCTGGCGGTTGGCATCTTCGTCACCTATGGCCTGTACGACGGCTTCGACGACCTGCTGCGCCAGGCCGAAGTGGCGCCGCAACTGGAGGCCTTCTGGCAGGAGAGCGTCAACTGGCCCTCGATGCTGGTGCAGACCTTTGTTGCCATGCTGGCTATCCTCTGTCTGCCGCGGCAGTTCCACGTCAGCGTGGTGGAAAACACCGAACCCCAAGACCTGCGCTTAGCCCGCTGGGTGTTCCCGGCCTACCTGACGCTGGCGGCCCTGTTCGTGGTGCCCATCGCCCTGGCCGGGCAGATGCTGCTGCCCAGCGGCGTAACAGCCGACTCCTTTGTGATCAGCCTGCCGCTGGCTGAAGCCCATCCCTTGCTGGCCCTGCTGGCCTTTATTGGCGGCGCCTCGGCCGCTACCGGCATGGTGATTGTCGCCAGCGTGGCGCTCTCGACCATGGTCTCCAACGACATGCTGCTGCCCTGGCTGCTGCGTCGGAAAAACACCGAGCGGCCGTTCGAAGCGTTCCGCTACTGGATGCTCAGCGTGCGCCGCATCAGCATCGTGGTGATTCTGCTGCTGGCCTATGTTTGCTACCGCCTGCTCGGTTCCACCTCAAGCCTGGCCACCATCGGCCAAATCGCCTTTGCCGCCATCACTCAACTGGCCCCGGCCATGCTCGGCGCCCTGTACTGGAAGCAGGCCAACCGCCGCGGAGTCTTCGCTGGCTTAGGCGCCGGCGCCGTGCTGTGGTTCTACACCCTGGTGCTGCCGCTGGTGGCCCGCAGCCTGGGCTGGTCGCTGGAGCTGTTTCCCGGCCTCAGCTGGTTGGCGAGCAAGCCCCTGGGCCTGCCCATCGACCCCCTGACCCTTGGCGTGGTGCTGGCCCTGGCCGGCAACTGGCTGGTGTTTGCGCTGGTGTCCATGCTCTCGCGCACCCGCGTGTCCGAGCACTGGCAGGCCAGCCGCTTTATTGGTCAAGACAGCAACCTGCGGCCCAACAACCGCACTCTGCTGGCCGTGCAACTGCAGGACCTGCTGCTGCTGGCCGGCCGCTTTGTCGGCGAAGAACGCGCCCAGCACAGCTTCCAGCGCTTTGCCCTGCGCCAGGGCAAGGTCTTCAACCCGGCGCAACCGGCCAACAGCGAATGGATTGCCCACACCGAGCGTTTGCTGGCCAGCGTCCTTGGCGCTTCCTCGACCCGCGCAGTGGTCAAGGCCGCCATCGAAGGCCGCGAGATGCAGGTCGATGATGTGGTGCGCATCGTTGGCGAAGCCTCCGAGGTGCTGCAGTTCAACCGCGCCTTGCTGCAGGGCGCGATCGAAAATATCACCCAGGGCATCAGCGTGGTCGACCAGTCTCTGCGCCTTGTGGCCTGGAACCACCGCTACCTGGAGCTGTTCGATTACCCCGAAGGCCTGGTGCGCATTGGCCGCCCGATTGGCGACATCATCCGCTTCAATGCCGACCGCGGCCTGTTTGGCGACGGTGACCCGCAAGCCCAGGTGGACAAGCGCCTGCACTGGATGCGCCAGGGCAACGCTCACACCTCCGAGCGCCAGTTCCTCGACGGCCGGGTTATCGAGCTGATCGGCAACCCCATGCCCGGCGGCGGTTTCGTGATGAGCTTCACCGACATCACCGCCTTCCGTCAGGCCGAACAAGCCCTCAAGGATGCCAACGAAGGCCTGGAGCAGCGGGTCAGCCAACGCACCCAGGAGCTCTCGGCACTCAATCAGGCATTGAGTGAAGCCAAGGGCGTGGCGGAAACCGCCAACCAGTCGAAAACCCGCCTGCTGGCCGCCGTCAGCCACGACCTGATGCAGCCTCTGAATGCCGCCCGCTTGTTCTCCGCCGCCCTCTCCCACCAGGCCGAAGCCCTGCCCCGCGAGGCCAGCGAACTGGTGCGCCAGCTGGACAGCTCATTGCGCTCGGCCGAAGACCTGATCAGCGACCTGCTGGATATTTCCCGTCTCGAAGGTGGCCGCGTGCAGGCCGATCGCAAGGCCTTCCCGCTGGCCAGCCTGTTCGACACCCTGGGCAGCGAATTCACCGCACTGGCCCAGCAACAGGGCATGGATTTTCGCCTGCGCGGCAGCCGAGCGTGGATCGACAGCGACAGCAAGATGCTCCGCCGGGTGCTGCAGAACTTCCTCACCAATGCCTTCCGTTATGCCCAGGGCCGCGTATTGCTGGGTGTACGCCGCCAGGGCGACTGCCTGCGCCTGGAGGTCTGGGACCGCGGCCCGGGCATCCCCGAAGACAAGCGCCTGGTGATTTTCGAGGAATTCAAACGCCTCGACAGCCACCAGACCCGCGCGGAAAAAGGCCTGGGCCTGGGCCTGGCGATTGCCGATCGGCTGTGCAAGGTGCTTGAACACCCGCTCGAAGTGCGCTCCTGGCCGGGCAAGGGCAGCGTCTTCAGCGTCAGCGTGCCGCTGGTGCGCCAGCCGCGTATACCGGCGCCACGCCCGACGGCCGAAACGCCAGTGCAGCTGCCCAGCAACTGCCAGGTGCTGTGCATCGACAACGAAGACAGCATCCTCAGCGGCATGCACAGCCTGCTGTCGCGCTGGGGCTGCCAGGTATGGACGGCGCGCAACCGCCTGGAGTGCGAACACCTGCTGGACGAAAACGTACGCCCGCAACTGGCCTTGGTGGATTACCACCTGGACGACGGCGACACCGGTACCGAACTGATGGCCTGGCTGCGCACGCGCCTGGAGTCGCCGATACCGGGCGTGGTGATCAGCGCCGACGGACGCCCGGAATTGATTGCGGCCGTGCATGCCGCCGGCCTCGACTTCCTCGCCAAACCGGTCAAGCCTGCAGCGTTGCGCGCGCTCATCAGCCGCCATCTGCATCTGGGTTGAGCCGGGCCTTGCATATGCAGCGAACGAAGGGGTACGCCAGCAATTAACCCGACTAGGGTTTGACAAAACCCTTGAGCAAATCGCCGACCCGCTCGCCCAACTCGCGGTTGGCGGACTGTTGCAGGCCTCGGGCCAGCTCGGTCTCCACCACCTGCTCAACCAACGGCCGCAGCTGCAACAACTGCGTGCTGAGCTGCTCCAGCTCTTCAGCCCGCGGCATGGCATTGAGCAACAGCGGGTTGACCAGATGGCTGACGATCATCTGCACAATGCCGGCAGCCAGCGGCTCGAC
This sequence comes from Pseudomonas sp. BGA-UO-ETr-WB11, assembly GCF_059567785.1. Taxonomy (NCBI): domain Bacteria; kingdom Pseudomonadati; phylum Pseudomonadota; class Gammaproteobacteria; order Pseudomonadales; family Pseudomonadaceae; genus Pseudomonas; species Pseudomonas sp. BGA-UO-ETr-WB11. Next base: position 380,286 of record NZ_JCAQOS010000006.1, on the reverse strand, counting down.
CTGCTGACGAATCGCCGCCAACTCATCCAACAGCACAGGCAAGGGAATACCGGCCTGGAACAGCTGCACCCCGGCGGAAAACAGTCGCGGGCTGGGCACCCGCAAATGGTCACCGGCAAACTCCAAGAGCCCCAGGGCTTGAGCCTTATCCAGCAACTCATCGGTGAGCTGCGCACCAAACAACACCTGCACTTCATCAAATCCCAGGCGCACGCTCTCTTCCTGGTTCCAGGGTCCGACAATCGCCTGCTCCAACCCCAACACCTGGGCCAGCCCCTGACCCTGCTGCCAGGCCAACAGCAGTTCGCGAATGCTCGCAATGCTGTAGCCGCGCTCCAACAGCTCGCCGATCAGCTTGAGTCGACTCAAGTGTGCGTCGTTATAGACCCCGACTCGCCCGCGCCGCTCAGGCGCCGACAGCAGGCCACGGTCCTGATAGGCGCGCAAATTTCGCACGGTGGTACCGGCCGCGCGGGCCAGTTCATCGACGCTGAATTCCTGCACCGTTTCAGGCGCAACGCTCAACGGCCGCTGGGGCAAAAGACGCTGTAGCAGCGAAGGCATATTTTTCATGGCGGCGATCATAGCCGTCTGCGCCGGCCACCAACAACCGCCGAACACGGCCCAACCTTGGGTTGGACTCTCCCCACCCCAGCGTGCCCAAGAGCCGCCCTAATGCCCCACAAGCCAGACCAGGCATGACGTGCAGGGCTACGGTAACAGCGGTAACAACACCCAGCGCTGCCACCTGAACAGTCTGGCCAGGGGCAGCATTGCGCACTAATAATGATCGTGACATCGAACAATGTAACGATTGACCCACCCGGAGTCCGCCATGCCTGCCAGCACCGATCTAACCGCTTACGACCTGACGCAGTTTCGCGCGACCCAGCAACTGGCCTACCAATGCGTAGAAAGCATTGCCAAGGAACTCAAGCCCGGTATCAGCGAGAAAGAGGCCGCCGCGTTGATGAAGACCTGGCTGCAGGATCACGGGGTCAAGGAGTGGTTCCACGAACCCTTTGCTTGGTTTGGCCGCCGCACCGCCTTTGAAGGTTTCGACGGCCTGCGCCACCTGCGCGGCTTCAACCTGGCGTTCTATCCGGGCAAAACCCTGCTGGCCGAGGGCATGCCCTTTATCCTCGACGTGGCCCCGACCCTTGGCGGCTACACCGCCGACGTCGGCTACTCCGGCGCCTTGGGCGAGAACCTGGTGATGGAGCAATTGCTGGACGATCTGATGGCCCATCGCGAGCTGATCGTGCAACAGGTCAAGCAACGCCTGCCGCTGTCCCAGGTCAGTCAGGCGGTCGATAGCCTCTGCGCCACGCAAGGTACGCTGCCGCGGCACAAGGCCTATCCGTTTGAAGTGCTGGCCCATCGTGTGGAGAAGCTCGGCACGCGCCAAACCAAGCTGGCACTCGCGCGCTTTGGCGTGCGCAACGTCGCCACCCTGGTGAAAAACGCCCTGATCACCGGCCGTCGCGAGGGTTGGTCGCCACTCTGGTCCAGCCACTCGCGCTCCCTGCATCCACCTACCCCGGGACTCTGGGCGGTTGAGCCGCACCTGGGCTTTCGCGGCGTCGGCGCCAAGTTTGAAGAGTTACTGGTGGTCACCGAAACCGATGCCTACTGGCTGGATGATGACCTGCCCCATGTGCGCCGCTGGCTGGAACGTGGCCTCTTGACGCGCACAGAGGTGGCTGCATGAACGCGCCCCAAGCACTCCCCGTAGAAGCACCAAACACCGCACCCTGGGTCGCCGAAACACTGCGGGTGCAGGGCGATGGTGTCGAACTGGCGGCCTACCGCTGGGGCAACCGCGCAGGCCCAACCTTGTTGCTGGTGCATGGCTACCCAGACAACCACGAGGTCTGGCTACCCCTGGTGTATGCACTGGCCAGCGACTATCAATTGGTCGCCTATGACGTGCGCGGTGCCGGCGCCTCGGACAAGCCCGGCAAACGCCTGGACTATCACCTGACAAAGCTGGCCAACGATATGGAGGCGGTCATCCTGGCCACCAGTCCAAATCAACCGGTGCACCTGGTCGCCCACGACTGGGGCTCAATTCAGAGTTGGGAGGCGGTCACCGAACCACGCCTGGCGCCGCTACTGGCCTCCTACACCAGCCTCTCCGGGCCGTGCCTGGATCATGTCGGCCACTGGATGCGCGACCGTCTGCAGCAAAAAAGCCCCAAGGCCTGGGGTCAGGTAATCAGCCAGTTGCTCAGCTCTTGGTACATCGGCATGTTTCATACCCCGCTACTGCCTGAGCTGCTCTGGCGTACCGGGCTGGCCAAGCTCTGGCCCAGCTATCTGCAACGGGTCGAAGGGGTGCACAACCCCCACGTCAGCGCCAGCCTGAGCGCCGACGGCCAACACGGGGTCAAACTGTACCGCGCCAACTTTATCCGCAGCCTGCTGCACCCACGTCAACGCCCCACCACCGTACCGGTGCAGCTGATCGTGCAGACGCGGGACCGCTACGTGGGCCCACAACTGTTCGATCAGCTCAGCCGCTGGGTGCCGCAACTGTGGCGCAGAGAGGTGCACACCGGGCACTGGCAACTGCTGGCCGAGCCGACCCAACTGGCCGGCTGGCTGCGCGAGTTTATTACCCACCTGCAAGGCGGCGAAGGCAGCCCGAGCCTGCAGCGGGCAAAGGTCAAAGCCAATGCCGGGCCGGATGCCGGCAAAGTTGTATTGGTGACCGGTGCCGGCGGCGGTATCGGGCGCGCCACCTTGCTGAACTTTGCCGAACGGGGCGCCTGCGTGCTGGCCGCCGACATCAACATGGCCGCCGCCGAACGCAGTGCCGAACTGGCCCGTGCCCTCGGCGCCGAGGCTTACGCCTATCAACTGGACGTGGGCGACAGCGTGGCCATGCAGGCCTGTGCCGACTGGGTGCAGCAGCGTTTCGGCAGCCTCGACATCCTGGTCAACAATGCGGGCATCGGCATGGCCGGCGCCATGCTCGACACCAGCGCCGCCGACTGGGAGCGCTTGTTGCGCATCAACCTGTGGAGCGTGATCGACGGTTGCCGGCTGTTCGCCCGGCAGATGGTTGATGCCGGCAAGAGCGGTCATATCGTCAATATCGCCTCAGCGGCGGCCTTCGTGCCCTCGCGCAACTATGCCGCCTACGCCACCAGCAAAGCCGCGGTGTTAATGCTCAGCGAATGCCTGCGCGCCGAACTGGCCAGCCAAAGAATTGGCGTCACCGCCGTGTGCCCGGGCCTGGTGAATACCGGAATCATCCAAGCCACCCGCTTTCACGGCTTGAGCGCGGCCGCCGAAGCCAAGCAAAAAGCCCGCGCGCAGCGCCTGTACCAACGCCGCAACCTCACACCCGAGACGGTTGCCAAACACCTGATCCGCGCCATTGAACGTAACCGCGCGGTCATCGCGGTGGGCAGCGAAGCCCACCTGAGCGTCGCCCAATGGCGCTTTGCGCCCTGGCTATCGCGTTTGCTGGCCCGCCTGAACCTGGCCGCCTAACGAGGAGAATCCCCATGAACAAACCACACCAGCAACCGCAAGAGCAGCAGCGCCTACCGCAACGCAAAGTGCGCTTCGACTTCACCGACACCCCGCTGCACTGGGTGCCGAACGAGCCTGAGGCCTCGCACATCATGAACACCCTGCACATCCTCCTGCCGGCTGGCGAATTCTGGTTTTGCCGGGTGTACAACCAGGCCCTCAAACAGGTCACTGATACCGCGCTGCGTGAGGAAGTACGCGGCTTTATCCGCCAAGAGGCGCAGCACGCCCGCGCCCACGACAGCGCCCTGACGCCCTACCTGCTGCGCCATGGCATCGACCCCAAGCCCTATACCGAGCGCCTCGACTGGTTGTTCGAAAAAGTCCTGGGCGACTACCCACTGGGTGAAAACGCCCTGAGCCGTCGGCTGCAAAACGGCTGGCTGCGCCAGCGGGTCGGCATGATTGCCGCGATTGAGCACTTCACCTGCGTGCTGGGCGACTGGATCATCACCACCCGCAGCCTGGATGACGCCGATCCGGTGATGCTAGACCTGCTGCGCTGGCATGGCGCCGAGGAAATCGAACACCGCTGCGTCGCCCACGACCTGCATGTGCATATGGGCGGTAGCCTGCTGGCGCGCTGGCTGTATATGCTGATCGCCTCGCCCATGCTGATCTTTCTGTTCAGCAGCGGCTCACGCATGATGATGCGCCAGGACCCGCGAACCCGTTACAGCCGCGGCTTTATCAGCCTCTGGTCGGCACTGGGCCAGCGTGATGTGCTGCCGTCTCTGGGCAGCATTGGCCGCGCCGTGCTGCGCTACTTCGTGCCGAGCTTCCACCCGCGCACAGAGGGCAATATCGCCGTGGCCGAAGCCTATCTGCAGCAATCGCCGGCGGCGCAGCGCGCAGCAGCGCAAGCCCTGCTCGGCTGATCAGTGCCTGTTTCCAGCCACTCAGCGGTGGCTGGCAACAGGTCTGGCTTGACTCAAGGCCGCGCCAAAAGCATCCAATAAATTGATATTAAGAGCCGGATAATTGCGCTTTTAATCGACACCAAGCAGATAGATCATCGACTCCATCACGCAGCGCCGCCTTTTCGCCGCACTGCCAGCGGAGTACCAGCATGATCGAACTACGCCCGTTCAATAGCCTCGGCCACGCCCAGCACGGCTGGCTGAATGCTCGCCATCACTTCTCGTTCGCCGAGTACCACGACCCCAAGCGCCTGCACTGGGGCGCCCTACGCGTCTGGAACGATGACGAGATTGCCGCCGGCAGCGGCTTCCCGCCCCACCCGCACCGCGACATGGAAATCATCACCTACGTGCGCACGGGCGCCATCAGTCACCGCGACAATCTCGGCAACCAGGGCCGTACAGCGGCCGGCGACGTACAGGTGATGAGCGCCGGCACCGGCATTCAACACGCCGAATACAACCGCGAAGACGTCACCAGCAGTATTTTCCAGATCTGGATCATGCCCGACCGCCATGGCCACGCGCCGTCCTGGGGCACCCGCAGCTTCCCCAAAGGCGAGCGCGCCGGACAGTTCGTGGTGCTGGCCAGCGGCGTGGCCGGCGACCCCGACGCCCTGCCCATTCATGCCAAGGCTCGGGTACTGGCTGCCACACTGCTGGCCGGACAGCGCCTGGACTTTCCACTGAGCCTGCAACACAAGGCCTACCTGGTGCCGGCCACCGGCCGGATCGAGGTCAACGGCCTGCTGACCAACGCCCGCGATGGCCTGGCCATAAGCGGCGAGCAGCACCTGCAGATCAGCGCCCTGGAAGACAGCGAAATCGTTCTGGTCGAGATGCCCTGAGCCGCGCAGGCACTGGATGGCGCTAAACTGGGCGAAACAATCTCCGCCAAGGACGCTGTATGCCCGCCACCCTGGAACTGCTGCTGAGTTTTGCCACCGCCTTGGCCGTCGGTTTGTTGATTGGTACCGAGCGCGGCTGGAGCGCCCGGGAGACCGACGACACGCGCCTGATCGGCGGTATTCGCACCTTCGGCCTGGTGGGTTTGCTCGGCGGCTTGGCGGCCCTGCTCGGCCAGCAGTTCGGCCTGAATGCCTGGATCAGCATCAGCCTGATTTTCGGCCTGCTGGTGATTGCCGCTTACATCGGCGAGCAGCGGCATACCGGCGATCTCGGCGTGACCAATGCCATCGCCCTGCTGCTGACGTTTCTGCTCGGCAGCCTGGCCCTCAGCGACCAACGCGTGCTGGCCGCCGCCTGCGCGGTAGTCATCGCCATGTTGCTAAGTCTCAAGCAACCGCTGCACAGCGCCCTGCGTCGGCTCAATGCCGATGAAATCTCCGGGGCGTTGAAGCTGCTGTTTATCTCCCTGGTGCTGCTGCCGGTGCTGCCCAACGAAGGCTATGGCCCGTGGCAGGTGTTCAACCCCTACGCCACCTGGTGGATGGTGGTGCTGATTGCCGCCATCGGCTTTGCCGCCTATGTGGCGATCCGCGTGATCGGCCCGCGCAAAGGCCTGCTGGTGACCGCGCTGCTCGGCGGTATGGTCTCGTCCACCGCCATGACCCTGACCCTGGCACGCCTGGATGGCGGGCCGCGCATGCGCGCCATGCTCGCCTGCGGGCTGCTGGCCACCTCGGCGCTAATGTTTCCGCGGGTGCTGCTGGAAGTCGGCCTGGTCAACCCGGCACTGCTGGGCACTCTGTTCTGGCCCCTGGGTATTTGCGCCCTTAGCTACGCCGCCGGCGCACTGTGGTTCTATCGCCAAGCTAGCAACGACGTGGAGAGCAACCCTGAACCGCTGCTAAAAAACCCCTTCGAGCTGGGCCCAGCCCTGCGCTTTGCAGCCCTGCTGGCGCTGATCGTGTTTATGGTCGAGGCTGGCCGCCGCTCCCTCGGGGATGTCGGCGTGTACCTGGTGGCGCTGCTGTCAGGCACCACTGACGTCGATGCCATCACCCTGTCACTGTCGCGCAACGCCATGGGCGACCTCAGCAACCAGGTGGCCGTGCAAGGCATTTACCTCGCAGCACTGAGCAACAGCCTGGTCAAAGGCGGCCTGATTGCCCTGATCGGCGGCCGCCAACTGGCGCTGTGCACCTTGCCGATCATGGCCACAGGCCTGCTGGCCGGCCTCGCCTGCTTGCTCTTTATCTAACCCGAGGTTGTGCCAGCCAGCCCGCGCCTCAAGGTGAAACGGCCGCAGGTTCTTCGGCCGGCTCGCCACCGGCGCGCTCCAGCAACTCGGCCGGTAGGCTCTTGCTCGCTCGAGCACCCAACTGCTTGAGGTTCTCGGCACGACTGACCAAGTTGCCGCGCCCCTCGGTGAGCTTGTTGCGCGCTGCTGCATAGGCCTTGTCCAACTGCTGCAGACGGCTGCCGACCTCATCCAGATCGCCGACAAAAGCGACAAACTTGTCGTACAGCGCCCCGGCGCGTTCGGCGATCTCACGCGCATTCAGGCTCTGTCGCTCCTGCCGCCACAAGCTGTCGATAACCCGCAAAGTGGCCAACAAGGTGGTTGGGCTGACGATCACAATGTGCTGGGCATAAGCCTCCTGAAACAGGCCCGGATCGCCCTGCAACGCGGCGGCAAAGGCCGCCTCGATGGGCACAAACAGCAGGACAAAGTCCAGGCTGTGCAGGCCTTCAAGGCGCTGGTAGTCCTTCACCGACAGGCCCTTGAGGTGACTGCGCAAGGACAACACATGCTGCTTCAGGGCCAGGCTGGCGGCCACCTCGTCCTCGCTGGCCACCAGCGCCTGATAAGCCGTAAGGCTGACCTTGGCATCGATCACCACCTGCTTGTCGCCCGGCAGCTGGATGATCACGTCCGGCTGAAAACGCTGGCCATCGGCACTGCTCAGGCTGACCTGGGTCAGGTACTCGCGGCCCTTGCTCAGACCGGCATGTTCCAGCACCTGCTCCAGCACCAGCTCGCCCCAGTTACCCTGGGTTTTCTGGCCCTTGAGGGCGCGGGTCAGGTTGGTGGCCTCATCACCCAGGCGCTGATTAAGCTGCTGCAAGCGCTCCAGCTCCTTGCCCAGGGAGAAGCGCTCGCGGGACTCCTGCTGGTAACTCTCCTCAACGCGTTTCTCGAATGACTGGATGCGCTCCTTCAGCGGGTCGAGCAATTGCCCCAGGCGCTGCTGACTGCTGTCGGCAAAGCGCTGCTCGCGTTCGTCGAAGATCTTGCCGGCCAGTTCGGCGAACTGCGCCCGCAGCTCATCGCGCGAGCCTTGCAAATCGGCCAGACGTTGCTGGTGACTGTCCTGCTGTTCGCGCAACTCGGCGGCCAGCCCTGCACGCTCGGCATCCAGGCGGCGCAACTCGGCTTCCTTCTGCTCGCGACTCTGCGCCCACTGCTGAGCAGCCTCGCGGCTGGTGCTGCATTCCAGGCGCAACAATTCCGCCTCGCGGGTCAAGGCTGCCAACTGCGCCTGGCTTTGGGCATGGCTGTGCAATAGGCGCGAGGCTTCTGCGCGACTGTCCTCCAGCTGCACGCTGAAACCGTCCAGGGCCAGTTGGGTTGTGCTCAGGCGCTCATCCAGCAACAAGCGCTCCTGCTGCAACAGGTGCAGGCGTCGCTGCCATTGCCAGAGCACAACCAAGAGAGGAATCGCCGCCAGGCACAGGCCCAGCAACAGGTTGGGAATATCGATGGGCATGGTCGCCTCCGGGCAAATCTGCTGGCCAGTATACCCAGCCGTCAGGGCCACCGTACGACGGTAAAAAAGCGCTGGACAAGCCGAAAAAAACGCCCAAAGAAATGAAAAATCAGCGCAGAAAAACCTTGCAAAAAGCCCTCAGGCGCGGACTAGAGCAAGCGCTTGGGACAATCCACAGAAGCTGTGGATAACTCAGTGGACAAGTTGCGGAAAAGTTCCGCAACCCCCAGTCAAATGGGGCCCCAAGTTAAACTGATCACTTTTTAACCATCAAAAAAACTTGTTATTTTTCATGCACTTAAAAAGTCAACAAGAAGGAATGTGCGCCTGTGCGCAAAATCCGTCGCAGCCACAAACGACGCCTCGCAATTGTGCACAAGTCTTTCAAGTCAACCCCGCTAACGCCCCTTTTTAGCGCTTCGCAGGGGTTTTTAGCGCGGCGAAAGCGCGCAGTCGCCAAAGCCCCAGCCGGCGCGCCAGCAGCCACCGAAGCAGCCAGTTTGCAGAGGGGGAAAAACAGCCAACAACCGCCAGTTGGCGGAGGGCAGCGCCAGGGCGAGACACCGCCTGTTGCGCCAAAAACTGGCATCAACCGATGTCACCCCGAAGGCGCCGTTGGCGTGACAAGACCTCGCTCACCTTGCCCGTTGCGTTATCCTGCGCGCCCATCCTGGCCCGTACCGACCATGAACAAAACCAAGCTGCAGCACATCATTGTCGAACGCCTAAGTAACGACCTGCTGATCGCCCAGCGCGCCGCGCAAACGGCCTATGAGGCCGCCACCGACGTCGAGAACATCGCCGAAAACAAATACGACACCCTCGGCCTGGAAGCATCCTATCTGGCCACCGGCCAGGCCCGCCGGATGAACGAAATCAGCCAGGCCTTGCAGGCCCTGCAGCAACTGCAAGTGCGCCACTACGATGCCCAGCGCGGCATCCAGCTTGGTGATCTGGTGCTGCTGGCTGACGCCGATGATGAGCAACGCTGGCTTTTCCTCGCCCCCGATGCCGCCGGCCTCAAGGTCGAGCTGGATAACCAGTCGATCATGCTGATCACCCCCCACTCGCCCATGGGCCAAAGCCTGCTCGGCCAGGTGCAGGACAGCGAAGTGAACCTGCAGGTCGGCAACCGCCAGCAGCACTTTGCCGTGCTGGCGATTTACTGAGCCGAGCCCGCCGCCCCCTTCGCCGTTCAGTGGCAAGGGTTAAGGTAACGCCTTGCGCAACTCGACCAACAAGGCCTGATCGGCAGTGGATTTGAGCAGGCTGCTGCTGGCAATCTCCTGGCCGCTGGCGTTCAGCAGGCTGACGCGGGTGTTGTGGCTGATCTCGCCGTTATCCAGCTGCCGGTACTTGATCTGCAGCGCCGCGGCCATGGCTCGGGTTTGCCCCTCATCGGCGGCCACCGCCAGACGGAAGACGCCGGCGTCAATCTTGTGCATGTGCATCAGGTGCCCCAGCGATGCCGGGGTGTCGTGCTGCGGGTTGAGGCTGACCATCAGCACCTTGAGGCTGCCAGGCTTGGGTTGCAGCTCGGCGATGGTGCGTTGCAGGCTCTCGATCAACACCGGGCATGCCGATGCACAGTCGCCATAGAACATGGTCACCAGCACGGGCTGGCCGGCCATCTCACGCCAGTCAAACTTCACCCCTTGGGCATCGGTCAGGGTCACCGGCAAGCCGTACAAAGAGTCCGCTGGGATGCTCGCCAGGGCCGCACCGACCGGCGCCTGCGCAGCCCAGGCAACAGCGCCCGGCGTCAGCACCAAGGCACTTGATAACAGCGCCTGACGCAACGCCAGGCTAAAACGATTAAGACGGTTCATCGACTTGCTCCAGAAACGTTCGCGGGCTGTTCGCGGACACAGCGAAAGCCCAGATAATTGCCGCCTTGATTGGCCTCCATAGCCGCCAGCAAAGCCAGGCGGATCAACACCGCGTAATTGCTTTTGTCGCCCAACGACAGGGCCGAGCCACCGCAAAACTCCAACTGTTTTTGCTCGTCCTGGGTACGGCTGTCGGCGCTGACGAACAGGCCATTGAAGTCCTCGACCCATTCCCACGTCAGGCCATGCAGGTCCTGGATGCCGTAATAGTTGGCCGCTTGCAGGCCAATGGCCTGGGGCGGTTGGTTGGCCGGGCGCGAATACCAGCCAAGAATCCGCGCCAGCCACAGCGGGTCCTGGCGGGCGTCGGCCCGCTGCTCATCGGCGGCGGCAGCAAACTCCCACTCGTACCAGCGCGGCAGGCGGGCCTGCTCGCTGTGGCAATAGGCTTGGGCGGCATGCCAGCTGACCTGGGTAACCGGCGCGTTGGCCTGCAACGGCGCAAAGCTTAGCGGCCCGGCCCACAGCGTCAGATAATCCGCCCCGGCCAACACCTGCGCGGGTTCGCCGCGCTGCCATTGCCGCTGCGCCTGCACAAACGCCAGGTACTCGGCATTGCTCACCGGCTGGGTGCGCAGCCAGAACGGCCGGATGCGCGCCGCCGCGCTTTCACCATCGGCGGGCAACACACTGCGAAACTCGCCGCCCGGCAACAGTTTGTACTCCGCCGCCTGGCCATTGCCGACCAACCCGGCGCAGCAACAAAGCGCTGCACCGGTCTGCCGCCAGGTCATCTTCACGGCTGCTTGATCTGCCGCATGGCTTTGACCTGCTCGGCGTTGAGCACCGGCTTGCCCTTGTTCATCTCAACGTTGATGTAGTTGATCACCGCCGCCACATCCTCGTCGTTCAGGTCCTGGGCCGGCATCACGCCGTTGTAGTGCTGACCGTTGACCACCAGTTCGCCACTGCGGCCGTGCAGCACGATATGGGCCATTTCATAGGGCCGTTCCTGGAAGAAGTCGGAGTTGGCCAGTGGCGGAAACACCCCGGCCACACCGGAACCATCAGGCAAGTGACAAGCCGCACACACCCGCTCGTACACCCCTTTACCCCGGGCCAGCGGCGCACTGGCCACGGCTACAGGCGGGGCTACGGCCTTGACCGGCGCCCCGGCCACTGCCGGCAATGGTGTCTTGATGCCCTTGCTGTAAATCTCCGGCCGCGCCTCACCGCTGACAGCCAGCAGGCCGACGGCGCCCTTGTTGAAGGCACGGGTCAAGGAGTGATCGACCAGGGTCAGGTTGCCCGGCACCTTGGGCACGAACTCGACAATGGTCGAGCCGCCTGGTGGCACCAGGGTGGTCTGCACATTTTCCTGATAACGGCTGCCGCCATCGCCGTAAACGCGGTCGAAGATCGCGCCGATCACATGGAAGCTGGACACCAGATTGGGCCCACCGACACCGAAGAACATGCGCACTTTTTCGCCACTCTTGGCCGTCAGTGAGCTTTTGCCGGTGAGGGCACCGTCGGCGCCGTTAAACAGCACATAAGTAGGCTTCTCATCGACCGCCTTCTGCATGTCGAAATTCTGCAGGCCCTCGGCGCGGTAGGCCCCGTTGGTATAGAAATCGCCCTGCATCACGTAGTACTCACGGTCGACCTTGGCCAGACCTTCCTTGGGCTCGACCAGGATCATCCCGTACATGCCATTGGCCACGTGCATGCCCACCGGCGCAGTGGCGCAGTGGTACACATACAGCCCCGAGGCCAGCGCCTTGAAGGTGAAGGTTGCCTCGTTGCCCGGCGCGATCAGGGTCTGCCCGGCGCCGCCGCCCGGCCCGGTCACGGCGTGCAAATCGATGTTATGGGGCAGCTTGTTACTGGCCAGGTTCTGCAGGTGCAGCTCCACGGTATCGCCTTCGCGCACGCGGATCATCTTGCCCGGCACCGTGCCGCCAAAGGTCCAGAACATATAGCGGGTGCCAGGGGCGATCTCTTTCTCGACCTCCTCCACCGTCAGGTTGACCACCACCCGCGCCGCATTTTTACGGGTGATCGGCGCCGGCACCGCCGGCGGTGCCACCAACTCCTGCACGATTACCGGCAATGCCGCCTCAGCGGCGAAAACCGCGTTTGCTGAGGTAAACGCCCAGGCGCAAGAAGCCGCCACCAGTACCTGTTTTGCCCGTGTGTAATTGCGCTCTTTCATCGCCCAGCCCTCATCCATTACGGGTTGAAACACTCATGATTTTTTACGTCTGAGCCGATTAAACGCCCGCGGCAGAGCATCCGCGCTTGACCAAAATCATTCGCGGGAAAAAAAGGCTATGCACCCGGTACGTGTTGCAAGGTATCCGTCCCAGCACCCAATGATTGGGTTTGACACAACCGTGAACTGGCGCGGTTGAAAGCTTCGCGGTCAAGACCGCTCCCACGAACTCTCAGGCGCCTCGGTCCCCCGGTCCCGTCAGGAGGCCGAGTGCAGGTGCTGTTCAGAGGGGCATTTGGCAGGGATGCCAAATGAGTCACGATGGGCCAGGGATGGCCCACCGTGACGACCCTCAGAACAGCGCCGAAACGAGGGAAGTTTCGCGCAGCGAAACCCGGATGCCGGGTGCGCTTTCTCTTTGGTTACTTTCTCTTTCGCGCAAGCATACGGAGCGCAGCGCAGTAACAGCCGCAGGCTGACCCGCAGGGCGAGCGCAGCGAGTCAAGAGAAAGTGACTCGGCGTAAAGCCGAAACCGGTAGTGGCAAGCGCGTAATACATAACGGGCGCGCTAAAAAAGCCTCAAGGCATTCAGGCCTAGGCCATTGGCACTAACGCAGGGAGCGTTGCAGACCGTGCTCGCGGTGCGCCGCGTGGCCGTGTTCCAGCGCCTTGCACACGGCGCCGACCAGCAAGCGTCCGGCCGCCGGCACTTGCAGGGCGTGAGGGGTGAGCACGATCAGACCGTCGCGATCCATCTGCTCCAGGCGTGGCCAGGCGCCGGCGAAATGCTCGCGCAGATCGACGCCGAAGCGCGCCTGCTGGGCAGCAAAGTCCAGCTGAAAATCACACAGCAAGCGTTCGCTGACTGCACGCAACAGCTGCTCGTCGGCGTTGCAACGCAAACCGCGGAACAACGCCAACTGGCCGATGGCCAGCTGTTGCTGGTAGTGCTGCACGTCACCGATGTTCTGCACATGCAGCTCGCCGATCTGGCTGTTGGCAGCCAGGCCCAGGCCGAGATGATCACAGGCGTGACGGCTGAAGCCCTGGCAGTTGTAGTGCAGCTGGCCGTTTTCCTGGGCGACGGCCAGGTCATCGTCGGCCAGGGCGAACTGGCCCAGACCGATATAGCCGTAGCCGGCCGCCAGCAGTTGCTCTACCCCATGGCGGCGCATGGCCCACTTGTCCGCCTGGGCGGCAAAACCGCTGGCCACCAGGCGCTGCAAGGCGCGGTAGCGGCGCGGTGGATGGGCATAGTCGAAGATCCGCACGCGGCTGGGTTGCAACTCGATGATGGCCGCCACCTTGCGGGCGAAGCTGCTGGTGGTCTGCCAGGCCCGGCCATAGCCGAGGTCGATGTTCACCGAACGAAAATCCAGCGCCCGCGCCGCATCGATCAGCGAGCGCGTGTGTCGCGGGCTCTGGAAATCCACCAGGGTCTCGCCATTGGCCGGGTTGATGTCCGGCACACCGATATTGACGTGATTGAAGCCCAGCTGACGCAGCAGGCCCATGGTCGCCCAGGAGCTGTTGGGCAGATCAATGTCGATGCTGTTGTCGCCACCCGCGTAGGGCTGGAAGTTGCAGCGCCGTTGCAAATGCTCCATCAGGCGATTGAGCTCGACGGCAGTGGGCAGGCCGCCAGCGAGATGCAACTGCTCGACCCGCGGGGTCGCACCGAGGTGGCAACCGAGCATGTCGATCTCACGCGTCAGGTGCTCCAGGTATACGCCAAGGTCGCCGGCCCTCGGCAGTTGCACAGCGATAGACAACGGACGCTGCGCCAGACGACTGCTGCGCAGCGCCCGCAACAGGTCCAGGGCGGAGATGCCGCGTTGAAACTGGGTGTTCTCAGGGTAGCTGCCACCCGCCAGCGCGGCGTGTCCGTAGCGCTTGATCAGCTGGCTGTTCCATTCAATGGCTGCACACATGTCGCGATCCTGGCTGGGCTACACGTTGCAGTGTCAGGGCACGGCGAGAAAAACCTATTGATCACAATCAACTCAAACGCCTGCCGCTGGTTTACTTCAAGCCCAGACGCCGCGCCAGCTTGTGCAGGTTGCTCGGGTCGAGGTCGAGCAGGCGGGCTGCATTGGCCCAGTTGTCCGCGCACAGCTCCAGGGCCTTGAGGATGTTCTGCCGCTGGCAAGCTTCCACCGCTTCGCGCAGCGAACTACCCTGCGCCGGGTCTTGCACACTGACCGGCGCTGGCTCGACGGCACTGACCAAACCGCTCGAACCCTCCAGATCGAGCAACTCCGGCTCTAGGGTGAGGATTTGCGTGCGACTGGCGCCGCGGCTGAGCAGCTTGACCGCCGCCCGGCTGATCACATGCTCCAGCTCGCGCACATTGCCCGGCCAGGGGTACGCCAGCATGGCCCGCTCCGCCGCCGGCGACAGGCGCATGCTGCGCAGCCCCAGGCGCGCGCGGTTGAGTTCGAGAAAATGCCCTGCCAGCAGCAACACATCCTGATCGCGCTCGCGCAGCGGCGGGATCGGCACCGGGTACACCGACAGGCGATGGTAGAGGTCGGCGCGGAAATGCCCGTCGCGGATGCTGTCGGGCAAGTGCCGGTTGGTGGCGGCGATGATGCGCACGTCCACATGCAGCGGCTTGTCGGCGCCCAGGCGCTGGATCTCGCCGTTCTGCAGCACGCGCAACAGCTTGGCCTGCACCGTCAGGGGCAACTCGCCGACCTCATCGAGCAGCAAGGTGCCGCCATTGGCTGCGTCGAAGCGGCCGGGGCGGTCGCTGGTGGCCCCGGAAAACGCGCCTTTGACGTGGCCAAACAACTCACTCTCGGCCAGCGACTCCGGCAGCGCGGCGCAGTTGACCTGAATCAGCGGCTTGTTGCGCCGCCGCGACAGGCCGTGCAAACGGCGCGCAAACAGCTCCTTGCCGACCCCGGTTTCACCCAGCAGCAACACGGGCAACTCGGAGTCGGCGACCACTTCAAGCTCACTGAGAATCTGCCGCAGAGCCTGGCTCTGGCCGAGGATTTCGCCCTCTTCAGCGAGCACCTGGGGATGCTGCACGTCGCTGCGCGAGAGGCGCAGGCTGCGGTTCTCCTGTTCCAGCCGGGTAATCCGCACCGCCGCCTCGATCAGCAGGCTGTAGTGCTGCAAATCGCGTCGGGCGTTGCTGTCGAAGGTGCCGGGGTGCAGGGCATCCAGGGTCAGGGCACCCCACGGCTGGCCGTCGACAAACAGGCTCATGCCCATGCAGTCATGCACCGGCAAGGGCTCGCCGACATGCTGATCAAGCAGACCGTCATACGGGTCCGGCAGGCGGCTGTCGGGCTCAAACCAGGTCGGCTCGCGCGTCGCCATAATCGCCGCTAGACGCGGATGCTGGGCCACCACAAAACGCCGGCCCAGGGCCTCATGCACCAGCCCGACCGCCGCCAGCGGGCGCAGGCTGTCGCCATCTAGGCGCAACAGGCCCACCGCGCCGCAGCGAAAGTGCTCGCGCAGGGTATGCACCAGACGCTGCAAGCGCACGGCGTTGGGCAGTTCGACGATCAGGTCGGCAAGCAGACTGGCTTCCAGCATGGTTCTTTTCACCCTATATGGTTAAAAGAACCTTATTCGATCAAGGTAAAATTAACCACTATTTATAAATAATCGTTTAATTTCAATGGCTTGCTGTTGGCACGAGTACTGCTATTGACCAGTAACCCTTCACTACTGATCGATTTACAAGGACCCTGCCATGACTCAACAGCTACTGGACCAGTCCCTCGGCGCCCTGGCCTGCGAGATTCCCGGCGCCACCCGAGTATTCCACGCCTTCAATCTGGACTTCTGCTGCGGTGGCCAACTGAGCCTGAGCGAAGCCGCCAAACGCCGTGGCATCGAGGCGGAACAAGTGGCGGCGCAACTGCAGGCCCTGCGCGGTCAACCCGGCAACAGCGAAGACTGGCGCCAGGCCCCCACGGAGCAATTGATTGCCCATATTCTCAGCCGCTTCCACGCCCGCCACCGCGAACAACTGCCGGAGCTGATTCGCCTGGCCAGCCGCGTCGAGCAGGTGCATGGCGAGCGCGACAACTGCCCCAACGGCCTGGCCGATCACCTGCGCGAGATGCAGCAGGAGCTGGAAAGCCACATGCTCAAAGAGGAGCAAATTCTCTTTCCAGTGCTGCTCGACGGCCTCGGCGCACGCGCTGCCGCGCCCATCTCGGTGATGCGCATGGAGCACGACCAGCACGGCGAAGCCCTGCAGCGGATCCTCGACCTGACCGCCAACATCACCCCGCCAAGCAACGCCTGCAACACCTGGCGCGCGCTCTATCGCGGTCTGGATGAGCTGCGCAACGACCTGATGCAGCACATCCATCTGGAAAACAACGTGCTGTTCGCCAACGCCCTGCATGCCCCGGCCCTGAGCCCGGTGTAAGCCAAGCCGCGCCCGGCAACGGGCGCGCAAGGAGTCACCACCATGATCAAACGCGCCCTGCAGCCGCTGCTGTGGTTTTGCCTGCTGACCTCGACCCTGGCCTTGGCCAGCGGCTTGGCCCTCAGCGCCGCCAGCCTCACGCCGCAACTGCATTGCCACACCGCCCGCTAGGCCTGACAGCGTCAGGCTCGCCATGCCATCAACCACAGGGATGCCTTTTATGGTGCTGCACCGTGTACACCACCAAATTCTGCGCAGCCATCACTTGTTCGAGCCTCTGAACGAGGAGCAAATGGACGAACTGATGAGCAGCAGCCAATTGCTCAGTGTCGACAAGGGCGCGCCGCTGTTTCGCCAAGGCGAACCGGCCAGCGCGTTTTACTTCATCATTTCCGGCTCGGTGAAAATCTTCCGCCTGACTCCCGATGGCCAGGAAAAGGTCTTCGACGTGATCGGCGAGCGCCAGGCGTTTGCCGAAGCCATGATGCTGATGGACACCCCCAACTACGTGGCCAGCGCCGAAGCCATCGGCCCAACCCAGTTGTACAAGCTCTCCAGCCACACCTATATGCAGTTGCTGCAGAACAACAACCGCCTGGCCTTTGCCCTGCTCGGCCGGCTGTCGGTGCGCCTGCACCAGCGCCTCAACGAGATCGAAACCCTGTCGCTGAAGAACGCCACCCACCGCGTGGTGCGCTACCTGCTGACGCAGATGGCGCCGCTGCAGAATGCGGTCAGCAGCTTCGAACTGCCGATGGCCAAGCAACTGATTGCCGGCCATTTGTCGATTCAGCCAGAGACCTTCTCGCGCATCATCCGCCGCCTGATCGACGAACAGATCATCAGCCAGGATGGCCGGCAGATCAGCGTGCTCGACTGCATGCGCTTGCAACACTTCGAGTGATAAGCCGTTCATCCTCGCCCGCCAGGCAACGGCGTGGCAGCCGTTAACCAGGAGCACACCGCATGCGCCAATGCCTGTACTGCCAGCGCGACAACCCGAGCACAGCAGCCGAATGCAGCCACTGTGGCATGCCGCTGCCAACGACGGCCGACACCCTTAACGCGCGCAGCCAGCAGCGCTTTATGTGGTTCTGCATTGGCCTGGCGCTGTTCTGCGCAGTGATGAGCGTCTGGCTGCCGCGTAGCCTGACCTAGCGCCTGCAGCACCCCTCGCAACTACCCAACCGTAGCCCGGATAACCTCCGGATGCCGTTGTTGGTGCGCGCCTGTCCCGGATGGCATCCGGGCTACGTGACAGGCGGGCGATCCGGTACGGCGCAGATCTCTCCTGTAGGAACGGCTTCAGCCGCGAAGCTTGCAAGGCAAACGGCATCGCGGCTGAAGCAGCGCCTACAAAAACCAACTTCCCCCAACAACCCTTAACGTGGACTGAACCCGCCATTGCCCCGGATTGCATCCGGGCTACGACTCTTCTCACGACTGGGTCAGCTGCCGGTACAGTCGTAGCCCGGATAAAATCCGGGAACAACTTGTCGTGCGCGATTGCCCAGGATTGCATCCGGGCCACGGCCTCCTTACGACTGGGTCAGCTGCCGGTACAACTGCGGCAGGCGCAGGGGCAATTGTTGCGGTTGGCGAATCAGGGTGTAGCCGTTGGCGCCGAACATATAGGGCAGATAATCGCCGCCCTGCTGGTCGATGGTGATGCAGAACGGCAGCAAGCCGGCGCGGCGGGCTTCCAGCACCGCCTCGCGGGTGTCTTCGACGCCGTAACGGCCCTCGTACAGGTCCAGGTCGTTGGGCTTGCCGTCGGTGACCAGCAACAACAATTTGCGCTTTTGCTTGCACTGCCCCATCAACTGGGTGGCCTGGCGGATGGCCGCGCCCATGCGCGTGTAATAGCCGGGTTTGAGCGCCTGAATGCGCCCACGGGTGTGATCGTCATAACGCTGACTGAAGGATTTCAGCTCCTGCATACGCACCTGTTGCCGGCGCAGGGACGAGAAGCCGTACAGGGCGAACTGATCACCCAGGGTCGAGAGGGTTTCGCCGAACAGCAACAGGCTGTCGATGATTACCTCGATCACCCGGCGCTCATCGTCCAGGTGCGCATCGGTAGACATCGACAGGTCGGCCAGCAGCAGGCAGGCCAGGTCGCGGCGGGTGGTGCGTTGCTGCATAAACAGGCCGCGTTCGGCGCACTGGCCGTGCTGGCGCTCCACATGAAAATCCAGCCAGGCCTGCAGGTCCAGCTCGCTGCCCTGGGGTTGCTGGCGCAACCACTGGCGGTCATTGCGCAGGTGCTCGAACTGCCGACGCAGGCGCGAGGCCAGCGGCGCCAAACGCAGCGGCAAAGGTTGCGCCTCACTGCCGCGCGGCAGGTACATCTGCAGGTTGACGAAGTCCTGGTGCAGGCACTGCTTGCGGTAATCCCACTCGGGCAACTTGATGCCCTCGCCCAACGGAATGTCGTCGACATCCGCCGGCGGCAGGTCGAGGTCCAGCTTCAGGCCACCACCCTTGCGCAGCCGTTGTTTGGACAGCGCCAGTTCGTCGAGGTCTTCGGCCACCCGCGCCGCATCCAGGTCCTCGCTGTCATCGGTGCAACGGTCCAGCTCAATATGCTCGGACCAGCTGAACAGGTTCTCCAGGCGGAAGATCAACAGGCCGCCCTTGCTGGTGCTTTCCTCGACCCGCTTGGCCTGCTTACGCACCAGTTGCTGTTGCTCGGGGGCAGTCAGCAGATAGCCGTCGCTGTCCTCGCCCAACTCACAGGCCTGGGGTTCGCCGAGGTTTTGCGCGGGGTACAGCCACAGCGGCAAGGGCCAGGGCGCCCGCTCGCTGCGGGGGAAATCGCTGACGCTGCCGGGTTCGCGCAGCGCCTGACACAGCGCTCGTTCTAGGGCCGCCTCGGCCGGACCGAGCTGGCGCGGGTCGGGGCGTAACTGCAGATGGGCCTCGACCAGGCGTTGATAACGCGGCCGCAGGGCCGGGTAACCCTGCAGCAGGGTCTGCGTCCAGCGCTGGTTGTCCCGCGCCCAGTGCCGCATGTCACCCGCTTGCGCGGCCAGCAAGGCCAACCAGCGATACAGCTCCTGGTTCAGGCCGGCATCCGGGTACACCGCCAAGCTCGGCGGCAAGCGCAGGTTGCTGGCATCGCACCAAGCCACCGGCAGCTGTTTGCAGGTGCCGGCCACTTGCTGCAGCAGATTGCGGCGCAACAGCAATTGGCGCGGACTGGCGGCTTCCACGCCGATCCCGCTGGCGCCGCCCATGGCGCGAAACAACAGCGCCAGCGGGCGCTGCATAACGGCCAGCTCGACCCGGGCCTCAGGGAAATCCGGGCTGGCACGGCGGGTGATAAAGCGGTGCCAAACACTACCGACCCACTCTTCCAGTTCGACGGTAAAGGCCATGGGATTGCCCTCGTGGTGATGCACAAACAACAACGGCCCGCTGTACCAGCCGGGCCGAGTTCTGGTTAGCAGGCCGTTGAAAAACTACTGCGCTCGGCTATACCGCGTTGAAATCAGCCTCGAAATGCTCATTTACGACCAGTAAACTGCGCTTTCTCGGCTTATTTCGCCTTGTCTAGCCTTCGCTCGCTACGTTTCTCAACAGCCTGCTACGCCGGCGCCTTAAGCGCTGGCGACAGCTACGCCTTTCAGAACATCCTGACCACGGCGTTTGAAGCTGAACAGGTAACAACCCAAGCCGATAAAGAAGCCCACCCCGGCAGCCAATCGCAGCCAGAAGAACACTTGCAGCTGGTCAACCGTGGTCATAAACGACAGGGCCGTGCCGTCGGTTGGCAAGCGCTGCAGCATCACCTGCATCACCCCAGCGGCGGTGAGGAACAGAGTGATCAGCACCATCGACAGCGTCATCAGCCAGAAGCCCCAAACCTCCATGGTTTGCGAGCGCGCATCGTTGGCCTCGCCGATCCCGCGCAAACGCGGCATGGCGTAGCTGATCAGGGTCATGACGATCATCGCGTAGGCACCGTAGAAGGCCAGGTGGCCGTGGGCGGCGGTGAGTTGCGAGCCGTGGGTGTAGAAGTTCACCGGCGCCAGGGTGTGCAGGAAGCCCCACACGCCAGCCCCAAAGAACGCGGTTACCGTCGTGCCCTTGGCCCACAAGGTGGCGGCCCGGTTGGAGTGTTGCCGACGGCGCTGGCTGACCATGCTGAAGGCGAACAACACCATGGCAAAGAACGGCACCGGCTCCAGGGCGGAGAAGATCGAACCGACCCACAGCCACACCTCGGGCGCACCGATCCAGAAGAAGTGGTGACCGGTGCCGATGATGCCGGTAATCAGCGCCATGGCGATGATCACATACAGCCACTTCTCAACCACTTCGCGGTCCACGCCGGTGATCTTGACCAGCACGAACGCCAGCATCGCGCCCATGATCAATTCCCACACGCCTTCTACCCACAGGTGCACCACAAACCACCAGTAGTACTTGTCGCGCGCCAGGTTTTCCGGGTTGTAGAAGGAGAACAGGAAGAACACCGCCAAGCCAATCAGGCCGGTCATCATCACCAGACTGATGGTGGTCTTGCGCCCTTTAAGCAGGGTCATGCCGATGTTGTAGAGAAAGCCCAGGGCCACCACCACAATGCCCATCTTGGTGATGGTCGGCTGCTCAAGAAACTCCCGCCCCATGGTCGGCAGCAAGTCGTTGCCGGTCATCTTGGCCAGGCCCGCATAGGGCACAAACAGATAGCCAAGAATGGTCAGCACGCCGGCGGCGGCAAATACCCAGAACAGGATCTTCGCCAGCAGCGGGCTGTGCAGCTCGCGGTCGGCCTCCTCGGGGATCAGGTAATAGGCCGCGCCCATAAAGCCGAACAGCAGCCAGACGATCAGCAGGTTGGTGTGCACCATCCGCGCCACGTTGAAGGGGATCAGCGGGAACAGAAAGTCGCCCACCACGTACTGCAGGCCCATGATCAAACCGAACAGCACCTGGCCGAGAAACAGGATCAGGGCAAACACGAAGTAGGGTTTAGCCACGGCTTGCGAGGCGAATTTCAGATGTGGATTTGCAATAGTCATCTATCAGCCCTCCTTGTTTGGCGGCCATTGGTTGGTATTGATCTTCGAGGTCCATTTGAGGAACTCGGCGATGTCGTCCACTTCCTGGTCGCTCAAATGAAACTGCGGCATCGAGCGGCGACCCGGTACGCCCAGCGGCTGGATTTTCATCCAGGCCTGCAGGAACGGCTTGAAGCCGGCATCCTCACCGCGACGGACAAACACATTGCCCAGCTCGGGGGCAAAGTACGCACCCTCGCCCAGCAGGGTGTGGCAGCCGATGCAGTTGTTTTGCTCCCAGACCAACTTGCCGCGCACCACTGCCTCGGTCATCTGTGCGGCATTGGTGCGCTCGGGAAAGGTCTGCTCGGTGTGGTAAGTCAAAGCCAGGAATACCAGGAAGAAGAACACGCTCCCCCCAAAGTAAATATTCCTGGCCATGCTCTTCGTGAAGGTCTCTGACATGGCCGTTTCCTCATTACTTGGCGAGCCCATTGTAGAAAGCCCCCTAACGAAACCCGCTTGATGGCAATCAAGAACATCCGATGGTTTGGCTCGGGTATTGAGGCAAGGCCAAGCGTTGCGCGGCGGGCGATCGCGCCAGGAACGTAGGACGGACGCAGGAGTGCAGCAAACAGTCCGCCAGGCAATGGCGGAACGGGTCAGGCTTAAGATTGAGGTTCGAACGCCGCAGCAGCGTTGTTTGAACTATTGGTTCCGCCCTTACGGCGGCTCACTTTTGGCAGTCGCCCCAAAAGTAAGCAAAAAGTCTTGCCCCTGGCATACGGCCCGACTGCGTCGGGTTCCCTCGCTCCATCATTGCTCCAGGGGCCCGCCGCGAAGGGCCATCCCTGGCCCATCGCGGCTTTCGCGGCATCCATGCCGCTCAACCCCTTACACAACGATTCCACTCGGCCTCCTGAAAGGGGCGCTTGTCCCGGTGCGAATGGATGGGTTCGGCGTCATAGCCAGTCGACGCGAAAGGCGAGTAGAGCGGATCAACCAATAGCCCAAATAACACCGCAGCGGCGGTCAAGCATCATTACTAGATCGCGCGCTGCAACCACAACGTCAGCAGCACCAGCGCCCCCACCACCAACGGCCAGCCCAACAGCAATCCGCGCCACAACGGCGGCGCATGGCGCAGGTGCATAAAGCCATCGGCAATCAACCAGGCCTTGCCCAAGGCCGCCAGCAAGACCGCCGCCGCCAACAGCAAACCGCCGTTGGCATTGCCCAGTTGCACGCTAGCAACCGACAACAGCACCAGGCCCAGCCAGCAAACGATCAGTACCGATGAAGTAGCCACGCCAACCTCATCAATTGAGCACGTAGACCAAGGGAAACAGCAGCACCCAGATCAGATCGACCATGTGCCAATACAGCACCCCCGACTCAAGCACCGCGTCGTCGCCCGCCTGGCTGCGGCGCCAGCAGCGCACGGCCAGCCAGGCCAGAATCAGCATGCCCAGCAACACATGCAGAAAGTGAAAACCGGTCAAAATCCAGTACAGGGTGAAGAAGCTGTTGTGCTCCATGCCCAGTCCCAAGCCAAGCAGATGCTGGTACTCACTGAGCTTCAAGCCCACATACACGCTGGCCGCCAACAACGCCGCCAGCAGCAGCCCGCAAGCCCACCGCGAGCGACCACGACGCACCTGCTCCTGGGCCAGGGCGGCGAACAAACCGGCGGTGAGTAAACTTAAGGTCAGCGCCAGGCCGATGGAGCTGTCCAGCGCCCCACGGCTGGCGTGAAACAAAGCCGGCTGCCAGGCCTGCGCCACCGCGAAGGTGACAATCAGCAAGGCAAATACGGTCAGCTCGGCGAGGATGAAAAACCACATGGCCAAGTCGCCCGGCAGACGCTTGGCCGGGGTGAAACTGGCGCAGGCATCAACCGAAGTGGACATCAACCACGCCCATCAACGCCGCCACCGTCTGCGGATCATCCGACAGCGGTTCGGCCAGACAGGCCAGGCAGGCCTCGCGCGGGCTCATGCCGGAGCGGATCATCCGCGCGGCGAAAATCAGCAGGCGGGTCGAGGCTACTTCTTCCAGATCGTGCTGCTCCAGCCGGCGCAGAGCCTGGCCGAGCTTGACCACCTGGGCCGCCAACGCTGCATCCACTTGGGCCTCGTTGGCGACGATGCGCTCCTCCTCGGCCGCGGCCGGATAGTCGAAACGCAGGGCCACGAAACGCTGGCGGGTGCTCGGTTTCATACCCTTGAGCAGGTTCTGGTAACCGGGGTTATACGACACCACCAGCATAAAACCGGGCGGCGCACGCAGCACTTCACCGGTGCGCTCCAGATACAACTCACGGCGGTCATCGGCCAGCGGGTGCAGCACCACGGCGGTGTCCTGACGTGCCTCGACCACTTCATCCAGGTAGCAGATGCCGCCTTCGCGCACCGCGCGGGTCAGCGGGCCGTCCTGCCACCAGGTGCCCTGGGCGCCGATCAAGTGACGGCCGACCAAGTCGGCGGCGCTCAGGTCGTCATGGCAGGCCACGGTAAACAACGGCAGATTCAGGCGATGGGCCATGTGCTGAACGAAACGGGTCTTGCCGCAGCCGGTCGGGCCCTTGATCAACACCGGCATGCCGTGTTGCCAGGCCTGCTGGAACAGCACTTCTTCGTTGCCCAGCGCCTGATAGAAAGGCGCAGCCCGCCCGGCATTGATTTCGACGATTTTTTCCGGCGCATTCACGATCGCCACCTCACAGGGATTGTTCATACCTGCACGCTACCCGCCGGCAGGCACACCCCTCAAGCCGTCTGCGGGCGCCGCTTGATTGCGATCAAGTGACGACGCAATCAGCGTGGTCGCAAGGGACTTGGCCGGCCTTGAGCCGTAGGATGGCGTGGAGCGCAGCGATACCCATCAGAAGGTTGTGCGCCGTCGCGGCCTTGATGGGTATCGCAAGCTCAACCCATCCTACGAGATGCGCTCCATTCAACCCTGCGTCGGCGGCGTCAGGTAGGCCGCTGTGGCGCCGCGACTGACCTGGCTGGCCTTGAGTTCCAGGCTGGCGATACTGCGCAGGTGCACCTGGTCCGGGCCATCGGCAAAACGCAGGGCGCGGCCGGTGGTCCACATATCGGCCAGCGGCGTGTCCGGGGTCAGGCCCATGGCGCCGTAGACCTGAATGGCGCGGTCGACTACGCGGGTGTGCATGGCCGGCACCAGCGCCTTGATCATCGCAATTTCCTTGCGCGCGGCCTTGGCGCCGACCTCGTCGATCATCCAGGCGGTCTTCAGCACTAACAGGCGCGCCTGTTCAATCTCGATGCGCGACTCGGCGATCCAGTCGCCGATATTGGCGTACTGGTGCAGGTATTTGCCGAACGCCTTGCGCTCTTGGCAGCGCTCGACCATCAGCTCCAGGGCCAGTTCGGCCATGCCGATCGAGCGCATGCAGTGGTGAATCCGCCCAGGTCCAAGGCGCGCCTGCGCCATCATAAAGCCCTCGCCCTCGGCGCCGAGCAAGTTGGCCACCGGCACCCGCACATTGCGCAGCAGCAACTCGCTGTGGCCCTCGGGTGCCAGGTGGTTGAGCACCGGGATGTTGCGCAGCAGCTCCACCCCCGGCGTGTCGAACGGCACCAGGATCATGCTCTGTTGCCGGTGAGCCTCGGCGTCCGGGTCGGTCTTGCCCATCACGATCAGCAGCTTGCAATCAGGGTGCGAGGCGTTGGTGATAAACCACTTGCGGCCGTTGATCACATACTCGTCGCCGTCACGGCGGATCAGGGTCTGGATATTGCTGGCATCCGAGGACGGCACGTCCGGTTCGGTCATGGCAAAGGCCGAACGTATCGCACCATCCAGCAGCGGCAACAACCAGCGCTGGCGTTGCTCGGGCGTGGCGAACAGGTGCAGCAACTCCATGTTGCCGGTGTCTGGCGCATTGCAGTTGAACACCTCGGAGGCCCAAGACACGCGGCCCATAATCTCGGCCAGGGGCGCGTACTCCAGATTGCTCAGGGCGGTGCCCGGCTCGTCCGCCTGCAGCGCCGGCAAGAACAGATTCCACAGCCCTTCCGCGCGGGCCAGAGCCTTCAAATCGGCCATAAAGGACACCGGAAATTGCCCGGCCGCCACCTCCGCATGCCAGGCGCCAATGCGCTGCACGATATGGCTATCGAGGAAGTTGCGTACCTGCTGACGCAGTGCTTCGGTGCGGGGGCTGTAGGCAAAGTGCATGGCGAACCTCGGGGCGGTCTGGGCGATGGCTGAAGCCTCACCATAACCAAGCGCACAGCGCAAACCGAGGATATTCGAGGGCCTGAATCAGCGCCTATCACGGCGCCGGCAAACACGCTAAAACTTGACCGAAGTCATCGTCAAAGCCGCCAAAGCTGTCAACGACAACGGCTACCAGTACAGGTAGAACATCGCCTTGGCCAACAACACGATGAGCAGCATCTGCGCCAGCACCGCCCAGTGCAGCTGGCGATACAGCGACGGCGTCATGCGCCCGCTGCGCAGCAGCATGGCCACCGCGCCGAAGCTGACAAACACGCCGACGGCCAGGGCGATCTTCAGGGTCAGCAAGGTGGCAAAACTGCTGGCAAAGGGCGCACTCAAGGCCTGCCGATGCTGCCAGGCCAGGCCCAGGCCCGCGCCATACACCAGCACCACGACACCATGCAGCACCGTGCGCGTGCGGGCACCGAGGGCGCGCTCCAAAGTGCCCAGCTGCTCAGGATCGAGCTGCGGTTTGACCCTGGCAAGAATCGCCACCTCGTAGAACAGCGTGCCGATAAAACCGATGGCGCCAAGCAAATGCAGCACGTGCAACAAGCCGTAACTGCTCACCCCGGCCTCCTCACACCGTGCGCGAGAAGCTGCCCTTCTGCGCGCCTCCGATATAGGCATCGAAGGCCATGGCCACGCTGCGCATCATCAAATGCCCCTGGGGCAACAGCACCAAGGCGTCGTCGCGAATCTCCAACAAGCGATCGGCGACGTGCTCGTCGAGCTTGCCCAGGGCCTCGGCAAAGTACTCTTTGAAACGGATGTTGTGGCGCGCTTCAATGCTGGCGAAGTCGATGCGGCCGTGGCACATCAGGTCGCTGATCACGTCGCGACGCAGCTGGTCGTCGGCATTCAGGCGATAACCGCGGTGCACCGGCAGCAGGCCCTGATCAAGCCGTGCGTAGTACTGGGACAGCTCTTTGACGCTCTGGCTGTAGGTGTCACCGACCTTGCCGATGGCCGATACGCCGAGACCGATCAGGTCGCACTCGGCGAAGGTCGAGTAGCCCTGGAAGTTGCGCTGCAGGGTGCCATCGGCGCGGGCCAGGGCCAGCTCGTCATCCGGCAAGGCGAAGTGATCCATACCGATATACACGTAGCCGGCGGCGGTCAGGCGGCTGATGGTCAGCTCCAGCAACTCCATCTTGCGCTCGGGCGGCGGCATATCTTCGCGACGAATCAGGCGCTGAGCCCGCACCAATTCCGGTAGGTGCGCATAGCTGTAGGCGGCGATACGATCCGGGCGCAGGGCAATGATCTTGCTCAGGGTCACGTCGAAACTGGCCACGGTTTGCAGCGGCAAGCCGTAGATCAGGTCGACACTCACCGACTTGAATTTGGCCTCACGGGCGGCGGCGACCAGGGCGTAGATCTGCTCTTCACTCTGCTGACGATTGACCGCTGCCTGCACATCCGGATCGAAGTCCTGCACGCCGAAACTCAGGCGATTGAAACCGAGCTGGCGCAGGTGTTCGATCTGTTCGGTGCTGATGGTGCGCGGATCGACCTCGATGGAGAACTCGTGCTCGTCGCTGTCATCCAGGTTGAACGCCTGGTGCAGGCAGTCCATCAACTCGGCCAGCTGCTCGCGGGTCAGGTAGGTCGGTGTGCCGCCACCGAGGTGCAACTGGCGGAGTGTGCGCGTGCGGTCGAACAGCGCCGCCTGCATGGCAATCTCGCGCTTGAGGTAGTTGAGGTACTCGACCGCGCGATGGGTCTTCTGGGTGATGATCTTGTTGCAGGCGCAGTAGTAACAAAGGCTCTTGCAGAACGGGATATGGATATACAGCGACAGCGCCTTGGGCACGGCAGCTTGATTACTGGCTTGGGCGGCCGCGTGATAGTCATCCATGGCAAACGCCTGATGGAACTGCGGCGCCGTGGGATAGGAGGTGTAGCGTGGTCCCGGACGGTCATATTTCTCGACCAGCGCGCGATTGAAACTCAGCGATTGATCCACTTCGATCACCTCAAGGCTTGAAAATAACAGCGGCCATAACCGCCGGTGAATGGCGGGCTTAGCCTGGCTGTGCGCCTTGCGCTTGCAGTGATTTTTTCAGGTAGTGGCGCTGGTAGCCGGGCGGGCAATCCTCCAGCACGCCCATCAGCTGATAGCCCTGCTTGTGGTAGAAGCCGGGCGCCTGAAAGCTGTAGGTGTAGAGAAACACGCCATGACAGCCGCGCCGCCGCGCCTCATCCTCGGCCGCCTGCAACAACTGTGCGCCCAGGCCATGGCCGCGCTGGCCGTCGTCCAGCCACAGGTAGTCAACATACAGCCAGCCCATGCCGGAGTGGCCGAACATGCCGCCCACCACCTGGTCGGCACCATCGCGGGCGTACAGCTGAAAATCCTCGTAGCCATACTCGCCCACCTGCTCGACGTTGAAGCGCTCCAGCCCTGTGCGCACAACGGCCATGGCCTCGGCGTCTGCGCCTAGCCGAAAACGATACGGGGAATTTGTCATGGGCGTTCCTGTGCGGCTGTAACGAGCCGAATCAATCTCTGCCGTTACCGGTGTTGAGCGTGCGTCCGTACGGGCTAACAGCCTCGCAGGTACGCCGCGATGGCCGCCATGCTAAACGGGGCGAGCAATGGCGCATAGTGACACGCCTCAGTGTGGGCGCTGATTAAGCAGATAGGTGAGCAACTCCGGCTCATCGGCATCGGCCAACTGCCGCACCGAGCGGAACGGCAACTCACGCAACAGGGCCTGCCAGAACGGCACGGCCAGCGGGTCCTGCGGATAAAAGCTGACCACCCACGGCTGCTGACTGGCGAGGATCACCTGCTCCACCAGTGCCCGACCAATGCCTTGACGACGGTACTTCTTGAGCAGGAACAAATCGGCAAATTCCAGCGCCTCCACCCCGGCGATTTCACTGCGCTCGATCAACAGAAAGCCGGCGATAAAGCCGTCCAGCAGGATCAGCTGGGCGCTCCAGTCCGGGCGCTGCCAGTACAGGGCCAGATAGGGATCGTGCACATAGAAGCGGCCGTCGACCTCGACGTCCTCCTGCTCCCAGTCCGACGACTCGTAGGCGTAGAACTGATAGAGGTTGCGGATCAGCGGCAACTGCTCGGCAGTGGTGGCAATCAACTGGAGGGACATCGGCAGGCTCGGCAAGCAAAAGAAATCAGCGCGCCAGTATAACCAGCCCAGCGCCCTGCCAACCAAGCCAACGGCGGACGAAAAAGCTATGTAGCAAAAGCGTGTGGCACGGGATGCGAGCTTGGATAGCCCGGTATTTCGCGGCGTGCATGAGGTGGGTAGGTTGGCGTTGAGCGCAGCGAAGCCCAACAACTGGGGCAGAGTCGTTGGGCTTCGTCGCGCAGCTCCTCAACCCAACCTACGATTCATCGCCTTTGCAACACACGCTTGGGGCATAGCAAAAAAACCGCCTTGCGGCGGCCTAAGACCAAAGGTTCAGGAGTGGGCGGGCATCAGGTGCCCGCCGCAGGATCAGAACGACTTCGACACTGCCAGGGTAACGTTGGTATCGCAGTAGTCACCCTTGCCGTACCACGCTTCACAGGTCTCGGTCTCGATATCGGTGTCGGTGTAGGTGAGGGAGAAGTCCAGGCCCACCAGGGTCTTGCTCAGGCCCACGCTCCAGTCGTCATATTTGGTGTTGCTGCCGGTGGCGTCGATCGGGTCCTTGTAATCGCTCTGGCCGTAGCCCAGCGACAGGCCCACTTCCATCGGCAACTCATAGTCGTAAGCGATGTAGGTATAGAGCTTGCTCTCGGCTTCATAGGCGTATTTGGCGCCCACAGTGAAGCCGTAGGCGCTGATGCTGGTCAGCACTTCATCGGAGTTCCAGACACTGGCTTCCGGGTAGGTGTAGGTAGCCCACGACAGGTCATAGGTGATGTCGTCGGTGATGCTGCCGCCGTAGCCGAAGTAGTAGTCCACTTCCATGTTGGCGCCGCCGTTGTTGCCAGGGAAGGCAAAATCGTCGACGTTGGAAGCCCAAACACCGGCATACAGACCGGTTTCGTGGGCCACATCCAGACTGCCTTGCACCGCACCGTTACCCGCGGTTTGCGACTGGCCACGCCAGATGTAATCGCTGGCCAGGGTGGCGGTCATGCTGACGTCAAACTCGCCAGCCGGGCCATTGAAGGTTTCGGATGCGGCGATGCCGCTGAACGCGAAGGCGGATGCAGCGGAAATAGCCAGGGTCAATTTCTTCAGCATGGTGGTGCTCCATAGAGTGGGATATTTCACGAGGGTGGACCCTCTGTTTTAAGTGCGAATCGCTGTAGTGGTTAAGCTGACGGGTTATAAGCACATCCCTTGCCAACCCTGAATAACCCTTTAAAAACATATAGTTATAATCACTTTCCGAAATTTAAGCCCAGCAGTAGCGTAACGCCATGGTGCACCACGCCCTTGGCTGTGCACGCTCAATGCGCACGCCGATGGCCTGGCCTGTGACTTGCTTGGGTGTGGCAGGTCTTTCTGCTTATTAAGGTGTCTTTCATGCGCAATTTGTTGTTATCCCTGCTGTGTATCGCGGCGCTCCCGGTGGGGGCTGAAGAGTGGATCGTGGAAGCTGGCGAGGAACGCCTGCTGAGCCAGCCCAGCGTGCACCTGCAACGTCTGGTGCTCAAAGATGGAGCAGTACTGCGCGTGGCTGCCGGTTTAACGCGCGTCGAGTTGCACGCCGAACAGGCCTGGATTGGTCGCGGCGTGCAATTGCTCGGCGCCGGTCAGGACGGTCACGCGGGCGCCAACGGCCAGCCGGGCTTGGATGGCCAGGGCTGCCTGCCCGGTGCCGATGGCCAGGCCGGTGGCAGCGGCGTAGCCGGCCAGGCAGGTGTCAACCTCGACCTGCGCTTGGGCCTGCAAAGCTTCGACTCCCTATTGATTGATGTACGCGGCGGCCAGGGTGGCGCGGGCGGTAATGGCGGCATCGGGGGTGCCGGCGGCGCCTCGCAAACCTGTGCGGGGGGCCTCGGCGGTACAGGCGGGGCTGCCGGTGCTGGCGGGGCCGGCGGGCGTGGCGGTGATGTACACGTGCGCTACTGGCGCGCGGGCAAGGATGGGCTGCTGGCCGTAAGCAATTACGGCCCAGGCCTGCAGGTGCTGACCAGTGGTGGCCACAGCGCCCAGGCTGGCATGCCGGGCGCGGGTGGCGCCGGCGGCTTGGGCCAACTGGTCAAGCGACCGACCGGCATCAAGATTTTCCGCAACCCGGGTAGCGCAGGGACAACCGGCCACTTCGCCACTCCTGCGCCCCATGGCGAAGCCGGACGCTTCCTGATCGAGGCACACGCTGAACCCCGCGACTGACGGCACAGGCAGCGGGCCGCTCGGCGTTTGAATAGGCGGGCAATTCCGGTAGGCTTTGCAGCCTCATTCAAAGGAGTAACTCCCATGGCCCGCGCCACTGCCCGTCACATCCTGGTTGCCAGCGAAGCTAAGTGCAACGAACTGAAAGCCGCTATCGAAGGCGGTGCCGACTTTGCCCAGGTCGCCAAAGACAACTCCACCTGCCCGTCCAGCCGCAGCGGCGGCGACCTAGGCTCGTTCGGCCCCGGCCAGATGGTTAAAGAATTCGACAACGTAGTGTTCAGCGCACCCATCAACGTGGTGCAAGGCCCGGTGAAAACCCAGTTCGGTTATCACCTGCTGGAAGTGACCAGCCGCCAGGACTGATTGGCCACGACCCACGTCAGCCGTGGGCCCGCCAATCTGCAGGCATCTGGCACAAATGCCAGGCACAAAAAAGCCGCAGCCGGGTCACCCCGCCTGCGGCTTTTTTCGCTCCTGATTTAAGCGCTGCGCACTTGTTGCTCAGCAAGGAAGTCTTCTTCCAACAGGGTGTCCTGATCTTCGATGGCGTCTACCTCGCCTTCCAGCAGCGGCGCTTGTGCGCGCTTGTTGCGCAACTTGCCAAACTGGTGACTGAGGGCGTGATTGAGTTTTTCGATTGCGCCATCCACGGCGAAATCCAGAGATTCGGCTTTATGGGTCACGGACACAGGCTGCTGGCCTTTTGGCCGTGCTTCGATCTGGCAGCGCTTGTCATCGGCGCCGGCTTTGCCGCCATTGTCGTCGTGCAGGTGAACAATCACCCGAGTCAGTTCTTCGTCAAAACGATCCAGCTTGCTGCTGACGCTGGCACTCACCCATTCAACCAGGCGGGCGCTACCTTCGATATGGTTATCGCTGTGAACTTGGATTTGCATACGCTTTCCTTCTTCAACTGTTCGCCAATAGCGTCGCGTGTACTGCGACAATTTCAGCCTACGCCATCCGCTGAGCCGCTGGGAAATGAATTTGGCCTTTTGTTGCAATCGGCAACACTCTTCACTGACCTGAGTCAGCCGAGGCCCATGCGCCGGGCTTTGCGCGTTCACAGCCGCAACACTGCGCTACGCTGGTTTGATCCATCAGCCGTGATGGCGAGCACACACCCAGGCACGGCAAACCTTCGATGGCCTGGCAAAAACGGGTAGACTCGCCGGCCCCGCGCGGCGCTCCAGGCGTGCGGACAGGATGTCGTCACTCAGGAGTTTCGCCTTGCACCAGTTCATCACCCTCGTTGCCTGCCTGCTGCTCGCCGCCTGCGCCAGCAATCAACAGGCGTTGTATGAGCAAAATGTCCAGGCGGGTAAAAGCCCAATTGCCACAACCACCCTGGAAGCCATTCATAACACCGAGGCCATTCCCTTGCCGGTCAATACCGGCCTGCTGACCAGCGACTGGCCGATCAGCGCCAATGAGCCACGGATGAATTTCGGTCGTTCGATTTCCAACTACCGGGTCTTTTCCCTGCAGTTGAAAAAAGGCGCGCCCTACTCCCTGAGCGTCAAATCGGTGTGCAACGAGCCGTGCCTGGGCTTCAACAAATTCGCCCTCAAACCCCGCGCCATGCTGCTGGATAGCAACGGTGCAGTGATCGCGAAAAAACCTTCGCAAGCCGCCGCCGTGCTCGGCCAAATCACCCTTAAGTGGGTCGGTGTAGCGCCGGACGATGGCACCTATTACCTGCTGGTGGCCGCAGATAACGATGACGTTGGCCGCACGATCGTGATCGAAGATGCCTGGCTGAATAACTCGCCGTTGATGGCCGTGGATGTCGGCATGCACAGCTCGCCGTTCGGCAAAGTCAGCGTGTTTGCCGACCCAACAGACAAGTAAGCGCAACCGATTGCTGCGCAGTTGATCCGCAGCAAGGCACGCGCAACCTGCGGCACCTTAGGATGAGCGCCCTTGTGCACCTGCAGCCCCTGCGACTGGGTGCACGGCCATCTGCGAGGTTAGTTATGAGCATCACGTCTGCCGATATCTGCGCCGCTGCCGACCAACTCAACGGCTTTGTTGGCTTCAACGCCAAGGCCGGGCACTACATCGTGCGTTTCAGCGAAGACTCGTTCGGCATGGATGTGCCGGATGCCAGCATCACCCCGGCCAGCGAATTCGTCTGGTGCCCGCTAGAGGGTGACCTGATGATCCTCAAGCGCGAGCGCATTCAGATTCTGCTCGACCAGCACGTTAACGACCGCCTGCAGATCAGCGAGCCGTTGCTGGCCTATATGCGCCATCAGGAGCAGGCGGAAATCGTCGCCCAGCGCTTCCTGCAATAAGCGCGCTTACAGCTGAGCACGATCCAGCGCCGCCAGCAGCGCTTGGTCGCGGGCATAGATGTCCGGGGCATAGTGCAGCTGGCCGGTGCCATCCACTTCCGCCGTCCAGTACGCGAGGATGATCGGCAACGGCGTGCTCAGGCGAAACTCGTGGGTACGACCGCTGGCCAGCAGGGTAGTCACGCGCTCGCGCTCGGCGGGTGTGAGTAGTCGATCAACCAACTGCATCACGGCCTCGACCCGCACGCAGCCCGAGCTGAACGCCCGCGGTCCCTTGCTAAACAATTGCTGGCTGGGGGTGTCGTGCAGGTACACGGAAAACGGATTGGGGAAGCGAATCGCCACCTGCCCCAAAGGGTTGTGCGCACCGGCATCCTGGCGCAGCTGGATGCTGCCAGGGTTGTTCCAGTCGATGGCATTGGCGTCCAGCACACGCCCTTCGCGGTCCAGCACACGCAGGTTGTGCTTATCGAGAAAGGCTAGGTCGCGGCGGATCTCCGGCAGTTTGTCTTCGCGCAGGATGGTCGGCGGCACCGTCCAGGTGGGGTTGAGGGTCAGGCGCGTAATCTGGGACTTCAGCAAGGGCGTCGGCCGCGCCGCGCGTCCCACCTGAGTACGGGTTTGCCAGACGGCAGCAAAATCCTGGTAGTAGGCCAGCTGCGCGGCCGCCACATTGACCAGCACACCGCTGGCCTGCAGGTCACGCGCCAGCCAGCGCCAGCGTTCAAGGTTAAGGCGCAACTGGGCCAGACGCTGGGCCGGGGTGATATTCAAGGCCTCCAGCGTAGCCGCCCCCACCACACCGTCGGCCTGCAAGGCGTGCTGCTGCTGGAAAACCTTCACCGCGGCCACCAGGTCCGCCCCATAAAGATCATCCTCCAGGGCCGCCTGGGCAGGCAGATAGCCTTCACTGATCAGTCGTTGAGCCAGTGCCGGCACGCGCAGATCACGCATGTCCGGGCGCAGCAGTGGGCCGCTGGCCAGAGCCTGCCAATCGGCCAAGGGCTGTTGCCGGCGCTGGGCATAAACAGTGCGCAATTGCTGGTACTGGCTGAGGCTCGGACGCGCCTGCTGAAAAGCCGCGGGCAAATCACCGAGGCCCAAAATCGCCAATGCCACCACCTGGTCCGCGGCCAGTGCCGGGCTATCGGCGGGCTGCCAGCGTGGCTCGATCTGCTGCTGCGGCAGCCGGCCCTGCAACAGGTGCTGCAATGCCTGCAGGTAGACATGACTGGTGACGATCTCGTGGCAGTCACTGGCCGGCTGCTGACTCCAGGCTCGCAAGCTGTCGAGCTGATAGCTGGCCGGGTTAAGGCCATCGTCCGCCAGACCTTCCAGCTGCCCGAGCAAGGCCTCAAGCTGACCTGTGACCGCCCACACAGGGGCGTACTGGTGCTGACCGTAGAATACTTTCAGTTGCTCGCGCGCCGCTTCATCCAGGCTCGCTGGCGCACCGGGGCACGCCACAGGCAACTGTTCGATGCTGAGCTGCAAGGGTGGCGTGGGAGCCAGGGGCACTTCCACAGCCGCGACCAATGGCGCCATCAGCACGCCAAGGCTCAGGTACCATGCGTATTTTTTGAACAACTGCAGCACTCCAATCCATGGCCGTCACATTCACGGCCTGCCGCGGCAGCGCCGTTCGCTCATAGCCAAGTATAAACAGGCCAGCCGCGGCAACGACAGGACGTCAGGAGCCAACAACGATAATGGGGACTCTCCACCTATGTTCACTCGATTTCGCCAGCTATGCCTGGCTGCAGCCGGACTTTGGGTCTTTTCCACACCGCTGATGGCGGCCACGTCCGCACCACAACCGCTATTCAAAAATCTGTCCCGCGCCGCCCCCGGACTCAACCCCGTGGCCCTGCAGAGCGCCCTGGCAGCCATGCAATGCGCCCTCAACAGCGGCGCCGAACGCGCCCAACGCCTGGCCGTGATCGACTATTCACAGCCATCCACCGCTCGCCGCTTGTGGATATTTGATCTGCACAAACAGGCGCTGGTGCTGCAAGACCTGGTGGCCCACGGGCAGAAATCCGGCGAGAACTTCGCCACCCGTTTCTCCAACCGCGTCGGCAGTTATCAGTCCAGCCTTGGCCTGTTTCGCACCCAGGAAAGCTATCAGGGCAAACACGGCTACTCGCTGCGCATGGACGGCCTGGAGCCGGGGGTCAATGACCGCGCCCGCGAGCGGGCCATCGTCATCCACGCCGCCGACTACGTGAACCCACTGTGGAGCAAACGTCAGGGCCGCATCGGCCGCAGCCAGGGCTGCCCGGCGGTACGTCCGGAGATTGCCCGCCGGGTGATCGACAAGCTGAAGGGCGGCCAGTTCATGTACTCCTGGTACCCTGATCGCAGCCTGGTCAAAGCCTCACCCTATCTCAACTGCCAGCCCCGCCAGGTGGCTCGCATTCTCGCCGCCAATGGCGGCTAAGCGCAGCCCATGCAACCCGAAGACCTGCTTCTGCTCGTGACCCGGCCCATGCCCTACGGCAAGTACAAGGGCCGGCTGTTCGCCGACCTGCCCGGCCCGTACCTCAACTGGTTTGCCCGCGAAGGCTTCCCCAACAATGAAACCGGGCGCCTGTTGCAGTTGATGCAGGAGATCGACCACAACGGTCTATCCGAACTGCTGACCCCGCTGCGCCAGCGTCATCCACGGCGCTAAACCGCGCCAGACAATCCAGTCGAGCTCACGTGCCTCAGGCTCAGGTCGCAGAGACAGGTATACTGCGCGGCTATGCGCTGCCCAGCAGCGCCATCACTTACTCGATCAGGCCTCAGGCGGATTTCCCATGCCCACGACCCCTACTCCATCCAGTGACACCCTCGACAACGCCGACGAGCAGACCGCCAGCGCCAAAGTGCCGGCCTTTAGCTTCCCGTTCTCGCCCGCAGCCTTTGCGCCGAACAAGAACGACGGCCAGCCCCATCATCCCAAGGGGCATAAGTCCAACCACGACAAAACCCCCGGCCGCGCCCCCAATGGCACTCGCCGCTCCATGGGCAAGCGCTAAGCACCTAACATTCGTCCACTGCCTCAGGTGAGCCAATGAGCACTCGCATCCTCAGCGTCATCGCCCTGACCACCCTCCTCGGCGCCTGCGCCAGCCCACCGCCGAGTACGCCATTGAGCGCACAAAGCCTGCAGCATCATCACTGGGTGCTGGAGAAGATCGACGGTCTGCCGCTGCTGGCAGAAAAAGGCAAAGCCCCGGACCTGGAAATTGGCGAGCACCTGCGCGCCAACGGCAGCGCCGGCTGCAATCGCTATTTCGGCCAGGTGGAACTGCAAGGCTCGCAGTTGCGCATCAAGCAGATGGCCTCGACCATGATGCTCTGCCCCGCGCCGCAGCAAGACTGGGAACGCGCCATGACCAGCACCCTGAGCGACTGGAGCGAAGCAACCCTGAGCGAGCAGCAATTGCACCTCAAGGGCCAGCAACACGAGCTGCAGTTCAAACTGCAAGACTGGGTGCGCTAGGGCCTGTTGCCGCTTCATCGTGAGCCGCGCTGCCGCGCAATGCGGTTCACTTGAGGCATTAAGGGCGTGGCTCGGATGCGATCTGCGACGGATATCGCAAGCAGGCACAGGTTGCGTCAACTATTGGTGCTGGTGGACAAGTAAACGTTATTCACCCTAGGTCGCTTTCAAGGCCGCACAGGATGGGAAACGTAGAAGTATTTCCCACCAGAGATATCCAGACCTACCTCTTCTTGCCGCTTGCATTCGTGCATGCCTGCCGTTTGCGGTCGAGCGGTATCAATCGGGGATACTCCGGGACTATTCAGCCAGACAATGAAAGGCTGCAAACGGCCAGAAGCGGTCAGTGGGTTGATATGGCCATTATTCATCAGTGCTCAATTACCTAAGTAAGGTCTGCTACTGCAAACACCAATCGAGTAGCTATCTAAGTTTATATACTCTAAATCTCGGTGATGAGATTACATATCTACTAGATAAAATTACTAGAGTTTATGTCCAATGTGCGCAATTTCGATTGTATGATTTTCTGGGTTACACCATATGTGAATCCTGCCGGCTCCAGGCGTATACCTGGCGTGCAAGTCAAAATATTGTATGCCCGATGCAACGCTTTCGAACAGACAAAGACTTTTACGTTGTTCATATTCCGGAGTTACTTTTGACAAAAAATTTGGCAACCCTCGATCTTGTTCCCAATTCTGCGCAGCGCACTCTAACTGCCACAATCGAAGATTGACAGAACCAAGAGCTTCCGATCCATTTTTTAAGCATGCTAATTGTTGTTCCGTTCGAGGTAGAAATAGCAAAGAAGGAAACGCCTCCTCGCGCCCCGCCCACATTTCCTCACCGCTTGCGTAATTTTTAAGTGGGATAAGTCGTAACCATTCTTGCAAATCTGCCAAATTTTCTTCAGTCGCGGCATGCCGTACGTAAACAAGTAACTCGCTCAATTCTCCATCATTGGCCAGCTCTCTACATACTAGCTCTAGTGATGACTCGCTCCAATCAGCCCCCTCAAAGCTTACCGCCAAAGCGTCTATAGCATGAGCTAATCCAAGCCCAACGCATGGAACACCTTTATGCTCATAATCTATTGTCAAATCATGAAGCTCACCCGCCAGGTCAAATGCCCGGTTTTCAAGTCCTCTCAGGAACTGCCACTCTTCACGTGTATTGCCATCAGTTCGGAGAGATGAGAGCGTCCTCTGATTTCCCATATTTATGGAAACAAGAGGCTGGATGGAGTGAAGTTCTAAGCCAGAGCGAATTTTCTTGATCTCCCGGAGAAGCTTGATAAGCCTGCTCACATTTGCTTTAGCTTCCTCATCTGACAGTCGGTCGCTTGGATGTGACAATTCGTTAAGAAAACTGACCAGTCGCATTAGTCCAAAATCCTGTCTAGAGACTTATCCCACTGATCAAAAAATCCTTCTGGCCACTCACTGATTCGACCAGTTGGTGATATTTCTAGTTGAGCGCTTGTTGGCTGCGAAGAGGAATCTGCACGACTGAAAAAGTTCAATCCAACACTAGTATTTGGTATCAGGCCCTCTTTCACAGCAATTCGTATGCCGTTGAGCACGTGGTCACTGTGAGTTTCTACTAAAATCTGCACGCCAGCAGCAGCCGTCCGCGCAATCAACTCACCGATTGCAACCTGCCCTTTAGGATGAAGGTGCGCCTCCGGGTTTTCGAGTAGGACGAGGCTTCCTTTTGCCGAAGCAAGGCAAGCTACAATGATTGGAAGAGAGTAGGTGAGCCCAAAGCCAACGTTCGTAGCTCGAAATGGATCCCCTCCGCGAATACCTGCTGTGCTCCCATAGGTGTATTCAACCCGCATGAGGTCTGTCCTAGGAACTGCTTCAACATTCACGCTAGCGCCAGGAGATATTTCCTGAAGCCAAGCATTGACTTGCGCCAAAAGCCCGCCTTTCGTGGACGCAAGAGGATGGCGTCTGATCTGGTCGCTTACACGCTCATCCCTGTAATGATTGAGATAATGCGCTGTATATTCGCCGCGAACCCCAAGAAACTTTCGTACAGTGATAGTGTGATGAGATTTGGGATAGTGAACGGCTGGACTAATTCGATCTGCCCTAAGGTATTGGAAGCCTTCTCCGTAAAGCCCAGGGATAGGATCACCTTTACGGAAACAACTCTTTACCGGCAGCACATCTGAAGCGCCGGAATAGGAAGCTTCATATATGTAGTAGTTATCCGAATCGGCCGAATTCACAATGAATGAAATATTGTTATCTGTATGTTCATTGTGCAATACGTCCGCGCCAACACCCAGCTCTATCAACTCTCCATTGAGCAATAGTCCGTGCACAGTAGAAAATCCATTCGCGTCCATCGACTGCCGCAATAGCGCAATTGCTTGGAGAGTGGTGCTTTTTCCAGTTCCATTCAAGCCTGATAGCAGCGTTAATGGCCGTATCTCAACACTTTGGTCTTTGAAAGCTTTGAAATTGTGAATATTCAGAGTTCTGCTCACCGGGAATGGCTCTCTAGAAGATTTTTGATTGCAGAAAATCGTCTTCTAACTTTTGACGCATCTCCTGTACCTTGAGAAATCGACGAGTCAAAAGCAGCATCATTCATCAACACAATAAAAGATTTCTTAATCTTCCTTGCATTGCTCACGCACACATCTCGCTGAATAGCAGTAAGATTAGAAAGTGCCACAGTGATACTTTCGAATAGCGCTTTATTTATCGGATATCTTCCATCATCTGGAGAGTACCTCTTTCTATATGCATCCACTCCAAAGATGCTCTTCGCTGCAACTAATGAGGCTTTGAAATCCCTAGTCAGCTTGAGCAGCGACTGACGACTAAGCGCATTTACGCTGTGCATTGACTTGCTCAGAAATCGGTCGAAATTTCGCTCCTTATAATTATTCGGCGGCATTAATTTGAATGCAATATATCGCAAAACCATTTCTCTCGCAGCCATACGCTCATCTTTTATACTATTGCAAGTAGCCTCTTTGAACTCTTTGCACTCTGCAAGCTTTTTCAGAACCTCCCGTACCGAACCAGGTATTAGAGCATGCCTCAACTCCTGGGCGGAAAGAGGTAAACCACCTGTATTGATACGAGCAAAAATGTTAAATTTAACTTCTTCAGGCGTGCCACTCTTAATCAAATGCACAACAAGCTCGGTCTCTCTGAGCCTGCGCTTTAGCCTAGCCGGCAAATCTTCATACGTGCACTGATTAAAGTCATCGCCCAAATATTCGAGCTGCTGAAGCCTGAGTGGGGCAGATCTGATATATGAGGGAGATATAAATCTGGTAATTGTTGTGAGCCGCTGTATCCCATCAACAATGACCCAATAATCATTATCATCTTCAGCCGCATATAGCGTTGGAAGTGGTATCCTCAGCAGCAACGACTCAATTAGGCGACTTTGCTGCTTTTCATTCCATATTCCAGCGCGACGTTGAAAATCCGGCGCTAGATCTAACGCACCATCTTCAATCCGAGAAAGCAGCAAATCAATTGTCATTGAGCGAGTGCTAATATCAATGTCATCGGGATTGAAAGGCTCTCCGATAACTATGTCTTTTCGGTGCGGATCCCGCTCTAGCTCGATGCCTACCGACTCACCAAATGAATTGATCTCTTCTGTAGATTTTTTTTCAGGCATTCCCGGATTACTCAATTCACAAAAGGTATCTGTAAACACTTTCAAACTACAAGCTATACAGACAATAGTAAGGCAGCCGACTTTGATGGTACAGCTTCAACCGCACAGCCAGCAAACGTCGAGTTCACATCGGCCCTCCTCCGGTTGGATAAAGTAGATCTCTGAATCGCCTCTGGTTTTATAGATCCTAAATGACTGCTTTTGGCCGTTCTCAGCCTCTGAAAGTTATAAAACTTACCGATCAAATCCGATGCCATTGGCGATTCACGCGCCGGTAACGCTGAGAGACTTTCAGCGTCCAGCTAAAGCGCCTGCCAAGCCGCCAGCCATCCCAAGCTCTGCTCGGCGGTCACACTCGGTTTGTACTCCGCCCCCAACCACCCCACGTAACCACTGGCCTGCAACGCCTGTAGCAGCGGAGCAAAATCCAGCTGCCCGCTGCCTGGCTCGCCACGGCCCGGACAGTCGGCAAACTGCACGTGGCCAATACGTCCCGCCAGCAGGTGAATGCCGGCGGGGATATCCAGACCCTGGCGGGACATGTGGTAGAGATCAAACTGCGCCTGCAGGTTGGGGTGGTCTACTGCACGCAACAGTTCATCCAGGTGCTCAGGGGTATTGATCAGAATACCCGGCATATCCAGCGGGTTAATCGCCTCGCACAGAACCTGGATGCCCAGCACGGCAAAGGCTTCGGCGGTTTGTCGCAGATTGGCGATCAGGCACGCCAGCGCCTGTTCACGGCTGACGCCCTCGGCCAACCGCCCCGGCAACACATTGACGCAGGCTGGACGGACCATGGCGGCGTAGCTCAGGGCTTGCTGCAAGGCGGCGTCAAACTCGGCCTGGCGTGCTGGCACAGCGGCCAAACCGGGGCCGCCGCTCATCAGATCGCCGGCCGGTAGATTTATCAGCCGCAGTGGTAAACCGGCACGGGCCAGCGCCTCTTTCAGCTGTAAGGCGGGCAGCTCGTAGGGAAACTGGATTTCCACGCCGTCAAAGCCAGCCGCCGCAGCCGCTTGAATCCGCCCCAGCAGGGGCAGCTCAGTGAATAACAGGGACAGGTTGGCGGCGATCTTCATTGGCGTTGCTCGCGCAGCATGTCCACCAAGGTCGAGGGATCGCGCGCCAAGTTGTCCTGCACCCCGTGCAAGCGCATCAGCTGCGCCGCCAGGCCGGTCATGGGTGCGCTGCTGCCCTGTTGTTGGGCCAATTTGACCGCACCATCGAGGTCCTTGAGCAGGGTACGCACATGCCATTTGACCGGCTCGAACTGGCTGGCGGCCATTTGCGGCGCGAGTATCTGCAACGGTTTTGAGTCGGCAAAGCCTCCGGCCAGGGCCGGCGCCAGCAAGCTCGCATCGACCCCGCTACGCTCGGCCAGGGCCACCACTTCGGCGATCACCAGGGCATTGCAGGCAACGATCATCTGGTTGCACACCTTGGTCACCTGCCCGGCTCCCACATCGCCCATGTGGGTCAGGCGCTGACCGAGGTGCTGCAATACCGGCCGCGCGCGCTCGATATCCGCGTGCCGACCGCCGGCCATGATCGCCAGGGTGCCGTGTTCGGCGCCCGGCGTGCCGCCGGACACCGGTGCGTCCATCCAGTGCATGCCGGTACGCGCCAGCAACTCAGCCGCCATTTCGCGGGTGGCGGCCGGTTCCAGGCTGGAGAAGTCGATCAGCAACTGACCGGGCCGGGCGCCCTCAACAATGCCGCCCTCGCCAAACACCACCTCGCGCACCGCTGCGGTGTCGGCCAGGCACAGCAGCACCAGCTCGGCATCGCGGCACAGCTCGGCCGGGGTCTGCACCCGCTGACAGCCGTCCTGCAGCAACGGCAGGCATTTGTCGGCATTGCGGTTCCATAGCGTCAGCGGATAACCGGCGGCCAGCAGCCGGCGACACATCGGCAGCCCCATCAAACCGATTCCGGCAAAAGCCAGTGCAGGCATGGTCGTGCTCATTGCAAAACTCCGAAAAAACACAGTGCGTGCATGTTAAAGCGCCATAAAGCCCCACAGCCAGTCGCGGGCCCTTATACTTCGCCTCCTTTTTCCGCTTTTGAACCGGAGATACCCATGCGTACTCGTTTTTCGGCCCTCGCTGCCGGCCTTGCCCTGTCCCTTTCCTGCGCCCTCAGCCAGGCCGCCGACGTGCTGCGCGTATCGGCCATCCCCGATGAAGCGCCCACCGAACTGCAACGCAAATTCAAGCCCCTGGGCGCCTACCTGGAACAGCAACTGGGTATGAAGGTCGAGTTCGTGCCAGTCAGCGACTACGCCGCCGTGGTCGAAGCCCTGGCTTCGGACCGTCTGGACATGGCCTGGCTGGGCGGTTTCACCTTCGTGCAGACGCGCCTGAAAACCGGTAATGCGATTCCGCTGGTACAGCGCGAACAGGACGAGAAGTTCACCAGCAAGTACATCACCGCCAACCCGGCCGTGAAGTCGCTGCAGGACCTGAAAGGCAAGACCTTCGCCTTCGGCTCGGTGTCGTCCACCTCCGGCAGCCTGATGCCGCGCTTCTTTATGCTCAAAGACGGCATCAAACCGGAAGAGTTCTTCAGCCGTGTGGCTTACTCCGGCGCCCATGACGCCACTGTCGCCTGGGTTCAGGCGGGCAAAGTGGACGGCGGCGTACTGAACGCCTCGGTCTGGGACAAACTGGTCGCCGCCGGCAAGGTCGACACCAGCAAAGTGGTCGTGCTTGGCACCACCCCGCCCTACTACGACTACAACTGGACCGTACGCGGCAACCTTGACCCGGTGCTGACCGACAAGATCAAAGCGGCCTTCCTCGCCCTCGACCCGGCCAAACCAGCGGACAAGGCGATTCTCGACCTGCAAGCAGCCACCCGCTTCATCCCCACCAAAGCCGAGAACTACACCGGCATCGAGGAAGCGGCACGCGCGGCCGGCCTGCTGAAGTGACCCCAGGCGACTACGGCCTGCGTCTGCA
Organism: Pseudomonas sp. BGA-UO-ETr-WB11; assembly: GCF_059567785.1. Taxonomy (NCBI): domain Bacteria; kingdom Pseudomonadati; phylum Pseudomonadota; class Gammaproteobacteria; order Pseudomonadales; family Pseudomonadaceae; genus Pseudomonas; species Pseudomonas sp. BGA-UO-ETr-WB11. Next base: position 336,732 of record NZ_JCAQOS010000006.1, on the reverse strand, counting down.
CGACGCGGGCCTGCACTACGGCAAGCAGATCGCCCTGCAGGGCATCAATCTGTGGGTCAACAATGGCGAGCGACTGGCCATTATCGGCCCTTCAGGTGCAGGTAAAACCAGTCTGCTGCGCCTGTTGGCCACCCAGGTACAACCCAGCAGTGGTGAGCTTGAACTGCTCGGACAGAGGCCCTGGGCGCTGTCTGCACGCCAGCGCAAAACCCTGCGCAGCCAGCTTGGCCTGATTCAGCAAACCCCGCCCCTGCCGCCACGGCAGCGGGTGGTCACCGCCGTACTGGCTGGTCGCCTCGGCCAATGGTCACTGGCAAAAAGCCTGTGCAGCCTGCTTTACCCACTGGACACCGACGGTGCGGCTGATGCCTTGGTGCGCCTGGACCTCAGCGACAAGCTGTTCCAGCGCTGCGACGAGCTGTCCGGCGGCCAACTGCAACGGGTCGGCATCGCCCGCGTGCTGTATCAGCAGGCGCGCCTGATTCTCGCCGACGAGCCGGTCTCGGCCATGGACCCGGTACTCGCCGGCCACACCCTGAGCGTGCTCAACCAGGAGGCCGAAAGCCGCGGCATCACCCTGCTGGCCAGCCTGCATGCGGTGGACCTGGCCCTGGCGCACTTCTCGCGAATCATCGGTGTGCGTGACGGGCAGATCATGTTCGATCTGCCGGCCAGCGCGGTCGATCAAGCGCGCCTGGATGCTTTGTACGCCAACGAGCAGTTGTCCAGCTCAATCCCCGGCAGCGTACCGGCGACGCCTGCAGCAGTGCATATTCCGCGATGCTGAAACCTGCCCAACGCCGCGACCCGGCAGCCGTGCCACGCCTTATCCTGACGGTGCTGGCCCTGGCCTTACTGTGGCCTGGTTTGCAGTTAAGCGAGCTGAACCTGGCCGTGCTGGTAGCCCCGGACAACCTGCGCAACATGGGCCAGTTTGTCAGTGGTTTCTGGCCGCCGGCCCATGATCGCGACTTCCTTGAGCTGCTAGCCCAGGCCACCCTGCAGACCCTGGCCATCGCCACGGCCGGCATGGCCCTGGCCTGGCTGCTGGCCATGCCCTTGGCCCTGCTGGCCAGCCGCGCCCTGTCGATCAGCGCCCTGGCACGCGGCGGTAAGCCTGCCTGGTGGGCGCAAGCCCTGCGCTGGCCGGTGCGCGGCCTGCTGATTGTGCTGCGCAGCGTGCCGGAAATCGTCTGGGCCTTATTGTTTGTGCGCGCCGTGGGCCTGGGACCGACGGCCGGGGTGCTGGCGATTGCCATCACCTACGCCGGCATGCTCGGCAAGGTCTATGCAGAAATCTTCGAGTCGGTTGACCTGCGCCCTACCCGCGCCCTGCTGCTGGCCGGCAGCCCGCGCCTGGCCGCCTTTGCCTACGGCCTGCTGCCCAATGCCGCCGGCGAGATGTTGTCGTACAGCGTGTACCGCTGGGAATGCGCGATCCGCGCGTCGGTGGTCATGGGCTTTGTCGGCGCTGGCGGCCTGGGGCAGCAGATCGACCTGTCGCTGCGCATGTTTGCCGGCGCCGAAGTGGCCAGCATGCTGCTGACCTTTCTGCTTCTGGTGCTGCTGGCCGACAGCCTCAGCCGTTGGCTGCGCGGACGCCTGACATGAAACGACCCCGCGTAAACATCGGCAACTGGCTGATTCTGCTGGGCTTGCTCACGGCCGTGAGCGCCAGCTTTAGCTATCTGAACCTCGACCTGGCGGCGCTGTTGCAGGGCGATAGCCCGACGCAGATGGCCCGCTTCGCCCAGGGTTTTATGCCGCCAGACCTGTCCGCGCAGCTGCTCCAGCAAATCGCCCGTGGCGCTTTGGAAACCCTGGCGATGTCTGCCATCGGCACCTTGCTGGCGGCGCTCTTGGGGTTACTGCTGGCCTTGCCGGCTGCGGGTCGCTTCGGCGCCCTGGCCCAGAACCTGACGCGCTTTATCCTCAATGCCCTACGGGCCATTCCCGAGCTGGTGTGGGCGGCGCTGATGGTGCTGGCCGCGGGCCTCGGCCCGAATGCCGGCACCCTGGCCCTGGCCCTGCACACCACCGGGGTGCTCGGCCGGTTGTTTGCCGAAGCGCTGGAAAACACCCCCGGCGAACCCGCTGAAGCCCTACGCCTGAGCGGCAGCTCGCGACTGACGGCGTTCTGCTACGGCACCTTGCCGGGCGTCTGGCCACAGCTGCTGGCGTATGGTTTGTACCGCTGGGAAAACAATATCCGCATGGCCAGCGTACTGGGCTTTGTCGGTGCCGGCGGGCTGGGACAGATGCTCTATGTCAGCCTCAGCCTGTTTCAACAGGCGCAAGCGGCCACGGTGATCCTGGCCATGCTGATTCTGGTACTGGGTGTCGATGTGCTGAGCAACTGGGCGCGCCAGCGCTGGGTGCAGGCGCACTAGCAGGCCGTTGGCCTGCTGTGCGTCAGAGGTGCGGCTTAGAAGCCGTCCTTGAGCAGGTGATCGAGGTTGACCGGCTCGCCCGGTACCGCCTTGAGCTTGTTGCGGATGTCATCAAACATCAGGTCGTATTCTTTGTGGTTGCGCAGCACCGGACCGAAGTTCGGGTGCAGGCCGTGCTTGCCGGCAATACGGGTGATGGCGCTGGCAAAGTTAAACGCCGTGTCACGGTGCAGTTCAAACTCATCCTCAAACGGCTTGCCCTCAATCTCCCCTACCATGCGGAAATGCAGCATGGCCCCTTCTGCCGCGTCCTGGCGCACGTCGTAGTAGATATCCACGGCAAACTCCGGGGTACCCGGCAAGGCGCCGACGCTGCTGCGGTGCAAATGTCCTGGTTCAAACATCGTGTGATTCCCCTTCAAGTGATGCGCCGCAAAGCGCCGAATACAAACTCTGCCAATTCTAGACTGGGCAATAGCCCTGATCACTGCCTTATATCAGTGCAATTCAGCGCGTGCGGTACGCTCTTGCACCAGCACCCAGGGCGCCACCACCACGGCCCACAGCGGCGGATCGCGGGCCAGCAAATCTTCAGCCTGATCTGCACTAAGCGCATTGACCTGTCCCGCCGCCAGCCACGCGCTGATGCTGGCCTTGTCATCCTCGGCCACTGCCAGGGCCACGGCAACCAGGTCGAGCGCTGCCGCAACCCAGAGCACTACGCCACGGGCAAAAAACGGCTGCAGTTCTTGCCAGGCAATGGGCGCCGTCTCGCCAAGCAACTTGGCATATAGAGTGCTAGCGTGATCGTCACCGGCATGTTCGGGGCTGAACTGTTCTGTCATGAGTTACACCATCTGAAATGTCGTCGCATGATAGCCATAGAGCAGCCATAGGCAAGCCCGCCGGCGTCAGACATAAAAACGCTTATACGACGTTTTTTTATACATTTATTACGATTTAGCGACATAACCTGACCGATCCGTCGGTTGGCCGCTTTCCAAGCCACAAACCGGCGCTCTACACTGTGCCGGTACAGTTGCCGGGGCCAACACGAGGCAGAACATTGCCCACATCAGCCTCGCGCCGACCGTAACCAATAAAAACGCAAACACAATGAGTGGAGCACTATGAACAAGGCTACTAAGCAGATTTCCAAGCTGTTTGCCGCCATGGCCATGGCCGGCGTTGCCAGCTACTCCGTGGCAGCAGACACGATCAAAATCGCCCTGGCCGGCCCCGTGACGGGCGCAGTTGCCCAGTACGGCGAGATGCAGTTCATTGGCGCCAAAATGGCCATCGAGCAAATCAACAAGGCTGGCGGCGTCAACGGTGCAATGCTCGAAGGTGTGGTCTACGACGACGCCTGCGACCCCAAGCAAGCCGTGGCCGTGGCCAACAAGATCGTTAACGACGAAATCAAATATGTCGTTGGCCACCTGTGCTCCAGCTCCACTCAGCCGGCTTCGGACATCTACGAAGACGAAGGCATCATGATGATCACCGCGGCGTCCACCAGCCCGGAAATCACCGCTCGCGGCTACCAATTGGTGTTCCGCACCATTGGTCTGGACAGCCTGCAAGGCCCGACCGCCGGCAACTTCATTGCTGACCACGTCAAGCCGAAAACCATTGCCGTCATCCACGACAAGCAGCAGTACGGTGAAGGCATCGCCACCGCCGTTAAGCAAACCCTGGAAGGCAAAGGCCACAAGGTTGCTCTGTTCGAAGGCATCAACGCCGGCGACAAAGACTTCTCGGCCATGATCGCCAAACTCAAGCAAGCCGGTGTCGACTTCGTTTACTACGGCGGCTACCACCCGGAACTCGGCCTGCTGCTGCGCCAGTCGGCTGAAAAAGGCCTGAAAGCCAAGTTCATGGGCCCGGAAGGCGTGGGTAACAAAGAACTGTCGGCCATCGCCGGCCCGGCCTCCGAAGGCCTGCTGGTGACCCTGCCGAAGTCCTTCGATCAGGATCCAAAAAACCAGGCACTGGTTGAAGCCTTCAAAGCCAAGAAGGAAGACCCAACCGGCCCGTTCGTGTTCCCAGCTTACGCCGCGGTACAAGTAATGGCTGAAGGCATGAAAAAAGCAGGCAGCACCGACACCGCCAAGGTGGCCGAAGCCCTGCGCGCCAACAGCTTCGATACTCCGACCGGCAGCCTAGCGTTCGACGCCAAGGGCGACCTGAAGGACTTCAGCTTCGTGGTCTACGACTGGCACCAAGATGCCACCAAGACCGAAGCCGCTCTCAAGTAAAGAGCAGGCGACACACCTGAACCCAAAGCCCACTGCCCCGGCAGTGGGCTTTGTTTATATGTGCTTTCACTGCGTTACCCGCGTAGTTCCCCGTGATGTCAGCGAACCTTGCCGAGGCCGCGCCCAACCGGCCGTATTTGCCGCAGGTTCCCAGGAGTCAGGTAATGCCCGAGATTTACCACTACCTACAACAGCTGGTTAACGGTCTGACCGTTGGCAGCACCTATGCCTTGATCGCCATTGGCTACACCATGGTCTACGGGATCATCGGCATGATTAACTTCGCCCACGGCGAGGTTTACATGATTGGCTCGTACGTGGCCTTTATCGCCATCGCAGGCCTCACCATGATGGGGCTGGACAGCCTGCCGCTGCTGATGACTGCCGCCTTTCTCGGCAGCATCATCGTCACCAGCGCCTATGGCTACAGCATCGAGCGTATCGCCTATCGCCCACTGCGCGGCAGCAACCGGCTGATCCCGCTGATCTCGGCGATCGGCATGTCGATCTTCCTGCAGAACACCGTGCTGCTGGCTCAGGACTCGAAGGACAAATCGATCCCCAACCTGATCCCCGGCAACTTCGTGTTTGGTAGCGGCGGCGCAAGCGAAGTGGTGATCTCCTATATGCAGGTGCTGATCTTCGTCGTCACCTTCCTGGTGATGCTGGCCCTGACCCTGTTCATCTCCCGTTCACGCCTGGGTCGCGCCTGCCGCGCCTGCGCCGAAGACATCAAGATGGCCAACCTGCTGGGCATCAACACCAACAACATCATCGCCCTGACCTTCGTCATCGGTGCTGCTCTGGCGGCAGTGGCCGCGGTGTTGCTGAGCATGCAGTACGGGGTGATCAACCCCAACGCCGGCTTCCTGGTTGGCATCAAGGCCTTTACCGCTGCGGTTCTGGGCGGCATCGGCAGCATCCCCGGCGCCATGCTCGGCGGTTTGCTGCTCGGCGTGGCTGAAGCCTTTGGCGCCGATGTATTTGGTGATCAGTACAAAGACGTGGTCGCTTTCGGCCTGCTGGTACTGGTGTTGCTGTTCCGTCCGACCGGTATTCTCGGTCGCCCGGAGGTAGAAAAAGTATGATCACGAACCTCAAAACCGCCTTCTTCAGCGCCCTGCTGGTACTGGCCGTGGCCTACCCGGTGCTGGGCCTGAAACTCACCACCGTCGGCATCACCCTGGAAGTCCATGGCGCCAGCCCAGCAGCGCTGTGGACCATCGCCGGCGCCGCCATTGCCATGTTTGCCTGGCAGCTGTTTCGCAACCGTCTGGACGGCGTGTGGGCGCAACTGCCTTCGCTGCCCAGCGTGCCCGGCAAGGCCAGCAACTTCCTGACCCTGCCCTCGACCCAGCGCTGGATTATCCTCGGCCTGATCATGGTCGCCCTGGCCTGGCCGTTCTTCGGCTCGCGCGGCGCGGTGGATATCGCCACCCTGATCCTCATCTACGTGATGTTGGGCCTCGGCCTGAACATCGTGGTTGGCCTGGCCGGCCTGCTCGACCTCGGCTACGTCGGCTTCTATGCCGTCGGCGCCTACAGCTACGCGCTGCTGTCGCACTACTACGGTCTCGGTTTCTGGACCTGCCTGCCGATTGCCGGCCTGATGGCGGCATTCTTCGGCTTCGTCCTCGGCTTCCCGGTGTTGCGCCTGCGTGGCGACTACCTGGCCATCGTCACCCTCGGTTTCGGCGAGATCATCCGCATCCTGCTGCGCAACATGACTGAACTGACCGGCGGCCCCAACGGCATCAGCAACATCGACAAACCGACCCTGTTCGGCCTATCGTTCGAACGCCGCGCCGCCGAAGGCATGCAGACCTTCCACGAGTATTTCGGCCTGGCCTACAACTCGATCAACAAGGTCATCTTCCTTTACCTGGTGGCCCTGCTGCTGGTGCTGCTGACCCTGTTCGTGATCAACCGCCTGCTGCGCATGCCGATCGGCCGCGCCTGGGAAGCGCTGCGCGAAGATGAGATCGCCTGCCGCGCCCTGGGCATGAACCCGACCATCATCAAGCTCTCGGCCTTCACCCTCGGCGCCACCTTCGCCGGTTTCGCCGGCAGCTTTTTCGCCGCGCGCCAGGGCCTGGTCACGCCGGAGTCGTTCACCTTTATCGAGTCGGCGATCATTCTCGCCATCGTCGTGCTGGGCGGCATGGGCTCGCAGCTGGGCATCATCCTCGCCGCGGTGGTGATGATCCTCTTGCCGGAGCTGATGCGTGAGTTCAGCGAATACCGCATGTTGATGTTTGGCGCCCTGATGGTGCTGATGATGATCTGGCGTCCGCAGGGCCTGTTGCCCATGCAGCGTCCGCACCTGGAGCTGAAGCCATGAGCCGCCCGATTCTTGAAGTGAGCGGCCTGTGCATGCGTTTCGGCGGTCTGCTGGCGGTCAATAATGTCGCCCTCAGCGTGCAGCCCAAACAAGTGGTGTCGATGATCGGCCCCAACGGCGCCGGCAAGACCACCGTGTTCAACTGCCTGACCGGCTTCTACCAGCCGAGCGGCGGCGTGATCCTGCTGGATGACGCGCCGATCCAACACCTGCCGGGGCACAAGATCGCCCGCCGCGGCGTGGTGCGGACCTTCCAGAACGTTCGCCTGTTCAAGGAAATGACCGCCATCGAGAACCTGCTGGTGGCCCAGCATCGGCACCTCAACACCAACTTCCTTGCGGGCCTGTTCAAGACGCCGGGCTTTCGCCGCAGCGAACGCACGGCCATGGAATACGCGGCGCACTGGTTGGAGCAGGTCAACCTCACCGAGGTGGCCAACCGCCCAGCCGGAACCCTCGCCTACGGCCAGCAACGCCGTCTGGAAATTGCCCGCTGCATGATGACCCGCCCGCGCATCCTGATGCTCGACGAGCCGGCCGCCGGTCTCAATCCGCGCGAGACCGAAGACCTCAAGGCGCTGATCGGCATGCTGCGCAACGACCATGACGTCACCGTGCTGCTGATCGAGCACGACATGAAGCTGGTGATGAGCATTTCCGACCACATCTACGTGATCAACCAGGGCACGCCCCTGGCCAACGGCACGCCGGAGCAGATCCGCAACAACCCGGATGTGATCAAAGCCTATCTGGGAGAGGCATAAGCATGCTGTATTTCAACAATGTCTCGACCTTCTACGGCAAGATCCAGGCCCTGCACGACATCAACATCGAAGTGCAGAAAGGCGAAATCGTTACCCTGATCGGCGCCAACGGCGCCGGCAAATCAACCCTGCTGATGACCCTGTGCGGCACGCCGCGGGCCAGCAGTGGCAGCATCCGCTATCAGGGTGATGAGTTGGTTGGCCTCGACACCCCCGAGATCATGCGCAAGAGCATTGCCGTGGTGCCGGAAGGTCGGCGGGTGTTTGCCCGCCTGACCGTGGAAGAAAACCTGGCCATGGGCGGTTTCTTCACCGAGAAAGCCGACTATGTGGAGCAGATGGACAAAGTCCTGCAACTGTTCCCGCGCCTCAAGGAACGCTTCGATCAGCGCGCTGGCACCATGTCCGGCGGCGAGCAGCAGATGCTCGCCATCGGTCGTGCGCTGATGAGCAAGCCGCAACTGCTGCTGCTCGACGAGCCGTCTTTGGGCCTGGCGCCGATCATCATCCAGCAGATTTTCGACATCATCGAACAGCTGCGCAAAGACGGGGTTACGGTGTTCCTGGTCGAGCAGAACGCCAACCAGGCACTGAAGCTGGCCGACCGTGCCTATGTACTGGAGAACGGCCGTATCGTGATGCAGGGCAGCGGCGCCGAGCTGCTGGTGGACCCGAAGGTCCGCGACGCCTACCTGGGCGGCTAAACCGCCCAGATAACCTGTGCCCTTACAGGCGGAACTTGCTGACCAGGCTGTTGAGGTCGATGGCCAGGCGTGACAGCTCCTGGCTGGAGGCACTGGTCTGGTTGGCACCGGCTGAGGATTGCAGCGACAGGTCACGGATATTGACCAGGTTGCGGTCCACTTCACGGGTGACGGACGCCTGCTCTTCCGAGGCACTGGCAATCAGCAGGTTACGCTCGTTGATTTGAGTGATCGAACTGGTGATCTCGTCCAGGGCCTGGCCTGCCGACTGGGCCAGTTCCAGGGTGGCATGGGCCAGGGTGTTGCTGCCCTGCATGGCGCTCACGGCATGATCGGTACCCTGGCGGATACCACCAATCATCTGTTCAATTTCCTGGGTCGACTGCTGGGTGCGCTGCGCCAGCAAGCGCACCTCATCCGCCACCACGGCAAAACCGCGCCCCTGTTCACCAGCACGCGCCGCCTCAATGGCCGCGTTCAAAGCCAGCAGGTTGGTTTGCTCGGCAATCGAGCGAATCACCTCCAGCACCTTGCTGATATCGCGAATTTTGTCCGCCAGCTCGCCCACTTCACTGGCGGTAGAAGTGACGTTCTCCGCCAGACTGCTGATTGAGTTGACTGTACGCAGCACCTGATCGCGACCGCGCTGGGCAGTACGCTCGGACTCCCGCGACGCCTCGGAAGTACTCACCGCATTGCGCGCCACTTCATCCACCGCACTGGTCATTTCATTGACCGCCGTGGCCGCCTGCTCGATCTCGTTATTTTGCTGATGCAGGCCGCGGTTGGTGTCTTCCGTTACCGCGTGCAGTTCTTCCGACGCCGATGCCAGCTGATTGGAGGAGTCGGCAATATGCTGAATGGTGCTGCGCAGGCTTTGCTGCATGCTCTTGAGGGCTTCCAGCAGCTGCGCGGGTTCGTCGGAGCCTTCAACCTGGATGTTGGTGGACAAGTCGCCCGACGCCACCGTGCGGGCCACGGCCACTGCCTCATTCAGCGGCTTGACGATGCTGCGGGTCAACACCAGCGCCAGCACGATAGTAAGCACCACGGCCAGGACGATAAAGATCACGACCCCGTTGATCGCTGCAGAAAACTCCGCACGCCCTTCAGAGATGGACGCCTCCGCACCTTTCTTGTTCAGTTCGGTCAAGTCCACCAAAGCCTGCGCCGCGTCGCTGGCATGGCTATTCAGCTCGCCATTGACCACCGCCCGAGCATCTTCGAGCTTGCCCTGCCGCGACAACTCGACAAATTTGCTCTGTTCGCGCAGGTATGCATTTTGTTCCAACAGATAACGGTCAAATATCGCCTGTTCCGCCTCGCTAGAAACAAGCTTGCGATAACGTTCCTGAGCCTCAAGCAACTGGCTTTTAATCTGCTCCAGCCCCTGCTCGGTGGTACGCATCGCCTGCTCATCGCGATTGACGAACAGGCGCAGGGTCAAGGCGCGAACGCGCAAAAACTCGCGACTCATATCATTCAAAGCAAGAATACTGGGCAGCCAGTTCTGCTCAACCTGCGTGGTATTTTCATTCATACGCTGCATTTTCAGCATAGAAAGCCCGCCAACCAGCAGCACGATCAGCGCCATCACTGCAAAACTCAGGCTGGCGCGGGTGGAAACACTGATATTACGCAGTGACATACAGGTATTCCTCGGGGCTAGTTTCGGCAAATATGCCGCCAATACACTGGCACAGTTATAAGCAGCTAACTCTTATATCGACACTCAGGCGCATGACTAAAGGATAGCCACGAAAAAGCACCCACACCGTTCAATCCGCGCCACGCCCCACCCCAGGCAAATAAGCCCGCGCCAAGCTGGCCGTTAACCCCTAAAATGCTCGCCATCCATTTTTACTCGACCACAGAGCAGCCGCTCGAGGCCTTCGTCATGTCCGTTGCATCCCCATCCGCCGCCACCGACCGCGAGCAATTCCTGGCGCAGCTGGAAACCAGCCTGCAGCAGAACACTCTGGTCAAGCTGGTACTGTCCAAATACCGCGGCGCGGAAGTTGATTTGCAACGGGTGGTGGCGCGCCTGGTCAGCGTTAAAGAGCAGCCTTGCCTGTCGTTCGTCTACAGCTACAAGACCCGCGATATCACCAAGAACCTGCCGCTGAGTGAGGCCCTGGCGCTGATTGCCGAATGGCTGCCAGCGGCGTTCAAGAACGCTCACCTGCTGTCGCTCACCGCCGAGCTGCAGCTGACTTTCAGCAAAAAAGACAAGGCCCAGCTGTTCGTCGGCAAAGCCGTGCAACGGGAAGCGCCGAGCGCCGAACACAATCGCGAGAAGAAGCGTTTTCTGGAGCTGACCCGACCGTTTCTCCGCGATCTGGGCGTGACCAACGACCAGCACGATCTGGTGCCCGCCATGGCGCGCAAGTGGAAGCAGATCAACAAGTTCGTTGAAGTGTTTGCCCACGCCCTGAGCAGCTCCACCCTCGACCAGAACCAACCGCTGCACGCCGTCGACTTCGGTTCCGGCAAGGGCTACCTGACCTTTGCCCTGCACGACTACCTGAGCCACAGCCTGGGCCTGGACGCACGGGTGCGCGGCGTCGAGCTGCGCGAGGACATGGTCAACCTGTGCAATGCCGCGGCCGCCAAGCTGGAGCAACCGGGCCTGCTGTTCCAACACGGCGACGTGCGCACTTACGCCCCCGAGCAGATCGACATCATGATCGCCCTGCACGCCTGCGACGTGGCCACCGACTATGCCCTGCACCTGGGCATCCGCTCGGGCGCCGCGATCATCATGTGCTCGCCGTGTTGCCACAAACAGATCCGCCCGCAGATGCACACCCCGGCCACCCTCAAGCCGATGCTGCAGTACGGCGTACACTTGGGCCAAGAGGCCGAGATGGTCACCGACAGCCTGCGCGCCCTGCTGCTGGAAGCCTGTGGCTACGACACCAAGGTGTTCGAGTTCGTGTCCCTGGAGCACACCAACAAGAACAAGATGATCCTCGCGGTGAAACGCGCAGAGGCCGGCAACCCGAGCGAGCTGATGGGCAAAATCCAGGCGATCAAGGACTTCTACGGCATTCGCGAGCACTGCCTGGAGACTCTGCTTAAAGCCGACACTCTGCTACCTGCCTGACACCACCCTTGAGCTGCACCCAGCGCCCCGGTAACGTGGCGCTCCCTTTCCGGAGAGCCACCATGTCCAGCGTCCGTTTTCTGCTGCTTGCCCTGCTGCCTGTGTTTGCCGGCTGCCAGTCACTGTTCCCGACGGACGAACCGGCACCCGCGCCCGTGGTGCGCCTGCAGGGTGAGTTGCACGTGGTGAACAACCGCCTGCAGTTCCGTCCCTGCCAGGAAAAACGCCAGTTCATTCTTGAAGACAGCGGCAATACCGGTCTGCTGCAAGAGGCCGTGACCCTGCTCAATGGCGGCAAGGACGTGCTGTTTGCCGACCTCGCTGGGCGCATGGCGGCCAGCCAAGTGGCCGGCACCGACGGGCAAATCGAGCTGACCAAGCTCTATCGCATCCAGCGCGAAGGTCACGGCTGCGACGACCTCAACTTCAAGCGCCAGACCCTGCGCGCCAGCGGCCATGAACCAGAGTGGCGCCTCGACGCCAACAGCCAGGGCCTGATTCTGCAACGCCCCGGCCAGGCCGATCTGGTCGTGCCGTACCTGGAAGAACAACTGCCCGAAGGCCGCTTCAGCCTCAGCAGCGCCGCCAATGGTCAGCAACTGGAACTGTGGGTTGCCCCGCAGCGCTGCGTCGACAGCATGAGCGGCAGCGTCCAGCACCTGCGCGCCGAGTTGCGCCTCAATGGCCAAATCCTCAAAGGCTGTGGCGCTTACGGTGGCGCCCGCCAGGAAGCCATCGTTCTGCCCGAAGAGTAAGGCTATATACCCGTTAGCTGTTGCAGCGCTGGCCTCGCGCAGTAGGAGCGGCTTCAGCCGCGATGCACCCAAGGCAAACGGCATCGCGGATAAATCCGCTCCTACAGAAGCTCAATCGCGCCCTCAACACGCAACGTGGATATAAAGAGTAAGCCCACGGCAGCGTCACCCACAGAGGCCTAAGCTCTAGGTAAAGCCTCTTGGGAGATTGACCATGCTGCGCATTGCCATCAACGGTTACGGACGCATCGGTCGCGCGCTGGTGCGTGCCCTGTTTGAACGGGGCCTGGAACAAAAAACCCATATCGAGGCAATCAACGACCTCAGCGACTTCAGCACCCTCGCCCACCTGACCCGCTTCGACTCCACCTTTGGCCGCTTCAGCGGCCAGGTGCTGCTGCACGACGACATCCTGCAGATCCACGGCCAATCCATCCGCCTGCTGCGCGAGCGGGAAGTGGTCAACTTGCCCTGGGACCGCCTGGGTGTCGACCTGGTGCTGGAATGCACCGGCAAACTGAAAAGCCGACTGCAGGTCGAGCAACACCTGACCGCCGGCGCCCCACGGGTGCTGCTTTCCCACCCCCTGGAAAGCGCTGACCTGACCGTGGTGTATGGCGTCAATCACGAGCAACTGGGCAGCCAGCAGATCGTCTCCAATGCCTCCTGCACCACCAACTGCCTGGCGCCGCTGGCCATGGTCCTGGACCAAGCCGTGGGCATCCGCCAGGGCTTGATTACCACCGTGCACGCCTACACCAACGACCAGAGCCTGCTCGACAAAAGTCACAGCGACCCTTACCGCGCCCGCGCCGCCGCGCTGTCGATGATCCCCACCAGCACCGGCGCAGCAAAAACCATCGGCCTGGTGCTGCCGCGCCTGGCCGGACGCCTGGATGGCCTGGCGATTCGCGTACCCACCGCCAACGTCTCGCTGCTCGACCTGACCTTCACCAGCGAGCGCCCCACCTCTGTCGAGGCGATCAACGCCGGCCTGCAGGAAAGTGCCAAAACCCTGCCCCTGGGCGTGCTGGAATGTAATGAACTGCCGCTGGTGTCCTGCGACTTCAACGGCTACCCGGTGTCCTGCGTGGTCGACCTCAACCACACCCGTGTGCAGGGCGAACTGGTCAAGGTCCTGGCCTGGTACGACAACGAATGGGCCTTCGCCAACCGCATGCTGGATGTGATGGTCGCCTGGCTGCGGCCCTGACGCCGTAGGATGGCGTGGAGCGCAGCGATACCCATCAGGGCTGACTCGCGGTCGAGTATTCGATGGGTATCGCACGCTCAACCCATCCTACGGCCTGAACAACAAACAGTGGCGTTGGCGGTTTGAAGCTTCGCGGTCAAGACCGCTCCCACACCCCCCGACCACCGCAGGAGAGCGCATCGTAGCCCGGATACCATCCGGGGCCATTGACTGGGCAAACGCGCCAATCCCGGATTGCATCCGGGCTACGTCATAGCGGCTGACGCTTTAACCTGCCCACAGGCCGCCCCGCCGTTTATAATCGCCAGCTTGCACAACTCTGCCGGGTTGCCTCCGGCCCTATCTGGATTACCACCATGCTGCGTATCACCGAATTCAAGCTGCCCATCGACCACAGCGATGAGCAACTGCGCCCTGCCCTGCTCGCCCACCTGGGCCTGACCTCGGACGAATTGCTCGACTTCACCCTGTTCAAGCGCAGCTACGACGCGCGCAAGAAAAATGCCGAGCTGTGCTTTATCTACACCATCGACTTCCAGGTGACGGACGAGGCCGCCCTGCTGGCCCGCTTCCCTGATGACCGCCACCTGAGCATCGCCCCGGACACGGCTTATAAGCCCGTTGGCCAGGCTCCGGCCGAGCTGAGCGAACGGCCGATCGTGGTCGGTTTTGGCCCCTGCGGAATTTTTGCCGGGCTGCTGCTGGCGCAACAGGGCTTTAAGCCGATCATCCTCGAACGCGGCAAGTCGGTGCGTGAACGCACCAAAGACACCTGGGGCCTGTGGCGTAAAAACGTGCTCAACCCCGAGTCCAACGTGCAATTCGGTGAAGGCGGCGCCGGCACCTTCTCCGACGGCAAGCTGTACAGCCAGATCAAGGACCCCAAGCACCTCGGTCGCAAGGTGCTCCAGGAGTTCGTCAAAGCCGGTGCGCCGGAAGAGATCATGTATGTCAGCAAGCCGCACATCGGCACCTTCCGCCTGACCGGCGTGGTCGCCGACATGCGTCAGCAGATCGAAGCCCTGGGCGGTGAAGTGCGCTTCGAGCAGAAGGTCAGCGATGTGCTGATCGAAGACGGGCAACTGCGCGGCGTGGTCCTCGACAGTGGCGAACAACTGGCCAGCCGCCATGTGATCCTGGCCCTCGGCCACAGCGCCCGCGACACCTTCCGCATGCTCCACAGCAGTGGCGTGTACATGGAAGCTAAGCCGTTCTCGGTGGGCTTCCGGATCGAGCACCCGCAATCGTTGATCGACCGCGCGCGCCTGGGCAAATTTGCCGGCCACCCCAAGCTCGGCGCCGCCGACTACAAACTGGTGCACCACGCCAAGAACGGTCGCTCGGTGTACAGCTTCTGCATGTGCCCAGGCGGCACCGTGGTGGCCGCCACCTCCGAACCCAACCGGGTGGTGACCAACGGCATGAGCCAATATTCGCGCAACGAGCGCAATGCCAACGCCGGCATCGTGGTCGGCATCACCCCGGAGCAGGATTTCCCCGGCGGGCCGCTGGCCGGCATCGAGTTGCAGGAACGCCTGGAATCCCACGCCTATGTGCTCGGCGGCAGCACCTATGAAGCGCCCGGCCAGTTGGTGGGTGACTTTATCGCCGGCAAGGCCTCCACCGCCCTGGGCAGCGTCGAACCGTCGTACAAGCCTGGCGTGCACCTGGTCGACCTGGCCAGCGCCCTGCCGGACTTCGCCATTGAGGCGATCCGCGAAGCGCTGCCGG
Organism: Pseudomonas sp. BGA-UO-ETr-WB11; assembly: GCF_059567785.1. Taxonomy (NCBI): domain Bacteria; kingdom Pseudomonadati; phylum Pseudomonadota; class Gammaproteobacteria; order Pseudomonadales; family Pseudomonadaceae; genus Pseudomonas; species Pseudomonas sp. BGA-UO-ETr-WB11. The sequence continues at coordinate 321,470 of NZ_JCAQOS010000006.1, read as the reverse complement.
CCTTCGACAAGCAGATCCGTGGCTTTGCCATGCACGACGCGGTGCTCACCGGCATCGAAACGCGCACTTCCTCGCCGCTGCGCATCACCCGTGGCACCGACCTGCAAAGCCTGAATACCAAGGGCCTGTACCCGGCTGGCGAAGGTGCCGGGTATGCCGGCGGGATTCTCTCCGCCGGAGTCGACGGCATCCGCATCGCCGAAGCGGTGATCCTCGACATGCTCGCCCAGTCCCAGGCCTGAAGCGTGTCCGCCGCGCTCCGGCGCGGCGCACCTAACAGGCTGTTGAACAATGTAGGCGAGGCAGGCAAGACAAGGCAAAAACGGCCGAAAAAGCGGAGTTTACGAGTTGTAAATGAGCATTTTGAGGCCGTTTTTAACGCAGTATTGCCAACGCAGGTAGTTTTTCAACGGCCTGTTAACCGATCAAGCAAGGAGCTCCGATGCACCACGTCCAACCTGGCATCCTCGCCGGCATCCCTCAGTTCGCCAGCTACCTGTTCTTTCACGCCCTGCCCGGCGCCGAGCTGGCGCCGGCCCTGCAACGTCTGGCCGCACTGACCGATGGCCAGCGCCTGGTGGTTGGCCTGGGGGAATCCCTGGTGCTCAGCCTTGGCCACTCGATTGCCGGCCTGCATGCCTTCCCCAGTTACGCCCTGCCCGGTTGCGACATCCCCTCCACGCCCAGCGCTCTTTGCTGCTGGTTGCGCAGCGCTGAGCGCGGCGACCTGATCGAGCAAACCCGGCAAATCGAGCAGACCCTGGCCGGCACCTTCCGCCTGGAACAACAGGTCGAGGCGTTCAAGTACCGCAACGGCCTGGACCTCACCGGCTACGAAGACGGCACAGAAAACCCAGTGGCCGACGCCGCCGTGGCCACGGCGGTGGTCAGCGATCAGGGCCCCGGTCTGGATGGCGGCAGCTTCCTCGCACTGCAGCAATGGCTGCATGACATGCCGCGTTTCGAGGCCATGTCCAGCCAGCAACAGGACCACGCCATCGGCCGACGCAAAAGCGACAACGAAGAACTTGAGGATGCGCCGGAGTCAGCCCACGTGAAGCGCACCGCGCAAGAGAGCTTCGCCCCGGAAGCCTTCGTCCTGCGCCGCTCAATGCCTTGGGCCAGCGGCAGTCAGGCCGGCTTTATGTTCAGCGCTTTCGCTTGTTCGTTTGATGCCTTCGAGGCCCAGCTCAAGCGCATGGTCGGTGCCGAAGACGGCATCCGCGACGGCCTGTTCCAGTTCACCCGACCGCTCACCGGCAGCTACTTCTGGTGCCCGCCGCTCAAAGACGGCCAGCTCGACCTGCGCGCCGTCGGCTTGTAGAGCCTCTCAGTCGAGCACCCCAGCCACCAGTGGCGTCGGCCGACGCCACTGACTCAGGGCCAGGCCGACGAACACCAGGGCAGCGCCCAGCAGCTGCTGGCCCACCAGGCGCTCGTCAAGCAGCAGCACGGCAAACAGCAGGGTGAACACCGGGATCAGATTGATAAAGCCCGAGGCCTGGCTGGCCGGCACCCGGCTGACCGCGTAGTTGTACAGGCCATAGGCCCCCACCGTGACCACCAGCCCCAGATAAACCACCGCCCACAAGCCCTGAGCACTGACCGTTTGCGGCAGTGGCGCACTCCACAGCGCCACCGGCAGGAAAAACAGGCTGCCGACAAAGGCCTGCATGGCGGTGAGCAAAAACGCCGAATAGCGCTCGCTGAGCACCTTCAACAGCAGCGTGTACACCATCGCGCAGAGCATCGCGAGAAACTCGTAGAAGTTGCCCAACAGCGGCGCCGGCGCATGGGCGTCCGCCTCACCGGCCAGGCTCAACCACACCGCCCCCGCCACGGCCAGTAAAAACCCCAGCAACGTGGTGCGGCTGATCCGTTCACGCAGAAACACAAAGGCGCCCATGGCCACCAGCAACGGCATCAGCGCGGTGATCATCCCCGCTTGCGCGGCGCTGGTGTTCTGCAGGGCCAGGGCCTCGAAGATGAAATACAGACAGGGCTCACACACGGCCAACACCAGCAGGTATTTCCAGTCACCGGCCTGATAGCGCATCTGCCCACGCCAGCGCCAGGCAAGGAGAAACACCAAGCTGCCGAGGGCCATGCGTCCGAAGATCACCCACAGCGGTGGCAGCTCACTGAAGGCCAGCTTGAGGGCGATAAACGACGAACCCCACAAAGCCATCGCCAACACCAAGCAACCGATGACCTGAACCCGCTCGCTCAACCCGCGCACCACAACCTCCCGACCCCGCCGCACAATGCGCAGGGGCCACCAGTATAGGGAGGCACGTGGACGCGCCCCAGAACAGTTGCGCGTGGATTCGCTGGGTAACTGTGCAGTCGCATTCGGTTAGCCACTTAACACCAGGAAAACAGCACCTGCGTGCCCGTTTCTGTAGGAGCGGCTTCAGCCGCGAACCCCGCCAGTAAGTCCTCGCCGGGCAAGAACTCAATCGCCACGTGGACAGCGCCAAACCAAAGGCGCGGTAACAGTTACGCACGGCGAGGCATTCGGCCCGACGCCTATGACAGTACGCAGCAGACGCTAGCATTTGTGCTGAGCGAAGCTTCGCGGCTAAAGCCGCTCCTACGAATAACCGTCGTGCAGCGGGCGAAGAGAACGTGACTCGGCGTAAAACCGAAACCGGTAGTTGCCAAGTGCGCAATCTATAACGGGTAAGCGCAGCGCAAAAAAAAACGGGAGCCCGTGGGCTCCCGTTAAAAACAACCGCCGGGGCTTAAGCTAAAGCCCACCAGCGGTATACAACCTCACCTGCGCTCCACAAGAAACGCCTAACTAGTCTGGCAAATGTAGGCGCCAGGCGGCGTAGCGCTTTGTTACTGCTCTGCAACAAAATGTAAACAGCCTGTCTCGCTGGCCGCCCCGCCAGCAACCCGGCAGAATGCCGGCATGAACCCAATCCCCCACCCGCCGCGCTTTTGCCAGCCCCTGCACACCCATTGGCCCTTGCCCCAGGCGCTGGCCGGCGCGCAGTTGGTCAGCTGTCACTTTGACCCCGCCCAACTGCAGCACGACGACGCAGCCCTGAGTGGTATTGCCGCCGTAAAAGGTGCCAACAAACGCCAGGCGGAGTACCTCGCCGGCCGCCTGTGTGCGCGCCAAGCGCTGCTGCAATTGACCGGCGTAGCCTCGGTGCCCGCAGTCGGCGCTGATCGGGCGCCCTGCTGGCCGGCCGGCGTGGTGGGTTCGATCACCCACGGCGACGGCTGGGCCGCCGCCGTAGTGGCCCATGCAGGTGACTATCAGGGTCTGGGCCTGGATGTGGAAACCTGGTTAAGCCATGAACGCGCCGAGCGGCTGGCGGCGCAACTGCTCACTCCGGCAGAGCTGTTGCGCCTGGCGCAGTTGCCCGAGAGTCAGCGCGCGAGCCAGATCAGCCTGAGCTTTTCCCTCAAGGAAAGCTTGTTCAAGGCGCTCTATCCGCTGGTACAACAACGCTTCTACTTCCATGACGCAGAAGTTATGCGCGCCGCCGATGGCCAAGCCGAATTGCAGCTGCTCCGCGACCTCGGCCCCCACTGGCCGGCAGGCAGCCGCTGCCAGGGGCAATTCGTCGACCTTGGCAAGCAGGTGCTGAGCCTGGTCAGTATTGGCGCTTAAACCGTCGCCTCGCGCTGCATTTGCTGTCGCGGCCACACCAGGCTGAAGCAGGCGCCCCCCAGGTCGGCACTGCGGCCAACCAGCGCCCGACCGGCATGCCAGTAGATGATCCGCCGCACAATCGACAGGCCCAAACCGTGGCCGCCGGAGGCGCGGGTACGGCTGTCGTCCAGGCGCAGAAACGGGGTAAACAACCGCTCCCAGTCCGCCTCGGGCACGCCGGGGCCGTCGTCCTCGACATCCATCCGGCACTGCTCACCCTGCAGGTAATAACTGACCCGCACGCGGGTTTCCGCATGGCGCATGGCGTTGCTCACCAGGTTTTGCAGGGCGCGGTGCAGGTAACGCAGCTCGCCATCCACCAGCGCTGGCTCGGCCGCAGGTGTGGTGCCGCACAGCAGCCGAATGGCCGGACGCAGCGGCGCCTGCTCGCTGAGCACCTGGTCGAGCAAGGCGTCGAGGTCGACGCGCTGAAACTTCAGCGCCGGCTCGCCCTGCTCCAGGCGCGAATAGGTGAGCATCTCATCCACCAGGCGGTCGAGTTCCTGAATATCGCTGTCCATACCGTCCATGTACTTGCGCCGGGCACTGGCGGTTTGCGCATCGGCGATCATCTCCAGGCCAAAACGCAGGCGCGCCACCGGTGTGCGCAACTCATGGGACACCGCCCGCACCATCTCACGCTGGATGGTCAGCAAGTGCTGCAACTGCCCGGCCATGTGGTTGAACGCCGCCGCCAAACGCCCCACTGAGTCGGCACCGCGGGTCGGCACGCGGGTTTCCAGGCTGCCGGCGGCAATCCGCGTGGCCGCCCCTTCCAGACCGCGCAAACGGCGTTCCAGTTGGTGCACCAGCAGGTAAACGGCCAGGCCGATCAGGCTCAGGGCCATGGCGGCGATCAACACCAGCAGTTGCGGCGGCGCCGGGTTCATCAGGTGCAACGGCCCCAGCTCCAGCACCCAGGGTGTGTCCAGCAGGCCGGCGAAGATATGGATCGACTCGCCGCCCTTGCCTAGGGCCATCACCGTGTCACCTTCATCGACGCGGCGGCGCTGGTCGTCATCCAGCTGCGCCTCCTGCAGGGTGATCAATTTCAGCTCGAAGCCGAACTGCTTGCCCTCCTTGATCTGCGCCAAGCGTGCCGGTTGCTCGGCCACCGGGTAGCGCACCAGCTCATCGCTGAGCAGGTAAACAGTGGCGCGCGCCAGCTGCTCGCTGATCTGCTGCACCTCGCCCACCAGCACCAGCGCTTCGGGTCCGCTCAACAGGCTGTAAACCAGCGACGGTTTGTGCCCGTCCTTGATCACCAGCACCTGGCCACGGCGCAGGCGCTCGCGGGCATGGCTGTCCAGCGGCTGCTCGTCCAGTGCCTGCAAATCCAGGGGGATGCCCAACAGGCGCTCCCACTGCAGCAAGGCGCGGTGGCGCTCGACCCGGTTCATTGGCTGGAGGTTATCGGCCATCAGGCGGAAGGTGCCGCGGGCCAGGCCCTCGCGGTACTCGTCGCCGCGCACCTGATTGACCAGATGCAGGGTCATAAAACCGAGCAGCGCCACCAGCACCAAGGCCGCCAGCATACCGCCATAGATGCGCAGGAAGATTGAATTCACAGGGCCTGCGCCGCCTCACGCACAAACAGGTAGCCCTTGCTGCGCACGGTCTTGATCAGGCGCGGGTGCTCGGGGTCGTCGCCGATTTTCGGGCGGATGCGCGAGATGCGTACATCAATGGAGCGGTCCTGGCCGTCGTAACCGATGCCGCGCAGGGCGGTGAAGATTTCCTCGCGCGAAAGGATGCGCCCACTGTTGAAGGCCAGCAGCCAGAGCAGATCGAACTCGGCACTGGTCAGCTCGATGCCACGGCCATGCAGCCACACCTCACGCATGCGGTTATCGATATGCAGGGGCCCGAACTCCAGGCGCTGGGCATCGGTTGCCGGCGTCTCGCTGCTGCCCTCATGGCGGCGCAGCAAGGCACGGATGTGGGCCAGCAACAGGCGTGGGCGCACCGGCTTGCACATATAGTCATCGGCGCCCAACTCCAGGCCCAGGACCTGATCGAGGTCGTCGGTGCGCGCCGTCAGCATCAGGATCGCCCCCGGATAATGCTGGCTGCGCAGCGTGCGGCAAATCGACAGGCCGTCTTCGCCGGGCAGCATCAGGTCGAGAATCACCAGGGCCGGCTGCTCACGCAGAATCCGCGCCACCGCCTGCGCGCCGTCGGACTCGATGGCCACGCGCAAGCCATTGGCTTCGAGGTACTCGCGGGTCAGCTCGGCCAGACGCTGATCGTCTTCCACGATAAGAATTTGCCAGCCTTGCTGCTCCACCACACTCACTCCTGCCACCGCCGCGCCCCGATCGAAACGCGCGGCATTGTAACAACGCCCGGCGTTCTGCACAGCGCATGCCACCCCATGAGCAAAACACAACATATAGTGTTGAGCTGTGACGCCTTCAGCATCTTCAAAGGCCATTGTCAAAGCCATTTAACTGGCGACGAGTGGTCAGCCCAGGGCAACCCCAAGGCCCATGCGGGTTAGCCAAAGTTACCCAAGTTTAACCCACAGGGTTATCCACAGGCTGGAGCAAACTGTCGTCTTGCAATGATCTGTCTAGCGCTCTATCTTGTATCCCCATCGCGCCAAACACCTATATGTTGGGTTTTGGTGACTTACCGGACACAAATAGAATGAACCGCTCAGGCCGCTTCGCAGGCCAGCACCGGTAGCTCGAACCGCTCTTTGCAGCAACCATCCAGCGCCCATGCGCAGGATGCTAACAAAGCCCCAAAAAATGCGTGACGGCGGCTTTGATTCGGTGTAATGCGAAACCGCACACACCACTAGGTATTGTGGTTCTGGCCTGAGGCCAGCACCAGTGACTTTTGAGCCAGGAAGGTGCTTGAGTCGTGCCCTTTCCGACCTCAATTACAACTTCCCGTGCGCCTGGCGTTGAGCCTGGCGCGTGGCGTTGTTGAAATGATGAACGAACGGCCAGCACGCCAAGTGTCCAACCTAATAAATACAGAACACGGAGACATTGAATGCATACCGACAGCACTCGCGAGACGCTCAAGGCCAACGCGCCGCAAGCCGGCGACAGCCTTGACCTGGCTGCCACCGCGCCAGGCCAGCTGCGCGTGATCAAGCGTAACGGCACCGTGGTGCCGTATACCGATGACAAGATCACCGTGGCCATCACCAAAGCGTTTCTCGCAGTTGAAGGCGGCACCGCTGCTGCCTCGTCGCGTATCCATGAAACCGTTGAGCGCCTGACCGAACAGGTCAGCGCCACCTTCAAGCGTCGCATGCCGTCCGGCGGCACCATCCACATCGAAGAAATCCAGGACCAGGTTGAACTGGCCCTGATGCGTGCCGGCGAGCAGAAAGTTGCCCGCGACTACGTGATCTACCGCAACGAGCGTTCCAAGGAGCGTGCCACCCGCGGTACCCAGGTGCCGGCTCAAGCCCACCCAAGCATTCGCGTCACCCACCTGGACGGCAGCGTTGCGCCGCTGGACCTGGGCCGCATGCACACCATCATCAGCGAAGCCTGCGAAGGCCTGGCTGAAGTCGATGGCGAGCTGATCCAGAGCGAAACCCTGAAGAACCTCTACGACGGCGTGGCGCAAAGCGACGTCAGCACCGCACTGGTGATGACCGCCCGCACCCTGGTTGAGCGTGAGCCAAACTACAGCTACGTGACCGCACGCCTGCTGATGGACAACATCCGCGCCGAAGGCCTGGGCTTCCTCGGTGTTGCCGCCAGCGCCACTCACCACGAGATGAGCGAGTTCTACGCCAAGGCCCTGCCGGCTTACATCGCCAAGGGTATCGAGTTCGAATTGCTCAACCCGGTGCTGGCCTCCTATGACCTGGAGAAGCTCGGTAAGGCGATCAACCACGAGCGTGACCAGCAGTTCACCTACCTGGGCCTGCAGACCCTCTACGACCGTTACTTCATCCACAAGGATGGCGTGCGTTTCGAACTGCCCCAGGTGTTCTTCATGCGCGTGGCCATGGGCCTGGCGATCGAAGAGAAGAACAAGGAAGAGCGCGCCATCGAGTTCTACAACCTGTTGTCGTCCTTCGACTACATGGCCTCGACCCCGACTCTGTTCAACGCCGGCACCCTGCGTCCGCAGCTGTCGTCGTGCTACCTGACCACCGTGCCGGACGACCTGGGCGGCATCTACGACGCCATCCGCGACAACGCCCTGCTGTCCAAGTTTGCCGGCGGTCTGGGCAACGACTGGACCCCAGTGCGCGCCCTCGGTGCCTACATCAAAGGCACCAACGGCAAGTCGCAAGGCGTGGTGCCATTCCTCAAAGTGGTCAACGACACCGCTGTTGCAGTAAACCAGGGCGGCAAGCGCAAAGGCGCTGTGTGTGCCTACCTGGAAACCTGGCACATGGACATCGAAGAGTTCATCGAGCTGCGTAAGAACACCGGTGACGACCGTCGCCGCACCCACGACATGAACACCGCCAACTGGATCCCGGACCTGTTCATGAAGCGCGTGTTCGACGACGGCCAATGGACCCTGTTCAGCCCAAGCGAAGTGCCAGACCTGCACGACCTGACCGGTAAAGCCTTCGAAGAGCGCTACGAGTACTACGAAGCCCTGACCCAGTACGGCAAGATCAAGCTGTTCAAGACCATCCAAGCCAAAGACCTGTGGCGCAAGATGCTCTCCATGCTGTTCGAAACCGGCCACCCATGGTTGACCTTCAAAGACCCGTGCAACCTGCGCAGCCCGCAGCAGCACGTGGGCGTGGTCCACAGCTCGAACCTGTGCACCGAGATCACCCTGAACACCAACGCCGACGAAATCGCCGTGTGCAACCTGGGCTCGGTCAACCTGCCGAACCACATCGTCAACGGCAAGCTCGACACCGCCAAGCTGGAAAAGACCATCAAGGTCGCCGTGCGCATGCTCGATAACGTTATCGACATCAACTACTACTCGGTGCCGCAAGCGCGCAATTCCAACTTCAAACACCGCCCAGTTGGCCTCGGCATCATGGGTTTCCAGGACGCCCTGTACCTGCAGCACATTCCTTACGGCTCCGACGCCGCGGTGGAATTTGCCGACAAGTCCATGGAAGCGGTCAGCTACTACGCCATCCAGGCCTCCTGTGACCTGGCCGACGAGCGCGGCAGCTACGAAACCTTCAACGGTTCGCTGTGGAGCAAAGGCATCCTGCCGCTGGATTCGCAGCAGATCCTGATCGAGCAGCGCGGCCAGAAGTACATCGACGTCGACCTGAACGAGTCCCTGGACTGGGCGCCGGTCCGTGCCCGTGTACAGAAAGGCATTCGTAACTCGAACATCATGGCCATCGCCCCGACTGCCACCATCGCCAACATCACCGGCGTATCGCAGTCGATCGAACCGACCTACCAAAACCTCTATGTGAAATCGAACCTGTCGGGCGAATTCACCGTGATCAACCCGTACCTGGTTCGCGACCTCAAAGCCCGCGGCCTGTGGGACTCGGTGATGATCAACGACCTGAAGTACTACGACGGTTCCGTGCAGCAGATCGAGCGCATTCCGCAGGAGTTGAAAGACCTCTACGCCACCGCGTTTGAAGTGGACACCAAGTGGATCGTTGACGCCGCCAGCCGCCGTCAGAAGTGGATCGACCAGGCCCAGTCACTGAACCTCTACATCGCCGGCGCATCGGGCAAGAAGCTCGACGTGACCTACCGCATGGCTTGGTACCGTGGCCTGAAAACCACCTACTACCTCCGTGCCCTGGCCGCGACCAGCACCGAGAAGTCGACCATCAACACCGGCAAGCTCAACGCCGTGTCCAATGGCGGCATCGACGAAGGCTTCAGCGCCGCACCCGTAGCCCCGGCCGGCCCGGCACCCGTGCCTAAAGCCTGTGCGATCGACGAGCCAGACTGCGAAGCCTGCCAATAAGGTGTTCGACAACGCGCGGATCTGAGCGGCGCCCGCGTTGTTGCCGCGTCGGCCGACCCCGGTCATGTACAACAGTACACTCCCGGGGCCAGCCGCCACGGCGCCTAGCGCTCACTCGCTCAGCTACGCGCTCGATACGAGTGCAAAGCAACAACACACGCTAAAGCAACACACAGAATCAGTCCCCTCTCCCGTTTACGGGAGAGGGTTAGGGAGAGGGGAAATTGGCCACCGCCATCCCCTCCCCCACAAACACCCGCCTCCCTGCCGCAAGGCCGTGAGGCACGGGCTGAGGGACGCCGCGTTAGAGCGACCCACCCCGACCAGCGGTACCCGTTTTGCCCTTGCGCGCTTTACGCAACGGAACACAATCGAATTAACTGTATATCCACACAGGCCGGTTATTTCACCGCCTGAAGCAGGAGCCGAGTCATGCTGAGCTGGGATGAATTTGACAAAGAAGACGAAGTCGACCTGAACGCCGTCAAGCCGGCGCCGACAGTGGTCGAGATGAGCCTCGACAAACTCGACAAGGATGGCCAGAACGCCGCCGTTGAGGCGCGTGCCGTCTCCGCCAGCGACTCGCCGGCCATCGCCCGCGCCAAGGCCGCACTGGATCAGCTCGACATCGCCGAAGGCCTGGCCGAACTGGACGGCGCCTCCGCCCGCGTGGCCGTGGACGAGAAGCGCATGATCAACTGCCGCGCCGACCTCAACCAGCTCGTACCCTTCAAGTACGACTGGGCTTGGCAGAAGTACCTCGACGGCTGCGCCAACCACTGGATGCCGCAAGAAGTAAACATGAACGCCGACATTGCCCTGTGGAAGAGCAAAGACGGCCTCAGCGAAGACGAGCGCCGCATCGTCATGCGCAACCTCGGTTTCTTCTCCACCGCTGACAGCCTGGTTGCCAACAACCTGGCCCTGGCCGTGTACCGCCTGATCACCAACCCGGAGTGCCGCCAGTACATCCTGCGCCAGACCTTCGAAGAGGCGATCCACACCCACGCCTACCAGTACTGCATCGAATCGCTGGGCATGGATGAAGGCGAGATCTTCAACATGTACCACGAGATCCCGTCCGTGGCGAAGAAGGCCTCCTGGGGCCTGAAATACACCCGTTCGATCTCCGATCCGACCTTCAACACCGGCACCGTCGAGACCGACAAAGAACTGCTGCGCAACCTGATCGCTTACTACTGCGTGCTGGAAGGCATCTTCTTCTACTGCGGCTTCACCCAGATCCTGTCCATGGGTCGCCGCAACAAGATGACCGGCGTGGCCGAGCAGTTCCAGTACATCCTGCGTGACGAGTCGATGCACCTGAACTTCGGGATCGATGTGATCAACCAGATCAAAATCGAAAACCCGCACCTGTGGGATGCCGAGCTGAAGGAAGAAGCTTCGCAGATGATTCTGCAGGGCACCCAACTGGAAATCGAATACGCGCGCGACACCATGCCGCGCGGCGTGCTGGGCATGAACGCGGCAATGATGGAGGACTACCTCAAGTTCATCGCCAACCGTCGCCTGTCGCAGATTGGTTTGAAGGAAGAGTACCCAGGTACGACTAACCCGTTCCCGTGGATGAGCGAAATCATGGACTTGAAGAAGGAGAAGAACTTCTTTGAGACCCGTGTGATCGAGTATCAGACTGGTGGGGCGTTGAGCTGGGATTGATTCCGGTTAACTCCATTACTTAAAGCTAGGCCTTACATGGATGTTGGGGTGGCTAGACAGACTAAAAAGCCCCGCTATATGCGGGGCTTTTTAGTTTCACCAGATCAAACAGGGGACTTAACAATGCCAAGAAACGAAACAATATTGAACGTATTCATAGCATCCCCCTCTGACGTAACAGAAGAGCGGAGAACTCTTGAATCCATAATTCAAGAGTTAAATAAAACATGGAGCCAAAATTTAAATCTCCGATTCGACCTAATAAAATGGGAAACAGACACATACCCGTCCTTTGCAGACTACCCGCAAAACGCAATAAACAACCAAATAGATGATAATTACGACATATTCATCGCAATATTCTGGAGCAAAACAGGCACACCGACCGAGAAAGCTGACTCAGGCACAATTTAAGAGTTTGACAGAGCCTACCAGAAACACCTGAAAGACAACTCCGCCGTAGAAATAATGATTTACTTCAAAGACCAACCAATATCTCCTTCAAAATTAAACATCGAGCAATTAGGGAAGCTTCAATACCTTAAAACAAGTCTTGGGGAAAAAGGCGGATTATACTGGACCTTCGAAGACTCAAAAGAATTTGAAACATTACTACGCGTTCACTTAAGTAAAGTTGCTCAAAAATGGGCAAAGAAAGTAGGCTCGGAAAACCCACCCAAAGACAGGAACGAATCGTCAGAAAAGCAGCAACCACTGGAGCTCTTTGACGAAGATGACGACTACGGCATACTGGACCACTTCGAAATATTCGAAGATAAAATGTCAGTCATGACATCTGGCCTATGCTCAATTGCGGAGGCGACTGACAAAGTCGGCTCTCAATTCACAACAAGAACGCACGAAATAAATTCGCTAACCGCATCAGGCGAAAAAATAGACCCATCCCGAGCAAGAAGAATCTTAAAGCTTTCAGCTGACGACCTAGATCGTTTCTCAGAGACAGTCGAACTACAAGTAACTATAGTATCAAACTCCAGAGAAGACGCATTCGAGGCGCTGAGCAAAGCCGTCGCACTTCAAGTAAATATTGCAAGCAACACAGAAAGCGAATCGGCCGAATTAAAAGATGCAATATCCAGCATGAGAAACTCTGCAATTGAATCTCAGCAAGGACTGATCAATTTCAGATCAACCATAGAAAGCTTCCCGAAATTAACAATTCATCTAAATAAATCAAAGAGGAAAGCATTAAAAGCACTAGATGGCATCTTCGAAGAAATAGATACGACAATAAGATCGGCCGATGAAATACTTAGCCTTATCAGGCAAGTGTAACTCGCTAAAAATTAAATTAAGTTATTTTCTCCGCCGCCTACCCCTATTATTTCGCCCTTACGGCGAGTTACTTTCTCTTTGCTTGCGCGAAGGAGAAAGTAACCAAAGAGAAAGCACACCCGGCATCCGGGTCTGGCTACGCCAGACTTCCCTCGCTCCGGCGCTGCTCCGAGGGTCGTCACGAAGGGCCATCCCTGGCCCATCGTTCCTCGTTTGGCATCCATGCCAAACGTCCCTCTCCTCAGCACCTCCGCTCGGCCTCCTGACGGGACCGGGGGACCGAGGTGTTTGGGCGAGTTGTGAACGGCAGAGCGAAGAGCAAAAGCTTCGCGGCTAAAGCCGCTCCTACAGGTTCGGTGAATATTCGTAGGATGGGTGGAGCGCAGCGATACCCATCACAAAGCCCCGCGACCTTGATGGTCAAAACCGCCACGCTTTGGCTTTTCAATCCGCAATTTCACAGACGACGCCAAACGCCCCTTTCAGCAAGTAGCCTGGGCATCCATGGTGGAAAACGCTTCGCGGTTTTCCACCCTACGCGGTAGTGCGTATTTGTAGGGTGGACAACGCGCAGCTTGTCCACCGTGATGAGCAAACCATCAACAGCAAACAACACCACTATTGGCTTTTGCTTTGCAATCCGCGACCTCACAGACGACGCCAAACGCCCCCTTCAGGAGGCCAAGCGGAATCGTTGTGGAAGGGGTTGAGCGGCATGGATGCCGCGAGAGCCGCGATGGGCCAGGGATGGCCCTTCGTCGGTGGGCCGCATCCGGTCGGGCCCCTGGAGCAATGATGGAACGAGGGAAGTTTCGCGTAGCGAAACCCGCATGTAAGGGGCAAGACTTTTTGGTTACTTTTGGGGCAACTGCCAAAAGTGCCCCGCCGTAAGTGCGGAACCATTACCCGAACACAACACAAAAGCAGCAAGTAACCTGAATATCCATGGTGGAAAACGCTTCGCGGTTTTCCACCCTACGTGGTGGTGCGTAGTTGTAGGGTGGACAACGCGCAGCTTGTCCACCATGGTTTATTCAACCGCTAAACCGCTCAAGGATGAGCCGCCATGTCCAACTACCGCCGCGCCCGCGTGCCTGGGGCAACTTACTTCTTCACCGTGAACCTGCGTAATCGCAACAGCGACCTGCTGGTCCGTGAGATCGATCTGCTGCGCGCCACGGTGCGAGCCACTCGGCAGCGCCACCCCTTTCATATTGATGCCTGGGTGGTGTTACCCGAACACATGCACTGCCTGTGGACACTGCCGGAGGGTAACGCGAATTTCGCCCTGCGCTGGAAGGTGATCAAATTCGCCTTTGCTAAACGCCTGGCAAAAACCGAGACGCTAAACGCCACCCAGCGCACACGAGGTGAGCGCGGGGTCTGGCAACGCCGCTATTGGGAACACCTGATCCGTGACGACCTCGATTACCAACGACACTTCGATTACATCCACGCCAATCCGCTCAAACACGGCCATGTGCAACGGGTGCTGGATTGGCCATATTCCAGCTTTCACCGCGCGGTACGCCATGGGCTGTATCCGCCAGACTGGTGCGGAGGTAATGACGAAATGATGGTTGGCGAGCCCTAGACCTGGCGGTGGAAACGCTTCGCGGTTTTCCACCCTACAAGCCCTGCCGACGCTTTCGCTCAACCAATCTTCACGCAAGCAAACAGCGCATTGCCGGAAACGCCGTCCCACGGAATAAGCTTCTCGTAATCATGCTCAAACACCTGCACCGCAAAATACGGCTGCAACAGCGCCTGTAACTGCGCAAAGCTCACGGCCACCATCGGGTGCTCGTCGTTCCACACCTCAGTTTGCCCGGCTGTGGTTTTTTCAATCCGCAGCCGCAGCGCCTGCTGCTCGCCCTCGCCGGGGTAACTCCAACCGGAGCTGAAGGTGAATTGGCCTTCATCATTTTCGACGCTATGGGCGGCAAACAAGCTGTTATCGATCTTGCCCTTGTCGACCACGTTGAAGCAGAACAGCCCATCGCTGGCGAGCGCTGCATGGGCGCTGGCGATGCATGCCTTCAGCCGCTCAATGCCGCCGCTGTAATGGATGGAATAGAGAAAGCAGGTCAACAGGTCCACCGGCTCACTGAGGGTGAAACTGCACATGTCCTGCAGCGCAAAGTGCGCCTGTGGGCAACGCATGGCGGCCTTGTCCAACATCGGCTGATTGATATCCAGCCCGGCACTGCTGTAGCCAGCATCGCTGAAATGGCGCACATGGGGCCCCGTGCCGCAGGCCAAATCCAGGTGACGGGTGCCGCCGTTGCCAAACAGCTGCTGCAGCCTGTGGATACAGTGGCTTTGCGCCTGGTAGTCGATATCGGCGCACATCAGATCGTAGTAATCAGACAGGTCGGTGTAGAGGGCATTAACGGACATAGCGGCCTGCTGATTGAGCCGCGAATTTTGCGGTCGCGCATCATAGCCGAACCCTGGCCGCAGTAAGACAATCATCACCACGAGGCGACGGACGCAGGCGCCGCGAGCAGCCGCTTCGCGGCTTCAGCCGCGCCTACACAGCCCAAGAAGCCAGCGCCACAGCAGGACGGGCGTTTAGCTCACTTCTTCGGCTTGCTGACCTCATGCCCGAGCACGCCGCCCACCGCCGCACCAGCACCGGTGCACAACACGCCGCCGCACAACAGATGCCCCGCTACGCCGCCGACTACAGCGCCTGCGGCCGTGCCTTTTTCCTGATGGGACCAGTTGGCGCAACCGGTCAGGCCAACAGTGGCGAACAGGATGCCGGTGAAAAACAGTTTGGTACGGGTCATAGCGGGCACTCCAGTGCGCAAGCCTTACAAAAATCCCCGGCGCGGCAGTTGAGCGCGCCCGCAAGGAAATTTCATTCTCCTCCACCTGCGTCTGCTGTCTGTTCGCCAGCGAGCATAGGCCGAGCGATAACAGGCACCACTCAGCGCCAAGCGCAGCAATAGCGCGCGGCCAACCGCCTTTCAGCCACCCACCACAGCCCCACGCCTGCGAGCAGCCAACGCCCCGTGGTAACCTTGCCGGCATTGCCAAGCAGATGGGCCGTCGCCGCACAACAGCGCAGGCTGTGCCCCAACTTCGCCCCAAAAATTCAACGCCTAGCCATAAGCCTCTGATGACTAAAAACATTGCCGACCTGTCCGCCCACACTCCGATGATGCAGCAGTACTGGCGGCTGAAAAATCAGCACCTCGACCAGTTGATGTTCTATCGCATGGGCGATTTCTACGAAATCTTCTACGAAGACGCGAAGAAAGCCGCCAAGTTGCTGGACATCACCCTGACCGCCCGCGGCCAGTCGGCGGGCCAGGCGATTCCTATGTGCGGGATTCCCTACCACGCCGCCGAGGGTTATCTGGCCAAGCTGGTCAAGCTCGGCGAATCGGTGGTGATCTGCGAACAGGTCGGCGACCCGGCCACCAGCAAGGGCCCGGTGGAGCGCCAGGTGGTGCGCATCATCACGCCTGGGACGGTCAGCGATGAGGCGCTGCTGGATGAGCGCCGCGACAACCTGCTGGCGGCGGTGCTGGGCGACGAGCGCCTGTTTGGCCTGGCGGTGCTGGACATCACCAGCGGCAGCTTCAGCGTGCTGGAAATCCCCGGCTGGGAGAACCTGCTGGCCGAACTCGAACGCCTCAACCCGGTTGAGCTGCTGATCCCCGATGACTGGCCGCAGGGCTTGCCGGCGGAGAAACGCCGTGGCGTGCGCCGCCGTGCACCGTGGGATTTCGAGCGCGATTCGGCCTTCAAGAGCCTGTGTCAGCAGTTCGCCACCCAAGACCTGAAAGGCTTTGGCTGCGAGAACCTGACCCTGGCCATCGGCGCCGCTGGCTGCCTGCTGGCCTACGCCAAGGACACCCAGCGCACCGCCCTGCCGCACCTGCGCAGCCTGCGTCACGAGCGCCTGGATGACACGGTGATCCTCGATGGCGCCAGCCGCCGTAACCTGGAGCTGGACGTCAACCTGGCCGGCGGCCGCGAGAACACCCTGCAATCGGTGGTGGACCGCTGCCAGACCGCCATGGGCTCGCGCCTGCTGTCGCGCTGGCTGAATCGCCCGCTGCGTGATCGCTCAGTACTGGAAGCCCGCCAGGAATCCATCGCCTGCTTGCTGGAGCGCTACCGCTTCGAGAACCTGCAGCCACAGCTGAAGGAAATCGGCGACCTGGAGCGCATCCTCGCCCGTATCGGCCTGCGCAATGCGCGCCCGCGTGACCTGGCGCGCCTGCGTGATGCCCTCGCCGCCCTGCCGGAACTGCAGCAGGCGATGACCTTCCTCGAAGCGCCGCACCTCGGCGCCCTGGCCCAGAGCATTCGCACCTACCCAGAGCTGGCCGAGCTGCTGGCCCGCGCCATTATCGACAACCCGCCGGCGGTGATCCGCGACGGCGGCGTACTGAAGACCGGTTACGACGCCGAGCTGGACGAGCTGCAATCGCTCAGCGAGAACGCCGGGCAATATTTGATGGACCTGGAGATCCGCGAGAAGGCCCGCACCGGCCTGGCCAACCTCAAGGTCGGCTACAACCGCGTGCACGGCTACTTCATCGAACTGCCAAGCAAGCAGGCCGAATCGGCGCCGGCGGACTACATTCGCCGGCAAACCCTGAAGGGCGCCGAGCGGTTTATCACCCCGGAGCTGAAAGAGTTCGAAGACAAGGCGCTGTCAGCCAAGAGCCGCGCGCTGGCGCGGGAAAAATTGCTCTACGACGAGCTGCTGGAGCACCTGATCGGCCATCTGGCCGACCTGCAGGACAGCGCCGCGGCCCTGGCCGAGCTGGACGTGCTGAGCAACCTCGGCGAACGCGCCCTGACCCTCGACCTCAACCGCCCGCGCTTTACCGATGAGCCGTGCATGCGCATCAGCCAAGGTCGCCATCCGGTGGTCGAGCAGGTGCTGAGCACGCCGTTCGTGGCCAACGACCTGAACCTTGATGACGCCACACGTATGCTGATCATTACCGGCCCGAACATGGGCGGTAAATCCACCTACATGCGCCAGACCGCACTGATTGTGCTGCTGGCCCATATCGGCAGTTTCGTCCCCGCCGCCAGCTGTGAGCTGTCGCTGGTGGACCGCATCTTCACCCGCATCGGCTCCAGCGACGACCTGGCCGGCGGGCGTTCGACCTTTATGGTGGAGATGAGCGAAACCGCCAACATCCTGCACAACGCCAGCGACCGCAGCCTGGTGCTGATGGACGAAGTGGGCCGCGGCACCAGCACCTTTGACGGCCTGTCGCTGGCTTGGTCGGCGGCCGAATGCCTGGCCGGCCTGCGCGCCTACACGCTGTTCGCCACCCATTACTTTGAACTGACGGTGCTGCCGGAAAGCGAGCCGCTGGTGGCCAACGTGCACCTCAATGCCACCGAGCATAACGAGCGCATCGTGTTCCTTCACCACGTGCTGCCTGGGCCTGCCAGCCAGAGCTACGGTCTGGCCGTGGCGCAACTGGCAGGCGTACCAACGCCGGTGATTGCCCGTGCGCGCGAGCATCTGGCGCGCCTAGAAACCACCAGCCTGCCCCATGAAATCCCCCGCAGCGAGCCCGGAAAACCCGCCGCGCCGCTGCAAAATGACCTGTTCGCCACGCTGCCACACCCTATCCTGGAGGAATTGGCCAAGATCAATCCGGATGATATGACCCCGCGTCGCGCGTTGGAGCTGCTATATAGCTGGAAGACACGGGTCTAACGCTAGCGCCAGCAAGCTGTTAGAATCGCGCGCACTTTTAAGATGCCCCGGCCTATTAGCCTGGAGCCGCGGGCCATCAACTTGCCGAGCCAGAGAGTTCCAACCCTGTTGGGCTCAACGGCCGTCGCCTGAGGAGAAACCTAGAAATGACCTTCGTCGTCGTCGACAACTGCATCAAGTGTAAATACACCGACTGTGTGGAAGTCTGTCCGGTGGACTGCTTCTACGAAGGTCCGAACTTCCTGGTCATTCACCCGGACGAGTGCATCGATTGCGCCCTGTGCGAACCAGAATGCCCGGCGCAAGCGATCTTCTCTGAAGACGAGGTGCCGGAAGACCAGCAAGAGTTTATTGAGCTGAACCGTGATCTGGCCGAAGTCTGGCCGAACATCACCGAGAAGAAAGAATCCCTGCCGGATGCAGAAGAATGGGATGGCGTAAAAGACAAGCTGCAGCACCTGGAGCGTTAATCGCCCCTGTGTAACTGCCAAAAGGCCCGCCATATGCGGGCCTTTTGCTTTCTTGCAGGCAAAAAAAGGGGCGGGGATTACCCGCCCACTTTTTTGTCCCTAGTCCCTTTGTTTCCCACTTCATCATCCTGATGAGTCGCATCCCGCGATGTCCTGGCCGTCATCCTTGTCAGCCTGTGCCTGTCCGTCGGCACAGGTGAGATATTAGCCACTTACAGAATGACAACAAGCCCATGCAG
Source organism: Pseudomonas sp. BGA-UO-ETr-WB11 (assembly GCF_059567785.1). Classification (NCBI taxonomy): domain Bacteria; kingdom Pseudomonadati; phylum Pseudomonadota; class Gammaproteobacteria; order Pseudomonadales; family Pseudomonadaceae; genus Pseudomonas; species Pseudomonas sp. BGA-UO-ETr-WB11. The sequence goes on along the minus strand of NZ_JCAQOS010000006.1, from coordinate 302,516 downwards.
GAGCTACCACAGGACCCAGGTTTAATTATTTAATCTATATATTTCAATAATTTAAGATCATAAAACGGCATACGCCAAGCCGCCGACACGGCGATCACCTACGCGCTTTGTAAGCCATGACTTACAAGCCTGCTCACCAATTCGTCGGTATTGCCTGATTTTCAGCAACCCGCCCCGCACCAAAAAAAATGCCCGCATCCAGAGATACGGGCATTTTTGTTATCGAACTGTTGGCTTCACTCAAAAGCCAGACAGTCACGACGCAGCGCTTACTGGAACAGCGACTCGCCAGACAGGCCGTTCTTCTCCATGATCTCGCGCAGGCGCTTGAGCGCTTCAACCTGGATCTGCCGAACCCGCTCACGGGTCAAGCCAATTTCCCGGCCGACTTCTTCCAGGGTGCTGCTTTCATGGCCGCGCAAGCCGAAACGGCGGATAACCACTTCGCGCTGTTTCTCGGTCAGTTCGGTCAACCACTGGTCGATGCTTTGCGACAAGTCATCGTCTTGCAGCAGCTCGCAGGGATCGGTGGGGCGGTCATCAGACAGGGTGTCGAGCAGAGTCTTGTCCGAATCTGGGCCGAGCGACACATCCACCGACGACATCCGCTCGTTCAAACCGAGCATGCGTTTGACCTCGCCCACCGGTTTTTCCAGCAGGTTGGCGATTTCTTCGGCAGAGGGTTCGTGATCGAGTTTTTGCGTCAGCTCACGGGCCGCACGCAGATAGACGTTCAGCTCTTTGACCACATGAATCGGCAACCGGATGGTGCGCGTCTGATTCATAATGGCCCGCTCGATGGTCTGCCGAATCCACCAGGTGGCATAGGTCGAGAAACGGAAGCCGCGTTCGGGATCGAACTTCTCCACCGCCCGGATCAGGCCGAGGTTGCCCTCTTCAATCAGGTCAAGCAGGGAAAGACCGCGATTGATGTAGCGACGGGCAATTTTCACCACCAGCCGCAGGTTGCTCTCGATCATCCGTTTGCGCCCAGCAGGATCGCCCTTCTGCGCCAGACGGGCGAAGTGCACTTCTTCTTGCGGGGTTAACAGCGGGGAGAAACCGATTTCATTGAGATAGAGCTGAGTAGCGTCTAATGCTCGGGTGTAATCGATGTATTTGTGTTGTTTCGGCGAGGTGGCGCTTTTGGATTTGGTCTTACTGACAGGAGCATCAGACTCCTCGTTAGACTCATCATCCAAAACGATGCCGGTCTCCAGCAGGAGCACATCATCGTCTACGTCAAACTCCGGCGCTTCTTTTTTGAGTGCCATTCTTATTGTCCTTCACTGAGTTCGACAACAAGCTCTGGCACCACCTACCTTCTGCTAAGCACCCAATCGGGCGACCGGAGAAGAACGTCCTTGGTAATACCGAAGCTCATCCGCCTACGCGCAAGAACAGGATGGCGACAACTCAACGCCGGGGCAGGTATTGCAGAGGATCAACAGGTTTACCCTGGCGGCGAATCTCAAAATGGAGCTTCACCCTATCGGTTCCTGTGGAACCCATCTCGGCAATCGACTGTCCGACTTTGACCTGCTGCCCCTCCCGCACCAGGAGCCTGCGGTTATGACCGTAGGCACTTACGTAGGTATCGCTGTGCTTGATGATGACCAGCTCGCCGTAGCCCCTTAAACCACTTCCGGCGTAGACAACAGAACCATCAGACGCAGCCAAAACAGGCTCGCCCAATTCTCCGGCGATATCAATTCCTTTATTCAAACTGCCGTTTGAGGAAAAACGCCCAATTACTGCGCCTTTTGAGGGCCATCCCCAGCCTGCAGCAGAGCGCGGCGTTGAGGTGATTGGCGTAACGGCTGGAGCGGGTTTTACCGGCGCCTGACTCTGCGCCGGCCTCACAGGCTTGGGCGCGCTGGCGTTAACCACAGGCGCAGGGCGCGCAACGGGCACAGGGCCACGGGCCTGGGCAACGCCAGGCGAGCCGCCAAAGCGGATGATCTGCCCAGTGCGAATCAGGTAAGGCGCAGGGATGCCGTTACGCGCTGCCAGGGTTTTCCAGTCCCAGCCAAAGCGAAAGGCGATCGAATACAGCGTGTCTCCGCGCTGCACCACATATTGACCACTGCTGGCCGGCTGACGCTGGGCAACCTGGGACGTCGTACGACCATTGCGGTCAACGACCTGCACACCGCCAGGCGGCTTGCTCGCACAGCCACTGAGCAGCGCCCCAAGCAATAAGCTGCTGAGCAGGTGCTGAGCACTGCCGAAACGCTTTCGCACATGTATGCCTGTCAACTTCACCGGTCTCTCCCTTGGCCGCTCGCGGCGCCTGACAGCTGGCGCATAGTCTGGCGCAATTAGTTAGCGTCTGCGCTGCGCGGTTGGTACAGCCCGGCCAACCACTCCAGTCCGACAACCAGCAACACACCGCAGAGGGCCAGAATGATCGCCATCAACAGTTGCGGGTCCTGCCCGCTAATTTCGGCAAATTGCCCAGGCAGAAGATTGCCCTCCAGTAACGGCAAGGATTCACCGTGGCTGTCCAGGCGCCAACTGAGGGTTTCTTTCCAGGGCCAGACTTTATTCAGCGACCCCAGCATCAACCCCGTGAGGAACGCCAGGCTCAGGTCGCGCCAGCGGGTCAGCATCCAGCGCAGCACGCTGGCAAAACTGATCAGCCCGACCAAACAGCCGCTGGCGAACACCGCCAGCAAGGCCAGATCGAGGTCCTTAACCGCCCCCAGAACCACGCCATACAGGCCGAGCAGCACGAGGATAAAGCTGCCGGATATACCCGGCAGAATCATCGCGCAGATGGCGATGGCACCTGCACAAAACAGGGTAAACGGGTCGCTGTCCAGCTGCACGGGCGACGCCACGGTAATCCAGTAGGCAAACCCAGCACCGAGCACGAAGCTCAGGCCACGGCTCCAGTTCCAGCGTTGTATCTCGCGGGCAACCAGGTGAGATGAAATCAAAATCAGGCCGAAGAAAAACGACCAGATTGGTATGGGCTGCTCAGCCAGCAGATAGGTAATCAGCCGCGCCAGGCTCAGGACGCTGGTGAGAATGCCCGCCAGCAGCACCAACAAAAAGGTCGCATTAGCCGCCTGCCAGGCCGCGGCAATGCGGCCACGCACCAGCAAACCAAGAGCCCGAGGAAAACTGGCCAGCGAGGCCAAGAGCTCGTCATAAATACCGGTAATAAAGGCGACGGTGCCTCCGGAAACGCCCGGCACAACATCTGCAGCGCCCATGGCAATGCCTTTGGCATAGAGCAGAAAATACTTTTTCATTGGGTCTTCCGGGCAATCAAACAATCAGGCCAAGGGGCCATTAAGCAAAGGCACAAAACGTACGTCATCCAGTACGTGACGGGTAAAACCCTGCTCGTCGCGCACGATCAGCAACAGCTGCTGCTCGGCGCCCGCGCCCACCGGGATCACCAGTCGGCCACCCGGCGCCAGTTGATCCAGTAGGGCCTGCGGCACTTCGGCAGCGGCGGCTGTGACGATAATACCGTTGTACGGCCCCAGGGCATTCCAGCCTTCCCAACCATCGCCCCAGCGAAATACCACGTTACGCAGATTGAGCTCTTGCAGACGCTCCTTGGCGCGCTCCTGCAAGGCCTGGATGCGCTCAACCGAGAACACCCGCTCCACCAACTGGGCCAGCACCGAGGTCTGGTAACCGGAGCCGGTGCCAATTTCCAGCACCTTGTCCAATGGCCCGGCGGCCAACAGCAGCTCGGTCATGCGCCCGACCATATAGGGCTGGGAGATGGTCTGGTTGTGGCCAATCGGCAGGGCGGTATCTTCGTAGGCGCGGTGGGCCAGGGCTTCATCGACAAATAGATGACGCGGCGTACGGCGAATCACTTCCAGCACGCGCGGATTGGACAGGCCTTCCTCGTACAGACGCTCGATCAGCCGCTCGCGGGTGCGCTGCGAGGTCATGCCAATGCCATGACGCTGCAATTGTTCTTGAGTGCGCATCAGAGCAGCCCCTCCAGCCAACCTTCCAGCCCGGCGAAGGCCTCAGGAAAGGTGCGATCCAGCTGCAGCGGAGTGATCGACACATAGCCCTGCATTACCGCATGAAAATCGGTCCCCGGACCGCCGTCTTCGGCATCGCCGGCGACGGAGATCCAGTAGCCTTCCTTGCCACGCGGGTTGACCACCTTGACCGGCGCCGCAGCACGGGCGCGATGACCAAGGCGAGTCAGCTGCACGCCGCGGATGTGATCCAACGGCAAATTGGGCACATTGACGTTAAGCACGGTACGCGGTGGCAGATCGAGCTTGGCGTGGGCTTCAAGCAACTTGCGGGCGAAATAGGCGGCAGTCGGCAGGTTATCCGGCTGACGCGACAACAGCGAAAAGGCAAACGCCGGGCGCTGCAGAAAGCGGCCTTCCAGGGCAGCGGCGACAGTGCCCGAATAGAGCACGTCATCCCCAAGGTTGGCGCCCAGGTTGATCCCCGATACAACCATTTCCGGCACCGGTTCGAGCAAGCCATTGAGGCCCAGGTGCACGCAGTCGGTGGGCGTGCCATTGAGGCTGATAAAGCCGTTGCTCAACCACTGCGGATGCAGCGGCCGGTCCAGGGTCAGCGAGCTGCTGGCGCCGCTTTTATCCTGATCGGGGGCGATCACTACGCACTCGGCATAATCCGCCAGCGCTGCATGCAGCGCTGCCAGGCCGGGTGCCGCCACCCCGTCATCATTGGAGATCAGAATACGCATGAAGTGTCCGTCTGCCCTGCAGGCAACAGATCGACCAGTTCGCGCACCACAACGGTGGCGAAACATCCGGCCGGCAGGACGAATTCTAATTGCAGAATGTCAGGCTCCGGATAATGCCACGTCAAACCGCCGATGGGCAGACGCAGAATGCGCCGTTCGTGCGTCATGCCCGCATCGACCAGCCAGTCACACAATACGGCCTCTTCACTGCCGACGCGTTGCTCAAGCAACTGAGCGGCACCGCTGGCCGGCGATGGGCCGGCGCCCCACAGCGGGCCGGTCGGATGCAGGTCAAGAATCGCCAGCCGTGGGTCGCTGCATTCAGCCTCGCCTGCGGGGAAAAAACTGCGGCTGTCGGTAAACGCCAGCAGGTCGCCGACCTGGGCTCGCTGCCAGCTGCCATCGGCAACGCGCGCCGCCAGCACCCGGTTGAACACATAACTGCGCGCTGCCGAGAGCACCCGAGAACGAATATTGCGCTGCTCCGGCAACACCTTGGCGATGGCAAAGTTACGTGCCTGGCCAACATTGCCACCCTCATGGCCGAAGCGCTGAGTACCGAAATAGTTCGGCACGCCTTGGGCGGCGATCTGCTGCAAACGCGCATCCAGGGCGGCGTGATCGGCGTCCAACTGGGTCAGGCGCAAGGTAAAACCATTGGCCGCGTGGGCGCCGCGCTGCAATTTGCGCTTGTGCCGCACGCTTTTGAGGATGCTCAGGGTCGGGCCTTCGGCCGCCGACAAGTCCGGATCGGCCTTGCCTGGCAACTGAATGCTGAACCACTGGCGAGTCAGGGCCTGACGATCCTTCAGGCCGGCATAACTGACCGTGCGCACCGGCACACCGGCGGCGCGGGCCAGGCGTTTGGCGGCTTCCTCGGTGTTCAGCTCACGCTTTTCGACCCACAACCACAGGTGCTCACCGGCGCCCTCCAGGGGGATATCCAGCACTTCGTCTACTTGAAAGTCTTCGGCAATCGCCTTCAACACCGCACGACCGAGGGGCGGACCGTAGGCACAAGGACCAAGCAATTCGAGTTCGTTCATGCACTCACCAGCAAGGCCACAGCGTGCACGGCGATGCCCTCTTCACGGCCAGTGAAGCCGAGTTTTTCCGTGGTGGTGGCCTTGACGTTGACCTGATCCAGCGCGACCTCCAGGTCGGCAGCAATCAGGTTGCGCATGGCGTCAATGTGCGGCGCCATCTTTGGCGCCTGGGCGACGATGGTGGCGTCGACATTGCCCACCTGCCAGCCCTTGGCCTTGACCAGCCCCAGCACGTGGCGCAGCAACACGCGGCTGTCGGCGCCCTTGAACTGCGGGTCAGTGTCTGGGAAGTGCTTGCCGATATCGCCCAGCGCCGCTGCGCCCAGCAGCGCGTCACTCAGGGCATGCAGCAACACGTCGCCATCGGAGTGGGCCAGCAAGCCGAATTTGTGCGCAATCTGCACGCCACCGAGGGTGACAAACTCGCCGTCGCAGAAGCGGTGCACATCGTAGCCATGGCCAATACGCATAAAACCCATCCTGAAAAAATCCGGATGGGATTCTACCTGCTTTGGCGGCCGTTAGCCGTTTAGGGTGGAAGCGTGATGACGCAAATGATCGTCGATGAAGCTGGCGATAAAGTAATAGCTATGGTCGTAGCCCGGCTGCAGGCGCAACCACAGTGGATGCTCCTGGGCTTTTGCCTGGGCCTGCAGAAGCTGCGGCTTGAGCTGGCTATCGAGGAAATCGTCGCGATCGCCCTGATCAATCAAGATCGGCAGTTTCTCCGTAGCCTCAGCCAGCAGCGCGCAGGCATCCCATTCGCGCCAGCGCGCACGGTCGTCACCCAGATAACGACTGAAGGCCTTCTCGCCCCACGGGCAGTTGCTCGGGTTGCTGATCGGCGCAAAAGCCGACACCGACTGATAGCGCCCCGGATTGCGCAAGGCACAGACCAGCGCGCCGTGGCCGCCCATGGAATGCCCGCTGATGCCGCGCCGTTGCGACACCGGGAAGTGCGCCTCGACCAACGCCGGCAACTCGTGCACCACATAGTCGTGCATCTGGTAATGGCGCGCCCAGGGTTGCTGGGTGGCATTCAGGTAAAAGCCGGCACCCAGACCGAAGTCCCAGGCACCCTCGGCATCATCCGGCACCTCGGGACCGCGCGGACTGGTGTCCGGCGCGACAATGACCAACCCCAGCTCGGCCGCCATGCGCTGGGCGCCGGCCTTCTGCATAAAGTTCTCATCGGTGCAGGTCAGCCCCGACAACCAGTACAGCACCGGTAGGCTCGCGCCCTGTTCGGCCTGAGGTGGCAGGTAGACGCTGAACTGCATGTCGCAACCCAGCACACTGGAAGCGTGCCGGTAGCGTTTGTGCCAACCGCCGAAGCTTTTCTGGCAGGAGAGGTTTTCCAGGACCATGAGGGTCACCTTAGAAGTGGATCACGGTGCGGATGCTCTTACCTTCATGCATCAGGTCGAAGGCGGTGTTGATCTCGTCCAGCGGCAGGTTGTGGGTAATAAAGGTATCCAGGGGAATCTCGCCGCTCTGCGCCTTGGCCACATAGCTTGGCAACTCGGTACGCCCACGCACACCACCGAAGGCCGAACCGCGCCAGACGCGCCCGGTGACCAACTGAAACGGCCGGGTGCTGATTTCCTTGCCGGCACCGGCAACGCCAATAATCACCGACTCGCCCCAGCCCTTGTGGGCGCACTCCAGCGCGGCGCGCATCAGCTGCACATTGCCGACACATTCAAAGCTGTAGTCCACACCGCCATCGGTCAACTCGACGATGACCTCCTGGATCGGCTTGGCGTAGTCCTTGGGGTTGATGCAATCGGTGGCGCCCAACTGCTTGGCAATTTCGAACTTGGCTGGATTGATGTCGATGGCGATGATGCGGCTGGCCTTGGCCATGCTCGCGCCGATGATGGCCGCCAGGCCGATGCCACCCAGACCAAAGATCGCCACGGTGGCGCCCTCTTCCACCTTGGCGGTGTTCAACACCGCGCCGATGCCAGTGGTGACGCCGCAGCCGAGCAGGCAGACCTTCTCCAGCGGCGCCTCCTTAGGGATTTTCGCCAGGGAAATTTCCGGCAAGACGGTGTACTCGGAGAACGTCGAGCAGCCCATGTAGTGATAAATCGGCTGACCCTGATAGGAAAAACGACTGGTGCCATCTGGCATCACGCCGCGGCCCTGGGTGCCGCGAATCGCCTGGCAAAGGTTGGTCTTGCCGGATTTGCAGAACTTGCACTCGCGGCATTCGGCCGTGTACAGCGGGATCACGTGATCGCCCACCGCCAGGGACGTCACGCCCTCGCCCACCGCCTCAACGATACCGCCGCCTTCATGGCCGAGAATGCACGGGAAGATGCCTTCCGAGTCTTCACCGGACAAGGTGTAGGCGTCGGTATGGCACACGCCGGTGGCGACGATACGCACCAGCACTTCACCCGCCTTGGGCGGCGCCACGTCGACCTCGACGATTTGCAGCGGTTGGTTGGCAGCAAAAGCAACGGCGGCACGGGACTTGATCATGGGGCTCTCCAGCGGAGTGAACGATGGCGCAGAGTGTAGATCAGCGCGCATTAGGGAATAATCAGCCGATTAGCAAAACATTATTGCCATGCAGGGATAATCAATGAGCAACTGGGAAGGCCTGGACGAGTTTGTCGCCGTCGCCGAATGCGGCCAGTTCACGGCCGCCGCCGAGCGCCTGGGGCTGTCGTCATCGCAGATCAGCCGCCAGGTCGCACGCCTGGAGGAACGCCTGCAAACCCGCCTGTTCTATCGCAGCACCCGCAAGGTCAGCCTGACCGAGGCCGGGCAAACGTTTTTGCAGCATTGCCAGCGCCTGCAGGACGGTCGCGAAGAAGCCTTGCGCGCCATCGGCGACCTGGCCGGCGAGCCCAAGGGCCTGCTGCGCATGACCTGTGCGGTGGCCTACGGCGAGCGGTTTATCGTGCCACTGGTCAACGATTTTATGGCCCAGCACCCGCAACTGCGCCTGGAGATCGAGTTGACCAACCGCCCCCTCGATCTGCTGCAAGAGGGCCTGGACCTGGCCATTCGCCTCGGTCGCCTGCAGGACTCACGCCTGGTGGCCGCGCGCCTGGCGCCACGGATCATGTACCTGTGCGCCGCGCCGGCCTACCTGCAACGTTATGGACGGCCCCACAGCCTGTCGGAATTACCGCAGCACAACTGCCTGATTGGCAGCAGCGATCAGTGGCTGTTTCAGCAGGAAGGGCGTGAACAGGCGCTGCGGGTGCAGGGTAACTGGCGCTGCAACAGCGGCGAAGCGGTGCTGGATGCAGCGCTGCGCGGCTTCGGCCTGTGTCAGTTACCGGATTACTACGTGCAAGCGCACCTGCGCAGCGGCGCCCTGGTGGCACTGCTGGAGGCGCAACAGCCACCCAACACCGCCGTCTGGGCGCTGTATCCACAGCAGCGGCATTTGTCGCCGAAGGTGCGGCAACTGGTGGAGCACCTGAAAAGCGGCCTGCGCGAACGACTGGCCGCGTGCATGGCCTGAACCCTCAGCAACCACCTCAGCGCTGCAGGGCGGGGCTCAGGCGCAGCATGTCCAACGCCGCATCCACCAGCGCTTCAGCCTCTTCTGCGAGGGCAAAGCTGTCCGGCACCAGCAACCACTGAGCGACGATGCCATCGATATAGCCGTGCAGGCTGATCACCGCCCGCGGGATATTCAAATTGGCCGGTAACTGGCCGCGGTGCACGGCGTTGCCCAGGGACAGTTCGATGCGGCCGTTGCAGGTCAGGTAAGCGCTCTGCCGCTGCTGGCGCAGATCGCACATGGCATCGGTGAACTCGCATTTATGGATGAGGATTTCATTGATCCGGCGGATCTTGGCATCCAGCGCCAACTGCTCGAACAACTTGATCAGCAACAGGCGCAGACAGCCCAGTGGATCGACTTCATCTTCGCTTTCACTGGCCTTGGCCAACTCGTCCAAGGGCTCGTGCAGGGTATCCAGCAGCGCTTGGACGAGGTCAGCCTTGTTGCTGAAATGCCAATAGATGGCGCCGCGGGTGACGCCAGCAATCGCCGCGATCTCGGCCAAGGTGGTGTGCGCCATGCCGCGCTGATGAAACGCCTGCTCGGCCGCTTCGAGTATCTGACTGCGGGTTTTCTGCGCGTCTTCTTTGGTGCGACGGACCATTTACTCAACCTCGGTCGGCAACAGTCACTCTGTTGCAGCAGTTGGCCCAGATGATCAGCATCTCGGCACTTAAGTACATTCATTGCAACAGATTGTGCCGGCAAAGAGCATTTACAAACAAGCATGAATGTAAGTATATTCCTTAGCATCCTACCTACATAGTCATTCGTTCAGCTTTTTTCTGCACGAACGCATCCCCGCTTTGCCGATTCGAGGTCTGCATGTCATCCAAGCCCGCCGTTCCCGCCCTGCTCCTGGCCATCAGCCTGACCACCCTGCTTAGCGCCTGCAAAGAGGAGCCGGCCACCGCCGCAGCGCCGCCGCCCAAGGTCGGCGTAATCACCCTGCAGCCCCAGGCATTTGCCCTCACCTCCGAGCTGCCGGGCCGCACCAGCGCCTATCGCATCGCCGAAGTACGGCCACAGGTTAACGGCATCATTCTCAAGCGCCTGTTCACCGAGGGCCGGGAAGTAAAAGCCGGTCAACAGCTGTACCAGATCGACCCAGCACTCTATGCAGCGACCCTGAAAAGCACCCAGGCCACCCTGCAGTCCAGCCAGTCGCTGGCCGAGCGCTACAAATTGCTGGTGGATGAACAGGCGGTCAGCCGCCAGGAGTTCGACGAAGCACGGGCCAAGCAGATGGAAGCCGAGGCCGCGCTGCAAACGGCCACCATCAACCTGCGCTACACCAAGGTGCTGGCACCGATTGCCGGGCGCATCGGCCGTTCGGCAGTCAGCGAAGGCGCCCTGGTCAGCAATGGCCAAAGCACTGCCATGGCGGTGATCCAGCAGCTCGACCCGATCTACGTCGACGTCACCCAGTCGTCCCTGGAAATCCTCAAGCTGCGCAACGACCTGGCCAGCGGCCGCCTACAGAAGGCCGGCAATAACGCCGCCACGGTCAAACTGCTGCTGGAAGACGGCAGCGAGTACCCGCAGGCCGGCCAACTGGAGTTCTCCGAAGTGTCGGTCGACCCCGGCACCGGTTCCGTGACCCTGCGAGCGGTATTCCCCAACCCCAAGCATGACCTGCTGCCCGGCATGTTCGTCCATGCACAACTGCAGGCCGGCGTCAGTGCCCAGGCAATTCTGGCCCCGCAACAAGGCGTGACCCGCAACCTGAAAGGCCAGCCCACCGCCCTGGTGGTCAATCAGAACGATCAGGTGGAACTGCGCGAGCTGCAAGCCGAACGCACCGCAGGCAATACCTGGCTGATCAATCACGGCCTGCAGGCCGGTGACCGGTTGATTGTCGAGGGCCTGCAATACGTCAAGCCGGGTGTCACGGTGACGGTCAGCGAGGCCGCCAATCTCGCGCCCGCCGCCGGTAAAGGGGAATAACCGATGTCGAAATTCTTTATCGACCGGCCCATTTTTGCCTGGGTGATTGCCCTGGTGATCATGCTCGTGGGCGGCTTATCGATCCTCAAACTACCGATCAACCAATACCCGAGCATCGCCCCGCCGGCGATCGCCATCGCCGTCAGCTACCCCGGCGCCTCCGCGCAAACGGTGCAGGACACCGTGGTGCAGGTGATCGAGCAGCAGCTCAACGGCATCGACAACCTGCGCTATGTCACCTCGGAAAGTAACTCCGACGGCAGCATGACCATCACCGCCACCTTCAACCAGGGCACCAGCCCCGACACCGCTCAGGTGCAGGTGCAGAACAAGCTCAACCTGGCCACCCCGCTGCTGCCGCAAGAGGTGCAACAGCAAGGCATTCGTGTAACCAAGGCGGTGAAGAACTTCCTGATGGTGATCGGCCTGGTGTCGGCCGACGGCAGCATGAGCCGCGATGACCTGGCCAACTACATCGTCTCCAACATGCAGGACCCGATTTCGCGCACCCCAGGGGTTGGCGACTTCCAGGTGTTCGGCGCCCAGTACGCCATGCGCATCTGGCTCGACCCGGCCAAGCTGAACAAATTCCAGCTGACCCCGATGGATGTGCAGAGCGCCATCGCCGCGCAGAACGTGCAGGTGTCGTCCGGCCAACTCGGCGGGCTGCCCGCCGTGGCCGGCCAGCAATTGAACGCCACCATCATCGGCAAGACGCGCCTGCAAAACGCCGAGCAATTCCAGAAGATCCTTCTCAAGGTCAACACCGACGGCTCACAAGTGCGCCTGACGGATGTCGCCGAGGTGGCCCTGGGCGGCGAAAACTACAGCATCAGCGCCCAGTTCAACGGTAAGCCGGCCTCCGGCCTGGCGGTCAAACTGGCCACCGGCGCCAACGCCCTGGACACCGCCAAGGCCCTGCGCCAGACCATCAGCGACCTTGAGCCGTTCTTCCCGCCCGGCGTGCAGGTGGTCTTCCCCTACGACACCACGCCCGTGGTCAGCGCCTCGATCACCGGGGTGATCCACACCCTGATCGAAGCCGTGGCGCTGGTGTTCCTGGTGATGTACCTGTTCCTGCAGAACCTGCGCGCCACCCTGATCACCACCATGACCGTGCCGGTGGTATTGCTCGGCACCTTCGGCGTGTTGGCGGCGTTTGGGTTCAGCATCAACACCCTGACCATGTTCGGCATGGTGCTGGCCATCGGCCTGCTGGTGGACGACGCCATCGTGGTGGTGGAAAACGTCGAACGGGTGATGAGCGAAGAAGGTCTGTCACCCAAGGAAGCCACGAAAAAATCCATGGGCCAGATCCAGGGCGCCCTGGTCGGTATCGCCCTGGTGCTGTCGGCGGTGCTGCTGCCGATGGCGTTCTTCGGCGGCTCCACTGGGGTGATCTACAAGCAGTTCTCGATCACCATCGTCTCGGCCATGGTGCTGTCGGTGCTGGTGGCGCTGATTTTCACCCCGGCGCTGTGCGCGACCCTGCTCAAGCCGATCCACAAGGGCGAAGGCCATGCGCCCAAGCGCGGCTTCTTCGGCTGGTTCAACCGCAGCTTCGACCGCAGCGTGCAACGCTATGAGCGCGGCGTGGCGAGCATGCTGCGGCACAAGGCACCGTACCTGCTGGCGTACCTGCTGATCGTGGTCGGCATGGTGGTGCTGTTTACCCGCATTCCCACCGCCTTCCTGCCGGAAGAAGACCAGGGCGTATTGTTCGCCCAGGTGCAGACCCCAGCAGGCTCCAGCGCCGGACGCACCCAAGCGGTGGTCGACCAGATGCGCAGCTACCTGCTGGAAGACGAAGGTGACACCGTCAGCTCGGTGTTCACCGTGACCGGCTTCAACTTCGCCGGCCGCGGCCAGAGTTCGGGCATGGCCTTTATCATGCTCAAGCCCTGGGGCCAGCGCTCGGCGGAGAACAACGTGTTCAACCTGGCCCAGCGCGCGCAGATGCACTTCTTCAGCTTTCGCGATGCCATGGTGTTTGCCTTCGCCCCGCCGGCCGTACTGGAACTGGGCAACGCCAGCGGCTTCGACGTGTTCCTCCAGGACCGCGCCGGCGTCGGCCATGAGCAACTGCTGGCGGCACGCAACCAGTTCCTCGGCATGGCCGCGCAAAGCAAGATCCTCGCGGGCGCGCGCCCCAACGGTCTGAACGACGAGCCGCAATATCAGCTGAGCATCGATGACGAACGCGCCAGCGCCCTCGGCGTGACCATGGCCGACATCAACAACACCCTGTCGATAGCCCTGGGCGGCAGTTATGCCAACGACTTTATCGACCGTGGCCGAGTCAAGAAGGTGTATATCCAGGGCCAACCGAACTCACGCATGAGCCCGGAAGACCTGAACAAGTGGTACGTGCGCAACAGTGCCGGCGAGATGGTGCCGTTCTCGGCCTTTGCCAGCGGCAGCTGGATCTTCGGCGCGCCCAAGCTGTCACGCTTTAACGGCGTGGAAAGTATGGAAATCCTCGGCACCCCAGCGCCGGGCTACAGCTCGGGCGAGGCCATGGCCGAAGTCGAACGCCTGGCCCGGCAGTTGCCCAAAGGCATCGGCTTCGCCTGGACCGGACTGTCCTACGAGGAGCGTCTGTCCGGCTCCCAAGCGCCGGCCCTGTATGCGCTGTCGCTGCTGATGGTGTTCCTCTGCCTGGCGGCGCTGTACGAAAGCTGGTCGATTCCGATTGCGGTGATGCTGGTGGTGCCCCTGGGGATTGTCGGCGCACTGCTGGCCACCAGCCTGCGCGGCCTGTCCAACGACGTGTACTTCCAGGTCGGCTTGCTCACCACCATTGGCCTGGCGGCGAAGAACGCCATCCTCATCGTCGAGTTCGCCAAGGAGCTGCACAGCCAAGGACGCAGCCTGCAGGAGGCCGCCATCGAGGCCTGCCGCATGCGTCTGCGACCGATCATCATGACCTCCCTGGCGTTTATCCTCGGCGTGGTGCCCCTGGCGATTGCCACCGGCGCTGGCTCAGGCAGCCAGCATGCCATCGGCACCGGGGTGATCGGCGGCATGCTCACCGCTACCGTATTGGCGATCTTCTGGGTGCCGCTGTTCTTCGTCGTAGTGTCTGCATGGTTCAGCAAGAAACAACCCAGCAACAGCCATGAGGAGGCCAGCCAATGAATAAGTCCCTGCTATCCCTGGCGCTCGCCGCCTTCACCCTCGGTGGCTGCTCACTGATCCCGGATTACCAGCAACCGCCTACCAGCGTTGCCGCACAGTGGCCGCAAGGTCCGGCCTACGGGCCCAACGCTGCGGCCGAGCAGGCCGCCAGCGAACAAGGCTGGCGCCAGTTTTTCCGCGACCCGGCCTTGCAACAGCTGATCCAGACTGCACTGCAGAACAACCTCGACCTGCGTGTGGCGGCGCTGAACATCGACGCCTACCGCGCCCAATACCGCATCCAGCGCGCCGAATTGTTGCCTGCCGTGAGCGCCGATGGCAGTGGCAGTCGTCAACGCTTGCCGGGCGAGCTGTCGTCCACCGGCAGCCCACAGATCAGCAGCCAATACTCCGCCACCCTGGGCGTCAGCGCTTACGAACTGGACCTGTTCGGCCGGGTTCGCAGCCTCAGCGAGCAAGCCCTGGAAACCTACCTGAGCAGCGAAGAAGCGCGCCGCGCTACGCAGATCAGCCTGGTGGCCGATGTGGCCAACGCCTACCTGACCTGGCAGGCCGACCTGGCCTTGCTGCGCCTGACCGAAGATACATTCAAGGCCTTCGACAAGAGCTATCAGCTGACCTTGCGTAGCAATCAGGTGGGGGTGGCTTCAGCCCTGGAACTCAGCCAGTCGCGCACCTCGGTGGAAAGCGCACGGGTGAAACTGGCGCAATACCAGCGCCAGGTAGCCCAAGACCGCAATGGTTTGACCCTGCTACTGGGCAGCAGCCTGCCGGCTGACCTGCCAGCGGGCCAACCACTCGATAGCCCACTGCTCAGCCCACTGGCCGCCGGTTTGCCGTCCGAGTTACTGCAACGGCGCCCAGACATTCTTGCCGCAGAGCACGCCCTGAAAGCCGCCAATGCCAATATCGGCGCCGCCCGCGCGGCGTTCTTCCCAAGCATCAGCCTGACTGCGAATGCCGGCAGCCTGAGCCCGGATTTGGCTGGGCTGTTTAATGCCGGTTCGGGTAGTTGGCTGTTTCAGCCGCAGATCAGCCTGCCGATCTTCAACGCCGGCAGCCTGCAAGCCAGCCTGGATTACAGCAAGATCCAGAAAGACATCCGCGTGGCGCAGTATCAACAGAGCATTCAGAGCGCCTTTCAGGAGGTCAGCGACGGCTTGGCTGCCCGCCAGACCTATCAGCAGCAACTGCAGGCCCAGCGTGATCTGGTCAGCGCCAACCAGGAGTACTACCGCCTTGCCGAGCGCCGCTACCTGATCGGCGTCGACAGCAGCCTGACGTTCCTGGTCGCCCAGCGCGCCCTGTTCAACGCCCAACAGTCACTGATCATCGACCGTCTGGCGCAACTGGGTAGCGAAGTGAACCTGTACAAGGCCTTGGGTGGCGGCTGGCTGGAGCAGGACGCGCCAATTAGCGGCCCGGCGGGCTAAAGAGATCTCGTAGGATGGATTGAGCGCAGCGATACCCATCAGGACGTTTTCACCATCGGCATGCGATGGGTATCGCAAGCTCCACCCATCCTACGCGGCAACAACCGGGCCTTTAGTGTTTATGGCTCCAGCGCAGGCGCAACCACTCCAAATCTTCCGGGCGAGTGACCTTGAGGTTGTCCGCCCGCCCCTCGATCAGGCGTGGCGCTTGCCCCGCCCATTCGATGGCCGACGCCTCATCGGTAATCGCCACCTCGGCCACCAGCGCCTCGGCTAGCGCCCGCTGCAACGCGCCGAAGCGGAACATCTGCGGTGTGTAGGCTTGCCAGATCTGGCTGCGATCGACGGTTTGCGCCACCCGGCCATCGGCACTGGCACGTTTGAGGGTGTCGCGCACCGGCACGGCCAGCAGGCCGCCGACCGGATCAGCCGCCAATTCAGTCAGCAAGCGATCCAGATCGAAGCGAGACAGATTGGGCCGCGCAGCATCGTGCACCAGCACCCAATCGTGTTCCGTCGCACCCAGCTCAATCAGACGCAACAAGCCCTGCAACACCGAGTCGGCACGCTCGGCGCCACCTTCGGCGCGGCTGATACGGGGATCGCGCGAACAGGCCAGGGTCGGCCAGTAGGGGTCTTCGGCCGCCAAGCTGACCACCAAGCCCTTGAGGCCAGGATGATCGAGAAAGCAGTCGAGGGTATGTTCAAGAAGGCAACGCCCAGCCAGGGCCAGGTATTGCTTGGGACGGTCGGCCTGCATGCGCGCGCCAACCCCGGCCGCCGGGATCACCACCCAGAAATCGGGCGTGCTCATTCGGCCAGCTGATAGAGGGTTTCGCCCTCTTTGACCATGCCCAGCTCGTGGCGGGCACGCTCCTCGACTGTTTCCATACCCTGCTTGAGCTCCAGCACTTCAGCTTCGAGGATACGGTTACGTTCGAGCAGGCGCTCGTTTTCGCCCTGCTGTTCGGCGATTTGCCGTTGCAGATCGGTCACTTGCGCCAGGCTTCCATCGCCCACCCACAAGCGATACTGCAGGCCAGCCAGCAGCAGGATCAGAACGACGAACAACCAGTAAGGACTGCGCATGATCGGAGAATCATCCATGATAAAAAGGCAGCTTGCGCTGCCTTTTTTACCACTTCAGGCCTTAGCCGCGAAACTCGGCGCGACCACGGTATACCGCTTTGTCGCCCAATTGCTCTTCGATACGCAGCAGTTGGTTGTACTTGGACACGCGATCGGAGCGGCACAGAGAACCGGTCTTGATCTGGCCAGCCGCAGTACCCACGGCCAGGTCAGCGATGGTGCTGTCTTCGGTTTCGCCACTGCGATGGGAGATCACTGCGGTGTAACCGGCCGCCTTGGCCATTTGGATGGCTTCCAGGGTTTCGGTCAGGGAACCGATCTGGTTGAACTTGATCAGGATCGAGTTGCCGATCGACTCGTCGATGCCGCGTTTGAGGATCTTGGTGTTGGTCACGAACAGATCGTCACCGACCAGTTGGATCTTCTCGCCGATCTTGTCGGTCAGTACTTTCCAACCGGCCCAGTCCGATTCGTCCATGCCGTCTTCGATGGAGATGATCGGGTAACGCTCGGTCAGGCCTGCCAGGTAATCGGCAAAACCTTCGGCGCTGAACACCTTGCCTTCACCGGCCAGGTCGTACTTGCCATCTTCGAAGAACTCGCTGGAGGCGCAGTCAAGAGCCAGGGTCACGTCAGTGCCCAGTTTGTAGCCAGCATTGGCCACGGCTTCAGCGATGGCCGCCAGGGCGTCTTCGTTAGAGGCCAGGTTCGGTGCAAAACCACCTTCGTCACCTACGGAAGTGCTCAGGCCACGGGCCTTCAACACCGCTTTCAGGTGATGGAAAATTTCGGTGCCCATGCGCATGGCGTCGGAGAAAGTCTTGGCGCCAACCGGCTGAACCATGAATTCCTGGATATCGACGTTGTTGTCGGCATGTTCGCCACCGTTGATGATGTTCATCATCGGTACCGGCATCGAGTACACGCCCGGCGTGCCGTTCAGGTCAGCGATGTGCGCGTACAGCGGCACGCCTTTGGCCTGGGCAGCGGCCTTGGCCGCGGCCAGGGATACAGCGAGGATGGCGTTAGCACCCAGCGACGCTTTGTTCTCGGTACCGTCGAGGGCGATCATCGCGCGGTCCAGGCCTTGCTGGTCGACCGGGTCTTTGCCCAGCAGCAGGTCACGGATCGGGCCGTTGATGTTGCCAACGGCCTTCAATACGCCCTTGCCCAAGTAACGGCTCTTGTCGCCATCACGCAGTTCCAGCGCTTCGCGCGAACCGGTGGAAGCACCGGACGGCGCACAGGCGCTGCCGATGATGCCGTTATCGAGGATTACATCCGCTTCTACCGTAGGATTGCCACGGGAGTCGAGAACCTCACGGCCTTTGATGTCGACGATTTTTGCCATTGCTCTAAGCACTCCAAAAATTGATCAAATCGCTGCGCTGACTCTGGGGCATGCGCAGCGAAGCTGAACTCGAAACGAGACTTTTAACGGGGCCGCACTTTACCGGAGAAACGCCCGATCAGGCAGTTTCAATCGGCGCAAAACTCTTCACCAGGTCATCCAACTGCTTGAGCTGGGTGAGAAACGGCTCAAGCTTGTCCAACCGCAAGGCACACGGACCGTCGCACTTGGCGTTGTCCGGGTCCGGATGCGCCTCAAGAAACAGTCCAGCCAAGCCCTGACTCATGCCGGCCTTGGCCAGATCAGTCACCTGACCACGACGCCCGCCGGCGGAATCGGCGCGACCGCCCGGCATTTGCAGGGCGTGGGTTACGTCAAAAAATACCGGGTAGTTGAACTGCTTCATGATGCCGAAGCCGAGCATGTCCACCACCAGGTTGTTGTACCCGAAAGACGAACCGCGCTCGCAGAGGATCAACTGATCGTTACCGGCCTCTTCGCACTTGGCCAGGATGTGTTTCATTTCCTGGGGCGCGAGGAACTGGGCTTTCTTGATGTTGATCACCGCGCCGGTCTTGGCCATAGCCACCACCAGGTCAGTCTGACGCGACAAGAACGCCGGCAGCTGGATGATGTCGCACACGGCCGCCACTGGCGCCGCCTGCTCAGGCTCATGCACGTCAGTGATCACTGGTACGCCGAAGGTCTTCTTCACTTCTTCGAAAATCTTCATGCCCTCTTCCAGGCCGGGGCCGCGGAAGGAGCTGACGGAGGAGCGATTGGCCTTGTCGAAGCTGGCCTTGAACACATAAGGAATGCCGAGCTTGTCGGTCACCCGCACATATTCTTCACAGGCACGCATGGCCAGGTCGCGCGATTCCATGACGTTAATGCCACCAAACAGCACGAACGGTTTGTCGTTAGCGATCTCGATAGCGCCTACACGAATAGTTTTCTGGCTCATGCTTTGCGCGCCTTCTGGGCCAATGCTGCGTTGACGAAACCACTGAACAGCGGGTGACCGTCACGTGGACCGGAGGTGAACTCGGGGTGGAACTGGCACGCGACGAACCACGGATGATCCGGCGCCTCGACCACTTCGACCAACGCGCCGTCACCGGAGCGGCCAGTCACTTTCAAGCCGGCAGCCTGCAATTGCGGCAGCAGCTTGTTGTTCACTTCGTAGCGATGACGATGGCGCTCAACGATCACGTCCTTGGCATAGCAATCGTGAACCCGCGAACCGCTTTCCAGCTGGCAATCCTGGGCACCCAGACGCATGGTGCCGCCCAGATCGGAGGCCTCGCTGCGGGTTTCCACGCCACCGTCGGCATCTTCCCACTCGGTGATCAAGCCAACGACCGGGTGCTTGCTGTCTTGGTCGAACTCGGTGGAGTTGGCATCGGTCCAGCCCAGCACATTGCGGGCAAACTCGATAACCGCCACTTGCATACCCAAGCAGATGCCCAGGTACGGAATCTTGTTCTCACGGGCGTATTGAACCGCGGTGATCTTGCCTTCGACGCCGCGCAGGCCAAAGCCGCCCGGCACCAGAATGGCGTCGACGCCTTCCAGCAGACCGGTGCCCTGGTTCTCGATGTCTTCGGAGTCGATATAACGCAAGTTGACCTTGGTGCGATTCTGGATGCCGGCATGACTCATCGCTTCGATCAGCGACTTGTAGGCGTCCAGCAGCTCCATGTACTTGCCGACCATGGCGATAGTGACTTCTTTTTCCGGGTTGAGCTTGGCGTCGACGACGCGGTCCCACTCGGACAAATCAGCCGGGCCACACTGCAGGCCAAAGCGCTCGACGACGAAATCGTCCAAGCCCTGTGCATGCAACACGCCTGGAATCTTGTAGATGGTGTCGACGTCTTCCAGACCGATTACCGCACGCTCTTCAACGTTGGTGAACAGCGCAATCTTGTGCCGCGAGGACATGTCGATCGGGTGATCGGAGCGGCAGATCAGTACGTCCGGCTGCAGGCCGATGGAGCGCAGCTCTTTAACCGAGTGCTGGGTCGGCTTGGTCTTGGTTTCGCCGGCGGTGGCGATGTACGGCACCAGCGTCAGGTGCATCAGCATGGCGCGCTTGGCGCCTACTTCGACACGCAGCTGGCGAATGGCTTCGAGGAACGGTTGCGACTCGATGTCGCCGACCGTGCCGCCGATTTCAACCATGGCCACGTCAGCGTCGCCAGCACCCTTGATGATGCGGCGCTTGATCTCGTCGGTGATGTGCGGAATGACCTGAATGGTCGCACCCAGGTAATCACCACGGCGCTCTTTGCGCAGCACGTGCTCGTAAACACGGCCGGTGGTGAAGTTGTTGTTCTGGGTCATGGTCGTGCGGATAAACCGCTCATAGTGGCCCAGATCGAGGTCGGTCTCAGCGCCGTCGTGGGTGACGAACACCTCACCGTGCTGGAACGGGCTCATGGTGCCCGGATCGACGTTGATGTACGGGTCCAGCTTGAGCATGGTGACCTTGAGGCCCCGCGCTTCCAGGATAGCCGCCAATGAAGCCGAGGCGATGCCCTTCCCCAATGAAGAAACAACACCGCCCGTGACGAATATATAGCGCGTCATGAAAAACCCTAGAAGTCTGCGTTTAAGCGGTCAGTGCCGCCTGGGAAAGCGAAGCAGGCTTAAAAAAACCTGCCGGAAACAAGCAAGCCTTTGCCGATTCCAAGGGAGTCTGCAAAAGCGGTAATAAGACGGGAGAGTAGTCTACCGGAAAGGGCCTTTCAGCTCAAATCCTGGTCACTCGTCGGTGGCTGCCAGTGCAACTGCCAGTCGCCCTGGGCCGCCCCATCGAGCCCCGGCAAGTTGGCCACCGCCAGCACCCGCTCGCCACACAGCAACAGCGGCACGCGGCCACGAACAAAGGCGGGCAATCCGGACTCATTGAGCAAGCGTTTGAGGTCACGACTGCCGCGGCCGGCAATGTTCATGCACTCGCCACCTTGGCGGTAAGTCACGCGTAACGGCTCAGCAGGCGCCGTGCCCAGCAGGCGCAGGTGGCCATTGCCGGGCAACTGCAACTCACCGCCTGTAAGTGGCAACGCCACTGACACGGGCGCCTGCAGCCAGGCTCCGCTCAGCCACCACAACCGTCCGTCGGCTCGATGCAGCTCACCGTCCGCCAGCCGCCAAACCGGCAAGGCATCACTCGCCGCTGCCAGCAAAGACTCGAAGCCCGCCCAGTGATCGCTGTCGGGCAAGGCGGTCATTGGCGCCAGCCAATAACGCAACAGATTACGCTGCCGTGCCACCGACAACGCCAGCAGAGGCGCCAACGGCAGCGACGGCAACGTCAACCAGGCGAAACGCGAAGGCTCACTCAGGCTTACCAGATCGAGGCGCGCCAGGTCATCCAACAAGCCTTGTGCCTCGCGCAGATGCTCGGCGGTACGCGCCATGCTCGTTGCGGCCTGAGGCCAACGCTGCTTCAGCACAGGCAGCACCTGTTGGCGCAGGTAATTGCGCGAATACTGCACATCGCCATTGGAGGGATCTTCCACCCAATGCAATTGATGGACGGCGGCATAGGCTTCCAGCTCGGCACGGTTTGCCGTTAGCAAGGGCCGCAGCAAGTGCCCACGCCCCAGTGCTCGCCTCGCCGGCATACCGGCCAAGCCCCGCACGCCAGAACCGCGAAGCAAACGGAATAGCAGGGTTTCCGCCTGATCATCGCGATGCTGGGCCGTCAGCAGCAACTCGCCCACCTCCAGCTCATCGGCCAATACGGCGTAGCGCGCCTCCCGCGCCGCGCGCTCCAGACTCGCGCCAGGCGCCACCTGCACAGCCCGCACGCGCAAAGGCACGCCGAGCGCCGTACATACTTGCTGGCAGTGGGCCGGCCAAGCAGCAGCGACGGCCTGCAAACCATGCTCGACATGCACAGCCCGCACCGGCGGCAACGCCATACGCCGAGACAGCGAGACCAATAAATGCAGGAGAACGGTGGAGTCCAGGCCACCGGAAAACGCCACGCACCACCCCGGCGCGGCGCACCAGGGTGACAGAGCAGTCAGTAAGCGGGATTCCAGAGACATAAGAGAGGTGCTGCAAGCGCCGGACAAGGCGCCAGCTTAAAGGAAACTGGCGCTCAGTGATTGTCCGTCGCGGACTCAGGCGATGCCGTAGCTCATCAGGCGCTCATAGCGACGCGCCAGCAACGCATCGGTGTCGAGCTTCTGCAAGTTCAGCAACTGCGCGGCCAATTCCTTGCGAATCGATTCGGCTGCTACTTCCGGCGCACGGTGAGCACCGCCCAAGGGTTCGCCGATGACCTTATCGACAATCCCCAGGCCTTTCAGGCGCTCGGCGGTAATGCCCATGGCTTCTGCTGCGTCCGGGGCTTTCTCGGCGGTTTTCCACAGAATCGAGGCGCAACCTTCCGGCGAGATCACCGCATAGGTGGAGTACTGCAGCATGTTCAGCTGATCGCACACACCAATCGCCAGCGCGCCGCCGGAACCGCCCTCGCCGATCACCGTGGCGATGATTGGCGTCTTCAGACGCGCCATCACCCGCAGGTTCCAGGCAATCGCCTCGCTCTGCCCACGCTCTTCAGCGTCGATACCCGGGTAGGCGCCCGGTGTGTCGATAAAGGTCAGGATCGGCAACTTGAAGCGCTCCGCCATTTCCATCAAGCGACAGGCTTTGCGGTAGCCCTCAGGACGCGGCATGCCGAAGTTGCGACGAACCTTCTCGCGCACTTCACGGCCTTTCTGATGACCGATGACCATCACCGGCTCATCGTTCAGACGGGCAATGCCACCGACAATTGCCGGATCATCGGAGAAATGCCGATCGCCGTGCAGTTCGTCGAACTCGGTGAAGATGTGCTGGATGTAATCCAGGGTGTAAGGCCGCTGCGGATGGCGCGCCAGGCGGGCGATCTGCCAGCTGCTGAGGTTGCTGAAAATGCTTTCGGTCAGCGTCGTGCTTTTGTCCTGCAGACGGGCAATTTCGTCGCCGATGTTCAGCGCATTGTCGTTACCGACCAGGCGCAGCTCTTCGATCTTGGCTTGCAGGTCGGCGATTGGCTGTTCGAAATCGAGAAAATTCGGGTTCATAAATGTCCATCTTGCGTCGACGGCCAGGCGGCCGGGGAGCTGTATCTGCCAGCCCCTTACCTTAAAGGATCGGAAGCCAGCAGGTCGATAATAAAGCGCACAGCGCAAACCGATAGATCTGTCGCCCGGCAACCCAGTGGCGCCTCGGCATCAGCGGTAGTTGAGAAAGACGTTGTCGCGCCCGAACTGGTCACGCAATGCCTGAATCAAGCCATCCGCCGGATCGATACGCCAGGCATCACCAAACTGCAGCACGGCCTTGGCCTCGCTGCCGGTGTAATCCAGAGTCACCGGGCACTCGCCGCGGTGACGCTTACATAACTCGGCCAACCAGGACAACCGATCGCCCTTGAGCATCTCACTGGCGACCTTGATGCGCAGGCTCTCGGCCAGGCCAGTGCGCGCTTCCTGCAGGCTCATCACCCGCTTGGCGCGCAGGCGCAGGCCGCCAGAGAAGTCGTCGTTACTCACCTCGCCTTCCACCACCACCATGGCGTCGGTCTGCAACAGGGCCTGGGCGGCATTAAAGGCCTCGGCAAACAACGAGGCCTCTATCCGCCCGGAGCGGTCATCGAGGGTGATAAAGCCCATCTTGTCGCCTTTCTTGTTCTTCATCACCCGCAGGTTGACTATCAGGCCGGCAACCGTCTGATCCCCCCGCGCCGGCTTCAGGTCGATGATGCGCTGACGGGCGAAACGGCGAATCTCGCCCTCGTACTCGTCGATCGGGTGACCGGTCAGGTACAGCCCCAGGGTTTCCTTCTCGCCGCGCAGGCGCTCCTTCAGCGACAGCTCCTTGGCCTTCAAGTGGTTGGCGTAGACATCGGCGTCGGCATCGGCAAACACCCCGCCAAACAGATCCATATGGCCGCTGGCATGGCTGCGACTGGTTTGTTCGGCAGCCTGAATCGCCTCATCCATGGCCGCCAGCAGCACGGCACGGTTGCGGTCGATATTGGCCTGGTAGGCCTTGATCTCGTCATGGAAATACGGCCCCAGGCGATCCAGGGCACCGCTGCGAATCAGGGCATCGGTGGTGCGCTTGTTGATGCGCTTGAGGTCGACCCGTGCGCAGAAATCGAACAAGTCCTTGAACGGCCCGTCCTGACGCGACTCGACAATGGCCTCCACCGGCCCCTCGCCCACACCCTTGATCGCACCCAGGCCGTAAACAATCCGACCGTCGTCATTCACGGTGAACTTGAACTCGGAGTTATTCACATCCGGCGCATCGAGGCGCAGCTTCATGCTGCGGCACTCTTCGATCAGGGTTACGACCTTGTCGGTGTTGTGCATATCCGCCGACAGCACCGCAGCCATAAATGGCGACGGATAGTGAGCTTTCAGCCAAGCCGTCTGATACGACACCAGGCCATAGGCGGCGGAGTGGGATTTGTTGAAGCCATAACCGGCGAACTTTTCCACCAGGTCGAAGATGTTGCCCGCCAGGTCCGCATCGATGTTGTTGCTGGCGCAACCGTCGATAAAACCACCGCGCTGCTTAGCCATCTCCTCGGGCTTTTTCTTACCCATGGCGCGGCGCAGCATGTCCGCCTCACCGAGGGTGTAACCGGCCATCACCTGGGCAATCTGCATCACCTGTTCCTGATACAGGATGATGCCGTAAGTCGGCAGCAGCACCGGCTTGAGGCCGTCGTACTGGTAGTCCGGGTGCGGGTACGCCAGCTCGGCACGGCCGTGCTTACGGTTGATAAAGTCGTCCACCATGCCCGATTGCAGCGGGCCCGGACGGAACAGCGCCACCAGAGCGATCAGGTCTTCCAGGCAGTCGGGCTTGAGCTTCTTGATCAGCTCCTTCATGCCCCGTGATTCCAGCTGGAATACCGCGGTGGTCTCGGCTTTTTGCAGCAACTGGTAAGTCGGCTTGTCATCCAGCGGGATGAAATCGATATTCAGCGGCGGCTCATCGACCTTGGCGCGGTCGCGGTTGATGGTCTTCAGCGCCCAATCGATGATGGTCAGGGTGCGCAGGCCGAGGAAGTCGAACTTCACCAGACCGGCGGCCTCCACGTCGTCCTTGTCGAACTGGGTTACCAGGCCGCCACCTTCGTCATCGCAATAGATGGCCGAGAAGTCAGTGAGCTTGGTCGGCGCGATTACCACGCCACCGGCGTGTTTGCCGACGTTACGGGTAACGCCTTCGAGCTTACGGGCCATCTCCCAGATCTCGGCGGCTTCCTCGTCGATCTTGAGAAAGTCCCGGAGAATTTCTTCCTGCTCGAAGGCTTTCTCCAGGGTCATACCGACTTCAAAGGGGATCATCTTCGACAAGCGATCCGCCAGGCCGTAGGACTTGCCCTGCACCCGCGCCACGTCGCGCACCACGGCCTTGGCGGCCATGGTACCGAAGGTGATGATCTGACTCACGGCGTTGCGGCCGTAGGTCTGGGCCACGTACTCGATCACACGGTCGCGACCGTCCATGCAGAAGTCGATATCGAAGTCGGGCATCGATACCCGTTCCGGGTTCAGGAAGCGCTCGAACAGCAGGTCGTACTGCAGGGGATCAAGGTCAGTGATCTTCTGCACGTAGGCCACCAGGGAACCGGCGCCTGAACCCCGTCCCGGACCGACCGGAATACCGTTGCGTTTGGCCCACTGGATAAAGTCCATCACGATCAGGAAGTAACCGGGGAACCCCATCTGGATGATGATATCCAGCTCGAAGTTCAGGCGATCAACGTAAACCTGGCGCTTGGCCTCGTAGTTCGCCGTGGTGTCTTTAGGCCATAGCACGGCCAGACGCTCTTCCAGACCATCGAAGCTGATCTTGCGGAAGAACTCGTCCATGGTCATGCCGTCCGGCACCGGAAAGTTGGGCAGGAAGCTCTTGCCCAACTGCACCTCGATATTGCAACGCTTGGCAATTTCGACGGTGTTTTCCAGCGCCTCGGGCAGGTCGCTGAACAACTCCCACATCTCCTCCGAGCTTTTCAGGTACTGCTGATCGCTGTAGCTGCGCACTCGCCGTGGATCGTCCAGGGCCCGACCTTCACCGATACACACGCGGGTTTCATGGGCGTAGAAGTCGTCCTGCTTGATAAAACGTACGTCGTTGGTGGCCACCAGCAGGCCATCGCAGCGTCCGGCCAACTCAACGGCCAGGTGCAGGTACTCTTCGTCATTGACCCGACTGGTGCGCTGCAGTTCCAGGTAATAGCGATCCGGAAATACCGCCTGCCACTCACGCAGCATGGCTTCGGCTTCGTCAGGATTTCCCGCCAGCAGGCTCAGGCCGATTTCGCCCTCTTTAGCCCCAGACAAAGCAATCAGCCCTTCGGCGGCTTCTTTTACCCACTCGCGCTCGATGATCACCAGACCGTTGCGCTGCCCCTCGATAAAACCACGGGAAATCAGCTCGGTGAGGTTGCGGTAGCCCTTGGCGTTCATGGCCAGCAGGGTCAGACGACTAAGCGGACCGTCTTCATCCTTGTTCGCCAGCCACAGGTCAGCGCCACAAATCGGTTTGATCCCGCCACCCATGGCAGCCTTGTAGAACTTCACTAGCGAGCACAGGTTGCTCTGGTCGGTCACGGCCACTGCTGGCATGCCCGCGGCAGCGGCAGCCTTGATCAGCGGCTTGACCCGCACCAGGCCATCAACCAGGGAAAACTCGGTGTGCAAACGCAGGTGAACGAAGGTGGCGGACATGCGAATCCTATAAAAAGCACAAAAACGACAAGGCCCGGATTGTACCGGGCCTTACTGGAAACAACAGCTGCGTTGGGTGAACTGACTCAGGACTGTTCGAGCAAGCGCCGGACTGGCCCGAATGAACGCCGGTGCACGGGCGTCGGCCCCAAACGCTGCAATGCCTCTAGGTGCACCGCCGTCGGGTAGCCCTTGTGCCCGGCGATACCGTAGCCCGGATACTGACGGTCGAGCGCCTGCATTTCCCGGTCACGACTGACCTTGGCGAGGATCGACGCCGCGGCAATCGCCGGCACCTTGCTATCGCCCTTGACTACAGCAGCACTGGGCACCGCCAGTTGAGGGCAGCGATTACCGTCGATCAGGGCCAGCCGTGGGGTGATATGCAGGCCAGCAACGGCGCGCTGCATGGCCAGCATGGTGGCGTGAAGGATGTTCAGCTGATCGATTTCCTCGACCTCGGCGCGGGCGATGCACCAGGACAAGGCCTTCTCGCGAATCTCATCGAACAGCAGCTCGCGGCGCGCTTCGGTGAGTTTCTTCGAGTCATTTAGACCGAGGATTGGCCGCGCCGGATCGAGAATCACCGCCGCCGTGACCACCGCGCCACACAGGGGCCCACGGCCTACTTCATCAACCCCTGCGACCAGCTCTTCAACCAGGGTGAAATCTAGGCCTAGTTGCATGACTGGCCTGCGATCAATGCCAACACGGCTTCGGCCGCCTGCGTCGAGGCGTCCAGGCGCAGGCTGCGATGAATAGCGGCAAATTCGGCGATCTGGGTGGTACCGTTTTCCAGCAACGGCAACAGTGTAGAGGCCAGCGCTTCAGGGGTCGCGGCATCCTGAATCAGCTCAGGCACCAACAAGCGACCGGCGAGCAAATTAGGCAGAGAGATATAGGCACTGCTGACCAGCCGCTTGAGGATGCGGTACGTCAGCGGCGCCACGCGGTAGGCCACCACCATCGGCCGCTGACACAGCAGCGCCTCCAGGGTCGCGGTACCTGAGGCAATCAACACCGCATCGCACGCCGCGAGGGCCTCGTGGGACTGGCCATCAAGCAAGGTCAGCGGCAACTGGCGACCGACCAGCATGGCCTCCAATTGCACGCGCCGCTCGGGGCTGGCGCAGGGCAGGACAAAGCGCAGCTGTGGCTGAGTGCGAAGCAACAATTGGGCGGCATCGAGGAACAAGTCGCCAAGATTACCCACCTCACCACCGCGACTGCCCGGCAGCAACGCAACCACACGCCCCTGCTGCGGCAAGCCTAGGGTTAAGCGTGCAGCCGCACGATCCAGCTCAAGCGGGATGGTGTTAGCCAGGGGATGCCCGACGAAACGCACCGGCACCTGATGGGCCTGGTAAAACTGCGCTTCGAAGGGAAACAGGGTGAGCATCAGGTCGCAGGCTTCGCGGATTTTGAATACGCGCTTTTGCCGCCAGGCCCACACGGAGGGGCTGACATAGTGGACCGTCTTGATTCCGGCACGACGCAACTTGAGCTCGACGCCAAGGGTGAAATCCGGCGCATCGATGCCGATAAACACGTCCGGCTTTTGCTCAATGAGCGTGCGGATCAGGCGTTTGCGCCGCGACAGCAACTCCGGCAGGCGCCCGAGCACTTCTACCAGCCCCATGACCGACAGACGTTCCATCGGGAAATAGGAGTTCAGCCCCTGGGCCTGCATGCGCGGGCCTCCGACGCCAATAAACTCAATGGCAGGATGCTGAGCACGCAAGGCCTGCATCAGGCCAGCGCCGAGAATATCGCCAGAAGCTTCGCCAGCCACCAGGGCGACGCGCAGGGTCGAGCCCATGATCAGCGGGTGATGCCGCGGCTGGACGCCTGTACGGAGTCACGAAACAAGGCCACTTCAGGGAACTGCGCAGCCGACTCGGCCATTTCCGCCATGGCCTGCTCCACCGTTAACCCTTGGCGGTAGACCACTTTGTAGGCACGACGCAGAGCCTGAATGGCTTCAGGGCTGAAACCACGACGGCGCATGCCTTCGAAGTTCATGCTGCGCGCTTCGGCCGGGTTGCCGAACACAGTGACGAAAGCTGGCACGTCTTTGCCAATCGCTGTGCCCATGCCGGAAAAACTGTGAGCGCCGATCCGGCAGAACTGATGCACCAGGGTAAAACCGGACAAAATGGCCCAGTCGTCGACCAACACATGACCGGCCAACGCGGTGTTATTGACCAGGATGCAGTGGTTGGCAATTACGCTGTCGTGACCGATATGCACGTAGGCCATCAGCAGGTTGTGATCACCGATGGTGGTTTCCGCGCGATCCTGAATGGTGCCACGGTGAATGGTCACGCCTTCGCGAATCACGTTGTGATCGCCAATTACCAGCCGTGTTGCCTCGCCCTTGTACTTCAAGTCCGGGGTATCTTCACCCACCGAAGAAAACTGGTAGATGCGGTTGTGGCGACCGATCTTGCTCGGCCCCTTGATGATCACATGGGGACCCACCACGGTACCCTCGCCAATTTCCACATCAGGCCCGATGATCGACCAGGGGCCGACCTGAACGTCATCCGCCAGCTTGGCCGACGGATCGATGATGGCGCGAGGGTCAATCAAACTCATAGCTTGCGTTCCGCACAAATGATTTCAGCCGAGCAGACTTCCTTACCGTCAACCGTAGCCCGGCAGGCAAACTTCCAGATGCTGCGCTTGGCGCTGATAAACCGCGCTTCCAGAATCAGCTGATCGCCCGGCACAACCGGTTGCCGAAAGCGTAGCTTGTCCGAACCAACGAAGTAATAGAGCACACCATCGATCGGCTTCAGGTCCATCATCTTGAAGCCCATGATGCCGGCCGCCTGGGCCATGGCTTCAATGATCAAGACACCCGGCATGATCGGGTGCTGGGGAAAGTGGCCGTTGAAAAAAGGCTCATTGATGGTCACGTTCTTGTAGGCACGAATCTGTTTGGCCTCAAGATCCAAGTCCGTCACCCGGTCTACCAACAAAAAGGGGTAGCGGTGCGGCAAGTATTCGCGAATCTCGTTAATGTCCATCATGTTCGGGGAAGCCTGTAGTAAAGGTGGGGCCGCGCAACGCTCGCGGATCAGGCCTCTGATGAGGTCTGAGGATCAGAGGTCACGGCTGCCAGGCGTTTTTCCAATTGCTGCAGCCGACGCGCCATTTCGTCCAATTGACGAATCCGCGCCGCGCTTTTACGCCACTCGCCGGCCGGTTGCATGGCCGTGCCGGAAGAATATGAGCCAGGCTCAGTGATGGAACGGGTAACCATAGTCATGCCAGTCACGAACACGTTGTCACACACGTCGATGTGACCAACCATGCCGACACCGCCCGCGATCATGCAGTGCTTGCCGATTTTGGTGCTACCGGAAATTCCTGCGCAACCGGCCATGGCAGTGTGATCACCCACCTGTACGTTGTGGGCAATCATGATCTGGTTATCCAGCTTCACACCATTGCCGATCAGGGTATCCGCCAATGCGCCTCGGTCGATGGTGGTATTGGCACCGATCTCGACGTCATCACCAATGCTTACACCCCCAATTTGGGCAATTTTCTGCCAAATGCCTTTTTCGTTGGCGAAACCAAAACCTTCGCCACCAAGCACCGCACCAGATTGGATGACAACCCGCTTACCGATATGCACATCGTGATAAAGGGTCACTCGCGGCGCCAACCAGCCGCCCTCACCGATTACCGAGCGAGCACCAATCACGCAGTGGGCACCGACGGTGACACCCGCGCCAATGTGCGCCTCGCTTTCGATAACGGCATAAGGGCCAATGCTGGCAGAGGCATGCACCTGAGCATCACTGGCAACCACAGCAGTCGGGTGTACGCCGCCAACAGCCTGTGGCTTGCGATCAAACAGATGGGACAGCTCTGCGTAGGCCAGATAGGGGTTGGCCACCAGCAGCGCATCACCCGCATAGCCCTCGGCATCCGCAACGGTGAGCAGCAAGGCGCCCGCCTGGGTTTGGCTGAGAAACTTGCGATACTGGGGATTGGCCAGAAAGCTCAACTGTTCAGGCTGAGCATCCTGCAGCGTAGCGAGGCCAGTAATCTGCCGCTCGGCACTGCCCCGCAAGGTGGCACCGAGACGCTCAGCCAACTGGCCTAGAGTGAAAACCACGACCGACATAATTAGCGCTGCTGATTCATGCGCTCAATGACTTGGCGGGTGATGTCGTACTGAGGTTTGACATCGACGACCGCACCACGCTCAAGCACCAGGTCGAAGTTGCCTTTTTTGATCACTTCCTCAACCGCCTTGTCCAGCTTCGGCTTCAACTGTTTGAGCATGTCACGATCCGCAACAGCCTTGGCTTCGTTCAGCTCTTTGGACTGAAACTGGAAATCACGGGCCTTTTGCTTGAATTCCAACTCAAGGCGCTCACGCTCGCCCTGGGCCATCTTGCTGCCACCCTTGACCAGACGATCCTGAATGCCTTTAGCGCCGCTTTCCAGCGACTTCAGCTTGGTCAGTTGCGGGCCGAACTTCTTCTCGGCATCCACGGCGTACTTCTTCGCCGCATCGGACTCCAACAGCGCCATTTGATAATTCATCACGGCGATTTTCATCTCCGCAAAGGCTGGAGTGGCCATCAGGGCTGCCATGCACAGAACCACTTGAGTCAACTTACGCACTTTGTTACTCCTGCAACAAAACTGTTGTCTTTAGTAAAAATCAAACACTGATTAGAACGTTTGACCGAGCGAGAACTGGAAGATCTGGGTATCGGCGTTATCCGGTTTCTTGATCGGTGCGGCCAGGCTGAAGCTCAACGGACCGAAGCCGGTGATCCAAGTCAAACCAACGCCCACGGAACTGGCCATGTCGCTGATACCGATATCTGCACACTCACCTGCCTCATAACCATCGCAGTTGGTCTGGAACACATTACCCACATCCCAGAACAGCGAGGTGCGCAGGGAGCTTTGATCCTTGACGAACGGCAGCGGGAACAGCAACTCGGCACCACCTTGAACCAGTACGTTACCGCCGAAGGGCAGCGGGTCCTGATCCGGATCAGTACATATGCCGGTATTAGGGTTACAAGCATTGACGTTCAACGGATCATTGACGGGCAGATTCGGGTACGCACGACTTGGCGTACTGCGCGGGCCGAGCGAGTTGTCACGGAAGCCGCGAATCGAACCAAAACCACCAGCGTAGTAGTTCTCGTAGAACGGCAAGCCTTCGGTAGAGCCGTAGCCATCGCCATAACCCAGCTCGGTATGGAAGCGCAAAGTCGTGCTCTGGGTCAGCGGCTTGAACATCTGCGCACGGTAGTCGAGTTTGTAGAACGATAGGTCACTGCCCGGCACGGTTGCCTGCAGCACCAGGCTCTGGGAAGCACCACGAGTGGCCAGCACACCCTTGTTCAAGGTGGACTCAGACCAGCCGACTGAGGCCTTGAAGTTGGTGAAGTCGGTACCTTCGTTTTCCAGGAAGTCCTGAATCTGCTGCACGGTGTAGAAACCGGGATCCAGTTCATCCTGCTGCGCGGTCAGGCCATAGGTCAGACGCGAGGTTTCACTGATCGGGTAACCGATGGTGGCGCCAACACCGAGACTGTCGATGGAGTAGCTCGATACATCGGTATCCAGCTCATCGTAATCGGTCTCGCGGAAGAAGGCGTTGTAACCCAGGCTCACGCCGTCAACCGTCCAGTAGGGGTCAACGAAACCGAAGTTGTAGGCGCTTTGATATTCACTGCGCGTCAAGCCCAGGCTGACTTTATTACCCGTACCGAGGAAGTTGTTCTGGCTGATCGAGCCACCCAGAATCAAACCGGCGTTCTGAGCAAAACCGACGCTGGCAGTGATGGAGCCCGACGCCTGCTCTTCAACGCTGTAGTTCACGTCAACCAAGTCATCGCTGCCCGGCACTTTCGGCGTTTCGACGTTCACTTCCTTGAAGTAGCCCAGACGCTCCAGACGGGTCTTGGACTGATCGATCAGGTAGGTCGATGCCCAGCCATTTTCCATCTGGCGCATTTCGCGGCGCAGCACTTCATCTTCAGTCTTGGTGTTGCCACGGAAGTTGATGCGATTGACGTAAGCCCGCTTGCTCGGATCGACCACGAAGGTGATGGCAACTGTGTTGTTGTCATCATTGGCTTCCGGCACGCCGTTGACGTTGGCGAAGGTGTAGCCCTCGTTGCCCAGTCGACGAGTCAGCAACTCGGACGTGGTGGTCATCAGCTTGCGCGAGAACACCTGGCCTTCACGCACCAGCAACAGGGCCTTGAGTTCACTCTCCGGCACCTTGAGGTCGCCGCTGAGTTTCACGCCGCTAACGGTGTACTTGTCACCTTCGTCAACGTTGACGGTGACATACACGTGTTGCTTGTCCGGGGTAATCGAAACCTGGGTCGAGGTGATATCCATGTGGATATAGCCGCGATCGAGGTAGTAGGAGCGCAGACGTTCAAGGTCACCGGAGAGTTTTTCCCGGGAATACTTGTCGTCATTCTTGAAGAAAGACAGCCAGTTGGTGGTCTTCAACTCAAACAGGCCGCTGAGGTCTTCTTCAGGGAATACGCTGTTGCCAACGATGTTGATGTGCTGAATCGCAGCAACCGAGCCTTCGTTGACATTAATTTTCAATGCCACGCGGTTACGCGGTTGCGGCACCACTTCGGCATCGATGGTGGCCGAATAGCGGCCTTGGGAAACGTACTGACGCTGCAACTCGTTCCGCACGCCTTCCAAGGTTGCGCGCTGGAAAATCTCGCCTTCGGCCAGACCGGACTGATTCAGGCCTTTAAGCAGATCTTCGGTCTTGATCGCTTTGTTGCCTTCGATTTCGATACCGGAGATGGATGGACGCTCAACAACGCTGATAACCAGCACGTCACCGTCACGGCCAAGCTGGATGTCCTGAAAGAAGCCAGTTTTAAAGAGTGCCCGCGTGGCATCAACCAACGTGCGGTCATCGATTTTTTCGCCCACGTTCAACGGCAAAGCGCCAAACACGCTACCCGCGGAAACCCGCTGCAGGCCGTTGACGCGAATATCGGAGACAGTGAAGGACTCGGCGTGAACTTCGGCGATCATCAGTGCGGACAGCACCGCAGTTAGCAGCAGACGTTTCATGAAGTCCTTTCTTATTTCAACTGACAATAAAAAATCTGCCGCAGTACGCGGCAGATTCGAAACTCGGTGCGTTTACAGTCGGCCCAGATCGTTTATCAGGGCCAGCAACATCACCCCGACGATCAAACTGATACCAATCTGCATGCCCCACGCTTGCACCCGCTCCGGCAAGGGACGCCCACGGGCCCACTCAACCAGGTAAAACAGCAGATGCCCCCCATCCAGCACGGGTATTGGCAATAAATTCAACACGCCTAGGCTGATGCTCAGGTAAGCAAGGAAATTAAGAAAATCCCCCACCCCGGACTCAGCAGAAGCGCCGGCCACTTTAGCAATGGTTATCGGCCCGCTCAAGTTTTTTACCGAGAGCTCGCCAAACAACATTTTCTTTAGCGAGTCGAGGGTTAGCACACTCATGGTCCAGGTACGCCGCGCCCCTTCTGCAACAGCCTCAAGTGGACCGAAGCTGACTTGCCGCAGCATCTCCGGCGGCCAAGCTCCGCCTTGCACACCAGCTCCCAGGTAACCACTACGTGCAGCACCCTCGCCGCGCAAGGCCAGGGTCAAGGACAACTCAAAAACCTGATCACCGCGCTGCACCCGCAACTTAACCTGTTCCGCCGGCCGGCCACGTACGCGATCGACCAGCTGCTGCCAGTCATCAAGCGCAACATCGTCCAGGGCCAGCAGGCGATCCCCCACTTTCAAGCCCGCCGCACTGGCTGGCCCTTCAGGATCCAGCTCAGCCAGCACCGGCTCAATCTGCGGACGCCAGGGACTAATCCCCAGCGCTTTGATCGGATCGGGCTCAGCCTCGCCCTGCAGCCATTGCGACAGCTGCAACTGACGGGGACTTTCGACACTGGAGCCCGCCTCACGCACCAGCAATTCGACTGTGCCGGTCTCGCCCAAGCGCCGCACCAGCTGCAGATTGACCGCACCCCAACCACTGGTGCGCTCGCCATCGACGGCCACAACTTCCTGACCTGCCTCCAGCCCCGCACTCGCGGCCAGACTGCCCGACGCCACAGCACCAATAACTGGCTTGATCTGCTGGCTGCCCAACATCGCCAGCACCCAGAAAAAGGCAAATGCCAGGATAAAGTTCGCCAACGGCCCCGCCGCCACAATAGCGATGCGCTGCCCTACCGGCCTACGGGTAAACGCCTGGGACAGCAACTCGGCGGGCACCTCTCCTTCACGTTCATCGAGCATTTTGACGTAGCCACCCAACGGGATAGCTGCGATCACGAACTCGGTGCCCTGACGATCCTGCCAACGCAGCAAAGGCGTACCAAAGCCGACGGAAAAGCGCAGGACCTTGACGCCACAGCGCCGTGCGACCCAGAAATGGCCAAACTCGTGAATAGTGACCAACACCCCCAAGGCCACCAGGGTGCCAAAAATCATATAGAGCGCGCTCATCGACATCCTCCGGGTTTAGCGCCCGTTACGCTGCAACCATTGCTCGGCATGTGCACGCGCGCTGGCATCGGCCAGCAACACGCTATCCAGGCTTTCGACCTCGACGGCAGGCTCAAGATTCAATACGTCTTCAATGATGGTGGCGATCTGCGGAAAGCGGATGCGCCGCTCGAGGAACGCCTGCACAGCGATTTCATTGGCCGCATTCAGCAAGGCCGGGGCAGTGCCGCCGATCTCAGCCACTTGCCTTGCCAGGCGCAGGCAGGGAAAACGCTGCTCATCCGGCGCCTGGAAATCCAAGCGGGCGACGGCAAACAGGTCCAGCGGAGCCACCCCTGAATCAATCCGCTCCGGCCAAGCCAGGGCATGACTGATGGGGGTGCGCATATCCGGATTGCCCAACTGCGCCAGGACCGAACCATCGACATAGTCGACCAGGGAATGGATCACGCTTTGCGGATGGATTACCACCTCGACCTGGGACGGCTTGGCAGCGAACAGCCAACAGGCTTCGATCAACTCAAGCCCCTTGTTCATCATGCTGGCCGAGTCGACGGAAATCTTCCGCCCCATGGACCAGTTAGGGTGGGCACAGGCCTGCTCAGGCGTGACGTGTTGCAACTCTTCCAGCGGCGTCTGGCGAAACGGTCCACCGGAGGCGGTCAGCAAAATGCGACGCACACCGACCGGCGCCAGGCCGCGGGCATAGTCCCCCGGCAAGCACTGAAAAATGGCGTTGTGTTCGCTGTCGATCGGCAATAGCACGGCGCCGCTGCGGCGCACCGCCTGCATAAACAAGGCGCCGGACATCACCAGGGCTTCCTTGTTGGCCAGCAGGACTTTTTTGCCTGCTTGCACCGCCGCCAGGGTCGGCGGCAAACCGGCCGCCCCGACGATGGCCGCCATCACGGCATCCACCTCAGGATGGGCCGCCACTTCGCAGAGCCCGGCCTCCCCCACCAGCACCCGAGTAGCCGAGCCCGCAAGTTGCAAGGTTGATTGCAAAGCCTGGGCAGCAGACGACTGAGGCACAACGGCGTAGCGGGGTTTAAAGCGCAGGCATAACGCTTCCAGCTCAGCCAGACGACTGAAGCCGGTCAAGGCGAACACTTGATAGCGCTGCGGATGGCGCGCAATCACATCCAGCGTGCTGAGGCCTATGGAGCCAGTGGCGCCCAGCACCGTTACCTGTTGCGGCGCAGTCACAGCACGCCCCAGCCAACGGCCCAGAGCAGCACGGCAAACAGCGGGATGGCGGCTGTCAGACTGTCAATACGATCAAGAATTCCGCCATGGCCGGGCAACAGATTACTGCTGTCTTTAATCCCTGCCTCACGTTTGAACATGCTTTCGGTCAGATCGCCAACCACCGAGACCATCACCAGCAACAAGGTGCTGGCCAGGGCCAGC
This sequence comes from Pseudomonas sp. BGA-UO-ETr-WB11, assembly GCF_059567785.1. Classification (NCBI taxonomy): domain Bacteria; kingdom Pseudomonadati; phylum Pseudomonadota; class Gammaproteobacteria; order Pseudomonadales; family Pseudomonadaceae; genus Pseudomonas; species Pseudomonas sp. BGA-UO-ETr-WB11. The sequence goes on along the minus strand of NZ_JCAQOS010000006.1, from coordinate 265,577 downwards.
GCCAGTTCGACTGGCCCCCAGTGGCGATAGAGACCCACCGCCAGAGCAATCAGCAGGCACGTGAGCAGACCGCCGATCACACCCTCCCAGCTTTTGCCTGGACTCACCTGCGGCGCCAGCTTGCGCTTGCCAAAGGCCCGACCAGCAAAATAAGCACCGATATCCGCTCCCCACACCAGCACCATCACGGCCACGATCAGGTAATTGCCCAGAGGCCACTGCTTGAGCAGCACCAAGCCCTGCCAGGCCGGCAAGAGGATCAACAGACCAATCAGCACCTTGCTCGGCAGCGACTGAAACACCACTTTGCTACGCGGAAAATTGAGCACCAGCAAGGTGGCGAGCAACCACCAGACAACCGCCGCCAACAATACCTTGGCCGCCAGTTGCGGAAACACATACAGGCCGTACAACAGCACCGCCACCAAAGCGCCATAGGCGATCCGCAGCGGCTGCGCAGCCAGGCCTGCCAGGCGCGCCCACTCCCAGCCACCCAAGGTAACCACCGCGCCAATGAACAGGGCGAAACTCGCCCCATCCAGCAGAAAGAACCCACCCAGAGCGATAGGCAGCAACAGCAACGCGGTGATGATCCGTTGTTTCAGCATTATGGGCGCGCCTTAGATGCGGCTTGCGCTTCCACCTGTTCGCTGGTCTTGCCGAAGCGACGTTGGCGGGTAGCGTAGTCAGCCAGCGCATTGCGCATGGCCTGGTGTTTGAAATCCGGCCAGTACAGGTCGGAGAAATACAGCTCGGCATAGGCCAGCTGCCACAGCAGGAAATTGCTGATGCGATGTTCGCCACCGGTGCGGATGCACAAATCTGGCAAGGGTAAATCGGCTGTCACTAGACGCCCCTGCAACAGTTCAGCACTTATGGCATCTGGCACCAGACTGCCGGCTTGAACCTCACGCGCTAGCGCCTGGGCTGCCTGCACGATATCCCACTGCCCACCGTAGTTGGCCGCCACCTGCAGGACGAACTTGCTCGGCCCGGCGGTTTCCGCCTCGGCTGCCGCCATAGCGGCCTGCAACTCCGGGTGAAAGCGCGAGCGATCACCAATGATGCGCAGGCTGATTTCGTTTTCCTTGAGCTTTTTCGCCTCACGCCGCAGCGCGCTGAGAAACAGCTCCATCAACGCCCCAACCTCTTCAGCGGGACGCTGCCAGTTCTCACTGGAGAACGCGAACAGGGTCAACACCTCAACCCCAGCCTCAGCGCACACCTTGATGACCGCGCGCACCGCATCGACGCCGGCTTTGTGCCCGGCGACGCCCGGCAGCAAACGTTTTTTCGCCCAGCGATTGTTGCCATCCATGATAATGGCAACATGCCGCGGCACCACCGCTAAAGACTCGGACACTGTCTTATCCATGACCTTAGCGACCGTTAAACGGCCATCAAATCCGCTTCTTTCTGTTTAACAGCCACTTCAATCTCAGCAACGAACTTGTCGGTCAGCTTCTGGATATCATCGGCAGCCCGACGCTCGTCGTCCTCGCTGATTTCCTTTTCCTTGACCAGGTCTTTCAACTGGCTCAGGGCATCGCGGCGAATATTGCGCACGGCCACACGACCATCTTCCGCCGCGTCACGGGCCTGCTTGGTGAAACCCCGACGGGTTTCTTCGGTCAGCGCCGGCATGGAGATCAGCAACAACTCACCCAGGTTGGTGGGGTTGAAGCCCAGACCAGAGCTCTGGATCGCCTTGTCGACGGCCGCCAGCATGTTGCGTTCGAAAGCCACCACCTGCAGGGTGCGGGAATCCTTGACGGTGACGTTGGCCACCTGATTCAACGGGGTATCCGCGCCGTAGTACGGCACCATCACGCCACCGAGAATGCTCGGATGGGCCTGACCGGTGCGGATGCGGCTGAAGGCATGCAGCAGCGATTCCAAGCTCTTCTGCATGCGTACTTGTGCGTCTTTCTTGATCTCGTTGATCATTGCTTGTTCTCCTCGATCAGCGTTCCCTCGGCACCGCCGAGCACGATATTCAGCAAAGCGCCCGGCTTGTTCATATTGAACACCCGCAGCGGCATGTTGTGGTCACGGCACAGGCAAATGGCAGTCAGGTCCATTACGCCCAGCTTGCGATCCAGCACTTCGTCATAGCTCAAGTGCTCGAACTTCTCGGCATGGGGATCCTTGAACGGGTCGGCGGTGTACACACCATCAACCTTGGTTGCCTTGAGCACCACGTCGGCATCGATTTCAATGGCGCGCAGGCAGGCGGCCGAGTCCGTGGTAAAGAACGGGTTGCCCGTACCGGCAGCAAAGATCACCACTTCGCCCACGTTCAAGTGGCGCATGGCCTTGCGGCGGTCATAGTGATCGGTGACACCAACCATGGAAATGGCCGACATGACCAATGCTGGAATATTCGAACGCTCCAGCGCATCACGCATGGCCAGGGCGTTCATCACGGTGGCGAGCATACCCATGTGGTCGCCCGTAACCCGATCCATGCCAGCCGCGCTCAGCGCAGCACCACGGAACAGGTTCCCACCGCCGATGACCAGACCGACTTGCACGCCGATGCCGACCAGTTGGCCGACTTCCAGGGCCATGCGATCCAGCACCTTCGGATCGATGCCGAACTCTTCCGAGCCTATCAAGGCCTCGCCGCTAAGTTTGAGCAAAATGCGTTTATAGCGAGGTTGACGACCACTCACCTGCTGAGCCATTGCGTATCTCTCCTGCGGCGTTTGAATACTGCGCAGGCCCTTGAGGCCTGCACACGAATAAAATCTTGGACGCGCTGCGAAAGCGCCTACAGCATCTGGTGCCATCTGACACACAAACACCGGGGGAGTTTCAGTCCGATTCGGCTCCCCTGTTTGTAAAAGAGGCCGCTCGCGTGAGCGGGCAGCCTCTTGGGTGCGACAGTATGAACCGTCTTACTGCTTGCTGGCAGCCAACTGGGCAGCAACTTCTTCGGCGAAGTTGTCGACCGGCTTCTCGATGCCTTCGCCTACCTGGAAGCGCGTGAAGGAAACGATTTCAGCACCGGCTTTCTTGGCCAGAGCGCCAACCTTGATTTCCGGATCTTTAACGAAGGCTTGCTCAACCAGACTGGCTTCAGCCAGAAACTTCTGGATACGGCCGCCAACCATCTTCTCGACGATTTCAGCCGGCTTGCCTTTGATTTTGTCTTCGTTGAGGCTCATGAACACGGCTTTCTCGCGTTCGATGGCATCAGCCGAAACTTCCGAAGGCAGCAGGAACTCAGGGTTGCTGGCAGCCACGTGCATAGCGATGTCTTTGGCCAGATCAGCGTCACCGCCTTTCAGGACAACCACAACACCGATCTTGTTGCCGTGCAGGTAGGCGTTAACCACGTCACCTTCAACACGCGCCAGACGACGAATGTTGACGTTTTCGCCAACTTTGGCCACCAGGGCTTCACGAGCCGATTCCTGAGCGGCGATCAGCGGAGCTGCGTCGGTCAGTTTGTCAGCGAAGGCTTTTTCGATGCTGCTGGCAACGAAGTTCTTGAAATCGTCCTGCAGAGCCAGGAAGTCAGTTTGCGAGTTGACTTCAAGGATAACAGCCGACTTGCCGTCTTCAGCGACTTTAACGCTGATCGCGCCTTCAGCAGCTACGTTGCCGGCTTTCTTAGCGGCCTTGATGGCGCCCGAAGCACGCATGTCGTCGATGGCTTTTTCGATGTCGCCGCCAGCCTTGGTCAAGGCTTTCTTGCAATCCATCATGCCTTCGCCGGTACGCTCACGCAGTTCTTTAACCAACGCTGCAGTAATCTCTGCCATTTCAAAATTCCTCTTGGATAGGTTTTAAACCATTCCACCCGAGTACACGGGCGTTAAATTCTTCACACATCCACTAGCAGCCAGTCACTCAACACAACGACGCTAATAAATGGTTTTCGAGGTGGCAAAAAGGGGGCTAAGCCCCCTTTTTGCGTACTGAGTAAACGCTAGGCGTTAATTACTCAGCCTTCAGCCGCTTCAGCAGCAGGAGCTTGCTCAACAAACTCATCGGTACCGCCGGCAGCATTGCTGCGACCACGGATTACGGAGTCAGCCATGGCACCCATGTACAGCTGGATAGCGCGAATGGCGTCATCGTTACCTGGGATGATGTAGTCAACGCCTTCCGGGCTGCTGTTGGTATCGACGATGCCGATAACTGGGATGCCCAGCTTGTTGGCTTCGGTGATAGCAATGCGCTCGTGGTCAACGTCGATTACGAACAGAGCGTCCGGCAGACCGCCCATGTCCTTGATACCACCCAGGCTGCGATCCAGTTTTTCCAGATCACGGGTGCGCATCAGGGCTTCTTTCTTGGTCAGCTTGGCGAAAGTACCGTCTTGCGACTGAACTTCCAGATCACGCAGACGCTTGATCGAGGCACGGATGGTTTTGTAGTTGGTCAGCATGCCGCCCAACCAGCGATGATCGACGAACGGCGAGTTGCAGCGAGCTGCTTCTTCGCGGACGATCTTGCCAGCGGAACGCTTGGTGCCAACGAACAGAATCTTGTTTTTGCCCGAAGCCAGTTTTTCAACGAAAGACAGTGCTTCGTTGAACATCGGCAGGGTTTTTTCAAGGTTGATGATGTGGATCTTGTTGCGCGCGCCGAAAATGTACTTGCCCATTTTCGGGTTCCAGTAACGGGTCTGGTGGCCGAAGTGCACACCGGCCTTCAGCATATCGCGCATATTGACTTGGGACATGATAGTTCCTTAATAAGTCGGGTTAGGCCTCCACGCATCCCAATGACCAACCCTCCAGAACCAGTCTTGAAGGCACCCAGGTCACCGTGTCGATACGTGTGTGGGGTTAATGCTTTGCCGGGCTACCCCGTAAAGCGGCGCACTTTATAGCACACAAGCGCGACACAAACTAGTCTGCAGCGTCATACCGAGTTACGCGTCGTGCTTATGGCTGGCGCCCTGAAGCTGCTAATATGCGAACCTTTTCCGCCTGCAGCAGAGACCCCGCTATGACCGTCACGATCAAGACGCCCGCTGAAATCGAGAAAATGCGCGTCGCCGGCCGCCTGGCCGCCGAAGTGCTGGAAATGATCGGCGAGTACGTCAAGCCGGGCGTAACCACCGAAGAGTTGGACCGTATCTGCCACGACTATATCGTCAACGTGCAGCAGGCCATCCCCGCCCCGCTCAACTACAAAGGCTTCCCCAAGTCGATCTGCACCTCGATCAATCATGTGGTCTGCCACGGCATTCCCAATGAAAAGCCGCTGAAAGATGGCGACGTGCTGAACATCGACATCACCGTGATCAAAGACGGCTACCACGGTGACACCAGCAAGATGTTCATGGTCGGCAAGGTCAGCGAATGGGCCGAGAAGCTCGCCCGCATCACCCAGGAATGCATGTACAAGGGCATCGCTCTGGTCCGTCCGGGCGCGCGCCTGGGTGATATCGGCGAAGTGATCCAGAAGCACGCAGAAAAGAACGGCTATTCGGTGGTGCGCGAATACTGCGGCCACGGTATCGGCGCCGTGTTCCATGAAGAGCCGCAAGTGCTGCACTACGGCCGCGCCGGCACCGGCATGGAACTCAAAGAAGGCATGACCTTCACCATCGAGCCGATGATCAACCAGGGCCGCGCCGAAACCCGCACCCTGGGCGACGGCTGGACCGCCATCACCAAGGACCGCAAGCTCTCCGCCCAGTGGGAACACACCATTCTGGTGACCGCCGACGGTTACGAGATCTTCACCCTGCGCAGTGATGACACCCTGCCGCGCAGCGCTCCGGCCACCCAGCCGGCCTGATCGCTTCTTTATAAGGAAGACCGTTATATGCCGCAGGTTGATCCCGAGCTGTTTGACCGCGGCCAGTTCCAGGCGGAGCTGGCGCGCAAGCCCAGCCCGATTGCCGCCTTCAAGAAAGCCCTGCGGCAAATCAATGACGCGCTTAACGCACGTTTCATGGGCCATCGCGACATTCGCCGCCTGATCGAAGACCGCGCCTGGTGCATCGATCAGATCCTGCGCGAGGCCTGGGATCGCTTCAAGTGGAGCAGTGAGGCCGCCATCAGCCTGGTGGCCGTCGGCGGCTATGGCCGCGGCGAACTGCACCCGCACTCGGATATCGACCTGCTGATCCTGCTGGAAAACGAGGATCAGGAGTTGTTTCGCGACTCGATCGAACGCTTCCTCATGCTGCTGTGGGACATTGGCCTGGAAGTCGGCCAGAGCGTGCGTTCAGTGGCCGAGTGTGCCGACGAAGCGCGCGCCGACTTGACCGTCATCACCAACATGATGGAAAGCCGCACCATTGCCGGCCCAGAGCACCTGCGCCAGCGCATGCTGGAAGTCACCAGCCCGCAGCAGATGTGGCCGAGCAAGCACTTCTTCCTGGCCAAACGCGATGAGCAGCACGCTCGCCACGCCAAGTACAACGACACCGAATACAACCTCGAACCCAACGTCAAAGGCTCGCCCGGCGGCCTGCGCGACATCCAGACCATCCTCTGGATCGCCCGCCGCCAGTTCGGCACGCTCAACCTGCATGCACTGGCATCCCAGGGCTTTCTGATAGAAAGCGAGTTCAGCCTGCTGGCCGCCTCCCAGGACTTTCTCTGGAAGGTGCGCTATGCCCTGCACATGCTGGCCGGCCGCAGCGAAGACCGCCTGCTCTTTGACCACCAACAGAAAATCGCCGGCCTGCTGGGTTTCAGTGACGACAACGGCAAGCTCGCTGTCGAGCAACTGATGCAGAAGTACTACCGCGCGGTGATGGCGGTGGCCGAGTTGAATGACCTGATCATGCAGCACTTCGAAGAAGTGATCCTGCGCCACAGCGACAACCAGCCGGCGCAACCGCTCAACAGTCGTTTTCAGGTGCGCAACGGCTTTCTCGAAGTCACCCACCCGAATGTGTTCAAGCGTACGCCCTTCGCGATTCTGGAAATTTTCGTCTTGATGGCCCAGCACCCGGAAGTGCGCGGCGTGCAAGCCGACACCATCCGCCGGCTGCGCGAGAGCCGCACACTGATCGACGACGACTTCCGCCGCGACATTCGCAATACCAGCCTGTTTATCGAGCTGTTCAAGTCCCAGGAAGGCATTCACCGCAACCTGCGCCGCATGAACCGCTACGGCATCCTCGGCCGCTACCTGCCAGAGTTCGGCCAGATCGTCGGGCAAATGCAGCACGACCTCTTCCACATCTACACGGTCGATGCCCACACCCTGAACCTGATCAAACACCTTCGCAAACTGGGCAAGCCGGGCGTCAGCGAGAAGTTCCCGCTGGCCAGCAAGCTCATGGGCGCGCTGCCCAAACCTGAGCTGATCTACCTCGCCGGCCTCTACCACGACATCGGCAAGGGCCGTGGCGGCGATCACTCGGAACTTGGCGCAGTGGATGCCGAGGTGTTCTGCCAGCGCCACCAACTGCCGCTATGGGACTCGCGCCTGATCGTCTGGCTGGTGAAAAATCACCTGGTGATGTCCACCACAGCGCAGCGCAAGGACCTCTCCGACCCGCAGGAAATCAACGATTTCGCCCGCTTGGTGGGCGACCAGACGCGCCTTGACTACCTCTACGTGCTGACCGTGGCTGACATCAACGCCACCAACCCAACGCTGTGGAACTCCTGGCGCGCCAGCCTGTTGCGCCAGCTGTACACCGAGACCAAGCGCGCCCTGCGCCGCGGCCTGGAAAACCCGCTGGACCGTGAAGAGCAGATCCGTCAGACGCAGAATGCCGCCATCGACATTCTGGTGCGCAACGGCAACGACCAGGACGAGGCCGAGCAACTCTGGTCGCAACTGGGCGACGACTACTTCCTGCGTCACACCTCAAACGATGTTGCCTGGCACACCGAGGCCATCCTCCAGCACCCGGCCGACGCCGTGCCGCTGGTGCTGATCAAGGAAACCACCCAGCGCGAGTTCGAGGGTGCCACGCAGATCTTCATCTACGCCCCCGACCAGCACGACTTCTTCGCCGTGACCGTGGCCGCCATGGACCAGCTCAACCTGAGCATCCATGACGCCCGCATCATCACCTCGTCCAGCCAGTTCACCCTCGACACCTACATCGTCCTGGATGCCGACGGCGGCTCGATTGGCGACAACCCGGCGCGCATTCTGGAAATTCGCCAGGGCCTGGTGGACGCCTTGAAAAACCCGGACGACTACCCGGCGATCATCCAGCGTCGTGTGCCGCGCCAGCTCAAGCACTTTGCCTTCGCCCCCCAGGTGAGCATCCACAACGACGCCCAGCGCCCGGTCACCGTGCTGGAAATCACCGCACCGGACCGCCCAGGCTTACTGGCACGCATCGGCAAGATCTTTCTCGACTTCGATCTGTCACTGCAAAATGCCAAGATCGCCACCCTGGGCGAGCGGGTCGAAGACGTGTTCTTCGTCACCGATGCCAAGCACCAGCCGCTGGCCGACGCCGAACTCTGCGCGCGCCTGCAGGCCGCCCTCACCGCCCAATTGTCAGACGCCAACGGCCCGACCGGCGGCGCAACCACCATTCGCTTTTAGGAAGCTGCACCACCGATGAACAGCGCTCTGAACCACCTGCAACCTTACCCGTTCGAGAAACTGCGCGCGCTGCTGAGCGGCGTGCAGCCAGCTGCCGACAAGAGCCCCATCGCCCTGTCGATTGGCGAACCCAAACACCGTTCACCGGCGTTTGTCGCTGAAGCGTTGGCCAGCAACCTCGAACAACTGGCGGTGTACCCCACCACCCTCGGCCTGCCGGCGCTGCGCGAAGCAATCCGCGACTGGTGCCAGCGCCGTTTCGGCGTGCCCGCCGGCTGGCTGGACGCCGCGCGCCATGTGCTGCCGGTCAACGGCACCCGTGAAGCGCTGTTCGCCTTTACCCAGGCCGTGGTCGATCGCCAGGACGACGCCCTGGTGGTCAGCCCCAATCCGTTCTATCAAATCTACGAAGGCGCGGCCCTGCTCGCCGGCGCCCAGCCGCACTACCTGCCGTGCCTGGCTGAGAATGGCTTCAACCCAGACTTCGACGCCGTCAGTGCCGACACCTGGCAGCGCTGCCAGATTCTGTTTCTGTGCTCGCCCGGCAACCCGACTGGTGCGCTGATTCCGCTGGCGACCCTGGAAAAGCTGATTGCCCTGGCCGACCAGTACGACTTTGTGATCGCCGCCGACGAGTGCTACAGCGAGCTGTACTTCGACGAACAGCAACCGCCGGCCGGCCTGCTCAGCGCCTGCGTCAGCCTCGGCCGGAGCGATTTCAAGCGCTGCGTGGTGTTTCACAGCCTGTCCAAGCGCTCCAACCTGCCAGGCCTGCGTTCCGGATTCGTGGCCGGTGACGCCGACATCCTCAAGGGTTTCCTGCTCTACCGCACCTACCACGGCTGCGCCATGTCGGTGCCGACCCAGTTGGCCAGCGTCGCCGCCTGGAACGATGAAGACCACGTGCGCGCCAACCGCGACCTGTACCGTGCCAAGTACGACGCCGTGCTGGATATCCTCAGCCCCGTCATGGACGTACAGCGTCCGGACGGCGGTTTTTACCTGTGGGCCAAGGTCACGGGGGACGACGCCGAGTTCACCCGCGCGCTGTTCGCCCAGGAGCACGTCACCGTAGTGCCCGGCTCCTACCTGTCGCGCGACGTGGATGGTTTTAATCCAGGCGCCGGGCGCATCCGCATGGCCCTGGTCGCGCCGCTGGCCGAGTGCATCGAAGCCGCCCAGCGTATTCGTCACTTTATTCAGAGCCAGCCGGCATGAGCATTACCCTCTACGGCATCAAGGCCTGCGACACCATGAAGAAAGCCCGCACCTGGCTCGACGAGCAAGGCGCGAGCTACGTTTTTCACGACTACAAAGTCAGCGCCATCGACAGCGCCAGCCTGCACAAGTGGTGTGACGAACATGGCTGGGAGAAAGTCCTCAACCGTGCCGGCACTACCTTTCGCAAGCTGGATGACGCTGCCAAAGCTGATCTTGACCAGGACAAGGCCATCAGTCTGATGCTGGCCCAGCCGTCGATGATCAAACGCCCGGTGCTGGACCTCGGTGACCGCACCCTGCTCGGCTTCAAGCCGGAACTGTATGCCCAGGCGCTGGCCTGAATCGAGCCAGCCACACCCAGAATTGACGCAATAAGGAAACTAACCATGTCGCAACAACTGTTCAGCCTGGCCTTTGGGGTCGGCACACAAAACCGTCAAAACAATTGGCTGGAAGTGTTCTACGCCCAACCGCTGCTGAAGCCGTCGGCCGAACTGCTGGCCGCCATCGCGCCGATTCTCGGTTACAGCGGCGGCAATCAGGCCATCAGCTTCAGCACCAGCCAGGCCGAGAAACTGGCCGAAGCCGTCAAGCCAATCGACGCCCTGCAGGCCGCCCTGCTGACCCGCCTGGCAGAGAGCGAAAAACCGCTGGTCGCCACCCTGCTGGCCGACGATAACGCCCTGACCTCAACGCCTGAGGCTTACCTCAAGCTGCACTTGCTGTCGCACCGCTTGGTCAAGCCCCACGGCCTGAACCTCACCGGTATTTTCCCGCTGCTGCCGAACGTGGCCTGGACCAGCCAGGGCGCCATCGACCTCGGCGAGCTGGCCGAACGCCAACTGGAAGCACGTCTACGTGGCGAGCTGCTGGAAGTCTTCTCGGTCGACAAGTTCCCGAAAATGACCGACTACGTGGTGCCGAACGGCGTGCGTATCGCTGACGCCTCCCGCCTGCGCCTGGGCGCCTATGTCGGCGAAGGCACCACGGTCATGCACGAAGGCTTTATCAACTTCAACGCTGGTACTGCCGGCCCCGGCATGATCGAAGGCCGCGTGTCGGCCGGCGTATTCGTCGGCAAAGGTTCTGACCTGGGCGGCGGTTGCTCGACCATGGGCACCCTGTCCGGTGGCGGCAGCATCGTCATCAGCGTGGGCGAAGGCTGCCTGATCGGCGCCAACGCCGGCATCGGCATCCCCCTGGGCGACCGCAACACCGTGGAGTCCGGCCTGTACATCACTGCCGGCACCAAGGTGGCGCTGCTGGATGCTGACAACCAGTTGGTCAAAGTGGTCAAAGCACGCGAACTGGCCGGCCAGACCGACCTGCTGTTCCGTCGCAACTCACAAACCGGCGCCGTGGAATGCAAAACCCACAAGTCGGCCATTGAGCTGAACGAAGCCCTGCACGCCCACAACTAAGCCGCTCTTGTAGGATGGGTTGAAGCGCGTAGCGCTGATACCCATCACCACGGTGCTCTTATGGGTATCGCTTCGCTCAACCCATCCTACGGTTCCAACATGCTGCTTAATTCTCCCTGGCGTTCCGACTTTCCGGCCCTTGCCGCGTTCGCCAGCGAAGGTCAGACCTATCTGGACAGCGCCGCCACTGCGCAAAAGCCGCAGGCAATGATTGCGGCGCTGACCGACTATTACCAACACGGTGCCGCCAATGTGCACCGTGCCCAGCACCTGCCCGGCGAACGCGCCACAAGCGCCTTCGAGGCTGTGCGCGAGCAAATCGCCCACTGGCTGAACGCCGCCAGTAGCGAGCAGATCATCTTTACCCGCGGCAGCACCGAAGCCCTCAACCTGCTGGCTTACGGTTTGGAGCATCAATTCCAACCTGGCGACGAGATCGTCATCAGCGCCCTTGAGCACCACGCCAACCTGCTGCCCTGGCAGCAACTGGCCCAGCGCCGGCAGCTCAAGCTGGTGGTGCTGCCACTCGATCAGCACGGCGACCTCGACCTCGGCGCCGCAGCCCAGCTGATCGGCCCGCGTTGCCGACTGTTGGCCGTCAGCCAACTGTCCAACGTGCTCGGCCGCTGGCTGCCGCTGGCACCATTGCTGGCCCTGGCCAAGGCCCAGGGTGCGCTGACCGTGGTTGATGGCGCCCAGGGCGCCGTCCATGGCCGCCCGGACCTGCAGGCACTGGACTGCGACTTCTATGTATTTTCCGCCCACAAACTCTACGGCCCAGACGGCGTCGGCGTGCTCTATGGCCGACCCGAGGCCTTGGCGCACCTGAACCATTGGCAGTTTGGCGGCGAGATGGTGCAACACTGCGACTACCAGCACGCCAGCTTTCGCCCCGCGCCCTTGGGTTTTGAGGCCGGCACGCCGCCGATTGCCGGGGTGATTGGCCTAGGCGCCAGCCTGCGCTATCTGTGCAGCCTGGATGCCGATGCCGTGGCCAACCACGAAACGGCGCTGCACCACCAACTGCTGGCCGGCCTCAACGCTCGCACTAGCATCCAGTTGCTGGGCACCCCACAGGTAGCCCTGGCCTGTTTTAGCGTGGCAGGCGTGCACCACAGCGACCCGGCCCAACTGCTCTGCGAGCAAGGCATCGCCGTGCGTGCCGGCCAGCACTGCGCCATGCCGCTGCTGGCCAGCCTTGGCCTTGGCGGGGCGATTCGCGTCTCCCTCGGTTTGTATAACGACAGCAGCGACCTCGAACGCTTCTTCAACGCCCTGGATCAAGCTCTGGAGCTGTTGCAATGAGCCTCCCGGCGACCGCCAGCGAAGCCCTGCAAGCGTTCGCCGCCTGCCCCGGCTGGGACCAGCGCGCGCGCCTGCAGATGCAGTGGGGTGAGCGCCTTGAGCCGTTGAGTGCCGAACAGTGCAGCAACGAGCATCTGGTTCAGGGCTGTGCCAGCCAGGTATGGCTACTCGGCCAGCAACACGAGGGCCGCTGGTACTTTCAGGCCGCCAGCGACGCCCGCCTGCTACGGGGTTTGCTGGCCCTGCTGCTGGCGCGGGTCAATGGCCTGACGAGCGAAGAGTTGGCCGCCGTCGACCCGCTCGACTGGCTCACCCAACTAGGCCTGGGCCGTCAGCTCTCCCCCTCGCGCAGCAATGGCTTGAATGCAGTACTACAACGCATGCGCGAACTCACAGACCGCTGAAAAACTACCTGCGTTGCCATCGCTGCGTTAAAAACAGGCCGGGGCGCGGCGTCTAAAAATGCTCATTTACAGCTGTAAGCTCCGCTTTTTAGCCTGTTTTTGCCTTGCGTTGACTGCCTCGCAAACGCTTTTCAACGGCCTGCCCACCAACTAATCGCCCAGCTTGGCCTTGGCCCGCTCCGACGGTCGCCGCGTGCCCGCCACCAGGCGGTCCACGGCTTTGGCGGCAGCGACCATACCGAACGTGGCGGTCACCATCATCACCGCACCGATGCCGCCGCCGCAGTCCAGGCGCACGCTCTGGCCGTCAAAGCGCTTTTGCAGGCAGATGCTGCCGTCTTCCTTCGGGTAGCGCAGCTGCTCGCTGGAAAATACGCAGACGACGCTGTAATTACGCCCCGGCGTGCGCGAAAAACCGTAATCGCGGCGCAGCAACGAGCGCACCGACGAGGCCAGCGGGTCATTGAACACCTTGTTCAGGTCCGCCACCTGGATCTGCGTCGGGTCCAGCTGACCGCCAGCACCGCCGGTGGCGATGATGCGAATCTTGCGCAGCTTGCACCAGGAGATCAGCGCCGCCTTAGCTGCCACGCTGTCGATGCAGTCGACTACGCAATCCAGCTCGGGAGTGATGTACTCGGCCATGGTCTCGCGGGTGACGAAATCCGCCACTGCATGCACCACGCAGGCCGGGTTGATGGCGCGAATGCGCTCGGCCATGACTTCGACCTTGGCCCGACCGACCGTGTCCGTCAGGGCCTGGATCTGTCGATTGCTGTTGCTGATGCACACGTCATCAAGGTCAAACAGGGAGATCTCGCCCACCCCCGAGCGCGCCAGGGCTTCGGCCACCCAAGAGCCCACGCCGCCAATCCCCACCACCGCCACATGGGCCGCAGCCAGGCGCTCGGCGCCTTCGCGGCCGTACAGCCGGGCTACGCCAGCAAACCGCAGTTCATCAATACTCATGCCGCCACCTCGAAAATCAGCCGGCGATTATAAAGCCGAGCGGCCTGAATGACGCGACATAAGTCTGCACGACAGTGCCGCGGTCTATAGTGGGTCGATCACCGATCACGGAGCCCAGCATGCGCAACTTCAGCTTCTACAACCCAACCAAAATCCACTTCGGTGAAGGCCAGATCGCCAAGCTCGGCAAGGAGATCCCACCGGGCAGCCGCGTGCTGGTCACTCACGGCGGCGGCAGCATCTTCAACAACGGCGTCTGGGCTCAGGTCGAACAGGCGCTGCAAGGCTTCAGCATCAGCCGCTTTGGCGGCATCGAAGCCAACCCGCAGTTCGACACCCTGCTGCGCGCCGCCGAGCAAGCCAAAGCCGAGCAGTGCGACTTCATCCTGGCCATCGGTGGCGGCTCGGTCATCGACGGCAGCAAGTTCATTGCCGCCGTGCTCTGCTACGACGGTGACCCCCTCGATCTGCTCACTGGCACCAAAGCCAGCGCCGCACTGCCTCTGGGCTGCGTGCTGACCCTGGCGGCCACGGGCTCGGAGAGCAACCCCCACGGCGTGATCACCCACGCCGAGCGCCAGGAAAAGCTGCCGTTTTTCAGCCCACTGCTGTTCCCGCGCTTTGCCATTCTCGACCCGCGCTGCACCTTCAGCTTGCCGCCACGGCAGATCGGCAACGGCGTGGTGGATGCCTTCGTGCACACCATCGAGCAATACCTCACTTACCCGGCAGACGCGCCGCTACAGGACCGCTACGCCGAAGGCCTGCTGCTGACCTTGATCGAGGAAGGCCCCAAGGCCCTGGAAAACCCGGAAGACTACAACGTGCGCGCCAACCTGATGTGGTGCGCCACTCAGGCCCTCAATGGCCTGCTCGGCTGCGGCGTGCCCCAGGACTGGACCACCCACATGATCGGTCACGAACTCACCGCGCTGTTTCACCTCGACCATGCCCAGACCCTGGCGGTAATCCTCCCCGCCCTGCTGGCCGAACGTCGCGACAGCAAACGCGCCAAGCTGCTGCAATACGCCGAGCGGGTCTGGCAGCAACATGAAGGCAGCGAAGAGCTGCGTATCGACAACGCCCTGGCGGCCACTCGCGAATTCTTCGAGCGCATGGGCGTGGCCACCCGCTTGAGCGCCTACCAACTGGACGGCGGCGTCATTCCCCAGGTACTGGCCCAACTCAAGCAGCACAAACTCACCAGCCTGGGCGAACACCGCGATATTGACCTGGAGGTCAGCGCGCGAATTCTGCTACGCGCTCTTTAGTCCAAGAACTACAGCGGTCAGATCGCGCACAGACGGGTGCGCACAGGCGAACTTAAACCCGCTTTACCAGTCTGACGCAGGCGTGCTCTGCACCACGGCCATCCGAGCATCTGCGGGAGCTATACAGTCACCGGAGGCCGGGGTAGGATGCGCGCCGACTGGCGCAGGCCGGCATGTCCCTCGTTCCACCCTTTGGAACCCAGAATCCTTATGTCATCGCGTAAACTTGGTCTCAACCTGGTGATTTTCGTCGCAATCGCGGCGCTATTTACCGGCATCTGGGCGCTCTACAACCGGCCGGTCAGCGCACCGGAATGGCCAGAGCAGATCTCCGGTTTCTCCTTCTCGCCGTTCCGGCTCGACCAGAACCCGCAGAAGAATACCTACCCCAACGACGAACAGATCCGCGCGGATCTGGAGTTGCTGAGTAAGCAAACGGACAACATCCGTACCTACTCGGTGGAAAACAGCCTGGCCAACATTCCGCGCCTGGCCGAAGAGTTCGGGCTGCGCGTGACCCTGGGCATCTGGATCGGCAACGACCTGGAACGTAACGAACGGGAAATCGCCAAGGCCATCGAACTGGCCAACACCACCCGCAGCGTCGTCCGGGTCGTGGTGGGTAACGAAGCCCTGTTCCGCCAGGAAATCACCCCGGAAGACCTGATCGTCTACCTCGACCGCGTCCGCGCTGCCGTCAAGGTGCCGGTGACTACGTCTGAGCAGTGGCACGTCTGGCAGGAACACCCGGAACTGGCCAAGCACGTCGACCTGATCGCCGCGCACATCCTGCCGTACTGGGAATTCGTGCCGATGGAGGACTCCACCGACTTCGTCCTCGAACGCGCCAAGGACCTGAAAAAGCTCTTCCCGAAAAAGCCCCTGCTGCTCTCGGAAGTGGGCTGGCCGAGCAACGGCCGCATGCGCGGCGGTGCCGACGCCACCCAGGCTGACCAGGCCATCTACCTGCGTACCCTGGTCAGCACCCTGAACGCCAAGGGCTACAACTACTTCGTCATCGAAGCCTTCGACCAACCGTGGAAGGCCAGCGAAGAAGGTTCCGTGGGCGCGTACTGGGGCGTCTACAACGCCGCCCGCCAGCCCAAGTTCGCCTTTGAAGGGCCGATTGTGGCCATCCCGCAATGGCGCGTCCTGGCCATCGGCTCGGTGGTCATGGCCTTGTTGGCCCTGGCCCTGCTGCTGATCGACGGCAGCTCGATGCGCCAGCGCGGCCGCACCTTCCTCACCGTGGTGGCCTTTGCCGGCGGCTCGGCGATGGTCTGGATCGGCTACGACTACAGCCAGCAATACAGCACCTGGTTCAGCCTGACCGTCGGTGGCTTGCTTGGCCTCGGCGCCCTCGGCGTGTTTATCGTGCTGCTCACCGAAGCCCATGAACTGGCCGAAACCGTCTGGCTGCATGCCCGCCGCCGCCCATTCCAGCCGGTGCTCAGCGATAGCACCTTCCGGCCGAAAGTCTCGGTACACGTGCCCTGCTACAACGAGCCGCCAGAGATGGTCAAACAGACCCTCGATGCCCTGGCCAACCTCGACTACCCCGATTTTGAAGTCATCATCATCGACAACAACACCAAGGACCCGGCGGTCTGGGAACCGGTTAAAGCCTATTGCGAAGAACTGGGGCCCCGCTTCCGCTTCTTCCACGTGGCGCCGATTGCCGGCTTCAAGGGCGGTGCGCTGAATTACATCCTGCCGCACACCGCGCCGGATGCCGAAGTGGTGGCGGTGATCGACTCCGACTACTGCGTCGACCGCAACTGGCTCAAGCACATGGTGCCGCACTTCGCCGATCCGAAGATCGCCGTGGTGCAATCGCCCCAGGACTACCGCGACGGCGAAGAAAACAGCTTCAAAAAGCTCTGCTACGCGGAATACAAAGGCTTCTTCCATATCGGCATGGTCACCCGTAACGACCGTGACGCGATCATCCAGCACGGCACCATGACCATGATTCGCCGTACCGTGATGGACGAGCTGAAGTGGGCCGACTGGACCATCTGCGAAGATGCCGAGCTGGGCCTGCGCGTGTTCGAGAAAGGCTACTCCGCCGCCTACGCCCACCAGAGCTTCGGCCGCGGGCTGATGCCGGACACCTTTATCGACTACAAGAAGCAGCGCTTCCGTTGGGCTTACGGCGCCATTCAGATCATGAAAGGCCACGCCCGCAGCCTATTTCTCGGTAAAGACTCGCAACTGACCCGTGGCCAGCGCTACCACTTCGTCGCCGGTTGGCTGCCGTGGATCGCCGATGGTCTGAACATCTTCTTCACCGCCGGTGCGCTGCTCTGGTCGGCAGCGATGATTATCGTGCCGCAGCGGGTCGACCCGCCGCTGATGATCTTCGCCATCCCGCCGTTGGCGCTGTTCTTCTTTAAGTTCGGCAAGATCCTGTTCCTCTACCGCCGCGCCCTGGGCGTGGGTCTGTGGCGCTCGATCCAGGCCGCAGTGGCCGGCTTGGCGCTGTCCCACACCATCGCCAAGGCGGTGCTGTACGGCGCCTTCACCGAGACCATTCCGTTCTTCCGCACGCCGAAGATGGCCTCCAACCACGGCATCATGGTGGCACTGGCAGAAGCCCGCGAAGAGGTGTTTATCATGCTTCTGCTGTGGGGCGCGGCCTTAGGCATCGGCCTGGTGCAGGGTTTCCCCAGCGCCGACGTGAAGTTCTGGGTCGGCATGCTGCTGGTGCAGTCCCTGCCGTACCTGGCGGCCCTGATCATGGCGCTGCTGTCGTCCATGCCACCGGCTAAAAACGACACGGAGGCCAGCCCGGCCTAAGCCTGAGCAACAGTACAAACGGCGGCCAATTGGCCGCCGTTTTGCTTTACCATGGCCGCCTTTTCGCCATTGCTCACTGCGGAGTCGTCATGTCCACCCTCTCCCCCACCCTGGAACTGGCCTGCGACCTGATCAGTCGCCCTTCGGTCACCCCACTGGATGCCGACTGCCAGGCGCTGATGATGAGCCGCCTGCAGGCCCTGGGCTTTGCCATCGAACCGATGCGCATCGAGGACGTGGACAATTTCTGGGCCCTGCATGGCACTGACGGCCCGGTGCTGTGCTTTGCCGGCCACACCGACGTAGTGCCCACCGGCCCGCTGGAGGCTTGGCAGTATCAACCCTTCGACGTACGCATCGACGAGCAGGGCATGCTCTGCGGCCGCGGCGCCGCTGACATGAAAGGTAGCCTGGCGTCGATGATCATCGCCGTTGAGCGCTTTGTCAGTGAGTACCCGGCGCACAAGGGCAGCATCGCCTTCCTGATCACCAGCGACGAAGAAGGCCCGGCCCATCACGGCACCAAGGCCGTAGTCGAGCGTCTGAAAGCGCGCAACCAGCGCCTGGACTGGTGCATTGTCGGCGAGCCGTCGAGCACCACGCTGGTCGGTGACATGGTCAAGAACGGCCGCCGCGGCTCCCTTGGCGCTACCCTCACGGTGCGCGGCCTGCAAGGTCACGTGGCCTACCCGCAACTGGCGAAGAACCCGATCCACCTAGCCGCCCCGGCCCTGGCCGAACTGGCCGCCGAGCACTGGGACGACGGCAATGCCTTCTTCCCGCCAACCAGCTTCCAGATTTCCAACCTGAATGCCGGCACCGGCGCGACCAACGTCATTCCGGGCGAGCTGAAAGCGGTGTTCAACTTCCGCTTCTCCACCGAATCGACCGTTGAAGGCCTGCAACAGCGCGTTGCCGCCATCCTCGACAAACATGGCCTGGACTGGCACATCGACTGGGCGCTGTCCGGCCTGCCGTTCCTCACCGAGCCCGGCGCCCTGCTGGATGCCGTGGCAGCCAGCATCAAACAGGTCACCGGTCGCGACACCGTGGCCTCCACCAGCGGCGGCACCTCGGATGGACGCTTTATCGCCACCATGGGCACCCAAGTGGTCGAACTGGGCCCGGTCAACGCCACCATTCACCAGGTCAACGAGCGGGTACTGGCCAGCGACCTCGACCTACTGACCGAAATCTACTACCAGACCCTGGTGAAGCTCCTCGCATGAGCCTGATTTGTCCGCTCTGCTCGGCGCCGCTGAGCGCCGTCGATAACGGCGTGGCCTGCCCGGCCAATCACCGTTTTGACCGCGCCCGCCAGGGCTACCTGAACCTACTACCGGTGCAACACAAAAACAGCCGCGAGCCAGGCGACAACCTGGCCATGGTTGAAGCCCGCCGGCGCTTTCTCGATGGCGGCCATTACGCACCGCTGGCCAAGCGCCTGGCTGAACTGGCTGCCGGTTATGCGCCTGAGCGCTGGCTGGATATCGGCTGTGGTGAGGGCTACTACACCGCGCAGATCGCCGAGGCCCTGCCCGCCGCCGATGGCTATGCCCTGGATATTTCCCGCGAGGCAGTCAAACAGGCCTGCCGGCGCAGCAAGCAGCTGACCTGGCTGGTGGCGAGCATGGCCCGCGTGCCACTGGCCGACGCCAGCTGCCAACTACTCGCCAGCGTGTTCAGCCCACTGGACTGGCAGGAAGCCAAGCGCCTACTCGCCCCCGGTGGCGGCTTGTTGCGCATGGGGCCGACCGGCCAGCACCTGATGGAGCTGCGCCAGAAGCTCTACGACGAAGTGCGCGACTACGACGACGAAAAACACCTCAGCCTGGTGCCCGACGGCATGCAGCTGGCCCACAGCGAAACCCTGACCTTCACCCTCACGCTCGACACGGCCCAGGCCCGCGCCGACTTGCTGGCCATGACTCCGCACGGTTGGCGCGCCAGCGCCGAACGCCGCGCAGCGGTAATCGACGCCGAGTTACAAGTCACCGTATCGATCCGCTACGATTGGTTCCAACGCGCCAGTTTCTAGAACTTACGAGAACCCCTATGCGCCAGCCCGATATCGAGATTTACCTGAAGGACGCCGATCACCACGCCATCACCGGCTGGTTGAGCGAAGCCCTCGGTCCCTGCAGCCCCTGGCAGCAAAAAGGCCAGACCTATAAATGCACCGCAGGGAGCATCCCGGTCACCTGGCTGCCTAAAGCCGTGGGCAAATGGCACAGCCTGGTGCTGGACAGCGACGCCACCCCTTGGGCCGACGACCTGACGTGTGCCAATGCCGCCTTCGCCGCGCTGAATGTCGAAGTGCGCTGCGCCCCCGGCAGTTGGGAAGAAGAAGAAAGCATCGAACAAGCCGACCGCTGGATGCGCATCAGCAGTGACGGCGTCGAGGAAATCACCTGGCACACCAGCTGATTGCCGCTCGCCAATACAGCGTCGCGCAATTGAGCATCTGCTAGCGGCAAGTCGGGCACGTACACCCGTAGGTTGGCGTTGAGCGCAGCGAAGCCCAACAAGCCGCGACCGAACTCGTTGGGCTTCGTCGCGTTGCGACTCAACCCAACCTACAACTCTCGACAATAAAAAAGGCCGGTCAATGACCGGCCTTTTTTGTACCTACAACCTCTAGCGCTTACGCCGACGCCAGAACCACAGCAACAACACACCCACCGTCAGCAGTAACGGCACCAGGGCGATGTTGACTAACTTCAGGCTGCGGCCCAGGGCGTCGATGTCGGCATTCAGCTGGAAGCGCACTTCGCGCAGCTCCTTGCGAATGCGCACCTTCTCGGCCATGAACTGCTGCAGGGTCGCCTGCTGTTCAGGCGTCAATTGTGGCGACTGAGCGGGATCATCGCTCTGCTGCAGGCTGGCCAGTTGCTGCTCGGTAGCCGCCAAGCGCTGTTGCAGCTCGGCCTCCTGCTCGCGGAACTTGACCTCAGCGGTACGCTGCAGCGCATCCACCACCTCGAACGGCCGGCTGAAACGACCGCGCGAGCGCACGCTGATCAGCGCATCGGAGCCGCTGAGATTATCCAGCGCGTTGATGGTGAAGCTGGCGTTGTCGGCCCACGGCTGCGGCATACGCTGGCCGAAAAAGTCCTGCACCTGCACCCACATACGGTCGCTGAGCAAGTCGGTGTCAGCCACTACGATAACGTTGATGTTGTCGGCGGACTTCAGGCCGTCCTTGCGCCCTTCAATGCCATTGGCAAAGGCCGTCTCGGCCGGACCGCTGATGCGCGCCGCCATGGCGTAGCGCTGGCCGGTCGGTTGCAGCTCGCGGATCAGCTCCTCGGGGTTTTGCAGCAGCGCCAGGCGCTTGCTGTCCACCGGCATGGCGTACACCGAGCTTTGCAGCAGCGGCGTGAAGCGGCTCTTGGCGCCCGCCAGCGGCTCAAGAATGCCGGCACTGGCCAGGGTCAGGGTTTCCAGCCCGGCGGTGCTGACATCGCTCTGGTCCAGCGCCGCACGCGGCAAGCTGAGGAACGCCGCATGACGCACTGCACGCTGGCCTTCGCCCATGCTCAGGGCCATGGCGTAGGCGCCATCGGTCACCACCTGATCGGGCAGCAGTTGCACGCCCCAGGCTTTGAACAGCGCTGGCAGGTCAGAGGTTTTGCTCGCGGCCTCTTCACCCGGCATCGGCATACCACTGTCGATTTCGCTGTAGGGGTCGACAAACGCCAGCAATTTGCCGCCGCGCAGGACGAACTGATCGATGGCGTACAGGCTCTGCTCGGGCAGGTCTTTAGGGTGCACCAGCAGCAGTACCGAGACCTTTTCCGGAATCTGGTCGATGCCAGCTTTCAGGCTCTCGATCTGGAACTGCTGACGGATCTCCTCCATCACCATCCAGGGCTGCGACGGCTGACGGGTTTGCATGTCGAACCCGCCATTCAGCGGCAGGCCACTGAGCACGCCGATCACCGGACGCTCAGGCTTGGCCAGGCTCTGCACCAGACGGCTGAGGTCGTACTCGAGGAACTCTTCCTGATCCAGGGCAAACACCGGGATCGCCTGCGGTACGCCGTCACCGACACGGCCGGCCAGGCCGAAGTACAGCTTGTCGCCACCGGCATTCAGGGGAATGGCCTGCAAACCAAACTCGGCGGCCTGGTCCTCTTCCGCCGAGAACGGCTGCGGATCGACGATATGCAGCTTGAGCTTGCCCTCAGCGGCGCGCTCGTAAGCCTTGAGCATTTCCTCCACGCGCTTGGCGTAGTTGCGCAGGGTCGGCAGGTCCTTGCTGGCCTGATCGGAGTAGAAGAAATACAACTCCACGGGCTGCTCGATCTCGGCCAGGACTTTTTCGGTGCCCGCGGAGATGGTGTAGAGCTTCTGCTCGGTGAGGTCCAGGCGCCAATCACTGAGGCCGACCCGAGCGAGCATATTGAAGGCCAGGAAGGCCAGGGCAATAACCAGCAGCCCGGCGCTGGAATACATCAGCTTTTTCATGTCAGTCAGCCTTCTTCAGGTCGAGCACCACCGCAGTCGCCGCCAGCCAGGCAGCAATCAGGGTGACGAAATACAGCAGGTCGCGCAGGTCGATAACGCCCTTGCTGATGGCCTCAAAGCGGGTCAGGAAGCTCAGCGATGCGACCCCGTCCACCAGCCACTGCGGCGCCCACTGACTGAAGGCATCCAGCACCAACGGGAAACCGCTGAGGATGAACAACAGGCAGACGCTGACGCAGAGGATAAAGGCGATCACCTGGTTCTTCGCCAGCGCCGACATGCACGAGCCAATTGCCAGGAAGCAACCGGCCAGCAGCCAGCTGCCGAGGTAACCGGTGACGATGGCGCCATTGTCCGGCTGGCCGAGGTAGTTGACCGTCAGCACCATCGGGAAGGTCAGCAGCAGCGCCAAGCCGGCAAACACCCAGGCCGCGAGGAACTTGCCGGTGACCGCCTGAAAGCGGGTGATCGGCAACGTCATCAGCAGCTCGATGGTTCCGGACTTGCGCTCCTCCGCCCACAGGCGCATGGCCAGGGCCGGAATCAGGAACAGGTACAGCCACGGGTGGAAATTGAAGAACGGCGCCAGGTCGGCCTGACCGCTCTCGTAGAAACCGCCCATGTAGAAGGTGAACACCCCGGACAGGACCAGGAAGATCAGGATAAACACATAGGCCAGCGGCGTGGCGAAGTAGCTGCCCAGCTCGCGTTTGCAGACCACTGTTAATTGACTCATGCCACTTCCCCCCGGGTCAGGCTGCGGAACACTTCATCCAGGCGGCCACGCTCCACGTCCAGCTCCTTAACCTGCCAGCCACGGGCATGGATCAGCTGATTAACCTGGGCAAAGATCACCTGCCCCGGTTGCGCCAGCACCGTCAGGCTGTGCTCGTTGGCATTTTCTTCCACGCCGGCAACGCCCGGCAGGGCTGCCAACGCGGCCTGGTCGAGGGCGCCGTCGCTGACCAGGGTAACGGCCTGGTGGTAACGCGAACGGCTCTGCAGTTGCAGCGGGGTTTCATCCGCCACGCGCTTGCCGTGGGCAATCACCAGGGCGCGGGTGCACACCGCTGTCACTTCTTCAAGAATATGGGTGGAGATGATCACAATCTTGTCCGCCGCCAGGCTCTGGATCAGGCCGCGCACCTGGTGCTTCTGGTTCGGGTCGAGGCCGTCGGTGGGCTCGTCAAGAATCAGCACCCGCGGATCATGCAGAATCGCTTGGGCCAGGCCAACGCGGCGCTTGAAGCCTTTCGACAGGGTGTCGATGGACTGCTCCAGCACCTTATCCAGCTCCAGCTGGGCCACGGCCTTGGCCACCCGCTGGTGCTTCTCGGCACCGCGATAGCCACGCACTTCGGCAATAAAGCCGAGGAAGCCGCGCACCGTCATGTCGCCATAACAGGGCGCACCTTCCGGCAGGTAGCCGATCTGCCGCTGGGCCTGCAGGGTTTGTCGCTGAATATCGCAACCGAAAATGCTCACCCGCCCGCTAGTCGGGGCGAGAAAACCGCTGAGCATCTTCATGGTGGTGGATTTACCGGCGCCATTGGGGCCGAGAAAACCCAGCACCTCGCCCGCCTGCACCTGAAACGACAGGTTATCGACAGCCGTGTGCTGAGCAAAACGTTTACTCAGGTTGTGTATTTCAATCATGGTCTCTATCCACGCGATCAACGCCCCTCCCACGCCGCGCCAGCCCTGGCGCGGCCGGCGAGACAGGCCGGCAAAATGCCGGCGGACTATAAGGAGTCCGCCGGCGCCTATGCAAGACCGTAATAAAGTCAGGAAGTTGCGCCGCGCCCCAGGCAATCGGGTGACTCGACGGGCGCCATGACAGCCATCAAGGCGCCCACCGCCGGCAGATGCTTTTGCCCACAAGCAGCTGATGGTTCACACTAACGGCCCCGAGCAAATGCTCGTTTCTTCAAACAAGCAGCAGAATTCGTATGACCCGCTCCCCACTTCGCCGTCTTGTCTTTGGTGCCCTGCATCGTTTGCTGTACCTATGGGTGCGCTCGGAGACCATTAATCAGTCCGCCTTCACCCTCAAGCTCGATCGCAGCCGGCCGGTGTTCTATGTGCTGCAACTGCCCTCGGTCAGTGATCTGGCGGTGGTCGACAGCGAGTGCCGCAAAGCCGGCCTGCCGCGACCAATCCTGCCAGTCAGCGTCGGCCAGCTGGATGAGCCCAGCGCGTTCTTTTACCTGACCCCGGAACCCGGTTGGTTTGGTGGCCAGGACAAGCGCGGTGCCTCGCCGACCCTGGTGCGCGTGCTTGACGCCCTGGCGGCCGACGCCAGCCTGGACGCGCAGATCGTGCCGGTCAGCGTGTTCTGGGGACAAACCCCGGCCAGCGAATCCAGCCCATGGAAGCTGCTGTTTGCCGACAGCTGGGCGGTCACTGGGCGCCTGCGCAAGCTGCTGAGCATCCTGATTCTCGGGCGCAAGACCCGCGTGCAGTTTTCCACACCGATTCAGCTACGCGAGCTGGTCGCCCAGGACAAAGGCCAGGAGCGCACCCGGCGGATGGTCCAGCGCCTGTTGCGGGTGCATTTCCGCAACCAGAAAGCCGCGGTTATCGGCCCGGACATTTCCCACCGACGCAACCTGGTCAAGGGCCTGATCCACGGCCCGCAGGTGCACCAGGCGATCCTCGACGAAGCCGAACGCAGCCAACTGCCGCTGGAAAAGGTCGAAGCCCAGGCCCTGCGCTACGGCAACGAGATCGCGTCGGACTACGCCTACACCGCCATCCGCTTCCTCGAAGTGGTGCTCAGCTGGTTCTGGAACAAGATCTACGACGGCATCAAGGTCAACCATATCGAGGGTGTGCAGGAAGTCGCCCAGGGCCACGAGGTGATCTATGTGCCCTGCCACCGCAGCCATATCGACTACCTGCTGCTGTCCTATCTGCTGTTCACCAACGGCCTGACACCGCCGCACATCGCTGCCGGTATCAACCTCAACATGCCAGTGGTTGGCAGCCTGCTGCGCCGCGGCGGTGCCTTCTTCATGCGCCGCACCTTCAAGGGCAACCCGCTGTACACCGCAGTGTTCAACGAATACCTGCACACCTTGTTCAGCAAGGGCTTCCCGGTGGAGTACTTCGTCGAGGGTGGGCGCTCGCGCACAGGGCGCATGCTGCAACCCAAGACCGGCATGCTGGCCATCACCCTGCGCAGTTTCCTGCGCAGCAACCGCCTGCCGGTAGTGTTCGTACCCGTGTATATCGGCTACGAGCGAGTGCTGGAAGGCCGCACCTACCTGGGTGAGTTGCGCGGCGCGAGCAAGAAGAAGGAGTCGATCTTCGACATCTTCAAGGTTATCGGTGCCCTCAAGCAGCGCTTCGGCAGCGTCTGGGTCAACTTCGGCGAGCCGATCAAGCTGGCCGAGTTCCTCGACCAGCAGCAACCAGACTGGCGCAGCCAAACCCTGGCGCCGCAATATCGCCCAACCTGGCTGAATGACGCCACCAACCAGCTGGCCGAACGCATCGCCCGTCACCTCAACGAAGCGGCGGCGATCAACCCGATCAACCTGGTAGCCCTGGCGCTGCTCTCCACCAGCAAGCTGGCCCTGGACGACAAGGCCCTGGCGCGGGTGCTGGACCTGTACCTGGCGCTGCTGCGCAGCGTGCCCTACTCGCCGCACACCACCCTGCCGGAAGGCGATGGCCAGGCGCTGATCGACTATGCCAAGGGCATGGACCTGCTGGCCGAACAGAAGGATGCCCTGGGCAAGATCCACTATCTGGACGAAAACAACGCCGTCCTGATGACCTACTACCGCAACAACGTGCTGCACATCTTCGCCCTACCGGCCTTGCTGGCGAGCTTCTTCCAGAGCAGCGCGCGGATCAGCCGCGAGCAGATCCTGCGCTACACCCGTGCGCTCTATCCGTACCTGCAGTCGGAGCTGTTTATCCGCTGGAGCCTGGACGAGCTGGACGGCGTGATCGACCAGTGGCTGGCGGCGTTCGTCGAACAGGGCCTGCTGCGCGAGGAAGACGGCATGTTCCTGCGTCCGGCACCGAGTTCGCGCCAATTCGTACTGCTGACCCTGCTGTCGCGGGCCATCGCCCAGACCCTGCAACGTTTCTACATGGCCATCGCCCTGGTGCTGAATGCCGGGCAGAACGCCTTGAGCGCCGAGGAACTGGAAGACCTGTGCACGGTCATGGCCCAGCGCCTATCGATCCTGCATGGCCTGAATGCCCCGGAGTTCTTCGACAAGAGCCTGTTCCGCCACTTTATTCAGACCCTGCTGGACGAGGGCGTGCTGCGCCAGGATGAAGCCGGCAAGCTCAGCCACCATCCGCAGCTCAGCGAACTGGTGGAAGGCGCGGCCAAGCGCGTGTTGCCGGCGGAGATCCGCCTGTCGATCCGGCAGGTAGCCCACGACCACGAAAGCCCGGCTGCCGAGTCGCTGATCTAAACCCTCCAAAGCCTGCGGCGCCAGGGCGCCGCAGGCCTGCATTCAATCTGTCAGTACAAGGAAGATCATCATGCTGCGATTTACCACCCTGCTGGCCGGCCTGGCCCTGTCACTCAACAGCTACGCCCTGTCCCTCAGCGACCTGACCCAGCAAGACGCCAGCGGCGGCCTCAAGGACGCCCTCGCCCAAGGCGCCAAGGTGGCCGTGCAGCAACTGGGCAAGCCCGGCGGTTTCAGCGCCAACCCGGATGTGCGCATCGGCCTGCCCGGCAACCTCGGCAAGGCCGCGTCGGCCATGAAGATGATGGGTATGGGCGCCCAGGTCGAGCAACTGGAAGCGAGCATGAACAAGGCTGCCGAAGCCGCCGTGCCGCAAGCTCAAGTGCTGTTGCTGGAAGCGGTGAAAAAGATGACCGTGAGCGATGCGAAAAGCATCCTCAGCGGCCCCAACGACGCCGCCACCACCTACCTGAATAAGAGCAGCCGCGAGCAGCTGCGCGCCAAGTTCCTGCCGATCGTCAAGCAGGCCACCAGCCAAGTCGGCCTGGCCAAGCAATACAACAGCTTTGCCGGCCAAGCCGCGAGCTTCGGTGCCATCGACGCGAAAAGCGCCAACATCGAAAACTACGTCACCGAAGAAGCCCTCGATGGTCTATTCACCATCATTGCCGAGCAGGAAGCCTCGATTCGCGACAACCCCGCTGCAGCGGCCACCAGCCTGGCCAAGAAGGTGTTTGGCGCCAACTGAGTCACCCACAAAAGCAAAACGGCCCGTGCAGCAGACGCTCCACGGGCCGTTTTTTTGGGTTCACTTAAGCCGCCACAGGCGTAGCCCGGATGAAATCCGGGAAACTGTGCAGAGCAACAAGAACCCGGATTTCATCCGGGCTACAAAAATCTGCACAGCGCCGCTTTAGCGCGCCGCCTTGGCCTGCTGATACAGCGGCATGACTTTCGGGATGGCGCCCTGCAGGGCCGCAATCCGGCTGCTGGATGACGGGTGAGTGCTCATAAACTCCGGCGGCGCACCGGCGCTGTTGCTGCTCATCTTCTGCCACAGGCTGATGGCTGCCTGCGGGTCGTAACCCGCCCGTGCCGACAGCTCCAGACCGATCAGATCGGCCTCGTTCTCGTTATCCCGACTGTTGGGTAACGTCATGCTGTACTGCACCACGCTATCCGCCAGGGCCATGCCTTCCTGCCCCAGGCCGAGCAAGGCACCGACGCCCTGCTGGGCCATCTGCGTGGCATAGGCCTTGGACATGGCCTCACGGCCGTGTTCGCGCAGGGCGTGAGCAATCTCATGGCCCATCACCGCGGCCAGTTCGTCGTCACTCAGCTTGAGCTGCTCGATCAGGCCGCTGTAGACGATGATCTTGCCGCCAGGACCGCAGTTGGCATTCAACTCTTCACTGTCAATCAGGTTGACCTGCCAATCCCACTGCGCCGAATCCGGGCGAAACACCGGCGCCTCGGCAATCAATCGCTGGGCAATGGCATTCACGCGCTTGGCATTGCTGCTGTTCTTGTCCAGCACGCCCTTGCCCGACGCCTCGCTGAGGGTCTGCTGGTACGACTGCTCATACATCTGGTTGACCTGTTGGGTCGACAGCATGCTGAACATGTACTGCTTGCGCTCCACCCCCACAGCCCCGCCGCTGGTGGTGTTGACTGCCTGACAACCGGCCAGCCACACCGCCACACTCAACCCCGTCAAACGTACCAACCTGCCCACTGTAACTCTCCTGCGCAATAAGGTGCCTATGCTACTAGGCTGCCGACTCAATCACAGCAACCATGCACTTGCATGATCGCCTACAACACTCTTTGCTATTAGAAAGCTAATGCTTTGCTACATCACTGCCGATATGCCAAGGACAGGCGTAACCCGTAGACCTTGGAGTTCCCATGAAATTCAAATCCATCCAGTTTTCTGTGGCAGCTCTGGCCGGTGCCAGTGTACTGGTCGTGGTGGTGGCCCTCGTGCTGTATGCACTGTTTGCCGGTTCCAGAACCGAAGCGTTGGTGCAACAACGCACCCAGGCGCTGCTGGAAAAAGTCATCAACGAACGCCTGATTGCCTTGGCCAACACCCAGGCCAGCAAGATCCAGCGAGAACTCGAATACGCCCTGACCACGGCCCGCGAGCTGGCCAGCACCAACATGCTGATGGCCCAGACCGATGCCACCGGCTCACCTCAGCTGAATGTCAGCCGTGAAGAGCTCTCCAACCTGGTCAAGCAGGCACTGCAGCGCAACCCCAAGCTGCTGGACTTCTACATCGGCTGGGAACCCAACGCGTTCGATGGTAACGATGACCTGTACAAGGGCCAGGCCGACGCCGGCTATGACGAAACCGGGCGTTTTATGCCCTGGTGGTACCGCAAACCCGATGGCACGCCGGTCGTAGCGGCACTGACAGCGGCGCAAATGGAAAGCACCAAACTGACGCCTACCGGCGTGGCGGAGGGGGAATATTACCTGTGCCCCAAACGCAGCAAGAAGGAATGCGTGATCGACCCTGCGCCGTATGAGTTCAACGGCAAGATGGTGCTGACTGCCTCGTTCAACGCGCCCATTGTGGTCAATGGCAAGTTTCTTGGGGTAGCCGGTAACGACCTGGCCCTGGACTTTATCCAGGACCTGCTCAAACAGGCCGACAAGCAACTGTATGACGGTGCTGGCGAGCTGGCGCTGTTTTCCGCCAACGGCAGCGTGGTAGCCAACACCAAAGACGCTAAAAGTCTCGGCCAGCCGGGCAGCAAGGTCCTCAGTGCCGGCGACCTCAACGACCTCAAGCAACTCAGCGGCGATCAACCCCTGTACAAAACCAATACCGAGGAAGGCCTGATCACGGTATTCATGCCCTTCAACATCAGCAACACCGAGGCCCGCTGGACCCTGATGCTGCAACTGCCGCTGCAAGCGGTGATGGGTGACCTGCAGAAACTGCAGGCCGAACTGCAGGAACAAAGCCGTGAAGACACCTTCGGCATGGCCTTGGTTGGCCTGCTGATCGCCGGCCTCGGCCTGGTTGTGGTGTGGTTCGTGGGCTACGGCATTGCCCGGCCGCTGAAGCAAATGGTGGCCATGCTCGATGACATCGCCCAGGGCGAAGGTGACCTGACCCGCCGCCTGAGCACGGATCGC
The DNA here is from genome assembly GCF_059567785.1 of Pseudomonas sp. BGA-UO-ETr-WB11. NCBI lineage: Bacteria > Pseudomonadati > Pseudomonadota > Gammaproteobacteria > Pseudomonadales > Pseudomonadaceae > Pseudomonas > Pseudomonas sp. BGA-UO-ETr-WB11. The sequence goes on along the minus strand of NZ_JCAQOS010000006.1, from coordinate 235,638 downwards.
GTCGACGAATTGGGGGCCATCGCCAATGGCTTCAACACCTTCCTGAGCAAGCTACAGGTGATGATCAGCCAGGTGGTGACCTCGGTACAGAAGGTCAGCGACTCCTCAGAGCACACCGCCGACATCGCCATTCGTACCGACCAGGGCATGCAGAAGCAGATGCAGGAGATCGAGCTGGTCGCCACTGCCGTGCATGAAATGACCGCCACCGCGCAGGATGTAGCGCGCAACGCGACCCATGCCGCCGAAGCCGCCAACCATGCCGACCAGGCCGCCAACAACGGCAAGAGCATTGTGCACAGCACCTCGCAGGCGATTGCCGCCCTGGCCAGTGAAATCGGCCGTGCGGTGACCGTGGTGCAAACCCTGGCCAAGGACAGCGAGAACATCAACGCCATTCTGGTGGCCATCCGCGGGATTGCCGAGCAAACCAACCTGCTGGCCCTCAACGCAGCCATCGAGGCCGCCCGTGCAGGCGAACAGGGTCGCGGCTTTGCCGTGGTGGCCGACGAGGTGCGCAACCTGGCGCAGAAAACCCAGCAAGCCACCGAAGAAATCCAGGCCATGATCCAGCAGCTGCAACACGGCACCCGTGAAGTGGTGAAGGTGATGGAAGACAGTCAGGCGAAAACCGACGACAGCGTCAAACATGCGGCCGAAGCGGCTCAGGCCCTGGAATCCATCACCCAGGCAGTGTCGGTGATCAACGATATGAACACCCAGATCGCCAGCGCCGCCGAGGAGCAAAGCGCAGTGGCTGAAGACATCAACCGCAACGTCACCAATATCGGCCAAGTGGCCAATGAAGTGGCCAGCGGCGCCGACGAAGCCAGCCAGGCCAGTGCCGAATTGACCAAGCTGGCCGAACAACAACGGCGCCTGATCAACCAGTTCCGCGTCTGACTGAGCAGATAGCTGAATAAAAAAGGAGCCCAACAGGGCTCCTTTTTTTTGGCCTTAGAAAAGGCTGTGTGACTTCTAACTGATGCCGTATGGCGTCACGCCGTAGGAGCGGCTTCAGCCGCGAATGTGGCGAACATATCCGCTCGTACACACGCGCAATCGCAGCTTAAACACACTACGTAGGCATACCCACCGAGCAGCCAATCACGCCGGCGTCAGGCACTCCGGCGCATCCAGCTTGGGGTCGTTGACCAGGTTGGCCAGCACCCGTTCACGCATTGCCAGTGGCGGCTTGGCCAACAACGCCTGCAGCTCGGCAGGTGAAGTGTCGGCGGCCAACCATGCCTCCTGCCCGGCCTCATCCAGCAGCAGCGGACGACGCTGATCGGCGGCCGCCTGGGTCACCACGGCCACACTCAGGTAGGCATGCCCTTCCACTGGATAGGCCTCCCAGATCGCGGCGAAATACAGCGGCGACGTCTCATGGGTCAGCCAATACGGGCGCTTGCGCACCGCACCGCGCCACTCATAAAAACCGTTGGCAGGCAGCAGGCAACGGCGCTGGTGGAAGGCTTCACGAAACATCGGTTGTTCGGCCAGGGTTTCCGCCCGCGCCTGGGCAGGGGTGCGCGACCAATCAGTCAGCCAGGGCGGCGTCAGCCCCCAGCGAGCCGAAGCGGCATGACGCTGGCCGGCCTCATGGCGAACCATCAGCACATGAGCGCCGGGAGCGATATTCCAGTGCGGCTGCTGGTCGGCCGGAAAGCCGGGCAAGGCGGTCAGCGCTGGCGGCCAGCGAAACAGGGCATAGCGTCCACACATAAGGGGTGACAACACTCAACAAGCAAGAAGATTCAGCAGAGCAGGACACCGGTAACCTCGACCGATTCATCACTGTCCAGCGGTTGCGCGGCATTGTACGCAGTGATCAGCAGCCGCGCGCGCTCGGCCTGCTCGTCGGCCACTTGCAGGCCGAGCAAGCCACTGACCGGCAACTCACCCATGGCACCCAGCAGGTGGCGGCCACTGAGATGGGCCGTGACCCCTTCGCTGGCGAGCATGGCCAGCAACAGCTCGGCTTCGAGCAAGTCGGCCGGTTCGTAGACCCGCTGCATCAGTCGTCCTCCCGACGTACCTGCAGGTCCCAGCTGTCGCCATCGGTTTGCAACTCGAACTGAATCGGCCGGCAACAGACTGGGCAATCCTCGATGTACTGCTGATCGCCGCCCGAGAGATCCAGCAGCGCCTCTACTGGCTCGCCGCAATAAGGGCACTGATAGTCCTGAGATTCCAGCATCGCAGCCTCCGTGTGACTTGCGGGTATACTTCGTGGTCTATGTGCAGCCTTAACAGCAGATCAAACTGCTGAAGACTTGTTCGAGATCATCGCCAACCTAAGCGTTCACGAACACACTCTCCCCCTGCCGACACCACAACAAGAGAACATGATGGGCGAATTCGATGCCATCCGACCTTACGCCGACGCCGAAGTCCCGGCGGTGCTGGAACGCCTGCTTGGCGACTCCGCATTTCTATCGATCCTCACCCACTTTCGCTTTCCGCGCCTGGCCAACTCCTTCGGCTGGCTGCTTAGACCTCTTATAGCCTATCGCCTGCGCCGTGAGTTGCGCGGCATCCACTCGGTGGCGCAATTGCAGGACCGCGTCGAGCCCTACGTGGACCGCACTATCGAGCGCGCCACCGATGGTGTGACCTACAGCGGCGTGGAGCGCCTGCAGAAAGGCAGTGCCTATCTGCTGCTGGCCAACCACCGCGATATCGTCATGGATCCCGCGTTCGTCAACTACGCGGTCTACCATGCCGGCATCCCGACACCGCGCATCGCGATTGGCGACAACCTGCTGCAAAAACCCTTTGTCAGCGACCTGATGCGCCTGAACAAGAGCTTTATCGTGCACCGCTCCCTGAGTGGGCGCCGGGAGAAGCTGGCGGCGTTCCAGTTGCTGTCGGCCTATATCAACCACTCGATTCGCCATGATTGCCAATCGATCTGGATCGCCCAGGCCGAGGGCCGCGCCAAGGACGGCAATGACCGTACCGATTCGGCGATCCTCAAGATGTTCCATATGAGCCGCAAGGACGAGCCGTTCGCCGAGGTGATCCGCAGCCTCAAGCTGACGCCGGTGTCGATCAGCTACGAATACGACCCCTGCGACCAGGCCAAAGCCCGCGAGCTGTATATCCGCGCCAGCAGCGGCAGCTATGAGAAGAGCCAGGGCGAAGACGACCTCAGCATTGCCCAGGGCATCACCGGCTACAAAGGCCGCGTGCATATCAACTTTGCCGAACACATCAGCCAGGACTTTGCCGACACCAAGCAATTGGCGGCGGAGATGGACCGGCAGATCCTCGCCGGCTATCGCCTGTTCCCCGTGCATTACCTGGCCTACGCCATGTGGCAGGAACGCGACCCACAGCTGCAGGTGCCGACCGCCGCCGAGGTGTTTGCCCCGGCCGAGCTGGCCAAGGCCGAGGCCGAATGGCAGAAACGCCTGAACGCCTGTCCGCCCGAGCAGCAGCCTTACCTGGTGATGCAATACGCCAACCCGGTGCGCAACCAGTACCGCATCAAAGCCGGTTTGCCGCTGTAAAGAGCGGCCAGCAGACACGACAACGGCGACCCTAGGGTCGCCGTTGTCGTTTCCAGCCTGGGTGTTTACAGCCGGGTGCTGTCCCAGGACAAGACCAGGGCAATGGCCAGGCAGGCAAAACCAAATTGATAGAAGAATCGATTCAAGCGCAGGGTCGGCTCGGCATCCAGCACGGCTTCGCCGTGGCCATCGTTCAGCCCATCGACCTGCGCCTCGGCGCGCAACTCACGCTGGCGAGTGGCCAACAACAGCCAGGCGCCCGCACAGGCAAAAAACATCGCCAGCACATTCAGACAACGTCCCGGGTGGGCGGTCAATACCGCGTACAGCGCCTGCAACGACATGTTTGATCTCCGCCGCCCAGCGGGCGCCATAACAACATTACAAAGCCTGGAGCCCTGACCTAAATCTGGGCAAGCCAATACGGCGGCGGAGTCTACCTAAGGCCTGTACTTATGATGCTTGTTTCCGACGAGTTGTCGCCCTATCACCAATCCGTCTGAATACTGTCAACTTCATGACCTAGAGTTGAAAACTCGTCGCGATAGCTTGAGTCGTATATCGAGACCGCCACTCATCTCGCCATGGAGGAACCCGACATGCTGCATGCGCAACCACAAGACCGCGACTACCTGATTGACTCGCTCGACGATGTGGAAACCCTGGTCGACGAACTGTCCATCAACGTTCAAGACCATCACTGGCTGGTGTACTGCGCCATGGGTGGCCACGAACACTACGACTTACCCGATATCGACCCACAGACCGGTATCAGCACTCCCGAGTTGTATATGGCTGCGGCCTGAATTTTCCGCATAAAAAAGCCCCGACCTTGGCCGGGGCTTTTTTGTGTGCAGGCTTTACTGACCGAGCACTTGGCCGATGGTCGGGTCCTTGAACACCCGGCTCAGGGCATCACTCAACACCTCGGTCACCAACTTGGTGTTGGTCTGCTGGTTGGGTGCCATGCCAAAACGCTGATCCATGGACGCCCCGTAGCGACCGTTGTAACGGCGCCCGCCATTTTGCGCATCGACCCGGAAGGTAGCACTGATGGTGGCTTCAGTGACGTACAGACCTTCTTTGGGCGACTGGTACTTGAGCTCGCTGAGGGTCAGGGTCAATTGCGGCGCGTTGTAGGCATTCGCCGTCGGGGTAAAGCCCAGCAGGCGCACGGCAGCTTCTGCCTGAGTCTGCAGCTGTGGCAACAATTGCGGGCCAGCAACAGTGATGGTGCTGGTTTCCGGGTACATGCCACCGCGGGTGCCGAGCACTGGCGACGGACGACCATCCACCACCCGCACCACCACCGGCTGACCACGGCCAACGGCCGCCAGTTGGGTATTGAGAACGGGTTGAGGGCTGAGCTGTTGCGGGCTGTGGACACAACCGGCAAGGGTCAAACTGGCCATAGCCAGCAAACCGAGTAGCAAGCGATGCAGCATGTTCATCTCTCCAAGGGTAGGCACGCGATGGTCGGCAGTATAACCATGGCGGTTGCAGGCTTACAGCCGCGCAGTGCTGTGACCCGTGCGAACCGCTGGGGTTCCGTGCACGGGTAGTAGCGCAAAAGAGTGTGGGAATAAAAAAACCGCCCCGGAGGGCGGTTTTTTGCTCATGCACTAAGCGATCAAACGTCGCTATCCAGCCCCAACAACTCGTTGGAACGAGCCTGCACGCTGCGATACAGCTCGGCGTCGGTTTCCAGCACCTTGCCGGTGGCCTTGAAGATCGCCTGCAAGCGGCTCTGCCACTGCTCCGAACGCACTTGCTCGGGGAAGCAGCGCTCGATCAGATCGAGCATGATCGAGACCGTTACCGAGGCGCCTGGCGAAGCGCCCAGCAAGGCAGCCAGGGAACCATCCGCAGCAGACACCAGCTCAGTACCGAACTGCAGAATGCCACCGGATTTGGCGTCCTTCTTGATGATCTGTACACGCTGGCCGGCTGTTTCCAAGCGCCAGTCTTCGGCCTTGGCTTCCGGGTAGAACTTGCGCAGGGCTTCCAGACGTTGCTCCTGAGACTGCATAACCTCGCCAACCAAATACTTGGTCAGGTCGAAGTTGTCCCGCGCCACGGCCAGCATCGGCAAGATGTTGCTCGGGCGAATCGACAGCGGCAGGTCAAGGAACGAACCGTGCTTGAGGAACTTGGTGGTGAAGCCGGCGTAAGGCCCGAACAACAGGGACTTCTTGCCCTCCACGACGCGGGTGTCGAGGTGCGGCACAGACATCGGAGGCGCGCCAACATCGGCCTGGCTGTATACCTTGGCCTGGTGCTGGCTGACCACTTCAGGATTGTCGCAGCGCAGCCACTGACCGCTGACCGGGAAGCCGCCGAAACCCTTGCCTTCCGGAATGCCGGACATCTGCAGCAGCGGCAAGGCCGCGCCGCCAGCGCCGAGGAAGACAAAACGCGAGGTGACCTTGCGGGTCTCGCCGCTGAGCACATCTTTAATGCTCACACACCAACCGGCGCCGCTGCGCTCCAGGCCAACCACACGCTGGTTGTACTGGACGTCGGTGTGATCCTGCTCGGCAAGGAAACGCAACAACTGGTTGGTCAGGGCGCCAAAGTTGACGTCACTGCCACCGACGGCACGGGTGGCGGCGATGCGCTCATCAGCCTCACGGCCGGGCATCATCAGCGGCATCCACTCAGCCAGGGTGGCCTTGTCTTCGGAGTACTGCATGCCGGCGAAGCAATGATGCTTGCTCAGCTGGGCAAAACGGGTTTGCAGGAAGCCGATGTCTTTCTCGCCACGCACAAAGCTCAGGTGCGGCACGGGATTGATGAAGCTCTGCGCGGAACCGAAAGTGCCTTTTTCGATCAGGTGGGCCCAGAACTGCTTGGACACCTCGAACATGGCATTGATGCTGACGGCCTTCTTGATATCAACCGAGCCATCGGCGGCTTGCGGGGTGTAGTTCAACTCACACAACCCAGCATGGCCGGTGCCTGCGTTGTTCCAAGGGTTGGAACTTTCGATAGCACCTGCATCCATCAACTCAACGACTTCCAGCTTAATCGCCGGATCCAGCTCTTTGAGCAGCACGGCGAGCGTTGCGCTCATGATGCCGGCCCCAACCAACACCACATCCACTGCTTCGTTTTCGTTTCGCGCCATTACCGCATCTCCACAATCAAAATCTGCAGCACCCAACTGCTGTTACTCGGCCTCATGAGCAAACACCAGCTGCTTATTACTGTCCGCCAGATGGCCTTGGAGCCAGGAAGAGGTAACTTCCAGATTACTAATGGCTCCCTGTATGCACCTTGACCACTCTCAACCGGAGATAAACAGGAGAGGATCTCAGCTCAACAGTTCATTGGCACACATCAGGATATCTCCCGACGCCGCCAGCTCTGCACAGAACAGGCCCCTATAAGGGCGTTATTTTTTCGGCGCGAACAATACCATTAATGACGCATTGCTTAACGCAAAAAAATGCATGGGCTGAAGCCACTGATCTTTTTTTCGCCAAACAGGGGCCGAAAAACAGGCAAAACCCAGTGTTTGCGCAGGCTACAGAGGCCGCCTCGGGTCAGGAACCAGGGCCTAGACGTTGGTAGGCTTGACCTCGATCGCGGCTAGAACCAGCCACTGTCCAGCTGCGCCTTGCAGCTGCGGTACTGCATGGCGTAGCGCTTGGCGCGGGCATCGACCTTGGCAGCCACAGGCAGTAACCAGGCCTTCTGCAGATGGCTGCCGCGACTGAAGCCGCCCCAACCCTCGTGGTAATTGAGGTACTGGTTGTAGGCATCCCATTTGGAAATACCATTCACCTTCTGGCTTTTGCTGGTGTACCAGCCCATGAAATCCAGGGCATCGGCAAAATCATCGCGGCTGGCCCAGCTGTTGCCGGTTTCGCGCTGATAATCCGCCCAGGTTTCGTCTTTGACTTGGGCGTAGCCATAGGCCGTACTGGGCCGACCGTAGGGGATGACGCCAAGGAAATAGCGCATCGGCGGCCGCGCATCTTCGCGAAAGCTCGACTCCTGATACATCATCGCCATGGTCACGAACGACGGCGTGCCCCAGCGCTGGGTCATACCCTGCGCGGCCTGGTGCCAGGTCGATTTTTCCGCAAAGATCTGGCACAGGTCTTCCGGCTGTGCCGGCGGGCGGGTGCTGCACGCGCCGAGCAGATAAATGCTCAGCAGCAACGTCGCCCGGCACAGCAACGGCGATTCAAGCACGGGCGGCATTGATGACATCGATATAGGGCGCAGCCTGACGCTGGTCCTGAATCAGGGCGACAAAGTCATGGCCCTGGGCATCGGTGGCACCCAGGTCGTAACCGGCAGCCTGGAAGAAGCCGACAAAACGGGCGAAATCATCCACCCGCAGCCCGCGATAGGCCTTAACCAGCTTGTGCAGGGACGGCGAGGTGCCATCAACCGGCTCGAAAGCGAGGAACAGCTTGATCGGATCGTCACCGATTTCATCGCCAATCACCTGTTTCTTGTCTTTACGCATGATCCACTCCAACGGGCCGGTTTTTCAGGGCCGGCAGTTTACCCCAGGGGCCGACGCCCAGGCGACCACCTACCGCGAGACAGCGCAACCCAGAGCCACCAACCGCAGCTAGACCCACAAGAGGGCAGCCAAGCCTTTAAACAGGGCGTTTTCACTGACAAATACAACTATCGGAGGCCTGCGCCGACACGCCTGCGGCCCTTATACTCGGGGTATTGCCGAAGGAATCCACCATGTCGCTGCCCTTGCTTCCCGTGTTCGCCGCCTGGCGCCAGACCCTCAAGGCTGGGTATTCATTCAAGGCCCTGCGCGGCGACCTGGCGGCGGGCCTGACGGTAGGCATCATCGCCATTCCCTTGGCCATGGCCCTGGCGATTGCCGTCGGCGTCGCCCCGCAATATGGCCTGTACACGGTGCTGGTGGCCGCACCACTGATCGCCCTCACGGGCGGCTCGCGCTTCAACGTCTCCGGGCCGACGGCCGCGTTTGTGGTGATCCTGCTACCGATCACCCAACAATTTGGCCTCGGCGGCCTGCTGCTGTGCACCATGCTTGCCGGCCTGATCATGATCGCCATGGGCCTGGGCCGCGCCGGCCGCCTGATCGAATTCGTGCCCTACCCGGTAACCCTGGGGTTTACTGCCGGTATCGGCATCGTGATTGCCACCCTGCAACTCAAGGACCTGCTCGGCCTGAGCCTGAACAGCCAGCCCCTGCACTACCTGGAGCAAGTACAGGTCCTGCTGCTGGCCTTGCCCAGCGCCCATCTCGGCGATGCCCTGGTGGCGGCGCTGAGCCTGGCGGTGCTGATCCTCTGGCCGCGCTGGGTACCGAAAGTGCCTGGCCACCTGGCGGCCCTGGCCGTGGGCACGGTTGCCGGCCTGGCCCTGGAAGCGTTGGGCATCGCTCTGGCAACCCTGGGCGAGCGTTTCAGCTACAGCCTCGACGGTGTGCTGCATGCCGGGATTCCGCCCTTTCTGCCGGACTTCGCCTGGCCCTGGCAATTGCCGGCGGCCAATGGCCAGCCCCTGGGCCTGTCGTTTGAGCTGATTCGCCAACTGCTGGCGCCGGCGTTTGCCATCGCCATGCTCGGCGCCATCGAATCGCTGCTCTGCGCGGTAGTGGCCGACGGCATGACCGGCAGCAAGCACGACCCCAATGCCGAGCTGGTCGGCCAAGGTCTGGGCAACCTGATCGCACCGCTGTTTGGTGGCATCACCGCCACTGCCGCCATCGCCCGCAGCGCCGCCAACGTGCGCGCTGGTGCCTTCTCGCCGCTGGCGGCAATCATCCATGCCGGCGTAGTGCTGGTGGCGATTCTGCTGCTGGCGCCGCTGTTCAGTTACCTGCCGATGGCGGCCCTGGCGGCCTTGCTGCTGATGGTGGCGTGGAACATGAGTGAGGCCGGCCATGTGCTGCACACCCTGCGCATCGCCCCGCGCAGTGACGTGCTGGTACTGCTGACCTGCCTGATCCTGACCGTGCTGTTCGACATGGTGCTGGCCGTCGGCGTCGGCCTGCTGCTGGCTGCCGGCCTGTTTATCAAACGCATGAGCGACCTCACCGACACCGCCGCCCTGCCCCGGCACTTCCATCAGGCCCTCAAGGATTTGCCCGAGCACGTACTGGTGTACGCCATTCGCGGGCCGCTGTTCTTCGGCGCGGCCGAGAAAGCCCTGAGTGTGCTGCGCCGCTTCAATAACGACGTCAAGGTGGTGATTGTCGATATCAGCGCCGTGCCGCTGCTGGACATGACTGCCCTGGCGGCGCTGGACAACGTGCTGCGTGACTATCGCAAGCAAAGCGTCGGCCTGGTGTTGGTCGGCACCTCGTCGCGGGTGCGCCTGAAACTGCGCCGCGCCGGTATCCTGCGTGAAGAAGGCCACCTGGCCTATGTGCAAAACCTCGAACAGGCCAGGGCCAAGGCCCTCAGCTGGCTCGAACCTGCCAGCGTCAACGGCGAGCAGGTCGTTGAGCGGTAGCCCAGATGCCCTCCAGGGCAGCCACTCAGAACTGCGCGACCATCCAGGCCTGATAGGCCTCGACCTCAGCATCACCTTCACCCGGCGCCCAGGGCGCTAGCTCGCCGTCGCCAATCGGCCGGTAAGGTCCGGCCTTGCACTCGAACAGCACGCTGTCGGCCTCCAGCACCACCAGGGCGTGAAACACCCCAGGCGGCAGGTCGACACCGACACAATCGCTGCCCGCCGCCAGCAGCCGCTGCGCCACCACCTCACCGCTGTCGCTGAAAATCAGCAGCCCCAGACGGCCCTTGAGCACCAGCAGCGTCTCGGCCTTGTCGGCGGCCAGGTGCCGGTGCGGCGGGATATAGGTGCCCGGCTGCAGGCCCACCGCCAAGCGATGGCAGGGTTCGTCCATCTGATGGAAATTATGGTGCTGACGCAGGCGCGGACTGGCCGCTGCCTGAGCGCCCAGCTGGGCAAACAGCGCCTGATCGAGAAAGCGCGGCTCAGGCATGACCGTTACAGGCCTTTGACCGCGTAGATGCCCGGTGCATTGCGCCAGTAGCCCTTGTAGTCCATGCCGTAACCGAAGATGAAACGATCAATGCACGGCAAGCCAACGTAATCAGCTTTCAGATCCGGGCGCGCCTTGCGGTCGTGGTCCTTGTCGATCAGCACGGCGGTGTGTACTGCGCTGGCACCGGCATGGCGGCAAAAGTCGATGATCGCGCCCAGGGTGTGCCCTTCGTCGAGGATGTCATCGATGATCAGCACATCGCGGTCCATAAAGGAGATTTCCGGCTTGGCCTTCCAGAACAGCTCGCCGCCGCTGGTTTCGCTGCGGTAGCGAGTGGCGTGCAGGTAGGACAATTCCAGCGGGAAATTCAGCTTGGGCAGCAGTTTGCCGGAAAAGATCAGGCCGCCATTCATCACGCAGAACACCACAGGGTTGCGTTCGGCCAGCTCGCCGTTGATCACCACGGCCATTCTCTCGATGGCCGCTTCCACCTCGGCTTCGTGGTACAGGCAATCGGCTTCCTGCATGACTTGGCGGATATGGGCGAGATCGACAGACATGGCATTTCCTCAAAGTAGACAGGCTCTGCGCGCAGACAACCTGATCAATGTGTCAAAATAAAAGCCGGCAAAGGTACTCACCTGCTGGTCTGCGGGCAAGCCCTGGCAGACCAACGCATACCAATGCAAAGCCACAGGATAAACGCTAAGCCCGCAAAACACCCAGCCGCCGCCTGCCCGGCGAATGCTTTACTCTAACCTTGTTAATCGCCCGCCCCGCCGGAGAGCCCCGTCATGCCTACCTTCGAGATCCGCCATCCGCTGATCCGCCATAAACTCGGCCTGCTGCGCCGCGCCGATATCAGCACGAAAAACTTCCGCGAATTGGCCCAGGAAGTTGGCGCCCTGCTGACCTATGAAGCGACCAAGGACCTGCCCCTGGAAAATATCCAGATCGACGGCTGGTGTGGTCCGGTGCAGGTGGAAAAAATCTCCGGCAAGAAGATCACCGTGGTACCAATCCTGCGCGCCGGCATCGGCATGCTCGACGGCGTACTCAGTCTGATCCCCGGCGCCAAGGTCAGCGCCGTCGGCGTGGCGCGCAATGAGCAAACCCTGGAAGCGCACACCTATCTGGAAAAACTGGTGCCGGAAATCAACGAGCGCCTGGCCCTGATCATCGACCCGATGCTGGCCACCGGCGGTTCCATGGTTGCCACCATCGACCTGCTGAAAAAAGCCGGTTGTAAGGAAATCCGCGCCATGGTGCTGGTGGCTGCTCCCGAAGGTATCCAAGCGGTCGAAGCGGCGCATCCAGACGTGGTGATCTTCACTGCCTCCATCGACCAGTGCCTGAACGAACACGGCTATATCATTCCGGGCCTGGGCGATGCCGGTGACAAGATCTTCGGCACCAAGCAAAAGGACGCCTAAATGCAGGATGAATTCAACGATCCACTCTGGCGCACGGTGCTGTCCGGCGCGCAGATGCTCTTCGTGGCCTTCGGCGCCCTGGTGCTGATGCCGCTGATTACCGGCCTCGACCCTAACGTCGCGCTGTTTACTGCCGGCCTTGGCACCCTCCTGTTCCAGGTGGTCACCGGCCGCCAGGTGCCGGTATTCCTCGCCTCCAGCTTCGCCTTTATCACCCCGATCATTCTCGCCAAGGGCCAGTTCGGCCTGGCCGCGACCATGGGCGGGGTGATGGCCGCCGGCTTCGTCTACACCTTCCTCGGCCTGGCAGTGAAGATCAAAGGCACCGGTTTTATCGACCGCCTGCTGCCGCCGGTGGTCATCGGCCCGGTGATCATTTCCATCGGTCTGGCCATGGCACCGATCGCCGCCAATATGGCCATGGGCAAGAGTGGCGACGGCGCTGAACTGATCCCCTACCGCACCGCCATGCTGATTTCCATGCCAGCGCTGCTCACCACCCTGATCGTCGCGGTGTTCGGCAAAGGCATCTTCCGCCTGGTGCCGATCATCTCCGGGGTGCTGGTGGGCTTTGCTCTGTCGTTCTATTTCGGCGTGGTCGACACAGCCAAGATTGCCGCCGCCCCCTGGCTGGCACTGCCGAACTTCACCGCCCCAGAGTTCAACTGGCAAGCGATCCTGTTTATCGTGCCCGTGGCCCTGGCACCGGCCATCGAACACATCGGCGGAGTGATCGCGGTGGGCAGCGTCACCGGCCGTGACTACCTGAAAAAACCCGGCCTACACCGCACCCTGCTCGGTGACGGCATCGCCACCACCGCCGCTGGCCTGTTTGGCGGCCCGCCCAACACCACCTACGCCGAAGTCACCGGCGCGGTGATGCTGACCAAGAACTACAACCCGAAAATCATGACCTGGGCGGCGATTTTCGCCATCAGCCTGGCCTTTATCGGCAAGTTCGGCGCCCTGCTGCAGAGCATTCCGGTGCCGGTCATGGGCGGCATTCTGTGCCTGCTGTTCGGCTCGATTGCCGCCGTGGGGATGAACACCCTGATCCGCCACAAAGTCGACTTGGCCGAAGCACGCAACCTGGTGATCGTCTCCGTGACCCTGGTGTTCGGCATCGGCGGCGTGCTGGTCGGCACTGGCACCGGCCCGGACGACGTCGGCCTGAAGGGCATCGCCCTGTGCGCCATTGTCGCCATCGCTCTCAACCTGCTGTTGCCGGGCAATGACAGCTGGAAGAACAAAGCCCTGGACGACCGCCCAGACATCTAGCCGAGATGCCCTGCGGGTCAATTTGAGAGAATAAAAAAAGCCCCGCGAGGGGCTTTTTTGCGCCTGCGCTTAGGCGCTCAACTGCGTCCCGGCTGCGCTGCCCACTGCTGCAAATGCAGCACGCTCTCGCGATAGGGCTGCAAGCCTTTAGCCAGCAGAAACAGCGAACTCGATACCGCCAGGGTGCTGACGATCAGCAGCGAATAGCGCAGCGCCTGGTCATCGGCAAACAGGTAGTCGGTCACCAGCGCCACCGCCGTCGGGCCTATGCCCAGGCCGATCAGGGTAATCACAAACAGGTAGATGGCCGACGCCTGGCCACGCATGGCGCTGGGCATGATTTCCTGAATCGCCGCCGGGGCCACGCCAAACGGCATGCTCAGGCAAAACACCGTGGGCGCCATCAGCGCCGCCGCCCACAGGGCATTGTCCATCAGCGGAAAGCTCGCCACACACGGCAATGCAGCCATGGCCGCATACAGGCCGACACGCATATTGGCGTCCGTGCGCCCGCGCTTGGCCATCCAGTCCGCCAGACGCCCGCCAAAGACGATACCCAGACAACCAAAGACCGCCACGATGCTGCCGTACACCACGCCCACATGGCCGGCATCCCAGCCATAGGTGCGAATAAAGAAAGTCGGAATCCACGCGGCACTGCCGTAGCCAGCAAAGGCCAGGCCGGCAAACCCGAAGTTGTGGTACAGCACCGTGCGCCGATTGGCTCGCAGGTAGCGCCCAACCTCAACCAGCGGCACCGCCACCCCAGCCCCCACACCGCGCCGCGCCGGCTCACGCACCGCCAGCAGCAACAGGGTAAACAACACGCCAGCGCCGCCGAGAATGAGGAAGATCAACTGCCACGGCCGCACCTCGCCCAGCACAGGCAGCAACACATCGCCCTGGGCCGAGGCGAACTTGATCACCAAGCCACCCAGCAGGAACGCCAGCCCGGAGCCCAGGTACACGCCCATGGAATAGACACTGATGGCCGTGGCCCGGCGTTCGGCCGGGAAGCTGTCGGCAATCAGCGAATAGGCCGCCGGCGATAAGGCCGCCTCGCCGACGCCGACACCAATCCGACAAAGCAGAAACTGCCAATACAGCCGCGCCATACCGCAGGCTGCGGTCATCGCACTCCAAAACAGCACGCCAATGGCAATCAAGCCGCGCCGGCTCTTGGTATCGGCCAGACGCCCCAGCGGAATGCCGCACACGGTATAGAACAGCGCGAAGGACAAGCCCATCAGCAGGCTCATCTGGGTATCGCTGATCACCAGGTCACGACGGATCGGCCCAACCAGCAGATTGAGAATCTGCCGGTCAATAAACGACAGCACGTAGGCCAGCATAAGGATGGCCACGGTGCTCCAGGCACGCAGGCTGGAGGGGTAAGCAGAATTATTATTGTTGTTCGCCACGCACGTTCTCCTGGGCCGCGTTGCGCGCGACCCGACGGTTGAAAGTGCGCCCAGCTTAGCCGGAGCGAACGCGACGCTTATACCGTTCGCCGGCCTTATCCAGCCGGCGAATACAGCACGCGCCCTTGCGCGAATGACTCGCAGGTCACAAGGCTTGCGGCGCGCGCTCGCAGAGGCTGTTAAGCGCCGGGCCCCAGGCCGGGTGATCGTTCAGGCAGGGCACAAGCAGCAGCTCTTCACCGCCGGCGGCGAGGAACTCTTCACGGCCGCGAATACCGATTTCCTCCAGGGTTTCGATGCAATCGGCAACAAACGCCGGGCACATCACCAGCAGTTTTTTGACCCCCTGGCCGGCCAGCTCGTGCAAACGTGCCTCGGTGTAGGGCTCGATCCACTTGGCCCGACCCAGGCGCGATTGGAAGGACACCGACCATTGCTCAGGCTTGAGCCCCAGTTGCGCGGCGAATAGCTCGGCGCTGCGCAGGCACTGGGCGCGGTAACACACGGCGAGCAGCTCAGGCGTTGCATTACGGCAGCAGTCTGGGCCTTTCAAACATTGCCCACCCGTGGGGTCGAGCTTGTGCAGGTGACGCTCAGGCAAACCGTGAAAGCTCAGCAACAGGTGATCGAAGCCCGCCTGCAGATGGGGCTTGGCGCTCTCGGCCAGGGCGGCAATGTATTCCGGCTGCTGGTAGAACGGCTGAAGGATGGCAAATTGCATCGCCAGTTTATGCGCGCGCACTACCCGCTTGGCCTCTTCGATCACCGTGGTCACGGTGCTGTCGGCAAACTGCGGATACAGCGGCGCCAGCGTTACCTGGCGGATGCCCTGACTGGCCAGACGCAGCAGCACGCTCTCAATCGACGGCTCGCCGTAACGCATCGCCAGCTCCACCGGACCATGACGCCACAGGCCTTGCATCTGGGTTTGCAGACGGCGGCTGAGGGCCACCAGCGGCGAGCCCTCATCCCACCAGATCGAGGCATAGGCGTGAGCCGAAGCCGCAGGACGCTTCCACAGAATCAGCGACACCAGCAGCCGGCGTACCGGCCATGGCAAATCGATGACGTAGGGGTCCATCAGAAACTGATTGAGGTAGCGACGCACATCCGCCACCTCAGTCGAGGCCGGCGAACCCAGGTTGACCAGCAACAGCGCGTGATCGGTCATGCAGCATCCTTATGGCCAAGAAGATCGTTCAAGGCCTCATCCAAGTCGGTAAAACGGAAGGTGAAACCGGCCGCGGTCAGCCGTTCCGGCAATGCTCGCTGGCCACCCAGCAACAGGCCGCTTAATTCGCCCAGGCCCAGGCGCAACACCCAGGCCGGCATCGGCAGCAGCGCCGGACGATGCCAGGCGCGGCCCAAGGCCCGCGAAAAATCCAGATTGCGGGCCGGTGCCGGCGCGCAGGCATTATAAGGACCGCAGGCAGCGTCGTGCTGCAAGAGAAAATCGATCAGGGCAATTTGATCCTGCAGATGGATCCACGGCATCCATTGCCGGCCATTACCGATCGGCCCGCCCAAACCCAACTTGAACGGCAGCCGCAAACGGCCGAGAAAACCGCCCTCGGCCGCCAGGACCAAACCGGTGCGCAGCAACACCACGCGCATGCCCAAGGCTTCACCCGCCAACGCCGCAGCCTCCCAGGCTGAGCACAGCTGGCTGGCGAAGTCATCAGCGACCGGCGTCATTGTCTCGTTCAAGGTTTGCTCGCCGCCATCGCCATACCAGCCCACCGCCGAGCCGGAGAGCAACACCCGCGGCCGGTCTGCACGAGTGCCGAGCCAGGCCAGCAACTGCTCCGTCAGGGCCACGCGACTGGCCAGCAGAACGGCCTTGCGCTTGCTCGTCCAGGGCCGATCGGCAATCGGCGCGCCGGCCAGATTAACCACGGCATCCAAGTGTTCGTCGCCCAGTTCATCAAGCCGGGCAACGGCCCGCACCCCGGTGCCGCACAGACGCGCGACCTGCTCGGGCTGACGACTCCACACCACGAGCTGATGGCCCTGGGTATGCCAGTGACGGCACAGCGCGCGACCTATCAAACCCGTACCACCAGTCAGCAATATCTGCATGGCATCTTTCTCCAATTAGCTAAAGCACTGACTAGTCTGATGAGTAGACAGGTAAGCGCGGCGCACATACTTATACAAAAATAGCAGATTGTATAATTACCGTCCAAGACTTAACCTGCTGCCACAGCTATGAGGTAAACCATGAGCACACCTATCGCCATCATCGGCACCGGCATCGCCGGGTTGTCGGCGGCCCACACCCTGCAGGCAGCCGGCCATGCCGTGCAGCTATTCGACAAGAGCCGTGGCAGCGGCGGACGGATGGCCAGCAAGCGCAGCGATGCCGGCGCGCTGGACCTGGGCGCACAATACTTCACTGCCCGTGACCGACACTTCGTTGAGGCCGTACAACAGTGGAAGGCCCACGGCTGGGTCGGCCAATGGAGCCCCAAGCTGTATCACAGCCGCCAGGGCCAACTGAGCGTGTCGCCAGATGAGCAGGAGCGCTGGGTCGGGGTTCCGCGCATGAGTTCCATCTGCCGAGCCATGCTCGCTGGCCTGCCGGTACAGTTCTCCTGCCGCATCACCGAGGTGTTCCGCGGCGAACAGCACTGGAGCCTGCTGGATGCCGAGGGCAACAGCCACGGCCCGTTCAGCCATGTCATCGTCGCCACTCCAGCGCCACAGGCGAGTGCCCTGCTCAGCGCTGCACCCAAGCTGGCCAGTGCGGCCGCCAGCGTGGTGATGGAGCCAACCTGGGCAGTGGCCCTGGCGTTTGATAAGCCACTGCAAACCGAGGTCGAAGGCTGCTTTGTTCACGACAGTCCGCTTGACTGGGTCGCGCGCAACCGCAGCAAACCCGGTCGCGATACGGCCGTCGACACCTGGGTTCTGCACGCCACCAGCCACTGGAGCAAACATCACCTGGACCTGCCCAAAGAGGCGGTGATCGAACAATTGCAGGGCGCATTTGCCGAACTGATTGGCTGCACCGTGCCCGCAGCCAGCTTCACCCTCGCCCACCGCTGGCTGTACGCCCGCCCGGCGGCCGCGCACCAATGGAGTGTGCTGGCCGATGCCGATCTAGGTCTGTATGCCTGCGGTGACTGGTGCCTGTCCGGCCGTGTGGAAGGCGCCTGGCTCAGCGGCCAGGAAGCGGCCCGCCGCATCCTTGAGCAGCTCTGATGAGGCGCCTGAACCCCAACAAGCTGCTGCTCTCGAAATGGACAGCAGCCCGCCCGCAGAACCGCGAAAAGCACTTTTTAGTCAACGAGCTGCTATGCGATGAAGCCGGCACCGTGCTGCAGGTAGAACTGCAGGCGGTGCTGACGCGGCGCAGCGAACAGATCGACTGGCGCCAGCTGCAAGATGACGAGGTGTGGTTAAGCGGCTGGCAATAACACCCGCCGCTTAACTGCTAACGGCGCTTGCCGCCCAGCAATGACCCCAGCAAGCCACGCACCAGCTCGCGGCCAACCTGAGTAGCGACTTGCCGCACCGCCGTTTTCAACGCTTGACTGGCGAGACTGCCGAGCATGCCGCCGGCCATCTCGGTCAGGCTGTCGCCCGCTTCGGCCGGTTTGGTCGGCGCCGCCGCTGGGGTTTGCGCCGCCCGCGCCAGCAGCAACTCATAGGCCGACTCGCGATCAATCGCCCGATCATAGCGACCGGCTTGCGGCGACTGACGGACCAGTTGCGCACGCTCAGCTTCACTCAACGGACCAATACGCGACTGCGGCGGGGCAATGGCCACACGCTGAACCATGGCCGGCGTACCTTTGTCTTCCAGGGTGCCAACCAGCGCTTCGCCGATGCCCAACTCAGTCAGCACCGCCAGGGTGTCGAAGGCCGGATTGGGGCGAAAGCCATCAGCCACCGCGCGCAAGGATTTTTGCTCTTTGGCGGTAAAGGCGCGCAAGCCATGCTGGATGCGCAAGCCCAGCTGGGCCAGCACTTCATCGGGCAAGTCGGCCGGCGACTGGGTAACGAAAAACACCCCTACGCCCTTGGAGCGAATCAACCGCACCACCTGCTGCAAACGCTCCTGCAAGACCTTGGGCGTGTCGGCAAAAAGCAGGTGGGCCTCATCAAAAAACAGCGCCAGCAGTGGCTTGTCGGCATCGCCGCGCTCGGGCAACTGTTCGAACAGTTCGGCCAGCAGCCACAACAGGAAGGTCGCATAAACCTTCGGCGCCTCATGCACCAGGCGACTGGCGTCGAGCAAGTGAATGCGCCCACGACCATCGGCCTCGGTGCGCAGAATGTCTTCCAGCTGCAGCGCCGGCTCGCCAAACAGGGCTTCCACGCCCTGCTGCTCCAGGGTCGCCAGACGCCGCAGCAATGCCTGGCCGGATGCGCCGGTAAACAGCGGCTTGTCCTCACCAAGCATCTCGGGATGGGCTGCCAGGTGATTGAGCAGCGCCTTCAAATCCTTCAGGTCGAGCAATAGCAAGCCTTCGCGATCCGCCACCTTGAAGGTTGCATACAGGGCCGCCTGCTGGCTGTCGCTCAGCTCCAACAGGTTGCCCAGCAACAACGGGCCCAGCTCGCTCAGGGTGGTGCGCAGGGGATGCCCGCTCACGCCATTAACGTCCCACAAGGTCACTGGATAGCCCTGGGGGCGGTGCTGCAACCAGGGCATGCTGGCAATTCGTTCGGCGATCTTGCCTTGCGGGTTGCCGCTGGCGCCCAACCCACACAAGTCGCCTTTAACGTCAGCGGCAAACACCGCCACGCCGGCGTCGCTGAACGCCTCGGCGAGGCGTTGCAGGGTCACGGTCTTGCCCGTGCCGGTGGCACCGGCAATCAGGCCATGGCGGTTGCACAAACGCAGGGACTGAGCCACCGGCTGCCCCGCCAGATCGGCACCTAGTACAAATGCGACATTTTCAGTCATCTTGCCTTCCCTTGGGTTAAAGCTTTACTGCATATATGCCGAGACACACAGCATAACCGGAGTGCCTGCGCGCCTGAACAGGCCGTCTTTCTAACAAACATAACCGCGGTCATTGCCATGAACCTGAAATTTCGCCAGAAAATCTTGCTTGCAGCCTCCCTGGTGGTCGCTGCGGCCTTCTCGCTGTTCACCCTGTTCGGCGATTATCAGCAACGCAATGCCATCAGCAGTGACCTGGACAGCTACATGACGGAAATGGGCACGGTCACGGCCAACAACATTGAAAGCTGGCTGTCGGGGCGCATCCTTCTGGTGGAAAGTGCCGCGCAGACCATCGCCAGCAATCCGACGGCAGACGCCGTTAGTCGCCTGCTGGAGCAAAAAGCCCTGGCCTCGACCTTTATCTACAGCTACCTGGGCAGCGCCGATGGCAGCTTCACCATGCGCCCCAACGACGACATGCCGGCCGATTACGACCCGCGCACACGCCCTTGGTACAAGGACGCCATGACGGCTGGCGGCACCACCCTGACCGAACCCTATATCGATGCAGCCACCAAACAACTGATCATCACCATCGCCACCCCGTCGCAATCGGCCGGCGTAGTCGGTGGCGACCTGAGTTTGCAGACCCTGGTGCAGATCATCAACTCGCTGGACTTCCACGGCATGGGCTACGCCTTCCTGGTCAGCTCGGACGGCAAGATTCTGGTGCATCCAAACCAGGACCTAGTGATGAAAGGCCTGCGCGACGTGTTCCCCAAAGACACCCCGCGCATCACCCAGGAGCTCAGCGAAGTTGAACTCGACGGCGTGACCCGCCTGCTGACCTTCGCCCCGGTCAAAGGCCTGCCAGGCGTGACCTGGCATGTTGGCCTGAGCATCGACAAAACCAAAGCCTACGCGATGCTTAGCACCTTCCGCACCTCGGCCATCATCGCCATGGTCATCGCGGTGGTCAGTATCATTTTCCTGCTCAGTTTGCTGATTCAGGTGCTGATGCGTCCTTTGCGCATCATGGGTAAAGCCATGCAGGACATCGCCCAGGGCGAAGGTGATCTGACCAAGCGCCTGGAGATTCATTCGCAAGACGAATTTGGCCAGATGGCGGGCTCCTTCAACAAGTTTGTCGAGCGTATTCACAGCTCGATCCGCGAAGTGTCCTCAACCACCGGCCGCCTCAACGAAGTGGCCAAACTGGTGGTCAACGCCTCGACATCATCGATGGCCAACTCCGACGAGCAGGCCAACCGCACCCACAGCGTGGCCGCCGCCATCAATGAGCTCGGCGCTGCTGCCCAGGAGATTGCACGCAACGCCGCGCAAGCCTCGAATCAGGCCTCCGATGCCCGCCATCTGGCCGAAGATGGCCGCGAAGTGGTGCAGAAGACCATCGTCGCCATGAGCGAACTGTCGGGCAAGATCAGCGCCTCGTGCAGCAACATCGAAAGCCTCAACGGTAAAACGGTGAATATTGGCCAGATCCTTGAGGTGATCAAAAGCATTTCCCAGCAAACCAACCTGCTGGCCCTCAACGCCGCCATTGAGGCTGCCCGCGCTGGCGAAGCCGGCCGTGGTTTTGCCGTGGTTGCCGACGAAGTGCGCAACCTCGCCCACCGCACCCAGGAGTCGGCACAGGAAATCCAGCAAATGATTGAGGAGTTGCAGGTTGGCTCGCGCGACTCGGTGATCACCATGACCGAAAGTCAGCGCTACAGCGAAGAGAGTGTGGAGATCGCCAACCAGGCCGGCGAACGCCTGAGCAGCGTCACCGAACGGATCGGTGAGATCGACGGGATGAACCAGTCGGTGGCCACCGCCACCGAAGAACAGACCTCAGTGGTGGAGTCGCTGAACGTCGACATTACCGAGATCAACACCCTCAACCAGCATGGGGTGGAAAACCTGCACGCGACCTTGCGCGCCTGTGATGACCTGCAGCAGCAAGCCACCCGCCTCAAGCAGTTGGTGGACAGTTTCCGGATCTGATCCGGCCTCAGCCCGCCTTGCCAGGCAATGGCAAGGCGGCTTCAGTCGCGGGCAACGCTGCTTCCTGCTGCAATCGCTGCCACAGAGTCGCCGCCTCGGCGAACTCAGCGCCATCCTCTTCGCTCAATGCCTCAGGGTCGTAGCGACGCGTACAACCCTCACCAATCATTTGCGGTGCATGGGCCGCACCGCGAGCCAGTGGATCGCTCATCACGTTCTACTCCACATAGCGACGCAAGAACCCAATCCTAACGCGCGTCGTGCTGGGCGAAGGACTTGATCGCACGCAGCACATCATGGCGACTGATCAGCCCCAGCAGGCGGCCATTTTCGACCACCGGCAGCCGGTGCCGACCACCTTCGATAAATCGCCCCGCCACCTCGATAATGTCCGTCTCAGGGCCAACGCTTTCCACGGCAGTGGCCATATAAGCCGCCACGGTGCCGCCCACCGCATCGTAATAAGACCCCGAGAGCATACCGCGCAAGCAATCACCTTCGGACAGCAGACCTATCAGCAAACCATGCTCATCAACCACTGGCGCTGCCGACAACCGATGTTCCAGTAACAGCTCTATCGCACGCATGAGATCCGTATCGGCACGAAAACTTACCGGATGACGGGTCATGCAATCGCGCACCTTGATTGATTTCGGCATTGACAATCCCCTGGGGTCTGACGCCGATCAGTCGAACAACACGGTCTTGTTGTTATGGACCAATACCCGGTCTTCCAAATGGAAGCGTAGACCACGGGCCAGTACTCTTTTCTCTACATCTTTGCCCAAGCGCACCATGTCTTCGATGCTGTCGCGGTGGGTAACCCGCGCCACGTCCTGCTCAATGATCGGGCCAGCATCCAGCTCTTCAGTGACGTAGTGACAGGTGGCACCGATCAGCTTGACCCCACGCAACGAGGCCTGATGGTAAGGCTTGGCGCCGACAAACGACGGCAAGAAGCTGTGGTGGATGTTGATGACCCGGTGGGCGAACGCCTGGCACAGCTGCGGCGGGAGAATTTGCATGTAGCGCGCCAGCACTACGGCATCGGCCTCGCAGGCCTCAACCAGGCGAGATACTTCGGCAAAGGCCGGCTGCTTGTCCTGCGGATCGACCGGCACATGGTGAAACGGAATGCCGTGCCACTCGACCATGCTGCGCAAATCATCGTGATTGGAAATCACGCAGGGAATGTCGCAATCCAGCTCATCGCTGTGCCAACGGTGCAGCAGGTCCGCCAGGCAGTGCGACTCACGACTGGCCATCAGCACCACACGCTTCTTCTGTGCTGAATCGGTGACCCGCCAGTCCATCGAAAACTCACGGGCGATGGGGGCAAAAGCCTGACGAAACGCGGGCAAATCAAACGGCAAGGAATCGGCGCGAATTTCATGGCGCATAAAGAACCAGCCGCTGTGGCTGTCCGAATGATGGCTCGCCTCAGTAATCCAACCGTTATAGGTGGCCAGAAAGTTACTGACCTTGGCGACAATACCAACGCCGTCCGGACAGGCTATGACCAGGCGAAAAGTACGCATGCAGAAAACTCCGGTACGTGTGCAAAGGTGGGCATTCTAGGGGCTGTTGCCATTTCATTGCGAGCCGCGTTACCGCAAGAATGGTTGCCGCGGGCACGGCCGTGTCTCACGCCATAACAAACTGCGCGCCAGCCGAGCAGAAAACGGCAACAGCCGCGGGCTAGGGCAGCAACAAATTTCCGCATTACTAATGCCAGCCACCGACCTGATACATCCACACTTATTGATAACTGCATGCGCGTAACACGCACCCGTTGAACAACGGGCCGCGCAATTATCTTCAGCGTCTGAACTGACACCAGCAGACTCAATACACGCAAACACTCGCGAGATACGCGACCCTTAGTGATGCGGAAAACTTGCCCGGGCAAACAGGCCCACGACCCCATGCGGACATATTTACTCGCAACACATGCAGCCGTAATGAGTCATTTGTATTTCTTGACATACATTAATAGCGACAAGTTGATATAAAAACCCTTCTCCATGTTTACTTGCGCAAGATGTCTGACTAGTATTGCCAAACGAACACATCGTCCACCCGAACATTCTAGGAAACGTCAATGTCCCTGATTAACGAATACCGCGCCACAGAAGAAGCCATCAAAGAACTTCAAGCTCGCCTGCAAAGCATGTCGGCTGACGACAAGCTGCAGAAAGAACTGGAATTTGAAGGCAAGCTGCGCGCACTGATGGCTGAATACCAAAAATCCCTGCCGAGCATCATTGCCATTCTCGACCCGGAAGCCAAAAGCAGCAAAGTAGCCCGCGCCAGCAAAACCACCACTACCAAGCGCGCCCGCAAGATCAAGCAATACAAGAACCCGAACAGTGGTGAAGTGATTGAAACCAAAGGTGGCAATCACAAGGTTCTGAAAGAGTGGAAAGCCAAGTGGGGCTCTGATGTAGTTGAAAGCTGGGTTACCCTGCTCGACTAATCGCACCACCCGCACAATAAAAAACGCCAGCTTGCTGGCGTTTTTTATTGCCTGAAGAATGACCCTATCTACAGCTGCAAGCGTTGCTGCAATTGCTGCCCATAGGCTTGCCAAGCCAACAGAATGGTTTGCTCACTGGCGGACGCATTGATCAGTGCATCACTCAAGGCGCTATTGAAGTCCGCCAGGGTATTGGGCGCCCCGTACTGAGGATCACGTAAACGCTGCTGGCAAAACTGTAACCATTGCTGTGCTTCAGCATTTGACAGGGTGTCGGCAAAGTTGCGCGCACGGTAACGAAACAGTAATTCACTCAGGCGCTGATCATCAAACGGCCACACCGCCCGCGCCAATTCTTGCGGATCGGCCCGACGAACTTGCTCGCATAAACGCCGGTCACGCTCACCGAAAAAGCCGTCATACAGTTGCTGCTCCGGGTCTTGACTGGGAACAAATGCCTCTTCGCCATAAACCGCCGGAAGCTTGTCTCGCCAGAGTGATTGACTGTCACGCAGCAAAGTCGCGCGTTGTTGCATGAGTGTCATATCCAGTTGCAAGCGCTGTTTATCTTCTTCACGTAATACGCTTAACGGCGCCAATACCGGGCACCGATTAACGTGCAATAACTTCAATGGAATGGGCAGTTCATCCGCAGCCAACTCGTCGCGCCGGGTGTACAGGCGTTGACGCAGGGTTTCGCTGTCCAGATCGAGTAATACCGCCGGATCAAGGTGCAAATCGCAGACAATCAGGGCATTGCGATTGCGCGGATGCCAGGCCAGTGGCAGCACCACCGCCAGATAATGCCGCGCCCCAGCAAAGCGCCCAGACACATGCAGCAGCGGCTTGAGCAATTCGATCTGCTCCAACACCCGCGGCTTACTGCGCTGTTTATAAAGAAACTCGTAGAGCTTCGGCTGCTGGCTGCGCACCAACCGCGCCAGAGCAATGGTCGCCCGCACATCCGCCAGCGCATCGTGGGCCTGGCCATGGTCGATGCCATTGGCGGCGGTCAGTCGCTCCAGCTTGAGGCTGACGCGCCCGTCTTCTTGCGGCCAGTTGATGCCTTCGGGGCGCAAGGCGTAGGCGGTGCGCAGCAGATCAATCAGATCCCAGCGGGTGTTGCCGCCCTGCCACTCGCGGCCATAGGGGTCGAAGAAGTTGCGATACAGGCTGTAGCGCGTTACTTCGTCATCGAAGCGCAAACTGTTGTAACCCGCGCCACAGGTGCCAGGCACACTCATCTCGGCGTGCAGGCGCGTCATAAACTCGCCCTCGGACAACCCCCGTTCAGCCAGGCGCTGTGGGGTGATGCCGGTAATCAGGCAAGCGATGGGATGGGGCAGGATATCGTCGCTGGGCTGGCAATACAGATTGAGCGGTTCGCCGATTTCATTCAGCGCCTCGTCGGTGCGAATGCCTGCCACCTGTAACGGCCGATCACAGCGCGGGTTGATGCCGGTGGTTTCGTAGTCATACCAGAAGATGCTGGGCGTCACGGCGAAGTCCTGAAGAGATGAACCGCGCCAGTCTAGCAGCCTGTCGGGCTTGACCGTTCGTAGCGAGGGGAAGTCGGCTTGAGGCAGTTTCGGGGCGCTTTTGAAGCGAACAGTTATTCTCTTCAGCGAAAAAGAGCGCAGAAAATAACCAAACCCGATTTTTCTGCAGTAGCACAGCGTTAAGTTCGACAGGCTGCTGGCCGGCGCAAAAGCCTGGCAAACGCACAGTCCAGAGCACGCGGCTTGCCGGCGTGTTGCCGATACCGCTAGCATCGCGGTTTATCTGACGCAGTCTGCCGATGCCCTCCATAGCCACCCCCTCCCGATTCCAGGCCAGCCCCGCGCCCAGCGAGCTGCTGGACACCCGCTATAAAGTGGAAACCCCGGAAGGCATCGACCTGATTTTGCGCCCCGCCAGCCTGCTGCCACGCGCGCTGGCGTTTGCCGTCGACCTGGCCATTCGCGGCCTGCTGCTGGGCCTGCTGTTTGTCGCCTTTGCCCTGCTCGGAAAGCTGGGTATGGGCCTGGGTGCGATCGTCACCTTTCTGCTGACCTGGTGGTACATGGTGTTGTTCGAGGTGCTCAACCAGGGCCGCTCGCCTGGCAAACAACTGTTGGGCCTGCGCGTGGTGCATGACGACGGCACGCCCGTCGGCTGGGCTGCTTCCCTGACCCGTAACCTGCTGCGTTTTGTCGATTTTTTACCATTCGCCTATGGCCTGGGCATTCTCAGCTGCCTCAATCACCCAGCCTTCAAGCGCCTCGGTGATCTGGCCGCCGGCACTCTGGTGGTTTACCAGGAAACGCCGAGCCCGCGCCCACCGCTGCCGCCAGCTGAGCCACTGCCTGCACCTTTCGCCCTGAGCCTGGATGAGCAACGGGCAATCCTTGCCTTTGCCGAGCGCCAAGGCAGCTTGTCCGATGAGCGCCGCCAGGAAGTCGCTGCGCTGCTGGCTGAGCCGTTGCAGGTCGCACCCGAGCAGGCGCAAGCCCAGCTCAACGGTATCGCCCGCGGCCTGTTGGGGCCGACATGAAGCAGAGCCAGTTTGAAAGCCACCATCAAAGCGACTGGCACGTATTTGCCCAGCAGCTGCAAGCCCTTGAACGGGGCAAAAGCGAACCCCAACACGTGGACGAATTTGCCGGCCGTTATCGCCACCTGTGCCAACACCTAGCCCTGGCCGAAGCACGCGGTTACAGCAGCCTGTTGGTGGAGCAACTGCAGCAACTGGTGATGCGCGGCCATCAGCAGCTGTACCGCCATCGCAGTCCCTTGGGCGCCAATCTGATTCGCTTCGTGCTCGGCGGCTTTGCCCAGTTGGTGCGCCGCGAATGGCGCAGCCTGCTGACCGCCAGCCTGTTGTTCTACGGCAGCCTGCTGGGTATGGGCGTGTTGGTCTACCTGTTCCCCGAGCTGGTCTACAGCGTGGTAGACCCCGAGCAGGTCAACCAGATGGAAGCCATGTACGACCGCGACGCCTCACGCCTGGGGCGCTTTGGCGAACGAGACTCCGGCGATGACTGGGTGATGTTCGGCTACTACATCATGAACAACATCGGCATCGCCTTTCAGACCTTTGCCAGCGGCCTGCTGTTTGGCCTGGGCAGCCTGTTCTTCCTGTTTTTCAACGGCCTGATGATCGGTGCAGTGGCCGGCCACCTGACCCAGATCGGCTCGGGGCAGACATTCTGGTCGTTCGTCATCGGTCATGGCGCCTTCGAGCTGACCGCCATTACCCTGGCCGGGGCAGCCGGTCTCAAACTCGGCTGGGCGCTGCTCGCACCCGGTCGCTGGCCACGCAGCGAAGCCTTGCGCCTGGCCGCACGGCAAAGCGTGCAGCTGGTGGCCGGGGCCATCCTGTTGCTGCTGCTGGCCGCCTTTGTCGAAGCCTACTGGTCGTCGATGACCAGCATCGGCAGCAACATCAAATTTGCCGTTGGCGGCGGCCTGTGGCTGCTGCTGGCGAGTTACTTTGCCCTCGCCGGACGAGGTCGTCATGCGCCTGACTGACGCCAGCGTAACCATCCGTCCGCGCAGCGCCTGGGAGGCCTGCGACCTCGGCGTGCTGCTGGCGCGCCGGCATGCCGGGCTGCTGACCGCCAGTTGGGCGCTGCTGACCCTGCCGGTGTTTGTCCTCTGCAGCGCGCTGCTCTGGCAACAGCCGAGCCTGGCCATGCTGCTGTTCTGGTGGCTCAAGCCGTTGTACGAACGCCTGCCGTTGCACATTCTGTCGAGGGCCCTGTTTGGCGCCACACCGACCCTCAAGCAGGCATTCCAGGCCTTACCCGGTCTACTCAAGCCGCAACTGCTGGCCAGCCTGACCTGGCGACGGCTGAGCCTGACCCGCAGCTTCGACCTGCCGGTGCTGCAGCTCGAAGGCCTCAATGGCCAGGCCCGCAGCCAACGCCTGATCGTCCTCAGCCAGCGCGACGCGCGGCCAGCCACCTGGCTGACCATCATCGGTAGCCATGTGGAAATGGCCCTGTGGCTAGGCATGCTCAGCCTGCTGTACCTGTTGTTGCCGCAACAGTGGGAGCTGGACTGGAGCTGGAGCAACCTGATCGAACCTGACAGCGGCAGCTGGTTGTGGCTGGAGCACCTGTCCAACTTGCTGTACGCCCTGCTGCTGATCATCTGGGAGCCGGTGTATGTGGCCTGCGGTTTCAGCCTCTACCTGAACCGTCGCAGTGCCCTCGAAGCCTGGGACATCGAACTGGCCTTCCGCCGTCTGCGCCAGCGCCTGAGCGGTATTGCGACAGTCGCACTGCTGGTCTGCGGCCTGTTCCTGCTACCGCCAGCACCGTCGGCCTGGGCAGCCACCGACGAGGCCAGCGCCAGTTGCCCGCTGCCCCTGCCTGAGGCACCCGGCCCAGAGGCCGCACGTCTGCTAAAGCAGCCCTTGAACAGCCAGGCGGCGCAGAGCGCGATCAAGCAACTGCTTGAGCAACCGCCCTTCGAACACAGCGAGAGCGTGACCCGCTGGCGCTTTGCCAAGGAGGCCAGCGACAAGCCGGATGACGTGGCCAACGCCAGCAGCCTGGGCGAAGCGCTTAAGAAGCTGCTCGAACTGATGGGCCTGATGGACGGCTTCAAAACGCTGGCCCTGGCCCTCGAAGTGCTGCTGTGGACAGCCTTGTTCAGCCTGCTGCTAACCCTTATCTGGCGTTACCGCGACTGGTTGCGCACCTTCGGCGCCCGTCTGCAACGCCCGGTCAAAACCCCAGCGCCCGCCCCCACTCAACTGTTTGGTCTGCAACTGGCGCCACAGAGCCTGCCCGACGACATCGCCGGCAGCGTCGAAGCGCTGTGGGCCGAACAGCCGCGCGAGGCCCTCGGCCTGCTTTACCGCGCCCTGCTCAGCCGCCTGCTGCATGACCACCAGTTACCGCTGAAGAGCTCCCAAACCGAGGCCGAGGTCTTGCAGCTCACCCTGCAATTGCAACACGCCGAGCTCAGCCGCTTCGCCCAAGTATTGACCCGCCACTGGCAGAACCTGGCCTACGGCCACCAACTGCCACCGGACAACCTCAAGCGCGGTCTCTGCGAAGCCTGGCGCCGGCTGTGCACTCAACAGGTGCCGACATGAACCGGCGCCTAGGCTTCTTTCTCGGCGCTGGCCTGGTGCTGCTGCTCGGTTTACTGGGCAGCTATGTGCTGTCGCAAGCCACGCCCTATCAGGAGGTGGTCAAACACGGCCCAGCGCCCGAGGCGCGCGCTAATCCGTATTTGGCTGCCGAACACTTTCTGCGCAATCAGGGCCGTAAGGTGCAGCGCGCCGACAGCCTGCAAAGCCTGGCGCAACTGCCCGCCGCTGGACAGGTCCTGCTGATACTGGGCTCAAGGGAGCAGATGACGCCCAAGCAGACCGAACGCTTACTGGCCTGGACGCGCCGAGGCGGACACCTGCTGGTGGTGGCCGAAACCCTCTGGGACGAAGACAAAAACAGCAGCGGCGACCTGCTGCTCGACCCACTGGGCATTCAGCAATATATGAGTGACGAACTGGACGAGGACAGCGAGTCGGAGCCGAACGCCGACGCTGCTAAGGACACCGACGAGGACGGCAAGGCAGCCGAGACAGCGCCCAGCGACGAACCGGCTGCCGCTGCCAGTCCAACAAAAGACACCAAGCAAGAGCCAGCCCCTGCCGTCGACCTGACTCAGCTGTACCTGGAAAACGAAGACGCCCCGGCCTATATCGACTTCGACACCGACTACCACCTGTTCGACTCCAAAGACCTGGCCCACGCCTGGGCCAACTCCGCCGATACCACCCATATGCTGCAACTCAGCCAGGGCGATGGCCTGCTCACCGTGGTCACCGACAGCTGGATCTGGCAGAACGCGCACATCGGCGACTATGACAACGCCTGGCTGCTCTGGTACCTGACCCAGGACCGTGAAGTCACCCTGCTCTACCGCGCCGACCACGATGATCTGTTCAGCCTACTGCTGCGGCATTTCCCCGAAGCCCTGCTGGCCCTGAGCCTGTTGCTGGCGGCCGGACTGTGGGCCGCCGGCCTGCGCCAGGGCCCACTGCAACCGGTGCCTGAACGCCAGCGCCGGCAGTTGCAGGAACACCTGCGCAGCAGCGCCGACTTCCTCCTGCGCCACGCCGGTCAGCGCCATCTGCTGCAAGCCCTGCAGCGCGATATCCAGCGCCGCGCCCGCATGCGCCACCCCGGCTTCGACCGCCTCGGCGTCGCCGAACAGTGGCAAGTACTCGGCCGCATGACTCGCCTGACGCCAAGCGCGATCAGCCAGGCCATGCGCCCCATCGCCGACAGACGTCTGTCGGCCAGCGAATTCACCCGTCAGGTCGCCCACCTGCAAACCCTCAGGAATGTCCTATGAGCGAAGACCGCATCGAGCAACCGAGCGACGCCAGTGCAGCCATCCCGGTAGCGCCAGCAGCGCCCACCGCCAGCCCTGCCAACGTCCAGCGCCAGCGCGCCAGCCAGTTGGCCCAGGCCCTGCGCCAGGAACTGCAACGGGCAGTGCTCGGCCAGGACGCGGTGATCGACGACCTGCTCACCGCCTTGCTCGCCGGCGGCCATGTACTGGTGGAAGGCGTGCCTGGTTTGGGCAAGACCCTGCTGGTACGCGCCCTGGCCAGCTGCTTTGGCGGCGAATTCTCGCGCATCCAGTTCACCCCCGACCTGATGCCCAGTGATGTCACCGGCCATGCGGTCTACGACCTGCAGTCCGAGCAGTTCAAGCTGCGCAAGGGCCCGGTGTTCACCAACTTGCTGCTGGCCGACGAGATCAACCGCGCGCCGGCAAAAACCCAGGCGGCCCTGCTGGAAGTCATGCAGGAACGCCAGGTGACCCTGGAAGGCCGCGCCCTGCCGGTGCCACAACCGTTCCTGGTGCTGGCCACCCAGAACCCGATCGAGCAGGAAGGCACCTACCCGCTGCCGGAGGCTGAACTCGACCGTTTTATGCTCAAGCTGCGCATGGATTACCCCCAGGCCGCAGAGGAAATCAACCTGGTGCGCCAGGTAACCCGCTCAGCCAAGGCCGACATGCTCGAAGTGACGCCGCTGCGCACCTTGCTACAGGCCAAGGACATCCTCGCCCTGCAGAAAATCGCCAGCGACCTAGCGCTCGATGAGCAGGTGCTCGACTACGCCGTGCGCATCGCCCGCGCCACCCGCAACTG
Source organism: Pseudomonas sp. BGA-UO-ETr-WB11 (assembly GCF_059567785.1). Lineage (NCBI taxonomy): Bacteria > Pseudomonadati > Pseudomonadota > Gammaproteobacteria > Pseudomonadales > Pseudomonadaceae > Pseudomonas > Pseudomonas sp. BGA-UO-ETr-WB11. Next base: position 204,488 of record NZ_JCAQOS010000006.1, on the reverse strand, counting down.
GCCGGGCCTGAGCATCGGCGCCGGACCTCGCGCCTCAATCGCTCTGGTGCGCTGCGGCCGCGCCCGTGCCCTGCTGCGCGGCGGCGACTTCGTCCTCCCGGATGACATCAAGGGCTGCGCCCTGGCTGTGCTGCGTCACCGCGTACGCCTGGCCCCGGAGCTGGATATCGAAGGCATCAGCGTCGACCAGCTGCTCCAGCAGTTGCTCGATCAGGTGCCTGCGCCGCGCCTATGAAGCCGTCCCGTGCGCTGCTCTCCCTCCTGGCCGCGCTGCTGAGCGCAGCCATTCTGCTCGGCGCCTTGCCGGCCCTGGGCCTGCCGCTGCCAGCCAGTCTGACGCCGCTGTGGTGGGGCCTGCTGCTGACCCTGCTGCTGGTCGCCGCTAGCGATGCCCTGTGGCTGCACCGCCTGCCATCGCCACGCCTGCAGCGCAGTCTGCCGGGCAACCTGCCGCTGGGGCGCTGGAGCGACGTGCGGCTGCGTATCGAGCACGATTACTCACAGGCCATGCATCTGGAGCTGTTCGATCACCTGCCGACGGCCATGGCCTGCGAGCAATTGCCCCTGCACATCGAGCTGCAGCCGCAGCGTCACACCGAATGCAGCTATCGGGTGCGCCCGTTACAACGCGGGCACTTCCACTTTCCCCGCTGCGAACTGCTGCTGCCAAGCCCCCTGGGCCTGTGGCGCGGTCGGCGACTGCTGGAGTTGCCCGGCGAAACCCGCGTCTACCCGGACTTCGCCCGCCTTCAGGGAGGGCAGATGATGGCCGTGGATAACTGGCTCAGCCAGCTCGGCGTGCGCCAGCACCAACGCCGCGGCTTGGGCATGGAGTTTCACCAACTGCGCGATTTTCGCGATGGTGACACCCTGCGCCAAATCGACTGGAAAGCCACCGCCCGCAAGCGCACGCCGATTGCCCGCGAGTACCAGAACGAACGCGACCAGCAGATCGTCTTCCTGCTTGATTGCGGCCGGCGCATGCGCAGCCAGGACGGCGAACTGGCGCACTTCGACCACGCCCTCAACGCCTGCCTGCTGCTCAGTTATGTGGCCCTGCGCCAGGGCGATGCCGTAGGCCTGGCGACGTTTGCCGGCGCGCAGCAACGATTCCTCGCGCCGGTTAAGGGCCAGGCTCAGCTCAGCGCCCTGCTCAACAGCGTTTACGATTTGCAGAGCAGCCAGCAACCGGCGGACTACAGCGCTGCCATCAACCAGCTATTGGCACGCCAGCGCCGCCGAGCCCTGGTGGTACTGGTGACCAACCTGCGCGATGAAGATGACGAAGAACTGCTCGCGGCGCTCAAGCGCCTCGGTCGTCAGCATCGCGTTCTACTGGTTAGCTTGCGCGAGGAGGTGCTGGACAGCCTGCGGCAGGCACCGGTGCAGGACTATGAATCGGCCCTGGCCTATTGCGGCAGCGTGGCCTACCTGAATGCCCGCGCCAGCCTGCACGAACGCCTGGCCGCCCACGGCGTGCCGGTGCTCGATGCAAGACCAAGCGAACTGGGGCCGGAGTTGGTCGGCCAGTATCTGGCCTGGAAGAAGGCTGGGGTGCTGTAGCTGATCGCGGACAAAGGCTATGTCCTAGTTACGCGCTACAGAGCCTTCACCTCGACACCAGCTTTGGACTGCTAAAAGCTTCGCGGTCAAGACCGCTCCCACAAAGTTCACAGGCGCCTCGGTCCCCCGGCCCCGTCAGAAGGCCGAGTGGAGGTGCTGTGGAGAGGGGCATTTGGCATGGATGCCAAATGAGTCACGATGGGCCAAGGATGGCCCACCGTGACGACCCTCGGAGCAGTGCCGGAGCGAGGGAAGTTTCGCGCAGCGAAACCCGGATGCCGGGTGCGCTTTCTCTTTGGTTACTTTCTCTTTCGCGCAAGCATACGGAGCGCAGCGGAGTAACAGCCGCAGGCTGGCCCGAAGGGCGAGCAAAGCGAGTCAAGAGAAAGTGACTCGGCGTAAAGCCGAAACCGTTAGTGGCCATGAGCACAATACGCGCTGAATGCAGCGTCTGAAAAATCACCCGCCGGCCAGCCTCAGGCCGAAGCGGCGTGGGTGCGAAAGCTGAAGTAATAACGCAAGGCGTCGATCATCTCGACAAACTCGCCGGGCGGCGCCACCAGGGCGAAGCCCGAGTCGAAGCTGCCGGGGGTAACGTCTTCACGGCACCACTGGCAGGTGGCAAAGAAGTCGATGCAGTGCACCTGGCTATCCTTACCGGGGATTTTCAGGCGCATGTCAAAACGCGCATTGACCAGCATCGGTAGCTGGCTGATCAGCATCAGGCCGTCCACGGATACGTTGCCGATGTAGCCCATCGGTTTGTCGGTGATGCGATTGAACACCTTCAGGTAATACGGCAACTGATGGCGCTCAATGCGGCGTTGAATGCGCATGCTGGCAGATCGCTATACAGGGGAAGCTGAGTATGGCCACACAAATGCTTGGTACGCCAGTTTCAGCTGCACTGTTCCGCCACTTGGGCGTTAAGCCGGCGACGAGCGGCGTCGATTTGTTCGTCGCTGTAATAGCTCCGCCCGCCTTTGCCATCATCTTTATAAAAAGTACCGCCCTCGCCCAGCTGCGCCTGGCTTTCACGTAAACGCTGACAGTGCTGGGCCTGTTTGGCCTGCTGCTCGCGACTGACGGCGGCGGCCTGCTGTTGCTCTTCCCGGCGTGCGGCAAAGAAGCGCTCAGTGCGCGCTTCACGCTCGACAGTGGCCGCATCGCGCTGGATCACCTGGGGCTTGACCTCGACCTGCACGGCCCCGGCCTGTGGCCTTTCGCCAAAATGCACACGACCATTGGCATCAGTCCAGCGGTACACCTCGGCCAGCGCCAGACTCGGTAATAACAGGGTGCATAACCACAATTGCCGCATGCTGTCGCTCTCCATGACTGCTTCCCAGGGTCTGTTCCCGTTTCATTCGCGGCCGCGCCGGAGCCGGTTTTTGCGCGAGGCAAGGCGCGAGGAGCGTGATTTGGTTGTTCCAAATGAGCGACGAGTAACGCCGCCTCGCACAAAAACAGGCCCGGCCCTTCGGGTTGCGCGAGAAATGGCCCCCGCTGTTGTTGCAGGACTTGGTAAGGGAATAACCATTATCTGCGTCCTGCGCCTAACCGGGGACCATTTCTCGCAACAACGCGGCTCGCAATGAAACGGGAACAGCCCCTGGCTTATCCCTGACACTGGCGCTACGTCGTCTGCACGACCAACGGCCTGACAGTTTACAGCGCCCGCGACACCTTGGCCGGCTCAGCATCGCGTAGCTGCCCCAACTGCTCAAGGGTACTCAGGCGCGCCTTAGCCCGATAGGCATACTCGGTCTGCGGGTAATGCGAAACGATAAACTGGTAGGTCTGCTGGGCGTCGACAAAAAAGTGCTCACGTTCCAGGCATTGTCCGCGCAACAGGGAAATTTCCGGCTGCAGGTACGGCCGCGAACGAATCTGCCGCTGCGCTTGGGACAACTCCAGGGCCACCGCCGCACAGTCGCCGGCGGCGTATTGGCGGTAGGCATTGTCCAGATGGAAATCTGCCGACATACGGGTACAGGCGCCCAGTACCAGCATCAGGCTTATGACTAACAGGCTGCGCATAACGGTGTCCTCCTCGGCTCTGCAGTGTATCGACCGCCCGCCGCAAATCTCCAGCCCTAGCAGACGGACACTTTCAGCACGAGCATAACCTCCGTTGGGTGGTGAGCCGGGAGGCGCCTGCCAGTACGAGCGCACTGCTAGACTGGCGTGCATTATCGTCCGGCTCTGGAGTTCTCATGCGTTCATTGTGTCTTGGCCTGTTGGGCCTGAGCCTGCTGGCAGGCTGTTCGCCCACCACCCCACTGTTTATCGCCCAGATCGGCACCCAGGAAGTGGTTGAATACAAGACCCTGAAAACCAACCGCATGACCGCAGCCATCGAAGAAGATGGTGATTTGCTGACCTACAGCGCCCAAGCCATCCGCGACAACAAGAGTGCCCAGGCCGAAGCCCTATACCTCAGCGGCTACCAGGACAAAAAACTCGGTGACCAGGTACGCGCCATCGCCCTGTACCAGATCGGCCTGATCTACATGTGCCGTTATAACGATGATCGCGACGACAACAAAGCGCTCAACTACTTCTATCAGGTGCACAACGAGTTCCCCGCCACCCTCGCTGCCCAGCGCGCCGAAGCCCGCATTCAGATGATTCGTCAGCGTGCTCAGGAGCCGGTGCAGCAGAACGCCCGCGAACTGCTTAAGCACTGGAAGCCCAACGAAAACCTCGACCTCAACAAACCCAGCCTGGACCCAGACCTGACCCTGCTGTCGCGCCGCGCCATCCTCAAGGACCGCGTCAGCGAAGCGGAAACCCTCTACAGCCTGGCCGTGGCCGACAATGGTGTTGCCGCGAGCATCAAGGAAAAGGCCCTGTACCAGATGGCCCTGATGCACATGGCCGCCGACAACCCGCAGCCCGATCGCGCCAAGGCCATCGACTACCTGCGCCAACTGCTGGCCCAGTTCCCACGCAGCGAACTGGCCAACAAAGCCGCCCGCCACCTGGACGTGGCGCTGAACAACGGCATGCCTTAAGCCGCCCAGCGCCTTACACTTGGCTGATGCACGTCAAGCTCCGTAAAGGGCATTTGCTGTGCAATAGCGCATCAGCCAAGTGAAGGTGAGCCCCATGCAACTGCGCCAGCTTCTGGTCGTGATCGACCCGTCCCAACCCAGCCAACCCGCACTGCAACGCGCCCACTGGCTGGCCCGCGCCACCTCGGCCAAGGTCGAATTGCTGCTCTGCGAATACAACTCGGCGCTGGTAAACAGCCTGATTTTTGACAGCGATACCCTCACCAGTGCCCGCGAAGCGATGCTCGCCAGCCTGCATGCCGAACTGGAAGGCATGGCCGCACCGCTGCGCGAGGAAGGCCTGCAGGTCAGCGTGCAAGTGCGCTGGGGCAAGCCACTGGAGCAGGTGATTCTGCAACGGGTAGCGGAACTGCAGCCCGACCTGCTACTCAAGTCGACCCATCACCATCACTCGCTCAAACAACGACTATTGGGCAATAGCTGCTGGCAACTGCTGCGTCATTGCCCGGTACCGCTGTGGCTGGTGCAACACGGCGAGTGGCAATGCCGCCAGCTGTGCGCGGCCCTCGATCCGCTGCACGCGGACGACAAACCGGCGGTCCTCGACCAGCAACTGATTGCCGCCGCCCAGTTGCTAAGCGACACCATCGGCATCCAGCCTCACTACCTGCACAGCTACGCCCCGGTGCCGCAATCGTTGCTGTTCGACAGCGCTCTGGTTAACGACTACGAGCACTACCGCCAGCTCTGCGCCACACAGCACCGCGAGGCGTTCGAGCAACTGCTGGCGGATGCCGGCGTACCACGCAACCAGGCCCAACTGCGCGAAGGTTTTGCCGAAGAGGAAATTGCCCGCTTCGTCCAGGAAGAGAAAATCGACCTGCTATTAATTGGTGCCATCGCCCGCGGCCAGTTGGCCAACGCCCTGATCGGCAACACTGCGGAGCGCGTACTGGAGAGTGTCGAGTGCGATTTGCTGATCCTCAAGGCTGCTGTCACCACTGTTTAGACAGGTAGTGCCGAGGAAAAATGACTACAGGGTTGCGGCATAGTAGCCTCGTGCTCTGTCTGAGAAATGGAGCCTTTGCATGACCCTTCGCCGTACCAAAATCGTCGCCACCCTGGGCCCGGCCAGCAACTCGCCGGAAGTGCTGGAGCAACTGATTCTTGCCGGTCTGGATGTAGCCCGCCTGAACTTCTCCCACGGCAGCCCCGACGAGCACAAAGCCCGCGCCAAGCTGGTACGTGAGATTGCCGCCAAGCACGGCCGCTTCGTCGCCCTGCTCGGCGACCTGCAAGGGCCAAAGATCCGCATCGCCAAGTTCGCCAACAAGCGCATTGAGCTGAAAGTTGGTGACCCCTTCCGCTTCTCCATCAGCCATCCGCGCGACGCCGGCAACCAGGACGTGGTGTGCATCGACTACCCGGACCTGATCACCGACTGCAAGGCCGGCGACGAGCTGCTGCTCGACGATGGTCGGGTGGAAATGCGCGTCGACTCAGTGGGCAGCGACGAACTGCGTTGCACAGTATTGATTGGTGGTCCGCTGTCCGACCACAAAGGCATCAACCGTCGTGGTGGCGGCCTGACTGCGCCAGCCCTGACTGACAAGGACCGCGCCGACATCAAACTGGCCGCCGAGATGGAGCTGGACTACCTGGCCGTGTCCTTCCCCCGTGACGCCGCCGACATGCACGAAGCCCGCCGCCTGCGCGACGAAGCCGGTGGCACGGCCTGGCTGATCGCCAAGGTCGAACGCGCCGAAGCGGTGGCCGACGACGAAACCCTCGACGGCCTGATCCGCGCCAGCGACGGTGTGATGGTCGCCCGTGGTGACCTGGCGGTGGAAATCGGCGATGCCGAGCTCGTCGGCATCCAGAAAAAGATCATTGCCCACGCCCGCCACCTGAACAAAGTGGTGATCACCGCCACCCAGATGATGGAGTCGATGATCAGCAGCCCGATGCCGACCCGCGCCGAAGTCTCGGACGTGGCCAACGCCGCGTTCGACTACACCGACGCCGTGATGCTCTCGGCCGAAAGCGCCGCCGGCGCCTACCCGGTGGAAGCGGTCAAGGCCATGGCCCGTGTGTGCCTGGGCGCGGAAAAGCACCCGATCAACAAAGTCTCGCGCCATCGCCTGGAAGAAAGCTTCGAGCGCTGCGACGAAAGCATCGCCCTGGCCGCCATGTACACCGCCAACCACTTCCCCGGCGTCAAGGCGATCATCTGCCTGACCGAAAGTGGCTACACCCCGCTGATCATGTCGCGCATCCGCTCCTCGATGCCGATCTTCGCCTTCTCTCCGCACCGCGAAACCCAGGCCCGTGTGGCCCTGTTCCGTGGCGTGCAGACGGTGCCGTTCGATGCCGCGGCCCTGCCAGCCGACAAGGTCAGCCAGGCGGCCATCGACGAATTGCTCAAGCGCGGCGTGGTGCAACAAGGCGACTGGGTGATCCTGACCAAGGGCGACAGCTACCACACCATCGGCGGCACCAACACCATGAAGATCCTCCACGTCGGCGACGTCATGGTTTAAGCCTGCGGGTTAACGCAAAAGGCCGCTCATTGAGCGGCCTTTTTGTTAGCACATGAAACCCGTCAGACGAATTTGGAAAAGTCCGGCTGACGGCGCTGCATAAAGGCCGACAGGGCTTCGATGGCCTCCGGCGAGCGCAGGCGCTGGCCGAACAGCTCGCCTTCGGCAGTGATCACCTGACGCAACTCTTCGCGCCCCGGCGCTTGCATCAGTTGTTTGCTCACCGCTAACGCTGACGGAGCCAGTTGCTGGAAGCGCCGGGCCATGGCCTCGGCTTTTTCCAGGGTGGCCACGCCATCGTCGAGCACGCTGTTGGCAATGCCCCATCTGGCGGCCTGCTCGCCCGTGAAGGACTCACCCAGCAGCAACAGCTCGGCCGCCTTGGCGTGCCCGAGCAGGCGCGGCAGGATCAGGCTGGAGCCGAACTCCGGGCACAGGCCAAGGCTGACAAAGGGCATCTTCAACTTGGCGCAGCGGCTGACGTAGACCAGATCGCAATGCAACAACAGGGTGGTGCCAATCCCCACGGCAGCACCTGCCACGGCGGCGACAATCGGTTTTTTCAACTCGAACAGCGCGCGCATAAAGTGGAACACCGGACTGTCCTGGCTGACCGGCGGAGCCTGGAGAAAATCCGCCACATCGTTGCCACTGGTAAAGCACTCCGCTCCACCCGTAATCAGCACCGCGCGCACCTCAGGCTCGGCATCCGCGGCCAGCAAGGCTTCGGCCATGGCGCTGTACATGGCGCGGGTCAGGGCGTTCTTCTTCTCGGGGCGATTGATGCGCAGGGTCAACAGACCATCGGCGCGCGTCACAACTACATGCTCACTCATGACCTTCCTCACGGCGCAGGCGCCTGCAAGTCAGGCGCGCGGCAAAAACACGTCGGCCAACACTTGATTGCGCGGCAGACCTAACAGATAGAGCCGGCGCGCAAATGTCTCGACGCTGGCGGGGCCGCCGCAGAGTAAGGCCTGGGTTTGCCGGGAAACAAGGCGCAGTTCGGCCAAAGCAGCCGGCAACTCGGCCGCCGTCACCAGGCGGATGTGCAACTGAGGATGCTGTGCCGCCAATGCGTGCAGCGGCGTGGCCAAGTAATGCCCGTCGCCCTCGCGGGCCAGGTGCAGCAGCTGAATCGGTCCGCTGTGAGCCTGGCGCAAGGCCTCGCGCAAGATGCCCCAGAGTGGCGCCAGCCCCGTGCCAGCCGCCAGCAAGCAGAGCGGCCGTGCCTGCCAGTCCGGGTCGTAATGCAGGGCGCCGCCGCGCAACTCGCCCAGGCGCAGGCTCTGACCGAGCTGGAAACGGCGTGCTGCCGTGCTGAAAGCGCCGGGCTTGGCACAATCGATGTGCAGCTCCAGCCAGTCGTCGGCATCCGGCAGGCTGGCCAGGGAGTATGGCCGGGCAATGCCCGCATCGGCCCAGAGCACCAGATGCTGACCGGCCTGATAGGGCAAGCGGCGCTCTGGTTGCAGGCGCAAACGCAGCACGTCATTCGTCAGCCAGTCGCAACCGACAATGCTCGCCGCGCGACCGTCACGCAGGGGGTCGAAGACTTCCACACTTAAATCGTCGGCCACCCGGCACTGACAGGCCAGGCGCCAGCCTTGTTGACGCTGCGCAGCACTCAAGGCATCGGGCTGAGCATCTACCGGCTCACCGTGCAGACAACGCACCAGGCAGGCGTGACAGCTGCCAGCGCGACAGCTGTTGGGCACGGCAATGCCGGCACCGAGCAATGCGTCGAGCAGGTTTCCGGCCTGTGGTACCTGGATGTTTTTATCGCCGACCTTGAGCTCAGGCATCGCTGGCCTGCCAGGCAGCGGCGCAGCGATTACGGCCGTCGCGCTTGGCCCGGTACAACGCCTGATCGGCGCGATGCAAGGCATCGTCCAGCTCATCGTTGTAGTGCAACAACGTCATGCCTGCCGACAGGCTGATGCCCTTGACGTGCACGCCCACAGGCTCCGCCGCCGCAAACGCCTCGCGCAGACGTTCACAACAGGCACTGAACTGGTCAATGGTGGTGTCTGGCAGCAACAGCACGAACTCCTCGCCACCATAGCGGGCGAGGATATCGCCATCACGCAGGCACGCCCGCGCCACCGCGGCAAAGGTCTGCAGCACCCGGTCACCGACGGCATGGCCGTAGCTATCGTTGACCTGCTTGAAATGGTCGAGGTCGATCAAGGCCAGGCCGTGCACCTGTCCTGGCGCCAGCATGGCCAACTCGTTGGCCGCCAGGGCTAAAAAGTGGCGGCGATTGAACAGCCCGGTCAGCTCATCGGTGGCGGCCAGGCTTTCTAGCTGGCGCATCATCCCGCGCAAGGTGTCCTGGTGCGCCTGCAGGGCAAAACGGCGTTTGCGCATGCGCTGGCTCAAGGCCTGCACATAGCTGGCGAACAGGTACAGCCAGACAAGCACAAAGAACAGCGCCGCCACCTGCAACAAGACCAAGGCCGGATCATGCAATTTCTGCTGCGAGGCTTCCCACAGGTTGAGACCAAGAAAGCTGCAAAAAGCGAAGGCCGCACAGCGGGCAAAGATTCGTGGCGGTAACTGGAACACGCCGAATAACAGAATCAACACATAGAACATCAACAGGGTGCCGCGGCCGCTGTCGAGCAGAGCCAGCAGATAGGTCAGCCAACTACAGCCGACCAATACCTGTGCCTCGGTCATGCTCGGATCCCGGAAGCGCAAGTTGTAGCCGCTGCGCAGCATGACAAAGAACAGCAACTGACTGACCACCACCAGCACGCTACTAACCAGCGCCACATTCTGCGGCGCTGGCAAGAGATCGAAACTCACGGCCAGCCAGAACAGCGTCATGGCAATGCCGTAAGTGGCCACAGCCATGGCAAAGCGGCGCAACAGCAAATGCTGTAGCGAACGCCTGTTCACTGCTTGATGGCTGGCACGCATGGGGATCCGTCCCGTGGGGGCAATTAGCCAGCACTGTACCCCGACGCTTGGAGAAAACCCAGCATCGGCAGCAGCAACCGCAGAGACTGATCAGTCTAGTTTTGCACGCTGTGCCAGCCCTCTGCTGCGCGTTATACTGCGCGGCCATTTTTGCTGTAACGCGCGCCGGGTCGTGGCCCTGCGCCCCTCCAAGTTCCTGCCCAAATAAAGGAGCGCGCCCCATGACCGTGATCAAACAGGACGACCTGATTCAGAGCGTCGCCGACGCCCTGCAGTTCATCTCCTACTACCACCCCGTGGACTTTATCCAGGCCATGCACGAGGCCTACCTGCGTGAAGAGTCGCCCGCCGCGCGCGACTCCATGGCGCAGATTCTGATCAACTCGCGCATGTGCGCCACTGGCCACCGGCCGATCTGCCAAGACACCGGCATCGTCACCGTGTTCGTCCGCGTCGGCATGGACGTGCGCTGGGATGGCGCGACCATGAGCGTCGACGACATGATCAACGAAGGCGTACGCCGCGCCTATAACCTGCCGGAAAACGTTCTGCGCGCCTCGATCCTCGCCGACCCAGCGGGCGCACGCAAAAACACCAAGGACAACACCCCGGCTGTCATCCACTACTCCGTAGTGCCCGGTGACAAGCTGGAAGTGGATGTCGCAGCCAAAGGCGGCGGCTCCGAGAATAAATCCAAGATGGCGATGCTCAACCCGTCCGACTCGATCGTCGACTGGGTACTGAAAACCGTGCCGGAAATGGGCGCTGGCTGGTGCCCGCCAGGCATGCTCGGCATCGGCATCGGCGGCACCGCCGAGAAAGCCGCGGTAATGGCCAAGGAAGTGTTGATGGACTCCATCGACATCCATGAGCTGAAAGCGCGCGGCCCGCAGAACAAGCTGGAAGAGATGCGCCTGGAGCTGTTCGACAAGGTCAACCAACTGGGCATCGGCGCCCAGGGCCTAGGCGGTCTGACCACCGTGCTCGACGTCAAGATCATGGATTACCCGACCCACGCCGCCAGCCTGCCGGTGTGCATGATCCCCAACTGCGCCGCTACCCGCCACGCTCACTTCGTGCTGGATGGCTCAGGCCCGGCCGAGCTGGAAGCACCGGATCTGGACGCCTACCCAGAAATCGTCTGGGAAGCCGGCCCGAGCGCGCGCCGCGTCAACCTCGACACCCTCACCCCGGAAGACGTGCAGAGCTGGAAGCCGGGCGAGACCGTACTGCTCAACGGCAAGATGCTCACCGGCCGCGACGCAGCGCACAAACGCATGGTCGACATGCTGAACAAGGGCGAAACCCTGCCGTTCGACCTCAAGGGCCGCTTTATCTACTACGTTGGCCCGGTCGATCCGGTGCGTGACGAAGTGGTTGGCCCAGCCGGCCCGACCACCGCTACGCGGATGGACAAGTTCACCCGGCAGATCCTGGAAAGCACCGGCCTGCTCGGCATGATCGGCAAGTCAGAGCGCGGCCCGATTGCCATCGACGCAATCAAGGACAACAAAGCCGTGTACTTGATGGCTGTCGGCGGCGCTGCTTACTTGGTTGCCCAAGCAATCAAAAAGTCGCGCGTGGTGGCCTTTGCCGAACTGGGTATGGAAGCCATCTACGAGTTCGACGTGAAGGACATGCCAGTAACCGTGGCCGTCGACACCAAGGGCGAGTCGGTGCACATCACCGGCCCGGCCATTTGGCAGAAGAAGATTCACGACAGCCTGGCCGTCGAAATCAAGTAAGCCGTTAGCAGTGCCCGCGGTCTGCATGGACCGCCAAGACAATCCCCGCCACGTGCGGGGATTGTCGTTTCTGCCGCTGCCAATTGCACAAAACACCGCACCTAAAAACAAAAACGCCAACGCCCCATCACTGGGGCGTTGGCGTTTGTTCTGCCGTGCTCAGGCCCTGGCGGTCTGCCAGGCCTTTCGCACATCAGGTTTACAGGCTGCCAGCGTTCTCGCTCAGGTAAGCCGCAACACCTTCCGGCGAAGCAGTCATGCCTTTGTCGCCCTTCTTCCAGTTGGCCGGGCAGACTTCACCGTGCTCTTCAGTAAACTGCAGAGCATCCACCAGACGCAGCAGTTCGTCCATGCTGCGACCCAGCGGCAGGTCGTTGACGATCTGCGCCCGCACTACACCATTCAGGTCGATCAGGAACGCGCCGCGGTAAGCCACGCCGCCTGCCGCTTCAACGTCGTAAGCCTTGCAGATTTCGTGGGTGATGTCGGCCGCCAGGGTGTATTTGACCTGGCCGATGCCACCAGCATTGATCGGGGTGTTGCGCCAGGCGTTGTGAGTGAAATGCGAGTCGATCGACACGCCGATCACTTCCACGTTGCGCGCTTGGAAGTCAGGAATGCGGTGATCCAGCGCGATCAGCTCGGACGGACAGACAAAGGTGAAGTCCAGCGGATAGAAGAACACCAGGCCGTATTTGCCCTTGATCGCCGACGCCAGGTTGAAGTCTTCAACGATTTCGCCATTGCCCAGCACGGCCGCAACGGTGAAATCCGGGGCTTGTTTACCGACGAGTACGCTCATTTCATATCTCCTTGAAAAATGGGGGCATGTGGCCCTGTTCAGACACGCCAACAGCACGCGCCTGCACCACAAGACGAACAATCATACACCGCGCTTTTCGCCCTCGCCCATTGCTTTTAAGCACTGGCAAAAATCATCTAACCATTTGTAATTAATCACTATTTTTCGAGAGTGCAGAGAAACGAAAATCACACTATTTGACAATCATTATCATTACTATTACGATCCAATCCTGCTTTCCACAACCTGCAGCGAAGCCAAGCCCATGTATGTCTGCCTCTGCCAAGGTGTCACCGACGGCCACATCCGCGACGCCATTTACGAAGGGTGCTGCAGCTACCGCGATGTGCGCGAAAGCCTCGGCGTCGGCAGCCAGTGCGGCAAGTGCGCGTGCCTGGCCAAGCAGGTGGTGCGCGAAACCCTGAGTGACCTGCAAGGCGCGCAAGCCAGCCAGGCAGCGCAGCTGTTTAGCCCGGCCTGACAAGTAGGCAACCCCGTAGCCAAACGAAACCGGACCTTGTCCGGTTTTTTTGTGCCTGCAAATCAACAGCTTGGCACTGGCATGCAATCTCAATGCGTCCAGAGAGGCAAACAATATCCTTTTGCATCAATGGCTTGAGTTTGACACTCAGGTGCCTTGAAGCCAGACTTGATGATCTCTCAACACCCCATGCGGACGAGGCGGCTCATGAAAGGCGACAAGAAAGTCATCCAGCACCTGAACAAGATCCTCGGCAATGAACTGGTCGCGATCAACCAGTACTTTTTGCATGCACGGATGTATGAAGACTGGGGTCTGAAGAAGCTCGGCGAGCACGAATATCACGAGTCGATCGACGAGATGAAGCACGCCGACAAACTGATCAAGCGCATCCTGTTTCTCGAAGGCCTGCCCAATGTGCAGGACCTGGGCAAACTGCATATCGGCGAAAACACCGCAGAAATGCTCGCCTGCGACCTGAAGATCGAGCACAAGGCCCACGCTGATCTGAAAGAAGCCATCGCCTATTGCGAGAGCATCGCCGACTACGCCTCGCGGGATTTGCTGCGCGAAATCCTCTGTTCCGAAGAAGAGCATATCGACTGGCTGGAAACCCAGCTGGGCCTGATCGACAAGGTCGGCCTACAGAACTACCTGCAATCGCAGATGGACGAATAAGGCCTCACCGGCGCAATAAAAAACCCGCACTTGGCGGGTTTTTTATTACAGGTACGACGACTCAGGCGTTGGCCTTGCTGGTCGCGTCCTTGATCATGGTTTGCAGCTCGCCGCTTTCATACAGCTCAACCATGATGTCGCTGCCGCCAACCAGCTCACCGGCTACCCACAGCTGCGGGAAGGTCGGCCAGTTGGCGTACTTCGGCAGGTTGGCGCGGATTTCCGGGTTTTGCAGGATGTCGACGAAGGCAAACTTCTCGCCGCAGCCCATCACTACCTGCGCCGCCTTGGCCGAGAAACCGCACTGCGGCGCGTTCGGCGAACCCTTCATGTACAGCAGAACGGTGTTCTTGCTGATCTGATCTTTGATCGTTTCGATGATATCCATGGAGCACCTCGCTTGAGCTTTCCCGGACTCTCACCGGGCACGATGGCGGCGATTCTAACCCAAACCCGAGCATATTTCTCGGTCATTGGGCGGGCAAAAAACCCTTAAAAAATCTGTCCAAGGGCGGCCTTGGTCGTGCCTATCCACACCAGCGCCTGCAACTTGAACAACGCCCAGCGGTCACCACTTTGCAGTTCTGGCTCGCCACAACGGGGGTCGGAGCGCTGCAGGGCGCCGGTCATTTGCCGGCTCACGGGGATGGCCTCGCAGCCATGGCTGTCTTCGCAGACGAAGTCCCAGGGCTGACGCGCCGGCGCATGGCAGGCAAAGCAGTTGCCGCCAAAACGGTTGTTAACCTCGGCAAAACCACGGGCACGGATCGCGGTTTGCTTGCCATCAACCGCCAGTTCAAAGAACTCCCAATCACCCGTGGCTGGGCTGAAGCCGGCCTCGCGCTTGACCATCGCCTCGGTGGGCACCAACTGGATCACCGAACCCGGCGGGTACACCGCGCCGCCCGGCGCATTCGCCGCCGCCAGGGTGGCGGGCAAATTACCGAGAACGTTATCGACGAAAAAATGCCGGACCGGGGTCATCTCGCGGATGCAGCGAAAGCTCTGCGCATCGACGGCCAACGCACCAGACGGTGCCTCGGCGGCGGTCAATCCGCCGGGCAACATAGCCGGTAACAAGAGCGCCGACAGGGTGAAAGCTTTTGACAGATGAAAAACACGCATTGGCAACCACTACTCCAGAAACAATTAGGCAGAAAGAACTTCAACCGGCACACCATTGAGCGCGGCGTTGCCGGACAGCCCGTCCAGCAGGCGTTCATCGGTCAGGTCGTTGGCACTGGCGCCAGGCTGGGCGCGGGCAATGGCCAGCTGCACACCCTGGCGACCGTGGCCCCAACCGTGGGGCAGGCTGACGACGCCGGGCATCATATCGCTGCTGCTCGCCACCTCCACCTCAATAGTGCCGACGCGCGAGCGCACGCACACCCGTTGACCATCGGCCAGGCCACGGGCGGCCAGGTCGTCCGGGTGCATCAGCAGTTGATGGCGCGGCTTGCCCTTCACCAGGCGGTGGTAGTTGTGCATCCAGGAATTATTGCTGCGCACATGGCGGCGGCCGATCAGCAACAGCTGCTCGGGGTTGCCCGCAGGCGCATCGGCCAAACGCTGCAAGTCGGCCAACAACAAGGCCGGGGCCGCTTCGATGGTTTTGCTGGCGGTCTTCAGGCGTACCGCCAAGTTGGCCTTGAGCGGCCCCAGGTCCAGCCCGTGGGGCTGCTCACGCAGGCCGGCCAGGGACAGCTTGTGCGCAGATTTGTCGCCATAGGGGCCAAAACGCAGGCCCATGTCGATCATCTGTTCCGGGGCCATGGTTGGCTTCAGCTCAGCGCCGGTGTGCGCGGCAAAGGCCTTGGCCAGACCGACAAAAATTTCCCAGTCATGCAACGTGCCCTCGGGCTTGGCCAACACCGCCTCGTTGAAGCGGGTGACGTTGCGCACCGCGAAGGCGTTGAAGGTGGTGTCGTAGTGATCGTGCTCCAGCGGCCCGGTGGGCGGCAGGATCAGGTCAGCGAAGCGACTGGTCTCGTTGATGTAGAAATCCAGGCTGAGCATAAACTCCAGACCACCCAACCCCTGCTCCAACTGCCGGCCATTGGGTGTCGACAGCACCGGGTTGCCGGCCACGGTGACCAGGGCGCGAATCTGCCCCTCGCCTGGGGTAAGCATTTCTTCCGCCAGGGCCGCCACAGGCAGCTCGCCGCTGTATTCCGGCAGACCGGAGACACGGCTTTGCCAGCGGTTGAAATGGCCGCCGGAGGTGGCGGCGACGATATCGACCGCAGGCTCGGTGCAGAGCACGCCACCAACCCGATCAAGGTTGCCGCTGACCAGATTGATCAGCTGCACCAACCACTGGCACAAGGTACCGAACGCCTGGGTGGAAACCCCCATACGGCCGTAGCACACCGCCTTATCGGCGCTGGCGAAATCCCGCGCCAGTTGGCGAATGGTCGCCGCTGGCACGCCACAGCGGGTGCTCATGGCCTCGGCGGTAAAGCCGGCGATAGCACTGCGCACCGCGTCCAGATCACTGATCGGCAAATGGCTGGCGCGGGTCAGGTCCTCATCAAAGAGGGTATTGAGCAACCCACAGAGCAGCGCAGCGTCTTCGCCAGGGCGAACAAACACGTGCTGATCGGCAATCGCCGCCGTTTCGCTACGCCGCGGATCGACCACCACCAACTTGCCGCCGCGCTTCTGGATGGCCTTGAGGCGTTTTTCCACGTCCGGCACGGTCATGATGCTGCCGTTGGAAGCCAGTGGATTGCCACCGAGAATCAGCATGAAGTCGGTGTGATCGATATCGGGGATCGGGATCAGCAAGCCGTGACCGTACATCAGGTGGCTGGTCAGGTGGTGCGGCAGTTGGTCTACCGAGGTGGCGGAAAAACGGTTACGGGTTTTTAGCAAGCCAAGGAAGTAGTTGCTATGGGTCATTAGCCCATAGTTGTGCACGCTGGGGTTGCCCTGGTACACCGCCACCGCGTTCTGCCCGTGGCGCGCCTGAACATCGGCCAGGCGCTCGGCCACCAGATTGAACGCTTCGTCCCAGCCTATGGCCTGCCACTCGCTGCCGATCCGACGCATGGGCTGACGCAGGCGGTCGGGGTCACTCTGAATATCCTGCAGGGCCACAGCCTTGGGGCAGATATGGCCACGGCTGAAGCTGTCTTCAGCGTCGCCCTTGATCGACACGATCTGCACCTGGCCAGCAGCGTCGGCCTCGGTCTGGATGGTCAGGCCACAGATGGCCTCGCACAGGTGGCAGGCGCGGTGATGCAGGGTTGTGCTCATGACGAACCTCGGGATTATTGTTTTAACAGGCCGTTGAAAAACGTAGGCGAGGCAGGCAAGACAAGGCAAAAACAGGCGAGGAAGCGGAGTTTACGAGCGGTAAATGAGCATAACTCGCTGCACTCGCCCTTCGGGTCGCGCTGAAGCGCGCTAGCCGCAATCGGCTTCCGAGCCTGTTTTTAACGCCGTATTGCCAACGCAGGTAGTTTTTAAACAGCCTGCTAGTCGACCGGTCAGGTCGCACCACTATGGCGACTGCCGGGCACCGGCGCCAGCAGCCTTAGTGCCATGAATCAGGCATCATCAGCGTCAAGCACAGGCGCCCTCGCCCCTTGGCAATTTGCGCCTATGCGTAACTTCCTTATAAGATCGCGCCTCCCCTATTCGTCGCACTGAGCGGCCCACGCCGCTGGTTACCTAGGCTTTTCCCTGAAAAACCTGCTTCAAGGTCCAGCGTGTTGTTGTAACTAAGGTAGTTAATGATGAGCGCAAGGCACTTTCTCTCGCTGTTGGACTGTACGCCCGCAGAGTTGAGCAGCCTGATCCGCCGAGGTATCGAACTGAAAGCCCTGCGCAACCGCGGCGGCCTGTTCGAACCGCTGAAAAACCGCGTGCTCGGCATGATTTTCGAAAAAGCCTCGACCCGCACCCGTCTGTCTTTCGAAGCCGGCATGATTCAACTGGGCGGCCAGGCAATCTTTCTCTCGCCGCGCGACACCCAGCTGGGCCGTGGCGAACCGATTGGCGACTGCGCGATTGTTATGTCGCGCATGCTTGACGCGGTGATGATCCGCACCTTCGCCCACAGCACCCTGACTGAGTTTGCCGCCCACTCGCGCGTACCGGTGATCAACGGCCTGTCCGATGACCTGCACCCATGCCAGTTGCTGGCCGACATGCAAACCTTCCTCGAACACCGTGGCGCCATTCAGGGCAAGACCGTGGCCTGGATCGGCGACGGCAACAACATGTGCAACAGCTACATCGAAGCCGCGCTGCAGTTCGACTTCCAACTGCGCGTGGCTTGCCCTGAAGGCTACGAGCCCGATGCGCGCTTCCTGGCGATGGCCGGTGAGCGCGTGCAGATTGTCCGCGACCCGCGCGAAGCCGTGGCCGGCGCCCACCTGGTGAGCACCGACGTGTGGACATCCATGGGCCAGGAAGAAGAAACCGCTAAGCGCCTCAAGCTGTTCGCGCCCTATCAGGTGACCCGCGAACTGCTCGACCTGGCCGCCAGCGACGTGCTGTTTATGCACTGCCTGCCGGCCCACCGCGGCGAGGAAATCAGCCTCGACCTGCTCGACGACCCACGTTCAGTAGCCTGGGATCAGGCCGAGAACCGTCTGCACGCGCAGAAGGCGCTGCTGGAAATGCTCGTCGAGCCGGCTTACCACCACGCATGAGCCAACCCCTGCTGCTCAGCCTGCGCAATCTGGGTTGCGGCTACCGCGGCCAAGCGGTAGTCCGCGACCTCAACCTGCACCTCAATGCCGGTGATATCGGTTGCCTGCTCGGCCCTTCCGGCTGCGGCAAGACCACCACCCTGCGCGCGATTGCCGGCTTCGAGTCGGTGCAGCAAGGCGAGATCAGCTTGGCCGGCGAGGTCATCTCCCGCGCCGGCTTCACCCTGGCGCCTGAGAAGCGCCGGGTCGGCATGGTGTTTCAGGATTACGCCCTGTTCCCGCACCTGACTGTGGCGCAGAACGTGGCCTTTGCCATCCGCCAGCACCCACAACGGGAGCAGATCACCCGTGAGCTGCTGGAGCTGGTCAAGCTGGAAAGCCTCGGCCAGCGCTACCCCCACGAGCTGTCCGGCGGCCAGCAGCAGCGCGTGGCCCTGGCCCGTGCTCTGGCGCCGGACCCGCGCTTATTGCTACTGGACGAGCCGTTTTCCAACCTTGATGGCGAGCTGCGACGCAAGCTCAGCCAGGAGGTTCGCGAGATCCTCAAGGCCCGCGGCATCAGTGCCATCCTGGTCACCCACGACCAGCAGGAAGCCTTTGCCGTCAGCGATCACGTCGGCGTATTCAATGAAGGTCGCCTGCAGCAGTGGGACACGCCCTACAACCTCTACCACGAGCCGCTGACGCCCTTTGTTGCCAGCTTTATCGGCCAGGGGTATTTCATTCGCGGCCAGTTGCTGTCACCCGACACGGTGCAGACCGAGCTCGGCGTGATCCGCGGTAACCGCGCGTATCAGTGGCCAACCGGCAGCGCCGTGGATGTACTGCTGCGGCCGGACGACATCGTTTACGCCCCTGGCAGCGAGCTACAGGCACGCATCGTCGGCAAGACCTTCCTTGGCGCCGCCACGCTGTACCGCCTGCAACTGGCGACCGGCAGCCTGCTGGAATCGATCTTCCCCAGCCATGCCGACCTCGAACCCGGCAGCCATGTCGGCATCAGCATTGCCGCCGACCACCTGGTGGTCTTCCCCGCCCACTGACGGCCGCCGACGTAGCTTAGGCAGCACCCAGCCACAGGCGACCGCTGGCCACCAAACGGGCATGGCCGCCGATTTTCACCCGGTCACCCTCCAACCGACAGCGCAGCTCGCCGCCACGGCTTGAGCACTGGTAGGCGGACAGCATCGACTTGTTCAAGCGTTGCGCCCAATAAGGGATCAGGCTGCAATGGGCCGAGCCCGTGACGGGGTCTTCATTGATGCCGATGGCCGGGGCAAAAAAACGCGAGACAAAATCATGGTTGTCACCGCGCGCCGTGATGATCACACCCTGCCAGGGCAAACGCGCCAGCGCGGCAAAGTCCGGACGGCAAGCGCGCACGCTGCGTTCGTTATCCAGCACCACCAGCAACTTGTCGGCCGCCAGGGCGGTAACCACACTTACGCCCAGGGCCTGCTCCAGCTCGAGACTTACCGCCACCGCTTGCGGCATCAGCGCCGGGAAATCCAGCACCAGCAGCCCCTCTTCACGGCTGACACTGAGGGCTCCGGACTTGCAGCTAAAGGCGATCCCCTCACCCGGCTCGCCGTACACCTCGAATAACACCTGGGCCGCCGCCAGCGTGGCATGGCCGCACAAGGGCACCTCGGCCGCCGGCGTGAACCAGCGGATATGCCAGTGGCTGCCCTCTTTGACCATAAAAGCCGTCTCGGCCAGGTTGTGTTCCGCGGCGATCTGCTGCATCAGCTCGTCGCCCAGCCAAGCGTCCAGGCGATAGACCATCGCCGGATTACCGCGAAACGCGTGTTTGCTAAACGCATCGACCTGATGAAAATCCAGTTGCATGAGCCTTCCTCCTCGCCATTGATGCCTGCAGTGTGGCCGCCGCGGTGCACGGCCGCCCGTTACAGCGGAAGCTTTTTCCACAATCACAGTTCGTCAACTGCACTGCCCTGGGTCCGCCCTGCGCATACGGGCGCCACGGCAGTGCAGCCCGCGTCATGAAAACCACGCAAAACTGTAACAATTTCATTGAAAATCAACATACTAGGAAAAATGGCACGCTCCCTGCTAAGACCCATCCCGGTCAGCACAAAGGCGTGTCTGCCAACCCGACAACGACGTCACGAAGCCTCGCATCTAACGGATGCAGCGGCTCGTGGCGTTTTTTTTTGCGTTTTGGCACAAGGAATACCGACATGCGTATCCACACTCTTTCTGTTCTTTCTCTGGCCGTTTGCGGCGCCTTTAGCAGCATTACCATGGCCGCCGAGGACCTCGCCAACCTGGTCGACTACGGCAAGGTCAGCGTCGATGCCCGCTACCGCTACGAGAACGTCGACCAGGACAACACCCTCAACAATGCCAACGCCCAGACCCTGCGCACCCGCATCGGCGTGCAGAGCGGCAAGTGGTACGGCCTGTCCGGCCTGGTTGAGGTCGACAATGTCAGCCGTATCGGTGATGCCTCTTACAACAACACCCGCGACGGTCAGAAGGACTTCTCCGTGGTCGCCGACCCGGATGGCACCGAGTTCAACCAGGCCCTGCTGCGCTATGACTACAAATACGGCAACGCCGTTGCCGGCCGTCAGCGCATCAACCTCGACAACCAGCGCTTCGTCGGTGGCGTGGCCTGGCGCCAAAACGAACAGACCTATGACGGCGTACTCGGCCAGATCAAACCGATCACCGGCATGACCCTGACCTACAGCTACCTCGACAACATCAACACCATCTTCGGTCCAGACAACGGCCGCTACGACAACAAGACCAACCCGGCCAACATCGAAGGCCACAGCCACCTGTTCAATGCCCAGTACATTCTCCTGCGTGATCGCCGTGGCGCACCGCAACTGACCCTGACCGGCTACAGCTACCAACTCGGCCTGGACAACATCGCAGTAACCGCTGCCGCCCCGGTGGGCAGCCTCTCCAGCCGCACCAACGGCGTACGTGCCACTGGCGCCATCGGCGCCTTGAGCATCGTCGGTGAATACGCGCAACAGGAAGACTACGCCGATAACCCGCAGGAACTGGACAGCGACTACTACCTGGCCGAACTGGGCTACACCTGGCAGGGCATCGTGTTCAAGGGCGGCTACGAGGTGCTCGGCGGTGACGACGGCGTCGGCAACCGCGCCTTCCAGACCCCGCTGGCGACCAAGCATGCTTTCCAGGGCTGGGCCGACGTGTTCCTTACCACCCCGGCCGATGGTATCGAGGATACCTACGTCGGTGTCACCGCACCGCTATGGGGTGGCCAGTTACAGGCCTGGTACCACGACTTCGACGCCGAGCAGAACAGCACCCGCTACGGCGACGAGATCGACCTTTCCTACGGTCACCCCATTCCAGCCGTTCCGGGCCTGACAGCGCTGGTGAAATACGCTAGCTACGATGCCGACACCGCAGTGCTGCGCGGCAACGTGGCCAACGTCGACACCGACAAGCTCTGGCTACAACTGCAGTACATCTACTGACCGAGCGTGCCCCGGCGCGCCCGCGCCCAGGGGCACCGCATCCGCGCCGCCGGCAGCTCTGCCGGCGGCGCGCACTCCACCGGGATGCGTAGCCGTCCCGCCGCTTGCCCAAGGAGATGCCCCATGCGTCTATCCCTGCGCCACCTGTTTCTCACTACCCTGCTCAGCCTAACCAGTCAGCCCAGTTGGGCTGTCATCAGTGATGCCGAAGCGATGAACCTGTCCGGCATGCAACGCATGCTCAGCCAGCGCCTGGCCAAGACTTACCTGATGATCGGCTCCGGCGTGCGCGCCGAGGTCGCCAATGAGCAATTCGATCAGAGCCTGGCCAAGTTCGAGAGCAACTACCAAGCCCTCAATGACTATGCCCCCAACGATGCCATTCGCCAGGAACTGGCGCGCGCCGGCGACCTCTGGCACACCTACCGGCAATTGCTGCTCACCAGTCCCAGCCGCCAAACTGCACCGCAGGTGCTGCTGGTCAGCGACCAGTTACTGGCGCAGTGCGAGAAAGTTGTGCAATTGATTCAACAACACACCGGCAGTACGTCGGCACTGCTGGTCAATCGCAGCGGCCGCCAGCGCATGCTCAGCCAGCGGATTGCCAAGCTCTACCTGGCACAGAGCTGGCACCTGCCGGTCGCCGGGCTGGACCAGCAGTTCCAGCAGGCCGTCGAGGAATTCGACAAGGCCCTGGGCGAACTGCAAAGCGCCGAGCAGAACACCCAGGCCATCAAGCTGGCACTGCAGAAAGCCGAGGCACAATGGAGCTTCTCCCGCGCGGGCTTTCGCCTGTCCGGTGACGCGCGTTATGTGCCGACCCTGATCACCACCACCACCGAAACCCTGCTGCGGCAAATGCAGGACCTCACCAGCGCCTATGAAGGGGTGATGCTAGCAGGCTCTTGAAACCCCCGGCCTCAGCCTTCGCTGCGAACCCGTTTGACCGCATCCAGCCAGCCGGCATACAGCTTGCTGCGGTGTTCACCGGCCATGCGCGGGGTGAAGCGCCGCTGCAGGTGCCAGTGGCTGGCCACCTCTTCCAGGCTGGCATACCAGCCAACCTGCAGACCAGCCAGATAGGCCACGCCCAGGGCCGTGGTTTCAGTCACCTCGGGGCGCTCCACCGGCACGCCGAGGATGTCGGCGAGAAATTGCATGACCCAGTTGTTTTCCACCATGCCACCGTCCACCCGCAAGGCGCTGGGCGCCGCGGCGCCGTCCTGGCGCATGGCTTCAAGCAGGTCGCAAGTCTGGTAGCACACCGACTGCAGGCCAGCGGTGACGATTTCCTTGATCCCGGTATCACGGGTCAAACCGAAGATCGCCCCGCGCGCCTTCGGGTCCCAGTAGGGTGCCCCAAGGCCGGTAAAAGCCGGCACCAGATACACCCCGCAGGCATCGCCGGTCTGCTCGGCCATGGCCTCGCTGTCGCGGGCGTGGCTGATCAGCTTGATGCCGTCACGCAGCCACTGCACAGCCGCGCCAGCAACGAAGATGCTGCCCTCCACCGCATAGCTGACCTCGCCGTTGAGCCGGTAGCCGACGGTGGTCAGCAAACGGTGCTGAGAGGTTACTGGCGTGGCGCCGGTATTCTGAATCATGAAGCAGCCGGTGCCGTAGGTGCTCTTGACCATGCCAGGGCTAAAACAGGCCTGACCGATCAGCGCGGCCTGCTGATCGCCGGCCATGCCCAGCACCGGAATGCTGGCCCCCAGCAACTCAGGCGTGGTGTGGCCAAACTCGGCGGCGCAATCGAGCACCTCCGGCAGCAGGCTGCGGGGGATGTCGAACAACGCCAGCAACTCGTCATCCCACTGCTGGCTGTGGATATTGAACAGCAGGGTGCGCGAGGCGTTGGTGGCATCGGTCTTGTGCGACTGGCCACCCGTCAGGCGCCAGAGCAGGAAGCTGTCGACCGTGCCAAAGCGCAGCTCGCCGCGCTCGGCGCGCTCACGGGCGCCGGGCACCTGCTGGAGAATCCAGCGCAGTTTGGTGGCGGAAAAGTACGGGTCGATCAGCAGCCCGGTCTTGGCCGCGACCGCGGCCTCATGGCCGGCGGCTTTCAGCTCGGCACAATAGTCGGCGGTGCGCCGGTCTTGCCAGACGATGGCCGGATGGATCGGCGTACCCGTCTGCGCATCCCACACCAGGGTGGTTTCGCGCTGGTTGGTGATGCCGATGGCGGCCACCTGCTCGGCCTGCAAACCACCGCTGCTCAAAGCCTCACGGCAGACCTTGAGGGTGCTCAGCCACAGCTCCTCGCCATCGTGCTCGACCCAGCCATCCTGGGGGAAATACTGCTTGAACTCCTGCTGCGCACTGGCCACCGGCAGGCCCTGGGCGCTGAACACGATGGCCCGGCTGCTGGTAGTGCCCTGGTCGATGGCGAGAAGGTAATGAGCCATAAAATCCGTCCTGTTGTTCTTCTGGGTTCAGCAATAAAAGGTGTTGTTCCTGCTGCCTGTTACCGCATCAACGTACTGGCGCAGGAGCGGCTTCAGTCGCGAATCAATCTGCGCCGGCGAATTGTGTGGGAGCGGTCTTGACCGCGAAGCCTTTGAACACACTAGTCAACACTCGCTAACACCTACTCGCGGCCGATATCGGCAAACCGGGCCTGAGTATGTTCGGCCAGGGTGGCGGCACTCAGCTCCACTTCCAGACCGCGACGGCCAGCACTGACAAAAATGCTCTCGTGCGACTGCGCCGAATTGTCGATAAAGGTGCGCAGACGCTTTTTCTGTCCCAACGGGCTGATGCCGCCCAGCAAGTAGCCCGTGCTGCGCTGCGCCGCCTGAGGGTCGGCCATCTCGGCCTTCTTAACCCCAGCTGCGTGAGCCAGGGCCTTGAGGTCGAGACTGCCGGCCACCGGCACCACCGCCACCAGTAACTCGCCCTTCTCGCTGGCGGCCAGCAGGGTCTTGAACACCCGCTCAGGCGGCAACTGCAGTTTTTCCGCGGCTTCCAGGCCATAGGACGCGGCCTTGGGGTCGTGCGTGTAGCTGTGCACCTGATGGACCGCTCGGGCTTTTTTCAACAGATCGATGGCTGGTGTCATGTTCGATAACGAAAATAGTGAAAAAGTGCGCGTACATTAGCGGAAAAAACTGCCGGAGGCAGTTTTTAACGTCGTGCAGCGACGGCCCGCAGGGTGGCCACCATGGATGGCAGGCCATAAAATTCGTCCGCGGGCACTCTGCCCGGCGCAACGGCTAACGGGACGCTGATCCACACGGCCCGTTGGCCGTTATACTGGCGGCCATTCCCAGGGAGATCCCATGAGCCTAGCCCCGCGCCAACAAAGCATCCTCGAACGTGCCCGCGAACAAGGTTATGTGAGCATCGACGAGCTGGCCCAGGCCTTTGCCATGACCCCGCAGACCATCCGCCGCGACATCAACCAGCTGTCCGACCAGGGTTTGCTGCGGCGCACCCACGGCGGCGCGGCCAGCGTTGGCTCAAGCATCCAGAACACCGCCTACGCCATGCGCGCCGGGCTGATGCGCGACGAGAAGCAGCGCATCGCTGAGGCCATCGCCGCGCAGATCCCCGACCACGCCTCGCTGTTCATCAACATCGGCACCACCACCGAGGCCATTGCCCGCGCCCTGCTCAACCACAGCGGCCTGAAGGTCATCACCAACAACCTGCACGTGGCCGCCCTGCTCAGCGCCAAGGCTGATTTCGAAGTGCTGCTGGCCGGCGGTACGGTGCGCAGCGACGGCGGTGTGGTCGGTCAGGCAGCGGTGGATTTCATCCGCCAGTTCAAGGTCGACTACGCCCTGGTGGGCATCAGCGGCATCGACGAAGACGGTAGCCTGCTCGACTTCGATTACCAGGAAGTGCGAGTCTCCCAGGCCATCATTGACAACGCCCGCCAGGTGTTCCTGGCCGCCGACTCAAGTAAGTTCGGCCGCAACGCCGTGGTGCGCCTGGGCCCCATCAGCCTGGTCGACAAGGTGTTCACTGACCACGCCCCCAGCGCCGCCATCAGCCGCCTGCTGCACGAGCAGAAGATCCAGCTCGAACTGCACTGAAACTTCTACGCTGAACTGACCACCCGGCGCGCCAACGCAGATCGGGGTGGTCAGACTGCGCGCTTTCGTCTAGCATATTTTCGAAAGTGAACATTCAGCGTTCGAATCTGATTAGCGGTGCCTCCATGACCACAACCCCAGCAAGCTCCGACCCTCTCGCCGAAGTCTATGACTTGGCCGTCATCGGCGGCGGCATCAATGGCGCGGGGATCGCCGCCGACGCCGCTGGCCGCGGCCTGTCGGTGTTCCTTTGCGAAAAGGACGACCTGGCCCAGCACACCTCCTCGGCCAGCAGCAAACTGATCCACGGCGGCCTGCGCTACCTCGAACACTATGAATTCCGCCTGGTACGTGAAGCCCTGGCCGAGCGTGAAGTGCTGCTGGCCAAGGCACCGCACATCGTCAAGCCGCTGCGTTTTGTCCTGCCGCACCGCCCGCACCTGCGCCCGGCGTGGATGATCCGCGCTGGCCTGTTCCTCTACGACCACCTCGGCAAGCGGGAAAAACTGCCCGGCTCGCGCAGCCTGCGCTTCGGTGCCGGCAGCCCGCTGAAGGCCGAGATCAGCCGCGGTTTCGAATACTCCGACTGCTGGGTCGACGACGCACGCCTGGTGGTGCTCAACGCCATGACTGTGCGCGAGCATGGCGGCCATGTGCACACCCGCACCCGCTGTGTCAGCGCGCGGCGCAGCAAGGGCCTCTGGCACCTGCATCTGGAGCGTAACGACGGCAGCCGCTACTCGATCCGCGCTCGCGCCCTAGTGAATGCCGCCGGCCCATGGGTGGCACGCTTTATCCAGGACGACCTCAAGCAGCAGTCGCCCTACGGCATCCGCCTGATCCAGGGCAGCCATCTCGTCGTGCCGCGCCTGTTCGACGGCGAGCAGGCGTACATCCTGCAGAACGAGGATGGCCGCATCGTCTTCGCCATTCCTTATCTGGAACGCTTCACCCTGATCGGCACCACCGACCGCGAATACCAGGGCGACCCGGCCCAGGTAAAAATCACCGACCCGGAAATCGACTACCTGCTTGAAGTGGTCAATGCCCACTTCAAGCAGCAGATCGCCCGCAGCGACATCCTGCACACCTACGCCGGCGTGCGCCCGCTGTGCGATGACGAGTCGGATAAGCCGTCGGCCATCACCCGCGACTACACCCTGGCGCTGTCCGGCCACCCTGGTGAGGCGCCACTGCTGTCGGTGTTCGGCGGCAAACTGACCACCTACCGCAAGCTGGCCGAATCGGCGCTCAGCCAGCTGGCGCCGTACTTCAGCCAGATGCAAAGCAGCTGGACCGCCAGCGCACCGCTGCCCGGTGGCGAACAGATGAGCAGCGTCGATGAACTCAGCGAGCGCCTGTGCCAGCAGTTTGGCTGGCTGCCCCTGAGCCTGGCCAAGCGCTGGGCCAGCAGTTATGGCTCGCGCATCTGGAAGCTACTCGACGGGGTGAGCAACCTCAGCGAACTGGGCGAACACCTGGGCGCTGGCCTGTATACCCGCGAAGTGGATTACCTGTGCTGCGAAGAGTGGGCACACAGCAGCGCCGACATCCTCTGGCGGCGCAGCAAACTCGGCCTGTTTATGACCCCAGGCCAGCAAGCCAAACTTGAGCACTACCTAAACACCCGCAATGCACTCGGCGCCGACGCCGCCTGACAAACCGAACAAGTCCCCCTTGGCCCCGCAACTGCGGGGCTTTTTTTCGGCTATGTACCCGTTAACTGTTGCAGCGCTAGCGTCGCGCCGTAGGAGCGGCTTCAGCCGCGATGCTTTCAAGGCAAACGGCATCGCGGATAAATCCGCTCCTACAGAAGCTCAGTCGCACCTTAAACGCATAATATGGACAGAGCCTTTTATTCGGCCGTTGAAAGCTCGTTTGAGCATCGCAGGCAGACTTGCGCCCCAACAGCGAGCAGATAAACACGCAAAAAAAACGGCCTCCTCAGGAGACCGTCTGATTCCACCCACTGCTGCCGCCCTACTCGACCTGCAACTGCGGCGTGCCACGCAAACGATCAAAAGCAGCAGCCAGCAGCAGAGTGAGGGCCACCGGCAACAGCCAACCAAGCCCCTCGGCAGCCAGTGGCAGGTGGCTGCACGCGGCCGGCACAAAGCTCTTCAGGCCGGCGGCATTGAGGCCATCGAACAGACCAAACACCAGGGTAACCGCCATCACCGGCACAAACACCCGGCGTGGCTGGCACCACAGGCGGTCGGCCAGGCTCAGGGCTACCAGCACGATGGCCAGCGGATACAGGCCGACCAGCACCGGCACGGATACGCTGATCAACTGGGTCAGGCCTTGATTGGCCACCAGCAGGCTGAACACGCCGAGGGCAATCACCACCGTACGATAGGACAGCGGCAGCAGCTTGCTGAAGAACTCGCCGCAGGCGGTCAACAGGCCCACCGCCGTGGTCAGGCAAGCCAGGGTGATGACCACCGCCAGCAAGACGCTGCCGGCGGCGCCAAAGGTGTGCTGCACATAGCTGGAAAGGATCTGCACGCCGTTCTGCGCCTCGCCGGCAATGCCCTGACTGGTGGCGCCAAGATAGAACAGTGCGAGATAGACCAGCGACAGGCCCACGGCGGCAATCATCCCGGCGCTGACTGCATAGCGAGTGATCAGCGCTTCGTTGCTAACCCCGCGATCACGAATGGCGGTGGCAATCACGATGCCGAACACCAGTGCACCAAGGGTGTCCATGGTCAGGTAGCCCTGCAAAAAGCCCTGCACCAGCGGTGCGTTTTGGTAGGCCACGGTCGTCGTGCCGATGGCCCCTGCGGGCACCAGCAGCGCCGCGCCACCGAGCACCAGCAAGGCACTCAGCAGCACCGGGGTGATCCACTTGCCGATGCGATCCACCAGTTGTCCGGGGTTGAGCGAGAGGAACAACACCGCGGCGAAATACACCAGGGTATACAACCCTAGAGCTAGATCACTGCTGCCACTGAAGGGCGCCATGCCCATCTCGAAGGCCACCACAGCGGTGCGCGGCGTGGCGAACAGCGGGCCGATAGCCAGGTACACGACAATCGCAAATAGCCCTCCGGCCTTGACGCCCAGGGGCGCGGTCAGGCGTGGCAAACCACCCCCGACCCGCGCCAGAGCAACCACTGTCAGCAGCGGCAAGCCAACACCGGTGAGCAGAAAGCCCGCCGCCGCCAGCCACACTTGCTCACCAGCCGCTAGGCCGACACTGGGTGGAAAGATGATATTGCCGGCACCCAGAAACAGAGCAAAGGTCATAAACCCAAGGGCCAACAGGTCGGAACGGGTCAAGCGTTGCATGAGGTCACCACAGCAGAGAAATCGGCAGAGGTTTCCCACGGGGATGATGGGGGAAACGCCAGGCGCAGCAGTTGCCCGGCAGGCGCGGCAGACCTCTTGTGAAGGCCCTCGCGCGCAAGGGCCGCCACCTTAAAGCAAGCCGCCGCCGACCACACGGGCCGCCTGGCAGCTGGTCGGCAGGACAACTGAGGATGTCGCCATTATGAAATTTTCTGACCGTTCAGCCAAGCCTTGACTGCTATTGGTCACGTTCAGCGCACGACCTGAGACCCTGGCTTCACCGGCAGACTGGCCAGTTGCTGGCCACTCAGGTGTTCGCGCTGCAAGTACGGCATCAGCGCGTCCAACAGGGGTTGCTTGAAGGCCGTTTGAAAGCGATGGGCCAAGCCGGGGATCAGTACCAACTGGCTACCGCGGATCTGCGCCGCCAGGTGCACGCCGTGCATCACCGGCAGCAAGGGGTCGGCGGTGCCGTGGATCACCAGAGTCGGCACCTGCAGGCGACGGAGCAATTCGACCCGGCTCGGCTCGGCCAGAATCGCCAGCAACTGCCGCTCCACCCCGGCCGGATTAAACGCCCGGTCATAGCTGCGCGCGGCCAGGCGCAACAACTCGCCGCGCTCATCCTGCACCCGTGGGCTGCCAAGGGCCGCCAGCAGGTCGGCCTGTTGCTCCAGAGCCAGGGCCCGACTGGGCGCCTCGCGCCGGGCCAGCAACTCCAGCAACGCCTGCTTGGGCGCCGGCAAACCCTGGGCGCTGGAGCTGCTCATCAACAGGGTCAAGCTCAGCACCCGCTGCGGCGCCAGGTCCGCCAAGTGCTGGGCGATCATGCCGCCCATGCTCGCACCGAGCAGATGAAAGCGCTCGATCCGCAGGCTGCTCATCAACTGCAAGGCATCGCCGGCCATGTCACGCAGGTGATAGGGCGCCGTCACCGGCAAACCCAGCTTGTAGCGCAACACACCGAGAGCCAGGTTGGCCTCGGGTGCGCCCTGAGGCCAGGCTGACAGGCCGACGTCACGGTTATCAAACCGGATCACGCGCAGGCCTTGCTGACACAGACGCGTGAGCACCGCATCAGGCCAGTCGATCAGTTGACCACCGACACCCATCACCAGCAGCAAAGCCGGATCGGTGGGGCGACCGATGCTTTGGTAAGCCAGGCGCACGTCACCCACCACCTGGGTTTCGGTGGGCACGCGCACATCACAAGAAGAGGCCGCAAAACACGGCAGGCCGCACAACAGGGCGGCACAGAAAAGCAAGGCACGCATGGCAAGATCCACAGCTAAGACTCAGCAAAGAGCGGAGTCTGACCAAGCCCGCGCGACAGCGCTGCCACAAAGCCGTGACAGTTTGATGAACTTAGCCGAACGGTCGTGACGTTGGTGGATTGGCTCAGCCGGTTAAGCCCCCCCTCCCGTAGGAGCGGCTTCAGCCGCGAAGCTGTGCGGTGTGTGGAGGGTTCGCGGCTAAAGCCGCTCCTACAAGAGCTCGATCGCCGCGCACACACGCAGCGCAACTCCATAGGTTGGCGAGAGCTGCGCAGTGGGCTAGATCAGCATCAGCAACACCCGCCACCGTTCCCGTAGGAACGGCTTCGCGAGGCGGTGGAATGGATTCAAACGGGCGCCTCCAGGCAAATCCCAGACTCAGGCCAATTCACTCCGCAGCTGCCGAGCCGCTGCCACCATGTTCACCAGTGCGGCTTCGGTTTCTGGCCAGGCGCGGGTTTTCAAGCCGCAATCGGGGTTGACCCACAGCCGCTCGACGGAGATGCGCTGGGCCGCCTTGCGCAACAAGTTGACCATTTCGCGACTGTCCGGCACCCGCGGCGAGTGGATATCGTAGACCCCTGGACCGATGTCGTTGGGGTAGGCAAAGGCCTCGAATGCCTCAAGCAACTCCATGTCAGAGCGCGACGTTTCGATGGTGATGACGTCGGCATCCATGGCGGCGATCGACTCGATCACGTCGTTGAACTCGCTGTAGCACATGTGCGTGTGGATCTGGGTTTCGTCGCGCACGCCCGAGGCGCACAGGCGGAACGCCTCGGTGGCCCAGCTCAGGTAGTCCTGCCATTGTGCACGGCGCAACGGCAGGCCTTCGCGGAAGGCGGCTTCGTCGATTTGAATAACCTTGATGCCGGCGGCCTCCAGGTCCACCACTTCGTCACGAATCGCCAAGGCCAACTGGCGCGCCTGCTGCTCGCGGGAAATATCGTCGCGCGGGAATGACCACATCAGCATGGTCACCGGGCCGGTGAGCATGCCCTTCATGACCTTTTTAGTCAGGGTCTGTGCATAGCTGATCCACTCCACCGTCATGGCCTTGGGCCGACTCAGGTCACCAAAGATCACCGCGGGTTTGACGCAACGCGACCCGTAGCTCTGCACCCAACCAAAGCGGGTGAAGGCATAGCCGTCGAGCTGTTCGGCGAAGTATTCGACCATGTCGTTACGCTCGGCTTCGCCGTGCACCAGCACATCCAGGCCAAGGTTTTCCTGCACCTGCACCGCGTGGCGAATCTCGCTTTGCATGGCCTCGGTGTAGTCGGCCGGGGACAGCTTGCCGGCCTTGAATGACTGGCGTGCCAAGCGGATGGCCGCCGTCTGCGGAAAGGAGCCGATGGTGGTGGTCGGTAACGCCGGCAGTTGCAAGCGCGCCCGCTGCTGCTCAATGCGCTGCACAAAGGGTGAATGGCGTTGGCTGTCGGCCGCCGTGATCGCCGCCAGACGCGCCTGCACGGCGGGTTTATGGATACGCGGCGACTGTGCACGGCTGACCTGCACGTTGGTGCTGTAGGCCAGTGCAGCCTGCACGCCTGCAGCCTCCGGCTGGTTAATGGCCTGGGTCAGCACGGCGACCTCGGCGCACTTCTGCACGGCAAAAGCCAGCCAGCTGCGCAGCTCGGCATCCAGTTGTTCTTCGCGGCCCAAGTCCACTGGGCTGTGCAAAAGCGAGCAAGACGGTGCCAGCCACAAGCGCTCGGCAAAACGACCATAGGCGTCCTGGGCCAAGGCCAGCGCGGCGGCCAGATCGGTACGCCAGACATTGCGACCATTGACCAAACCGAGGGAAAGCACTTTGTAGTTCGGCAGGCGATCGAGCAGCAGCGGCAGTTGCTCCGGCGCCCGCACCAGGTCCACGTGCAGGCCATCCACCGGCAAATTGACCACCAACCCGAGGTTGTCCTGCAGGCCACCAAAATAGGTGGCCAGGAGTTTTTTCAGCGGTGCGTGTTGCAGCAGGTTGTAGGCGCGCTCGAAGGCATTCTTCCAGTCCTGGGGCAAATCCAGCACCAGGATCGGCTCGTCGATCTGCACCCACTCCACCCCCTGGGCTGCCAAGCGACCGAGGATCTCGCCATACACCGGCAGCAGGCGTTCGAGCAGTTCCAGTTTGTCGAATGCCTCGCCCTTGACCTTGCCCAACCACAGGTAAGTCAGCGGGCCGATCAGCACCGGCTTGACCTTATGGCCCAGGCTGTGGGCCTCGGCCACTTCGTCGAATAGCTGCTCCCAACTCAGCTGGAATTTTTGCTCGGCGCTGAATTCCGGGACCAGGTAGTGGTAGTTGGTGTCGAACCACTTGGTCATTTCTTGGGCGTGGGCCCCACCGCAACAGGAACTCTGACTGACCCCTCGGGCCATGCCGAACAGGGTATCGAGGGTTGGCTGGCCACTGGGTGGGCGAAAGCGCTCGGGGATCACGCCGAAGGTCAGCGAGTGGGTCAGCACCTGGTCGTACCAGGCAAAATCACCGACGGGCAGCAGCTCGATCCCAGCCTCTTTCTGCAACTGCCAGTGGGCAGCGCGCAACTGGCGGCCAATGGCCTGCAAGCCCGCTTCATCCGGCTCGCCTTTCCAGTATGCCTCCAGGGCTTTTTTCAATTCACGGTCGCGACCGATGCGCGGAAAACCAAGGGAATGGGACAAGGCCATGTCAGAACGCTCCAGAAGATCAATACGATGGAGGCTATTCTCGACAGAGCGCCTTAGTGAAACAAACTCAACCTATTCGCCTTGATCTATAGAATTACTCATGTTCTGTTAGGAGCCTGTCGGACTTGATCGTTCGTAGCGAGGGAAAGCCCGGTTTGAGGCAGTTTTTTCGGTTTTTCGAGGAGAATAGCCAGCTATTTGACGAGGAAAAGCGGGAAAAATGACCAAGTCCGGCTTTTCCGCAGTAGAACAGCATTAAGTCCGACAGACTCCTAATACCCACAGCAGATCTGCGCCACAGCGAGGCTCCCCATGCTTGAGTTACGCCACCTGAAAACCCTGCATGCCCTGCGCGAAACCGACAGTCTGGTGCTGGCCGCCGAGCGCCTGCACCTGACCCAGTCGGCGTTGTCGCACCAGTTCAAGGAGCTGGAGGAACGCCTCGGCCTGTCGCTGTTTATGCGCAAGACCAAACCCGTGCGCTTCACCAGCGCCGGCCTGCGCCTGCTGCAACTGGCCGACAGCCTGCTGCCACAACTGCGCAGCGCCGAACGGGACATGGCGCGCCTGGCCGGCGGCACCGCCGGACGCCTGCACATGGCGATCGAATGCCACAGTTGCTTCCAGTGGCTGATGCCGACCATCGACCAGTTTCGCGATGCCTGGCCCGAGGTCGAGCTGGACCTGGCCTCGGGGTTTTCCTTCGCCCCGCTGCCGGCCCTGGCGCGCGGCGACCTGGACCTGGTGGTGACCTCCGACCCAATCGAAATGGCCGGCATCACCTATGTGCCGCTGTTCACCTACGAAGCTTTGCTGGCGGTGGCCAACCAACATCCGCTGGCGAGTAAGGCGTTTATCCACGCCGAAGACCTGAGCACGGAAACCCTGATCACCTATCCGGTGGAGCGCGACCGTCTGGATATTTTCACCCGTTTTCTAGAGCCCGCCGACGTTGAGCCAGCCCAGGTGCGTACCTCAGAACTGACGGTGATGATGATGCAACTGGTGGCCAGCGGCCGTGGGGTTTGCGGCCTGCCCAACTGGGCATTGCACGAATACAGCTCGCGCGGTTACGTGACGGCCAAACGTTTGGGCGACAAGGGGCTGTTCGCCACCCTGTTTGCCGGGGTGCGCACCGACATGCTGGATGCGCCTTTTATGCGCGACTTCCTGCTGACGGCCAAGGACACCTCGTTTGCCAATCTGGAAGGGGTTAGCGTGGCCCGCGGCTGAGCCGCGCCGGGCTATCAGCCCAGGGGACTACACCCACTCGGCTGGTATCGAGGCACTGTGTCCTAAGGTGCAGGCAAACTGAGCGGCTGCTCGGCGCGCTGGCGCAGATAGGCCTCAATCCCAGCGCCATAGGCCTGATAACTTTCGACCGGCAGCCAGTGCCGGTACAACGCCAATACGGGCTCTGGTTGACTGAGGCGCGCACGCACGGCCGCGTCGATCCGCAGAGCCATAGCCCGGCCCCAGGCATTGCGTGTGCAGTAACTGCCGACCACCTGCAAGTCTGCGGCATCCGCCAGAGTGACACTGCGCAAGGGTACGCTCTCAGGGTTGCTGCGGGCGTAGTTCACCACCGTGCTGGGGTACTCGAAGGTGTAGTCAAAACGCTGATGGCTCAGCATGCGCAAGGTGCGATCGGTGCTAGCCGCAATAGATACCGCAATCAGGTTGGACGGCGGCCGCGCTGACAGACGTGCCTGCAAAGCAGGTGGATAGCTGCGCTGGGGAAAGAAGCCGCCGCGCAGGTCAGCGGCAAGCAACTCATCAACCCACAGACGGCCATCACGCAGTGGCAAGCGCCCATAGGTCTCGGCACGCACGACCACCTGCATAGGCGGTGTAATCAGATAAGGGATGAAATAACCAATGCGGTCGCGCTCGGGACTGCGCAAATTGGCCGAGGAACAGAGGTTGCGTCCTTCGGCCATGTTCTTCTGCATACGCATGAGATTGCCTAGCTCATAGCTGACCTGCACCTCCTCAAGGTGAGGCTCGATCATGCGCAAATACTCGTACACCAATCCGTCGTAAGGCTTGCCGTCGCGCAGGTTCACCGCGCCAGGCATGGCAAACAGTACCCATGGCAGAGGTTCAGCCAGCACCGGCTGCTGGCAGCAACCGAGCAAGACCAACCCCACCAGCGCACCACGCCCCATAGCACCCTCCTCCGTCCCTCAGCAGACCGCCCGGCCACTCCTTTGCTGAGCCTAGGCCAGTGCCGCCGCCATGGCCACGGGCAACGTCGGTAACAGCCCCTAGTGCAGCCAAGGGCAACAGCCTATATTGCGCAAACGTCATGGCGAGTCATGGCGCTTTACCCTCACCGCACAAAGGATTTGCAATGAAACGCGCGCTTTATAGCCTGGCTTTACCCCTGATGGTGTTGGCTGTGGATGCCTCTGCCGCGACCTTTCGCTGCGGCAGCAAGCTGGTCAGCGACGGTGATCGCAGCAGCGAAGTCGAGAACAAATGTGGCGCGCCCGTTAACCGCAGCATGGTCGGTTATACCGAGACGCCTAACGGCAACATCGGCCTGCAGGTCGAGGAATGGGTCTATGGCCCGACCAACGGCATGACCTACTACCTGCGCTTCGAAGGCGGTCGTCTGACCTCGGTGGAAAGCAAGCGCCAGTAAAGCTGCAATTCAACCCTGCGCGGTGCTGCGCTTACTGCCAGCACCGCGACTCAGCTCAATCGCCACACGCAAGCCACCCAGAGGGCTGTCCTGTAATTGCAGGCTGCCGCCCCAGGCCTCGACACTGTCGCGCACCACGCCCAGGCCCAGACCATGCCCGGCCACCTGCTCATCCAGGCGAGTGCCACGCTCGAGCACCGCGTCGCGCTGGGCTACGGCAATCCCCGGCCCATCATCGTCCACCCACAGGCAATAGCGTCCGTCCGCCAGGCTGATCTGCAGCTGCACGCGGCTGGCCGCCCATTTACAGGCGTTGTCCAGCAGGTTACCGAGTACTTCCAGCAGGTCCTCACGGTCCCACGGCAGGCGCAAGCCCGGTGGTGCCTGCCAGCTCAGCTGCAGGTCGCGAGGATGAATCAGCGCCAGGGTACTGAACAGCCCCGGCAACTCAGCAGCGCATTCGAACTGCGCACCAGGCAACACCTCGCCAGACAACCGCGCCCGCGCCAATTCGCGGGCCAGACGCTGATTGATCTGCGCCAACTGCTCGCGCAGGGTTGCCTGCAACTCGGGATGGGCATTCAACTCCGCGCGCCCAGCCAGGCTGAGCAACACCGCCAGCGGGGTTTTCAGGGCATGGCCGAGGTTGCCGATGGCATGCCGCGAACGGGTCAGGGTGTCACTGGTATGACTGAGCAGATGGTTGATCTGCGCCACCAGAGGCTCCAGCTCCTGCGGCACCTGGGTTTCCAGCTGCGCACGCTGACCGTCCTGTAACTGGGCGATCTGCTGGCGCGCTTGCTCCAGAGGCCGCAAGGCATTGCGTACAGTGAGCCGCTGCAGAAATAGCACCAGCAGCAATCCTGCCAGGCCCAGGCCCAGGCCAATGTATTGCACCCGGCGAAAGCTGCTCAGCAGCGGGCTGTAGTCTTCTGCCACTGTGATCGACAGTGGCTGACCAAAGCGCCGGTAATCACCCCGCAGGACCAACAACTGCTGGCCTTGGGGGCCCTCAACCAGGGCTTTCTGCAAACCGGACTCGGCCGGTTTAGCCAGATCGTGATCCCACAGTGAGCGCGAGCGCCAGACCTGCCCCAGCGCCTCGACACGATAATAATGCCCGGAAAGTGGCCGACTATAGCTGGGCGTAAGCCGCTGCGGATCAAGCTGCGGGCCGGCAGCGCCACGGTTGATGGACACGAGCAAGCCTTCCGCTTCGTTGCGCAGGCCCACTTCCAGGTAACGGCGCAGGCCCAGCTCGAACAGCCACAGGCTGGTTTGCGCCAGCAACAAGCCGACCACCAGCAACACGCCAAACAAACCCAGGCTCAGGCGCCGCTGGATCGACTTCATCCGCCGACACCGGTAAAGCGATAACCCTGACCGCGCTTGGTTTCGATCACCTCACGGCCGAGCTTGCCGCGCAGGCGATTGACCTGCACTTCCAATACGTTGGAGTCGCGCTCGGTCTCGCCGTCGTACATATGCTCGGCCAGGTGGCTTTTGGACAACAGCTGCTGCGGGTGCAGCATGAAATAGCGCAATAGACGAAACTCAGCGGCGGTCAGCTCGATCACCTCAGCGCCGCGACTGACGCACTGACGACTTTCATCCAGTTGTAAGCCGGCGGCCTGCAGTTGCGGCTGATTGGCCAGGCCATGGGCACGGCGCAGCAAACCCTGGATGCGCAACAGCAACTCTTGCGGGTGAAAAGGTTTGCTCAAGTAATCGTCGGCGCCGGTCTGCAGCCCCTCGATGCGTTCAGCCCATGAGCTGCGCGCAGTGAGGATCAGCACCGGAGTAACCAGGCCACCAGCGCGCCACTCACGCAACACCTCAAGCCCCGGTTTGCCAGGCAAGCCGAGGTCGAGAATGATCAAGTCATAGGGCTCAGTAGCACCCTGGTACGCCGCATCACGGCCGTCCGCCAGCCAGTCCACGGCATAACCTTGCTGGGTCAGGCTGGCGAGCAACTCGTCCGCCAACGGTACATGGTCTTCCACCAACAACAGGCGCATCAGTCGTCTTCCTTGTCGCGCAGGATGCGACCATCGCGGGCATCCACATCCAGTTCACGGGCCACGCCGTCGACCGTCAGCAGCTCGATGTCATAGCGGTACTGACCGTGTTTTTCTTCCAGCTCAGCCTCCAGCAACTCGGCCCCGGGGTAACGCCCCAAGGCCGATTGCAACACCTGTTCCAGGCCCAGGATGGCGCCGCTCTGGCGTAAGCGCAGAGCTTCATCCTGATTCAGGTCGCGGGCGAAAGCCCGCGTACTGAGCAGCAGAACCGCCAGCACCAGCACGGTGATACCGCTATAGCGCACGAGCCATTTCATCAGTTGTCTTGATGGTCCTTGAGTACCTGGCCGTTAGTGGCATCCAGCTCCAGATCCCATTGCACGCCTTGGGCATCGCGCAGGTCCAGCTCGTAGATATAGCGCCCATTCTCCTGCTCCAGGTCGGTCTCTTCAATAACGCCGCCTGGGTGTTTGGCCAGGGCTGCGGCATTCAATTTCTCGAAGCTCTGAATGGTGCCGGCGTCACGCAGTTTCAGCGCTTCATCCGGGCCCAGGTCACGGGCTTGAGCGATACCGGCAGTGGCGGTCAGAGCAGCAATGGCGAACAGCGTAGTAAGCTTTTTCATGGTGGTTTCCTTGGTTTGCAGAAGCGTGATTGCTTTCGATGGGTTCAAGTTACCGGGCCTGGCTTAACTGAAACTGAATCTCAATATCTCACAAGCCGTCGGCCAATCGCGCGACCTTGACCAGCCAGCTCGCACGCAGCGCCGGCGAGCTGGAAATCAGCGGCCCAAAGGCCGCCACCTTAACCGGGGCAATGCCGCAAAACTCCAGGGTAGTCTTCTTCAGCTGCACAATCCCAGGCATGCGGTAGACCCAGCGGAAGTACCAGGGCGGCGTGTCCATGCTCACCAGTAACTGCGCCGAGCGGCCACGCAGCAACTGCTCGGGGAAGGCCTTGCCAGGGCGGTATTTGAAGGCAAAGCCGGGCAACAGGATACGGTCCAGAAAGCCCTTGAGCAGCGCCGGCACACTGCCCCACCAGATCGGGTAGGCGATCACCAGGTGCTCGGCCCACGCCACTGTAGCCTGCGCCGCCAGCAAGTCCGGTTCCAAGGCCTGAATCTGCCGATAGCCTTCATGTAGGCTCGGATCAAAATCCAGCTGCGCCAGGTGCACCATGCGCACCTCATGGCCACCCGCACGAGCCGCCTCGGCATAGCTGTCCGCCAGGGCCCCGCACCAACTGTCTGCCGCCGGATGCCCGACGATAACGGCTACTCGCTTGCCCATGCTGCCTGCTCCTGTGCTGTCGAGCAGCCAGCTTGAGGCTTGCCCCTAGGGGCAGAGTCAAGCCTCGCTCAACACCCGAGCGGGCGGCGCCAGATCGCACTGCGCCAGCACGGCGGGAGTCGTCTCCAGGCAGCCGAGAACCTCCTCACTGACCGCTTGCAAACGCAGGTCCAGGGCCTGCAAACGCGCCACCTCGCCGGCAATGCTGGCGCGTTTGCGGGCCAGCGCCTGGGCCAGCGCCAACCAGTCCGGTTCGCCCGTGCGCCCACCGAGCAATGCCACCAGCTCAGCCAGGCGAAAGCCCAACCCCTGCGCCTGGCGGATCAGCTGAACCTGCTGCAATTCAGCCTCGCGGTAATGCCGATAGGCGCCGGCACGCTCGACCCGGCCAAGCAGCCCCAAGCTCTCGTAATGACGAATCGCCTTGGCTGAGGCACCGGTCAAACGCGCGATCTCACCGATATACATGGCGGCTTACATGCGGTGCAGCTGGATATACAACGCCTCGACCTTGTCCCGCGCCCACGGCGTCTTGCGCAGAAAGGACAGGCTCGACTTGATGCTAGGGTCGTTCTTGAAGCAGCGCACATCCACCCGCTGCGCCAGCCCGTCCCAGCCATAGTGGGCCACCAACTGGGTCAACAGGGCTTCGAGGGTGATCCCATGCAGGGGGTTCTTGGCGTTCATCGACAGATACCTTGGCAAAAATGACAGAAGCGCAACAGGCCGCCAGCTTACCTGCTGCGGGAAAAGAGCGCATTCCGCCCGGCGCCGGTTCAACGTAAGCTTGCTTATCCGCCGTTTTCGGCCCGCCGTTGCGCGCCCCCGCGCCGCTCCCTGAGGACCCCGCCATGACCAATCGCCAAGCTGAAATCGCCGCCGCCCTGGACGTAGTGCCACCCTTTAGCGATGAGGCCGCGCTGCAGGCCGAAGTCGCCAAGCGCAAGGCCTTTATCAAGCAATGCCTGCGTAACGCCGGCCTGAAAGTGCTGGTACTGGGCATCAGCGGCGGCGTCGACTCGCTCACCGCCGGGCGTCTGGCGCAACTCAGCGTTGAAGAACTGCGCGAAGAAACCGGCGATGACAGCTATCGCTTTATCGCCGTACGTCTGCCCTACAACGTCCAACATGACGAACAGGATGCCCAGGATTCGCTGCGCTTTATCCGTGCCGACGTCGACGACTGCGTGAATATCGCCGCCAGCGTGCAAGGCCTGAGCGCTGCGGTCAGCGACCTGCAACCCCTGAGCGACGCACGCCGCGATTTCGTGGTCGGCAATATCAAGGCACGCATCCGCATGGTCGCCCAGTTCACCATCGCCAACGCCCACAACGGCCTGGTGATCGGCACCGACCACGCCGCTGAAGCGGTGATGGGCTTCTTCACCAAATTCGGTGACGGCGCCTGCGACTTGGCGCCACTGAGCGGCCTGGTCAAAGGCCAAGTACGCGCCATCGCCAAATACCTGGGCGCACCGGAACACCTGGTATTCAAAGTGCCAACGGCGGACCTGGAAGAACTGCGCCCCGGCAAACCGGACGAGGAATCCCACGGCGTCAGCTATGCCGAAATCGATGCCTTCCTGCACGGCCAACCGGTCAGCGACGAGGCCTACGCCATCATCGTGCGCACCTACGACAACAGCCGCCACAAGCGCGAACTGCCGCTGGCACCTTGATAGGTCGGGACTGGATCTAAGGCGCGAGCGGCAACGACTTCGCGGTCAAGACTGCGCCGACGCGAGCAGCACTGTTAGCGCTTGATGATCTGCCCACGCATTGGCGCCAGGCGCGCCAACAAGCGATTTTGTACGGGCACCGGCACGCCTTGGGTTTCCATGGCGGCGATCAGGTCTTCCACCAGGGCATTGAAGTCGCTGCGGGTGAGTTTGAGGCCCTTGTGCACCTCCTCCATGCTGTCGCCGCTGCGCTGGCAAGGACCACCCGTTTCAACGCAGAGTTGCTGCACCAGCTTGTCACGCAACAGGGTGATATCGACGTTGGCAAAGTGGTCGACGATGCGCGGGTCCTTGGCGATATTGAGCAACATGCCTTCGACAATCCGCGTCAGCCCGGCTTGCTCGCCCAAGTTCTGGTACAGGCTCACATCGCGCGCCGGCATAGAGCTGCAGGCGCTGAGCAACAGGCAGATCAACAACACTCGCCGCATGCTTAAAAACTCCCCTGCACAGATAAATACGGACCGTTCTGGTTACTCTGCCCGGCGATATCACCCAACTGCGCCCAGGCCAGCACCAGCGCTAGGTGCTTGTTGGGGAAATAGCCGACGAACACATCGGACCAGTCATTTTCCTTGGCAAAACCGAGGTTGTCGGGCTTCTGCCGGTATTCCGCGCCCAGCACCCAGCGCGGATTGAACAGCACCGCCAGGGAAGCCTCCGCCAGCAGCTCGCGCTGATCATTGGTATCGCCACCAAAGCCCAGCAAACCCAGCTGATTGGCCCGGCTGTAACGCACCCCGCCGTTGAGCAGCAGGTTGTAGCCAAAGGCGCCGCCGAGCAGCAGCCGACTGGCCTGCACATACGCCTCAGTGTCTTCGTCGCGGCGGGCGCCGACCAGTTCGGGGATCAGAAAGTTCTGCTGTTGCTTGTGCTGCACACCCAGCGACACCTGCGGCAACTGGTCATACAAGAGGTCGCCGAACAGGCGCACCTTGAGACCGAAAACATCCTGATTGAGGCTGCTGTCGGGCAGGTGCAGGCTGCTGATATCCAGCCTCTGACGGGCGAAGGACAGCTCCACACGATTGTCCCAGGCGAGCGCGGCACCCGTCACATCCAGGCGGTAATCCTGGCTGTCGACGTGGGTAGCAAAAGCCGTGGCGCCCCACTCGCCGGCCTCGCCATAACCGGCCAGCACCGCCCAGGGAGTAATCCCCCCACCCGCGGCGCCCTCAAGGCTGCTGGCGCCCCCCGTGGCCAGCAACCGACCGTCAGCGGCGGCAAGCAGCGGCAGCGCACTGAAGGCCAGCACAGCAAGGGTATGTTTCATCGTTCTGTCTCGCGTAATAACAGCGGATTGAGCGGTTGGCCGTGCCAGGTTTCAAATGCTTCGGCGCTCAGCGGCCGGCTGATCAGGTAACCCTGTACGGTGTCGCAACCCCAGCGCTCCAGCAGGCGCAAGCTGCGCTCGTACTCGACGCCTTCGGCCACCACCTTCAGGCCGAGGCTGTGGCTCATGTCGATGGTGGAGCGGACGATCACCGCGTCCTCACTGGCTTCGTCCAGGTCACGGATAAAGGACTGGTCGATTTTCAACTCCTGCACCGGCATGCGCTTGAGCTGCGACAACGACGAATAGCCGGTGCCGAAGTCGTCCACCGACAGGCTGATGCCCAGCCCGCGCAGCTGCTGCAGAATCGTCAGGGCCTGCTCCGGATTACCCATCACTGCGCTTTCGGTGACCTCGAAAATCAGCTGCTCGGCCGGCACCCGATACTGCTGCAGCAACTTCCCGACCCGCGCCGCCAGGTGCAGGTCGTGCAAATCGTCGGCAGAGATATTCAGCGACAGCTGCAATCGCAAGCCACGCTCGGCCCAGACCTGCAACTGACGCAGGGCTTCTTCGATCACCCAGGCGGTCAGCGCCTGGATGCTGCCAGTGCGTTCGGCCAGCGGGATAAATTCTCCCGGCGAAACCATGCCATATTGCGGGTGCAGCCAGCGCAGCAAGGCCTCGGCCTGCTCGACCCGGCCACTGCTCAGGCTCAGCTTGGCCTGGTAATGCAGTTGCAGCTCGCCATTGCCCGGCGCCCGGCGCAGGTCCCGGATCAGGTTGACCTGGCGCTGATGGGCATCATCGCGGCCCTGTTGATACACCTGCAGGCGGCCCGGCAGCTGAGCGGCATCGTGCATGGCGATGCTGGCGCGGCGCACCAACTCTTCGGCCGTTTCGCCGTCTAGGGGATAGGCGGCGATGCCAATCCGGCAGTCCAGCTTCATCTCCACATTGACGATTCGCAGGGGCTGGGCCAGCCCCTGTTGCAAGCGGTCGGCAATCGCCACCGCACTGTCGCTGTCGGCATGCTCCAGCAACAACAGGAACTCGTCGGCCAGCAGCCGCGCCAGGCTGTCACCGGGGCGCAGGCTGCCCTGCAGGCGCTGGCTGAGCTGCTGCAACACCTGATCACTGCTGGCCGCACCATAGTGCTCGTTGATGCTCTGAAAGTTGCCGATGCCCAGGTACAGCAGTGCCACCGGCCGCCCGGCGGCAATCGCGCTGCCCAGGCGCTCCAGCAGGAGCGTGCGGTTGGGCAAGCCGGTCAGGCTATCGTGCAGAGCATTGTGGGCCAGCTGCCGTTCACGCTCGGCGATCCCCGCCTGCATGCGGGTGAGAGCCTGGGCCAGCAGCCCAAGTTCATCACGACGCTGCACCGCCGGCACCGCCTGATAGTCGCCCTGGCCCACACGTTCGGCCACCCGTGCCAGCTCGCGCACCGGCTGGGAGACGTTACGGGCCAGCAGCAAGGCGCCGATCAGCGACGCCAGCAAAGCACCCACGGCAATCAGCAGAATGTTCTGGTCCAGCGGCGCAAACGCCTGCATGGCCTGGTTCAACGAGCTGTGCAGGAACGCCTGCACCTGATAGTCGCCCGCCTCGGCCAGGGGCAATTGTTTGGTCAGGTAATGCTGGCCGGCAAAGTCCAGGTCCTCCAGGTCGCCCGCACGGGTCGCCGGCGTACTCAACGCGCGCATGCCGGCGCCCTGCTCGGCGTTCAGGGTGGTTACCAACGGCCCTTGACGGCCTTGGTCAAAGGCAATGAACGACACCTCCAGATTGGTCAGCTCGCGCAGCTCACGGGCGAATGCCTGATCCATGCGAAACCCCATCACCACCCGGGCAA
Source organism: Pseudomonas sp. BGA-UO-ETr-WB11 (assembly GCF_059567785.1). NCBI lineage: Bacteria > Pseudomonadati > Pseudomonadota > Gammaproteobacteria > Pseudomonadales > Pseudomonadaceae > Pseudomonas > Pseudomonas sp. BGA-UO-ETr-WB11. Next base: position 160,489 of record NZ_JCAQOS010000006.1, on the reverse strand, counting down.
TCGGCAGCGGCGCCAACACGGGGGCCTCGACCAGCAAATGGGGCTCGCCGTTCAGGGCCACGATCAGGTTCGACTGGCCGCGCTGGCGCGCCTGCAACAACGACTGGCTGTAACGGAACGGGCTGCCGGCGGCGAAACCTTCGACACTGGAAACCAGCACTCTGCCGTCCAGGCCCAGCAACAGCACTTCACTGGCACTGATGCGCGCGCCATGATTGGCCAGCACCGAGCGGATGGTGGCGCTGTCATCGCTGGCCACCGCATCTTTGAAACCGAAGTCAGCAGACAGCACCTGCAAGGCGTCGCGCAGTTGGCGACCGCGGGTGTCCAGCAAGCGTTCAAAGACCCGCGCACCGACGCCAAGTTGCGCCACCGCCTGCTGTTTGACCGCCGCCCCGGTGGCCACCTGCACGGCGAAGTACAACGAACCCACCACCAGTAACAGCAGCAGGATCAGCACCGTGGCGATGCGCGCCTGAAAACTATCTGCGATCTTCATCAACAGCCTTTTTGAAGGCGTCACCAAAGGCCGACGCGGGCGCAGCCGGCGGCGTGGCAACGGGGGTACTGCCCAGGGAAACCGGCAGGCTGAGCTGCAAGCCCGCCGCCGGCAGCTCGATATCCGCCCCCGCCTGGGGCAACAGATCGGTCATCTGCGGATGCCAAAGGGTCACCTGATAACGACCGGAGGGCAGTGAGTCGATATGCAGCGTGCCGGTCTCGTCACTGACGGCGAACCAGGGGTCATCAGTGACGTAGATATAGCCCACCATCCAGTCGTGAATATTGCAGCCCAGCACCACCAACCCTGGTTTATCGAAGAGCACAGGCTCTGACGGCGTGCCTTTGTAAAGACGCAGCTCAAAGCGTTTGGCCGGGGAAAAGGAATACACCTGATGGCGGATATCATCGCGATTTGGGAAGCTCACCCGCGTGCCGCTGCGTACCGCCAGCACCGCCGGCAAAAACTGCTTCTGCACCTGATCCATGACCGCCGGCGCAGGGCTGGCTGCGCCGCCCTGGGGGCCGAGAAGGCTCAGCACCGCGTTGGCCAGCGGTTGCCCCTTTTGGTCCTTTAACTGCACCTGCAGGCTGGCGGCCCCAGCCGTGCTGACGCACAACAGCGCACTCGCCAGGCCCATTACACGCCATTGCCATCGTTTGAAAAACATATGCAGTACCCAGCAGCGAAACAGCGGGCATTGCGCCCGGTGGAATTTGCCCTAGTCGTCAGATTAGCCGCCCGTCGGCAGAAGAGCACGCACAAAGATCGCGCGCCCTGAATGCACAAAAGGCCGCCCGGCATGCATGCCGGGGCGGCCTTTTGCTTAGACGCTAAGGCTTAGCTTTGCGCTTGCTGATACTCCAGCTCAGCCGCGGCATAACGCTTGTGCATGGCGGCGGACGGGCCGGCGCCGATGCGGCTGAACAGCAGAATGCCGAGCGTGGCGAGGATAAAGCCCGGGATGATTTCGTACAGGCCGGTCCAGGCGAAGAAGTTCTTCCACAGGATCACCGTCAGCGCGCCCAGCAACATGCCGGCCAGGGCGCCGTTGCGGGTCATGCCCTTCCACAGCACCGAGAGAATCACCACCGGACCGAAAGCGGCACCGAAGCCGGCCCAGGCGTAGGAGACCAGGCCCAGTACGCGGTTATCCGGGTTGGCGGCCAGACCGATAGCAACCAAGGCAACCAGCAGCACCATGGCGCGACCGACCCAGACCAGTTCAAGCTGGCTGGCATTCTTGCGCAGGAAGGCTTTGTAGAAGTCTTCGGTCAGGGCACTGGAGCACACCAGCAACTGGCAGCTCAGGGTACTCATCACCGCAGCCAAAATGGCCGACAACAGCACGCCAGCGATCCACGGGTTGAACAGCAGCTTGGCCAATTCGATAAACACCCGCTCCGGGTTCTCGGCCACGGCGCCACCCAGTTCCGGGTGCACAGTAAAGTAGGCGATACCGAAGAAACCCACGGCGACCGCGCCACCCAGGCAGAGGATCATCCAGGTCATGGAGATGCGTCGTGCAGCAGGGATCGACTTGACCGAATCCGCCGCCATAAAGCGCGCGAGAATGTGCGGTTGGCCGAAGTAGCCCAGGCCCCAGGCCATCAGCGAGATCACGCCAACAAAGGTCGCGCCTTTGAGCATGTCGAAGCTGGTGGCGTCCTTCAGTTCAATGGCAGCGAAGGTGCTGTCCATGCCACCGGTGGCCACCAGCACCATCACGGGCGCGAGGATCAGGGCAAAGATCATCAAGGTGGCCTGCACGGTGTCAGTCCAGCTCACCGCCAGGAAGCCACCGATAAAGGTGTAGGCAATGGTCGCGGCGGCACCAGCCCACAGGGCGGTTTCGTAGCTCATGCCGAAGGTGCTTTCAAACAGACGCGCACCGGCCACCACGCCCGAAGCGCAGTAGATGGTGAAGAACACCAGAATCACCAGGGCCGAGAAAATCCGCAGCACGCGGCTGTGGTCCTCGAAACGGTTGCTGAAGTAGTCCGGCAGGGTCAAGGCGTTGCCGTTGTGCTCGGTCTGCACGCGCAGACGGCCAGCAACGAACAACCAGTTGAGGTAGGCACCGACGATCAAGCCGATAGCAATCCAGCCCTCCGACAGACCGGACATGTATACAGCGCCCGGCAAGCCCATCAGCAGCCAGCCGCTCATATCCGAAGCACCAGCCGACAAGGCGGTGACAAAACTGCCGAGGCTGCGGCCACCGAGAATGTAGTCAGACAGGTTGTTGGTCCGCAGATAGGCAAATAGGCCGATCAGGACCATGGCTGAGATATACACCACGAAGGTGATCAGCATGGGAGTACTAGCGGTCATCAGGGGATACCCTCGCAATTGTTGTTATGGCGCCGCGGCGGGTTGTCCGCAGGCATTTAATTGGCCATACAGCTGTTATCCGCTGCAGCGCTAGCGGCATGCCGTAGGAGCGGCTTCAGCCGCGAACTTCGCGGATAAATCCGCTCCTACAACTGCCCAATCGCACCCGCAACACACAACGTCGACATAGCCATTTAATCCACCCACTTGTGGCGGGTGTTACAGCGGTTGACGCCAAACAACGGCGTCAGATCACGCATGGCAATGCCTCTGACAGCAGAGGCAGCAGCACCGTAGCCCGGATGCAATCCGGGACCACGTGCGGTGAAGCGCCCCGGATTACATCCGGGCTACAACGGTTACGCGTCGTTCAACGACAGCAGCGAAGCGTTGCCGCCCACCGCCGTGGTATTGACCGAGGTGGTGCGTTCATTGGCAAAGCGCAGCAGGTAGCTCGGCCCACCGGCTTTTGGCCCGGTGCCGGACAGGCCGCAGCCGCCGAACGGTTGCACACCCACCACGGCACCGATCTGGTTGCGGTTGATGTACAGGTTGCCGACCCGCGCCTGGGCCTCAATGCGCTTGGCGGTTTCCTCGTTGCGGCTGTGCACGCCGAGGGTCAGGCCATAGCCGGTGGCGTTGATCGCGCCGACCACCGCATCCAGCTCGCTGGCGGCAAAGCGCACCAGGTGCAGGATGGGGCCGAAGTGTTCCTTGTTCAGCTCGTGAATGCCACCGATCTCGAACGCCACCGGGGCGACGAAATGACCGTCCAGGCCGCTCGGCAAGCGGGTTTCGGCAATCAGCTTGCCTGCACTCTTGAGCGTGGCGATATGGGCCAACAGACCGGCTTTGGCCTCGGCATCGATCACCGGACCGATGTCGTTTTCACGTTTCTCCGATGCGCCGACCTTCAGTTCAGCCATGGCGCCCTTGAGCAGGTCGATGACGCGCTCGGCGATATCGTCCTGCACATAGAGCACGCGCAGGGCCGAGCAACGCTGACCGGCGCTGGTGAAGGCCGACTGCACGGCATCCTTGACCACTTGCTCGGGCAACGCGGTGGAGTCGACGATCATGGCGTTTTGGCCGCCGGTTTCGGCGATCAGCGCGGCAATCGGGCCGGGCTTGTCGGCCAACTGGCGATTGATGATGCGCGCGGTGTCGGTGGAGCCGGTGAAGCACACACCCGCCACCCGAGCATCGCGGCAGAACACGCCACCCAGGGTGGCGCCGTCGCCCGGCAGGAAGGCGATCACGTCGGTCGGCAAGCCGGCTTCGAACATCAGCTCCAGGGTGCGGGCGGCAATCAGACTGGTCTGCTCGGCCGGCTTGGCCAGCACGCAGTTACCGGCCAACAGCGCGGCGCTGATCTGGCCCAGGTAAATGGCCAGCGGGAAGTTCCACGGGCTGACGCAGGCGAAAATGCCGCGGCCTTCGTGGAACAGTTCATTGCGCTCGCCGGTCGGGCCTTGCAGCTCCTCACGGCCCAGGCGCAGGCGGGCCTGCTGGGCGTAGTAACGGCAGAAATCCACCGCCTCACGCACTTCATCAATGCCGTCCTGCAGGGTCTTGCCGGCTTCCAGGGTGCAGAGAGCCATCAGCTCGCCGCGCTGGGCTTCAAGCAAATCGGCCAGACGCTCGAAGATCGCTGCACGCTGCTCAACCGGGGTGGCGTTCCAGCGCGGCCAAGCGACGGCCAGGGCGTCGAGGGCCTGGCCGGCTTGCGCGGCGCTGGCGAACTGGGCGGTGCCGAGCACCTTGCTCTGCTGGTACGGGCAGCGTACTTCCTGGGTGTAGCCGTTGAGCTTCTCGCCGTTGATCACCGGCGCGGCATGCCACTGACGGTTGAGGTGCGGTTGATAGGCAAGCTCAAGGGCCTGCATAGCAGCGGAGATATTCATGTTGAGGCCTTGGGAGTTTTTCCGTACGGAGCCAAACAGCGCCGGCGGCAGAGGGATTTTGTCATTAGCGAGGCTGGCGAACTTGCGCAGTTGCGTCACCGGGTGATCAATCAGGGACTCCACCGGCACACTCGGGTCGACCAACTGATGGACGAACGACGAGTTAGCGCCGTTTTCCAGCAGGCGACGCACCAGGTACGGCAGCAGGTCTTTGTGCGCGCCGACCGGGGCGTAGATGCGCACGGTCTGGCGGTGCTGCTCGATCACCGTGTCGTAGAGGGCATCGCCCATGCCGTGCAGGCGCTGGAACTCGAACTCGCGCGGCGTCTTGGCCGCGGCGGCCAGAGCCAGGATGCAGGTGACGGTGTGGGCGTTATGGCTGGCGAACTGCGGGTAGATCACCCCACGGGTGTGCTCACTCAACAGGTAACGGGCACAGGCCAGGTACGAGGTGTCGGTGCCTTCTTTGCGGGTGAAAACCGGGTAGCTGTCCAGGCCCCACTGCTGTGACTGCTTGATCTCGCTGTCCCAGTAGGCGCCTTTGACCAGGCGCAGCGGCATCTTCGCCCCCAGCTCTTTGCCCAGCAGGGTCAGCCACACCAGCACCGGCAGACAGCGTTTGGAGTACGCCTGCACCACCAGGCCGATCTCGCCCCAGCCTTGCAGGGCCGGCGCGCGCAGGAGTTTTTCGTACAACTCCAGGGACAGCTCCAGGCGGTCGGCTTCCTCGGCGTCGATGGATATACCCACATCGAGGGCGCGGGCGCGGGTGGCCAGCTCCAGCACATTGGCGAACAGCTCGGTCAGCACGCGCTCGCGCTGGGCCACTTCATAACGCGGGTGCAGCGCGGAAAGCTTGATCGAGATCGACGGCCGCGGCCCCGGACCGACTTGCGGCTCCTTGCCCACGGTGTCGATGGCCAGGCGGTAGTCGGCCATGTACTTCTCGGCGTCGGCCTGGGTCAGCGCGGCTTCGCCGAGCATGTCGAAGGAATAGCTGTAGCCCTTCTCACGCTGCGGACGACCATTTTTCAGCGCCTCGCTGATGTTGCGGCCGAGCACGAACTGCTTGCCCATCAGCTTCATGGCCTGGTTCATCGCCGCGCGAATCACCGGCTCGCCGGAGCGTTTGATCAGGCGGCCGATGACATTCTTCGGTGAGCCATCGGCGTTTTCTGCGTCGACCACCTTGCCAGTCATCACCAGGCCCCAGGCGGCAAAATTGACCAGCACGTTGTCGCTCTTGCCGAGGTGGCGTTCCCACTCGGCGGCATTCAGTTTGTCGCGGATCAGGGCGTCGGCCGTGGCGGCATCCGGCACCCGCAGCAAAGCCTCGGCCAGGCACATGAGCATCAGCCCTTCCTGGGTATCGAGGCTGTACTGACGAAGCAGTGCGTCGAGGGTATCGACGGCGTTGTCCCGGCTACGCACGTTGTCAATCAACGTACGGGCATTGCGGCGGATAGCCGCGACACCATCGTCACCGGGGTCGGCGAGCTGGAGCAGCTCGGTTAGATAGTTAGCCTCGTCGACGCCGTAATTGGCGCTGATGACGGGGAAAAACTCGGCAGCGGTCTTTGTGAGAACGTCGCCTTGCAAGACGTGGCTGGCTGTAAACATCACGCCTTTCCTCTTCTGGAGTCATTGTTGTCGGTCTAGCCCATAGCCACACAGGTGCAGGAACCATTGGCTCTAATGCACGCAACGCGGCGGGATAACGGACTCTAGTGACAGAGGGATGAAGGCTTCTTGCGCAAAGCTCTGGAGTTTTTGCCAAAAGCTCCGAGGCCTGGAACTTTTGCTAAACGCTTGTTTAAGACGTACGCATCACTGGGCAAACAGCTCCGCTGCTTTCTCGCCAAGCGCGGCAATGCTGGCATCGACGATTGGCGCGAGATAGCCCGCGGCTTTGTCCATCAAGGCTTCCCCACTGTCAGCGGCAACCTTGCTGGCCACCTTCTTCAAGGTGGCCTTGAGGACGCCCTTGAACGAGCCATCCGGCGCACCGGCCGCCACCAGCGCCAGGCGCACCTGTTCTTGCTCGGCGGTACTGAGCAAGGAGGCGATCAGCGCGGTGATGGCCTCCAGCCCAAGTTTGATCAAACTAGGCGAGAAGGAACCATCGGAGACATAACCCAACTGGTGCACCTTATCGCGCAGGTGATCGCTGACCAGCGGGTTTTCCACCTCCAGCACAAACAGCTCGCCCTGTTTTTGCAGTAACGGGCGCTTGAGCAGCGCCTTGACCTTGGCATCCAGGTCCGCACTGCTGGAGTGGCGCAGCTCACGGTCATAGATCAACCGGCGCGCCTTGGGCCGCGTCACCTTCAGTTTGGACACCAGTTCATACAACTGCGGGTCAGCGCTAATCGCCCCCACCTGCTCCAGGGCATCCAGCACCAGCAACTCCACCTCGTTCTTCGGCAAGGCGGCAAACGCCGGTGTCAGGTAGCGCTCCAGCAACTGCGCCAGCACCGCCTTGGCTTTTGCCTCAGGCAGCGCATTGATGATGAGTTTGATATCCACAGAATCCCTCCTGATCAGACCACGGCATGCGACGGGCAACGCTACTACAGCCAACCAGGCCTGGCCATGGCGCAACCCAGCAGGGCGTCCAATTGTTCGCGGCTAAAGCCGTCTCTACAAAAGCCTTACCACTGCGCAGATGTACCCAAGCCTCAGGCGTTGCGCAGGCGCTTGGGGGTCAGGCCGAGGTAGCGGCGCATGGCGGTGGTCAGGGCGCTTTGGCTGGAGAAACCGCACTCCTCGGCGATACGCACCAGGGGCAGCGGGCTGCTTTGCAGCAGGCGGCTGGCACGGTCGAGGCGGGCTTTGAGCAAGTATTGGTGAGGGGTGAAGCCGACGCTGTCTTTGAACTGAGCGTGGAAGTGACTGGGGCTCAGGCAGGCGACGTTGGCCAGTTCGGCCACGCTGATGCGCCGCGCCAGGTGTTCGCCGATATAGGCGTCCAGGCGCTCCACATCGAGGACGCTGGCCGGGCTGCGGCTGGGGCTGCCGAACAGGCGCAGGTGCAAGGCGCGCAGCAGCACGCCGCCGAGAGCGCGGGACAAATGCGGATCACTGCCGAAGCGCGCCAGCTCCGCGCCGGCGTAGCTCAGCAGGTTCTGGAAGTCGGCATCCAGGGCCGGATAACGTGGGGTTTCGAACAGCTCGGCGAGCAGCGCAAGGTCGGCCTCGGGCGTGTCCTGCTCGTTGAGGTCGAGGATCAGCATGCGGTTGTCGCCGACTCCGGCGAACTGGTGTTCGGCATCGCCGGGCACCAAGCAGGCGCGCATCCGGCAGACTTCACCGCCGCGGCCGTTGACCTCGAACTCCGCACGCCCGGACAACGACAGCACCAACTGATGGTGGTCGTGGGCGTGTTCGTGAGCCTGGTCGTCCAGGCACAGCAGGCGGGTACTCAGCATCGACGGATTCCAGGCCGGCCGCGGCATCAAGGCGCCGCAGGTGGGGCCATTCTAACCGCTTGCCGGGCCGGCGAAAGCGTCAACGACCGACGGCAACCCGCGCACTGGCCAGTATCTTGCTATCACCCTCTGGTCGCCGAGCCTTATCGGCGCTGCCAGGACGTTACTTATGTGGGAATTCGGAATTCTGTTGCTGGACCGTTGCGGCGCCTTGCGCGCGGCCATCCCAGCCCTGTGTGCCGCTCTGGCCGTGGGCCTGGCGCTGACTCAACACCCTCAAGGCGCCATGGCAGCCCTGGTGCTGTGCCTGTATTTGAGCGCCGCCCTGCACGGCTGGTGGCGCCGCCACACGGCGCCCTTGCAACAGAGCCTGCAGCTACTGGCCACCACCCTTAACAGTCCGGCCGACGGCGAGGAGCTGCTGGTGCGCTGCCGTGACCAGCAACGCCTGGCCGAGCGCCTGCGCAGCGAGGTGCAGTTTGCCAGCCAGGCCCTGGAGCGCATGGCCGAGCAGACCGAGCAGCAGAGCAGTCAGCAGAGCCAGCGCGTAAATATGATCGCTGCCGCCAGCGAGCAGATCAGCCAGACACTGCTGCATATCCGTAGCCTGGCCGACCACGCCCTGCAGGCATTTGGCGAAACGCACCAAAAAAGCGAGGCTGGCTGCCAGGATGCGCAAAAAGTGGGCGGCGCTTTGCACGATATCGGTCAGAGCCTGGGCCGTACCGGACTGGCCGTCAGCGAACTGCTGCTGCGCACCGAGGCGGTGGAAAAAGCCGTCGCCAGCATCCAGGGCCTGGCCAAGCAAACCCAGCTATTGGCGCTGAACGCCTCCATCGAAGCGGCGCGCGCCGGCGAGCAGGGCCGCGGCTTTGCCGTGGTGGCCGACGAGGTTCGCCACCTGGCCCAGGCCACCAGCCATACCGCCAGCGACATCACCCAAGTGGTGGCAGCGATTGCCGCGGCGGTGGCCACCGTGCGCAGCCAGGTGGACGAGCACCGCGAGCTGCTGCAGGCCGGCAACCAGCAGAGCCTGGGGCTGGCCAGCAACCTCGACGCCCTGGCCCTGCAAAGCCGTGGCAATGTCGAGCAACTGGGCAGCATGCACCACGCCCTGCACGAACACAGCCAGGCCAATCAGTCTCTCAGCGAACAGCTGCAACAGATCAGCGATGCACTGCTGCGTCAGAGCGGCGACAACCAGCAGCTGCACGAACTGACCCTGTACCTGACGCAGATGACCGCCATTCTGGAGGCCCGCCCATGAGCCTGTTAAGCGTATCCCTGGGCACCGCCGGCGCCCTGCTGGCCCTCGGCGCTTTGTGCAACCGCCTGCGCCGGCAACAACGCCAGCGCCACAACCAGGCCTGGCAAGCCAGCCTGCACAATGCCCTGGCCCTGCTGCAGCGAGTGCAGAAACACCGCGGCCTGGGTGGCCAGGACAGTCAGGAGGCGCGTCAGCAGCGCGAACAGATCGCTGCCGAACTGGATCACCTGTGGCGCAGTTGCCCGCAAGACGACAGCGGCCTGGCCGAGCTGGATGGCGCCTGGCGCCGCTTGCGCCAGCACCCCGCTGACTTTGCCGGGCACTGCCAGCTGATCGAGCAATTGCTCAATGGCGTCGAGCACCTGGAACTGCGCTTGCTGCGCAGCCAACCCAGCCTGCAAGGTTTGACCCTGGCCTGCCGCGAGCTGGAAGACCTCGCTCAGTTGCGCGGCCTGGCCGTGCGCGGTGCCCAGCAGGAGCGCTGTCCGTTGCCGCTGCAAGTGCAGATGCGTTACCTCAGTCAGCGCCTGCAGGCCAGCGCCAGCCGCCAGTTGGAACTGGGCAACGCCCTGCAGCAGTTGCGGCGCGAATTGATCGACGCCGCCCGCGTGGCCATCAGCCCCGCGGCCTGTTTCGCCCTGCTCACCCCACTGATCGACGCCCGCCTCGGTAATTTGCAGCAACAGCTTGGCGCGCCCGCTTGATTGAAATGCCCCGGCCATCGCCCCATGTATCGGGAAAGCCCATTTCCGTGATCAGGGACCGCAATGAACGAGCAGGATATCTACACCGATCAACCTGACGAAGGCAGCGCCGGCACCGGCCTGCTGTTGTCAGGCCCACAACTGCCAGACACGCTGTACATCATCCCGGTGCACAACCGGCCGTTCTTCCCCGGTCAGGTACTGCCGGTGATCCTCAATGAGGAGCCCTGGGCCGAGACCCTGGAGCTGATAGGCAACACCGAGCACAAGAGCCTGGCGCTGTTCTTTGTCGAGCAGCCCCTGGGCGACCCGCGTCACTTCGACCCCAGCCAGTTGCCGGAGCACGGCACCCTGGTGCGCGTGCATTCGGTCAACCGCGAAGGCGGCAAGCTGCAATTCGTCGCTCAGGGCCTGCAGCGCGTGCGCATCCGCGGCTGGCTCAAGCGCCATCGCCCGCCGTATCTCGCGGAAGTCGAATACCCGCAAAGTGCCAACGACGGCCGCGACGAGGTCAAGGCCTATGGCATGGCCCTGATCAATGCGATCAAGGAGCTGCTGCCGCTCAACCCGCTGTACAGCGAAGAACTGAAAAACTACCTCAACCGCTTCAGCCCCAACCAGCCCTCGCCGCTTACTGACTTCGCCGCCGCCCTGACCACCGCGCCGGGCAGCGAACTGCAGGAAGTGCTCGATTGCGTGCCGATCCTCAAGCGCATGGAGAAGGTCCTGCCGCTGCTGCGCAAAGAGGTGGAAGTCGCACGTTTGCAGAACGAGCTGTCAGCCGAGGTCAACCGCAAGATCGGCGAACATCAGCGCGAATTCTTCCTCAAGGAACAGCTGAAAATCATCCAGCGCGAGCTGGGCCTGAGTAAGGACGACCGCAGCGCCGACAGTGACGAATTCCGCGCCCGCCTGGCTGGCAAGACCCTGCCCGCCCAGGTGCAAAAGCGCCTGGACGAAGAGTTGGGCAAACTGGCGATTCTGGAAACCGGCTCGCCGGAGTACGCGGTCACCCGCAACTATCTCGACTGGGCGACCAGCGTGCCCTGGGGCGTCTATGGCCAGGACAAACTCGACCTGGCCCATGCGCGCCAGGTGCTGGATAAGCAACACGCCGGCCTGGAGGACGTGAAAGCGCGCATCCTCGAATTCCTCGCCGTTGGCGCCTACAAGGGCGAGATCGCCGGCTCCATCGTGCTGCTGGTGGGCCCGCCGGGGGTGGGCAAGACCAGCATCGGCAAGTCGATTGCCGAAACCCTCGGCCGGCCGTTCTATCGCTTCAGCGTCGGCGGCATGCGCGACGAGGCGGAGATCAAGGGCCACCGGCGCACCTACATCGGCGCCATGCCCGGCAAGCTGGTGCAGGCGTTGAAGGAAGTCGAGGTGATGAACCCGGTGATCATGCTCGACGAGATCGACAAGCTCGGCGCCAGCCACCAGGGCGACCCGGCCTCGGCACTGCTGGAAACCCTCGATCCAGAGCAGAACGGCGAGTTTCTTGACCACTACCTGGACCTGCGCCTGGACCTGTCCAAGGTGCTGTTCGTCTGCACCGCCAACACCCTCGACTCGATCCCCGGCCCATTGCTGGACCGCATGGAGATCATCCGCCTGGCCGGCTATATCGGCGAAGAAAAACTGGCCATCGCCAAGCAGCACCTGTGGCCCAAGCAACTGGCCAAAGCCGGCGTGGCGAAGAAACACCTGAGCATTAGCGACGCGGCCCTGAAAGGCATTATCGACGGCTACGCCCGCGAAGCCGGGGTGCGCCAACTGGAGAAACAGTTCGGCAAGCTGGTGCGCAAAGCGGTGGTCAAACTGCTGGAGCACCCGGACGAGAAGATCAAGGTCGGCCCCAAGGACCTGGAAAGCTACCTAGGCATGCCACCGTTCCGCCGCGAACGCCTGCTCAGCGGTATCGGCGTAATCACTGGCCTGGCCTGGACCAGCATGGGCGGCGTGACCCTGCCGATCGAAGCCACGCGCATTCACACCCTCAACCGTGGTTTCAAGCTGACCGGCCAACTGGGTGAGGTGATGAAAGAATCGGCGGAAATCGCCTACAGCTACATCAGCGCCAACCTCACGCAATACGGCGGTGACCCGACCTTCTTCGACCAGGCCTTCGTCCACCTGCACGTACCAGAAGGTGCCACGCCGAAAGACGGCCCCAGCGCCGGCATCAGCATGGCCAGCGCCTTGCTCTCCCTGGCCCGTGACCAGCCGGCGAAGAAAGGCGTGGCCATGACCGGCGAACTGACCCTCACCGGGCAAGTGCTGGCCATCGGCGGCGTGCGCGAAAAAGTCATCGCCGCGCGGCGGCAAAAGCTCTTCGAGCTGATCCTGCCGGAGGCCAACCGCGGCGACTACGCCGAGCTGCCGGACTACCTCAAGGACGGGATCACCGCGCACTTCGCCAGCCATTACCGTGATGTCACCAAGGTGCTGTTCCAGTAGGCTGCGCCCCCCCTTGGGGCTATGCTGGCGACCTTCAGCCAAGGAGGTCGCCATGTCCATTGCATCCCTGAGCCGCATTGCGGCGGTCAGCAGCCTGAGCCTGCTGGCGGCCTGTACGCAGACGCCCAGCACCATCAGCCTCGATGAAGAGCGCTTCAGCCGTTGCCCGCTGGAGCTGGCGCGCGGCCAGACAGTGTTGATCAACCTGCGCAGCAACCCGACCACCGGCTTTCGCTGGCAGGTCCAGGATGCTGCGCCCGGCGTCTTGCGCAGCCTCGGCCCGGAGGTCTACAGCAACCCGGAAGACAGCGGCCTGGTCGGCAGCGCCGGCCAATCCAGCTGGCGCTTCGAGGCCGCGCAACCCGGCAGCGGCCGCCTGTTGCTGGTCTATCGCCGGCCCTGGGAAACCGGCGTAGCCCCTGAGCAAACCTTCGACTGCCAGGTAACCGTGGAGTAAACCCAGGGCGCTGAATAGGTGCTCGCCCGGCCCGATTTGCCGCTGGGTTTGGCGCCGCACGACTGGTACTTCTGTGCCAATACACCGCAAGATGCCGGCACACCCATAACAATGAGAACGGCCATGCGTGACGTGCGACTTATCCTGTTGATCGGCCTCGGCGGCTTTGCCCTGTTTCTGCTCGGCCTCGCCCTTGATAACACCCCGCTGCGCCTGCTGAGCAAACCCCTGCCGTTGATTGCCCTGCTGCTGTGGATGCGTCTAGCGCCCGCCGGCAGCTACCGGCGCTGGATCACCTTAGGTCTGCTGTTATCCCTGGCCGGCGACATGCTGCTGGAGTGGCCGGCGGACCTGTTCGTCTTCGGCCTCGGCGCCTTTCTACTCGGCCATCTGTGCTTTCTCGTCGCCTACCTGGGTGACAGCCGTCGCCCGGCCCTGCTGGCGCTGGCCATCGCCGCCGCCTTTGGCCTGGGCATGTTCAGCCTGTTGGCGCAAAACGGCCTCGGCCCGCTACAAATTCCGGTGGCCCTGTATGCCCTGACCATCAGCGCCATGCTCTGGCGGGCCCTGGCGCGACTCGGCGTGCCAGGCATCGCCAGCCGCTCGGCCTGGCTCGGCGCCGGCGGTGCGCTGCTGTTTGTGCTGTCCGACAGCCTGATCGGCATCAACCGCTTCGTCAGCCCGTTTGCCGGCGCCGACGTGGCCATCATTCTCACTTACTGGTTCGGCCAGCTCGGTATCGCCGCCTCGGCGCACACGCGCCAGGCTTAGCCGGCGCGCGCCTATTCGCGATATCCTTGCGGCCATCACGCCTTTTGGATATCGCCCATGAAAGACCTGCTCGTTGAATTGATCGGCAAAATCAGCTCCGGCTGCATGACTGACGAAGAGGTCCTGTGCATCGCCAGCGAGGCCGCCGAGGCCTATGCCGATCCGCAGGCCTTCCTGGCCGCCAACCCGGACATCAACTACGACGACACCTACCCCATCCCCCTAGGCGAATGGGTGGTGGTCGGCAGCCTGCCGGATACCGTGCTGTTCCAGGGCGATAGCTACGCCGAGTTGCTGGAACAGATCATGGCGTCGTTCAGCAGCGATGTGCCCTTCAACATCAAGCCCAAGCAACTGGCCAAGGCCAAGCCGTTGTCGGCGCTCAACAGCATCCAGGTGCAGCTGAGCAGCATGAACAAAGAGGTGGGCGGCTATGTGTTGCTCAATTTCAGCGAGCCCCTGGACGACGAATTGCAGGCCGTACTCGTCTATACCTGCGACCTGGAACGGGTGATGGCGCTGTGCGTAGAAATCGGCATCCCAGCGGCGCCGGCCTATGCAGCTCTCAAACAAGCGCTGCAAGAGTAGACCTGCTCGCACGCTGCCCTCCGCCGCGTGGGCCTGAGCGATTTGCCGGCCACTGAGCCGCTAATGCTGCGGCCGGGCGTGATATTTGGCTAAAATGCCGGCCTTTCGCCCGCCCGGAACTGCCACGTGAAGCACAACCCCGACCGCATCTTCGCCACGCCACACGCGCAAGTCGCCGACTTCGCCTTTAACGAAGACGTGGTGCGCGTGTTCCCGGACATGATCAAACGCTCGGTGCCGGGCTACCCGACCATTGTCGAGAACCTCGGCGTGCTCGCCGCCCAGTTCGCCCAGCCCCACAGCGTGCTGTACGACCTGGGCAGCTCCCTCGGCGCAGTGACCCAAGCCCTGCGCCGCCATGTGCAGATTGCCGACTGCCGGGTGATCGCCGTGGACAACTCGCAGGCCATGGTCGAGCGCTGCCGCGAATACCTGCACGCCCAGGACTCGATGTTCCAGGAACTGCTGCCGGTGGAGGTACGTGAGGCGGATATTCTCGCCCTGCAGTTCGAGCCGGCATCCCTGGTGGCGCTGAACTTCACCCTGCAATTTATCCAGCCCGACCAGCGCCTCGGCCTGCTGCAACGCATCCACCAGGCCTTGCTGCCCGGCGGCGCGCTGATCCTCTCGGAGAAGCTGCGCTTCAATGACCCGGCCGAACACGCCCTGCTCACCGACCTGCACATCGCCTTCAAACGCGCCAACGGTTACAGCGAGCTAGAAATCGCGCAGAAACGCAGCGCCCTGGAAAACGTCATGCTCCCCGACAGCCTGGAAGAACACCGCGAACGCCTGCTGGCCGCCGGTTTCAGCCAGGTGGAGGTGTGGTTCCAGTGCCTTAACTTCGCCTCGCTTATCGCCCTTCCCTAACAGGCCTGCCCATGCTCGATTTGACTCCGCTGGTCCTACGACTGAAGGGCTCGCCCCTGGAAGACTGGGCCGATGACCTGCAACAGCAGCTGGACGCCAAGATGGCTGTCGGCCACGGCGACCTCGGCCGCTGGCAAGCGGCGCTCGACGCCCTGCCGGTGATGCTGCCGAGCCAAGTCGACCTGCTCAATAGTTTTACCCTCGACACCGATTGCGATGACGCTACCCGCCAACAGGTGCGCGATGCCCTGTTCGGCCTGTCGCCGTGGCGCAAGGGGCCGTTCAACCTGTTTGGTGTGCATGTCGACACCGAATGGCGCTCGGACTGGAAGTGGGCGCGGGTCGCACCGCACCTCGACCTGCGCGGCAGGCGCGTGCTGGATGTCGGCTGCGGCAACGGTTACTACCAGTGGCGCATGCTCGGCGCCGGCGCCGAAAGCGTGATTGGCATCGACCCCAACTGGCTGTTCTTCTGCCAGTTCCAGGCCATGCAGCGCTACCTACCGGACCTGCCCGCCTGGCACCTGCCCCTGGCGTTGGAAGAGTTGCCCGAGAAGCTTGAAGGCTTCGACACGGTGTTCTCCATGGGCGTGCTCTACCACCGCCGCTCGCCCATCGACCACCTGCTGGCGTTGAAGGATTGCCTGGTAAAAGGCGGCGAATTGGTGCTGGAAACCCTGGTGGTAGAAGGCGATGCCCAGCAAGTGCTGGTGCCCGAAGACCGCTACGCACAGATGCGCAACGTCTGGTTCCTGCCCTCTGTACCGGCCCTGGAACTGTGGCTACGGCGTGCCGGCTTTGTCGATGTACGCTGCGTGGATGTCAGCGTGACCAGTGTCGAGGAGCAACGCTCCACCGACTGGATGCGCTATCAGTCGCTGGGCGACTTCCTCGACCCCGACGATCACAGCCGCACCGCCGAAGGCCTGCCAGCCCCCACCCGCGCCGTGCTGGTGGCGCGCAAGCCTTAACGGGGACGTCAACTAGACCTCAGGCGCTTTCCAGGCCCAGGCGCAGCACGCCGGTGTCGATGGCTAGATGCACCAACTCGGCCTGGCTGCTGACCTGCAGTTTGCTTTTTAGCAGGGTCAGGTTATTGGACACGGTCTTGCTGCTGATGCACAGCTTCTCGGCGATCTGCCGGCTGGGGATGCCCTTGGCCAGCATCACGAAGATCTCCAGCTCGCGCGGCGTCATGTTCTGCAGGCGTGGGTCCAGGCGGCCGTCTTGGGTCAGGTTACAGGCCAGATGGGTGGCCAGGTTCTGCTCGATATACGCATGCCCGGCGAGCGTGCGTTTGACCGCCTCCAGCAGCACTTCCGGCGCCGAGGTTTTGGTTAGGTAGCCCAGGGCGCCAGCCTCCAGGGCCTGGCGTACCAGAGGCAGCTCGTCGTGCATGCTGAAGAACAGCACGCGGATCTGCGGCAAGCGCTGGCGCAAACGGCGCAAGGTTTCCAGGCCACTGATGCCGGGCAGGCCGATGTCCATGATGATCAGGCTGGGAATCTCCAGCTGCACCTGTGCCAAGGCCTGTTCACCGTCGCAGGCCTCGCTGACCTGCACCTCCGGCAACAAAGCACGCAACAGGCTGGCATAGCCCTGGCGCACCACGGCGTGATCATCCACCAAAAGAATTTTCATTGGTTCTCCACCGTCAGCGGCACGCGTAAACGCAACAGCCAGCCCCGACCTGGGCGGCTGCGCCAATGCACCACGCCACCGAGGCTGCGGGCGCGTTCGCTAATTGAGCGCAGGCCAATCCCAGCCCGCTGCGGCAACTGCGCGCCACGGCCGTTGTCACGCACCAGCAAGTGCAAACGACCGCCGCGCTGCTGCAAGCGAATACGCACTTCGCTGGCCTGGGCATGGCGGGCGACGTTGGTCAGTGCTTCTTGCACCAGACGGTACAAGTGGGCCTTGCTCGGCAGTGGCAGGGTCGGCAAATCGGCGCCCAGCAACAGGCGACAACGAATGCCCTGGGCGGTTTGCCAATCGTCGGTGAGCAATTGCAGGGCCGCATCCAGCTCCAGGCGCTCCAGCACCACGGGGTAGAGATCGCGAATCAGGGCGCGAAAGCCCTGCTGCAAATACTCGCAATTGGCCTCCAGGCTCTGCGCCGTTTTTTTCACCGCGTCGGGGTGCTCGGCGAGGCTGCGCAGCAAACAGGCCTGGGCGCGAATGCCCGTGAGGTATTGGCCAAGGTCGTCATGCAGGGTCTGACCGAGGTGCGCACGCTCACGCTCCTGCAGGGCCAGCAAGGCCTGGGTCAACTTGGCGTTGTCGGTTTGCGCATACTGCAAAGTGCTAACCATGGTGTTGAAATGCCCAGCCAGCACCTGCGCCTCGGCGATGCTATGGGCGGGCAAACGCACTTCCAGTTGGCCTTGGGCGACCTGCTGCAGCCCGCCGAGTAATTCATCCAGCACCCGTCGCCCGCGCGCCACCGCCCAGCGACTGCTGAGCAGGCTGGCCAACCAGGCCAGCACGCTGAGCAACAGCAACTGCAGCAGCGAGTCGCGCACTTCCTCGATTTCATCGCGAGGGTCGACGGCAATTTGCAGGGTCTGGCCGTCGTCCATCAGCACCGTGACCGGCGCCGGCAACTCGGGCAACAACTGCGTCGCCAGCCAGTCCTGGCGCGTGAGCGGCGTCAGCTCGGGGTTGGTCAGTGGGGTGATGCGGATGTGCCGCAGGTTGCCCGCCAGGCCACTGTGCAGGCTGGCCGGGTCACGGCTGGCGGCCACGTGCAGGTAGTCAACCATGGCCTGCGCGGCGCGCATCTCGCGCTGCACATCGGTGGTGGCCTGGCGCAGCAGCACCAACATGCCGAGCGCGGCCACCAGGGTAAAAAACAGCGTGACCCACAGGTTGATTCGCCAGAGCGCAGTCATCGCTTACTTGACCACGAAGTAGCCCAGCATGCCCTTGCCTTCCAGGCCCTTGGCATAGAAGCGGAACTTGCCGGGCTTGATCGGCACGAAAAAGATTTCTGCCTCACCGGCGTCCTCGAACTCCAGCTCGGTGAGGGTCACGGCCTTGATCTCGACACCACCGGCCTCGACCTTGCGCAGGAAGATCGAGGTGGCAAATTCCGGCGCTTGAAAGGCGTATTCCTTCTGCCCACTGGCGATGATCTTGAGCTGGTAGGCCTTGCCGGTTTCCAGGGCATATTCGTGCTGCGACATGCTGTAGTCGCTGTCCTCACTGCCCAGGCGCAACTCCGGCAAGGTCGTGGTCAGGCGCGTGAGGTCGCCAGCGGCGTGCAAATTATCGAAACCGATCAGGCTGCCGATCAGCAACAGGGGAAACAGCAGGGTCTTGAGCGCGTGCATGGCAACACCGTTTTATTGTTATGGGCGATATGGCAATGCTAGAGGCGCCAGCACTGCGCGCATTTACGACCTTGGTACTGGCCGCTTGGTACTTTGTGCATATTTCCCCCACCCCGCAGGCTTCCTATGCTGGCAACACCGACTTAGGAGTTGCCCATGGGTCCGCTGCGCCGTCATCTCTTGCTCTGCGTCCTGGCCCTTGCGGCCAGCGCAACCCATGCCAGCGAACCCTTGCAGGTGCGCATCGGCTACCTGGCCTATATCCCGGCCACCGGCCCGCTGCTGTCCAACGTCATCCCGGAACCAGCGGACGCCGGCCTGCGCGGCGCCGAGCTGGCGATTGTCGACAGCAACAGCACTGGGCGCTTTCTCAAGCACAACTACAGCCTGGAAACGGCCCGTGCGGACGACAGCGCCAGCCTGCTGAGTGCCGCCAAAACGCTGCATCAACAAGGCGTACGCCTGTTCGTGCTGAATGCCCCGGCAGCCAGCGTGCGCCAGCTCAGCCAGGCGCTGCCCGACAGCCTGCTGTTCAACGCTGGCAGTGCCGACGACGAATTGCGCCAGAGCGCCTGCCTGGCCAACGTGCTGCATACGCTGCCAAGCCGGGCGATGCTGACCGATGCCCTGGCGCAGTTTCTGACCGTGCGCCAATGGCAGCGCTGGCTGCTGATCAGTGGCCCGACTGAAGACGACCAGGCCTACGCTACCGCCCTCAAGCGCGCCGCCAAACGTTTCGGCCACAAAATTATTGCTGAAAAAGCCTGGAGCTTTGACAACGACCAGCGCCGCAGCGCCCAGGCCGAAATGCCGCTGTTCACCCAGACCGCGGAATACGACGTGGTGCTGGTAGCCGACGAGCGCGGCGACTTCGGCGAATACCTGCCTTACCAGACCTGGTACCCACGGCCGGTGGCCGGCACCCAGGGTTTAACGCCTACCGGCTGGCACAAGACGGTGGAAACCTACGGCGCCGCCCAGCTGCAAAAACGCTTCGAAGCCCACGCCCAGCGCTGGATGAACGACCGCGATTTCGCTGCCTGGATCGCCGTGCGCAGCATCGCCAGCGCGGTCAGCAAACTGCGCCAGACCGATGCCAAGGCCATCCGTCAACTGGCCCTCAGCGAGCAGTTGCCGCTGGACGGCTTCAAGGGCCGCAAGCTGAGCTATCGGCCCTGGAGCGGCCAGCTGCGCCAGCCCATTCCGCTGGTACAGCCGCGCGCGCTGGTCAGCACCTCACCCCAAGACGGTTTTCTCCATCCCAGCAGCGAGCTGGACAGCCTTGGCTACGACGCCGCCGAAGTGCGCTGCGACCTGGCCGCCACCGCGTTCTGACGCCCCGATAACCCGAGGACCATCCCTATGCGCATCGCCCTGCTCGCCGCCAGTATCACCCTCGCCATGGCCAGCACCGCCAGCCTGGCCGCCACCGCTTATGTGTCCAACGAAAAGGACGACAGCATCAGCGTGATCGACCTCGCCAGCCAGACGGTGACCGAAACCCTCAAGGTCGGCATGCGCCCGCGCGGGCTGTTGTTGTCCAGCGATAACAAGCTGCTGTACATCTGCGCCAGTGACTCCGACCGCGTGCAGGTGATGGACCTGGCCACGCGCAAGATCATCAAGGAGCTGCCATCCGGCGCCGACCCCGAGCAATTCGCCCTGCACCCCAACGACCGCTGGTTGTATATCTCCAACGAAGACGACGCGCTGGTGACCGTGGTCGACAGCCAGAGTGATGCGGTGCTGGCGCAGATCGATGTCGGCGTCGAGCCCGAAGGCATGGCCGTCAGCCCCGACGGCAAGTGGGCGGTGAACACCAGTGAAACCACCAACATGCTGCACTGGATCGACACCAGTACCCAGCAACTGGTGGACAACACCCTGGTCGACCAGCGCCCCCGGCATGTCGAGTTCGACGGCGACGGTAAACGCCTGTGGGCCTCGGCGGAAATCGGCGGCACAGTCAGCGTGATCAACGTCGCCAGCCGCACGATCGACAAAGTGCTGACCTTCAAGATAAAGGGCGTACACCCGGACAAAGTGCAGCCCGTGGGCGTCAAGCTCAGCGCCGACGGCAAGTTGGCCTTTATCGCCCTGGGCCCGGCCAACCACGTGGCGGTGGTGGATGCCCAGAGCTACGAAATTCTCGATTACCTGCTGGTCGGCCGCCGGGTCTGGCACATGGCGTTTACCCCGGACCAGAAGCAGTTGCTGACCACCAACGGCGTCAGCAGCGATGTGTCGGTGATTGATGTCGACAGCCTCAAGGTGACCAAGTCGATCAAGGTCGGTCGCTACCCCTGGGGCGTGGTGGTCACCCCATGAACGCCCTGGTGCTGAACGCCATCAGCTTCGCCTACGGACCGCGCCAGGCCTTGCAGGAAGTGGCATTCAGCCTGGCGCCCGGCTCCTTCAACGCCTTGCTGGGGCCCAACGGCGCCGGCAAGTCGACCCTGATTGCCCTACTCACCCGCCTCTACGACCTGCAGCAGGGCGAGATCCAGGTGCTCGGCCACAGCCTGCGCCGCCAACCACGCCAGGCCCTGCGCCAACTCGGTGTGGTGTTTCAACAAAGCACCCTGGACCTAGACCTGAGCGTGGAACAGAACCTGCGCTACCACGCCGCCCTGCACGGCATGCCCACGGCCCTGGCGCGCCAACGTATCGACGCCGAACTGGCCCGCCAGCAACTGGGCGAACGCCGTCACGACAAGGTCCGCGACCTCAATGGCGGCCACCGTCGACGGGTGGAAATCGCCCGCGCCCTGCTGCACCAGCCCCGTTTGCTGCTGCTCGACGAAGCCAGCGCCGGCCTCGACCCGGCCAGCCGCCTGGCACTCAATCAGCATGTGCGCCAACTGTGCCGCGACGAGGGCTTGGCCGTGCTGTGGACCACCCACCTGCTGGATGAAGTGCAGGCCAGCGACCAATTGCTGATCCTCAACCGCGGCCACCTGGTCGCCCAGGGCCAGGCCAGCCAGATCGGCGCCGACGACGCCAGCCTGGCCGCCACCTTCAGCCGCCTGACTAGCAGCGAGATAAGCCCATGAATACCCCCGCCCTGAGCGCCTACTGGTATTGCCTCGCCGGCATCGTGCAACGCGAATGGCTGCGCTTCGTGCTGCAACGCTCGCGCTTTCTCAGCGCCCTGGTGCGCCCGCTGCTGTGGCTGCTGGTGTTCGCCGCCGGTTTCCGCGCAGCGCTAGGCATCGCCATCATCGCTCCCTACGACACCTACATCCCCTACGAGACCTACATCGTGCCGGGGCTGGCGTGCATGATTTTGCTGTTCAACGGCATGCAAGGCTCACTGTCGATGGTCTACGACCGCGAGATGGGCAGCATGCGCGTGCTGCTCACCAGCCCGCTGCCACGGGCCTTTCTGCTGGCCAGCAAACTGCTGGCCATCGCCCTGATCTCGCTGTTGCAGGTGTATGCCTTCCTCGGCATTGCCTGGCTGTATGGCGTGCAGCCACCGCCCTTCGGCCTGCTCGCGGCCCTGCCCGCGCTGCTGCTGGTGGCCTTGTTGCTCAGCGCCCTGGGCCTGCTGCTGTCCAACGGCATTCGCCAGCTAGAGAACTTCGCCGGGGTGATGAACTTCGTGATCTTCCCGCTTTTTTTTCTCTCGTCGGCGCTCTACCCGCTGTGGAAAATGCGCGAAGCCAGCGAATGGCTGTACTGGCTGTGCGCCCTCAACCCCTTCACCCATGCCGTCGAACTGGTGCGCTTCGCCCTCTATGAACGCCTGAACCTCACCGCCCTGCTGGTGTGCCTGGGCCTGACCCTGCTGTTTAGCGTGCTTGCGGTGGCCACCTTCAACCCGCAACACGCCAACCTGCGCCGTGCCAGCTAACCCGCGAACCGCTGCACAAAAGCTTCGCGGTCAAGACCGCTCCCACAGACTGAGCACTGGCAGGCTTTGAGTGGGAGCGGTCTTGACCGCGAACTTGCCAGCCTGACGCCGGAGCTACAGCCAGACCGCATCCCAATGCGGGTAATCGCCCAGCCGCGCCACTAGCCTGGCGCGCAGCGGATTGGCCACGATATAGCGGGCGGCAGCCTGAAGATCCTCGTCCTGGCGCAGCGCCCGGTCATGGTAGCCCGCCTGCCAGACCCGCCCCGTCCGCCCTAGACGTTGGTTAATGCGCCGAGCGCTATTGGTTTTGACCCGCCGCAGCAACTGTTCCAGCGAGTGCGCCTCAAGCCGCACCAGCCAGTGCAAATGATCCGGCATTAGCACCCAAGCCAAGGAGTCCACCCAGCCTTGTTCGTGGGCCGCCCGCAGCTCGCCAACCAGCATGCGGCCAAGGTTGAAATCCGCGAACAAGGGTTCGCGTCCATGTACCTGCGTGGTCAGCAGATAGATGCGGCCGGGCTCGGAAAATCGACCGAAACGCAAGCGCTGAGAGTAAGCAATCTCGTGGGCAGGCATTCCATTGCCTCTTGGGTTTCAGTTGGGTTGTGGGTATAGCAGCGCAGCAGCCCCCTCGCCATCACCATCACCCAAGCCATAAGCCCTCCGCCCTTGTGGGAGCGGTCTTGACCGCGAACGGGTACGGCTCCGGCAAAAGCTTCGCGGTCAAGACCGCTCCCACAAAAAACGCGCTCACCAGGGTCAGGCCAAGCACAACCAAGCCCCTAAACGCCAAGATAAAACTACTACTTTGGTACTGCCTGCACTCTCCAACGTAGGATTTCCAAAGCCCGTACATTGCCCTGTAATGGACCGATAAAAAGAATCGAGACCAAAGGCGATGAACTACCTAATGCCGTTGTCGTTTGCCCTGCCGCTGCGCCTGTGCCTGGCGGTGTTCGCCCTGTGCCTGGCGAGCCCGCCGCTGTGGGCTGAAGAATCCTTGCTAACCCCTGATGGCTACCGCAGCGGTCATTACCGCAGCCCCACGCCAACCAGCAGCGAGTACGCCCAAACCCTCGACACTGCCGCCCTGCAACAGCTGTTGCAGAGTCAGCCGCAGACCCGCCTGATCGACGTTTACCGCCAACAATGGCTGCACGGCCGCTTTATTGCCGAAGAGCCCCACAGCAACCTGCCTGGCAGTCTGTGGCTGGCCAACAGCGGCGATGGTGTGTTGACTGCGCAGTGGCTCGACTATTTCAGCCGCAACCTGCAACAGGTCACGCAGGGCGACAAAGGTTGGCCACTGGTGTTCTATTGCCGCTCCGACTGCTGGCTGAGCTGGAATGCAGTCAAACGCGCCCATCATCTGGGCTACCACAACCTCTACTGGTACCGTGACGGTATCGATGCCTGGGAACAGGCCGGCCTGCCGCTGGTCCCCGCGCAACCGCAAGCCTTGCCTTAAAACGTGCGAAACACCCTATGACGGCTGAAGCCACACCATAATCAAAACAATGAGGTGAAAAGCCATGTACAAAATTCTAATTGCCGACGACCACCCGCTGTTCCGCGAAGCCATCCACAACGTCATCAGTGATGGTTTTCCCGGCTGCGAAATCATGGAAACCGCCGACCTCGACAGCGCCCTGGCCCTGACCCTGGAGCACGACGACCTCGACCTGATCCTGCTCGACCTGAATATGCCTGGCATGCACGGCCTGAACGGTTTGATCAACCTGCGCAACGAGGCGCCGACCATCCCGGTGGTGATCGTCTCCGCCGAGCAGGACAAGCAAATCGTCCTGCAGGCCATCACCTATGGCGCGGTCGGCTTTATCACCAAGTCTTCGCCACGGGCGCAGATGACCGATGCCATCCAGCAGATCCTCGACGGCAACGTCTACCTGCCGCCGGACATCATCCGTTCGCAGAAAACCAGCTCGCACCGCAGCCACACCGAGCACCACAGCTTCCCCCAGGAACTGCTGCAAGCCCTGACCCGCAAGCAGCTGCTGGTGCTGGAGCGGATGACCAAGGGCGAGTCGAACAAGCAGATCGCCTACAACCTGGATATCGCCGAAACCACGGTCAAGGCCCACGTCTCGGCGATCCTGCGCAAGCTCAATGTGCACAACCGCGTGCAGGCGATTCTCTCCGCCGGCGACATCGACTTTGCCGCCTACTTGCGCCGTTAAAACAGCCGCAAAACCACCCCTGCCGCGACTCAGTGGCAGCCTGCGCGGATGAGCACTGCCCCATGACCAAGGCCCTGACCCAGCGCACCCTGCTCCTCACCGGCCTGGCCATGTTGGCCTTCGCTGGTAATTCGTTGCTCTGTCGCCTGGCGCTGAAAAACACCCCTATCGATGCCATCAGCTTTACCAGCCTGCGCCTGATCGCTGGCGCCCTGATGCTCTGGCTGTTACTACGCTGGCGCAACGGCGGCGGTCAGATGCGCGGCAACTGGCGCTCGGCCGCTGCGCTGTTCACCTATGCGGCGGCTTTTTCCCTGGCCTATGTGCATCTGGATGCGGGCACTGGCGCCCTGCTGCTGTTTGCGGCGGTGCAAATCAGCATGCTGGTGCATGGCCTGTTGCAGGGAGAACGCCCGGATCGTGCGCAGGTGCTGGGTTTTGCCCTGGCCCTCGGCGGCCTGCTGGCCTTGCTCCTGCCCGGCGCCAGCGCCCCGGACCTAAAGGGCGCGCTGCTGATGCTGCTGGCTGGCGTGGCCTGGGGCTTCTATTCCCTGCTGGGGCGCGGCACCTGTGAGCCATTGGCGGCCAGCAGCGGCAACTTTCTGCGCACCCTGCCCTTCGTCGCCGTCATGCTGCTGGCCTATTGGCCACAGTTGCAGGGCAGCGGCCTCGGTGTGTTCTATGCCGTGCTGTCCGGAGCCCTGACCTCGGGCCTGGGTTATTTCATCTGGTACAGCGCCCTGCCCGGCCTGAGCGCATTCCAAGCAGCATCGGTGCAGCTCAGCGTACCCATTATCGCCACCCTGGCCGGCAGCCTGCTGCTCGCTGAGGCCATCAGCCTGCGTTTGCTGCTCGCGGCCCTGGCCGTGCTCGGCGGCATCGGCCTAATCTTGCGCGCCAGGGTCAGCAAGGTCTGAGGCTGGCGCTCAGGCGCCCTTTTCCAGCAAATGACTCATCGCCGTCTTCAGTTTCATCGGCCGTACCGGCTTGTGCATCAGGGTGTGGCCGAGTTCGCGCAGTTGCAGTTTCAGCTCGTTGCTGTAGTTGGCAGTTATCATCAGGGCCGGCAGCGGTGAGCTGCGGCGAGCATTGATTTGCGCCACTGCATCGACGCCGTTGCGGTCGTCGTCGAGGTGGTAGTCAGCAATCAATAGGTCGGCGTCGGCGTGGTAGTTGTCCACCTGGCGTGCCAGGTCTTCGGCAGACAAGGCGGTGACCACCTGGCAACCCCAGGCTTCGAGCAGGGTGCGCATGCCGGCACAGATGGCGGCGTCGTTATCCAGCACCCAGACGCGGGCGCCGCTGAGGCGCTCGATCAGCAAATCAGGCAGCGCCGGTTCCAGA
This sequence comes from Pseudomonas sp. BGA-UO-ETr-WB11, assembly GCF_059567785.1. Classification (NCBI taxonomy): domain Bacteria; kingdom Pseudomonadati; phylum Pseudomonadota; class Gammaproteobacteria; order Pseudomonadales; family Pseudomonadaceae; genus Pseudomonas; species Pseudomonas sp. BGA-UO-ETr-WB11. The sequence goes on along the minus strand of NZ_JCAQOS010000006.1, from coordinate 134,474 downwards.
CGGGCACGGGGCGCGCGGCTGGTCAGCGGCACGTCGATGGCAAACATCGAGCCCTTGCCCGGCGTCGAGCTGACCCGAATGCGGTGGCCGAGCATGCCGGCGATTTTGTCGACGATGGCCAGGCCCAAGCCCAGGCCGCGGTCCTGCTTGCGCTGGCTGACATCGCCGCGCTTGAACTCCTGGAAGATCTCGCCGAGCTTGTCTTCGGCGATACCAATACCGGTGTCCCATACCTCGATCGACAGGCTCTGCCGATGCCGTCGGCAACCAAGCAGGATGCGCCCCTCGCGGGTGTAGCGGATGGCGTTGCTGAGCAGGTTGCGCAGAATCCGCGCGAGCAACTGGATGTCGCTGCGCACCAGCGCCGAGCTGGGCACAAAGTCCAGGCGCAGGCCTTCGCTGCCGGCGATCTGGTGGTATTCGGCGGCCAGGTTCTGCAGCAGTTCGCTGACCGCGAACGGGGCAATATCGGCCTTGATCACTCCGGCGTCGAGCTTGGAAATGTCCACCAGGGTGCCGAGCAGGCTTTCCACATCTTCCAGAGAATTACTGACGTTGCGCACCAGGGCGACGCTGTCGGCGAGGTCGCGCTTTTCCAGCAGCGCGCTGGTAAACAAGCGCGCCGCGTTCAGGGGTTGCAGCAGGTCGTGGCTGACCGCAGCGAGGAATTTGGTCTTCGACAGGTTGGCCTGCTCGGCCTCGCCCTTGGCCTCGCGCAGGCGCGCTTCCATCTGTGTGCGCTCGTCGATTTCGCGGCGCAACTGGGTGTTGAGGTCGGTGAGTTCAGTGGTGCGTTCACGCACCCGCTGCTCCAGGTGCTGATAGGCCTGATGCAAGGCTTCGGCGGTGCGCCGGCGCTCGGTGATGTCGCGGATCAGCACGAAGATGCCCAGCACTTCACCGCTGGCCTGCCGGTTCGGCACGTAGGAGCGCAGCATGTAGCGCTCCTGGCCGTCGTGGTTGGTTTCCGCCACCTCGAAGGTCACGCTCTCGCCGGACAGCGCCCGTTCGATATAGGGCTCCAGGCGCCGGCAATGTTCCTCCGGGTGCACCTCGCGCAGGCTCTGGCCGAGCATTGCGCCGCGCGGCCAGCAGTACCATTCCTCGTAGACTTTGTTGGTGAATTCGTAGACCAGGTCAGCCGTCAGGTAGGCGATCAGCGCCGGCACGTGGTCGGTGATCAGGCGAATCCAGCGCTCGCTTTCGCTCAGGGCCTCGGCATGCCGGTAGCGCTCGGTGATGTCGGTGAAGGTGTTGACGAAGCCGCCGGTGGGCAGCGGATGGGTGCGCACCTCCAGCATGCGGCCATCGAACAGGCGCAGCTCCAGTTCCTCGATACGCTTGCCACCGGCATCGCGGCTGGCCGGTGTGAGCAGGGCCAACTCGCTGTCGGCCATGACCTCGGCGAACGGCCGGTGGGCGTTGATCGGCGCCAGGCCGCAGAGGTCGAGAAAGCGGTGATTCCACAGCTCCAGCTGGCCTTCGGCGTTGACCATCGCCATGCCCTGGGACAGGTTGTCCATGGCCCGCTGCAGCAGCCGCGACTTCTGCGCCAGGGCCTGTTCGCGGCGCAGGGTTTCGCTGAGTTTGACCTCGGTGATGTCGGTGTAGAGGATCACCAGCCCGCCCTCGCGGGTAGGCCGTTCGCTGACCTGCACCCAACGGCCGTCGCTGAGGCGATAGAGTAGGTTGTCGTCGCGACTGCTGCGCTGCTCTTCCACCACCAGGCCGGTGCTCTTGCTCAGGCGTTTGATCTCGGCCAGGCGAGTGCCACTGCCAATGCGCGCACGGCTGCCGGCCCAGAAGGATTTGAAGCGGCTGTTGAACAGCACGATGCGCTGCTCGCTGTCGAACAGCACAAAGGCGTCGGAGATGCTTTCGATCGCATCGATCAGATGCTGGTGGGCGGTTTCCGCGCGCAGACGGGCATCGCTGAGCAGCTGGTTGCTGGACTTCAGTTCGGCCATGGCCTGATTGAGCGCGTCGGTGCGCTCACGTACCTGCTCGGACAGCACCACCGAGTGCTGGAAGGCGGCGTAGGCATCGTCGCCACGGGAATGAATCGACTCGACCCGTTCGATCAACGCGGTGTTGATCCGCCGCAGTTTGCGGTTCTCCAACTCCAAGGCGGCGCAGCGCGCCTGCAGCTCGGCAGCATCAGCCACGGCCAGGGCGGCCGATGGCAACTCCGGTGAAGCTCTGGTTGATATGCATACCATTGAACTGCTCTCCGTAGGTGTTGAAACCTAGCACTGGCTGGCGGCGCAAAAACTCTGATACGGCGTCCACGCCGTCGTGATCCTCAATCTCCAGGCGGCGTAAAAAGCAGTCGCAACCGATGGTCAGCAACAACGGGCCGAGGCGCTCGCGCAGGCCGTCGAACAGGTTTTCCAGGTTGGGCAGCAAGGGCCCCGGCTGCATGGCAGTGAGGACGATGCCGTTCTCTACCGCACAATAAAACGTCAAGCTGAGGTCGTCGTTGACCCGCTGAATCGAGCGCACGTAGTACTGCTCGCTGATGCGCACGGCCAGCGGATGGGCGGCGAACACGTGATGATCCAGAGCCGCCAGCGGCACACCAATCAGCTCGGCGTATTCCTGGGCGGCGGGCGCGGCGTTGAGTTCATAGACGCGGCGGCTGGCACTGTCGGCGCGGGTGACCACCAGTTTGTCGGCGCACGGCTGGATGTGGTGGGTGCTGAACACCTCGAAATCCAGCCAGGTGTTGAACAGCACCACCACCGCCGCGCCGGTATGAAATTGGCCGCCGTAGTACACGTGGGTGTGGGTCAGGTGATTGTCGTCGCCAGCCGAGCCGCCGAAATGGGGGATGCTGCCGAAGGCCGCACTGAGGGCGCCAAGCACCACTTCCTCACGGCTGGACAGGCCATCCAGCAGGGTCAGGGCGAAGCTGTGGCCCTTGATCGAGGCCAGTTCGTTGGTGCGGCAATCCTTGATCAGGCGCTCGACCAGTTGCTGGGCGTCGATCAAGTTGAAGCGGTCCATCTCGTCGATCAGGCCGCTGGCAATCGAGAAACTGCGGTGATCAAAGCCCACCGCACTGATGCAGCCGCGCCCGTAACCCAGCGGGGTGATTTCGCCGGCTGTGGTACAGCCGATCAGGCTGATGCCGCCGAAGTACTGCTCCAGGGCTTCACCCAGGCCTTGCAGGTCGTACTCCGCCGAGCAGAAGAACAGTACGAAGCCCAGGTGCGGGTGGATCAACTGCCGCGCCAGCTCCTGCGCCACCAGCTCGACATCCTTGGCGTTGGAGGTCGCAGTGACCACGCCTTCAGTCCCTTCCCGCTGCATAGCGTGCTCCCGAAAAACAGTACAACTCTTGGGGAATTCTACGAAGTAAGGCGCCCACACCCCATGCCACTTGAGTAGCGCCGCCCTACTCCCTAAGTAGCGGGTCGGAAAATCGACCGGGCGGCACACCCTGTGGGAGCGACCTTGGTCGCGAAGCTTTTGCGCGTGATGCCGATTCGCGGTCAAGACCGCTCCCACACGGCTGGCCTGCTGTTCTAGACGGGCCAGAACATCAGAGTCAGCAATAACAGCAGCACGTAGAAGCCGATTTCCAGGGTTTCACTCAAGGGCTGGATGCGCTTGAGCGCGCCGTAGACATGCACAACGATCATCATCGTGGCCGTGGCGGCGAGCAGCTCGAACGCCGTGTGTATCGCCTCGCCAGTGAGCGCGGCACGCAGCATCAGGGCTTCAAGAATCAGGATAAAGGCGCCCAGGCAGCGACCAAAGTACACCGCCAGATCGGTCTGCTGCGGAATCTGCCAGGCCATCAGGCGCGCCCAGGTCAGGGGCACTAAAAAGATCGGCAAGGCAAAGACCAAGGTGGTTGCCAGGGTCAGAAGCAGCAGAAAGTCCGCTGCGTTAGCACTCCAAAGTCCCAACATCTCTACCTCCAATACAAGGGTTAACACCAGTGGCCGGGGCTTTTAGCAACACCGGGCGCGGCCAGCGCTAACGTGGATGCAAAATAAAACCGGACGAGGTTTCCCTGGCCCGGTTTTTATCGAGTGCGCGATGGCTTACCAGTTCAGCACGGCACCCAGAGCGATGGTGTCGGTGTCTTCACCCAGCCCGGTGCCCGCGGCGGCGTCGATCTCGTACTGGTTGTATTCGGCCACCAGCTTGAGGTTGTCGTTGATGGTGCGGAAGTAGGCGATACCGCGGGTCTCGTAGTCGGCGGCGCTGCCCAGGCCGTTGCCGTCGTCTTCGGTCTTGCCGTAGGAAATCGCCCAGCGGTTCTTGCCCGAGGTGTAGGAGCCCTGCAGCAGGTAACCGTCACTGTCGACTTCACGCAAGATGGCTTCGCCGGCGTTGTTGGAGAAGAACGGGTTCATGCCTTCGGCCTGGAAGCCCGAAGCGGTTACCGAGAAGCCCGCCAGCTTGGCCTGCACGCCATAACCCAGGCCTTGGGAGGTCACGCTGTCGATGCTGCTGTTGGTGTTTTCCGAGGTCTGGTGCGCGCCGTTGACCCAGGAGTAGATGGTCGCGTCGCCCACATCCATCTGGTAGCTGACTTCCGACTCGTAGCGCGGCTGGTCCTGGTAGGCCTTGTCGTCGTAGCCGTCGCTGAGGTCTTTATCGACCTGGTTGGTGTCTACCGGGTCCATGATGCCCACGGCAACGCGCAGGCCTTCGGCCAGGTTGTTGTTGCGATAGGTGATCTGCGAGGTCGGGAACGGGTACGGGTAGCCGGTGCCGATGTTGCCGAAGGACACGCCGCCACCGTCGACCAGGCCGAGGGTGTCGCTGACGTTGCCGAAGCCGGCGAGGATTTCATCGAGGAAAATGTTGGAGCGCGAGAACAGGCCGAAGTCCTTACCGACCAGCACTTCACCCCACTCTGGGCTGGCGACGGTGCCGTAGAACTGACGCACGTCGATGGCGGTGTCGGTGCCGTTGGTTTCGCTGTCGTTGATGGTGACCCAGAACGACGAGCGACCGCTGAGGGTCAGGCCGTCGATTTCCTTACCGAAAGTAAAGCCGAGCCAGTTGGGCAGAAAGCCCATCTTCACCCGAGACTGGCTGCGGTCAAAGGTCTCGCCTTCGCGGTCGACATCGCTGTTGACGTAAAAGGTGTTGAGGTAGCCGTCGGTGGCAAAGGTGGTGTCGTCCTTGTCATACAAAACGATTTCCGCTGCAGCCTGCTGGGCCGTGGCCAAGGCAACAGCAGCCGTCAGGGCGAGTGGCAGGAATCGGGTGTTGGCGATTTTGTTGTTGTTCATAACGCGCTCCGCGGGTGGGACGACAGTCAGGTCTGTCAGGTCGAGGCGATTATCGAAAAGCCCCACAGCCGGCCATACGCTGCAAAAGCGCCGAATCACTGCTGCTTTGGCCAGGCCCGGCGGCGCGGCCAAAAAGGTGTACGACCGCGACCACCGCAGGGAGGTCGTTCGTAGGTCGTACGCCGCCGTTAGCCCAACGAACGAGCCCGGCAAAAACACGTAGGCGCAGGCACGCCACGCGGCGCCTAGTCAGCACGCAGAGGTAGAAAGAGGGTTGTTATTTGGGGGGGCTCGCGACTCAGGCGAGCGGTAACCAGCCGTCTTCGCGGGGAGCTTGGTTACTGAGCAGATACCAACCGCCGTGGGCAGCGAGCAGCTGCTGCTGGCTGCACAGCAATTGCTGGGTGTCATAGCCCGCCAGGGCCTGCAACACGGCAGCAGCATGGGTAGATGGCAATCCCGCCAAGTGCTGTTGCCAGTGCAGTTCGGCACACTCAAGCGCCGTCAGGCGAGCACTATTCAGCGGCTCGGCGAGCGCCTGGGCGGCGGCGCCACGTTCAGTGGCAGTGAGCGCGGCCAGCCGCGGAGTCTGATCCGCGAGAAAACGGCGGATATGGGTCAGCACCTCGGCCTCACTGGCATGGGGCGACTGCACGGCAAACACGATGCCGCGCCGGCCCTGCACCTGGCGAAAGCCGCAAAACACCCCGTAGCCCAACTGCAACTCGCTGCGCAGACGCTGAAAGAACGGCCCTTGATAACAGTGGGCCAACAGCCGCCAGCCAGCTTCGTGGTGCGCCGTGGGGCTGGCCAACGGACAGAACAGCACCACGCAGGCCTCGGATGTATCGACCTGCCCTGCCCGCCAGTAACGCCCGGAGCTGGGCACTCCAGGTGGCAGGTCGAGCGCCAGAGCTGTGGTCGCGCTAAACAGCGCCGTGATCCGTGCCTGCTCGGGCGCCGTCACACCTAGCAGTTGGGCAGCAAAGCCCGTCAGTTGATAACCATGTTGCAGCTCGCTGGCAGTGACTGCCGGCAAAGGCGTAGCGCCCGCCTCAAAAAACTCGGGCAAGCGCCCAAGCATCTGCCGCAACGGCATCTGCGCGGTGTCACTTGCCTGCTGTGCCAACCGCAGCGCCTGCGACCAGACCTCGGCCGGCGGCGCCTGCAAGCGTTGCAGCAACTGCCCCAAGAGCAGCGGCAACAATGGCCCAGGCCCCTGTAGAAATAACTGCAAGACGCCACGCTGAGCGGACAGTTGCAGGTCGAAGCCGACCTGCTCGGCATTGGCCGTCAGCTCGCGCAGCGCCACCTGCGCCACCGTCAACAGCTGCGCCGCTGGCAATTGCGCTGCGAAGCGGCAAAGACCATGGACGACGGACGTAGGGTTGACCGCGGACGGCGGCGCATCCAGCCAGTGCAACTGGGCCGCGATGGCCAACGACGGCAGCGCTGCCAACACATCGCCCTGCAACGGATTGGCCGCGGGCAAGTGCCAGCGCCTATGGCGGCTGGCCGCAACGGGCAGCGCGGCCTCCTGCAGGTGCAAAGTGAAGCCGCCCGTGCCCGGCCATACCGGCAGCGGTGCCGAACTGGCCAACACACTGATGCAGCGCTGCGGTGCCTGCAATTGCTGCAACAGTTGCGGCAACAACTGCAGACCACGCGCGCTCAACCCTTGATTCGGCGTCAAGCCCAAGGCCAGCGCCTCTTGCCATTGCCGCGCCAGGGCCAGAGGCGTGCGCGCCGGCGGCCGGCACATCTGGATCAACCGATAGCGCTCGCACAGTTCGTCCCAGGGTGCGTGAGTGGCGAAAAAAACCAGCCAATCTTGCAGCGCCGCCACCAATACCGCCCGCGCCGAGTCATCGTCACTGAAGCCGGTAAAGCTCAGCAACCACAGGGCCTGGCCCTGATCGTGATAGAGCACGCGCGCCGTTAAACCGGTGCAGAGTTGCGTCGCGCGCAGCTGGGCCAGCAAGCCGCCCGGCGACTCGGCCAGCAGCCAGGTTTGCACAAACGCCAGGACCTGCTGCAGGTCGCCAGCGGGCGTTGTGGGGTCGAACTCCAGGGCAAACGCCAGATGCAAGGTCGGCACCCCGCTCGGCAATTGCAACTGCAACTGCGGCCGCCGCAACGGCAACAAGGCTGCCGGCGACATCGCGGGCAACGCCGGGCCGCTGGCCAGCTCACCGGCATAGCGCTGCGCCAAGGCTTGCAACTCGACAACCGACTGCGGTCCCACCAGCACCAGCGACACATTGGCGCCCTGATAATGCTGCCGATGGAAATCGCCCAAGGCTTGCTGAAACGCCGCCTGCTCGACCGCGAGCGTCTCCCGCGAACCAGCTTGAAACGCGGCAAACCCATGGCCATCGGCCAACGCCTGGCCCAGTGCGGCCGCCACCAAGGTGTCCGCATCCTGACCACGGGCAAGAAACTCCGCATGCAGCACTTCGCGCTCAGAGAGCTGCTGCGCAACACTCAACAAAGGCCGGGCGAGCATGGCGCACAGGCGCGCCAGCGCCGCCGCCAACTGCTCGGCCGGCACCTCGCAGAAGTAATCGGTATGCCGCGCCTGGGTCGAGGCATTGAGCTGCCCACCGCAGGCCTGGACAAAGGGCATCAGGCGCTGCTCGCCGCTGTAGTCGGCGCAGTCGAGAAACAGCAAATGTTCGAGAAAATGCGCCAAGCCTGGGTGCGCGGCCGGCTCATCATGACTGCCCGCCGCCACTCGCACACTGATCGCCGCCTGAGCACTGCCCGCCTGACTGAGCACAGCCAGCTGCAGCCCATTGGCCAGGCGCGTGCAAACCGGCGTGGCAGCCGAGACGGCAGATGATGGCGAACTGATGGACATGACGGAGCGTGGCCCTTGCGGAGTGCGGCACGCTCAGCATCGACCCTCGCGACCGGCGATTCAATAGTGCTTTAGCACTGAGGGGCTGCGGGCAGTTGTTCGTGATCGACTGCTCGACCCTTTGCCATTGGCGAGTTGCAGAAACCGGCCTGGCGCCAGATATTGGCGGGCGAACCTGCGCACCGATTCACTCTGCTACCCGCTTGGTGCTAAATAGACCGCTGCTGAGCCTGGCCAGACCAGGTTTTAAGTCCAGTCCTGCCATGCATAAACGTGAAACAAGGATCGAAATGAGCGCTGGTTTTACACTGATCGAAACCCCTGTGTCCAAGGTGCAGCGCGATAACCACATTCACGGCCTAACCAGCCAGTCGCCAGCGGGGCCCCTATGTTTGAAGTAACCGAAGTTTCCATTGCCGAACTGCGTGCGGCGCTTGAGTCCGGCCAAACCACGGCGGTTGAACTGGTCCAGGCCTATCTCGCCAGAATTGACGCCTACGACGGCCCCGACACCACCACCGCGCTCAACGCGGTGGTGGTGCGCAACCCTGCTGCGCTTCAGGAGGCACAGGCATCCGACGCCCGGCGCACACGCGGCGAAACCCTCGGCCCGCTGGATGGCATCCCCTATACAGCCAAGGACAGTTATCTGGTCAAGGGCCTGACTGCCGCCTCCGGCAGCCCGGCCTTCAAGAACCTGATCGCCCACCGCGATGCATTCACCATCGAACGCCTGCGCGCCGCCGGTGCCATCTGCCTGGGCAAGACCAATATGCCGCCCATGGCCAACGGTGGCATGCAGCGCGGCGTCTATGGCCGGGCCGAAAGCCCGTACAACGCCGACTACCTCACCGCGCCCTTCGCCTCAGGCTCTTCCAACGGCGCAGGCACAGCCACCGCTGCCAGCTTCGCTGCCTTCGGCCTGGCCGAAGAAACCTGGTCGAGCGGTCGCGGGCCGGCATCAAACAATGGCCTATGCGCCTACACGCCGTCGCGCGGGGTGATCTCGGTGCGTGGCAACTGGCCGCTGACGCCGACCATGGATGTGGTCGTGCCCTACGCGCGCACCATGGCCGACCTGCTTGAGGTGCTCGACGTGGTGGTGGCGGAAGACACCGACACACGGGGCGATCTGTGGCGGTTACAGCCGTGGGTGCCGATTCCGAGTGTCGCTGCCGTGCGTCCTGCCTCATACCTAGAGCTGGCTGCCAAGCCCGCCGCACTGGCCGGTAAACGTTTCGGCGTACCGCGCATGTTTATCAACGCCGATGCCGATGCGGGCACCAGCGAAAAGCCGGGTATCGGTGGCCCAACCGGCCAGCGCATCAACACCCGCGCCTCGGTGATCGGCCTCTGGGAGCAGGCGCGCCAGACACTACAAGCCGCTGGTGCCGAAGTGATCGAGGTCGACTTTCCACTGGTCTCCAATTGCGAGGGGGATCGCCCAGGCGCACCGACCGTGTTTACCCGTGGGCTAGTGTCCAAGGAGTTCCTCCATGACGAGCTTTGGGACCTCTCGGCCTGGGCCTTCGATGATTTCCTGCGGGCCAATGGCGATCCGCAATTGAACCGCCTGGCCGACGTGGACGGCGCGCAGATATTCCCCCACGACCCAGGCACGCTGCCCAACCGCGAAGACGAGCTGGCCGCTGGCATGGATGAATACGTGCGCATGGCCGAGCGCGGGATTACTCCGTGGGATCAAATTACGACGCTGCCTGACGGCCTGCGCGGACTGGAACAGACCCGGCGCATCGATCTAGAGGCGTGGATGGATCAGCGGGGCCTCGACGCGGTGCTATTTCCGACGGTCGCCGACGTGGGGCCGGCAGATGCCGATGTGAACCCCGCATCGGCAGATATCGCCTGGAGCAACGGCATCTGGGTCGCCAACGGCAATCTGGCCATCCGCCACCTGGGTGTGCCCACGGTCACCGTGCCGATGGGCGTCATGCCTGACATCGGCATGCCCGTAGGCCTGACCTTTGCCGGCCGCGCCTACGACGACTCGGCGCTACTGCGCCTGGCATCAGCCTATGAGGCGAGCGGCAGCAAGCGCTTGATCCCACCGCGCACCCCGCCACTGTAAAAGACGCGACGGGATTGGTGCCGTGCCAGCGCCAATCCCACGCACTATTCGCCAGCAGAGCAAAGTGGCTGTGCGCATACAACAGTGCTCACCAAGATATTCAGTTGATCACGCCCTCATGTTTGATTTACCCGGCAAACACGAGAGGCAAGATAAGTGCTGTGAGCACTCCCCAAAGGCTCATGGCCAAGGCAGCAAAAGCACCGCACTCCTCACCCTCTTGCAGGGCGTGCGCAGTGCTAGATGGGCTTGCTCACTGACGTGGGGCCAGACTCATCAGAACGACCCCGTCTGCCCCCCAGAAACCAGCCGATGGCCAGGCTTAGCTCCGTCGAGAATGCCCCCTCAATCAGCGTAATCATGATCTGCCAGAACAGACCACGCAGCATCACGGCTGAAGACGCTCACGGCGAAACAGCGGCCGTGGTTCGATGGCCGAACGCCCATACTGCACACTGAGCCCGGCCAGCCCCTTGAGCGCATCCTCCAGCGACTTGTCGGCACGCACGGCAAACGCGTCGAAACCGCATTGACGCATGTGCGCCAACTGGTCGCGCAGCACATCACCCACCGCGCGCAGCTCACCGCGCCAGCCCAAACGAGTCCGCAACAAATAGGCCTGGCTGTAGCCACGACCGTCGCGAAAGCTGGGAAAGTCGATGGCGATTAACGGCACACTGGCAAGCAAAGGCTGCAACGCTTCAGGATCGTCGTCCACCTGCAACAGGAGGCCGTCACAACTCATGCCCTGCCCGGCGAGCACCTCGGCCGACTGCCGTTCGCGCCAGCGCACCAGCGGCAGGATCCACGCCCCCTCGACCTCAACCTCACTATCGGGCCCCGCCAGTTGCCAGTCATCATCCGCCACCACGCAGGCCTGGCCGTCGACCAGACGAATCAGGTTATTCATACCGCAGCCTCCGCGTACACCCGCTCTTTGAACGGCTCCAGACCAATGCGCAGGAACGTATCGATAAAGCCTTCGCCGCTTTCGCGGTAATCGACGTAGGTGTGCACGATGCGTTCGACAACCGCAGGCACCTGCTCAGCAGCAAACGATGGGCCAATCACTTTACCCAAAGCAGCCTGCTGGCCCTGGCTACCGCCGAGGGTTAGCTGGTACCACTCGCTGCCGTTTTTATCGACACCAAGAATGCCGATGTTACCGATGTGATGATGGCCGCAAGCGTTCATGCAGCCGGAGATATTCAAGCTGATGTCGCCTAGGTCATGCAGGTAATCAAGATCATCGAAGCGTTGCTGAATAGCCTGGGCAACAGGGATCGACTTGGCGTTGGCCAACGAACAAAAATCACCACCCGGGCAAGCGATGATGTCAGTGAGCAACCCCGCATTGGCGGTGCCCAACCCGGCTGAGCAAGCCTCGCACCACAGGGTGTAGAGCTCACTCTTGCGCACATCTGGCAACACCAGATTCTGTTCGTGAGCCACGCGGATCTCGCCAAACCCGTAGCGCTCGCTCAAGTCGGCCAGCAGCTCCATCTGTTCGGCCGTTACATCACCAGGCGGCGCACTGATACCGGGCTTGGTCGATAGCAGCACACTGACGTAGCCCGGCACCTGATGCGCCATCACATTGCGCTCGACCCACCGAGCAAATGCGCCATCGCGCGCGAGCGCAGTCCCAAAGTCCAGATCGGTAGACGCCAGTACGGCGTAATCCGGCCGCCTGAAAGAGGCCGCCACCCGCTGATATTCCGCCTCGGTAAGCTGCGCTGGGCCGTCCTTGATTTGCTGCCACTCACGCTCCACTTCGACGGCAAAGGCCTCGATACCCAGCGCCTTGACCAAGATTTTGATTCGCGCTTTGTACTTGTTGTCGCGCCGGCCATGGCGGTTGTAGACGCGCAAGATAGCCTCGACGTAAGACAGACAATCTTGCCAGGGCAGACCTTCACGCAACTGCTGGGCAATGATGGGCGTGCGGCCTAGGCCACCCCCTACCAGTACACGCAAGAGCAATTCACCGGAGGGGTCGCGATACAGCTGCAAACCGATGTCGTGCACCTGAATGGCCGCACGATCCTCGGCAGCCGCGCACAGCGCGATCTTGAATTTGCGCGGCAGGAACAAGAACTCCGGATTGACCGTGGACCACTGACGCAGGATTTCGGCCATCGGCCGCGGGTCTAGGTATTCATCTGCGGCAACGCCGGCAAAGGCTTCTGTGGTGATGTTGCGCACGCAGTTACCAGAGGTCTGGATGGCATGCATATCGTGCTCTGCCAGCCAATCGAGAATATCGGCTACACGCTCCAACTCAATCCAGTTGTACTGGATGTTCTGGCGCGTGGTGAAGTGTCCGTAACCACGGTCGTAGACCTTGGCGATATGAGCCAACGCACGCATCTGCCCAGCAGAAAGGGTGCCGTAAGGGATCGCGACGCGAAGCATATAGGCATGCTTTTGCAGGTACAGGCCGTTCTGCAGGCGCAGCGGCAGAAACTCTTCCTCGCTCAGCTCACCCGCGATACGCCGCTCAACTTGATCGCGGAACTGGGCAACACGCTCGCGCACAAGTGCGCAGTCGTACTCGTCGTAGTGATACATTCAAGGCGTCCTCATCGTCGCGGGGGGACGACTATGCACGCCAGGCAGACATGATAAACAGCGGCAGAAAAGACTAAAAAAAGCAGATCAGATGCCCAGCGAAGCTCACATCCCGCACCCCACACTAAGCTCCAGAACCCAGTGCAGTTGAACTCACCGAGCAAACTCGTGCAGCCTTGGCAGCCCTGATAGATCAAGCCAAGTTCCGTAGCGATGACGGTCTCTTTCCGAGTCGATTACATGGTTCAGATCATCTGTCGACCCGACATTACGCGGGAATCGTCAAATCCTGGGGTAATCCCCCCTGAAATTGAAGCATCAAGCGGCACAGATGTAGGCCCCTCCCTCAGGCGAAGCAGATGCTCCCGATTGACAGCTTCCGACCCAGCGCTGCTTGTCGAAAAAGCTGGTGGACAAGTAAACGTTGTCCACCCTACAGAGCTCCCGATATCGCGTAGGGTGGAAAACCGCGCAGCGTTTTCCACCGTGCAGATATCCAGGCTACTGGCTTAGACCTGCCCTTAAAATGCAAAAGCCCCTGAAACCAGATGAGTTCCAGAGGCTTAACACATAAAAATAAAGCACATTTATTAAAATATCTGTTTAACAACTACAGCTTTCACGCTAACAACTCAACGAGCTATTTTTTCTAAAACCCCACCCGTCACATCAACAACCATTTCGCTCGAATTAAAAATAACAGTTGTCGAACTCTCCGAAACAACGAGCTCATAGTTATTAGCCTTCGCATAATCAGCAACAACATCTTTAACCCGACGTTCTATTTTCTCCATGCGATCGCGATCATGGTTCTGCTTCAACTCGTAAAGCTTGTTATACGCATCGACTTTCTTTTTCAAATCGGCAATCAGCTGATCACTTTCAATCGCCCGCACGCACTCTTGATAGCCATTATCAACCTCATTCTGCCGCTGATAATTTTCTTTATAAAAAGCTTCCGCGCCATTCATTATGTTTGGCGGTATGGGCTGAACGCCCCTCGGGTTAATCTTGGCCCTGCAATTATTAGATGCCGTTCTTTCCAATGTGCTTATTTGCTGACGCATCCGGCCAAACTCTACACTTCGCTCATTTATAGCTTCAAGCCCTTCTGGATATGGATTCTCAGCAGCAATCACATTTTTCAAAGCACCTCTTAACTCATTCACGTCCACAGTTGCCCACTTTACAGGCCTGAGACTGAATAAATTAATATCACAGCCGGACACACCAACTACCGCACAACATAGAAAAAATTGCTTAAGCATGAATCACTCCTTGACTTATTGAACATCCATTTACTGTTAATCGCTCAATCGAGATAGATATCAGACGACTAGCCCATTGGGGGAAAGTAACCTTAACCCGTTTTTTGCGGGCCAGCACAGCTCAATGTCCTCTATTACGAGCCATGATAGCCATTCCCAAGCTCAGCTCGTAGCAACTCGAGACTATGCCCGCGCGCAGCTCCTTGATGAACGTTGGATGGTTTCCCAAGACTCTGGGCTGTGCTGTGTCTGAGAAGATGGAATTTGGGGAGGATTGGGGCGGTGCATAGCGGTCTGGAAGGACTGGATTTTGCCCCTAAACGCTTTTAGCTTTCTTACAGACAAGAAAAAGCCCCGTAATTCATTGAATTACGGGGCTTTTATGTGTGGCGGAGAGATAGGGACTCACCGAAACACACCCAAAACCCCACAGAATGCAGTGCCTGTAGGCATGCAGAGGAATTGTACGTACAATAACTACGTACAATTCGCTAAAATCGGGGCTGAGCATGGCAGACAATCTTGAGAGGCAGGGCGGCACTTATCACGCTCGCCTAGCCATCCCGAAGGACGTGCAACACGCCTTTGGTAATAGACGCATCCTGTCAAAGTCACTGGACACAACAGACCGTAATGAGGCTCTACGGCGGCGTCTACCCCACTTAGCGAAGTGGAAGGCTCAAATCGAAACAGCTCGCTCTGCTAAAGCTGGGAGAGGCGACGCATGGAAGGAGTCTGCCGCCGCCTATGCCTCATCCATAGCCGAGGCTACAAAAGCGAGCAAAATCGCAATCGCTCTTAGCGAGCCGGAGCCATATTCGAGCGATGCCCCCTCCCCCGATATTACTGCCGCGATGGCTTCCCTGTTCTCCGATCCCGGGTACATGGAAGATATGCAACAACTTGCAGCCATTCGCAAAGCGCAGGGCACAGACGGACAGCTTGCGTTGCGTGATGACATTCAAGAGATTGTCGGCAGTCTGCTTCAGCAAGTTATTGCACAGAGCGAGGGCTTGAGCACGCTAGAGATTGAAGAGCTATCAAGTCTTTTCGGTGCCCCGGATAGCTATAAACCTAAGTCGCCGATTACCGCCACCCGCCTGCGAGAGTTTCGCGCCCACCGCACTGCACAAGCCAACTCTCCAAAGGCGATAGATTCTCAGGAAGCCAAGCTAAAGAGGCTTTCGGACTACTTGAGTGAGACAGGCAGGCCGCTGGATTTTGATAGCGTCGCAGCCTTTCTGAATACGCTGGAAGGACTGACAAGCAAGACCAAGAGCCAGTACCTACTAGCCGGCAACGTATTCTGGAAGTGGGCAATCAAGTACGACACCCAATGGCGAGAGCAGTACAAAGGCTTGGCATCACCATTTGAAAATCATGACCTCCCTCAGCTCCGAGGTAGATTCGCCAAGGAGGCCAAGCGAAAGGCATTCGAGCGTGAAGACATACCAGTACTATATGCCGCAGCTCTAGCCAAGAATGACGCTACCCTTGCAACCTTGATCAAGCTAGGAGCCTACACCGGAGCCCGTATCGAAGAGCTCTGCCAGCTCAAAGTCGAGAACATCATTCTTGTTGAAGGTGTCTCATGCTTCGATATCGTTGATAGCAAGACCGTTGCAGGCATCCGTCAGGTGCCCGTTCATCTAGCCATTCTCGGCATGGTTAAACAGCTGGTGCAGGGCTCCCAAGACGGGTGGCTGCTACCTATCAAGACCAAGAATATGTACGGCATCCGCTCAGACGCATTGTCCAAGCGATTTGGCAGGCTCAAGACTGAATTAGGGTTTGGCCCCCTGCACGTTTTTCACTCGATCCGTCATACAGTGACTACCAGCTTGCATCAAGCGGACTTACCCCTGAGCACGGTTCAGCAACTGCTAGGGCACGAAACAAAGACCGTTACTCTCGACACCTATAGCAAGGGTTTGAGCGCAGCTCAGAAGCTGGAAGCCATAACTAAGATTAGCTATCCATTCCATTGATGCGAAATAGCACTGACTTGACCGTCTATTTTCACAACTACTGACCAGCTCCTTGAACGACAGCAATCGACCCATAGCAGCCGGTGGCAACGGTCAGAAGTCGGCCAAGAGTGGTCTTCGAGTGTCCACAAGACTAGTGGCGATTCACTCGGCTTTGTAACGAATATTTTGGCGGCGAAAATCGCGGTGCTCGCTCAGTAAATTGGCGATAGGCAAGTAACTCCACTCGATAGGAAGAACGGCGTTTTGGATGCGCAGTTGTCGGCACTGGATACGGCAACTGTTGACGGCGTGCCGCTTAATAGCAGAAAACGTAGTATGGGCTAAACCCACAGGGCGAGCGCCGTTCCCGCCGATGTCAATCTTTTAGGGGCCTACCTGCTCCTCCCGCCAAGGACTGCCCACCGTAATGACTAAGACCAGAGATAATCACTTCGTAGCACAATGGCATCAGAAGGGCTTTATCGACGCTGGAGAGAAACTTTGCTACTTAACCCGCAAAGATATTGTTCGGAACGGGCAGAACGAAACGATATATTCGACGAAGTGGCGCACACCAGCTCAACAATTTTATAGGAAAGATCTTTACTCTACATTTTTTGGTGGCGAGGTTAACGATGACATAGAGCAAAAATTGTTTGGCCCAATTGACGACAGCGGCTCCAAGGCCATTCGGGCATTTTCAACAAACGATCAGTCTCAGTGGCATTATAACTTTGAAAGTTTTTTTACGTATCTGGATGCTCAAAAACTGCGAACGCCGAAAGGTTTGGATTGGATTCAAAGCAAATACCCTGAACTAAGCCAGCTCTCTCTTATGACAGAGATGCAATCGCTACGATCCATACATTGCACCTTGTGGGCGGAAGGGGTCCGCGAGTTGGTATCCGCGGAAAACTCTGACGTTAAATTTATTGTCTCAGATCATCCGGTCACCATTTATAACTACGCTTGCCCGCCCGATTCACCAATGTGCAAGTACCCTAGCGATCCAGATATAGCGCTGAAAGGATCTCAGACAATATTCCCCCTAAATAAGAATCGCTGTTTAATTCTCACAAACTTGGAATTTGCTAAAAATCCTAATGCGGTCGACCCACTCGAACCACGCACAAACGCTAATCGTGTTCGTCAAAGCCTCGTAAATACAATTGAGTTCATCAACTCCCGAAATCTAACCTCAGAGGAGGTTGCAAAAATAAATTATATTATCAAGAGCAGAGCCGAGTCTGTGGCTGCGGGGAAAGAAGAGTGGCTTTATCCAGAACTAGAAATAACTGCTGACTGGGCGGAGCTAAAAAGTTTATTGCTGCCGCCAAACGATATGATTCACGGGTTTGGTGGAGAAATGTACGCCTCTTTTGCTGATGGCTCCGTTCACTACCAAGATGCTTTCGGGCGGACCGAGCCCCACGATGAGTTTCTAAACAAGAATATTGTCGAGGAGTCTATTAGCAGGAACGGGAATTGTGGCTGTGGTAGCGGCAGAAAGTATAAAAACTGTTGCCGGAACACTCCAATCGAGCTTCGAACGACGTGGAGTGTCGCCAGCGTTCGAGAGCGAAACCTAGCATTCTGCAACTGCATACGAGACGTTCTAGGACTCAGCAATGGTAAGAGTTGGCAAGACGTACGTCGAGAGCTGACCAACGAACAAATTTCAGAAATTTATAAATTTTACGGGATTCTTTGGCCTCGCAGCACCGACATTTATGCGATGCTGCCGAAGCCGGACGGTAAATTTCGGGCGCTTTATAGCGGAATATTGGACGTTCGCGTCATTAGCGAGAACGCATTGCCAGCGGCATCTTTTTTTGACGAGTTCCTTATACAAACGCCCGTTACAAATCCTAATAATATTCGCCCAGAATTCAGTCCAATCCAATCGCCCGCTAAATACAAGTATCAAGCATTGAAAGAATTTCTTTTCATGCTTGATATAGAGCCACTCATTGCGCATGGATTAGTAAACCTTATTCCCGACCCCTCTGATTTCGACAGTGCTCTAATGAGCGCAATGTTAGAAATGGCTCGAGGCCGGTCTAAAAATCGCACCAAAGACGCTATGAGCGTAGAAGACTTAAAGGTAGGCTATAAACTGCAAGTGGAGGATCTGCTTAATTCGACCGCCATGATGCCGAGCGAGGCGAGAGTTCAGTTTTTGGTTCATGATTTCGGGCTGACGCACGAGGATGCGGAAACAGCCGTGTCTGAACTAGAGCTACTGGCAGAATCTTCTCCGCTAATGTTGTTACAAAAGCTGGACTATCCTGAGGGAGGACAGATCATGCAATTTCGAATGGGGCCGAACTACGAAATGGCATTATTCTTAGCTCAAGTAACCGGCTCGGTTTTGGTCACAGATAGTAGTTCCAGATGGAGTGAATTAATTACGGCGCAACACCGCGACCAAGGAGTTGTTAACTATCCATGGAGCAGCGGGCTAGGCCAGTTTTGTTCACTTCCAGTTGATTACGAATTTTTACAAAATCTTCGTAAAAGCAATGGCTTGTTCTCGGACTGTAGAGATTTTTTGAAAAGCGCGAATCATTTAGTCCTGAATGATGATCGCGACAGTTCAAAAATATCAAGACTGACCAATCAAGCTGCTACGCTGCAACAGAGAATTCTTCAAGCTCATGAGCATGACAGGATTGTAAGTTTAGAAATACTTTCCCCTAGCGGTGGACTGTATGACGCAAGCGTGCAGCGATTGTTAGTTAGATCAAGCTGTATGCGGTACGAAAATAAAGTTGGATCGGTGTACGGCATTGCGCTTTCAAATATAAATACTGAATCGCACCTGCTTTAATAGTCACTTTCTAATGGCCGCTTCTGGCCGCCCTCTGACGGTCATGACTTTAGCGTGCAATGGTCGGTCAAGTGCGATGCAACTACGCAATTGAGTCAAACAAGCCCTAGAAACTCCTATAAAAAGATTTCCCACGCAACTGAGGTCCGACAATAGAACGCAGAAAAGACACCCTCAAATCAACGGAGAGAGGGCATCAGATATCAGGGACGAAAACAGTGCAAAAGCCGACCTCGCCGCCACTCCTCATTTAGGCAATGCAGCTAAAAACTTCAGCTCATTGACTTCTCGCCGGGCAATTTCCTAGCAAACCCTCTCCTCGCACCTTCAGCATCTGTTACCGCACTACTAATGCAGAATTTCGAATAATAAACACCATGTGCCAAACCAGAGAACCAAGACAATACGGGGCCTAGAACACACATAACACTGCAGCCTCAAGCAAAGAAATTGCATCCGGTATAGGAAAGTGTTTGTATCCCCAGATAGTGATCTACAGCAAGGAGTTACACCTCTCATGGCTGAAGCAAGTGAAGACAAGACAATACGTAAATACCTCCATGCCCTGACCAACTACGAATGGTCATACAGGCATAGCGTGTTCTACGACGATCACAGTGAGAGCATCCATTTACTGAACGACATGGTTGCCTTCAAGCAAGCACTGCGACGTAAACACCCTGAGCAACCATTCCTGATTCGAATCCAGCTGCTCAACAGAGAGAAGAAGCCTCAAGCCTATCTGATGATCATGACCACAATGGAGGTTAGCGACCTCCAAGAGATCGCTGAAAATTCATTCTCTTCACTAACGAACATAATGGGAGAAAAGGTCAGACCAGAGAAACTGGAAGCCATTGAAACCAGAATCAGCAGCCAGAAACCGCACAACCTGCAACGGTTCTTCAAGAAGCCGCAGGTTAGACGCTGGACAATCCTGAACAAGGAAAAGCTGCCCTCTATCCAGAAGTAGCCATTTGGGTACACGCCAGTGCATACAGAAACCTGAATACAAATCCTGTATTCATTAGGATTGATCTAGCCATGAATACGGAATACACTGGCCACCTCTAGACCCAAATGAATACAAGAGGTGCGCACCATGGCTAAGGTTGGCTACGTTCGAGTTAGTACAGTTGACCAAAACACGGATCGTCAGCTTGATGGCCTGTCCTTTGACAAGGTGTTCACTGACAAGGCGTCAGGTAAGGACGTAGACCGTCCACAGCTGCAAGCGCTGATTGAATACGTCCGTGAGGGTGATTGCATCGTCGTGCATAGCATCGACCGCCTAGCTCGCTCTCTGGCTGACTTGCTGGCTCTGGTGCAAGACTTCAACGCCAAAGGCGTGCACGTCCAGTTTATGAAAGAGAATCTGTTGTTCACTGGAGACGACAACCCAACACAACACTTGATGCTGTCCATGATGGGGGCAGTGGCTCAATTCGAGCGGAGCATGATTCGAGAGCGTCAGCGGGAAGGCATCGCACAGGCTAAGACTAAAGGCGTCTACACAGGCCGAGTGAAGACCGTAGATGATGCAGCGATCCGTGCACTGGTTGCCTCGAACGTCAGTTACCGGAAAGCAGCCGAGCAGCTAGGCGTCAGCCTCTCCACCGTACAGCGTGCAATGAAGACTGTTTGAGTCTTCCCACACCACAACACCTAAAATCCTTCAAGAAACCCCGTATACGCTCGTATACGGGGCTTTTATTGTTTATGGCATCCATACACAACCAAGAACACCAAAACGCACTGTAGAGCCTTCTAGAGCCTTACAGGGCCATGCATGGGATTGGCAGGGCTGTTGATATTCTAAAATCACTAGTGTTCCTATCTGCCCCCTCCCGCCCGTGTTAAACAGCGCACCTAGACCCCTAAACAGGCCCATTTATGGGGGGCGGGGGCATGGGTGATATTTTCCGGCTGTATTCCATAGAATGCCGTCTAGTGCATGGTTTTCTACGGGGCGGGAATTGTGAAGGGATTTGCTTGGATTCGTGAGCACCGTAGGAGTGCTGTGGGTTTGGTGCTGTTTGTTGCTGGCGGCTTCGTCACAGCGGTTATCAATAAGATTATTGAAAATAACGACCTTGAATGGCTCAAGGCCATTTGGCGTGGTGCATGGGGTTTTGTTGTTGGTGTTTACGATTGGTTTTTCAGCAGTGCACCGATTCCGGTCTGGCTTGCTTTGCTAGTGGCCGCCCTAGCACTGGTGCCAGTTTGGCAACTTGCGAAGAAGGTTCGCGTTGCCTCAACCACTACTCCAGAAGCTGCCCTTACACGCACCCAGACAATGGTTTTAGGTGCCGTCCAAGCGATGGATGAGGTGCGCAAGTATAACGCCACCCTACCAGCGGTTATTAGGCAAACTACCCTAGCCCCTCTAGAGGCTGAGGCTGCCCTTGATCACCTAACGAGCATCGATTTTATTAGCTGCTCGTGGGCAATTAACGGCCCGAGTGGATACACCGTTCTGCCGGCTGGCAGGTCTTACTTACTTGATAACGTGTTTAATCGTGACAGATCAGCTCATCACGCATGATCAGCAATTCATTGATCGCCTTAATGTGTATGAGGCTCAACGTGGCCCTAGTCGCTTCGACTGAGAAGGTCACGCCATCCGAAGCCAACCAGTCCAGCACAACAGCAACGTCCGCCCCATCCTTCAGGGTGACGACGATCTCTTGCTCTACGCCTCGCGTAAGGGCTAGCCGCCCAACAGAGCGACCTCTAGGCATTAGGAGAGCATCACGCCTGATAGGCACTAGCCCGGCAGGTGCATTCACGCCCAATTTGACAGTGCCACGCTTTAGTCCTCGCAGCACTTTGACGCGAATGCCATCTAATGACAGGCGCCGGCCCACCTCTTCACGATCAGCAGTGCCGGTGAGCTGGACGACGATTTCTTGGGAAGGCGTGAGTGAGCTTGCTAGGTGTGCCATTCGTTGACTCTCCTTGTCTGAGATAGCAACGAAAGGATAGACAGTTTCAAACTAACTGCTCAGTCCGTTTCAGTGCAATCACCCACACTCAGAGCACGATTCTGGCCGCGCCGTAGTACGTACAAAGCCTACGTACAACGCAGAAACAAAAAGCCCCGTAACTCATTGAATTACAGGGCTTTTTTAATAGTGGCGGAGAGATAGGGATTTGAACCCTAGGTACTGTCGCCAGTACAACGGATTTCGAATCCGTCCCGTTCGGCCACTCCGGCATCTCTCCAGCGGCGCGCATGATAACAGCTCAAATGCTTAGGGCGAAACCCCAAAGCAGGACTTTTCGTCTGTATTCAAGCGCTTGGCCGTTTTTGCTTAGGCATTGGATAAAACGCACAAAGGCAGCCGTGGCTGCCTTTGTGCGGGTGACTCACGCTGAACGTCTTAGGCGGTCAGGCGGGTCAGGGCTTCGCGGTATTTGTCGGCGGTTTTCTGTGCGACATCGGCCGGTACAGCCGGGGCGGGAGGCTCTTTGTTCCAGCCGGTGGACTCCAGCCAGTCACGCACGAATTGCTTGTCGAAGCTCGGCGGGTTGCTGCCTTCGGCGTAGCTGTCGGCGGGCCAGAAACGGCTGGAATCCGGGGTCAGGGCTTCGTCCATCAAGGTCAGGGTGCCGTCTTCATCGAGGCCGAATTCGAACTTGGTGTCAGCGATGATAATGCCGCGGGTCGCTGCGTACTCCACCGCTGCGCTGTACAGGGCGATGGCGGTGTCACGTACCTTGGCGGCCAGTTCGGCGCCAATGATGGCCTCGCACTGGGCAAAGGAGATGTTCTCGTCGTGATCGCCTACGGCGGCCTTGGTCGACGGGGTGAAGATCGGCGCAGGCAGCTTGGCCGCTTCTTTCAGGCCGGCCGGCAACTGGATGCCGCAGACGGTGCCGCTCTTCTGGTACTCCTTCCAGCCGGAACCAACGATGTAGCCACGCACGATGGCTTCAACGGCAACCGGCTGCAGGCGTTTGGCGACTACGGCACGGCCTTCCACCAGCGGCAGTTCGGCAGCCGGAACTACGTCTTCGACCTTGTCGCCGGTGAAATGGTTAGGCACCAGATCAGCCAGCTTCTCGAACCAGAAGTTGGAAATGGCGGTGAGGATCTTGCCCTTTTCCGGGATCGGCTCGGCAAGGATCACGTCGAAGGCCGACAGGCGATCCGTGGCCACCATCAGCATGCGTTTGGCGTCGATCTCGTAGAGGTCGCGCACTTTGCCGGAGTAGATTTTCTTCAGGCTCAGGGAGCTGGGAGTGGTCATGGCGTATTTCCATCTTCATCTAACGAAACAGGCGAAACCCGAAGGTTTCGCCCATTGCTTGTACGTGATTAAAACAGCTCGGTTGAGCGCGACCGGCGCGCTCAATCGGGGTTATTAACCGAGGTTTTCCTGAATACGGCTCAGCACTTCACGGGCCAGATCGGCTGGCGCGACGGTGTTGGCGTCTTTTTCGACGGAAACCTGAATGCTGTCGCCGGCCTTGGTCAGGCGCACCTGATAACGCTCGGCGCTGGCTTCGATCTCTTCAGCATCGGCCTTGCCGCCGAAGAACGGTACCCAGGCGAACGAACCTGGCTTCTTGTCGGTACCGGCATTGGCGGCGAGGTTGATGTAGTAGACGCCCAGGCTGCGGTTGAGGTCGTCGATATGAATTTGCGCGGTGTCCAGCGCCCGGCCAACGCTCGACCAGGAGCGGTCAAAGTCGGCGCCCAGGTTGAGGATAGGGTTGCCGTTGCCGTCGACGATCATGCTGATACGGCTCGGGGCATCAAAGCCCTTGCCTGCCAGCAGCGATACGGAACCGCCCTGCTCGGCACTGCGCGACAGGTTGGCGAGCATTTCGTCCAGCAAGGCGCCATCCAGGCCGGCGTTGCTGCTGGCATCAGGCCAGGCGACGTCGGCAGTGCTGCCGGCCGGACGCTCGACGCTGAGGATGAACACTTCACTGGTGTTGCGCTGCACGCCAGGCTCGACACGCACACGCACACGGGTTTCACCGGCGTTTTCGGCGAACGCGACGCGGCTGCTGAGGCGCCGAGCCAGAGTCGCCGAGACGGTGTCGAGGGACTGCCAAGCGGTGCTGAACTCGCCGGTTTGCGGTTGCTCGGAGGCGATGGTGAAGCCGTTGTCTTCAAAGAACTGACGAGCCACCGGCCAGACTTCGGCAGGCGGACGCTGGGCCACGATCCAGCGCGAGGCGCCGCTCTTCTGCAGGCTGAAGTCACTGGCCTCGGCCACTGCAGCGCTCAGGGCTGGCGGACGCGGCACTTCAAACTCGACATCGGCGGCTGGGCGCGCAGTGCTCACGGTGCCAGGAATCGGCAGCAAGGGGTCCAGACGCTTGGCGTTGAGGCCAGCAGGCACCTGCATAGGCGCCGTTTCGCGCGCCTCGAGGTAATCATTGCCACGATCACGGAAGTAGCCGTCTTCGCCCCAGAGCCAGCCACAACCACTGGTGCTGGAGATAATCAGAGCAAGTGCGGAGAGTCCGGCCAGTCGCTTCATGCGCAACGATTCCTCAAACAAGAACAATTCCTCGATTAAACCAATATGCCGGTCTGGCGCAGGGCCTGACGCAGCGGTTCATGACAACGCGGGCTGAGCCAGGTCAAAGGCAGACGGATACCGTCCGGCATCATGCCCATCTCGTGCAGGGCCCATTTCACCGGAATAGGGTTGGATTCGATAAACAACGACTTGTGCAGCGGCATCAGGCGGTCGTTGATCGCGCGAGCGGTTTCGGCATCGCCACGCATGGCGGCGGCGCAGAGTTCACTCATCAGGCGCGGGGCGACGTTAGCGGTCACCGAGATATTGCCCTTGCCGCCCATCAGCATCAGCTCAACGGCGGTGGCATCGTCGCCGGAATAAACCAGGAAGTCTTTGCTGACGCGGTCGAGCACTTCGCGGGCGCGTTGCAGGTCGCCAGTGGCTTCTTTGATGCCAATGATGTTCGGCACTGTGGACAGGCGCTCAACGGTCTCGGGCAGCATGTCGCACACGGTACGACCGGGCACGTTGTAGAGGATCTGCGGAATGGCAACCGACTCGGCAATGTGCCGGAAGTGCAGGTACAAGCCTTCCTGAGTTGGCTTGTTGTAGTACGGCGTCACCAGCAAACAGGCATCGGCGCCGACTTCTTTAGCTGCGCGGGTCAGCTCGACCGACTCACGGGTGGAGTTGCCACCGGTGCCGGCAATCACCGGGATACGGCCATTGACCTGGTCAACCACACGACGGATGACCTCAATGTGCTCGCTGACTTCAAGGGTCGCCGACTCGCCGGTAGTACCGACCGCAACGATAGCGTTAGTGCCTTCTTGCAGGTGGAAGTCCACCAGTTTGCTCAGGCTGTCCCAGTCCAGACCACCCTGTGCATCCATTGGCGTGACCAATGCCACCATACTGCCCGCAATCATCACACCGCTCCTGCCGCAAAAAGAGAGGCGTAATGGTACTGGCGCCACCTGCCTTGTACAAGCGAAGGTCACGGCTGTGTTGCCGTTTACCGGCACCTGTAAATGCCAACAGAACCCAGCCGAGCATTCCCCTAGGCCGTGCTTTTCGCTAACCTCCGTACTTTAGTCGGCCCGCATCTGCCCCGACCACTTCTTTGCTTTAGGAATGCTGCATGTCCACCCCTACAGTCCGCGAACAATTCCTTGTCATCAGCGCCCTGGGCGCCAACTCCATGGAGCTGACCAACGTACTGTGCCGCGCCAGCCATGAGAACCGCTGCTCGGTGATCAGCACTCGCCTCAGCCGCCACGGTGAATACAGCGCCCTGGTGCTGCAAATTTCCGGCAGCTGGGACGCCTTGGCACGCCTGGAAGGAACCCTGCCAGGCCTGGCCAAGAAGCATGAATTCATCATTACCCAGACCCGCAGCGCCGCCCAGGAAGTCCGTCCACAGGCCCTGCCGTACGTCGCTTATGTGAGTTCGGTGTACCGCCCTGACATTCTCAATGAGCTGTGCCAGTTCTTCTCCGACCATAAGGTTGAGCTGGAAAACCTCACCTGCGACACCTACCTGGCCCCGCAGACCGGCGGCACCATGCTCAACGCCACCCTGACCGTGACCCTGCCGGCTGGCACACAGATCAGTTGGCTGCGCGATCAGTTCCTCGATTTCGCCGACGCCCTCAACCTGGACGCGCTGATCGAACCTTGGCGCCCACAGACCCCGTAAGGAGCTACCCGTGGCTGTTGTCATTGATCAACCGGTTGCCGACTTCCAAGCTCAGGCCACCAGTGGCACGAGCGCTTCCCTGGCAGCATTGCGCGGCCAACAGGTGCTGATTTATTTCTACCCGAAAGACAGCACGCCAGGCTGCACCACTGAAGGCCAAGGCTTTCGCGACCGTTATGCCGACTTCCAGGCCGCCAATACGGTGATCTTTGGCGTCTCGCGCGACAGCCTGAAGTCCCATGAAAACTTTAAGTGCAAGCAGGCCTTCCCTTTCGAACTGATCAGCGATGCCGACGAGGCCCTATGCCAGCTGTTCGATGTGATCAAGCTGAAAAAGCTCTACGGCAAGGAATACCTCGGCGTTGACCGCAGCACCTTCCTGATCGACAAAGAGGGCGTGCTGCGCCAGGAGTGGCGCGGCGTTAAGGTGCCAGGCCATGTCGACGCCACCCTGGCGGCCGCGCAGGCACTGCAACAGGGCTGAGTTCAATACCCGAATAAATAAAGGCCGCAATTGCGGCCTTTATTTATTCAAGTGCGCGACCGTCACGCCTTGCGCAGCCAGTAGCGATACACCCCGCCTGCCTCTTCTTCATGCACCAGGGCGTGCCCCGCCAAGCGC
This sequence comes from Pseudomonas sp. BGA-UO-ETr-WB11, assembly GCF_059567785.1. NCBI lineage: Bacteria > Pseudomonadati > Pseudomonadota > Gammaproteobacteria > Pseudomonadales > Pseudomonadaceae > Pseudomonas > Pseudomonas sp. BGA-UO-ETr-WB11. The sequence continues at coordinate 107,827 of NZ_JCAQOS010000006.1, read as the reverse complement.
GCAAACGCACGGAAATCACGCTGCGAGCCCGCGTCGGTGGCCGTAACCTGCAACACCGCACCGCTGGCCAGGCGATTGAGCTCCAGCTTGGCCTTGAGCAGCGGTAACGGACAATTCAGCCCAGAGGTATCCAGCACCGCGTCAGCGGCCGGCCATTCACTTTGCACATCCGTCATTTCTACCTCCGCAAACCAGGCCCGCAGGATACCCGCGGTGTACAGCCCTGGCCAGCCACCCAGCCGGGCAGCTACAGTAGCTGCCTTTACCGCCAAGAGCCCTGTGCATGAACTTTCTGCGCCCTTCTTTGCTCGCCCTGGCCTGCCTGCTGGCCAGCCCGGTGATCGCCAGCGACCTGCCTTCCCTCGGCGACTCCAGCTCATCCATCGTCTCGCCCATGCAAGAGCACGTGATGGGACGTGCCTGGTTGAGCATGCTGCGCGGCCAGGTCGGCCAGCTAGACGACCCGCAACTGAAAAACTTCGTCGAACACAGCGTCTACAAGCTGGCGGAAACCAGCCAGGTGCAGGACCGCCGCCTGGAGTTCGTGCTGATCGACAGCGCGCAGCTGAACGCCTTCGCCGCACCCGGCGGCATCATCGGGGTCAACGGCGGCCTGTTCCTGTATGCCCAGACCGAAGCCGAGTACGCCTCGGTCATGGCCCACGAACTGGCGCACTTGTCGCAACGCCACTTTGCCCGCGGCGTTGAGGCTCAGCAGCGTATGCAGTTGCCAATGATGGCTGCCCTGCTCGGCGGCATCATTGCTGCCGCCGCCGGGGCCGGCGATGCTGGCATGGCCGCGATTGTCTCGACCCAGGCGGCGGCCATGCAGGAGCGTCAGCGCTTCTCCCGGCAAAACGAACAGGAAGCCGACCGCATCGGCATCCTCAACCTGGAAAAAGCCGGCTACGACCCCCGCGCCATGCCGAGCATGTTCGAACGCCTGATGCGCCAGTACCGCTACGACCGCAAACCACCCGAATTCCTGCTGAGCCACCCGGTCAGCGAATCGCGAATTGCCGACACCCGCAACCGCGCCGAGCAATACCCCGGCAGCGGCGTGCAAGACAGCCTGCGCTATCAGTTGATGCGCATGCGCGTGCAGCTGGTCTACGAAGAATCGCCGGGCATGGCGGCCAAACGTTTTCGCGGCATTCTCGACGAGAACCCGAAGCTCGATGTAGCGCGCTACGGCCTGGCCTTGGCTCAGCTAAAAAGCGGTCAGTTGGAGCAAGCGCGCGAAAGCCTGCAACCTCTGCTGCAGAAGACGCCCAACGAAGTCATCTACAACCTGGCAATGATTGAGCTGGACACTGCCGCCAATCGCCTCAAAGAGGCTCAGGAGCGGGTGCAGCGCCTGCTCAAGCTGTACCCCAATGACTACCCGCTGAACCAGAGCCTGGTCGACCTGCTGCTCAAGCAAAACCGCTCATCCGAGGCGGAGAAGGTGCTCGACCATCTGATCAAGACACGTCCCAATGACCCGGACATCTGGTATCAGGTCGCAGAGACCCGCGGCCAGGCCAACAACATCATTGGCCTGCACCAGGCGCGGGCCGAATATTTCGCCTTGGTCGGCGACTACGACCAGGCCATTCAGCAGTTGGACCTGGCCAAACGCCGGGCCAGCAACAACTTCCAGCTGGCCTCACGTATCGACGCCCGCCAACAGGCGTTTATCCAGGAACAGGAGATGATCAAGCAGATGCTGCGCTAAAGCGCTGCACACACGGCGCACAAAAAAACCGGCCTAGGCCGGTTTTTTGTGCGCGAACAGACTCAGGCGTTGCCAGCCTGCTGCAAGCGCGCGGCCTGGGTGAAGTCGAGCATGCGCTTGAGCGGCTTGACCGCTCGCGGCACCAGGGCGGCATCAACAAAAATCTCGTTAGAGCCCTCCCGCAAGCACTGCAGGGTGCGCTCCAGGGTGTTCATCGCCATCCACGGGCAATGGGCACAACTGCGGCAGGCCGCGCCGTTACCAGCGGTCGGCGCCTCGATAAAGGTCTTGTCCGGGCACAGCTGCTGCATCTTGTAGAAAATGCCGCGATCGGTAGCAACGATAAAGGTCGAGTTCGGCAAGGTTTGCGCCGCCTTGATCAGCTGACTGGTGGAGCCCACCGCATCGGCCAGGTCAATTACCGCTTCCGGCGACTCCGGGTGCACCAGAATGGCTGCCTCGGGGTACAGCGCCTTCATGTCGTGCAGCTGCTTGGCCTTGAACTCTTCGTGGACGATGCAGGCACCGTCCCACAGCAGCATGTCCGCGCCGGTTTGTTTCTGGATATAGCGCCCCAAGTGCTTATCCGGAGCCCAAATGATTTTCTCGCCGTTATCCATCAGGCTTTCGACAATTTCCAGGGCGCAACTGGAGGTCACCACCCAGTCGGCACGGGCTTTGACCGCCGCTGAGGTGTTGGCATACACGACCACGGTGCGCTCGGGGTGCTGATCGCAGAACGCCGCAAACTCATCCACCGGGCAGCCAAGGTCCAGCGAGCAGGTCGCCTCAAGGGTAGGCATCAGGATGCGTTTTTCCGGGTTGAGAATCTTCGCCGTCTCGCCCATAAACTTGACGCCTGCCACCAGCACCGTCTGTGCCGAGCTTTGGCTGCCAAAACGGGCCATTTCCAGGGAGTCAGAGACGCAACCGCCGGTTTCTTCGGCGAGCGCCTGGATCACCGGATCGCAGTAATAGTGCGCCACCAGCACAGCGTTCTGTTTCTTCAGCTCGGCGGCGATCTCGCCACGCAAGGCCGCTTCCTGCTCAGCCGTCAACGGCGTGGGCTGCTTGGCGTCCAGGTGGGCTTGCACCAACAGGCGTTCGGAAATCTGCGACATGTGCTCTGCCCCTGTAAAAATCTGACCGTGCGCCATTCAACGCGGGCGGCCATAAAGGCCGGCATATTAAGTTGAGCGTAAAAGGCTTTGCAAACCAGCCTCGACCGGACGACTGACCGCGCTCAATCCGTTAACCGGCATGACGATGAACGACGCTGCCGAATAAAACTCACGCACACAAAAAAGCCAGGAGACCTTAACAAGGACATCCTGGCTTTTCGCCACCTTCCAGAGAAGGAAATATGGTGGGTCGTGTGGGATTCGAACCTACGACCAATTGGTTAAAAGCCAACTGCTCTACCAACTGAGCTAACGACCCGACAGCTGTGCATGATACTGATTTAATTCATAAAATCAACACCACGCAGGCTTTTTAGCGGTACCGGGTTGGATCGGCGACCGCCGCCTCGGCAAAACCGGCCGCGCGCAGGCGGCAGCTGTCGCACTTGCCGCAGGCTCGGCCGTCATCGTCAGCCTGGTAGCAGGACACCGTCAAACCGTAATCCACGCCATGGCGCAGACCCGCCTGAACGATCTCGCCCTTGCTCATCATCTGCAGCGGTGCCTGGATGCGAAAACCCTGCCCCTCGACACCAGCCTTGGTGGCCAGGTTGGCCATGGTTTCAAACGCGGCAATAAACTCTGGACGGCAATCGGGGTAGCCGGAGTAATCCACAGCATTCACGCCGATAAAGATATCGCGAGCACCGAGCACTTCTGCCCATCCCAGAGCCAAGGCCAGAAACACCGTATTGCGCGCCGGCACGTATGTCACTGGAATGCCTTCCTCCAGGGTTTCCGGCACAGCAATGGTGGTGTCAGTGAGGGCCGAACCGCCAATGCCATTGAGGTTCAGGCCGATCACTTTGTGCTCAACTACGCCCATCTGCCGTGCAACACGCTCGGCTGCCTGCAGCTCGGAGCGATGGCGCTGGCCGTAATCGAAACTCATGCTGTAGCACGCATAGCCGTCGGCCTTGGCCATGGCCAGCACGGTGGCGGAGTCGAGGCCGCCGGAGAGCAGAATCAGGGCTTTCTTGGTCGTCATTTCAATGTCCCGGCGCGTCGTTCCAGAGAATTTTATGCAGCTGCATCTGCAGGCGTACCGGCAGATTGTCGGCGATGATCCACTCGGCCAACGAGCGGGCATCCAGCTCATGATGACTGGGCGACATCAACACCTCTCCGGCACGCTGCTCCAGGCGATACTCGATCAGCTTGGAAACCGCCCAGTCGTAGTCCTCACGCGAACAGATGACGAACTTGACCTGATCGTTAGCTGTGAGGTGCTGGATGTTCTCGTAGCGGTTACGCCCAACTTCGGCCGAGCCTGGGGTTTTCAGGTCCACCACGCGACTGACGCGGGTGTCGACGGCGGAAATATCCAGGGCACCGCTGGTTTCCAGGGACACCTCATATCCGGCGTCACACAACTGCTTGAGCAGGCTGATGGCATTCGGCTGGGCCAACGGCTCACCACCGGTGACACAGACATAGCGCGGCTTGTAGCTGGCCACTTGGGCCAGGATGCTGTCCAGCGACTGCAACTCACCACCACTGAAGGCGTAAGCGGTATCGCAGTACTGGCAACGCAGCGGGCAACCTGTCAGGCGAACGAACACAGTCGGTAAACCGGCGGTGCGGGTTTCGCCCTGCAGGGAATAGAACACTTCGGTGATACGCAGGGTTTCTTGCATATGGGCCACGGGCGTGACAGCGACACAGGCCATCCGCCTCCGTTGCGCCTCGTAGAGGACAAATTAGGGGGCGCAGAGTCTAACCGAAAAAATTCCAGGAGACATTTTTAACGTTGCGCACCCGACGGCCCGCAGGGTCGCCGCCAGGGAGGAGGAAGCATAAAAAACCCGCGCCAGGCGCGGGTTTTCTTGATCGAACGGCCAGTGGCGGCCGCCTGATTGACTAGAGTCGCTTCAGGTCGCGCTGTGCCAATTGCGCCGCAGAGCTGCTGGGGAACTGCGCAATCACTTGCTGCAGAATGCCCTTGGCCTTGTCGTTGTTACCCAGGCGCTGCTCGACATCGGCGAGTTTGTACAACGAATCCGGCACCTTGGTATGGCTTGGATAGTTCTGACTGACCTTGGCAAATGCCTGACCGGCTGCCTGCAGACGACCCTGAGTCAAGTTCACTTCACCCAACCAGTACTGGGCATTGCCGGCGTACTGACTGTTAGGGTATTTGCGCAGAAAGGCTTCAAACGCCTGGCTGGCCTTGTCGAAGTCCTTGGCCTTGATCAGCTCAAAGGAGGCATCGTAATAGAGTTTTTCTTTTGCCGGATCACCCGGTTGATTGCTCACAGCGGCCGCGGCCGGCGGTGCAGCAGGGGCGCCGCTGGCGTTGATCGCGCCAGCAGCAGGGGAATTCTGAGTTGCCGGGGCACCAGTGGCACCGCCTGACAAACGCTGATCGAGAGACTGGTAGCGTTCGAGGCCTTCCTGCTTCAAACGTTGAATCTCGTTCTGCTGCTCTTCAACCATACCGCGCAGTTGACTGAGCTCTTCCTGCATTTGCTGCAGCTGCATAAACAGCTGACTCTGCGCAGAGGCAGGGGCCGTTGCCCCGCCTCCCGCATAGGCGCCAGACGTGCCATAGCCAGCGGGTGGATAACCACTGCTGCCATAGGCGGCATTGCTGTCCACTACCGGAACCTCGGCCAGCGCCGCAAGCGGCAGACCGAGAACCATCAAGGCTAGAACACGCTGACACTTACCCATGGCTAATTACTTAACCAGGTTTACACGGCGGTTTTGCGCCATGCTGTCTTCGTCAGTGCCAGTAGCGGCCAGACGCTCTTTACCGTAGGAAACCACTTCCAGCTGAGCTGGCGAAACGCCTTGCAGAACCAGGTAGCGCTGAACGGCCATGCCGCGACGCTCGCCCAGAGCCATGTTGTATTCACGGGTGCCGCGCTGGTCAGTGTGACCTTGCAGAACTACGCGCGAACCGTCGGCTTTCAGGTCTTTAGCGTGCACGTCGAGGGCGCGCATGGCTTCCGGCAGCAGATCAGAGCTGTCGTAAGCGAAGTAGAAAGTGGTGATAGCGCGCAGAGCAGCTTCGTCAGCCATGCTGCTGTCCAGGCCCGAACCATTGCCGTTGGCGTTGTAGCCAGCGTTAGGATCGATAGCGCCTTCGCCAGCGTTGTCGCCGCCTTTAGAGGAGCAACCAGCAGCGATGGCCAGAGTCAAAGCCAGAGCAGTCAGTTTGCCAAATTTCAGCATTTCCATCGTTTAACTCCTAATGAGTTGTAGTTTATTAGGCCAAATGGCCAGGTTTATCACTTCAGAAAGGGAGACCAGGACGGCGCACGAATCTCGCCTTGTGCGGCGATTGGCAGCGGTATTTTCACCCGCCCGTTGATCGAGGCCAGCATCAGCACACCACGGCCTTCAGAGCTAGTCGCGTAGGTTACCATGGTGCCATTGGGGGCAATAGTCGCCGACTCGTCCAGATTGCTTTGGGTGAGGATTTTTACCGTGCCACGGGTCAGATCCTGGGCCGCTACGCGGAATACCGAGTAGCCGTCCTGACGATGGACCATCACCAGGGTTTTCTCATCCGCGGACAGTTTCGGGTTAGCGTTGTAGTTACCGATAAAGGTCACGCGCTCAACCGAACCGCTGCTGATGTTGGTTTTGTAGATCTGTGGCTTGCCGGCGCGGTCGGAGGTGAAGTAGATGGTTTGCCCATCCTTGCCCCAGAACGGTTCCGTATCGATGCCAAAATGATTGGTGACCCGGCGCAATTGGCGCGAGCCCAGATCCATCACATAGATTTCCGGATTGCCGTCCTTAGACAGCACGAACGCCAGGCGATTGCCTTCAGGCGACCAGGCTGGCGCACCGTTCAAGCCTTCAAAGTTGGTCAATTGCTCGCGGCGACCGGTGTCTACGTACTGAACAAAGATGCGCGGACGCTTCTGCTCGAACGACACATAGGCGATGCGCTTGCCATCTGGAGCAAAGGTTGGCGACAGAATCGGCTCGCGTGATTGCAGCAGGGTTACGCCGCGCGCGCCGTCATAATCAGCGCGCTGCAGGGTGTAACGGGTGCTGTCCACGGAGAAGCGTTCGGCGGTGACAAACAGCAAACGGGTTGAGAACGCGCCCTGGATGCCGGTGAGCTTTTCAAAGCCCTGGTCGGCAATGTAGTGCGCCATGTCACGCAGTTGATCCACGCCACCGCTGACATTACCCGCCATCACCTGCTGCTCGGTGGCCACGTTGAACAACGCGAACTGCACCTGCAGACGGCCACCGGCCGGCACAATGCTGCCCACCATGACGAACTGTGCACCGAGGGCCTTCCAATCTCGGAAGATCACTTCCGAGGCTTGGGTTGGCAGGCTGATCATGTTTTGCGCCGGAATCGGTTCGAAGATGCCGGAGTTGCGCATGTCATTGCCGATGATTTCCGCCATGTTTTGCGGCAGCACAGTGCCGCCCTGCCAGCCAAACGGCACTACAGCAATGGGGATCGCGCGGTCGTTACCGCCCGAGATCACCAGCGGATCTGCCGCCTGCACGGTGCCAGCCAGCAAGGCCAAGCCCAGCAAGGCCATACGAATCAGGGTATTCACAGGCTTAAATCCTCCGGTTTAAAGACCGCACGCCGTTGGCGATACAGCTGATCAAAAGTGGCGCGGTCCAATTGCTGCATTTCCGGGATGCGCCCTACTTTGCGCACCGCCGAAACCGCCGAACCGTCAAACGCCGAGTCGCCACTGGATCGGGCCACGCTGGCGTTGGTAATGGTGCCATCTGGCAGCATCTCAATCAGTACCTCTACGCTCATACCGTTACGGGCAGAAGGCGGTCGGGTCCAGTTGTCGCTGACCAGTTTAACAATCAAATCATCCAGGCTGCCGGCCACTTGGTCACCTTGTGTGTCGGCCACTGCCTGCTGGTAATCGGTCGTGTCAGACAGCAACTCGGCCAAGGCCTGGGCCTTTTTGTCCTCTGCTGCCTTGCGCTTAGCCGCTTCGGCCGTGGCTTTTTTCTTGGCGTCGGCGGTGGCTTTCTTTTTGGCCTCTTCCGCGGCTTTTTTCTTTTTGGCGTCTTCGGCAGCTTTCTTTTTCTTCTGTTCTTCAGCCGCAGCCTTTTTCTTTTCTTCTTCGGCTTTTTTCTTCAGTGCCACATCGGCGAGCTTTTTCTGCTCAGCCGACTTCTTGGCTTCATCGGCCTTTTTAACTTCGTTGGCTTTCTTCTGCTCGGCCGCCTTGGCGACTTCGAGTTTTTCCTGCTCGTTCTTTTTTTGTTCCAACTGCTCGGTTTCGTGAGTGGGCGCTTTGGTCTTCTTCGCCTCACCGGCAATTTTCTGATTGGTCTGGACTGTGGCCTGGCTTTGCGACTTGAGCTGGTACAGGGTTGCCTGCACGATCGGCCGCGACGGCGGCAGCTCAGGGGTCATGGCAAAGCTGACAAACAGCATGGCAAACATCAGGACGTGAAAAGTCACTGCCCAGATGACTGGCCAGAAGTAACTTTCCGAGGAGGAGCGTTCAGCCTGCCCGTGCATCAAGGCGCCTCAGTGATCAGCCCGACGTTACCCACGTCAGCCTGCTGTAGACCGCCCATGGCGCCCATCACGGTGCCGTAATCCACCGACTTGTCGGCGCGCACGAACACCTGCACCGGCTTACCCTGGCTGCGGCTCTGATTGATGATCGCGGTCACTGCCTTGGTCATCTGCTCAAGCGTCATGGCCTGATCCTGGGCGGTATCAACATCCACCTCAGTGCCCATGTTCCAGTAGTAGGTCTTGTCGGCCTTGATGGAAATGGTCAGCACCTGGGAGTTGTTATCCTGCGGCAAGGCCTCGCTGGAGACCTTGGGCAGATCGACCTTGACGCCCTGATTGAGCATGGGCGCGGTGACCATGAAGATCACCAGCAGCACCAACATCACGTCGATGTAAGGCACCACGTTCATTTCGGCGTGGGGTTTGCGTTTCTGACGAATTCTGGCCATGGCTTAAAACTTACCCCCGCAGAGAACCGAGACTTCACTCATCGCTGGTGTGAACCTTGCGGTGCAGAATGGCTTGGAACTCATCGGCAAAGGTGTAGTAGCGGCCGATCATCATTTCGCCGCGGGCGGCAAAGCGGTTGTAGGCGATTACGGCGGGAATGGCCGCAAACAGGCCGATTGCTGTGGCAATCAGGGCTTCGGCAATACCCGGCGCTACCGTGGCCAGGGTAGCTTGCTGCACCTGAGCCAGACCGCGGAAGGAGTTCATGATGCCCCACACGGTGCCGAACAGGCCGATATACGGGCTGGTGGAACCGACAGTGGCGAGAAACGGCAGGCTTTGCTCAAGCTTCTCTTCTTCGCGGGAGATGGCCACGCGCATGGCACGGGCCACACCGTCCATCACCGCGCCTGGGTCGACACCGGGCTGCTGACGAAGACGGGAGAATTCCTTGAAGCCAGCACGGAAGATCTGCTCAACACCGGAATCCGGGTCCGGGTTGCTGCCGGCCTGACGGTACAACTTGGACAGGTCGATGCCCGACCAGAAGCGCTCGTCAAAGTTATCCAGCGCCCGCTTGGCGGCACGCAGCATGGTGCTGCGCTGGAAGATCATCACCCAGGAAGTGACCGAGGCGGCCACCAAAATCAACATCACCAGCTGCACCACCACACTGGCGTTGCTGATCAGACTCCACATCGACATGTGGTCAACGGCGTTGGCTTCCACGCTTACTCTCCTGCACGGGGCTGATCGGGGTGACAGAGGCCGGCAAACGCCGTACGCAAGGCCACCGGAATCGCCCGGGGTTTCAAACTATCGGCGCCCACACAGGCCACCAGGAACCGCCCTTCACAGAGCAGCGCATTGTCCGTTGCCCGCCTGACCTGCTGATGAAAACGCAGGCTGGCACGGTTTAATTCACTTACATCGGCACTGATCAGCAACTCGTCGTCCAGTCGTGCCGGGGCGTGGTAACGCGCCTCGGCAGAATGCACAACGAACAACAGGCCCTCACCGGCCATCTGCGACTGGGCAAAGCCCAACGTCCGCAGGCGCTCGGTGCGAGCCCGCTCCATAAACTTGAGGTAATTGACGTAATAAACGATACCGCCGGCATCGGTGTCTTCGTAATACACACGACAGCGATGGGCGAACGGCTGAGCCTCATTTTGCGCGCGCATACTCTAGTGCTTACTCCACGGCTTGCCAATCGGTTCCGCTAATTGATTGACGGTCATTGGTCGTCATCGCTGGATAATTCGCTTAGCAGCGGGTCATTCATGCGTTTGGGCACGTTCAGACCAAAATGCAGATAGGCATGGCGCGTCACCACCCGACCACGAGGGGTTCGCATGATATACCCCTGCTGGATCAAATAGGGCTCCAAAACGTCCTCAATGGTGTGTCGCTCTTCACTGATCGCCGCCGCCAAGCTGTCGATCCCCACCGGCCCGCCATCGAATTTCTCAATCATGGTCAGCAACAGGCGCCGGTCCTGATGATCGAAGCCGTGCTCATCGACATCCAGCAGGTTCAATGCGCGGTCGGCAATCACCTGACTGATCTCGCCCTGGGCCCGCACTTCGGCAAAATCACGCACCCGGCGCAACAGACGATTGGCAATGCGCGGCGTACCCCGAGCGCGACGGGCAATCTCGAACGCTCCCAGTGCCTCAATCGGCAGGCCGAGAATGCCGGCAGAACGACCAACGATAGTCGCCAGGTCGTCGACGTTATAAAACTCCAAACGCTGGACGATGCCAAAACGGTCGCGCAACGGGTTGGTCAGCATGCCGGCGCGCGTAGTGGCGCCAACCAGGGTAAACGGCGGCAGATCCAGCTTGATCGAGCGTGCGGCCGGGCCTTCGCCGATCATGATGTCGAGCTGGAAGTCCTCCATGGCTGGATAAAGGATTTCCTCGACAATCGGCGACAGGCGATGGATTTCATCGATAAACAGCACATCACCGGCTTCCAGATTGGTCAGCATCGCCGCCAGATCGCCAGGACGCTCCAACACCGGCCCTGAGGTGCTTTTGATCGACACGCCCATTTCCTGGGCAATGATATTGGCCAAGGTGGTTTTGCCGAGCCCTGGAGGGCCAAAGATCAGAGTGTGATCAAGGGCTTCCTGACGACCGCGTGCGGCCTGGATAAACAGCTCCATCTGCTCACGCACACTGGGCTGGCCAATATAGTCGGCCAGGCTCAGCGGCCGAATGGCGCGGTCGATCTGTTCATCACGCTCACGCGGATTGGCGGTAATCAGGCGATCAGCTTCAATCATGGCGAATTATCCGGCGGCAGTTACCCATGCGCTCAGCCCATTCCCTTCAATGCACGACGAATCAGGTCTTCACTGGACAAACCATCTTCCTTAATACCAGCCACCGCACGACTGGCTTCCTGTGGCTTGTAGCCGAGGGAAATCAGTGCACTGACAGCATCATTCTCCGCGCTTGAGACTGCCGGGCCCGCGCTTGGTTCAATCACCAGGGTCGACATGCCCGGCAGGGTTTCCCAGGCTTTGAGGCGATCCTTCAATTCCACCAGCAGACGCTCGGCGGTCTTCTTGCCAACACCCGGCACTTTCATCAGCGCCGAAGTGTCCTGAGCCTGCACGCAGCGCACCAGCTCATCAACCTCAAGCCCGGACATCAGCGCCAGCGCCAGCTTGGGCCCAACCCCGTTGAGACGAATCAATTCACGAAACAGCTCGCGGTCGCGCTTTTCATAAAAGCCATACAGCAACTGGGCGTCTTCACGGACCACCAGATGGGTGTGCAAGGTCAACGGCTCGCCCACCGCAGGCAGGCGATACAGAGTCGTCATCGGCACTTCCAGCTCGTAGCCGACACCGTTGACGTCAATAATCAGGTGCGGCGGTTGTTTCTCCGCCAGGGTGCCACGCAAGCGTCCGATCACAAAACCTTCCTCAAGTTGAATTACAGGCGCAAACGGCCGCCGCGACTGCGCGCACCTACTAGCCCATGCACGCTCAGGGTTTGCCGGGTATGGGCATGACAGAGCGCGATGGCGAGGGCGTCGGAGGCATCGATCTGCGGCTTCTGAGTGAGCTTCAGCAGGTGCATGACCATCAACTGCACCTGCTCTTTGGCCGCCCCGCCGCTGCCGGCAATCGCCTGTTTGACCTGGGTGGCCGTGTACTCGGCGATTTCCAGCCCGGCTTCGGCCGCGGCAACAATCGCTGCGCCGCGCGCCTGGCCGAGCTTGAGCGCGGAGTCGGCATTCTTGGCCATAAACACCTGCTCGATCCCCATGGTCACCGGCTCGTAGCTCTGGATCACTTCACGCACACCACGGAAGACGATTTGCAGGCGCTCCGGCAGCGGTCCACTGCCGGTACGAATACAGCCCGAAGCGACATACTCGCAACCACGGCCAAGATCACGGACCACGCCGTAGCCGGTGATGCGCGAACCGGGGTCGATACCCAAAATCAGGGTCATGCTGTCTTCCGCCTGTAGCGCCGCACACTGTCAGCAACACTGTTTATTTATCCAGCTGCGAGTATAGGGAGTCGCGCCGGCGACGTCACCCGTCACCATAAAAAAACCGGAAGCGCCTGCAGCAGCTTCCGGTTGCGTGCAGCGCAGCACGATCAGTCCAGCTGCTCCAGTAGTTCGTCGGCGATCTCGGCGTTGTGGTAGACGTCCTGCACATCGTCGAGGTCTTCGAGCATGTCGATCAGCTTGAGGACCTTCTGCGCCACGTCCAGCTCGGTAATCGGAGCACTGATGGATGGAATCATGGCGATTTCCGCCTCATCCGCCTTGAATCCCGCGGCGCTGAGTGCCTCGTTGACGCCATGGAAGTCGGCAAAGCTGGTCGACACCAGGGCCGAGCCGTCCTCGCCCATCTCCACGTCATCGGCACCCGCTTCCAGCGCAGCCTCCATCAACGCCTCTTCGTTGACGCCCGGTGCAAAGCTGAGCTGCCCTTTGCGGTCGAACATGTAGGCCACCGAGCCATCAGTACCGAGGTTGCCGCCACACTTGGTGAAGGCATGGCGTACGGCGGCCGCCGTGCGATTGCGGTTGTCGGTCATAGCTTCTACGAACACCGCCACACCATTGGGTGCGTAGCCTTCGTAGCTGAGCTCGACCATGTTGTCGGCTTCGTCGGCACCGGCGCCACGGGCGATGGCGCGATCAATGGTGTCACGAGTCATGTTGGCGGTCAGGGCTTTGTCCACCGCCAGACGCAGACGCGGATTGTCCGCCGCCAGCGCACCGCCCTTGGCGGCGACTGTCAGCTCACGGATCAGCTTGGTGAAGATCTTGCCGCGCTTGGCGTCTTGACGCCCTTTGCGGTGCTTGATGTTGGCCCACTTGGAATGACCAGCCATAACACTCACTCCGTTTATTACGAATTCGATATCGATGCAGCGGGGCCTGAGCGTTCGAGTCTCCACGCCCCATAACGAAGAAGCCTGGAAAACCAGGCTTCTGTTGTCGCTTTACTCAGCTTTCGGCTGCTCGCGCAGGCGAATGTGCAGCTCGCGCAGTGCCTTGTTATCCACCTCACCCGGCGCCTGAGTCATCACGCAGGCCGCGCTCTGGGTTTTCGGGAAGGCGATCACTTCACGGATCGACTGGGCACCGGTCATCAGCATTACCAGACGATCGAGACCGAAGGCCAGACCACCGTGGGGCGGTGCGCCGAATTTCAGGGCATCGAGGAGGAAGCCGAACTTCTCCTGCTGCTCGTCTTCGCTGATGCCGAGCACACGGAACACCGTCTGCTGCATGGCACGGTCGTGGATACGGATCGAACCGCCACCCAGTTCAGTACCGTTCAGCACCATGTCATAGGCACGCGACAGCGCGGCGGCCGGATTGGCCTCCAGCTCGGCCGGGCTGCAGCTTGGCGCGGTAAACGGGTGGTGCATGGCGGTCAGGCTGCCGTCGTCGTTCTCTTCGAACATCGGGAAGTCGACAACCCACAGCGGCGCCCATTCGCAGGTCAGCAGATTGAGGTCGTGACCGAGCTTGATCCGCAGCGCGCCCAGGGCTTCGCTAACGACCTTGGCCTTGTCGGCACCGAAGAACACGATGTCGCCATCGACCGCACCGACGCGATCAAGGATCACATTGATGTTGTCCAGCGGGATGTTTTTCACGATCGGCGACTGCAGACCTTCAACGCCAGCTGCGCGCTCGTTGACCTTGATGTAAGCCAGGCCGCGGGCACCGTAGATACCGACGAACTTCGTATAATCATCGATCTGCTTACGCGGCATGCTCGCCCCGCCCGGTACACGCAAGGCGGTGACGCGGCATTTAGGGTCGTTAGCCGGGCCGGCGAAGACTTTAAAGTCGACGTCCTTGAGCTGATCTTCAACGTCCACCAGCTCCAGCGGGTTGCGCAGGTCCGGCTTGTCCGAACCATAACGACGCATGGCTTCGGCCAGGGTCATGTGCGGCAACTCGCCGAATTCAACGTCCAGGACTTCCTTGAACAGCTGGCGAATCATCTTCTCGGTGATAGCCATGATGTCGGCTTCGTCGAGGAAGCTGGTTTCGATGTCGATCTGGGTGAATTCCGGCTGACGGTCAGCACGCAGGTCTTCGTCGCGGAAGCACTTGGCGATCTGGTAGTAACGGTCGAAGCCGGCCACCATCAATAGCTGCTTGAACAGCTGCGGCGACTGCGGCAAGGCGAAGAAGCTACCGGCGTGGGTACGACTCGGCACCAGGTAGTCACGCGCACCTTCTGGAGTGGCGCGGGTGAGGATCGGCGTTTCCACGTCGAGGAAGCCGTTGTCGTCGAGGTAACGACGAATGCTGCTGGTGATGCTCGAGCGCAGCTTCAACTTGGCGGCCATTTCCGGGCGGCGTAGGTCGATAAAGCGATAACGCAGGCGGGTTTCTTCGCCGACGTCGGTGTATTCGTTAAGCGGGAACGGCGGAGTTTCCGCTTCGTTCAGCACTTCCAGGTCGTAGCCCAGCACTTCGATGGCGCCGGAGGCCATGTTGGCGTTGCCAGCACCGGCCGGACGCAAGCGCACCTTGCCGGTGATTTTCACCACATATTCGCTGCGCACGCGGTCGGCCACGGCGAAGGTGGCCGCGCGATCCGGGTCAAACACCACCTGAGCCAGGCCTTCACGGTCACGGATATCGAGGAAAATCACCCCGCCGTGGTCACGACGACGGTGCACCCAACCGCAAAGGGTGACTTCCTGGCCGTCCAGGGTCTCGTTCAACTGGCCGCAATAGTGGCTGCGCATCATGATCTTGGCTTCTCGTAATTCGATGGTTCAGGGGTGCTGGTTATTCGGACTTGTCGCCGCCAGCCAGGTTCTTTTTCGCGCCGGTTTTAAAGTCGGTCTCATACCAGCCGCTGCCTTTCAGGCGAAAACCGGGCATGGACAACAGCTTTTTCAACTCGGGCGCCTTGCAGGTCGGACAGTCGACCAGCGGCGCATCGCTGAACTTCTGAATGGCTTCCATTTGGTGACCGCAGGAAGCGCATTGGTAATCGTAAATCGGCATTAGCTCATCTCGGCAATCGGAAAAAACCCGCCGCAAGCCCGCGCCCAGCGGCAAAGGGCGGGATTATATATGGTTAAGCGAGGCTGTGCAGCCGCGCGACCTGTCACATTCTCCGTGGCTTCTATACTAAATGGGCTAGCTTGCTGCCCTGCGGAGAGTCGCCATGACCATACCCCGTTCCGATGACCTGTCCACCGACCTGCTGGAAGACTTCCGCCTGGATGCCGCCGAGCAGTTTCCGCGCTGCGAGCAACTGCTGATTGAGCTGGAACACTACCCCGACGATGAACCGCGCTTGCGCGAACTGTTTCGGCTCGTGCACACCCTCAAGGGCAACCTGGGTTACGTCGGCCTCAATCACCTGATGCCACTGCCGCAGGCCATGGAAGACGTGCTCGACGCCCTGCGCGAGCGACGGATCGACTTCGACAGTCTGCTCGGCGACATCCTGCTGGTGAACCTCGATCACCTGCGCGAACTGATCCGCGAAGCCCTGGGCGGCGGCGCAGCACGCATCAATCCAACACAAATGCTCGCGCTCAGTGAGGCTCTGCATAACCTCGCGGGCGGCGCACCCACCCAACAAAGCCAACTGCGCCGCACCCTGCTGCAGCAACTTGACCCCAGCACCCAGCTGCAGCAACCGAAGCCCCAACAAGCCCCGGCGATTCAACACCTGCTGGCGCAACATGGCATCGACACCGACGCCGACCTGCTGTTTTTTGCCGAACTGATGCAAGCCGGTGAACGCCGCTCCCATTACTGGGAAGGCCGTGGTCAACGCCTGTTGAGCCTGGCGCTAACGATTAATGAGCTGGGCGGCAAGCCTACCGAGCCGGCGCAACTGGCCGCGGCCGTGTGCCTGCACGACCTGGGCATGGCTTTCCTGCCCCTGGAGTTGCTGCATAAAGAGCAGAATCTCAGCCGTGACGAACGACGGCAGATGCAGGCCCACCCGCGCCAGGGCTTTGAGCTGCTGCGGCGCATGCCCAAGTGGGCGGCCGCCGCAGAAATCATCCTGCAGCACCAGGAACACGCTGACGGTTCTGGCTACCCCAAGGCCCTGACGGAGATCGAAATCGCTCCCGGCGCGCTGATCCTTGGCATCGTCGACACCTTCGATGCACGCACCCACGAACGCGCCCATCAGACATTGAGTAAGCGCCCGCTGATGCGCGCCATTCTAGAGATCAACGGCCTCGCCGGCCGCCAGTTCAGCAGCCACTGGGTCGAGGTGTTCAACCGCGCATTGCAGCAACAAACAGGACACACGCCGCGCTGAGCCGTTGCTACCCCCAATCAAGGTCACTAAGCTCGAAGGCGCCCGCCACTCCCGGCGGCCCAAGCTGAACACCTACTGGGCGCAGCCCAAGGAGCACGGATGCAATCTCTGGCAAGCAAAGTGGCGGTTATCACCGGTGCCGGCTCCGGCATTGGCAAGGCGCTGGCCCAGTTACTGGCCAGCCGCGGCTGCCATCTGGCCCTGGCCGACATCCATCACGATAACCTTGCCGCCACCGCCCAGGCAGTACGCAGCCATGGCACCAACATCAGCACCCACGTGCTCAATGTGGCTGACCGCGCCGCTGTGTATGCCTTTGCCGATGAGGTGCTAACCGTTCATGGCAATGCCCAACTGATCATTAATAATGCTGGCGTGGCCCTGTCGCAGACCGTTGCCGAACTCGCCTACGACGATTTCGAATGGCTGATGAACATCAATTTCTGGGGCGTGGTCCATGGCACCAAAGCGTTCCTGCCGCACCTGCTGAAAAACAACGACGGTCATATCGTCAATATTTCCAGCCTGTTCGGCCTTATCGGCGTCCCCACACAAAGCGCCTACAACGCCAGCAAGTTTGCAGTGCGTGGTTTTACCGAGGCCTTGCGTCAGGAGTTGGCCTGCAGCGAGGTAGCCGTCAGTTGCGTACACCCTGGCGGAATCAAAACCAACATTGCCCGCGCCGGGCGTTTCTACCAGGGCCCAGACGGCGGCCATGACGCCAACAGCGCCGCTGCCAACTTCGACAAACTGGCCCGAACCAGCGCCGAACAAGCCGCGCAGGTGATCGTTGATGGCATTTTGCGCAAGCAACCACGCATCTTGATCGGTGGCGACGCGCGCTTGCTGGATCTCATCCAGCGCCTGCTGCCAAGCGCCTATCCCTGGCTGCTGAACAAGCTGCTGGGGCGTCACTAAGCCCGCCCGCCAGCCCCCTAGCACGCCGGTTCGCATCGGTCTGAAGGGGCTTGCGATCTAGGTCTTTCACTAGGCATCGGCACAACAGCTGTTCTATGCTTGCACATTACGGACCTTCGCCTCAGTGACGAGCATGAGCCAACAGCCCAAAGCAGCTTCTCTTTTAGCCCAGTATCCTGAGGAAACCCGCGAAGCCGCGGACCTCCTCAAGCATGCTGTGCCGCTCATGATGCGCCACCAGATCCCGCCAAACCCTGTGCATTACGCCCTCTGGTACACCTACAGCCAGGGCAAGAATCCCGACTTGAACCGCCGCCTGGACAAGGTTGTCAGCGACTTTGACGTCTTCCCACCGGAAACCGCCCTCAAGCTATTTCGCGACCACATCATTCGCGAAGAGCTGGAAGATGCACGGATCGGTCAGCAGCAAGTGATCGAACTGGTCGACGATATCGAGGGTGATGTGAGCCGCAGCGTAGCGGGCAGCCAGACGTATCAGGCCAGCCTCAGCTTCGGCCTTGATGCGCTGCGCGAGCCGCTGGATGAAAACCTGCCTAACGTGCTCAACGAACTGCAACAAAGCACGCAACTGATGCAGGAGCAGCAGGAGCAATTTCTCTATCGCCTGCGCAACGCCCAAACTGAAATCCAGCACCTGCGCGCCCAGCTTGAGCGCGCGCACATGGCCGCCACCCTCGACAACCTGACCCAGGTGTTCAATCGCAACGCCTTTAGTCGTCTGCTGGAACAGGCCCTTAAAACCGATCACCAGGGCCTCGCGTTGGTGATGATGGATATCGACCACTTCAAGCAGTTCAACGACCAATACGGTCACCCACTCGGTGACCGAGTCTTGCAACACGTTGGCCAGTTGCTGCGCGACATGCTGCCTCCACGGGCCATGGCCGCCCGCTACGGCGGCGAAGAGTTCTGCGTGATCATGCGCGACTGCTATGACCTGGAAACCGCCCACGCCTTCGCCGAGCGACTGCGCTTGAAGATCAAGGCCTTGCGGGTAAAAGTGCGCAGCACCGACAAGGTACTAGACACCATCACCGCCTCCTTCGGCCTGGCCCTGGCGCAAGCCGGCGATGACCCCGAGGCACTGATCACCCGCGCCGACGACGCCATGTACCAGGCCAAACGCAATGGCCGCAACCAGGTTCACCCTCCCTTCCCGGAAACTGCGCTCATCGCTTGATTTGAGTAGCCCCGCGCTTTGCTGTTAAATACCCCGTGCCGTCAGCCACGCCCTTTTTAAGCGGCTGACGCATGCGGCTGCTACGTGTCTGTCCAACGCCCTCATTGCCTCAAGGCGTACCACATAGTGACCGCTTTTCCTCGTTATCCATCTTGAAGTGAGCTCATTGCATATGTTGAAAATCGTCCACCTGTTAAGCGGCGCTGCCGCGCTGTTGCTGTCTTTCCTCCCCAGCCTACGTAGCGAAGCCCTGCCTTACATGCAGCAAAGCGACGCGCTGTATCTAGGCCTGTTCGGTCTGTTTAACCTGCTTTATGCGCCCACCGTCAGCCAAGGCCGCGAAGGGCTGCACAACCTGGTGTCGGGTTTGCTGATCTTTGCTGCCGCCCTGCAAGCGCTGATCCTGCTGGCCCCACTGCCTTTCATCGGCACCCAGCCAGCCGCCCTGTTCAGCCTGCTGGCCATCACTGCCGCTGTAGCCGTGAACCTGTGGCTCAACCTGCGCCCACACGGCAATAGCAGTTACAGCCCCGCCTCGCCTCAGGATCTGGGCGACCGCGAGACTGGCACGGTCAAGTGGTTCAACACCTCGAAAGGCTTCGGCTTTATCTCCCGCGACTCGGGCGACGATATTTTCGTGCACTTCCGCGCCATTCGCGGTGAAGGTCACCGCGTCCTGGTCGAAGGTCAGCGCGTCGAGTTCGCCGTTATGCAGCGTGACAAAGGCCTGCAAGCCGAAGACGTGATTGCGGCACTGCCCAGCCGCCGCTGAGTCAGCGCCGAGCAACAAAAAGCCCGCTCACTCAGCGGGCTTTTTTGTGCGCAGCAGCATCAGTAATGGGGTGGCGGCTGATTGTCTTCACTGCCGAACTGGTTCTGCTGCTCGTCCTGCCGACGCGCCAGCGCCGCCAGCTGCAACTGCAGGCGATCGAGCAAACGCTGCTGGTCGACCAGCACATCGTTGAGCGCCTGAATGGTGTCGTCCTGAAAAGCCAGACGGCTCTCCAGGTCATTGATGCGCAGCTCCAGACTCATGAAGCCTCCTGCACGAAACGGAAATCATCCGTCAGCAGCGAACGCAGCCGAGCCAGAACTTCGGCCAACTGCGCCTCACTGTAAGGCTGGGCAGGCAACTTACCCCATACGGGCGCGGGCCACGCGGCATCTTCGCGGGTGCGCACAATCACATGCATGTGCAACTGGCTGACCATATTGCCCAGGGTCGCCACATTCATTTTGTCGGCGGCGAAACTGTCTTTCAGCGCAGCGGCCAGGGCCGTGGTTTCCTGCCAGAGCGCCAGCTGATCGGCGGCATCAAGGTCAAACACCTCGCTAACATCTGCGCGGCGCGGCACCAAAATAAACCAGGGGTACTGGGCATCGTTCATCAGCAACAGGCGGCAAAGGGGGAAGTCCCCAACCGTCAGGGTGTCCTGCTGCAAGCGTGGGTCGAGACTAAACATGGCGAAAGGGCTCCGGGTCGACGGCAAATGACGGCCGCTTGCCGAGCCCACGATGGGCACCCGGCAAACGATCGGTGCAGGATAGCGCGTTGCAACGCCTCAATTCACCCGCGATAGCCATGCCGCGGCAGCCGCACCAGCACGTCGAGACCGCCCAAGGGCGAGTCAAGCAACTCGATTTCACCACTGTGCAGCTCCACCACCCGACGCACGATGGACAGGCCAAGGCCTGCGCCCTGACCCATGCCCTGGCGGAAAAAGCGCTCGAAGAGTTTCTCCCGCAGCTCCGCCGGAACACCCGGACCACTGTCCTGCACGCGCAGCAGCAAAGCCTCAGGCTGCCCCTGCAACAGCACCCGAATACGCCCACCAGCCGGGGTGTATTGCAGGGCATTGCCGAGCAGGTTCTGCAGCAAGGTGCCAAGGCTAGGGCCATCCGCCAGCAACTGGAAGTCGCTGCCTTCAGCCTCGAACTCCAGTTCCTGCTGGTGATCCAACGCCAGCGGCGTCAGCTCGGCCAGTTCTTCACGGGCCAGGGCTGCCAAGTCCAACGGCGCCATGGCCAGCTGCACGGCCGCCGGCTCCAGCCGCGCCAGGGTTAGCAATTGGGTCACCACACGGGTGGCGCGCTCGACCCCATGTTCAAGCTGTTGCAGGGCCTTGGCCCGATCCTCGGGGTCCGGCGCCTGCTGGGCGTTCTGCGCATGGATACGCAGCACCGCCAAGGGCGTACGCAGTTCATGGGCGGCATCGGCCAGGAAGCGTTGCTCGCGCGCCAGCAACTGAGCCACCTGCTGCAACAAGCGATTGAGCGCCGCCACGATCGGCTCCAACTCCTGGGGCAGCGGCGCCAAAAGCAGTGGGGCCAGGTTGTCGGCATCGCGTGATTTGATAAAGCTAGCCATCTGCGCCAGCGGCGCCAGGCCCCAGCCGACGGCCATCCACACCAGCAACGCGAGGATCGGCAACCCGAGCAGATCGGGCAACAGCATGCGCCGGGCGATCAGCCCTACCAGCTCACCGCGCACATCACTGCGCTCAGCGACCATGATCCACTTTTGCTCGCCAGCATCGTGCAGGACAAAAACCCGCCAGTGATAATCCCCCAGGGGCACACTGTGATACCCCGCAAAGGCTGACCCCAGGGCGCTCACAGCCTCATCGGCGACATGTGAATGGGCCGTGCCTGAATGCTGATGGAACTCGACAATGGTCCGCCGCAACAAATCGGCCGGCGCACTGGCGGATTGCAGCAATACCTCACCCTGCGCATCGAGCACCTGAAACGCCAGCTTGCTCTCGTAGGGATGGCCGGCACCTTCCTCAGCTGCCAACTCGGCCATCAGTTGTGAATGCTGACCGGCAAAAGCAGCATCCAGCGATGCCTGCAAGCGCTGCCGGTCAGCCGGGGTTTGCCCCAGGCCCAGCATGCCTTTCAGCAAACGCGCGGTCTGCGCCAACTGGGCATCGAACAGCTCTTCGATCTCGTGATTGGCATCACGGTAGCTTTTGTACGAGATCAGCGTCATCGACACACTGAGCAAACCCAGCACCAACACCAGCGTACGGGCGCGAATGGAGCGCAGCATGGACATCTATTTATCCACCAGGTAACCCACACCGCGCACGGTGCGAATCAGCTCGCTAAAGAACTTCTTGCGCAGATGGTGGATGTGCACCTCCAGGGCGTTGCTCTCCACCTCTTCGTCCCAGCCATACAACGCCTGCTGCAGACGATCGCGGGTCAGCACCCGCCCCGGTTGAGCGATCAACTCATGCAGCAGCAGGAACTCCTTGCGCGGCAAATTGATCACCCGGCCCTGATAGCACACCTCCTGACTGACCGGGTCGAGGCTGATGCCACGGTACTCCAGCGCCGGCTGCGGACGATTGAAACTGCGCCGTAGCAAAGCCCGCAGCCGAGCCTTGAGCTCGGCCACATCGAAGGGTTTGGTCAGGTAGTCATCGGCGCCAGCATCCAGCCCGGCAATCCGGTCCGCAGTGGCGTCACGCGCCGTCAGCACCAGCACCGGCAAGGGATTGGCGGCGGCGCGCAAATGCTTGAGCAGTTGCAAGCCGTCCATCCGCGGCAAACCCAAATCGAGAATCACCAACTCGAAACTCTCATGGGTCAACGCATGCAGGGCGCTGACGCCATCCTGCAGCCAGTCAACGGTATAACCCTCAGGCTTGAGCGCCGTGCGAATACCTTCGCCCAGGGCCAGATCATCTTCCACCAACAGGATGCGCATGCGTTGTCTCCACCAACAATCCCGTCAGCTTACTTGAGTTCGGCCTGAACCTTGGCCAGCAATGCGGCGATTTCAGCCTGGCGACCGCGATCAGCGACTTCACGTCCTGGGCGAGCGGTGGCCGCCTGAGCCTTTTCCAGGGCTAACTTGGCTTCGCTGTAACGCTTCTGCCGAAACAGGAAATCGCCATAGAAGTAGTTCGGGTCGATGCCATTGGGGTTCAACTGCAGCGCTTGCTTGAGCAGTTTTTCCGCCTGCTCGTCATCGCCAAAGCCAATCGGCCAGCCGGGCACCTGATAGTACAGCGCGCCCATGCTGGTGTAGGCCGAGCCTTCCAGCGCCTTGGGATCAAGCGCAACCGCCTGCTCCAGACTGGCCTTGGACTGCTTGACCAGATCCAGCGCACCCAAGCCACCCTTGGCACCGGCATAGGTGCTGAGGATGATGCCGCGCCAGATGTAGAACTCGGCATCCTGCGGGTTACTGCGCACCAGGGTGTCGGCCTCTGCCGCCAACTTAGCGAACTCGGCCTCACGCTGCGCTGCCGGTACTTGATAGTTGATTTCGGCCCAGCGGCTTTGCAGCAGCTGCAGGCTCTTCTGACCGCTGTCGGTCAGGGCCAGGCTTGGCAGACTTACGGTACTCAACAGCGCCGCCACACAGAGAACACGTAGCTTAATCATCAGAACGTCCCTTCAAGGTTTGTTGCGCGCAAAGCGCTGGATAATCGGTAGTTGCTTGCGCAGGGCCTGATCGACCACCCGCGGCAGCAGGCTGTTAAGCCGGACAAAAAGCTTCTCCGGCCAGCCTAGATAGAGCTCTTCGCGTTCGCGGATGATCGCCTGGGCCACCTGATCGGCCACCTGCAACGGATCATCCATGGCCACATTGAGCGCATCGTTCATGGCCACCACCTGCGCACTGTTCATGCTGGTGCGGGTCGCCCGCGGAGCGATGTACAGCACCTTCATTTCAGTGTCCGCCAGCTCGCGGCGCAGCGCCTCGGAAAACCCGCGCAAGGCAAACTTGCTGGCGCAATAGGCACTGAAACCCGGATAACCAATCGAGCCAAAGGTCGAACCCAGATTAACCACCAGCGCCCGGCCCTGATGCCGCAACAACGGCAGCAGACGGTGGGTGAGCTGCAAGGTGGCCGTCACATTCAGACCGATCAAGGCGGCAATATCGGCCTCGTCATGCTGCTCCAGCAAGCTGAAGCGATTGACCCCCGCGGCATTGATCAAGGTGTTCATCCCACCAAAGCGCCGCGCTGCCGCCAAGACAGCCTCACGCCCGCTGGCCTCGGTGATGTCCGCACAGACCAGCTCGACCTGACCGGGAAAACGCTGCACCAAGCCTTCCAGCGGCGCGAGCTGACGCCCCGCCAGCAACAGCTTGGCGCCGCCCTGACACAGCCGCTCGACCAACGCCTGACCAATGCCACCACTGGCACCGGTAATCAGCGCACGACAATCTGACAATTGCATAGTCCCTCCTCAGGCCGACAACGGCAGGCTGCGGAACATGTCGCCATACAGGCGATAGACCACTTTGGCGGTGTGCACTACGGCAGCTTTGTCGGCTGGCTCTTCCAGACGATTCATCAGCTTCTCGTAGAAGGCGATGTGCTCGATATCCAGGCTGCCATGGGAAGTCAGGTAACTGAACGCCTGCGGTGGCAGTCCCAACTCGCCCTTGATGATGCCAGCAGCCTGGGTCGCCAGGGCAATACTGGTGCCCTCCAGCACGTTGACCATGCCGAAGAAGCTCACCGGATTGCACCGATTGATCTGGTCATAGACATAACTGACCATCAGTTCGGTCGGCAGGTTAGGGGTTTCCACCCGCACCGCGTCGGCGTCGGCGCCACAGGCGCGGATATCGTTGAGAATCCACTCCTGATGGCCGTACTCCTCCTCGATGTATTCAGCGATCGCCTCACGCAGCCACTCCAGGCGCTCCGGCAACCGTGCACCACACGCCATCAACAACGGCACGGTGTGCTTGACGTGGTGGTAAGCCTGACCGAGAAACGCCACATAACTGGCCGGACTGACGGTACCCGCCATAACCTGGGCAATAATCGGCGCGCTCAACAGGTACTCACGCTCAGCCTTGGTTTGCTCTTGCAACTGGTCGAAAAAATTCATGTAAACCCCTTAATAGACCGTTTCGCCAGCCATCACCTGAGTGATGGCCGATTGGTAATGTTCGAGTAATGCCACACGCCGCAGCCGACCGTTACTGGTGGCCAGGCCGTTGTCATCGGTAAACGCCTGCTCGCCACGCAGCCAGTGGTGAACACGGGCGTAATCCGGCAGGGTTTGATTGACTTGCTCCACCGCCGCCGCCAGCTCTGCATCGCTCACTGAAGAGAAACGCGGCACCAGCACGGCCACATTCGCCGGCAACGCCTCGCCATATAGCCAGGCCTGCGCGATGGGCAACTGCTGGACCAGCTCCGACTCCACCCACTCAGGGTTGACGTTGCGACCAAAGGCCGTGATGAACTGGTGCTTCTTACGTCCGTGCAGGACCAGATAAGCACCATCAAAATGACCGAGATCGCCGGTTGCCAACCAGTCGTCAGCCAGCGCCGGCTCGCCGAGGTAACCGCGCATCCGCGCGCCCTTGACCAGCACCTCGCCATCCGCGGCCAGGCGCACCTGAACATGGGGCAATGGCGTGCCGACAGTGCCCACCTTGCGCTGTTGCGGCGTGTTCAGGCACACCACCGAGGCGCACTCGGACAAGCCATAACCTTCATAAATCGGCAGCCCCAGCGCATCGGCACGCTCCAGCAACTGTGCCGATACGCGCCCACCGCCGACGGCGACAAAGCGCAGGGAGTTGGCGATTGGCATGCCCCGCTCAGCCGCCGTCACCAAGGCCAGCAACAACTGCGGCAACAGAATTAGACTGTGGGGCTGCACTCGATTCAGGCAGCTGAGGAAACTCGGCAAATCAAACTGGCTGGCGCCTTTGAGGCCCACCTCAGCCACCGGCAACAACTCAATGGTCGCGCCAGCCAGCAGCGGCGCATAAATCCCGGCAATGTTCTCCAGCAGGGTGGCCAGCGGCAGTACGCACAAATGCCGCTCGACCTGGCACGGCATGCTGGCCTGCCACAGGCTGCGCGCCACGGCCAACTGCACCTCGGCATCCAGGCAAACGCCCTTGGGTTGCCCGGTGGTGCCGGAGGTGTAGGTGATTTTAACTGTGCCTGCCGGCAGTTCGGCCACCACAGGCAAACTGCGCTGAGCAATTTGCGCCGCAGCCGCACCGAAGCCCAGGGCAGCAAAAACCGAGGCATCCGCGGCAATCAGGCTGTCGACGCCGGCACTGTCGAGCACGTGACGCTGCTGAGCCGGCGAGAAGAAACCGGGCACCGGCACACAGACAATGCCCGCGACCAGGGCAGCCAGATCCCAAAGCACCCACTCCAGACCATTATCCAGCGCCAAACCCAAGCGCTTCGCACCAACCTGACGCAGACGCTTAGCTCGCGCACTTATTTCGTGCAGAAGCTGCGTATAGCTCAGTTGCTGACTCGCTTGCACCAAGGCCACACGTTCGCCGTGCTGAGCCAGGGTCTCCAGTAATGATTCAACCGCTGCAGACATTAGCCAACTCCTCAGCCGCGTACAGGGGTTGATAACCCAGGCGACGGTAGATACCCATGGCTTGCAAGCGTTGATGGCCGGCATAGATATCACCCACCATCACCTGCGGCCGGGTCGCGTAATAACTGCCCCAGTCGGCCAGGTCCTCGCCCATGCAGGCAGGATCGGCGACACCCAGCGACAAGGGGCTCAAGCCCAAGCGTTGAAAGCTGTTAAGCAAGGTCGAGGTGCCGGTGAATGCCACCCAACGAAAACCGAGGGCAACCAGCACATCCGTCAGTGCCACTATTAATAGTCGCGCATGCCCTGCCCCCACCGCCGCCAGGTTGCCGACTTCGACAATTTCGCGCCGTTGCAGGTAACGACCGTTACGAGCGGTAATCTCTTCCTCGACCGGACGACCCAGGTAACGCTCAAGAAACAACTCGCCAGCATCCGCCCCGCGAATACCGACAGCGGCCTGCAGTTGCCCAGAGAGATCCTCAAGCCCCAGCAGACACGGCATGAAATGCTGAATTTTTGCACCGTACTGTTCAGCAAAACGCACACGAATGAGATTCTCTATCTCATCACGGCGCTTTGTGCACGGATGTTGCTTAAGCAAGTACAACGACAATGAAGGGTCATGGCCGATACAGGCCAATGCTCCCTCGTGATGCTCCCAAGGCAACTCCATTGAATGAACCTCAAGCGATCTAAATGGGCTTGAGGCTGATCTTCCCTGACGAGCCTTAACAAATACTTAAGCCGTAAGAAGCAAAAAATTACGGCAAGATGACAAGCAGCACGCATAAAATAGCGACATCTAAATTACACAATTGCGACAAAGCGCCCCAGAATGCGGAACGCTTAGACCGCAAGTATCGCCATAAGTGCCGACGTGCTATAAATTCAACGCCGACACAAAAAGAAAGACCTGTCCATATATAGATACCGTGGACTGAGCAAATCTTCTAAAACCAAAGGAGCAACCTCAATGCAAATGATGAAGTGGAGCGTAATCGCCCTGGCAGTCGCCGCCGGCACCTCCCAGATGGCCCTGGCTGAGGAGGACCCCATCCAGACCGAACAGCTGCAATCCATGCTGAACCGTGAAGGCTCGGCTCAAGCACAGTCGAAGGGTTTCATTGAGGACAGCAGTCTCGAGGCTCTGACCCGCGCCATGTACTACAACAAAGACGTGCGTAATGGCGCCAGTGTTGTAACCGATACCAACGATGCTAAAGGTAAGCGTAAGGGCTACGGCGAAGAGCTGGGCATGAGCCAGCGCTTTATTTTCGAATCGGGCTTCACCCAAGGCACCGTTGGTTTTGGTGTTAATGCCTACGCTGGCGGCGCAGCAAAACTTGATACTGGCGCTGGTCGTGACGACCGCGGCATGTTCCCGGCGCACGATGCTGGCACATCGGTACCGAGCGATTACGGCCTTGCCAACGCTGCTGTTAAAGCCCGCGTTTCCAACACTGTTATCACCACTGGCTCACAAATGCCTGCACTGCCAGTGCTTGCTTATGACGATGGTCGCCTGCTGCCTGAAACATTTGAAGGCACCATGGTCACCAGCTCTGAAATTGAAGGCCTGGAGCTGAACGCTGGTCGCTTCACCGCACAAAATCTGATGAATCAGACAGGCCATGACAGCGCCGGCCTGAAGTCCATCGACGTGATGGGCGGTAGCTACGCTTTCAATGACAACTTCAGCGCAGCCCTCTACTTCGCTGACACTGAAAACACCTACGAAAAGAAATACGCCAACCTGAACTACAACCTGCCATTTGCAGATAACCAGGCATTGGTTTTGGATTTCAACATCTACAAAACTGACCTCGACAAAGATTTTGTTGAAGCAGCTACGGCAGACGAAGACGCCGGCATTGACGGCGTACGCGAAAACCAAAGCAACACCATCTGGAGCTTGGCTGCCAGCTACACACTGGACGCTCACACCTTCACCATCGCTAATCAGCGCAGCAGCGGCGATCGCGGCTATGACTATGGCTATGGCGACGGCGGCAGCGCAATCTACTTGGCCAACAGCTACCTGTCAGACTTCAACTACGCTGACGAAACATCGTGGCAAGCAAGCTACTCCATCGACTTTGGTACTTACGGCGTACCAGGCTTGGGCTTCAAGACCGCCTACGTAACCGGCAGTAATATCGACACCACTAACGGCAACCCAAATGCCGAGAGCGCTGAAGAGGGTCGCGAGCACGAGTTCTACAATCAGATCACCTACACCGTTCAAGAAGGTCCTGCAAAAGACTTGTTCTTTAAAGTCCGCTCCTCCGTATACCGCGCAACTGAAAACGTTTCGACAGATGTCAACGAAGTTCGCGCTTACGTTGAGTACCCGCTGAGCATCCTGTAATCACTTCGATTACCCGATGACACACAAGAAACCCGGCCTCGGCCGGGTTTCTTTTTATCTGCAATTCAGCTTACAACGGCAAGGCATACGTCCCAGTCACATGGGCGACCAACTCCTCCTCACCGTGCGAATAAAGCGACACCTCGCACACAGCCTGACGCCGTGATACCCGCAGAATTCGCGCTTCCGCCACGAGGTCCACTGGCTTTGGCTTAGCCAGAAAATTGATATTCAGATTGGCTGTCACCGCCATTTCCACTCGCCCCAGACGCCCCAGTACCACCGCATACATGGCCGCATCGGCCAGCGCCATGATGGTCGGCCCGGAAAGAGTGCCGCCTGGACGTACCAGCTTGCCGTGAAACGGCACCCGTGCGACCGCTTTGTCGCCATCCAGATGATCAATGCGCAGGTCGATATCCTCGGCCATCGGCACCCCCAGGCGAATCAAACCTTGTACTTGCTCTGCGGTTAAAGCACTCACCGGCAACTCCTCCTGCAATCAAACGCCGCAGCCGCGTGGCCTGGCAGCCTGTACGCGACTGTACAGGCGCCGTACAATGCGAACCTTTCTACGTCCTCGCAACTGACAAAACGGCCAATCATGCGCACCAGCCAGTATCTGCTCTCCACTCTCAAAGAAACCCCTTCTGATGCAGTTGTGATCAGCCACCAACTGTTGCTGCGCGCCGGCATGATCCGCCGCCTCGCCTCGGGCCTGTACACCTGGCTGCCGATGGGCCTGCGCGTACTACGCAAGGTCGAGGCCATCGTGCGTGAAGAGATGAACGCCGCCGGCTCCTTGGAAGTACTGATGCCGCTGTTCCAGCCTGCCGAGTTATGGCAAGAGTCCGGTCGCTGGGAAGAGTACGGCCCAGAATTGCTGCGGGTTAAAGACCGTCACGGCCGCGAGTTCTGCGCAGGCCCGACCCATGAAGAAGTGATCACTGATCTGGCCCGTAACGAGCTCAACAGCTACAAGCAGTTACCGCTCAACCTGTACCAGATTCAAACCAAGTTCCGTGACGAAATCCGTCCGCGCTTCGGCCTGATGCGTGGTCGCGAATTCATCATGAAGGACGCCTACTCCTTTCACCAGGACCAGGCCTCCCTGCAGCTGACCTACGACCGTATGCACCAGGCCTACTGCAATATCTTCACCCGCCTGGGCCTG
This sequence comes from Pseudomonas sp. BGA-UO-ETr-WB11, assembly GCF_059567785.1. NCBI lineage: Bacteria > Pseudomonadati > Pseudomonadota > Gammaproteobacteria > Pseudomonadales > Pseudomonadaceae > Pseudomonas > Pseudomonas sp. BGA-UO-ETr-WB11. The sequence goes on along the minus strand of NZ_JCAQOS010000006.1, from coordinate 78,198 downwards.
AACTTCCGCCCGGTACAAGCCGACACCGGCTCCATCGGCGGCACCGGCTCCCACGAATTCCACGTGCTGGCCGAGTCTGGTGAAGACGATATCGCCTTCAGCGACAGCTCCGATTACGCCGCTAACATCGAGAAGGCCGAAGCCATCCCACGGGAAACCGCACGCGGTGCGGCGACTGAAGCACTGCGCCTGATCGACACGCCAAACGCCAAGACCATCGACGAGCTGGTCAGCCAGTTCGACCTGGCCATCGAAAAAACCGTCAAAACCCTGGTCGTACACGCCGCCGAAGAGGGCAAGCTGATCGCCCTGATCATCCGTGGCGACCACGAACTGAACGAAATCAAAGCCGCCAACCATGAACTGGTTGCCAGCCCGCTGGTCTTTGCCGGGGAAGCCGAGCTGCGTGACGCCATCGGCGCCGGTGCTGGCTCACTCGGCCCGCTGAACATGCCGCTGCCGTGCATCGTTGACCGCTCTGTGGCTCTGATGAGCGACTTCGCCGTCGGCGCCAACATCGACGACAAGCACTACCTTGGCGTCAACTGGGAACGCGACCTGCGGCTGCCGGCCGTCGCCGACTTGCGCAACGTGGTCGAGGGCGACCCAAGCCCGGACGGCCAGGGCACCCTGGTGATCAAACGCGGCATCGAAGTCGGGCATATCTTCCAGCTCGGCACCAAGTACAGTCAGGCGCTGAACTGCCAGGTGCTGGGCGAAAACGGCAAACCCGTGATCCTCACCATGGGTTGCTACGGCATTGGCGTATCGCGCGTAGTGGCGGCTGCCATTGAGCAGAACTTCGATGAGCGCGGCATCCTCTGGAACGACACCCTGGCGCCGTTTCAAATTGCTCTGGTACCGCTGCGCTATGAAACCGAAGTGGTACGCGAGGCTACCGACAAGCTTTACGCTGAGCTGACCGCCGCTGGTTTTGAAGTATTGCTGGACGACCGCGACAAGAAGACCAGCCCCGGCATCAAGTTTGCCGACATGGAACTCATCGGCATTCCGCACCGCATCGTTATCAGCGATCGCGGTTTGGCTGACGGCAACCTGGAATACAAGAGCCGCCGCGAGACCGAGGCGCAAGCGATTCCAGCTGCCGACGTTCTGGCCTTCCTGCAAGCCCGCATTCGCGGCTGATCGAGGCGTCATGTACAGCCGACTCAATCTTCCCCTCGTCGCCACCCTCGGTGGCGCCTTGTTGCTCAGCGGCTGCGCCAATCAGCTGTCGCAACGCAGCGAACATGAGGAGCGCGTCGAGCGCAAACTGCTCGCGCACAGCCTGCAGATTGATGTCGGCGAACCCAAGGTCCTCGAACTGCCCCAGCGCCGTGTGCGCATCCTGGAGCAGAAAACCTTCGACGTGACCGAGTTCGAGGTCAACCGTCACTACGACCGTTACACCCCTTACCAGGCGTGGCGCAAACTCTATGAAATCCCCCTCGGCGCCGTCGCCGTGGTGGCCGGTGTAGGTGCCAACGTCGCTAACATCCTGACCTTCGGCAACGTCCCGGACAGCGCCACCAAGGGCTGGTTCGACTACGGCTTTGCCGGGCTCAATCCATTCATCAACGTCGAGTCCCATGGCCGCTCGCAGCAGAACCTGGCGAACATTGACGAACAACAAGTTGAGCGACGTACCGAGTACACCAGCCTGCCTTGGAGTGAACGCAACGTCACGGTCAAAGCGGGCGGACACAGCTATGAGCTGAGTACCGATAACAAAGGCATGCTGCGGCTCAACCTGCTCGACAGCCCGTTTGCCGATCAAGCCGGGATCAGCAAGGTAGGCACCCTGCTGATCAGTGTCAGCGACCCGCAAGACGGCACCCAGGCCGAAGCCAGCCTGGCTGTTAGCCGCGCACTACGGGGCAAGCTGGTGGAAGCCCATGGGCTGATCTACGACGACCTGGAAGGCAGTGGCGTGGCCGAGTGGGTACACCGGGTCAAACGCCTCGCAGAACTGGGCCTGGAAGAAGAAGCCAGCGAACTGGAGCAAAGCCTGATCGAGCTGACCCGCAATGATCCTGAACTGCAGCTGGAGTTTATCCAGAGCCTGCAAAAAAACGCTGGCCGCCTGGCCGCCGACCCTGGCGCCAACGACTAAGCCACTCACCCTCATGCGGTGGTAGTCAGTCGCCTGACACCACCGCATTAGGCCAAGTGCTCAACGCCGCACGATAAAGCCCACCATCCCCTGCAGCGGCATTTCGCTCAAGGTGACCTCGGTAACCTCTGCCGCTGATGGCCCTTGCTCCAGCCAAGTCGCCAGTGCTTGCACGGCGTCTGTCTCGCCCTCAAACAGCACCTCAACCCGACCATCCTCCAGGTTGCGTACCCAGCCATCAAGATCCAGGCGCTGAGCCTGCTCATCGGTGTGTTGCCGATACGCCACGCCCTGCACCCGACCACGAACCAAGGCATGCCAACATACGCGCGCCATTAGTGCTCACCTTCTTGTAATTGCGCCAAACGCGCCTGCAACCCTGACGAGGTTTGCTCACCGAGCAAACGCTCACGCAGCACGCCATCCGGTCCGACGATATAGGTCACCGGCAGCACCTCGGCGCGCGGTAATTGCCAGCGCTCCGCCGGGTCCTGGGCCAAGACCCGGTAGTCGATCCCCAGTTCTGCACTGGCCTTGCTCAGCTCCGCGCCCTGCAAGCCGTCGAAATTAACCCCGAGCACGCTGACCGGCTGCCCCTTGAGTTGTCCGGCCAAGTGATTGAACTCGCCGATTTCAGCCCGGCATGGCGCACACCAAGTTGCCCAGTAATTAATCAGCAACCACTGGCCTTCAAGACTCTCAGCCGTTACCTTTCTACCATGTTGATCAATGCCGTAATTCTCGCCACACCCCGCCAGTAATAATACGGCCAGGCCCCCTATGAGCATTCGCCCCTTGAACCAATGGAGTTGCATTCCCATGCTGTCGATCCTCGCGGGGTTGATATGACGCTGGATGCCTTGCGCCTGGAAGTGCCGGATATCCTCAACGAGGAAGCATCCTCGCTGGCCGACCTCAACGAGCGCCTGGCGGCTGCGCGCCTGCTAGACAGCGACTGCGCACTGCAGGAGGTACTGAGCCTGCTGTTTCGCCTCAATCGCAGCGCCATGACCTTACTTGAAAGACAGCGCGCCCTGCAAAGCTTCAGCGATGCCTATCGGCATTACGCCAGCGCGTACGCCGATCACAGCGCACCGCCCACGCTGTTTGTACGCCTGTGCAGCGAGCTGGCGGCCGGCTTCAAACGCCTGCTGCTGCAGATACTGCAAGGCCGACAGCCGTCACGGCCGCACCTGGCCTGGTGCCTGTATATGGCCCAACACTTTCTTGCGCAAAGCTTGCTGCGCCACTACCAGCTCTACCAGGAGCCGCCACCCAGCCTGTGGCGCGACAGCCATTTGCTGTACTGGATCGGCGAGCACCAGGAGTGCCTGGACGAACACATTTCTGCCGCGTTCCTGCCTGCACCGGCCTGCACCTTGCGCGGCCTGTATCAGCAGGCCTTGATCCTGGCCCTGAGCAACCCGTTTCACTTGGCTGAAGGTGAAAGCCCACTGCTGTTCGGCGCCCTCGCCCCACTGGCGGGCCTTGCGCGCCTGCTGCCCTGGGATGACGAGGAAGAGTCGGACGGCCCGATTGTCGACCTCGGCGCGTCCCAGGCCTGCCTGACCTACGAGCAATCCCCTGAAGGCGACGCTAGCCAACTGCGGCGCCTGGAGTTGGGCGCCCTGCTGGTGGCCCTGCATGAGCCCGCTCCGCTGCAAACCACCGCCGAACGAGCGCTGCTGGAACGGGTACGCCCGCACTGGCTGGGGCGTCAGCAACGCCGCCATGACCGCTCCGACCTTGAGGGCTCATGCAACCTGGTCATCGGCCTGAATGACATTCACGCCCAATTGCTGGAGAAGCGCCCACAGCACTGCGCCACCCTAATGCTGGATGCCAGCGCCGGCGGGGCTCGCTTGATCTGCAACAGCGATCAAGGCGCCCATCTGCCTGTCGGTCAACTGGTGCTGGTGCTCGCCGAGAGCGGCACACCCACCTTGGCGCTGGTGCGCTGGCGCCATCAGAACGCTGAAGGCCTGCACCTTGGCCTGCGCTACCTAAAGGGCCTGCCACGCCCCGTGTGGCTGCGCCGGGCCCCCAGCGCCCAAACCCATCCAGGCGTTATGCAAAGCACCCCGGAGCCAGGCAATGGCTGGCATCACGGCTTGTGGTTACCCAATGGGCAGTTTGTCGAAGGAGAGAATCTCTGGCTGCAACTGGCCAGCGTCAACAACCAGGCCATCCTGCCGCTGCCGGCCAGCAACCTGTGCACGCCATCGGTATCACGCTATCCACTGCGTCTGGCCTGATCGACTGATCAGGCCAGACAGCCTTTCACTCGTCGCCGGCCCGCAACCACAGCGCCAGACTACCGCTGAACAGTTCCGACTCTTGCGCGTAAAGGCTTTCCAACGCCGCCCGCACACCTGGGTACCAGGCCTCGTCCAGCTGCGCCGGTAACTGCTCCAGGCGCGGAATTGGCCATGGGCAGCGACTGATCAGCTGGTACAGGCTGTACGTGGAGAGATCGCGCGACAGCACCCAGCCATCGTTACCGGTCATGCAGATCAGCTTCTCGGTTTCAAGAAACGCCACCACCTCACTCCACTCGTCACCCGGCAACTGCCAACCCGCGCGCTGCACCGTGCTATGGCGCACCACCAGCCCACGCTGTTGGCGCAGGTGAAAAACCCGCAGCACACCCAACAACACCAGCAGACGCGGCAAACCGCGGCGACGCCAATGATGTGGCGCCGACAGATTGCACACCAGTTCGGCACCGAACAGCACGATCAGCCAGGACAAATACAACCACAGGAGAAACAGCGGCACCGTGGCAAAAGCACCGTAAATCAGCTGATAGCCGGGAAAGAAGCTCACATAAAGGCCGAAAAACGCCTTGGCTACCTCGAACAGGCTGGCCGTGAACACGCCACCAATCAGCGCATGCTTGAGCGGCACCCGAGCATTGGGCACCGTCGCGTAAATCAGGGTAAAGGCCGCCACACTGAACAGCAGCGGAGTAAAACTCAGCAGCGTCTTGGCCCCTGCCACGGCATCAGGCCCGCTCAGTAAAGAGGTCGAGGTCAGGTAAGTGCTGATCGCAAAACCACTGCCCAGCAGCAGAGGTCCGAGACTGAGAATGGCCCAATAGAGCAGAAAGCTGGACACCCCGCGCCGGCTCTTGCGCACTCGCCAGATGGTGTTGAATGCCTGCTCGATATTCACCAGCATCATAAAGGCGGTGACCGCCAGCAACAGCACGCCCACCCAGGTCAGCTGCCGCGCCTGCTCGGTAAAGGCCCACAGGTACTCCTGCACCGCAGCACCGGTAGAGGGCACAAAATTGCGAAAGATGAAGTGCTGGATCTGCTCGCCAACGCCCTGAAAAGCCGGCACTGCCGAGAGCATGGCGAAGGTCACGGTCATCATTGGCACCACCGCAAACAGGGTGGTGTAGGTCAGGGCTGCCGCGCTGCTGATGCCGCGGTCGGCGAGAAAGCGCTGCAGCAGAAAACGCCAGAAATCCAGAACATCGTGTAGCCGCTGGCGCATTACATCTCCTTGATAAGCAAAGGCCGTGGCGGCCCGTGAGGCGTATCGGTCATACAAGATGCAGGCCGGCGCTCAGACGCGGTTAGAATAGCCGCCTCACCAGGCAAGATGCGACCCGCAAATGACCGATCTGACCCTCTATCACAATCCGCGCTGCTCGAAATCGCGCGCCGCCCTGGAGCTGCTCGAAGCCCGCGGCCTGACGCCAACCATTGTGCGCTACCTGGAAAACCCACCCAGCGTCGAGCAATTGCGCGAGCTGCTGAGCAAGCTAAACCTGCCGGCCAGGCAATTGCTGCGCAGCGGCGAAGAGGAATACAAGGCCCTCAACCTGGCCGACGTCAGCCTCAGCGAAGAACACCTGCTCAGCGCCATGGCCGCCCACCCGAAACTGATTGAGCGCCCGATTCTAATTGCTGGCGCCCGCGCGGTGATCGGCCGCCCCACCGAAAAATTGCTTGAGCTGCTGCCATGAGCACGCCTTACATTCTCGTGCTGTATTACAGCCGCCATGGCGCCACCGCAAAAATGGCCCGCCAGATCGCTCGCGGCGTCGAGCTCGGCGGCCTGGAGGCGCGCCTGCGCACGGTGCCGGCAGTGTCCAGCGAATGCCAGCAAGTCGCCCCGGAGATTCCGGCTGAAGGCGCCCTATATGCCAGCCTTGATGACTTGCAGCACTGTGCGGGCCTGGCCCTAGGCAGCCCGACGCGCTTTGGCAACATGGCCGCCCCGCTCAAGTACTTCCTTGATGGCACCAGCAACCTATGGCTTACCGGCGGCCTGGTCGGCAAACCGGCCGGCGTGTTCACCAGCACCGCCAGCCTGCATGGCGGCCAGGAAACCACCTTGCTGTCGATGCTCCTGCCGTTGCTGCACCACGGCATGCTGATCAGCGGCCTGCCTTACAGCGAAGGCGCACTGCTCAGCACCCGCGGCGGCGGCACACCCTACGGCCCAAGCCACCATGCCGGCGCCGACGGCAAGCGCGCACTCGATGAAGACGAAACCGCCCTGTGCCGCGCCCTTGGCCTGCGCCTGGCGAAACTGGCTCAGCAATTGGAGAACACCCGTGGCTAAAATCGCCAAACCCCTGCCCGCCATCAGTTGGCTGCAGCCGCGCCTGAGCATCAGCCGCGCCATCAGCCTGTTCAGCTTCTTCGCCCTGGCCGTACTGCTGGTGGTGTGGAACCTGGCGTTCGCCGACCTGCATGGCGCGCGCACCGAAGTGATCATGGCCATCGAGCTGGCACCACTGGCCCTGCTGGCTCCCGGCTTGCTGCTGGGCAAGGCGCGCGCCTATGCCTGGGCCTGTTTCGTGGTCAACCTGTACTTCATCAAGGGCGTACTGGCGGCCTTCGACCCGGCCCGCAGCCTGCTGGGCTGGATCGAAGTGCTACTCAGCGTCAGCCTGTTCTGCGCCGCGCTGATGTACACCCGCTGGCGCTTTCAGTACGACCGCATCCTCGCTGGTGAACTCTGACGGAGCGTTAACTGCCCCCTGCACGTGCAGGGGCCGCGGCTACCAGCCGAGGGTGGCTTTCAGAAAGGGAATGGTCAGCTTGCGCTGGGCTTGTAGGGACGCCTGATCGAGCCGTTCGAGCAGCTCGAACAGGGCACTCATGCTGCGGGTGCCGCGGGTCAGGATGAAACGCCCGACGTCGTCTGATAACTGCAAGCCACGGCGCGAAGCACGCAGTTGCAGGGCCCGCAGCTTGTCCTCATCGGACAGCGACTGCAGCTGAAACACCAACGCCAGGGTCAGTCGCGACTGCAAGTCCGGCAGACCGACCGGCAACTCTCTTGGCGAGCAATTGGCCGACAACAACAGACGCCGGCCACTGTCGCGCAAGCGATTGAACAGGTGAAACAGCGCCTCTTCCCACTCACGCCGTCCCGCCACTGCATCCAGATCATCCAGACACACCAGCTCGCACTGCTCCAGGTTATCGAGCAACTCTGGGCCGTAGTCCGCCACCTCACGGAGCGGCAGGTACACCGCCGGCTCGCCGCGCTGCTCGAAGCGCAAACAGGCGGCCTGGAGCAAATGGCTGCAACCCACGCCCTCGCCGCCCCACAGGTAAATCAGGCTTTCCGTCCAACCGGCTTCCGCCTCGCACAGCCGCTCGACATAGCCGAGGGCCGCCGCGTTGGCGCCGGGGTAGTAGTTGGCGAAGGTGGCGTCATCACGCAGACGCACCCCCAGAGGCAGCTGGATCGGGATCATAACGGGCGGGGCAACTTCGCAAAGCCGCCGCAAGACTCTTTATAGGACGGGGAAAGTCTATACAAATCAGCCAGATACTGCAGCTCCAAGCGGCTGAAGCTGCGCATCGCGGGCATTACCAGTGAAACTGCAAGGCCTCGCTGCCATCGACCGGCGCAGCCGTCGCCGGGGCTGCCGGATCGACAGCGACGCTGCCTTCCTGCAAACGCCCCAATGCTAACTGGGCACGCAACTGCTCAGGGCTGGCATTTAGACGAAACGCTAGGCGATCACCCTTAGCCCACTGCAGGCGTGCAGCAAAAGGCTCAAGCAGGCGCTGAAGCTCGGCGTAACGTGCCAGGTTGGCGCCCTGCACTTCCAGCTGCAGACCTTGGGCGGCGCCCGGACGACTGACAAAACGCGGCGCCAGGCGCTGACTGACGGCCAACCACACAGCATCAGCCAAGGCCGCCTGATCGGCGCCCTGAGCCGTGCCCTGCTCGCGGCTTTCGCCCAACCACAGACGCCATTGCGCCTGCCATTGTCCGTCCGCCTCGCGGGCTTGTACGGTCAGCAAGGCGTCAGCGCCATAACGGGTAGACGCCTGCTGCAAGGCTGCCGGCTGATTCGCCGAAAGGTTTTCGGCAGTCGCCAGCAATTGCTCATCCAGGTCCGCCAGCGGCAATCGCAGCGGCAGGCCGCGATGTTGAGCGGCATCGCGCAGCAAGGGAGCGGCGGCCTGGGCATCACCTACCAAAGTACTGCCATCAGTGGCCTCATTCAGCCACCAGGCCAGAATTGCCGGACGGTTGGCGCCCCACAAAGGCAAACCAGCCCGACGCAGGGTTTGCTCGCTGCTCAGCGGATCAAAATCCACCTGCAACACCTGGGGTGGCCCACTTTGATAGGAGTACTGACTGATCAACTGCTGCGGATTCTTGCGCAACTCCGCCACGGCCGGGCTCTGCAAGGCTGCAGGATCGCCTGTCAGGCGCAACACCAACGTGTCCAGTGCACGGCTTAACGCCGCCTCGCGCTCAGTCGGTTGCTGGCTGTTCACCACCTCACGCACTTGATAAAGACTGGTCAAGGTCTCTGCCGAGAGCGGCAAACTAGACAAGAACAAACAGCTGACAAACAAGCGGGCAATGAGGCGCATCAGTTTCTCGGACGACTTAAAGGCTAAAGAGTGGCTATACCTTAAACAGCCACCCCAACCGCGGCAATGGGCAATAGCGCTAAACAAGCGCCCATGCCGGTCGATACTGCCCCTAAGTGCAGTGCGCCAAGCGCGCGCTCACGCCGGCAAACGCTCGCTCTGGAGACCAGGAATGTCGATAAAAATACGCTTACTGCTATTGACCGCTACCGGCCTGCTAGCCGCGCTATTCATGGGCCTGGACAGCTTGTTCAATAATGCCCGCACAGCGGACGCAGTAAACGACAACCAGGTCAGCCTGACTGCCCTGCGCAACCATCTGGAAGCGGACATGATGCACGACGCCCTGCGCGCCGATGCCTTTTCAGCCCTGCTGGTGGGCCTGGGCAAGAGCCCGAGCAGTGCAGACGAAGTGCGCAGCAGCTTGCAGGAGCATGCCGCGCGCTTTCGCAAGGTGCTAGAAGCCAATCAGCAACTGCCCACCAGCGCCGCCATCAAACAGGCACTGGAGCAAGTACAACCCAACCTGAATGCCTACCTGGCAGCCGCCGAGCAAATTGTCAGCCAAAGCCTGCAAGACCCCGAACTCGGCCAGAAAGCCCTGCCGTCCTTCAATAAGGCCTTCGAGCAACTGGAAGGCGACATGGAGGCACTCAGCGGCCTGATCGAGGAAAACGCCCATCAAAGCAGTGACGAAACCAATTCAGCCATCAGTGCAGCCAACAAAGCCATTATCGCGGCATTGCTGGTCAGCCTGCTTCTACTGACAGCTCAGGGCATATGGATTGTCAGCAGCATCATGCGGCCGCTGCGCTTCGCCAACCGAATTGCCACCGCCACGGCGTCCGGCAATCTCAGCGAGTACATCGAACAACCCAGCAGCCAGGATGAAGCCAGTACCCTGGTGCGCAGCCTCGCCAGCATGCAGCGTGATTTGCGTGAAATGATCGAGCTGATCACGACCAAGGCCCGCGGCGTCAGCGCCATCACTCAGCGCCTGAGCAGCGGCTGCCACAGCGTCGCCATCAGCAGCCAACAACAGACCGACGGTGCCAACACCATGGCCGCAGCGGCCAACCAGATGAATGCCAGCATCGAAGAAATCACCCGCCACGCCGAGCAAGCCCGGCAAATGGCTAACCAGGCCGAGCATCTGGCCAAAGATGGCGGGCTGGTGATTCACCAGGTGGTCAAAGATATGGACGCCATTGCCCATTCCGTACAGGCATCGGCCCAGGTAATCCGCACCCTGGATCAAGAGTCAGAGCAGATATTCAGCATCATCCAAGTGATCAAGGGCATCGCCGACCAGACCAACCTACTGGCCCTGAATGCCGCCATTGAAGCCGCTCGCGCCGGAGAGCAGGGCCGCGGTTTCGCTGTAGTGGCGGATGAAGTGCGGCAACTGGCCGGCCGCACCAGCGCCTCCACCGAAGAAATCGCGTCCATGGTACAGCGCATTCAGAGCAGCACCCGTGAAGCGGTGACCAGCATGGAAGCGGGCGTTACCCAGGTGGACAAAGGCATGACCGTAACCGCCGATGTCGAGCGCGCCATCCGTGAAATCCTCGAGGCCACCCTCAGTACCACGCGCCTGGTCGACGACATTTCCCGCACCATTGGTGAACAAAGCCTGGCCAGCCACGAAATTGCCCAGCAAGTGGAGAACATCGCCAACATGTCCCACGACAACAGCCAGGTCATTGAGCAAACCGCGCGCACCACCGACGAACTGGCGCGCCTGGCCGATGAGCTGGGGCACTCCGTGGACCGCTTCCGCCTCAGTTGAGGGCGACACAAACCGCGTGACGGCAAGCCTGGCGAGCCACTCGATGGCCGGCAGGCATGCGCCGATGGCCGCTAGCGTTCAAGCCTGATAAAATCGCGCGCCTTCGCAGACCGGCGCGCGCAGCCCCCCGGTCGCCCCTCGAATTCCCCTTTAAAGGCCTGAACCCATGAGCAAGCAACCCTCCATCAGCTACAAGGACGCCGGTGTAGACATCGACGCCGGCGAAGCCCTGGTCGAACGCATCAAGGGCGTTGCCAAGCGCACCGCACGCCCGGAAGTCATGGGTGGCCTGGGCGGCTTCGGTGCCCTGTGTGAAATCCCGGCAGGCTACAAGCAGCCGGTGCTGGTTTCCGGCACTGACGGCGTCGGCACCAAGCTACGCCTGGCACTGAACCTGAACAAACACGACAGCATCGGCCAGGATCTGGTCGCCATGTGCGTCAACGACCTGGTCGTGTGTGGCGCCGAGCCACTGTTCTTCCTTGACTACTACGCCACCGGCAAGCTCAACGTCGACGTAGCCGCCACCGTAGTGACGGGCATTGGCGCTGGCTGCGAACTGGCCGGCTGCTCTCTGGTCGGTGGTGAAACCGCCGAGATGCCGGGCATGTATGAAGGCGAAGACTACGACCTGGCCGGCTTCTGCGTGGGCGTGGTAGAAAAAGCCGAAATCATCGACGGCTCGAAAGTGGCCACCGGTGACACCCTGATCGCCCTGCCGTCTTCCGGCCCGCACTCCAACGGCTACTCGCTGATCCGCAAGATCATCGAAGTGTCCGGCGCCGACATCGAAACCATTCAGCTCGACGGTAAGCCGCTGAGCGAACTGCTGATGGCACCGACGCGCATCTACGTTAAAGCCCTGCTGCAACTGATCAAGGACACCGGCGCCGTCAAAGCCATGGCCCACATCACCGGCGGCGGTCTGCTCGACAACATCCCACGCGTACTGCCAGATGGCGCTCAGGCAGTGATCGACGTGGCCAGCTGGACCCGTCCAAGCATCTTCGACTGGCTGCAAGAACAGGGCAACGTTGACGAGCACGAGATGCACCGCGTACTCAACTGCGGTGTTGGCATGATCATCTGCGTAGCCCCAGAACAAGCCGACGTCGCCCTCGACGTGCTGCGTGAAGCCGGTGAAAAACCCTGGATCATCGGCCGTATCGAGAATGCTGCCGCGGGTGCCGAGCGCGTGGTACTGAACAACCTGAAAAGCCACTGATGCGTTCAGGCTGTTCTTCACCCCAGTGCAAGGTGGTGGTGCTGATTTCCGGGTCTGGCAGCAATTTGCAGGCCCTGATTGACAACATCGCCAGCGGCGACAACCCGGCGCAGATCAGCGCGGTAATCAGTAACCGCGCCGACGCGTACGGGCTGCAACGGGCCCAGTCTGCCGGCATTGCCACCCAAGTGCTCGACCATAAACAGTTCGATGGCCGCGAAGCCTTCGATGCGGCCCTGGCGGCAGCTATCGACGCCCACCATCCGCAACTGGTGGTACTCGCCGGGTTTATGCGCATCTTGAGTGCCGGCTTTGTCCGTCACTATCAAGGCCGCCTGCTGAATATCCACCCGTCCCTGCTGCCCAAATACAAAGGCCTGCACACCCATCAACGGGCGCTGGACGCCGGTGACCGAGAGCACGGCTGCAGTGTGCACTTCGTTACCGAGGAACTGGATGGCGGGCCGCTGGTCGTACAAGCGGTAGTACCGATTGCCGCAGACGACACCGCAGACACCTTGGCCCAGCGTGTCCATGGGGCAGAACACCAGATCTACCCCCTGGCCGTACGTTGGTTCGCCGAAGGCCGGGTACAGCTACACGAACAAGGCGCCACCCTCGACGGGCAACTGCTGCCCGCCAGCGGTCAAGTGCTGCATTACGCCGATTCGTAACCCTGGAGAACCTATGCGCCGCGCCTTGCTGTTTGTTCTCGCTGCCTTGAGCCTGTCGGCTCAGGCCATCGAACTGAAGCCCTTCACCGCTAGCTATACCGCTGACTGGAAGCAACTGCCCATCAGCGGCACCGCCGAACGCAGCCTCAAGCGCCTGGATGACCAGCGTTGGCAACTGAGCTTCGAGGCCGCCATGCTGGTCGCCAGCCTCACCGAAGAAAGCACCTTCCGCCTGGAAAACAACAGCTTCCTGCCCCTGACCTACCGCCTCAACCGCAGCGGCTTGGGCAAGAGCAAGAAGGTCGAACAGGATTTCGACTGGACGGAAAAACAGGTGATCGGCAATGACCGCGGCGAGTCCGTGCGCCTGCCACTCAATCGTGGCCTGCAGGACAAGTCGACCTATCAGCTGGAACTGCAATTTGCCGTGGCTGCCGGGCAAAAGAGCATGAGCTACCAAGTGGTCGATGGCGACGAAATCGAGACCTATGATTTTCGCGTGCTGGGCAGCGAACGAGTGCGCACCAAAGCCGGTCTGATCGACGCGATCAAGGTCGAGCGAGTACGCGACCCCACCAAGAGCAAGCGCAAGACCGTGCTCTGGTTCGCCAAAGACTGGGACTACCTGCTGGTGCGCCTGCATCAGGCCGAAACCGACGGCAAGGAATACCAGATCATGCTCAAGGACGGCAGCGTCGACGGCAAGCCTGTCACCGGCATTGCTGAATAAACCGCGACACCGCATAAAAAAGCCGGGCATTGCCCGGCTTTTTTATGCCTGAGAATTACGAGCCGTTACCACATCAGGTCATCGGGTACCTGATAGGCCGCATACGGATCATCGGCATCCGGTGCCTCGGTCTGGGTGTTGAGCAACAGCACCCGGCGCGGATCGCGCTCCTGAATCTTCAACGCCGCTTCGCGCGGAATCACTTCGTAGCCGCCGCCGTGCTGGACGATGGCCAGGGAGCCGCTGCTGAGCTTATCGCGCATCAACTTGTTGACCGACAGACGTTTAACTTTTTTGTCGTCGACGAAGTTGTAGTAATCCTCGGTGGTCAGCTTGGGCAGGCGTGACACTTCGATCAATTGCTTGATCTGCGCGGCACGGGCCTTTTGTTCGGCCTTTTCCTGCTGCTGGCGGTTCAGTTCTTGGTCGCGAGCGATCTTCTCAGCCTTGGCTTGCAAGGCGGCCTGCTGCTGCGAGTCATCGACTTCGATCTGGCCTTTCTTTTCCAGGCGCTGCTGTTTCTGCTTCTGCTTGCCGGCCTGCTTGGCCTGCTTTTCATTGACCAGCCCGGCTTTGAGCAGCTGATCACGAAGGGAAAGACTCATAACCTACGCCTTACACGTTGAGAGGTGGGCAGTGTCAGTCACAGCCGAGGCCGTGCTTTTCCTGTTTTTTGGCTTCACCCCAAAGGGCGTCCAGTTCATCAAGGGTGCAATTCTCAATGGGCCGCTGGGCTTCGCGCAATGCCTGTTCGATAAAACGAAAGCGCCGCTCAACCTTGGCGTTGGCCGCGCGCAAAGCGCTTTCGGGGTCGACCTTGAGGTGGCGGGCCAGGTTGGTGACCACAAACAGCAGGTCACCTATTTCCTCACTGATGGCCTGCGGGTCGTTCTCGCTCATGGCCTCCAGCACTTCGTCCAGCTCTTCGCGGACCTTGTCCACCACAGGCAAGGCATCTGGCCAGTCGAAGCCAACCTGAGCCATGCGCTTCTGCAGTTTGGCCGCCCGACTTAGGGCCGGCAGCGCCTGGGGCACATCATCGAGCAACGACAGCTGCTCGGGCACAGCGGCCTTGGCGGCGCGCTCTTCGGCCTTGAGCTCCTCCCAGCGCTGCTTGACGGCAGCTTCTTCGAGCCGCGCCGCATCGGGCGCGCCATACAGATCGCCATCGACAAACACATGGGGGTGGCGGCGAATCAGCTTGCGGGCAATGCCATCGACCACCGCGGCAAACTCGAAGCGCCCTTCCTCCTGCGCCAGTTGGCTGTAATACACCACCTGAAACAGCAGATCGCCCAACTCGCCGGGCAGGTGCTCGAAGTCGGCCCGTTCGATGGCATCGGCCACCTCATAAGCCTCTTCCAGCGTGTAGGGCACGATGGTCGCGTAGGTCTGTTTGAGATCCCACGGGCAACCGTACTGCGGGTCACGCAGTCGGGCCATCAGGTGCAGCAGGTCGTCGATTTGATACATGACAAGCCCTTGGAATAGGTAATCGGGATTGCTAAGCGTCGCGAGCGGTAGCCCGGATGCAATCCGGGATGGCCGACGGGCAAGCCCCCCGGATTGCATCCGGGCTACGGGCTGCTTCAACAACGCCAGACCGAGCGCAGCGGCTCAACCGCTGGTTCGACTGCGCCGCGCCTCGATAATATTGGGCAGCTGGCTGATCCGTCCCAACAGGCGACCCAAGGCTTCCAGACCCGGGATCTCGACGGTCAGAGACATGGCCGCAGTGTTGTCGTCCTTGTTCGAGCGGGTGGTCACGGCCAGCACGTTGAGCTTCTCGTTGAGCAGCACCTGAGAGACGTCACGCAGCAACCCGGAACGGTCGTAGGCACGAATGATGATGTCCACCGGGTAGGTCTGGATCGGTACCGGACCCCAGCTGACCTGAATGATCCGCTCCGGCTCGCGACTGCCCAGTTGCAGCACCGAACCGCAATCCTGGCGGTGGATGCTGACGCCGCGACCCTGGGTGATATAGCCGACGATCGGGTCGCCCGGCAGCGGCTGGCAGCAACCGGCGATTTGCGTCAGCAGGTTGCCGACTCCTTGAATCTGGATGTCGCCGCGCTTGCCCGGCTTGATCGCGCCCGGCCGACGCGGAATCAGCTCCAACTGTTGCTCGCCGCGCTCCGGCTCCACCAACTGCTGGGCCAGGTTGACCAACTGGGCCAGGCGCAGATCGCCAGCACCGAGGCCGGCGAACATGTCTTCGGCACTTTTGAGGTTGGCTTTTTCCGCCAGCTTGTCGAAGTCCACCGCCGGCAGGCCCAAGCGAGCCAGCTCGCGTTCCAACTGGGTTTTACCGGCCGCCACGTTCTGATCGCGGTCCTGCAGTTTGAACCAGTGGACGATCTTCGCCCGCGCCCGTGAAGTGGTGATGTAGCCCAGGTTGGAGTTCAGCCAGTCACGGCTCGGCGTACCGTGTTTGCTGGTGATGATCTCCACCTGCTCGCCGGTTTGCAGGCTGTAGCTGAGCGGCACGATACGCCCGTTGATCTTCGCGCCACGGCAGTTGTGGCCGATCTCGGTGTGCACCCGGTAGGCAAAATCCAGCGGCGTGGCGCCCTTGGGCAAGTCGATGGCGTGACCGTCGGGGGTGAAAACGTAAACCCGATCTGGCTCGATATCGACCCGTAGCTGCTCGGCCAGACCGCCGATATCGCCCAGTTCTTCGTGCCACTCCAGCACCTGACGCAACCAGGAAATCTTCTCCTCGTAGTGATCAGACTTGCCTTTAACGTCGGTGCCCTTGTAGCGCCAGTGGGCGCAAACGCCCAGCTCGGCCTCTTCATGCATGTCGCTGGTACGGATCTGCACCTCGAAGACCTTGCCATCCGGGCCCAGCACCGCGGTGTGCAGCGAGCGGTAGCCGTTCTCCTTGGGGTTGGCGATGTAGTCGTCGAACTCCTTGGGAATGTGCCGCCACAAGCTATGGACGATCCCCAGGGCGGTGTAGCAATCGCGCACCGCCGGCACCAGCACGCGCACCGCACGCACGTCGTAGATCTGGCTGAAGGCCAGGCCTTTGCGCTGCATTTTGCGCCAGATCGAATAGATGTGTTTGGCCCGCCCACTGATGTCAGCTTTGATGCCAGTGGCCGTCAACTCGCTGCGCAGGTGGTCCATGACTTCATTGATGTACTGCTCGCGGTCTAGCCGCCGCTCATGCAGCAGAGTGGCGATCTGCTTGTACTTCTCCGGCTCTAGGTAGCGGAAGGACAAATCTTCCAGCTCCCACTTGATATGGCCGATGCCCAGACGATGGGCCAGCGGCGCGTAGATATCCGCCACCTCACGGGCCACGCGCTGGCGTTTCTCATCGGGCGCGTTCTTGATCGCACGGATTGCGCAGGTACGCTCGGCCAGCTTGATCAGGGCCACGCGCACGTCATCGACCATTGCCACCAGCATCTTGCGCAGGTTTTCCACCTGCACCTGGGAGCCCAGCACCAGCGACTCGCGCGAGCTGAGGCTGTCACTGATGGCGGCCATGCGCGAGACGCCGTCGATCAGCTTGGCCACCACCAGGCCGAAGCGCTGCTGCACCGTGGCCAGGGAAATCTTGCCTTCACGCACACCGCGGTAGATCACCGCCGCTACCAGAGAGTCCTGGTCCAGTTTGAGGTCGGCGAGTATCTCGGCAATCTCCAGGCCGACGCGGAAACTCGAGGTACCTTCGGTCCACAGGTTCTGCGCCGCATTGGCCTGCTGCTCGGCCTCGCGGGCAAACTCACAGGCACTTTTCAGCGCCTCGCGGTCCAGCGCCGGATCGACGCTCAGGGCATGGTCCAGCCAGGCATCCAGATTGATGCTGCCGTCGGTGTTGATCGGCTGTTGCGCGCGTACCTGTACCATCAGTGTTTACCCTTGCTGATCGGCAACCGACTCGCGCCGGTTGCCTGCGGTCTTGTCTTGCGGCCACTCAGGGCCACTGGACTCCAGAAGCTTCCTAGCCTCTCTCGAATAACGCCATTGCCTCGACATGGGCGGTCTGCGGAAACATGTCGAGAATGCCGGCCCGCTTGAGCCGGTAACCCTGCTTGAGCAACTCCGCCGTATCCCGCGCCAGGGTTGCCGGGTTGCACGACACATACAGCACACGCTCGGCGCCCAGTGCGGCGATCTGTTTCACCACCGCGAAGGCGCCATCCCTTGGCGGATCGAGCAACACCGCCGAAAAACCTTTGTACATCCAGGCGCCATCCAGCGGGTTCGACAGATCCGCCTGATAAAAGTGCAGATTCTCCAGGCAGTTGCTGCGGGCGTTTTGCTGCGCCCGTGCCACCATGGTCGCCACGCCTTCCACTGCCACCACTTCCGCCACCCGCTGCGCCAGGGGCAAGGCGAAGTTGCCCAGCCCGCAGAACAGGTCCAGCACCCGCTCACCGGCTTGCGGTGCCAGCCAGTCCAGCGCCTGGGCGATCATCGCCTCGTTGACCGGGCCGTTGACCTGGACGAAGTCTCCCGGCCGATAGGCCAACTGCAAGTCCCAACTTTCCAGCCGATAGCCCAGCTCGGCGTCCGCCTGCTGCGGCTGCGGATCACCCTCGCCCTGCAGCCACAACTGGGCGTTCTGCGCCTGACAAAAGTGCTGCAGGCGAGCCACATCCTCGTCGCCCAAAGGCGCGGTATGGCGCACCAACAAGGCCATGGCCGTGCCGCTGAAAATCTCCACATGACCCAGGGCCTGGGGTTTACGCAAACCACGCAAGACCTCAGGCAAGGCGCTCAGCAGCGTCTGCAAGGGCTGTACCAGTACCGGGCAATCGGCGATGGCGACAATGTCCTGACTGGCGGAGGCACGAAAGCCCACCGCCAAGTGCTTGCTCTTCACGTCCCAGCGCACCGCAATGCGGGCGCGGCGGCGATAACCAAACTCCGGCCCCACCAAGGGTAGCGCCCACTCTTCGGGCGCGGCGGCGGCGACGCGCAACAATTGCTCCGCCAGGGTGCGCTGCTTAAGCGCCAATTGTTCGCTGTGGGGCAGGTGCTGCAAGGTGCAGCCACCGCACTGCCCGGCATGGGCGCAAGGCGCCACACGCCGCTGAGCACTGCTGGTAAAGATGCGTTCGGCACGCGCCTCGACCACCTGGCTACGGGCACCCAGCACCCGCGCTTCGACATCCTCATCGGCCAGGGCGCCGGCGACAAACCAGGTGCGTCCGTCGACGAAAGCGATGCCACGGCCATCGTTGGCCAGCCGCTCAATGTGCAAGCGCTGCTTCTTGCCCGTAGGCACGGCGACCGCCTTGCTGCCGCCCGCCGGTTGAAATCGCAGGCCCGTGTCACGCTTCGCCATGGTCAGTACAACTCATCATCAATCACACAAAAAAGAAACGGCCTGAGCCGTCACAACAACGGCTTCAAGCATCGCCAAGGGGTTGATCATAGATGCCAGTGGACAGGTAGCGATCGCCGCGGTCGCAGATGATCGCCACCAGCACGGCGTTCTCCACCTCAGCCGACAGACGCAACATGGCGGCCACCGAGCCACCCGACGACACGCCACAGAAAATACCTTCCTCACGCGCCAGGCGACGCATCACCTGCTCGGCCTCGGCCTGGCCCATGTCGATCACCCGATCAACGCGCTCAGCCTGGAAAATCTTCGGCAGGTACTCGCTCGGCCAGCGGCGGATACCCGGAATCGCTGAACCTTCCTGGGGTTGCAAGCCGACGATCTGCACCGCCGGGCTCTGCTCCTTGAGGTAACGCGACACCCCCATGATGGTGCCGGTGGTACCCATTGAACTGACAAAGTGAGTGATCCGCCCTTGAGTCTGCTGCCAGATCTCCGGGCCGGTGCCGGCATAATGGGCCAGCGGGTTATCGCCATTGGCGAACTGATCGAGCACCTTACCCACGCCGTCGGCCTGCATCTGCAGGGCCAGGTCGCGGGCGCCTTCCATGCTCTCGACCAGAATCAGCTCGGCGCCATAGGCGGTCATCGCCGCCTTGCGCTCGGCGGTGGAGTTGTCCGGCATGATCAGAATCATCCGGTAGCCCTTGATCGCAGCAACCATGGCCAGGGCGATGCCGGTATTGCCGGAGGTGGCTTCGATCAGGGTGTCACCCGGTTTGATCGCGCCGCTCAGCTCGGCGCGATTGATCATCGACAACGCCGGGCGATCCTTCACCGAGCCCGCAGGGTTATTGCCTTCCAGCTTCACCAACAGGGTATTGGACGTCGCGCCGGGCAAGCGCTGCAGGCGCACCAGCGGGGTGTGGCCGATGCACTCGGCAATGGTCGGAAACTGCAGGGTCATGGCTGTAGACGATCCGCACGCTATCAAAGGGCGCCTATGATAACGGCAAACGGCCGGCGGCCATATCGCTGGAGCCAACCAGACTATTGCACCTTGTGATTAGTCGGGGCCAAGACCAACCGGTACACTGGCCGCCGCAATGACTCGGTATTTAGCGCAGACAAGGAGCAGGGTTGTGTTCAAGGATCTCGGCATCAAGAGCCGCGTACTCATGCTCTCGCTACTGCCCACCAGCCTGCTGGCCGTGGCACTGGGCGGCTATTTCACCTGGATGCAACTGTCTGAACTGCGCGCTCAACTGCTGCAGCGCGGACAGCTGATGACCGAGCAACTGGCCGCAATCGCCGCCCCTGCACTGGCGCGCAACGACAGCGCCCTGCTGGAGCAAATTGCTGACGCCAGCCTGGAGCACGCCGATACGCGCTCGGTACGCCTGTACGATGGCCAGCACAAACTCCTGGCCCACGCGGGACCGAGCATGCTCAACCGAGCGCCTGCCAGCTCATCACGGCAATTGCAGGTACACAGCAACGACAACGCCAGTCGCTTTCAACTGGCCGTGAGCCAACGCCACCTGAACCATAGCCACGAAACCACAGCCACCAGCGAGGCGCCGGTACTCGGCTGGGTAGAACTGGAGCTGTCCCACGACAGCACGTTGCTGCGCGGTTACCGCAGCCTACTGGTCAGCCTGCTGCTGGTGCTTGCAGGGCTGGCTGCCACCGCCTTGATGGCGGTGCGCATGAGCCGCGGCATCAACGAGCCACTGCATAAGATCAAGCATGCCGTTGACCTGCTCAAGGAAGGCCACCTACAGACTCGTCTGGAACCTCTCGGCAGCCACGAACTGGACAAGCTCGGCGGCGGGATCAACCGCATGGCCGAAGCCCTGCAGAACGCCCAGGAAGAACTGCAGCACAGTGTCGACCAAGCCACCGAGGACGTGCGCCAGAACCTGGAGACCATCGAGATCCAGAACATCGAGCTGGACATGGCCCGCAAAGAAGCGCTGGAAGCCAGCCGGATCAAGTCGGAATTTCTCGCCAACATGAGCCATGAAATCCGCACGCCATTGAATGGCATCATCGGTTTCACCAACCTGTTGCAAAAGGGCGAACTCAGCCCGCGCCAGCAAGACTACCTCGGCACCATCAGCCAATCGGCCGACAGCCTACTGGGGATCATCAACGAGATCCTCGACTTCTCGAAAATCGAAGCCGGCAAGCTGGTGCTGGAAAGCATCCCGTTCAACCTGCGTGACCTGCTGCAGGACACCCTGACTCTTCTGGCCCCGGCTGCCCACGCCAAAAACCTGGAACTGCTCAGCCTGATCTACCGCGACACGCCGCTGTCTCTGGTCGGCGACCCGATGCGCATCAAGCAGGTGCTGACCAACCTGGCCAGCAATGCCATCAAGTTCACCCAGGAAGGCACCATCATTACCCGCGCCATGCTCGAGGACGAGAGCGAAGACAGCGTGCAACTGCGCATCAGTGTGCAGGACAGTGGCATAGGTTTGTCCGAGGAAGACTTGCGCGCTCTGTTCAAGGCCTTCAGTCAGGCCGATAACTCGCTGTCGCGTCAGGCCGGCGGCACGGGCCTCGGCCTGGTGATTTCCAAACGCCTGATCGAGCAGATGGGCGGCGAAATTGGCGTTGCCAGCACGCCCGGCGAAGGCTCGGAATTCTGGATCAGCCTGAGCCTGCCCAAAGCTAACGACGATGACAGCGACTCACCGCGCCCGCCGCTGCTCGGCCAGCCAGTGGCCATTCTGGAAAGCCATGAGTTGGCCCGCCAGGCCCTGCAACACCAACTGGAAGACTGCGGTCTCAAGGTCGAGGCCTTCAGCAACCTCGACAGCCTGCTCGCCGCCGTCGCTCAGCGGCAGCACAGCAGCGCGCCGATTGAGCTGGCCGTACTCGGTATCACCGCCCGCGAACTGCCCCCGGAGCGCCTGATCCCGAAGCTGTGGGACCTTGACCGCCTGGCGTGTAAAAGCCTGGTGCTGTGCCCCACCACCGAGCAGGCGCTGTTTCACGACTCTCTGCCCGAAACCCATAGCCGCTTGCAGGCCAAGCCCGCTTGCACACGCAAATTGCAGCGCACCCTCAGCGAACTCTGCGGCCCGCGCCCGCAACGCCATAGCAACCGCGCCCCGCACGCCAGCCGCGCGCCCTATTTACTCTGCGTCGATGACAATCCGGCCAACCTGCTGCTGGTGCAAACTCTGCTGGAAGATCTCGGCGCCCGCGTGGATGCCGTCGACAGCGGCTATGCCGCCCTGGACGCGGTCAAACGCAACGGCTACGACCTGGTTTTCATGGACGTGCAGATGCCTGGAATGGATGGTCGCGAAACCACCGAAGCGATCCGCCAATGGGAAGCCGCACAGGACAGCGCGCCAGTGCCGATCGTGGCCCTGACCGCCCATGCCCTGGCCAATGAAAAGCGCTCGCTGCTGCAAAATGGCCTGGACGACTACCTGACCAAGCCCATCGGTGAACGCCAGCTAGCCCAGGTGGTACTCAAGTGGACCGGCTTGCCGCTGCACCAGCAACCCGCGCCGGCCAACGAACGCCGTCAAGCCGCCCAAGGCCCCAGCGTGCTGGATCATGCCGAAGGGCTGCAGTTGGCCGCCGGCAAGGCCGACCTGGCCGCCGAACTGCTCGGCATGCTCCTAGACTCCCTCGCGGCCGACCGCCAGATCATTCGGGACGCCCGCACCCGCGACGCCAAAGACGCGCTTCTGGAGCGCGTCCATCGCCTGCATGGCGCCACTCGCTACTGCGGGGTGCCACACCTGCGCGCGGCCTGCCAGCACTGCGAAACCCTACTTAAACAGAACTCGCCGGCCAGCGCCGCGGCCCTGGACGATCTGGACGCCGCCATCGAGCAATTGCTCGAAGAAACCGGCCAACCCAGCCAAGCACTATAGATAGTTGGAAGCCCACCATGCGCATCATGTTGTTCAGCAGCCAGCCTTATGATCGCGACAGTTTCAGCGCCGCCGCCTTGCCACCCGGCTGCAGCCTGGCGTATCAGCACGCCCACCTGGGGCTGGATACCGCAGCCCTGGCCAACCATTGCGCGGTGGTCTGCGCCTTTATCAACGACGACCTCTCAGCGCCGGTACTGGAGCAACTGGCTGCCGGCGGCACACGCCTGATCGCCCTGCGCTCGGCGGGTTACAACCACGTTGATCTGCATGCTGCACAACAACTGGGTCTAAGTGTGGTGCGGGTACCGGCCTATTCGCCCTTCGCGATCGCCGAGCACGCCGTAGCCCTTATCCTGGCGCTGAACCGACGTATCCACCGCGCGTTCAACCGCACCCGCGAGGGCGACTTCTCGTTACACGGTCTGATTGGCTTCGATCTACACGGCAAGACTGTGGGCATTATCGGCACCGGCCAGATCGGCGCCGCCTTTGCCCGCATCATGGCCGGCTTCGGCTGCCAGCTGCTGGCCCACGACCCCTATCCCGACCGCGACCTGCAAGCCCTTGGCGTGCGCTACCTGCCGCTTGATGAGGTACTGCAACAGGCGCAGATCATCAGCTTGCATTGCCCCCTGACGCCCGGCACTCGCCACCTGATCAACCAGCAGTCCCTGGCGCGCCTGCAACCGGGCAGCATGCTGATCAACACCGGCCGCGGCGCCCTGGTGGACACCCCGGCACTGATCGACGCGCTGAAAGACGGCCAACTCGGCTACCTCGGCCTGGACGTGTATGAAGAAGAAGCCGCCCTGTTCTTCGAGGACCAGTCCGACCTGCCCCTGCAGGACGACGTCCTGGCCAGGTTGCTGACCTTCCCCAACGTGATCATCACCGCCCACCAGGCCTTCCTCACCCGTGAAGCCCTGAGCGCGATTGCCGAGACGACCCTGAGCAATATCGCGGACTGGGCAGCAGGCACGCCGAACAACCTGGTCACCGCTTAAGCCCGCGACAAACTAATCAGGCAGAAAAAAACCGGCCGAGGCCGGTTTTTTTCATGACTGCCGCGAACTCAGGTGCGCGGCAGGGTGACGCCCAACTGGCCCTGATATTTGCCGCCACGGTCCTTGTACGACACTTCGCACTCTTCATCGGACTCGAAGAACAACATCTGCGCCACGCCTTCGTTGGCATAAATCTTCGCCGGCAACGTGGTGGTGTTGGAGAACTCCAGGGTCACGTGGCCTTCCCATTCGGGTTCCAGCGGCGTCACGTTGACGATGATGCCGCAGCGCGCATAGGTGCTCTTGCCCAGGCAGATGGTCAGCACGTTGCGCGGGATGCGAAAGAACTCGACCGTGCGCGCCAAGGCGAAGGAGTTCGGC
This sequence comes from Pseudomonas sp. BGA-UO-ETr-WB11, assembly GCF_059567785.1. Taxonomy (NCBI): domain Bacteria; kingdom Pseudomonadati; phylum Pseudomonadota; class Gammaproteobacteria; order Pseudomonadales; family Pseudomonadaceae; genus Pseudomonas; species Pseudomonas sp. BGA-UO-ETr-WB11. The sequence continues at coordinate 54,206 of NZ_JCAQOS010000006.1, read as the reverse complement.
GGGATGATGCAGACATCGCTTTTGACGTCGACGAAGCTCTTCTCATCGAAGTTCTTCGGGTCAACGGTGGCCGAGTTGATATTGGTGAACACCTTGAATTCATCGGCGCAGCGCACATCGTAACCGTAGCTGGAAACCCCGTAGGAGATCAGCGCGTTAGCGCCTTCGGTGCGCACCTGGCGCTCGACGAAGGGCTCGATCATGCCGTGCTCCTGGGCCATGCGACGAATCCATTTATCCGGTTTGATGCTCATGGCGACTGTCCTGAATTAAAGCAGCGATAAAACGGTGAGCGCATATTACCGGGGCCGGCGACAGGGTTCAAAGCCTGACGTCAGCAGCCGGTGATAGCGGCTCTCCACCTGGCAATATCCTTATCTACAAAAGTCTTGCAGATAAATTAGCACTGGCCTGAAAAATCACGTATGGTGTTCCCACTGTGCTGCATGTGTCACCGTGAATCGCTACCTGATGTAAGATTTCGATCCAATCATCGCCACGACTCCTTTTACTCGTTGCACTCAGTCTTGGCCTGGGCTTTTCCAGGGCTGTAATTAAATTTGTTTTAGGAGATACACCATGTCGAATCGTCAAACTGGCACCGTTAAGTGGTTCAACGATGAAAAAGGCTTCGGCTTCATCACCCCGCAATCCGGTGACGACCTGTTCGTACACTTCAAAGCTATCCAGAGCGATGGCTTCAAGAGCCTGAAAGAAGGCCAGCAAGTTTCTTTCGTCGCTACCCGCGGCCAGAAAGGCATGCAAGCTGAGGAAGTTCAGGTTATCTAACCTGCGCTTTACTCGCTAAAAAGACCCTGCTTTCGAGCGGGGTTTTTTATGCCTGCGATTTAACCCCCCTCGCCTGCACACCCAGAACACTGCCCGGCAATCCTGCCACCGGGCAACGCCATCAGCTATTAGTCTTCGCTAACCATAATCGTGGGCATGGCTTGCGCTGCGGCTGCTTGCAGGACGATACGCGCACCCACCAGACGCGCCAGCTCCTGATAGACCATGGATATCTGACACTCTGGTTCAGCCACCACAGTCGGTTTGCCGTTATCGGCCTGCTCACGAATCAGCATCGACAGCGGCATTGATGCCAGCAACTCAACCCCGTATTGCTCGGCCAGCCGCGCGCCACCGCCCTCGCCGAACAAATGCTCGGCATGCCCGCAGCTGGAGCAGATGTGCACGGCCATGTTCTCAACCACGCCCAGCACCGGAATGTTGACCTTGCGGAACATCTCCACGCCCTTTTTCGCATCCAGCAACGCCAGATCCTGCGGCGTGGTGACAATCACTGCGCCGGCCACCGGCACTTTTTGCGCCAGGGTCAGCTGGATATCACCGGTGCCCGGCGGCATGTCCACCACCAGATAATCCAAGTCGCCCCAGGCGGTTTGGGTGACCAGCTGCAGCAGGGCGCCGGAGACCATCGGCCCGCGCCAGACCATCGGCGTGTTGTCGTCAGTCAGGAAGGCCATCGACATGACTTCCACGCCGTGGGCCGTAATCGGCACAAACCACTTCTGCTCTTTAACCTGCGGACGAGTGCCGGCCGGAATGCCGAACATGATGCCCTGACTGGGGCCGTAGATGTCTGCATCGAGAATGCCGACCTTGGCGCCTTCGCGAGCCAGGGCCAACGCCAGATTGGCCGCCGTGGTTGATTTGCCCACACCGCCTTTGCCGGACGCCACGGCGATCACGTTTTTCACGTTGCTCAGCGCCGGCACCTGCGCCTGGCCCTGGTGAGCCTCGATCACGCAATCGACCTGCACACTGGCCGAGTCCACGCCGTCCAGGTTTTCCAGGGCCATCTGCAGCAGTTGCGCCCAACCGCTTTTGAACAAGCCTGCGGCATAACCCAACTGCAAACGCACCCGTACCTTGCCGCCCTGAATATCGACCTCACGCAGGCAACCGGCGCTGACCGGGTCCTGATTCAAATGGGGATCGGTGTATTGGCGCAGCGCGGTTTCGACTGCTTCGCGGGTGACAAGGCCCATGACTAACGCTCCAAAAGACTGAGTAAAACAGGCAGCCATCTTAACAGCTGCAACCCACGCCTCGCTGCGCCCAGTAAAACGCCCATTGCCAGCCACGGTTTGCCCGCCGTTTCTGGCTTGCCGCTGGCCGCTGCTTTATAGTTGCCGACCTCTTTCGTATCACCAGCGCAGTCGATCACCATGTCCGAAGCCCGCAAGATTCTCGTTACCAGCGCCCTGCCCTACGCCAATGGCTCCATTCACCTGGGCCACATGCTCGAATATATCCAGACCGACATGTGGGTGCGCTTCCAGAAACTGCGCGGCAATCAGGCCACCTACGTCTGCGCCGACGACGCCCACGGCTCGGCGATCATGCTGCGCGCCGAGAAGGAAGGCATCACCCCGGAACAACTGATCGCCAACGTACAGGCCGAGCACAGCGCCGACTTTGCCGACTTCCTGGTCGATTTCGATAACTTCCACTCGACTCACGCCGAAGAAAACCGCGAACTGGCCACCGGCATCTACCTCAAGCTGCGTGACGCTGGCCACATCGCTACCCGCTCGGTGACCCAGTACTTCGACCCTGAAAAAGGCATGTTCCTCGCCGACCGTTTCATCAAAGGCACATGCCCGAAATGCGCGGCCGAGGACCAGTACGGCGACAACTGCGAGAAATGCGGCGCCACCTACGAGCCCACCGAACTGAAGAACCCACGTTCGGCCATCTCCGGTGCCGTGCCGGTGCTGCGCGACTCCAAGCACTTCTTCTTCAAGCTGCCCGACTTCCAGGCCATGCTGCAGACCTGGACCCGCAGCGGCACCCTGCAAGACGCCGTCGCCAACAAGATTGCCGAATGGCTGGATGCTGGTTTGCAGGAGTGGGACATCTCCCGCGATGCGCCGTACTTCGGCTTTGAAATTCCCGACGAGCCCGGCAAGTACTTCTACGTCTGGCTGGACGCTCCGGTTGGCTATATGGCCAGCTTCAAAAACCTCTGCAGCAAACGCCCGGAACTGGACTTCGACGCCTACTGGGCCAAGGACTCCACCGCCGAGCTGTACCACTTCATCGGTAAGGACATCGTCAACTTCCACGCCCTGTTCTGGCCAGCCATGCTCGAAGGTGCCGGCTACCGCAAGCCAACCGCGGTCAACGTCCACGGCTACCTGACCGTTAACGGCCAGAAGATGTCGAAATCCCGCGGCACTTTTATCAAGGCGCGCACCTACCTGGACCACCTGAACCCGGAGTACCTGCGTTACTACTACGCCAGCAAGCTGGGCCGCAGCGTCGACGACCTCGACCTCAACCTCGAAGACTTCGTGCAGAAGGTCAATGCTGACCTCGTGGGCAAGGTGGTGAACATCGCCAGCCGCTGCGCCGGCTTTATCCACAAAGGCAACAATGGTGTATTGGTCGACGCCAATCCCGAGCCGGCACTGTGGGAGGCCTTCCAAGCCGCTGCGCCGAGCATCGCCGACGCCTATGAAGCCCGCGACTTCGCCCGCGCCATGCGCGAAATCATGGCCCTGGCCGATCGCGCCAACGCCTGGATTGCCGAGAAAGCGCCGTGGGCGCTGAACAAAGTTGAAGGTAAGCAGGCCGAAGTGCAGGAAGTCTGCGCCCTGAGCGTCAACCTGTTCCGCCAGTTGGTGATCATGCTCAAACCCGTGCTGCCGAAACTGGCTGGCGACGCCGAGGCCTTCCTCAATGTGCCCGCGCTGAACTGGTCTGACCTCAGCACGCCACTGGCCAACCACCAACTGAATCCGTTCAATCCGCTGCTGACGCGCATCGACCCGGCGAAGATCGAAGCCATGCTGGAAGCCTCGAAAGAAGACCTCGCCGCCGAAACCGGCGCGCCTGCCCCGGCCGCTGGCAATGGCGAGCTGACCAAAGAACCGCTGGCCGCCGAGATCAACTTCGACACCTTCGCCGCCATCGACCTGCGCGTGGCCCTGATCGAGAAATGCGAGTTTGTTGAAGGCGCCGACAAGTTACTGCGCCTGAGCCTGGATATCGGCGACGCCAAGCGCAACGTGTTCAGCGGTATCAAGAGCGCCTACCCGGACCCAAGCCAGCTGGAAGGTCGCCTGACCCTCTACGTCGCCAACCTGGCGCCGCGCAAAATGAAGTTCGGCATCAGCGAAGGCATGGTCCTGGCAGCGGGCCCCGGTGGCAGCGAGATCTACCTGCTCAGCCCGGACAACGGCGCCAAACCCGGCCAGCGCATCAAGTAAGACTGCGACCCATCAGCGCAGGGCCACCAAGCCCCGCATGATGCAAACAAGCTGACACCTCGGGTCGGCTTGTTTGCGCGGCGTCGCTTGCCGATAATACGCAGCTATACAACCTGCCTTCTGCCTGCTTGCGACGGTACTCACCATGGCCACCCCCGCATGACCGAATTCGCCCTGATCCTGGTCAGCTCCATCCTGGTCAACAACTTCGTCCTCGTGCAGTTTCTCGGCCTGTGCCCATTCATGGGCGTTTCGAAGAAGATCGAGACCGCCATTGGCCTGTCCCTAGCGACCACCTTTGTACTGACCCTGGCTGCCATGTGCAGCTATCTGGTCCAGCAATACGTGCTCAAACCGCTGGATATTGAGTTCCTGCGCACCATCAGTTTCATTCTGGTGATTGCCGTGGTGGTGCAGTTCACCGAGATGGTGGTAAATAAAACCAGCCCGCTGCTGTACCGGGTGCTGGGCATCTTCCTGCCGCTGATCACCACCAACTGCATCGTCCTCGGCGTGGCCCTGCTGAATGCCAACAAGGCCGAGTTCACCTTCTTCACCGCTACCGCCAACGGCTTTGCCGCCGGGCTGGGCTTCTCTCTGGTGCTGGTGCTGTTCGCCGCCATGCGTGAACGCATTGCGATTGCCGATGTGCCCGTACCCTTTCGCGGCGCCGCCATCGGCATGCTCACTGCTGGTCTGATGTCCCTGGCCTTTATGGGCTTTGCTGGGCTGATCAAGCTATGAGCCTGATCCTGATTGCCGTGCTCGCCCTGCTCGCCATGTGCCTGGTGTTTGGCGCAATCCTCGGTTACGCAGCAGTGCGCTTTCGCGTTGAAGGCGACCCCATCGCCGAGCAGGTCAATGCCCTACTGCCGCAGACCCAGTGCGGCCAGTGCGGCTACCCCGGCTGCAAGCCCTACGCCGAGGCGATTGCCAAAGGCGACAAGATCAACAAATGCCCACCTGGCGGCGAAGCCACTATTCAAGCTCTGGCCGACTTGCTCGACGTCGAAGCCGAACCCCTGGACGCGGTCGAAGGCGAAAAGCCGCAGATGGTCGCCTTTATCCGCGAGGCTGAGTGCATTGGCTGCACTAAGTGCATCCAGGCCTGCCCGGTGGATGCCATCGTCGGCGCCGCCAAACAGATGCACACCGTCATCATCAGCGAATGCACCGGCTGCGACCTCTGCGTCGAGCCCTGCCCAGTGGACTGCATCGACATGCTGCCCGTAAACGGCAACCTGCAAGGCTGGAAATGGCAGTTGCCGCTGCCCCCTAGCCAACTGATCGCCACCGACCGGGAGCAAGCGGCATGACTGCGCTGATCGACCACGCCCAACAGGTCTGGGACATTCCCGGCGGCATCCACCCGGCCGAACATAAAGAGCTGTCCAATCAGCTGCCGATTCAGCCCGCGCCTTTGCCTGCGCGCCTGATCCTGCCACTAAGCCAACACCTGGGCGCGCCCGCCGAGCCGAGCGTCAGCGTGGGTGAGCGGGTTCTCAAAGGCCAGCTACTCGCCGCCGCCAACGGTTTGGTTAGCGTGCCGGTGCATGCACCGACCTCCGGCACCATCAGCGCCATAGGCCCGCAGCCCTTCCCCCATGTTTCGGGCTTGCCGGCGCCGGCCATCGTGCTCGACAGCGACGGCCTGGAGCAGTGGACCACCTTGCAGCCCTGCCCGGACTATCGCCACCTTGAAGCCACGGAGCTGCTGGAAAAAATCCGTCAGGCCGGCATCAGCGGCCTCGGCGGCGCTGGCTTCCCCACGGCAGTCAAACTCACCGCCCGCGCGCAGCAGAAGATTCACACCCTGATCATCAACGGTACGGAGTGCGAGCCTTACATCACCGCCGACGACCTGCTGATGCGCGAAAAAGCCGACGCACTGATCAGCGGCATCGACATCCTGGTGCAGTTGATACAGCCCGACGCAGTGCTGATTGGCATCGAAGACAACAAGCCCGAGGCCATCGCTGCCGTGCGCGCCGCCCTCAGCGAGCGCAGCTACAGCCTCAAAGTCTTCCCCACCAAGTACCCCTCCGGTGGCGAGAAGCAGCTGATCCAGATTCTCACTGGCCATGAAGTCCCCAGCGGCGGCCTGCCTGCCGACATCGGCATGCTCTGTCAGAACGTCGGCACCTGCGTGGCCATCCATGACGCCGTGGTGCTTGGCCGACCACTGATCTCGCGCATCACCACCCTCACCGGCACCGCCCTGGCGCGACCGATGAACGTCGAAGCGCTGCTGGGCACGCCCGTCAGCGAGTTGCTGGAGTTTGCCGGCCTCGACCGCAAGCACCTCAGCCGCCTATTGATGGGCGGGCCGATGATGGGTTTTACCCTGCCCTCCCTGGACGTGCCGCTGATCAAGACCAGCAACTGCCTGCTGGCCGCCAGCCGCGACGAGTTGCCAGCGCCCGCGCAGGCGCTGCCGTGCATTCGCTGCGGCGACTGCGCCGAGGCCTGCCCAGCCAGCCTGCTGCCGCAACAGCTGCATTTTTTCGCCCTCGGCCAGCAGCATGAACAGCTCAAGGCGCACCACCTGTTCGACTGCATCGAATGTGGCGCCTGCGCCTACGTTTGCCCGTCCAGCATCCCGCTGGTGCAGTACTACCGCGCCGCCAAAAGCGAAATCCGCGAGCTGGAACACAAGCAACTGAAGGCCGAGCAGTCGCGCCAGCGCTTCGAACAACGCCAGGAACGCCTGCGCCGCGAAGAGGAACGCAAAGAAGCCGAGCGCCAGGCCCGCGCGGAGAAAGCCGCCCGCGCCAAAGCCGCCCAAGCCGAGGCAGGCAGCAGCTCGGCCGCCGTCGGCAGTGCCCCCAGCAGTGCCGCAACCGCGCAGATCGACCCGCTCAAACGCCTGAAGATCGAAGCCAGCATGACCCAGGTGGCGCTGAAGAAGGCCGAGAAGCAGTTGGCCATCCACGCCAGCAGCGAGTTGCAAAGTCAGGTGGATGAACTGCGCATCGCCGCCGAGGCCGCACAACAGGCACTCACTGCCGAACTGAGCAAAACCGCAACTCCGCCAGCCAGCACGCCAGCTGCCGACGACAACGTCCTGAAAAAAGCCAAGATCGACGCCGCTATGCTCCGTGCCCAACTGCGCAAGCTGGAGAAGGTCGAAGCGCCGAGCAGCGAGCAAGCAGCCGAGCGCCAACAATTGGCCACTCAGCTGGAGGCCGCCGAACAACTGCTGGCCAGCCTGCAAAGCCAAGCACCCGCTGCAGCGGAAAAACCCGCCGAAAGCAGCGAGCTGAGCCCCTTGAAACGGGCCAAGATCGAGCTGGCCATGCGCCGTGCCGAGTTGAAAAAAGCCGAGAAAGCCTTGAGCGACGACAGCGTGTTGGTGGCCCTGCGTAACGCCCTGGCGGAGGCTGAACACGCCCTGCATGCCGCCGAGGATGCCTCCGGCAAGCCGGCGCCGGAGCTGGTGCGCACCGATAAGCAGCCCGTGGACGAAGCCACTCGCGCGCTGAAAACCGAGCTGGCCTTTGCCCGCGCTGACCTGCGCAAGCTGGAGCGCGATGACAGTAGCGACGCCGCTGTGCTGGCCGCGGCCCGGCAACGCCTGGCCCAGGCAGAGCAACAGCTAGAGGCCCACATCAACAACTGAACACCTGGCACGCCGCGTAGCCCGGATGTAATCCGGGACGCAGAAGCACGAACAAGGCTCTATCCATGTTGCACGTTGAGCCCTTGTAGGCGCGGATTTATCCGCGAATTTCGCGGCTGAAGCCGCTCCTACAGTGTTGGCCTCGCCGCGTAGCCCGGAGGTAATCCGGGACGCGGAAGCACGAACAAGGCTCTATCCATGTTGCACGTTGAGCCTTTGTAGGAGCGGATTTATCCGCGAACTTCACGACTGAAGCCGCGCCTACAGCGTGTGCCTAGCACCACGAATAACGCCGGACGCCCTCCGGCCAACCGATCAGCCAGAGTACCTGCGCCGCCACTGGCCAGGCACGTGAACGTCTTAGTCAGCTCCGGAGCACCAATGGCCCTGCCCCGCATCACTTCGCCCCATGCCACCGGCAACCAGCGCACCCAACGGGTGATGCTGCAGGTGCTGCTGGCCACCGTGCCGGCGGTGCTGGTCCTGACCTGGCTGTTCGGTATCGGCACCCTGGTCAACCTGCTGTGGACCAGCTTGGTAGCGCTGGGCTGCGAGGCCGCGATCCTGGCCATTCGTAAACGGCCCATCGCCTTCTACCTCAAGGACGGCAGCGCCCTGGTCACCGCCGTGCTGCTCGCCCTAGCCCTGCCGCCCTATGCCCCCTGGTGGCTGACCCTGATCGCCGTGGGCTTTGCCATCATCTTCGGCAAGCAACTGTATGGCGGCCTCGGGCAGAACCCCTTCAACCCGGCCATGCTGGGCTATGTGGTGGTGCTGATTTCCTTCCCGCTGCCGATGACCACCTGGCCGGCGCCCCATAGCGTCGGCATGCTCGCTGGCATCGAACACATCTGGGGCCTGGCCAGCCTGCCCGACGGCTGGAGCCAAGCCACAGCCCTGGACAGCCTGAAGCTCAACAAGAGCCTGACGGTCGACGAACTCTGGGCCCAGAACCCAGCCTTTGGTCGCTTTGGCGGCCAAGGGGTGGAATGGGTCAACCTAGCCTTCCTGCTCGGCGGTCTGTACTTGCTCAAACAAAAACTGATCAGCTGGCACGCACCCGTGGGCATGCTCGCCGCACTCGCCGTGATGAGCCTGCTGTTCTGGAATGGCAGCGGCTCGGACTCAAACGGCTCGCCGCTGTTCCACCTGCTGACCGGCGCCACCATGCTTGGCGCCTTCTTTATCGTCACCGACCCGGTGTCTGGCGCCACCAGCCAACTGGGCCGGATCATCTTTGGCGCCGGTGTCGGCGTGCTGGTGTACATCATTCGCACCTGGGGCGGTTACCCGGACGGCATGGCCTTCGCGGTGTTGCTGATGAACCTGACCGCCCCGACCATCGACTATTACAGCCGCCCGCGTACCTACGGCCACCGCAAAGCCGAACGCGGTTTCAAGATCGGGGAGTGAGCATGAACCTGCCAGAAATCAGCCGCTCCATGCTGAAAAACAGCGTCATTCTCGGCCTGTTTGCCGTATTTACCGTCGGTTTGGTGGCCATCACCCAGCAAGGCACCGCTGAGCGGATTGCCAGCGCCGAGCGGGATGCCAAGGCCCGGGCCCTGAGCGAAATCCTGCCGCCCGGCAGCTACGACAATCACCTGTTGGACCACCCGCGCTCGGTGCAAAGTCCGCTACTCGGCTACAGCCAAGCCAAGCCGGCCTATATCGCCCGCCTGAATGGCCAGATCAGCGCGATCATCTTCCAGGTCAGCGCGCCAGACGGCTACAGCGGCGCCATCCACCTGCTGGTGGGGGTCAAGGCCGATGGCACGCTGGCTGGCGTGCGGGTTATCAGCCACAAGGAAACCCCAGGCCTGGGCGACAAGATTGAGCTAAGCAAAAGCCCGTGGATCGGCGCCTTTGCTGGCACATCCCTGACGGCGCCGGATGAATCGGGCTGGGCAGTGAAAAAAGACGGCGGCCAGTTCGACCAGTTCGCCGGCGCCACCATCACCCCACGGGCGGTGGTCAAAGCCGTGCACCAGACGCTGCAGTATTTCGATCAGCAACGCGCCCACTTGCTAGCCCCCGACACCGGCAGCGGAGAACACAACAATGGCTAGTTATCGCGAAATTGCCGTCAACGGCCTGTGGAAGAACAACCCCGGCCTGGTGCAGTTGCTGGGCCTGTGCCCGCTACTGGGGGTGAGTAACTCGATGGTCAACGCCCTCGGCATGGGCATCGCCACGGCCCTGGTACTGGCGGCCTCCAACGCCGCCGTGGCGCTGATCCGCCGTCAGGTCACCGATGCCGTGCGCCTGCCGGTGTTCGTGATGATCATTGCCGCCCTGACCACCTGCATCGAACTGCTGATGCAGGCCTTCACCTATGAGCTGTATCAGATCCTCGGCATCTTTATTCCGCTGATCACCACCAACTGCATCATCCTCGGCCGGGCCGAAGCCTTTGCCGCGAAAAACAGCGTGGCCCATGCCAGCTTTGATGGCCTGATGATGGGTACCGGCTTCGGCCTGGTGCTGCTGGCCCTGGGCAGCGTGCGCGAGCTGCTCGGCACCGGCATGCTACTGAGCAATATGCAGCTGCTGTTTGGCGCCCAAGCTGCCAGTTGGCAGATCGAAGTGTTCCCTCACTACCCGGGCTTCCTCCTCGCCATCCTGCCACCGGGTGCCTTTCTGGTTCTGGGCTTGCTGATCGCGGGTAAAAACTACCTGGATGCCCGCGCCAGCGAACGTGCCAAGGCCGCGCACGTGCCGGTCGAAGCAGCGCCCAGCCGGCGCGTGCGGGTTACCGGGGTAATCGAGTGAACGCGGCCAAACGCCTGGAGATCTTCCGCCGCCTGCACGAGGACAACCCAGAGCCGAAGACCGAATTGATGCCCTACAACGCAGTCAGTCAGAATCGGCTGCCAAATCGTGGTGCCCGAGCATGAACGCCGCCAAACGCCTGGAGATCTTCCGTCGCCTGCATGAGGACAATCCCGAGCCGAAGACCGAGCTGGCCTACAATTCGCCCTTCGAGCTGCTGATTGCGGTGATTCTCTCGGCCCAGGCCACCGACGTCAGCGTCAACAAGGCCACCGCCAAGCTATATCCCGTCGCCAACACCCCAGAGGCGATCTACGCCTTGGGGGTCGCGGGCCTGAGCGAGTACATCAAGACCATCGGCCTATACAACAGCAAGGCCAAGAACGTCATCGAAACCTGCCGCCTGCTGGTGGAACAGCACGCCAGCCAGGTGCCGCAAACCCGCGAAGCACTCGAAGCCCTGCCCGGCGTGGGACGCAAGACCGCTAACGTGGTGCTCAACACCGCCTTTCGCCAGCCGACCATGGCCGTGGACACGCACATCTTCCGAGTCAGCAACCGCACGGGCATTGCTCCGGGTAAAAACGTGCTGGAGGTGGAGCGTCAGTTGCTCAAGTTTGTACCTAAACAATTCCTCCTCGACTCCCATCACTGGTTGATTCTGCACGGGCGCTACGTGTGCCAGGCGCGCAAACCGCGCTGTGGCAGCTGCCGGATCGAAGACCTGTGTGATTTCAAGCAAAAGACCAGCGACGATTGAGCCTTTAACAGCTTGGCTATACTGCCGATTGAAAAAATCTTTTTTACCCTTCATCGCTTTGCCGCTATAAGGTCCGCCAATGGCACCCCACAGCTGGAGTGAAACTGATGAGCACTGAAACCCAACCCCTCGAAGTAGACGACGACCTGGTCGCCGAGGACGGCGAAGAAGCCGCCGAAGCACCGGTGGAAGTCGCCAAAACCAACCTGGCCAAACGTCGAGTGATCGACAACTACCTGGAAGAGCGGCGCTTGCAAAAGCAGCTGAACGACTATGACTTCGACCTCTAGTCCTACCCCCCACTAAAAAAGCCCCGCAGGGATCACTCGCGGGGCTTTTTTGTTAGCGCAAGGCTCAGTGCAGTTCGCTGAACGCCACCTTGATGCCCAAGCCAACCAGCACCGCGCCCATCAGCCGGTCAAACCAGTGGCCCAGGCGCACAAAGCCGCGACGCACCCGCGCCTGGCTGAACAGCAGCGCCACTGCGCAAAACCACACAGCGGTGGCCAGGGCCAGATACAGGCCATAACCCGCCTGCACCAGCAGTGGGGTTTGCGGGCTGATCACCAGGGTAAACAACGACAGAAAAAACAACGTGGCCTTGGGGTTCAGGCCATTGGTGACGAAGCCGCGGACAAACGCCGCCCGTGGCGAACGCGCAGCAAGCGGCGCCAGCTCGGCACTGGCAGGATCGGCCGGACGGGCCTGCAAGGCACGGATACCGATATAGATCAGATACGCCGCCGCCAGCCACTTGAGCAGATTGAACAGCACAATCGACTGCGACACGATCAGACCGATACCCAACAGGCAGTAGCCGACGTGCAGCAAGATCCCACTGCCAACCCCCAAAGCCGTCCAGATCCCGGCATGGCGACCATTGCTCACGCTTTCGCGCAGCACGATGGCAAAGTCCGGGCCAGGGCTGGCAACAGCCAGCAGATGCACCAGCGCCACCGTGAGAAATTCCGTCCAGTACATGCAGCCTCCACAGCCGTAATCGCCTTCTGTTAGGCTGGCGAGCTTATCCGTACACCCTCCCCAGCAACAGGTACAGCTGATGAATAATGGCCGCCGCGCAGTATTTCTCGACCATGCCTCACTGGATCTCGGCGACCTCGATATGGCACCTCTGCGGCAGCTCTTCAGCGATCTGCACCTGCACGCCCAGACCCCGCCAGAGCTCATCATCGAACGCCTGCAAGGCGCTCAGGTGGTCATCAGCAACAAGGTGCTGCTGGATGCCAGCACCCTGGCCGCCTGCCCGGATCTCAAGCTGATCCTGATCGCCGCCACCGGCAGCAACAATGTCGATCTCGCCGCCGCACGCGCCCAGGGCATTACCGTGTGCAACTGCCAAGGCTACGGCACCCCGGCGGTGGCCCAGCACACCCTGATGTTGCTGCTGGCCCTGGCTACGCGCCTGCCCGACTACCAACAGGCCGTCGCTGCAGGGCGCTGGCAGCAAGCCAGCCAGTTCTGTTTACTGGACTATCCGATCATGGAGCTGCACGGCAAGACCCTCGGCCTGCTCGGCCATGGCGAACTGGGCAGCGCCGTCGGCCGCCTGGCCGAAGCCTTCGGTATGCGCGTGCTGCTCGGTCAACTGCCCGGCCGCCCGACGCGCAGTGATCGTCTGCCGCTGGATGAGTTGCTACCCCACGTGGACGCCCTCAGCCTGCACTGCCCGCTCAACGAACACACCCGCGACCTGATCGGCGCCGCTCAATTACAGGCAATGAAACCCAACGCCCTCTTGGTCAATACTGCCCGCGGCGGTCTGGTCAACGAGCAGGCCCTGGCCGACGCCCTGCGCAGCGGCCATTTGGGCGGCGCCGCCTGTGATGTGCTCAGCAGCGAACCACCGCAGGCCGACAACCCGCTGCTGGCCGGCGATATTCCGCGCCTGATCATCACCCCGCACTGTGCCTGGGGTAGCCGCGAAGCCCGGCAGCGCATCGTCGGCCAACTGGCAGAGAATGCCCATGCCTACTTCAATGCCGCGCCACGCCGCCTGATCAACTGAGCACGCGGGCAGGCAATACCCAGACGTGGCCAAGAATCGGCTAAGCTGAGCCACTTTTTCCAAGGAGCAATCATGGACCCGCGAAGCGAAGTACTCCTGCGTCAGGCCGAGCTGTTTACCGGCAACCTGCTGCTGGCAGGGCTACCGGGCGATGACCTGCTCGGTCGCTTCCCCGCTGCCCACGGCTGGAGCTGGCATGCTGGTGAACAGGCCCAGCTGCAGGCACGCTTCGCCGGGCGCAGCCAGTTTGCTGTGAACGTGCCAGATGCGCCGTTCGAGGCGGCGGTGCTGTTCCTGCCCAAATCCCGTGAACTCTGCGACTACCTGCTGCAGGCCCTCGCCGCGCGCCTGGGCGGTCGCGAGCTGTTTCTGGTTGGGGAAAAACGTGCCGGCATCGAGCGTGCAGCCAAACAGCTGGCCAGCTACGGCAAGCCGCGCAAACTCGACAGCGCCCGCCATTGCCAACTCTGGCAGGTGCGGGTGGATCAGGCGCCCGTCGCCCCAGACTTGATGGCCCTTGCTCAGCGGTATGAACTGCCACTGGCGGACGGCCCGCTCAAGGTCGTCAGCCTGCCAGGGGTGTTCAGTCACGGTCGCCTGGATCGTGGTACGGCCTTGCTTTTGCAGCACCTCGATCAGCTGACAGCCGGCCACATTCTCGATTTTGGCTGCGGAGCGGGCGTGCTTGGCGCCACCCTCAAGCGCCGTTACCCAGAGAGCCAAGTAACCTTGCTGGACGTCGACGCCTTCGCCCTCGCCAGCAGCCGCCTGACCCTGCAGGCCAACGACCTGCAGGCCGAGGTCGTGGCCGGTGACGGCATTCATGCCGCGCCCTTCGAGCTGGATGTGATCATCACCAACCCGCCGTTCCACCAGGGTGTGCACACCGAATACCAGGCGACCGAAACCCTGCTGCGCGAAGCGGCCAAGCACCTCAAGCCCGGCGGCGAATTGCGCCTGGTGGCAAACAACTTCCTCAAGTACCCACCAATCATCGAAGCCAATCTCGGCCCCTGCACCACCCTGGCGGCAGCGGACGGCTTTCACCTGTACCAGGCCAAACGCCCGGCCGAGGTGCGTACCTCCAACCGTGAAAGCCGCGCCGAGCGCGATTGGCGGCGCAACCTCTGAGCGCCGAACGCTTGCCGATAGCGGCAGGCTTGGGCACAATGCGCCCCGTCCTAGGGGAGTAGTCTCCCGCGAGCGCTAGCTCGCCCGGCACGCGTCAACATACTTGGTCAACAGACCATGGCGCGTGCGACCCACGCCTGCCTACGCAGGCCGCCGGTTTGACAAGACCTATGACACGTACACCTCACCCGGGGCGGGAAGGTCGTTCGTGTCATAGCCAATTGTTAACCCGCCCCAAGGAATCCCAATGCTCGAATCCCTGGTCGTCCCCACCTTTATCGTGGCCATCGCCGAAATCGGTGACAAAACCCAACTGCTTGCCCTGCTGCTGGCCGCGCGCTTTCGCAAACCCTGGCCGATCATCGCCGGCATCATCGTCGCCACCTTGGCCAACCACGCCGCCGCCGGCGCCGTAGGAAGCTGGGTCGCCAGCTTTTTCTCAGCCGCCACCCTGAGTGCCGTGCTGGCATTGGCGTTTGCGGCCGTGGCCCTGTGGACTCTGGTGCCGGACAAACTCGACGATGACGAAGCCTCGGGCCTGAAGCGCTATGGCCCGTTCCTGACCACTCTAATCGCCTTCTTCCTGGCCGAGATGGGTGACAAAACCCAGGTGGCCACGGTGATGCTGGCCGCCCAGTACCCGCACTTCATCATGGTCATTATCGGCACCACCCTGGGCATGCTACTGGCCAACGTGCCCGTGGTGCTGGCCGGCAACTTTGCCGCCGAGCGCCTGCCGCTGACCCTGATCCGCCGCATCGCGGCCTGCGCTTTCGCCCTACTGGCGCTGTATGCCGGCTACCAGGCGCTAAGCCTGGCGGGAATAGGGCCTTTTGCTGTTTCATCGTAAGCCGCGCAGCAACGAAGGAACCGGTAACACGCCTGCAGCGGCCTAGTGTGAGCTGGTTCAAAAACTCGCTTAACGCTGTCACGGCGGCCAATCCCGGCGCCCACAGAGGCGCTAGAGTGCGCAACCTTTTGCGCACTCTAGCGCCAGCCCTGTGGAGCTCCACCATGTCATTGGATGACTTGAAACGCCTGGTTTGTCAGCACATCGATCTGTCCTGGAACAAAGGCCGCCTGGCCCTGACCGAGCGCCTACACAGCAAGGACTTTCTATATAAAAGTTCGTTTATCGGGCGTCCGCTGAACAGCAGCGCCTTCACCCAGATGGTCCATGACATTCGCCTGGCCATGCCCGACCTGCAGGTGGTGGTCGAGGAGTGCATTGCCGAAGGCAACAAGGTGGTGACCTGGAGCACCCTGATCGGCACCATCGAAAAACCGGCCTTCGGCTACCCACCCAGTGACAAAGTGCTGAGCATCTCAGCCATGGCGTTCTGGACCCTCACGCCCAGTGGCGAAATTCAGGAAATCTGCACCATGTTCGACATGGAAAGTTTTCGTGCCCAGCAGGGTCTGGCCATTCAAGCCCTGGAAGAAAAGGCTCTACCCTGAGCCTCGAGTCCTTGTCAGTTGTAAAGCGTCGTCGCAACCAGTAACTTGCGGAAAAAAAAGGCCTTGAGTAAAAATCAGGCTTTGACGGTTATCGAGACTTTGCCAATACTCACAAGCAGTTGAGTCCTCGAGCATCGAACAAGGAATCATCCATTTGAAGCTTGATCTCAGGCACAGTTTGTCGCTGAAACTCCTGCGCGTGGTGCTTCTCTCGGCCCTGATCGTTGGGCTGGTGTTGAGCTGCGCGCAAATCGTCTTTGATATCTACAAAACCCGCCAGACCGTCGCCAACGATGCCCAGCGCATCCTGGCCATGTTCAGCGACCCATCGACCCAGGCGGTTTATAGTCTGGACCGAGAAATGGGGCTGCAGGTGATCGAAGGCCTGTTCCAGAATGACTCGGTGCGCTACGCAGCCATTGGCCATCCGAATGAGCCCGTGCTAGCGGAAAAATCTCGTCCGCTGCTGGATATCGAGAGCCGCATTCTTACTGACGTAATCCTCGGCAAAGAGCAGACGTTCAGCATTCCCCTGGTTGGCCGTGGACCGTACAAAGAGTATTACGGCGACCTCAACATCACTCTCGACACCGCCCCTTATGGCGAGAACTTCATCACCAGTTCGGTGGTGATCTTTATTTCCGGCATGCTCCGCGCGCTGGCCATGAGCCTGGTGCTGTACCTGGTCTACCAATGGCTGCTGACCAAGCCGCTGTCGAAAATCATTGAGCACCTCAGCAACATCAACCCGGACCGTCCCAGCGAGCACAAGCTGCCGATGCTCAAGGGCAACGAGAAAAATGAACTGGGGCTGTGGATCAATACCGCCAACCAACTGCTGGCCTCCATCGAACGTAACACCCACCTGCGCCGCGAAGCCGAAAGCAGCCTGCAACGCATGTCGCAGTACGACTTCCTCACCGGCCTACCTAACCGCCAGCAACTGCAGGAGCAACTCGACCAGATCCTCAGCGACGCCGGCCGCGTGCAACACCGGGTGGCGGTACTCTGCGTTGGCCTGGATGACTTCAAGGGCATCAACGAACAATTCAGCTACCAGACCGGGGACCAGTTACTGCTGCTGCTGTCTGACCGGCTGCGCAGCCACAGCGGTCGTCTCGGCGCCCTGGCCCGCCTGGGCGGCGACCAGTTCGCCCTGATCCAGGCCGACATCGAGCAACCTTACGAAGCTGCCGAGCTGGCGCAAACCATCCTCGATGACCTGGAGCAGCCGTTTGTGCTCGAACACCAGGAAATCCGCCTGCGCGCCACCATCGGCATCACCCTGTTCCCGGAAGATGGCGACAGCACCGAGAAGCTGCTGCAGAAAGCCGAACAAACCATGACCCTGGCCAAAAGCCGCTCGCGCAACCGCTACCAGTTCTACATCGCCAGCGTCGACAGCGAGATGCGCCGCCGCCGCGAACTGGAGAAGTCCCTGCGCGAAGCCCTCGCCAACAATGAGCTGCACTTGGTTTATCAGCCCCAAATCGATTACAGCGACCATCGCGTCATTGGCGTCGAGGCCCTGCTGCGCTGGCAACACCCGCAACACGGCTTTGTTTCGCCGGACATCTTCATCCCGCTGGCTGAGCAGAATGGTTCCATCGTGGCGATTGGCGAGTGGGTATTGGATCAGGCATGCAAGCAACTGCGCGAATGGCACGATCAGGGCTTTATCGATCTGCGCATGGCAGTCAATCTGTCCTCGGTACAGCTGCACCACGCCGAGCTGCCACGCATCGTCAACAACCTGCTGCAGGTCTATCGCCTGCCGCCGCGCAGCCTGGAGTTGGAAGTCACCGAAACCGGCCTGATGGAAGACATCACTACCGCCGCTCAGCACCTGCTCAGCCTGCGCCGTTCCGGAGCCCTGATTGCCATTGACGACTTCGGTACCGGCTACTCCTCGCTGAGTTACCTGAAGAGCCTGCCGCTAGACAAGATCAAGATCGACAAGAGCTTCGTCCAGGACCTGCTGGAAGACGAGGACGACGCCACCATCGTGCGCGCCATCATCCAGCTGGCCAAAAGCCTCGGCATGCAGGTGATCGCCGAAGGGGTAGAAACCATCGAGCAGGAAGCCTACATCGTCGCCCAGGGCTGTAACGAGGGCCAAGGTTACCTGTACAGCAAACCGCTGCCGCCACGGGAGCTGACGCTATTCCTCAAACAGTCCCGACGTTTGAGCCCTGCCAACTCCGCGTCGCTGTAAAACATCAGCGCGCCCACAAAAAAGCCGCTCACCTGGCAGAGGTAAGCGGCTTTTTTGTGGCGCATTTAACGGCTGAATCAAGGCAGCGCGTTGCGCAACAACCAGGTCAACGCCAAAGCACCAATCAGGCAAACCACGCCACCGGCCAGTGCCTGCCAGTAAAACTGCCGCGCCAACTGGTCTTCACCATGGCTGGAGAGGATAAACGGCTGCGCCTGATTAGGTTTGCCCATCTGGTGCTGTGCCGGCTGCAGGCTCTGCACGCGGTGGCGATCCTCAGCTTCAAGCTGTGCGGCAAGACGCACTCGACTCCACTCTGACTCGTCCAGCTGCGCATTGTGGTCACTATCGAACCGCTCCAAGAGCTCGGAATAATTGGCCTTCCATTCGCGCACAACCGCCCCCTGGAGCGCATTCATATCCAGTCCCTGCTGACTGGCACCGGTGGTGCGGAAACCACCGATGGCATACAACGGCTCGCCCTGATGCAAACGCTCTTCGGTATAGCGGTATTGCTTGCCACTGGAGAACCAATCGAACAACCCACCTCCGCCCATTGTCAGTGGCGCTTGGTCGCTCTGCCAGACCTCCTTGGTCGCCGGACGTATTTCCGCGCCCTTGGGATCAATCAGGCACTCGCCAGTGCCATCGGACAGTAGGAAGCACGCCTCGCTACTACCACTTTTCACCACCCGCCAAGAGTTACGCTTTTCGCCGCTGCTGTATTCCTCGACCTTGAAGCGCCACCACAGACAGGGTTTACCAGTCAGCCGCGCCTGCAGACTGGCTTGATGCTCCTGCAGCACGCCGTATAGCTCGACATAGCCCTGGGCTGCCGAGCGAATCTTCGAGGTCGGGGTATCCTGTAGATAGCGCGCTTCGGCCATCCGCTTCAGCGACCACCAGCCACCGCCCACACAAGCCCCCACACTGGCGGCCAGGGCCACAACCAGCCCATCGATTTCCATGCTTTAGCTGAACAGCGACTTGAGGTCGACGTCAGCCTTCTCGGCCTCGCTGAACTGCAGCAGCTCGGCGGCCTTGAAGCCGCAGCGGCTGGCGATCAGCACGTCGGGGAACTGCTCGATACGTACGTTATTGAGATTGACCGCCTCGTTGTACAACTCACGGCGATCGGCAATGCCGTTTTCCAGACCACTGATGCGTTGCTGCAAATGCTGGAAACTCTCATTGGCTTTCAGTTGCGGATAATTTTCCGCCAACGCAAACAGCTGACCCAGGCCCGCGCGCAGCCCACTTTCGGCCTGCCCCAAGGCACCCACATCGCCCTTGTCCCGCGCACTGGCCACAGCATTGCGCGCCGCGATCACCGCCTCCAGAGTGTTGCGTTCATGCTGCATGTACTGCTTGCAGGTCTCGACCAGCTTGGGCAGTTCTTCATGGCGCTGACGCAGCAGCACATCGATGTTCGCCCAAGCCTTGCTCACCCCGTGCTTAAGGCGCACCAGGCCGTTGTAGAGGTTGACCAGGTAGGCCACCAGCAAGAACAGCACCACAACAAGAGCAACGGCGGTCAGGCTCATACAGGCTTCTCCAGAAAACCAAAGTAATGACGGGCGGATTCTAACCACAGTCAGGCCGCCGCGCTGAGGTCCAGTCGGCCAAATGTCAGCGACGGCTCACGCGCATCAAAATGCAAATCCTTCGCATTACGTTGTAGTTTCAGCTACTATCGCCGCCGTCATCTTCTTGCCGCTAAGGACTTCGCCATGCTTCGTATGCCCCTGGCCAGCGCCAGCCTGCTCGCTCTCGCCATCACTCTCGCCGGCTGCGGCGAAGATAAAGCCACTCCGCCAGCGGCTACGGCGCCCGTAGCCAGCAGCGCCAGCGCACTCGACCCGGCCGCCAGCAAGGCCGTGGTTGCCCATTACGCCGCTCTCGCCTCCGCGGTGTTCAACGATGCTGCCAGCACCGGTAAAGCACTGCAGAGCGCCGTTGACGCCCTGCTGGCCGCGCCGAGCGAAGCCACCCTCAGCGCCGCCCGCACCGCCTGGCTGGCCGCTCGTGTGCCCTACATGCAAAGTGAAGTGTTCCGCTTCGGCAACGGCGTGGTCGACGACTGGGAAGGTCAGCTCAATGCCTGGCCCCTGGATGAAGGCCTGATCGACTACGTGGCCAGCAACTACCCGCACGCCTTGGGCAACCCCGGTGCCACCGCCAACATCATCGCCAACAAGCAGATCCAGGTGGGTGAAGACAAGCTCGATGCCAGCGCCATCACCCCGGAACTGTTGGCCAGCCTGAATGAACTGGGCGGCTCCGAAGCCAACGTCGCCACCGGATACCACGCCATCGAATTCCTGCTTTGGGGTCAGGACCTCAACGGCAGCAACCCAGGCGCAGGTCAGCGCCCGGCCAGCGACTTCATTCAGGGTGACGGTTGCACCGGCGGCCATTGCGACCGCCGCGCCAGCTACCTGAAAGCGGCCACTACCCTACTGATCACCGACCTCGATTACATGGCTGGCCAATGGCAAGCCGGTGTGGCCGACAACTACCGCGCCAAGCTTGAAGCAGAGCCGGCCGAGAATGGCCTGCGCAAAATGCTCTTCGGTATGGGCAGCCTGTCCCTTGGCGAACTGGCCGGCGAGCGCATGAAAGTCGCCCTGGAAGCTAACTCGACTGAAGACGAGCACGATTGCTTCAGCGACAACACCCATAACTCGCACTTCTTCAATGCCAAGGGTATCCGTAACGTCTACCTCGGCGAATACCTGAAGGCGGACGGCAGCACCCTCAGCGGCCCAAGCCTGTCTGACCTGGTAGCCAAAGCGGACGCCCAGGCCGACAGCACCCTGAAAGCCGATTTGCAGGCCAGCGAAAGCAAGCTGCAAGCCTTGGTCGACAGCGCCGAGAAAAACCACGTGCACTTTGACCAACTGATTGCCGCCGACAACAAGGCCGGCCAGCAAATCATCCGCGACGCCATCACAGCCTTGGTCACCCAGACTGCGGCGATCGAACAGGCGGCCAAGAAACTGGGCATCAGCGACCTCAACCCGGACACCGCTGACCACCAGTTCTAAACCCACTGCGGTATCGCTAACGGGCGCCCGACTTTTATGAGCCGGCGCCTGTTGGCATTTCTACCCAGCCCCGCTGCAACGTCACGAGATGCTCGAACATGCCTGCACTGCTAAGCCGCTTCGTCGGTTTGTCCTTACTGCTGACCTTGGCGGCCTGCGACCAGTCCCCACCGCCTGCCGAGCCTGGTGAAGCCCTGTCCGGCGGCAGCGCCACAGTGCAGCAAAGCGATCACAACGCCTTCTCCCTGCCCTCCGCCAACCTTTCGCCATCTCGGCGTCTGGACTTCAGCGTCGGCAACAGTTTCTTTCGCAACCCCTGGGTCATCGCCCCGGCCACCACCACCGCCCGCGATGGACTGGGGCCGTTGTTCAACACCAATGCTTGCCAGAACTGCCATATCAAGGACGGTCGCGGTCATCCACCCGCCGCGGACGCGGAAAGCGCCGTGTCCATGCTGGTGCGTCTGTCCATCCCTGCCGGCCCCGCCGATAAGACCAGCCTGCTGCACGCAGGCATCGTCCCCGAGCCGGTGTACGGCGGCCAACTGCAGGACATGGCCATCCCCGGCAGCGCGCCGGAAGGTAAGGTGCGCATCGACTATCGCAGCCTACCCATGCACTTTGCCGACGGCACCCAGGTTGACCTGCGCCAACCCACACTGCAGATCAGCCAGTTGGGTTACGGCCCGCTGCACCCCGACACCCAGTTCTCGGCGCGCATAGCACCGCCGATGATCGGCCTCGGCCTGCTGGAAGCCATCCCTACAGCCAGCATTCTGGCCAACGCCGACCCTGACGACGCCAATGGCGATGGTATTTCCGGCCGCGCCAACCAGGTCTGGGACGATGCCCTGGGTAAAACCGTGCTCGGCCGTTTTGGCTGGAAGGCCGGCCAACCGACGCTCAACCAGCAAAACGCCCACGCTTTTGCCGGCGACATGGGCCTGACCACAAACCTGTTGCCCCGCGACGATTGCACCGCTACCCAAACAAGCTGTCGCCAGGCCGTCAACGGCGGCCAGCCGGAAGTCAGTGACGACATCCTCGCCCTGGTGTTGTTCTACAGCCGCAACCTCGGCGTCCCGGCGCGTCGCCAGGTCGATGACCTGCAAGTGCGCCAGGGCAAACAACTGTTCAAACAGGCCGGCTGCAGCAGTTGCCATACCCCATCGTTCACCACTCGCACCGATGCCGCCGAACCCGAGCTGGCTAACCAGTTGATTCGCCCTTACAGCGACCTGCTGCTACATGACATGGGCGACGGTCTGGCGGACAATCGCGCGGAATTTCTTGCCAGCGGCCGCGAATGGCGCACCGCCCCGCTGTGGGGCGTGGGCCTCACGGAAACCGTCAATGGCCATAGCCAACTGCTGCATGACGGCCGTGCCCGCAACCTACTTGAGGCGATTCTCTGGCATGGCGGCGAAGCTGAAGCCGCCCGCCAGCAAGTGCTCACCTTCGATGCCGAACAACGTGCCGCCCTGCTGGCCTTTTTGCATTCTCTCTAAGGAGCCGTTCATGTTCCGTATGCCCGTTACCGCCACCTTGTTGGCCCTGGCTCTCAGCGCCTGCAGTCCCGCAGACCCGCATCAGCAAACCAGCAGTGCCCTGGCCAGCGGCGTGCTGCTGCCGGCCTACCAGCAATGGCTGCAGGCCGACCAACAACTGGCCGCCAGCAGCCAGGCGTTTTGCCAAGGTGAGGCGGACCTGGCCAGCGCCCGCGCTGCCCTGCTCCAAGCCCAGGGGGCCTGGAGCGCCCTGCAACCGCTGCTGCTCGGCCCGTTGGCGGAAGGCAACCGTGCCTGGCAAGTGCAGTTCTGGCCGGACAAGAAGAATCTCGTCGCCCGCCAGGTCGAAAGCCTGTTGAGCAAGCCGGAGCCCCTCACCCAGACAGCGCTGGACCAAGCCAGCGTGGTGGTTCAGGGCCTGACCGCCAATGAATACGTGCTCTTCGAGCAAAGCCTCGACCTCAGCCAGGCGGAGCAAAAAAGTCGTTACTGCCCGCTACTGATCGCCATCGGCGGCCACCAGCAGACGCTGGCGGGCAGCATGCTCGAACAGTGGCAGGCAAAGGACGGCATGCTCGCGCAACTGCAAGCCTTCCCTAACGAGCGCTATGCCGACGGCAAAGAAGCCATCGCCGCGATCCTGCGCAGCCAGGTCACCGGCCTGGAAGGCATGAAAAAGAAACTCGGCACCCCACTGGGCCGGCAAACCAAGGGCCTGCCCCAGCCCTATCAAGCCGAAGCCTGGCGCAGCAACGCCAGCTTGAGCAACCTGCTGGCCAGCCTCAATAGCGCCGAACAGGTCTGGCAAGGTGCTAAAGCCGACGGCCTGCGCGCCCTGCTGAGCAGCGAACAACATGAACTGGCCAACCGCATCGACAGCGCCTACCAGGACAGTCGCCAGCAGTTGACGGCCCTCAAGCAGCCCCTCAGCGAACTGCTGAGCAACGACAGCGGCCGCGCACAATTGAATGCCCTGTACGACAGCTTCGGCCGCCTGCATCGCCTGCATGAAACCGACCTGGCCAAGGCCCTGGATATCCAGCTGGGCTTTAACGCCAACGATGGCGACTGAGGCCAACAATGAACCGTAGGCATTTTCTTCAGTTCAGTGGCCTCGCCCTGCTCGGTGCCGGGGCGCTGGGCGGTTGGACTCTGACCCAGCAAACCCATCAGCCGCTGCTGCTGTCTGCCCGTAACGACGCGGCCGGACGCCACTACGCCGTCGGCTTTCGCCTGGATGGCAGCCAGGCATTCAGCACCCAGGTGGCCAGCCGCTGCCACGACATCAGCGTGCATCCACAGCAGCCGCTGGCGCTGTTTGTCGGCCGTCGTCCCGGCACTGAGAGCTACCTGATCGACTGCCGCGACGGCCGTCTGCTGCAAACCCTGCGCACACCGGCAGACCGCCACTTCTATGGCCACGCGGTGTTCCACAAGGACGGCGAATGGCTGTACAGCACCGAGAACGACACCCGCGAGCCCGGTCGCGGCGTGCTGGGCGTCTGGCGCCTGAGTAATGGTCAGTTGCAGCGCCACAGCGAACTGTCGACCCACGGCATCGGCCCGCACCAACTGCTGTGGTTGCCCGACGGTGAAACCCTCGTGGTGGCTAACGGCGGCATCCGCACCGAGGCCGACAGTCGCGAGGCCACCAACCTCGATGCCATGGAGTCGAGTCTGGTACTGATGAGCCGCGACGGCAACCTGTTCAGCCGCGAACGCCTGGCCAACCCACTGAACAGCATCCGCCACCTGGCCGTAGCCGCCGACGGCACCATCGCCTGCGGTCAGCAATATCAGGGCGAACTAGGCGACGCCGTGCCGCTTCTGGCAATCAAGCGCCCCGGCCAAGCCTTGGCAGAGTTCCCGGTGGCTGCCGAGCAACGCCAGGTCATGCAGCAATATTGCGCCAGCCTGGCGATTCACGATGAGCTGCGCCTGTTGGCCCTCACCGCCCCACGGGGCAATCGCCTGCTGATCTGGGATTTAGACAACGCCCGCCTGCGCCTGGATGCCCCGCTCCCCGACTGCGCAGGCGTCGGCGCGGTGGCCGAAGGCTTTGTGGTCAGCTCCGGAGTTGGCCGCTGTCGTCTCTACAACTGCCACAGCGAAACCATCGGCGGCCGGCCGCTGGAACTGCCTGCCGGGCTGTGGGACAACCATTTGCGCCTGGCCTGAAGCAAGAACTCGCTCAAGTTACAAATCCTGACGCCGACCTATACTGGAACTTCTAGGTTCCCCAACATTGAGGCGTCAGCATGGCCATCCAAAACTCCCTGCGCAGTCAAACCCTAGTCCTGCTCAGCGGCAGCTTGTTGCTGATGCTGCTGATTGCCTTGGGCTGCTTCAAGTTCCTCTCCGGCAATATCCACGCGTATCAAAATCTACTGGCCCAGGAAATGCTGGCTGCCAGTGAGGTCGACCAAGCCAACCTAGAGTTCAAGATCCAGGTGCAAGAGTGGAAAAACGTGCTCTTGCGCGGCAGCGACCCAGCCGCTCTGGACAAGTACTGGAACCAGTTTGTCGAGCAGGAAACCAAGGTTCAGCACAGCCTTGAAGCTCTGCTGGCTGTGCCGGCGCTCGAGGACGAGTTCAGACAACAAGCCAGCCGCCTAAAAGATGAACACCGTAGCCTCGGCCAGGCCTATCGCCAGGGCCGCGCCGCATTTATTGCCGCCAATGCGGACGGCAAAGCCGGCGATGCTGCGGTCAAAGGCATCGACCGCGCCGCCAGCGAGCAGATGTCCGCTTTGGTCAAGCAGCTGCATGAGCACGCCCAGAATAAATCTGTGGCGATTGCCAGCAGTGCCAGTGGCACCATTCTCAGTGGCGTATTGATTCTGGTCGGGGCGGCCATCGTGGTGGCCATTGGCAGCCTGGCCCTGGTCAATCGCAACTTGCTGGTGCCTATCGGCACACTCACCGGCCATATCGAACAACTTAGCCGCGGCAAGATTGGCCAACGCCTGATCAACCAGCGCCACGACGAACTGGGTCGCCTGACCGACTCCGCCAATCTGCTGCGCGACTTTCTCGCCGATGCCAGCCAACAACTGCACCACAGTACCCAGGAGCTGGACAGCGCCAGCGGCAACCTCAATAACATCGCCACCCTGATGACCGAAGGCGTGCGCGAGCAGTTCGACCGCACCGATCAAGTGGCCACCGCCATGCAGGAAATGTCCGCCACCGCCCAAGAGGTTGCCCGCCATGCCGCCGAAGCGGCCCACGCCGCCGACGACGCCGACAGTTCGGCGCGCCAGAGCGACAACGTTATGCAGTCCACCATCAACACCATCACCAGCATTCGCAGCGAGATTGCCAACACTGCCAGCGTGATTCGCACCCTGGAAGCCGACAGCGGTCGCATCGGCAAGGTGCTGGAAGTGATTCGCGGCATCGCTGAACAAACCAATCTGTTGGCCCTTAACGCCGCCATTGAAGCGGCCCGCGCAGGCGATGCAGGTCGTGGGTTTGCCGTGGTGGCCGATGAAGTCCGCAACCTGGCGAAAAAAACCGCCGACTCCACCGCCGAGATCAACCAAATCATCAACGATGTACAAAACAGTGCGGTAAATGCCGTGCGCGCTATCGAAAGCGGTCAGAGCCGCAGCGAAGAAGGCGTTGAACAAGTCACCCAGGCCGGCGCCATGCTGCAGCGTATCTCCGGCGCCGTGGAAGCAATCCGCGACATGAACCGGCAGATTGCGACCGCCGCCGAAGAACAGACCTCAGTGGCTGAAGATATCTCGCAAAACCTCACTGAACTGACCGCCATCGCCAACGCCAACCAAGAGCATGTTGCTCGCACGCAAACCGCCAGCCACTCCCTGCAAGACCTGTCCAGTCAACTGGGCGGCGTCAGCCAGCGCCTCCAGGCCTAAGCCTCGCGCAGTACCTGGCCAAGCAGCCAGGTACTGCGCCTCCCCCCCCTCCTCAATTAGATCGAAACGGGCAACAGCCTGTTACGCGAAAGCGACGCCGTAAACTTTTGCAAAGCAGCACTTTTGACTCTAGAGGCCGCGCAGGGCTAAGGTGCGAGGCTTGATAGGGTTTGTTCCCATTCCATTCGCGGCCGCGCCGGCCCGCCCCTTCGGGTTGCGCGAGAAATGCCCCCGCTGTTGTTGCAGGACTTGGTAAGGAAATAGCCATTACCGGCGTCCTGCGCCTAACCGGGGACTCTTTTTCGCAGCAACGCGGCGTGCGATGAAACGGGAACAGACCCTAACGCCCCTCCTGCCAAGCCAAGGATTCGGACTATGTTGCGCCGCCGCATGCTGACCATGCTGGGTGTGGTTACCCTCACGGTACTCGCCCTCGCCACCGCTAAATTCATCTCCATTTACCAGCAGATCCAGCAGTTCAGCGGACCGCGGCCACCGATTGCGGTCAGCGCCGCGACCGCTAGCCTGCAGCCCTGGCAGAACCTGCTGCCGGCCATCGGCAGCCTGAAAGCCTTTCAAGGTGTGGAGCTGACGGTAGAAGTAGGCGGCACGGTCAACGACCTGCAGTTCAACTCCGGCGAGAAAGTCCGCCTGCACCAGCCGCTGGTGCAACTCGACAGCGATGTGGAACAGGCCAGCATGGCCACCGCTCAAGCCGAACTGGGCCTGGCCAAGGTCGAGTACGAGCGCGGCAAGAACCTGGTGGGGCGCCAGGCGATCTCGAAAAGCGAGTTCGACCGCCTGAGCGCCGAGCTGCAAAAGTCCATCACCCGCGTGGCGCAACTCAAGGCCCTGCTGGAGAAGAAACGCATCATCGCGCCGTTCGCCGGCACCATCGGCATCCGTCAGGTGGATGTCGGTGACTTCGTTGCCGCCGGCACCCCGGTGGCCACCCTGCAGGACCTCTCCACCCTGTTCGTCGACTTCTTCCTGCCGGAGCAGAACGTGCCCCTGCTGGCCATCGGTCAACAGGTGCGCATCAAGGTCGCGGCCTATCCCGATGAGGTGTTTATCGGTCAGATCAGCGCCATTAACCCCAAGGTCGAAGACAGCACGCGCAACCTGCAAGTGCGCGCCATGCTCGCCAACCCCAATGGCAAGCTGCTGCCGGGCATGTTCGCCAACCTGCAGGTGCTGCTGGCCGAACAGGCCGAGCAAGTAGTAGTGCCGGAAACCGCGGTGACCTTCACCCTCTACGGCAACAGCCTGTATGTGGTGGTGCCCCATACGCCGGAGCCTGCGCCCAACCCGTGCGAGTCTGCCGTTGGCAGTTTGATGTGCGCCGTCGGTATCGCCCAGGCCCCTGCGGCCGCCGAGCAGCCCGTGCAGGACCTGCAGGTGGAGCGCCGCTTTGTCGAAACCGGTGAGCGCCGCGACGGCCAGGTGGTAATTCGCAAAGGCCTGAAGGCCGGCGAGCAGATCGTCACTGCCGGCCAGTTGAAGCTGGATAACGGTGCCCGCGTCAGCCTGATCGCTGATCAGGCCCTGACCGGCAAAGCCAACAGCCAGCCCGCCGCCAACTGATTCGGCGCCCGCGCCAAGGACCTTTTTTCATGGCTTTTACCGATCCCTTTATCCGTCGCCCAGTGCTGGCCACGGTGGTCAGTCTGTTGATCGTGCTGCTCGGCTTGCAGGCCTTCAACAAACTGACCATCCGCCAATACCCGCAGATGGAAAACGCCCTGATCACGGTGACCACCGCCTATCCGGGCGCCAACGCCGAAACCATCCAGGGCTATATCACCCAACCCCTGCAGCAAAGCCTGGCCAGCGCCGCCGGCATCGACTACATGACCTCGGTGAGCCGACAGAACGTGTCGATCATCTCGATCTATGCGCGCATCGGCGCCGACAGCGATCGCTTGTTCACCGAGCTACTGGCCAAGGCCAGCGAAGTGAAGAACCAACTGCCGGCCAACGCCGAAGACCCGGTGCTGAGCAAGGAAGCCGCCGATTCCTCCGCGCTGATGTACATCAGCTTCTACAGCGATGAGTTGAACAACCCGCAGATCACCGACTACCTGTCGCGGGTGATCCAGCCCAAGCTGGCCACCTTGCCTGGCATGGCCGAGGCCGAAATCCTCGGTAACCAGGTGTTCGCCATGCGCCTGTGGCTGGACCCAGTCAAGCTCGCCGCCTTCGGCCTGACCGCCAATGACGTCAACGAGGCGGTGCGCAAGTACAACTTCCTGTCCGCCGCCGGCGAGGTCAAAGGCCAGTACGTGGTCACCAGCCTCAACGCGGAAACCGACCTGAAATCCGCCGACGCCTTTGCCGCCATCCCGCTGAAAACCCTCGGCGACCGCCGGGTGCTGGTGCGCGACGTGGCACGAGTGGAAATGGGCGCGGAGAACTACGATTCGATCAGCTCCTTCGACGGCATCCCGTCCGTATATATCGGCATCAAAGCCTCACCCAGCGCCAACCCGCTGGACGTGATCAAGGAAGTGCGCAAGGTCATGCCACAACTGACCGCTCAGCTGCCGCCCAACCTGAAAGTGGCGATTGCCTACGACGCCACCCGCTTTATCCAGGCCTCCATCGATGAAGTGGTGCAGACCCTAATCGAGGCGGTGCTGATCGTCATCGTCGTGGTGTTCCTGTTCCTCGGCGCGTTCCGCTCGGTGCTGATCCCGGTGATCACCATCCCGCTGTCGATGATCGGCGTGCTGTTCTTCATGCAGCTGATGGGCTACTCGATCAACCTCCTGACCCTGCTGGCCATGGTCCTGGCGATCGGCCTGGTGGTGGACGACGCCATCGTCGTGGTGGAGAACATCCACCGCCATATCGAGGAAGGCAAAACCCCGTTCAATGCGGCCATCGAAGGCGCCCGCGAGATCGCCGTGCCGGTGGTATCAATGACCATCACCCTGGCAGCGGTGTACGCCCCCATCGGCTTCCTTGAAGGCCTGACCGGCGCCCTGTTCAAGGAGTTTGCCCTGACCCTGGCCGGTGCCGTGGTGATCTCCGGCATTGTCGCCCTGACCCTGTCGCCGATGATGTGCTCGGTGCTGCTGCGCCACGAGGAAAACCCCTCGGGCCTGGCCCATCGCCTCGACCAGATTTTCGAGCGTCTGAAGCAGCGCTACCAGCGCGCCCTGCACACCACCCTCGACACCCGCCCGGTGGTGCTGACCTTTGCCGCCATCGTGCTGTGCCTAATCCCGCTGCTGCTGATGTTTACCGAGAAGGAACTGGCACCGGACGAGGACCAGGGCATCGTGTTCCTGATGGCCACCGCACCGCAGCCGACCAACCTCAATTACCTGAATGCCTACACCGATCAGTTCGTAACCTTGTTCAAGGAATTTCCCGAGTACTACTCGTCGTTCCAGATCAACGGTTTCAACGGCGTGCAGGCCGGCATCGGCGGCTTCCTGCTCAAGCCCTGGGACGAGCGCCAGCGCACCCAGATGGAGATCCTTCCGGAAGTGCAGGCCAAGCTCGGCCAGATCCCCGGCCTGCAGATCTTCGGCTTCAACCTACCGTCCCTGCCCGGCACCGGCGAAGGCCTGCCCTTCCAGTTCGTGATCAACACCCCCAACGACTACGAGTCGCTGCTGCAGGTGACCGAGCGGATCAAGCAACGGGCCCAGGCCTCGGGCAAGTTCGCCTTCCTCGACGTCGACCTGGCCTTCGACAAGCCGGAAGTGGTGGTCGAGATCGACCGCGAGAAAGCCGCGCAAATGGGCGTGTCCATGGAAGACCTCGGCGGTACCCTGGCCACTCTGCTGGGCGAAGGCGAGATCAACCGCTTCACCATCGACGGCCGTAGTTACAAGGTGATCGCCCAGGTGGAACGCGCCTACCGCGACAACCCCGACTGGCTGCGCAGCTACTACGTGAAGAACGGCCAGGGGCAGATGCTGCCGCTGTCGACCCTGATCAAAGTGCATGACCGCGCCCGGCCGACCCAGCTCAACCAGTTCCAGCAGCTCAACTCGGCGATCATCCAGGGCTTCCCGACCGTGAGCATGGGCGATGCCATCGAGACGGTGCGGCAGATCGCCACTGAAGAGGCGCCGCCGGGCTTTGCCTTCGACTATGCCGGCGCCTCGCGCCAGTACGTGCAGGAAGGCAGCGCCCTGTATGTCACCTTTGGCCTGGCGCTGGCGTTGATTTTCCTGGTGCTGGCGGCGCAGTTCGAGAGCTTCCGCGACCCGCTGGTGATTCTGGTGACCGTGCCACTGTCGATCTGCGGTGCGCTGATCCCGCTGTTCCTCGGTTTCTCCAGCATGAACATCTACACCCAGGTCGGCCTGGTGACCTTGATTGGCTTGATCACCAAGCACGGCATCCTGATCGTCGAGTTCGCCAACCAGTTGCGCCGCGACAAAGGCCTTGGGCCGCGTGCAGCGGTCGAAGAAGCGGCGGCCATTCGCCTGCGTCCGGTACTGATGACCACCGCGGCGATGGTCTTCGGCATGCTGCCGCTGATCCTCGCCAGCGGTGCCGGTGCGGTCAGCCGTTTCGACATCGGCCTGGTGATCGCTACCGGCATGTCTGTCGGCACCCTGTTCACCCTGTTCGTACTGCCCTGCGTGTACAGCGTGCTGGCCAAGCCAAACCTCGACGGCGCGGCAGCGCCCCAGAGCGCGCACACCTAAGCTGCCACCGCAAAAAAAGGCCCCGTCCAGCGACTAACTGGACGGGGCCTTTTGTTTTGCCGAGAGACTCAGTCGCGGCGCGAAGGCGACAACAGCTCGATCTTGTAGCCGTCCGGGTCTTCGACAAATGCCAGGATGCTGTTGCCATGCTGCATCGGCCCGGCTTCGCGGGTGATCTTGCCACCGCGGGCGCGGATGTCCTCGCAGGCCTTGTAGACGTCGGCCACTTCCAGGGCGATATGGCCGTAGCCGCCGCCCAGCGCGTATTCACTTACGCCCCAGTTGTGAGTCAACTCAATCACGCTGTTGTGCGCCTCGTCGCCATAACCGACGAAGGCCAGGGTGAACTTGCCGTCCGGGTAGTCGTTGCGACGCAGCAGGGTCATGCCCAGCACCTCGGTGTAAAAGGCGATGGATTTGTCCAGATCGCCGACGCGCAGCATGGTGTGCAAAATTCGCATGGTGGTTCCCTCAGCGATAAATCAGTGGCGCATTGTGAACCGCCAGACTTGCCAGGCCAAGCAGCAACGGCCCTGCGACCAACGGCGCGCTACCGCCCTTGCCTATCGGTCTGTGACAGGAAAGACTGCGCCCCTCTGGCGCCGGCCGCTTGGCAGCGCACCTTTCAGGAAACACTGCATGTCACCCAAACTCGTTTTAGCCATGGTTCTGGTCATGCTCGGCGGTTGCGCCCACTCCGGCGCCGCACCCGACAAAAGCGGCACGGCCAAACGCTGGTGGCCATTCGACAACACCAGCGCCAGCAAAATCGCCGCAAATCCGACCCTGGCGGCGCCCAAATATGATCAGAAATGGCTGAATGAATACGAGCCACGCCTGCGCGAAGCCCTGCAAGGTAGCGGCTTCGACCTGGAGCGACGCGAGGATGTGCTGCTGGTAACCATGCCGGTAGAGGGCAGCTTCAATCCGGACCGGCCGCAACTGCTACTGCCGACCAAACTCGGCCCGCTCACGCGTATGGCCAAGCTCGCCGAGCAAGACCCGCAAGGTGCTGCCGTGTTGATCCTCGGTCACGCCGACAGCAGCGGCAAACTGGAATTGAACCGGCGGATCAGCGAACAGCGGGCTCAGGCGGTTGGCGGCATCTTCCGTCTCAGCGGCTTCGAGCGTGACCGCATGCGCCTCAAAGGTGTGGGTTCAGACATGCCACGCGCCGCCAACGACAGCCCTGAGGGCCGAGCCTTGAATCGCCGAGTGGAAATCCTGCTGGCGCCCAAGGCCAACCTAGTAGCCCTGCTGCAGCAGTACCTGCGCCCGCCGACCCCAGCCAAACTGGCCAGCAGCAAACCCTGACTCACCAGCCAAAATCAGCAGACAAAAAAACGCCCCGCAAAAGCGAGGCGTTTTTTCTACCGGCAGCCGTTAGAACAACTTACGGCCTTTACCAGCAGCGATACGCATGCGCAGCGCGTTGAGCTTGATAAAGCCCGCCGCGTCGGCCTGGTTGTAAGCACCGCCGTCTTCTTCGAAGGTGGCGATGTTGGCATCGAACAGCGAGTCGTCGGACTTGCGCCCGGTGACGATGACGTTGCCCTTGTACAGCTTCAGGCGCACAACGCCGTTCACATGCTCCTGGGAGGCGTCGATCATCTGTTGCAGCATCAGACGCTCCGGGCTCCACCAGTAGCCGGTGTAGATCAGGCTGGCGTACTTGGGCATCAGCTCGTCTTTCAGGTGGGCCACTTCGCGGTCCAGGGTGATCGACTCGATGGCGCGGTGCGCGCGCAGCATGATGGTGCCACCTGGGGTCTCGTAGCAGCCACGGGACTTCATGCCGACATAACGGTTCTCGACGATGTCCAGACGGCCGATGCCGTTGAGACCGCCGATGCGGTTCAATTCAGCCAGCACGGTGGCCGGGGTCATCTCAACGCCGTCGATGGCAACAATGTCGCCCTTGCGGTAGGTCAGCTCGATGTAGGTGGCCACGTCCGGTGCCTTTTGCGGGCACACGGTCCATTTCCACATGTCTTCTTCGTGCTCGGTCCAGGTGTCTTCCAGCACGCCGCCTTCATAGGAGATGTGCAGCAGGTTGGCATCCATGGAGTACGGCGACTTCTTCTTACCGTGACGCTCGATCGGAATGCCGTGCTTCTCGGCATAGTCCATCAGCTTCTCGCGTGACAACAGATCCCACTCGCGCCACGGAGCGATAACCTTCACGCCCGGCTTCAGCGCGTAGGCGCCCAGTTCGAAACGGACCTGGTCGTTGCCTTTGCCGGTGGCGCCGTGGGAGATGGCGTCGGCGCCAGTCTCGTTGGCGATCTCGATCAGACGCTTGGCGATCAGCGGACGGGCGATGGACGTACCCAGCAGGTACTCGCCTTCGTACACGGTATTGGCGCGGAACATCGGATAGACGAAATCACGCACGAACTCTTCGCGCAGGTCGTCGATGTAGATTTCCTTGACGCCCATGGCCTGAGCCTTGGCGCGGGCCGGTTCGACCTCTTCGCCCTGGCCGAGGTCGGCGGTGAAGGTCACCACTTCACAGTGATAGGTGTCTTGCAGCCACTTGAGGATCACCGAGGTATCCAGGCCACCGGAATAGGCCAGAACTACCTTCTTAACGTCCGTCATGCCATCAACTCCACGGGTTGTACGGAAAACCCGCGATTCTACCGGCCGCGACAGCTTATTTACAGGGGCGCGACACGCGATGACGACGAAGCGACGGCTTGTGCCGCACTGCTGACCGTCTGCTGCCGTCAGGAGGTGGCGCCCGCCTCACCCTTGGCAGCCGCGGCTGGCGGCGCTTCCTGCACGGCCTCACGCTCCAGTTGCAGGCTCACACGGCGATTTTTGGCGCGATTGGCCTCGTTGTTATTTGGCACCAGCGGATAGCGTTCACCGTGAAAACGCAGGGTGATCTGCGCTTCGGGCACGCCATTGGCCTTCAGGTACTCCATCACCGCCAATGCTCGACGGCGCGACAGGTCGCGATTGCTCAGGCGATTGCCGCTGTTGTCGGAGTGGCCATCGAGGTTGATGCGATTGACCGTCGGGTCGGCCTTGAGGAATTGCAAAATGATGTCCAGCTTGGCCTGGGCCAACGCATCGACCACCACCCCTGACGGGAAACCAATCTGCGCTTGTTTGATCTGATCGAAATTGACCGGCAGCAGCTTGGCCGTGCAGCCAAGGTAGTCTCGGTAAGCCTGGGCGAACTTGACCGGCAGGACGCGCACTTCCAGCGCATCGTTGCCGTGCTGGGTGCGCATCCGCACCAGCGGGCTGCGCCCTTCCAGCAAGCCGGTGAGCAAGCGCCCAGCCTGCAACTGATTGCTGCTGACCGGCTGGCCAGCCGCCACCCGCACTGCACCCAGGTTGATATCTCCACGTCCCGGCTGCCAAGGCGCCGCCGCGGCCAGCAAGGTGCCGGAGCCGTTACCTAGCCAGTGCTCATGGCCATTGATACGAAAAATCACCGACTCACCCGCACGGCGCACAAACTCACCGCTGCCAAAATCGCTGATCGGCTGCGACAAGCGACACTCGAACTGATCCCCTGCCACCGTCCACTGCACCGCCTCCAGACGCGTCTGGAAGGTAATGGCGGTGGCTGGCAGGCTGACGAGCAGACTGAGCAGGACGAAATAGCGCTGATGCACAGCAGGCTCCACAAGGGATTACGGCATTCCTCTCAGTATCGGTGCAGCGCGGCAAAACTTAAGCGCTGGGGCGACTTTTTCCCGTCCCACGGTGCTTTCAGACAAACAGCGGCGTGCCGGCGCAGGGCTTTTCCGGTAGCATGTTCAACCAGTTTTACCCGCCTGGAACCCCTTCATGTCTGACCGCCTGACCCTGCTGCGTCCCGACGACTGGCACATTCACCTGCGCGACGGTGCCGTGCTGGCCAATACCGTGGCCGATGTGGCCCGCACCTTTGGCCGCGCCATCATCATGCCCAACCTGGTGCCGCCGGTACGCAACGCCGCCGAAGCCGACGCCTACCGCCAGCGCATCCTTGCCGCACGGCCTGCCGGCAGCCAGTTTCAGCCGCTGATGGTGCTGTACCTCACCGACCTGACCTCGGCCGCCGACGTGCGCGCCGCCAAGGCTTCGGGCTTTGTGCATGCCGCCAAGCTGTATCCGGCCGGTGCCACCACCAACTCGGACTCGGGCGTCACCAGCATCGACAAGATCTTCCCGGCGCTGGAAGCCATGGCCGACGTTGGCCTGCCGCTACTGGTGCACGGCGAAGTGACGCGCAGCGAGATCGACGTGTTCGACCGCGAAAAAGCCTTTATCGATGAGCACCTGGTGCGCGTCGTAGAACGCTTCCCAAGCCTGAAAGTGGTGTTCGAACACATCACCACCGGCGACGCGGTGCAGTTCGTCAACAGTGCCTCGGCCAATGTTGGCGCCACCATCACCGCCCATCACCTACTCTACAACCGCAACCACATGCTGGTCGGCGGAATTCGTCCGCACTTCTATTGCCTGCCGATTCTCAAGCGCAACACCCACCAGGACGCCCTGCTGGATGCGGCCACCAGCGGCAGCAGCAAGTTTTTCCTCGGCACCGACTCGGCACCCCACGCCTTGCACGCCAAGGAAGCCGCCTGCGGCTGCGCCGGTTGCTACACCGCCTATGCGGCCATTGAACTGTATGCCGAGGCCTTCGAGCAGCGAAATGCGCTGGACAAGCTGGAAGGCTTTGCCAGCCTGCATGGCCCGGACTTCTACGGCCTGCCGCGCAATACCGACCGCATCACCTTGGTCCGTGAAGACTGGACCGCCCCGACCAGCTTGCCGCTCGGCGAGCAAACCGTTATTCCGCTGCGCGCTGGTGAACAACTGCGCTGGCGCCTGCTGGAGCACACTGCGTGAGCGAAGACCACTACGACGACGAACATGAAGGCGGTAGCGGCGGCGGTGCACGACACCCCATGGCCCAACGCTTTCGCGGTTACCTGCCGGTAGTCGTCGATGTTGAAACCGGCGGTTTCAACTGCGCCACCGACGCCCTGCTGGAAATTGCCGCG
Organism: Pseudomonas sp. BGA-UO-ETr-WB11; assembly: GCF_059567785.1. NCBI lineage: Bacteria > Pseudomonadati > Pseudomonadota > Gammaproteobacteria > Pseudomonadales > Pseudomonadaceae > Pseudomonas > Pseudomonas sp. BGA-UO-ETr-WB11. The sequence goes on along the minus strand of NZ_JCAQOS010000006.1, from coordinate 17,869 downwards.
ACCACCATCGGCATGGACGAAAAGGGCTTCGTGTTCCCCGACCACACCTATTTCTTTCGTGTTGAGCCGTTTGCCGGCGCCAACATCGAACAGGCCGCACTGGATTTCACCGGCATCAAGCTCGATCACCCGCTGCGCATGGCAGTAAGTGAAGAAAGCGCCCTGACTGATATTTTCCGTGGCATCCGCAAGGCGCTGAAGGCCAACGGCTGCAAGCGCGCGATTCTGGTCGGGCACAACAGCAGCTTCGATCTCGGCTTCCTCAACGCTGCTGTTGAGCGCACCGAACTCAAGCGCAACCCGTTCCACCCGTTCTCCAGCTTCGACACCGCCACCCTGGCCGGCCTCGCCTATGGCCAGACGGTCTTGGCGAAAGCCTGCCAGGCGGCGGGCATGGACTTCGACGGCCGCGAAGCCCACTCGGCCCGTTACGACACCGAGAAGACTGCCGAGCTGTTCTGCGGCATCGTCAATCGCTGGAAGGAACTGGGCGGCTGGCACGACTTCGACGACTGAGGTCGCCAGCCTAGGCCCTAGGGCTGACGCCGGTCACTCATCGCGCGTCAGCACTTCCAGCAGTTCGATTTCAAAGATCAGATTGGAGTGGGGTTTGATGTGGGCGCCGAACTGGCGTTCGCCGTAGCCCAGATGGGACGGCACCCAAAGCTTGCGCTTGCCGCCAACCTGCATGCCCATGAGCCCAATATCCCAGCCCTTGATCACTCGACCGGTGCCGATCACGCACTGGAACGGTTTACCGCGATCAAAGGACGAGTCGAACGGCGTGCCATCCTCAAGCCAGCCACGGTATTGGGTGGTGATCAACGCGCCCTTGACCACGGCTTTGCCGTCACCCAGCTGAATATCCTCAACCTGTAATTCGTTACCCATCGCCCACGCTCGATTCATCGCCAGAAGTGGCGGCTGATTATCGCCATGGGCCGCAGACGTGCAAGTGCAACGGCCATTCAGGGCAGTGCACGCCCCGGCACCAGGCTCAACTCGCCCAGGCGCTCGCGGCGCTGGCCAAGAAAGCGCGTGCAACTGACGCGCAGAAAAGACGCGAAGTTGACCACCTCACCGCGGTAATCCATGACTTCGTCATACAGTTTGGTGATCAACTGATTGGTGGTCATGCCATCGACGGCGGCGATTTCGCCGAGGATGTCCCAGAACTGATTTTCCAGGCGCAAGGTGGTGACCACACCACGAATGCGCAACGAGCGGGAGCGCGACTCGTAAAGAATCGGATCCGCTTTGACATACAGCTCGCACATGGATGCCTCCTTGAATAACCGCAGGCGCCACGCACATGGCGCCCACGGTTACCAGTAAACGCTTACAGACTGATCTGGGTACCCAGCAGACCGAGGAAGGCCGCCAGCCAGTTAGGGTGCGCAGGCCAAGCCGGCGCCGTCACCAGATTACCTTGAACATGGGCCTGATCGACGCCGATGTCCATATACTGGCCGCCCGCCAACTGCACTTCCGGGCCACAGGCCGGGTAGGCGCTGCATTCACGGCCTTTAAGCACACCCGCCGCCGCCAGCAACTGGGCGCCGTGGCAGACAGCTGCAATCGGCTTGCCGGCGGCATCGAAAGCTTGCACCAGGGCCAGCACGTCGGCATTCAGGCGCAGGTATTCCGGCGCACGACCACCGGGGATCAGCAAGGCATCGTAGTCAGCCGCCTTGACCTCGGCGAAGTCAAAATTCAGGGCAAAGTTGTGCCCCGGCTTTTCGCTGTAGGTCTGCTCGCCTTCAAAATCGTGAATGGCGGTGCGCACACTCTGCCCGGCCGACTTCCCCGGACACACCGCGTGCACACTGTGGCCGACCATCTGCAAGGCCTGGAAGGGCACCATCACTTCGTAGTCTTCAACATAGTCGCCGACTACCATCAGAATCTTCTTCGCTGCCATGATCGCTCTCCCGTGGGTGTATTCAGTTAGCCCATTGTTCACCCGCTGCTCTTCCACGGGGTAATAGCTGGCTACTACGCGCATAAAAAAAGCGCCCCGCGGGGCGCTTCTTGATCGAACGACGGACGCTTACTCGGCCGCTTTCTGCACCAGCAGCAGCTCGCCTTCCTTGCTCAAGGGGATTTGCGTACCCGGATCACGGTCCATGCGTACCTGGCTGACCTTATCGCCAATCTGGTACTTCACGTCATAACCGACCACGTTTTCACTGGTATCGGTCACCGTGCTGCAACGAGTCTCGGTGGTGGTGTAAGTGTCGTTGGCCTGCATGTTGCCCTGCACCTGATTGCCGGCGTAACCGCCAGCGGCAGCGCCCGCCACAGTGGCGACCTTCTTGCCGGTGCCGCCACCAATCTGATTACCGAGCAGACCACCTGCCAGGGCGCCAACCAGCGTACCGGCGATTTTGTGCTGGTCCTGCACCGGCTTCTGCTTGGTCACCGTCACGTCTTTACACACTTGCCGCGGCGTCTTGATGGTCTCCTTGATCGGCTGTACCGCCAAAACTTCGGCGTACTTCGGCGCACTGTTGATTACGCTGTAGGTCGCCACCGCACCACCCGCAGTGACACCCACCGCACCTAGCACCGCACCCACTAGCATTGATTTGTTCACGCCCGACTCCTGACAACTGTGTGAGGGAGCCTATTCGCTCCCATTCCCGACATTTGACTGCCGATACCTGTAATCAGTTCAGTGCACAAACCGCCGCCTGCCTAAACCGCGAGCGACGTCACAGATGCGTTTAAGGGCGCTCGTCCACTTCCTCGGCCACTACTGGCGGGATCAGGTCGTCGCGGGTCAGCTTGAGCCAGATCAGCAGGATGCTGGCGATATACACCGACGAGTAAGTACCCGCCGACACACCGATAAACAGCGCCAGGGAGAAGCCCCAGAGGTTTTCACCGGCAAAGATCATCAGCGCCACAATCGCCAGCAGGGTCGAAATCGACGTCGCCATGGTGCGCAGCAGGGTCTGGGTGGTGGAGATGTTGATGTTCTCGATCAACTCGGCCTTGCGCAGCAAACGGAAGTTCTCACGAATCCGGTCGAAGACCACGATGGTGTCGTTCAGCGAGTAACCGATGATCGCCAGCACTGCGGCCAGCACGGTGAGATCGAAAGGGATTTCGAAGAAGGAGAACACCCCGAGGGTCACGATTACGTCGTGGATCAACGAGACGATGGCGCCAAAGCCGAACTTCCACTGAAAGCGGAATGCCACGTAGACCATGATCCCGGCCAGGGCCAGCAACATGCCCAGGCCACCCTGGTCACGCAGCTCTTCACCCACGGTCGGGCCCACGAACTCGACGCGCTTGACCGCTGCCGGGTTGCTGGCATCGGCTTCAAGCAGAGCAGCAGCAATCTTGTTACCCAGTTGCGGATCATCGCCAGCCAGTCGCACCAGCACATCGGTGGTCGCGCCAAAGCTCTGCACCACGGCATCTTCATAACCGGCGCCGCGCAGTTGCTCACGCACCTTATTGAGGTCCGCCGGCTTTTCGTAGGCAAACTCGATCAGGGTACCGCCAGTAAAGTCGAGGCCGAAGTTCAGACCTTTGACCGCCAAACTGCCCAGGGAAATCAGGGTCAGGAGAACGGTCACGGCAAACGCCACATGGCGAATGCCCATGAAATTGATTACAGGTTTCATTGTCATCGCCCCTTTAGATCCACAGCTTCTTGAAGTCCCGACCACCAAAAATCAGGTTGGTCATGCCGCGGGTCACGATGACCGCAGTGAACATTGAGGTAAGGATGCCGAGCGACATGGTCACCGCGAAGCCCTTGATCGGCCCGGTGCCCATGGCAAACAGAATGCCGCCGACCAGCAAGGTGGTCAGGTTGCCGTCGACGATGGCCGACAGCGCCCGGTCGAAGCCTTCATGGATGGCGCGCTGCACCGACATGCCATTGGCGATTTCTTCACGAATCCGCGAGAAGATCAGCACGTTGGCGTCCACCGCCATACCCATGGTCAACACAATACCGGCGATCCCCGGCAGGGTCAGCGTAGCACCCAGCATCGACATCAGCGCCAGCAGCACGACCATGTTGAAGCCCAGGGCCACGGTCGCCAGCACACCGAAGAAACGGTAAAGCAGGAGGATGAAAATCGAGACGAACAGGAAGCCCCACAGCGAAGCCTCGATGCCCAACTGGATGTTTTCCGCACCCAGGCTTGGGCCGATGGTGCGTTCTTCCGCGAAGTACATCGGTGCGGCCAGGCCACCAGCGCGCAGCAGCAAGGCCAGCTCGGAGGACTCGCCCTTGCCGTCAAGGCCGGTGATGCGGAACTGACTGCCCAGCGGCGACTGGATGGTCGCCAGGCTGATGATCAGCTTCTCTTCCTTAAAGGTCTGTACCGGCACTTCTTTTTCGACGCCATCCACCATCTGCTTGACGTACTTGGTCAGTGGCTTCTGCTCGATAAAGATCACCGCCATGCTGCGCCCAACATTGCTGCGGGTAGCGCGGCTCATCAGCTCGCCGCCGTGACCATCAAGGTTGATGTTCACCTGCGGACGGCCGTTCTCGTCGAAGCTCGCCTGGGCGTCGGTTACCTGGTCACCTGTGATGATCAGACCACGCTCCAGCGGCACCGGACGACGGCCCGGCTCACGGAATTCAAACGACTCGGTGCTGGCCTTGCCGGCGTCGGCATCAGCCGCCAGACGGAATTCCAGGTTGGCGGTCTTGCCGAGAATACGCTTGGCTTCGGCGGTGTCTTGCACACCCGGCAACTCGACCACGATGCGGTTGGCACCCTGGCGCTGCACCAGCGGCTCGGCCACACCCAGCTCGTTAACCCGGTTACGCACGGTAGTCAGGTTTTGCTTGATCGAGTATTCGCGAATTTCCTGCAGCTTGGCCGGAGTCATCTCCAGGCGCAGCACCTGCAAGCCATTGCGCTCGCTGGTGGTCAAGGCGAAGTCGGTAAAGCTCTTCTGCACCAGGGCACGGGCCTTTTCCAGCGCTGCCTCATCGGTGAAGCCGAGCTGAATAGCCACATCTTGCTGCGGCAGGCTGCGATAGCGCACACGCTCTTTACGCAACAGGCTCTTGACGTCACCTTCGTAGACTTTCAGGCGCGCATTGATGGCCTTGTCCATGTCCACTTCCAGCAGGAAGTGCACACCACCGGACAGGTCCAGGCCCAGTTTCATCGGGCTGGCGCCCAGGTTGCGCAGCCATTGCGGCGTGGTCGGTGCCAGGTTCAGCGCCACCACATAATCATCGCCCAGGGCTTTACGCACCACGTCTTTGGCGGGCAGTTGGTCGGCTTTATCCTGCAAACGCAGCAAGCCAGCCTTCCCCTCTTTACCCAGGCTCGCCGACTTGACGCCGATACCAGCGTCCGTCAGAGCCTTGCTAACCCGATCAAGGTCGGCCTGATTGATCTGCAACGCCGTGCTGGCACCGCTGACCTGAATGGCCGGATCGTCAGGATAGAGATTCGGTGCGGAATAGATAAAGCCGATCGCCAGCACTGCGAGGATCAGCAGGTATTTCCACAGAGGGTATTTATTCAGCATGACGCCGCCCGCTTATGACGCGGGGCGCATTGCGCGCCCCGTCGATGTTAATAGTGTTGAATTCAGATGGCTTTCAGCGTGCCCTTGGGCAGGGTCGCTGCGATGGCCAGCTTCTGGATCTTCAGCTCAACGGTGTCAGACACTTCGATGACCACGAAGTCGTCAGAAACCTTGACAATCTTGCCCGCGATACCGCCGGAGGTGACCACTTCGTCGCCCTTCTGCAAGCCACCCAGCAGGTTCTTCTGCTCTTTGGCGCGCTTGGCCTGGGGACGCCAGATCATCAGGTAGAAAATAACCAGGAAGCCGACCAGAAACACCCATTCAAAACCGGTACCGGCAGGGGCGCCAGCAGCCGGGGCAGCATCAGCAGCAAAAGCAGCAGGAATCAGAAAGCTCATGTAACGCTCCTCTATAGAGACGTGAAAAGTAGGGTCTAAATGCTTGGTCTGGATCAGTCCAGCGGCGGCGTTGGCAAGCCACGACGGGCATAGAAGGCATCCACGAAGGCGGCCAATGTACCCTGTTGAATAGCCTCGCGCAAACCAGCCATCAGGCGCTGGTAATGACGCAAGTTATGGATTGTATTCAACATACTGCCCAGCATTTCGCCGCATTTATCCAGGTGATGCAGATACGCACGGGAGAAGTGCTGACAGGTGTAGCAATCGCAGGTCGGGTCCAGCTTCGAGTCGTCATGCTTGTGCACCGCGTTACGGATTTTCAGCACGCCGGTGTCGACGAACAGGTGGCCGTTACGCGCGTTGCGGGTTGGCATCACGCAATCGAACATGTCCACGCCGCGGCGCACACCTTCAACCAAATCTTCCGGCTTGCCCACACCCATCAGGTAACGGGGTTTGTCGGCCGGCAATTGCGGTGGCAGGAAGTCCAGTACGCGAATCATTTCTTCCTTCGGCTCACCCACCGACAGGCCGCCAATGGCCAGACCGTCGAAGCCGATTTCATTCAAGCCTTCCAGCGAGCGCATGCGCAGGTCCTGGTGCATGCCGCCCTGAACGATGCCAAACAGCGCCGCCGTGTTGTCGCCGTGGGCGATCTTCGAGCGCTTGGCCCAACGCAGCGACAGTTCCATGGAACGGCGTGCCACATCCTCATCGGCCGGATACGGCGTGCATTCGTCAAAGATCATCACGATGTCGGAGCCGAGATCGCGCTGCACCTGCATCGACTCTTCCGGGCCCATAAACACCTTGGCGCCGTCCACCGGCGAGGCGAAGGTCACGCCCTCCTCCTTGATCTTGCGCATCGCGCCCAGGCTGAACACCTGGAAACCGCCGGAATCGGTAAGGATCGGCCCTTGCCACTGCATAAAGTCATGCAGGTCGCCGTGCCGCTTGATCACTTCAGTACCGGGACGCAGCCACAGGTGAAAGGTGTTACCGAGGATAATCTGCGCACCAATCGCCTCGATGTCGCGCGGCAGCATGCCCTTGACCGTGCCGTAGGTGCCCACCGGCATAAACGCCGGGGTTTCCACCACGCCACGGGGAAAGGTCAGGCGCCCGCGCCGAGCCCGACCATCGGTGGCCAGGAGTTCAAAAGACATGCGGCAATTGCCCGTCATAGCTGTTCCTCGGGCCCACGCGGGGCGGGATTGCGGGTAATGAACATGGCATCACCGTAACTGAAAAAGCGATAACCCTGCTCGATGGCGACGCGGTACGCCACCATGGTCTCGGGGTAACCAGCAAACGCCGACACCAGCATCAGCAGGGTCGACTCGGACAAATGGAAGTTGGTCACCAGGGCATCAACCACATGGAAGGGGCGCCCGGGATAAAGAAAGATATCGGTATCACCGCTGAACGGCTTCAACTCGCCATCGCGGGCGGCACTCTCCAGCGAACGTACGCTGGTGGTGCCCACGGCAATCACCCGCCCACCCCGCGCCCGGCAAGCGGCGACGGCAGCCACCACGGCAGCGTCGACCTCCAGCCATTCGCTGTGCATGTGATGGTCTTCGAGTCGCTCAACGCGCACCGGCTGAAAGGTGCCAGCGCCGACATGCAGGGTGACAAAGGCCGTCTCCACGCCCATCTCGCGGATCGCGTCGAGCAACGCCTGATCAAAATGCAGGCCCGCCGTCGGTGCCGCCACGGCGCCCGTGCGGTCGGCGTACACCGTCTGATAGCGCTCGCGGTCGGCGTCTTCATCCGGGCGATCAATATAGGGCGGCAGCGGCATATGGCCGACCCGTTCCAGCAGCGGCAGGACATCTTCACTGAAGCGCAGTTCAAACAAGGCATCGTGGCGCGCCAGCATTTCAGCCTCGGCACCGCCATCAAGAATAATCGTCGAACCAGGCTTGGGCGATTTGCTCGAACGCACATGGGCCAGCACCCGGCGCGTATCCAGCACCCGCTCGACCAACACTTCCAACTTGCCGCCGGACGCTTTCTGGCCGAACAAGCGCGCCGGAATCACTCGGGTATTGTTAAACACCATCAGATCACCCGGACGCAGATACTCCAGCAAATCCGGGAAATGACGATGAGCCAAGGCACCCGTAGTCCCATCCAGGGTCAGCAGGCGGCTGGCGCTACGATCAGGCAATGGGTGACGGGCAATCAGGGCTTCGGGCAAGTCGAAGGTAAAGTCGGCAACGCGCATATAAAGAGGTCGTTTTGCAGGGCCGCAAAGTTTAGCGGAAATAGCGCAATCTGACCACGCAGGTGGATTGACCGACGGCTTTTCCCTCCCTATACTTCGCGCCCATTGTTGCCCTGATGGCGGAATTGGTAGACGCGGCGGATTCAAAATCCGTTTTCGAAAGGAGTGGGAGTTCGAGTCTCCCTCGGGGCACCATTTATCTGTTTCAGCCTGTCTCTGACAGTCTATGAAACCACCTGAAAAGCCCGCCCCGTGCGGGCTTTCTTGTTTCTGGCTATATCCCCCTGTCTATGCCTATGCCTTGACACGGTGTATCCCCACCTGTATCCCTGTGAAAAGCCCTAACTTTGGGATACAGGACATGAAACGCTCTGAGATAAAGCGGCGCCCGCTGGCTGACACCGTACTGACCAGCCTGGAAGCCGAAACCAAGGAATATCGGGAACTAGATGGCAGCAGCCTTTATTTCAGAGTGAAGGCTGACGGCGGCAAATCCTGGCAATTGCGCTACAAAAAGCCGAGCGGCACCTGGGCATGGCTTGGACTGGGGGGCTACCCCGAAGTCAGCGGGGAGCTGGCCCGAAGCAAAGCCGCCGATCTGCGCAAGACCATCAGTGATGGCATCGACCCACTGGAGCAAAAGCGTGCCGCCAAGGTCGCCATTGAAACGGCCAAGACCCGAACATTCCGCGCAGCTGCTGACGACTGGCTGCAAGCCAAAGTAGACAAGGGCCTAGCCGACTCCACCCTCAGCAAAATCCGCACCTACCTGGATAAAGACATACTCCCGGCGCTAGGTGACAAGCCACTGGATGAAATCACCCGCACCGACTGCGCCGCCCTGCAAGCCTCAATCGAAGCACGGGCTGCCCATAACGTGGCCGAGAAGTGCCGCACCTGGGTCAATCAAATATTTGGCCGCGCCATCGGCCTGGGACTTACTGAAAACGACCCGGCCAGCAGGCTGCGCGATATCGCCGCCCCAGCACCCAAGACCCAGCAACACCCTCACCTACTGGAACCCGAGTTACCGGAGTTCCTTAGAGCACTGAAAACCACCACCAGCCGCCTGACGGCCAAGACCGCCGCTTGGCTCTGTATCTGGACGGCATCACGGCCCGGCATGGTGCGCCTGGCCGAGTGGAAGGAAATAGACCTCGATGCCGGCACTTGGACGACACCAGCGGGCAAAATGAAAATGCGCCGGGATCACGTGGCACCCCTCCCCCGCCAAGCCATTGATGCCCTTCGCGAACTCCACCAGCTAACCGGACGCAATCGCTGGCTGTTCCCCGGTGTCGGCCCGAAGAACCCGACCATCAGTGAAAACACCATCAACAAGGTGTTTGCCGGCATTGGTTACAAGGGACGCTTGGTCGGCCACGGCACCCGCCACACGGCCAGCACCCTGCTGCGTGAAAACGGTTGGCCCAAGGATCATATCGAAGCGCAATTGGCCCACAAGGAAGAAGGCATATCCGGCATCTGCAATAAAGCCCAATACTTGGAGCAGCGCACGACCATGATGCAATGGTATGCCGACCACCTAGACAAACTAGCAGCCGGCAACGTGATGCAAGGCCAGTTCGGCAAGGTGGTTTAGCGCTAGTGGGGCAATAGGGTATCAGCTGTGAGGACGCTCATGATAAGCCGTGTTTTTAAACAAGCAGACTCCGAATGCCTGGCTCACGTAGCCTCGATCTACTACGAGGCTCACGCCCGCACAGGTGATCATCGGCAGGCGTTCGTTGAGACCGTGCGTCAGGCTCTGCTTGCGGACTATCAGCCGTACGCCGCCTGGGTGACCACTGCCATGCTGAGAACCGGGCGACCGACCCATGCCGTCATCCTGAAACACCCCGAGGCCGAGAAGGCATTTCCGGTGACGGTGGGCGGCGTGATGATCCAGTGGGCCAACTGGCTGATGGGGACAGAGGCGTACACACCTGAAACCGGGCGCGGCTGGCGACTGATCGAGGGTGAGGCGCTCGATCTGTATATGCGCCGGGCACGGCAGGAGCCTGAGCTGCCGCAGATCGAGATGGACTTTGCGATGGGGATGGAGCCGTGACCAAGCTATCGCCTGAGGAGCGCGCGAAGCGCCTGGAAGCTGGAAATAAAGGACGATCAGGGCATACAGATAGTCAGCGTCTTCGTGGACGGCAAAAAGAAGGCGTGGACGGGCTGCAACCCGGCTAACGGTGTCGTTAAGCCTGTAACCTCTGCGTGTCACGTGATCGATCGTAACGCGGTGATAGCGATACACTGGAATGAGTCGGAAGGCTACCGTGTTGGTACTGCTGCAGGTCCGCGCTTCGGTGGTAATTACGACCTGCCTGGTGAGCAGGCCTTGGATTTCATATCTGGTATGGGTGTAGTGTTTCAGGCCAAAGGTTACAATTTGTAAGAGCGAGGGGTTCAGGTCTGGCTCAGAGAATTACACCATTTTTAGCACCGTCCATGGGAAGGAGGTGATGAGAGTTGCGTCGGCGTTCGACGTATTTTCAGCTTCCGGCCGCCAGCATCTGGCGCAGCAGCGCCTCGATCCGATCATCCAGCCCATCATAGAAAACGCATTCGATCAGCCGGTCCCTGTGCCTGGTGAACTGCCAGCCGGCATCGTCCAGGGCGAGCCACAGCTCGTCGATCCTGCCTGATTTCTCAAGCCAATCCAGAATCTCGCCCTCGCGGCGGGCGGGCAGCCAACCATCGATCCGCTCGGCGATCAGTGTCACACCGATGATCCGATCACGCAGATCCTGAGGGAACAGCTCGCGCAGTTGGTCGAGCGAGAGGTGCTCGCGCCAGAGCGAGCTGATCACCACCCATGAGGTCCTCCCAGCGGTTGGCATACGCGGCATCCATGTGGCCCCTAGCATGGGGGCTATCCTGGAGCGAACGCAAGGTAGGGGCATGATGGGTGATCACTACAGTGCGTCCATCAAAAGGCTCAGCCAATTTGGTGCGCAGCCAATCGCGGGTTTTCACGGACTGCTCAACTAAATCGGCAGGCCGGATACGGCGATAGTTCGCCGTTCTAATCTGCCGAAAATCGTTCATGGCATTTTGGGCGCTGAAGGCGGCAATGGGTGGGTTTCCGGTGGCCGCAAAATCCGTCCACATGGTCGCGCCCAGAAACCGTACGCCGGCCAGAATCACTTCATCCCGATCCAACACGCGAACGCGATCATCCTGAGCAGCCCTTAGTTTTTCCAAGGTACGGGTCAGGTGGCCACCATAAAACTCGTGGTTGCCTGGCACGTACAGCACTGGGACAGAGAAGGATTGCCTGGCCCAATCAACAGCGCGAGTTTTGACGTCAATGTCGCCCGCCAGAATGGCCACATCGCAGTCCAGAGGCTCTGGAATGAACGGACTGAACTCGTTATGCAGGTCGGACAACAGATGGATACGCATAAAAACTTCTCACAGGTAAGCGGCGTTCGACGTATTTTTCTGGTCTCGCCAGACGCGGAACGCTTCCAGCAAATCGCCTTCCGGCCAGCGGCCTTTCTCGACCTGGACGCGCACAAACTCCGCCAAATCAGCGTCATCGACACCCCGTTCGGCGCGCTTGACCCTGCCACTCGCGACGGCCTGGCGAAAGCCATTGCTGATTGCGCGTTCGAGTTCCCGCTCGACCAAGTCCTCGATTTTCTCGTCTTCGGCTGGGCAGCGTTCTAGGAATTTTTCCCAGTCGCGGGAGTAGTAGCCGTCTAGGGCGTGGGTTGCGCCGAGGTTCGCCACCTGGAACCGGGTTGCCCAAGGTTCTGGAATTTCAGAAAACCGCACCAGGGCGCCTCCCTCGACGGTGGCTGGCACTTGGACGCCGATTTCCTCGGCAGTTAGGCCTGCCGCTGGACCCAGTGGGTAGTCTCGGTCAGCACGCCAGACACGCAGAAGGTCTTGGGTCGCCTGCTCCCGCGTGGTCGGGTTGTCGAGCGCCAACAGCGCGTTGTGGCGGGCCAGCTCACGGGTCAGTAGGTCTGACTCAACCGAACCGAATTCGAGGCCGACAGGCTCGGCTTCAGCCCTCTCGCAGACCTCGATATAACCACGCTGTTCGGGCGGGAACGGGGGTGAAGTTCGCCAGCCTGCGTGATCCACGCACCGGGTCTGGTGGTGGGTCAGCGTGCCCAATTCGCCGCAGATTTCGCAGATCGAGGCCGAGGCCTCGCGCAGGGCGTCGAGCAGCTGCAGCTTGGCGAGGTCTTTCGTCAATATCTGAACGGTGAGGGTGCCAGCCTTCTCCTTGATCGACAGGATCGGCTCGCCGGCGGAGATCGCCAAAGCTTTTTTAACCAGATCGAGCCAGCCGCGTCCGGCGCTGATTGACGTCAGTAGTTCGAGGGTGGCCGAGGGTAAGTCGTCCGGTTCGATCAGGAATTTGGGCATGATGCCCTCCAGGATTGGGGCACAGAAGAAGGCGCTGCCCTGGGGCGCGCCATGCGCTCCAAGGCAGCCTACTAGAGGTGGTTGAGCTGCTCAATCAACGACTCATGTCTAGGTCTTGCTGGGTCTGTTCGAGATCGGGAAGCTGCTCGACAACAGGGAAAAAGACCTCAGCAAAGGCTTCGGCGAGCTCCTGCAGAACGCCAACAATCCGCGAGTTTTCACGGGCGTCGTCTGGCGCCAAGGCGTTTGCGATTTTCTGAGGCTCGGCCAGCACTCGCTGCAGCACTTCCTGCTCGCCGTAGTTCAGGTCGATGACGGGTTGTAGGCGTTGGGTCATGGGGGTTACCTCATCAGCGGCTTATGCCGCGGTCTTGGTGGCGGTCATGAGTTTGCTTGAGCGCAGTCGGGGCTGGCTCATCATCCGAGTTTCGGATGATGCTAAGGCTCCGTGCGCGGCCTACGCCACGCCCAAGAATTATCGACGTTTAGTTTTTACAAAAGACGGCTGATCGACAAAAAGTAACTTCGGGTCTCGCACCTCACCGCGCAGAGCTCTATCTGCCTCTACTGCCAGCAAAATGGTTCTCCCTGCGCGACCATTTCGCGCAGAACCGTACCGACTTTTGCTTGCACGACTGACATGACCTAGCGCCAGAGAGATTGCGTCAGGATCGGCTTTTTGCGCTTTTAAATCTGCCGCAAATGCGTGTCTCATGCTGTACGCACTAACCCCTTGAAAGCCCAGTTTCTGCGCGGCTGCAGCAATGGCTTTTTGGAGGCCAAGCCCCTGCTTAGGTTCCACGACAATATGGCCGCCCCTGTGCACAACAGCTTGGCGAAGTTGTTCGGCAAGCCCACCGCGCAGGGTCAGACGTCGCCATTCTTGGCCGGCATTCGTATGTTCGCTTACCTTGGCGCCTTTGATTAGAACTTCCAAGGTGCCGTCTGGCAGGGCTAGAAGCTCAACAGGTTTTCCCATTTCCTCAGGCCTGGCACCGCAGAGCGCCAATATCATGCAGTGGTTACGATGTTTAACAGGAATCGTTCCAACTAACAGTTCACGCCAGTTGGTCGGCAACCCCGCCAGTGAACCGCGCTTGGCTTTTGAGTTTATCTGTGGCTTTTGGGGGAGATTGTATTGCTCTTGAGTCAGTAGTTGAGCTGCATAGTTTCTAGCCAGCACTCGTGCTGCTGCGCGAGCCTCGGCGGTGGGGGCGTGCTCTGATTCGCGTAATGCCTCGGACAACCAATGCGCCATAAATACACGCCAGGCTGCCCTCACCGCAGATGGGTTGCGTAGCTGTCTAGCGGTCGCGTAATCGTGCCAGTGAGCACCATCAAGGCGCAGCATAATTTGACGATATTCCGCTTTGGTTGACTCGGCTAGACCGTTGTAGCGGTCCAAGATCGGCTTGGCGATTGCTCGGAGTGCTCCCCGATCTGACGGCGCTGCGGCTGTCTCAGGACTCTTTGCTGAGCTGTCTGATTTTTTATCTGGTCGCCTCATAAATTCCCCTGCTTACCCCGATTGCGCCGTTATCTACGCTGCGCTCCGAAAGCCGCAACTACCGCATAAATATTGCTTACCCCCCCATTTTTGGCCGCCATTCTGGCCACCAAAAATGGGTAAATAATTCTCAGCTTAGCCAGCATGACGCTCTTCGACTTACCGACAATCCTGAGACTTAACAAGACGCCTTGTTATGCAGTTGTATATATAAAAGCATTTATTTATTTGAGAGTATTTTCATACCAAAAGTCTTGCTTTCCACTGGCTATCTGCAGGCAGCATGTACCAACAATTTAGAATTGGTCAAATTATTTAACTCATAAGAAATTCGGCTAAGCGATTACTGAAAAGTCACGATGAATAGCGCCGCAGGCCGCGTATGCTTTAGCAATTGCGATAGCACAACATATTATTTAATTAAGCAATTGCGATAGTAAAACACACCAATTAATTAATTAAGAAAAGTTAAAAATAGCGCTTGCCTAGCCTGCTTTTTTAGTCTTTTAATTTGTTTGCGCGCAGCCATCCAGATCAACTCCACTCAATATTAGAGGCTACACATGACCCAGAAAGTATGCGTTATACGAATGAAAGAAGTTGCGCGATTAACCGCTCTTCGGCCCGCAACGATATATAAAAAATTGAAAACTGACCCAACGTTTCCAAAGCGATTTCCGCTCAGCGACAGCACCGCTCGAGGTGCACCCGTGGGGTTCGTCCTCAGCGAAATAATTCAGTGGATTGAGACCAGAATTGCTAAGCGCGAGGCCAAGTAAATGCGCAGACTCAGCACAAATTTGCACGGCTTTCACACCGCCCTACAGTCCGTATTTGGCCCCCTCGACTGGTGGCCCATAGCAGATGGCGGCATCCACCGGTTCCACGCTCCTGGCGACAAACCCGGCTCTCGTAATGGGTGGTACCTGGTGTTCAGTGGAGACGTTTCTGCAGGGTGTTTCGGCAGCTGGAAAACTGGCGTGACTACGTACTGGAGCAGCAGAACGACTGGCGATCCCCTTGAGTCAAATTTGATTCGCCAGCGTATTGATCAGGCCCGCTTACAGCGAGATACCGAGTTGCTGCAGCGCCAGGCGACAGCTGCTGCATCTGCCCGTCAGCTATGGGATGGAGCTGATAGCGCTGACCCACAGCACCCCTACCTCGTTGCAAAGGGCTGCCCCCCAACGGGGCTGCGTCAGTGTGACGAATGGTTGCTAGTGCCGCTGTATCACGCAGGTGAGATAGTCAGTATGCAACGCATAGGGCTGAATGGTGACAAGCGGTTTTTGGGGGGCGGTAGAACCAAAGGAGCCGCCGCATTACTGGGCACAATTGCGGCTGGAGAACCGCTGTATATCTGTGAGGGCTGGGCCACAGGCAGCACTCTCCACGCCGCAACTGGCGCTGCTGTGGCCTGCGCGATGTCGGCGAACAATTTACTTGAAGCCGGGCTTCATTTACGAAGCCGGCACCCGAATAGCCACTTGATAGTAGCCGGCGATGATGACCGCCTGACGGAGGGGAACCCTGGCCGTAGATTCGCCCACATCGCGGCCCAGCAACTCGGCTGCGGGTTGATCCTGCCACCCTGGCCTGTGGATGCACCGCTCCACCTGACCGACTTTAACGATCTGCGCCAGTGGCAGGCGGCCTGCATATGAGCGGGGTCCAGGACAATAACGACGTATTCCAGCCCAATGGCGGAACTGACAGCACCCGCGGAACCGTTAGCACCCAGGCCTCCTTCGTTGGTTCCGTGACCGAAGTCACTGACGGAACCGACGGAACCGCTCCAGGTGAAAAGTTAACCCTTATCCCAGCGGCGCTGCATCCAGAACCGAAGCGACCGGGATTTCAGGTTTACGATCATCCTGCGAGGTGTCCATCGAGGACCTATCTGCCCGGAGTTTGGTTACATGAATCTCGCGATAGTAATGAAGACACGGCGCCCCGCAATCGCTGGATTTGCTCACCGCTGCATGTTGATGCAATCACTAATTGTGACGGTGGCGAGTTCGGCCGCCTCCTGCGCTTTCGCACTAGTCTAGGGCGCTGGCGTGAATGGGTCATGCCGATGCGTTTACTCAAAGGGGGTGGAGAGGAGTTGCGCGGAGAACTTCTTGATATGGGGGTGGAAATTGATCCGGACGCATTTCGAATACTGAACCGCTACATTCAGAGCCAGCATCCGCAGCGCGAGGTCATTACGGCGTCCGCTACCGGTTGGCATTCATCCACGCTGTTTGTAATGCCTCGACAAAACATTGGACAAGGCGATGCCATGTACCAAAGCGAGGCAGCAAATTTTGAGGATTTCCGCCAGTCCGGCACGCTGCAAAGCTGGCAAACGGAGATTGGTGCTCGCTGCGACGGCAACCCGCTGTTGATGCTAGGTGTGTGCGCCGCGATGGCCGGACCATTGCTATACCACCTGAATCGTCAAAGCGGAGGCTTTCATATTGTTGGCGACAGCTCGACCGGGAAAAGCACTGTTATTCAGGCTGCAGCTTCGGTATGGGGTAATGGTGAGCAATTTAAACGATCGTGGCGCGCCACGGGCAATGGCCTAGAGGGCATCGCTGCACAACGTAATGACACATTACTGGCACTGGACGAAATCGGAGAGGCTGACCCCCAAGAGATAGGGGCAGTGGTTTACGCCCTGGCAAATGGTGTAGGAAAGGCTAGGGCAAATCGAACTGGTGCAGCCCGTGCGACCAGACGATGGCGGGTAGTTGTATTTTCCTCCGGTGAGTTGGGGCTGTCGGCTCACATGGCTGAAGGAGGTCAACTCAGCCGAGCCGGCCAGGAAATTCGCTTACTGGATATACCAGCACAACGCACATTCGGCGCGTGGGATGACCTACATGGCCTGCCTGGAGGTCGGGAATTTTCCGATACATTGCAGAAAGCCAGCGTTACACATTATGGGCACGCTGGTCCGCTATTTATTAGTCGATTACTGGAGTCAGGCGAGGTTGATGGCCTGCACGCAATGTCTGCGGCGTTGGTTGCTCAGTACCCCCACAGCAGTGGTCAGGAGGGCCGAGCGGCAGAGCGTTTTGCTCTGCTGGCACTGGCTGGTGAACTGGCCATACGGTGGAGTATTTTGCCTGCGCCCTGCGGAACAGCGCAGGCTGCAATGCTTGAACTATTCGAGTCTTGGCGCGCGGGCCGAGGACATGGTTTGAGTGAGGACACCAAAATCCTGCGCAGCCTAGCTGATTTCCTTAGTCGTCACGGAGATGCGTTGTTTTCTGCCATTGGAAGTGATGCTGTGGTCAGGGATCGCGCTGGCTGGTGGCGGGATGATGGGAACACCCGCATGTGGCTGCTCACTTCGGAAGGCCTGCGCCGCGCAGTGCCTGGCTATGAAATGAAACGAGTTCTCACTGCGCTAGACACGGCCGGCTGGATTGCTCAGCGGAGCGTTAAGGAACGCGCGAAAAAGGTGAAGGTGAATGGACAGTCTCTCTGGCTATATCACTTGGTACCAATAGAGGAACTACCCGCTCTCAATCCAAGTCCATGACCGTCTGTAGGTTCCGTCGGTTCCGTCAGCATAAAAACTCACGGAACCACCACAGACCTTGCCGCTGCGAGTGGTTCCGCGTGTTCCGCCAGTACCGCGCGAAGTATTAGTTTGCGTGTACTCCAGATAAAGCTCTGCTCATGGATAGAAGCTTCTATGTTGCCGCTGACCGAAAACTGACCCAGTAGAGGCTGTTCTGCCGACTGAAAACTGACCCAGGTGTTCAACTGCTTCTGCTCAATTTTTGAGCAGGAGAACACAGGGTGATCAGTATGGAA
>NZ_JCAQOS010000005.1:0-729882 GCF_059567785.1 Pseudomonas sp. BGA-UO-ETr-WB11 | reverse complement strand
TCCATACTGATCACCCTGTGTTCTCCTGCTCAAAAATTGAGCAGAAGCAGTTGAACACCTGGGTCAGTTTTCAGTCGGCAGAACAGCCTCTACTGGGTCAGTTTTCGGTCAGCGGCAACACATGCGGAACGCAGAATAAGGCTTTCGGCAGGCTGGCAAAGGCAAAAAACCTGGCTTGTCGATGCCAAAACAGCGGCCGCTGCCCCGTAGGGTCACGGGCCATCCATAAGCGCTGTCGCAATGGCTGCCAACAGGCCATCGCATAAGCACCACACAAGTGCTCCACTGCATTCGTGTCCCAGCGCATGCAAGCCATCATGACCAACTCACTATCGGCCAGAACATCGCTTTCATTTGCGGAAAGGCCGAGTTTCTCGGCTAACTCTCGGCGATTGTCCAAGCGGCCATCAAACACCAAAACGCATGAGCGATCAGCCCCCAGCAGCGGCTGCCTGTCCAGGCTGTCCTCGGGCGTAATACGCAAGAGTGTACGCAGCAGCCCTGCCCCTTCATTTCGCCATTGATGCTGTGCATCTGGTCCGTAAGGGGCAAGCACAGCCTGCATGCGGTCCAGGGCTGCACGATCTACAGGAGAACGGTCTAGGCGAATGATGCCTGCGATTGCAGTCATGATGCTCTCATTTCAGGGTAAGCCAGGTCGCGTCAACAAGCCCCCAAGATGCTCAAAAAGCACCTCACCGACTTGTTCAGCGTGCTGCAGTACAAGAGCATTACGGTAGTAACGCGTGACACCTTGCCCAACACCGATAGCCGCCAAATGAACGGTGCCAGCCTCAATTCGAGCGACAGTATCGTGCAGGTGATTTTCAAGATAACTTCGGCCATTCGCGCTGACCGTAACTTCATCGTAGGGGTTGCCATCAGAGAACACCACCAGAACCTTGCGCGGCTCCGGTTGCCGTAAGAGTCTCGACGCCGCCCACTCTAGCGCCTCGCCATCGATATTTTCGCCATCAGTATCAGGTTGAGACATAAGCAAATGACGGCAACGTCGCCAAGGCAATCTGGCAGGTTTGTACACACTATGGCGCAACGCATTGAGCCGCCCAGGGCCTGGCGGACATCCCGCCGCCCGCCACCTCTGGTGCAATGGATTATCAGCACCGAAGCGCGTACCAAAGCCCAAGACCTCAGTGCGAATACCGCAGGCCTCTAGAGCCTGCACAGCCAAGTCGACGGCCTGCAGAGTCAACATCATGGGCAAGCCGCGCATTGAGCCGGACTGATCGAGCAACAAGGTGACGCAGGCTTGAGGGACTAGGCTTTCACGCTCCTGGCGAAACACCAGACGACTACCAACAGCGACCAGTGCGGCCAGACGCCTGCGCTCAAGCATCCCTAGTTCTTGTTCATCACTCCAATGCCGCAACTGGGTCGCCAGCAATCGCCTTCGCAAACGACCTGCCATGCGGCGAACTTCTGCACACGGCTGGGGGTCGATTTGCTCTGGCGCAGCACGACCACTGCGAGCTGCTAGCTGGCGCGCCTCCAAGCACTCATCCCACTCGCGGGAAAAAACGTGATACGGAGGCATCACGCCGACTTCCGACTCAGTGCACGCCCCCCCTCTCAGCTCAGTCACCGCCTTGTCAGCTGGCTTCTCATACAGCGGTCCGCCCAAGATTGCCTGATCAGTGCCCCGACCAGCGAAATCGGCACTATCAGGCGATATCATCGACAAGAGCCGAATCAGGGGATGCAACGTTTCGGCGAATAATCTTGCGTCATGCAAGTAAGGACGACAGCTCTGCAACGATGGCAAAAAAAACATTTCTAACTGGTGAACAGGCAAAGGGGCGCGCCACCTACGAAACCAACGGGACAGCCTCGGCAAGGGAGGCACAGGAGTTTGCAAACAGATATCGATATCGGTGAGCACCTCACCAACCAATAGCCGCCGCGCACACCGATACAAAAAACCTGGCAAGGCCGGCCCTGGAGCTAGTTTCTCAAGCTCAGATAAATTCAACAGCATGCCTGGCAGATGCAAACCGGCTAGCGTTTCTACGCGGGCTCGCTCAAACAGCAAGTACCAAGGACGCTCCCCTAAGGCAAACTGATCAGCGATCATCGGCTGATGCCAGCGCAACCATGCAGCTTGAGCGTCGGCCACCGCACGATCACCCGTGGAGCTATCGGAGCTTGAAGGTTCTGTACCTGACGCAAGTGCATAGGTTCGCTGCCAGGCGCTCATCACAGCCGAACTAGTCGAGTCCATCCCGAACCAGCTCCACAGAGAAACAACGCTGATAAATCTCAGCGACTAAGGAGCGCTCGGCATCGTCGCAGCGGTTAAAGAATGCCAGACGGAAGGATTCCCTCATGTCATTGAGCAGTCGGTGGTTTTCGCCCCAAGTGAGCAACGTACGCAGTGACAACAACGAGATCAAATCGCCCTGCGCATGAGCCCGGCGACAAAGATCGGCAAGATTAAGCATGCCACGAAGCTGCTCTGCATCGAGTTGTGGGATGCGCGCATGCAGAATCGCACCCTCCTGCTCCATAGGTAGATAACCAAGCTCAGCAACGACATTCCATCGATCCAGCTGTGCTTGGTTCAGCACCTGAGTACCCGCATAAATACCGGACGCATCGCCGATACCGGCGGTATTGGCAGTGGCAAACAGGCGAAATGCTGGATGTGGAGTGATCACACGATTCTGATCAAGCAGCGTCAACCGACCATCCGCTTCAAGCAAACGCTGGATGACAAACATCACCTCAGGTCGCCCTGCATCATACTCATCGAGTACCAGCGCTATCGGTCGCTCTAGCGCCCAGACCAACAGACCGGGGACAAACTCGGTCACTTGCTTACCATCGCGCAACAGCACCATATCGCGCCCAATAAGATCGCCGCGACTGACATGCCCATCAAGATTGATGCGCATACACGGCCAATTAAGCCGCGCCGCTACTTGCTCAATGTGTGAGGACTTACCACTACCATGAGGACCATGGAGATAGACCCTACGACCGTGGGCAAAACCCAGAAGAATGGCTCGACAAACATCGGGGACAAAGCGGAAATCCGGGTCAAGCAGGGGCACATGTTCTCCTGCACAGCTAAATGCCGGAACCGGCCAAGGCAGGTCAACACCAAAAGTGCTTGAGCTATCGAGCTGACAGTCAGGACCGGCCAGTCTGAGCATTTCATTCATAACTATATCCGTACTATATCTTTAGCAATAAGACCGTCATCGTGGCCTAACGGATCAGAGACAGGCTAATCGCGGAACTGCTTGTTGGGAGAGAATTCCAAGATCACAGCTGAATATTCACACCGCACCAACGAACCTCTTGGGCTGCGACTATTAAGCCATCGACACCCAGAAACAATGCAGTCCAGAATTACGCACGTCGAATACAGCGAAAGCTTGAGCGCATCGACATTGCGAATGAACTCTCGCCAAATACTATCGTGTCGCATACCAAAAGTCTCAGCCGCCGAGGCATGCACTCGAAGCTGCACATGGATCAAGGAAATACTGATGGTTCAGCGTAAACAACTACATCCGCCCTATAGGGTCTTCAGCGATTTTCTACCCAACGATCTGGCTTGGGAGCTACTCGAGTACGCTGAAACACACAAGGACGACTTTCAGCCAGCCACCACTCACGCTGGATACGATCCAACGGTCAGGGTTTCCCGAAAGATTTACCTAAGTAAGAAGCTCCAGCAAAAGTTGAAGGAAAAAATTCTGCCGCAGACTGCATGCTTCATTGAAACACTTGGCGTCAGCGCATTCGAGCCTGACGGCATAGAACTGGAACTGGTGGCCCATGGCGATGGTGCGTTCTACTCCCGACACATCGACACCTTCACCGGAGCGAACTTTGAACGGCAGCGCCTGCTTAGTGCGGTCTGCTATCTGCACAAAATGCCAAAGATATTTTCTGGTGGCGCACTTCGTTTGTATTCGTTAGGCAAAGCCGACACGATCGCCGATTTCGTTGACATTGAGCCCACGCACAACTCATTAGTCGTTTTTCCTTCTTGGGCACCCCACTCAGTTGAGAGAGTTTCATCACCTTCAGAGGAGTTCATGGACTCAAGATTTGCGATCAACGCATGGCTATGGCGTAAGAAACCAGATCCTCTCAATCAGCAAGTTTGACCAAGGATCTGGGTGAGCGGTGTGCACGAGTCGAACCGGAATTAACCTGAGTTTTATACACTCTGCAACAGCCGCTGCAGCCGTCGGATGATGGCTATCCAAGCACCCTGACTAATACCCACTAAGGCAAATCGCCATTTCCGAAATCGGGACCTACCTCTTGCTCTTTCAAGCGCTGGAGCTTGAGGCGGTGCGAGCGTTCTTTTTTTGCAGGATCATCGATGCTTCGTTGTAGGCCTTCTGGAAGGCCTCGCCACCAATCCACGCAACTGCCCTGCCTTCGTCTTCATCGTGGAAGATTCCGCGATAGATGATCAGCAGCCCCATCATAAAGTCGGTCGCCGCGTCTTCCGCTTCCTCAGCGACCACTAACTCCAACACCGGGTATTGCAGGAACACCAGGCACATTGCCAGCAAGCTGATGCCTTCACCGGCTTTCATCGCCTGGAACAAGTCATCGAAATGCGCCGGATCGAAACCGTTTTCTTCGATGTCTTTGAAGTCGAAGGTGCTCAGGTCGATGTCGACATCATCGAACGGCTCGTTGACCAGGGGATTGGCCAACACAGGGTGAATGAAAGCGGCCTTGGGCTTGAACGAGCGGTTCTGCTTGGCTTTTGTTTTGGCCCGCAGGGCGCGCTTTTGCTGTTTGTCTGGGGAAACCATAGAGGCGAGTTCCTTGTCCGGTACAACCATATTCATGGCCAGGAATAATCGGGCGCACATTTATTATCTGCATAAGCTTCGACGAACACATTTCGAAGCCATCGATGAACAGAAATGGAAGTGACACGAAAAAAACAGGAGAGATTGAAGGCTAAGCAAGCAACTGAATCGACGCTAATGCTTTAGCGTTTTGCTTTTATGGTGTCCCAGAGTGGGGTCGAACCACCAACCTTCCCCTTAGGAGGGGGATGCTCTATCCAATTGAGCTACTGAGACTTTTACTACGCAGAGGACCGCCACCGTTGAATGGCGGGCTCGCATGTTAGCGACCATCCGTACATTTGTCATGCCATCCCAGCAGTGCGGAGCGCACTTAAAATCGCCGGAGGGCATCCTGGCCCAGCCTCAGTCGCAAATTCTTTTGCTCAACAGATCGCATTTCACACAAACGACGCTGGCTAGAAATGCCAGCACACAGCAACATGCCATCATACCGACGCCAAAATGACGTCACACATGCGTATCGAACGATCAACAGCTGTCACGGTCCAAACGTTGGACGGCATGTAGCGCTTTGCCAGCATCGCTTTCCTGAATCAACAGGTTTATTGTATGCGCCCTATGAAACAGGCTCTCTATTCCAGCCGCACGGCTGACAAATTCGTGGTTCGCTTACCCGATGGAATGCGTGAACGCATTGCTGATGTGGCGCGCAATCATCATCGCAGCATGAACTCTGAAATCATCTCTCGCCTTGAGCAGAGCCTGTTTCAGGAGGGCACGCTTGATAGCAGCCCGATTATGCACATGGACAGCCCCGAGCTCTCCCTTCCCGAACGCGAGCTGTTGCAACGCTTCCGGCAATTATCCAGGCGCCAGCAAAACGCCCTGGTAGCCCTAATCGCCCACGACACCGAACTCGCTAACGACGATATCTAATCGCTCAAGCGCGACTATCGACTTAAGACACTGCGATTACACCGACTTAAGCCGCAAGATAAAAGCAAAGGCCCCGACATGTCGGGGCCTTTGCTTTTGCAGGTATAAATCAAAAAAGCAGTATATCTAGAGCAGGAAGAGTGTCGCCAAGCCCAGAAAGATAAAGAACCCACCACTGTCTGTAACCGCGGTGATCATGACACTGGCGCCCATCGCAGGGTCACGATCAAGTTTGTATAGCGTCATCGGGATCAGCACCCCCATCAATGCCGCCAGAAGCAGATTGAGGGTCATCGCCGCTGTCATAACCACCCCAAGCGACCAGCTGCCATAAAGTAGATAGGCAACCACACCAATAACGCCACCCCAAACCAAACCGTTCACCAGGCCCACCGCCAACTCCTTGCGCACCAGGCGCGAGGTATTACCAGCACTCAGCTGCTCAAGCGCCATCGCACGCACAATCATGGTGATGGTCTGGTTGCCCGAGTTACCGCCAATGCCCGCCACAATCGGCATCAGCGCCGCCAAGGCAACAAGCTTCTCAATGGAGCCCTCAAACAAACCGATGACCCGCGAAGCCACAAATGCGGTGATCAGATTGAGCGCCAACCAGGCCCAACGGTTGCGCAGGGACTTCCACACCGACGCGAAGATATCCTCCTCTTCGCGCAGACCGGCCATGCTCAGGACTTCGCTTTCACTTTCTTCACGAATCAGATCGACCATTTCATCGATGGTCAGACGACCGATCAACTTGCCCGCCTTATCCACTACCGGCGCGGAAATAAGGTCGTAACGCTCAAAAGCCTGCGCCGCATCGTAGCCATCTTCATCCGGCGTAAAACTCACCGGATCACTGGCCATCACATCAACAACACGCTTGTCCGGATCATTGACCAGCAACCGCTTGATCGGCAGCACGCCCTTGAGCACACCGTCGTAATCGACCACAAACAACTTGTCCGTATGCCCTGGCAGCTCCTTCAAGCGCCGCAGGTAACGCAACACCACTTCAAGACTGACATCCTCACGAATGGTCACCATCTCGAAGTCCATCAGGGCGCCAACCTGATCCTCTTCATAGGACAGCGCCGAGCGCACACGGTCGCGCTGCTGGCCATCCAGGGTTTCCATCAGCTCATGGACAACATCGCGAGGCAGCTCGGGCGCCAGATCGGCCAACTCGTCAGCATCCATTTCCTTGGCTGCCGCCAGCAACTCGTGATCATCCATATCGGCGATCAGGGTTTCGCGCACCGCATCGGAAACTTCAAGAAGGATGTCGCCATCGCGCTCAACCTTGACTAGCTGCCAGACAGCCAGTCGGTCACGCAGCGGCAAAGCTTCAAGGATATGCGCGACGTCAGCAGAGTGCAGGTCGTCTAGCTTGCGCTGGAGTTCGGCGAGGTTTTGCCGATGCACCAGGCTCTCGACCCGGTCATGGTGCTGACCTTCCTGACGATGCGTCAGGTCTTCGATCAGCCGGTGGCGATGCAGCAACTCAACCACTTGGGTTAGGCGATCCTGCAGGCTTTCTTGCGGCTTTTTTACTTCTACTTCAGTCATAGCGCACTCCACCCCCAGCGGCGAGGCGCGCCAAAGAGGGTTCAATCAGTCAATACGCGATTGTGCAATCGAGGTTCTGAGTAACTACTGGGTAAGTCCATGGTGGCAATCCACAAGCCCCGACGGGGCTGACCGGGCAATCATAACACCGCTCTAGCGCCCTGCATGTGACAAATCACGGCGAGAACAAGCACATACGCCAGAAGCCCAACCACGCCGCAAGATTGCTATTTGGACGCCAGCAACACCTACCAAGGCACGCCCTGGCACGCACCAACAGAGCGTCTAAGCTGGCAATAACGTCAAGGAGGACGCCCCATGAACATACTGCTTCGATCCACGCTTTGCACACTGCTACTCCAGCCCTGCACCACCGCCCTCGCCGCTACCGTACACCGCTGCGAAGATCCAAACGGACACGTGACCTTCACCCTGCAAGGCTGCCCCGGCGAACAGCAGCCACAGTTGCAACAGGCCAACAACCCCACACCCGGCAGCGGCAAAGCCATTCCGCTCGCCAAGCCCAGCAAACAAAAACGCTCAAAGCGCAAAAGCAAGACGCAGAGCGCATTGGTGGTGGTTGGTGAGCACCAGGACGGCTGCGGCAATCAGCTCAGCAGCAGCGAACGGCGCAGCGCAATCATCGGCCAGCGCATCCGCGCAGGCATGACCCAAAGGGATGTCGAGAGCGCCCTAGGCAAACCAGACAAAATCAGCAGCCAGAACGGCCAGACGCGCTATCAATACCGCGACGAGAAAGGTAACAGTCGCCAGGTCAGCTTTGACGAGAGCGGCTGCGTGCGCACTAAACGCTAGACAAAGAAAAAGGGCCTGCATCGCTGCAGGCCCTTCTTGTTTGGTGCACTCAGGAGGATTCGAACCTCCGACCGCTCGGTTCGTAGCCGAGTACTCTATCCAGCTGAGCTATGAGTGCATTAGGTGCTTTTAACCAGATCACCGCTGGCTTGATCAACAGCTTGCATTACTGCCAACTGCCTTCAATATGGTGCACTCAGGAGGATTCGAACCTCCGACCGCTCGGTTCGTAGCCGAGTACTCTATCCAGCTGAGCTATGAGTGCAACAAGCGTGCGCATTATAGGGATTGAAAATTAATTTTCAAGTAAAAATCAGTTTAATTTCAACAACTTACTGACTTTCACCAATGCCACCCTAGAACACAAATATGGCGGAGAAGGGGGGATTCGAACCCCCGACACCCTTATGAGGTGTACTCCCTTAGCAGGGGAGCGCCTTCGGCCACTCGGCCACCTCTCCGCAACACGGGGCGCATGATAACCATGTTTTCCCCGTTTGCAAAGCCAAAATTTCGATAAAAATTAGTGGCTTGGTTCTTCGCCTTTCTCTTTCTGGATGCGCTGGTAGATTTCTTCGCGGTGCACGGCGACTTCCTTCGGAGCATTAACGCCGATGCGCACCTGATTACCTTTAACGCCTAACACAGTGACGGTGACTTCATCACCCACCATCAGGGTCTCTCCGACCCGGCGAGTCAGAATCAACATTCCTTTCTCCTTACGGATTTCAGTTCGGGACAACAGTCTGCAAATGAAACGGCTAGAGCCTTCGCGAGCACCTTGCCCATCCAGACTTTCACCCAAGTATTGACCAGTGTAGACAGAAATAAATACCTGCCACACCCGCCAAAATGACGAAAGGCGCGGGGTTAGCCGCGCCTTTCGGGTCTACGCCTTACTCGCCCTGTCGGGGCGCGGCGTCCAGCTCGAAGGCAGTGTGCAGCGCGCGCACCGCCAGCTCCAGATATTTCTCTTCGATGACCACGGAAACCTTGATTTCCGAGGTCGAGATCATCTGGATATTGATGCTTTCCTTGGCCAGCGCTTCAAACATGCGACTGGCGACGCCCGCATGGGAACGCATGCCCACGCCGACAATCGACACCTTGGCGATTTTGATGTCGCCGCTGACTTCACGAGCGCCGATCTCGCTGGCGGTCTGTTCCAGCACCTGCAGCGCATTCTGATAGTCATTGCGATGCACGGTGAAGGTGAAGTCGGTGGTCTTATCGTGCGCAACGTTCTGCACGATCATGTCCACTTCGATATTTGCCGCGCTGACCGGGCCGAGAATCTTGAAGGCCACGCCCGGAGTATCCGGCACGCCACGGATTGTCAGCTTGGCTTCGTCGCGATTGAAAGCGATGCCAGAAATGATCGGCTGTTCCATGGATTCCTCTTCATCAAGGGTAATGAGGGTGCCCGGACCCTCCTGGAAGCTGTGCAAAACGCGCAGCGGGACATTGTACTTGCCGGCGAACTCCACCGAGCGGATCTGCAACACCTTGGAACCGAGGCTGGCCATTTCCAGCATCTCTTCGAAGGTGATCTTCTCCAAGCGGCGCGCCTGGGGCACGACACGCGGGTCAGTGGTGTAAACACCGTCCACATCGGTATAGATCTGGCACTCATCAGCCTTTAGGGCGGCAGCCAGCGCTACGCCGGTGGTATCCGAACCGCCGCGACCCAGGGTGGTGATGTTGCCCTGCTCGTCCACACCCTGGAAGCCTGCCACCACAACCACGCGACCTTCCTTGAGGTCGGCACGAATGCGCTCATCGTCGATCTGCAGGATGCGCGCTTTGTTGTGAGCGCTGTCGGTGAGAATACGCACCTGATTGCCGGTGTATGACACCGCCGGCACACCGCGCTTGATCAGCGCCATGGCCAGCAGTGCAATGGTCACCTGCTCGCCAGTGGAAACAATCACATCCAGCTCGCGCGGCACCGGCTGGTCGGTAATCTGCTTGGCCAAATCAATCAGGCGATTGGTTTCACCACTCATGGCCGACAGCACGATCACCAGGTCATCACCGGCTTCGCGGAACTTCTTCACTTTCTCGGCTACCTGCTCGATTCGCTCGACGGTGCCGACGGAGGTGCCCCCAAATTTCTGTACGATCAAAGCCATTTCAACGCTGCCTCAGCCCGTGAAGGGCGCCCATTAAACATTCAACTCGGCACACTGCCAAGGCCCGCCGGGCTGGCGGGCAATTGACCGGTAAACTTACAAACCTTGCTCGACGAATGCGCGCGCCAACTCCAGCGCCCCATCCAGGGCCGCCGCATCGGTGCCGCCGCCCTGCGCCATGTCTGGGCGACCACCGCCTTTGCCGCCAACTGCTGCTGCAGCCTGCTTCATCAGCTCGCCAGCCTTGAGCTTGGCCGTCAGGTCCTGGGTCACGCCCGCGACCAGCACGACTTTGTCGTCCTGCACGCCGCCGAGCAGGATCACCGCACTGCCGAGCTTGTTCTTCAATTGATCGACCAGCGCCAACAGCGCCTTGCCGTCCAGGCCATCGAGCCGCGCAGCCAGGACCTTGACGCCCTTGACCTCAACGGCAGCGGCGGACATGTCATCGCCGGCAGCACTGGCGGCCTTGGCCTTCAGTTGCTCAAGCTCTTTTTCCAGCAGGCGATTGCGCTCCAACAAGGCACTGAGCTTATCCAGGACGTTGTCGCGATTGCCTTTGACCAGCGCGGCAGCCTCTTTCAGCTGCTCTTCGGCCGCATTCAGCCACGCCAGTGCCGGCGCGCCGGTGACCGCTTCAATACGCCGCACACCGGCTGCCACACCACCTTCGCTGGTGATCTTGAACAGCGCGATGTCGCCTGTACGGGCCGCGTGAATACCGCCACACAGCTCGACGGAGAAACCGCCGCCCATGCTCAGCACCCGCACGTTGTCGCCATATTTTTCGCCGAACAGCGCCATGGCGCCTTTGGCCTTGGCGGTTTCGATATCGGTTTCTTCGGTTTCCACCGCACTGTTCAGGCGGATTTCACGGTTAACGATGTCTTCCAGCGCCTTCAGCTGCTCGGGCTTGATTGCCTCGAAGTGGCTGAAGTCGAAACGCAGGCGCTGACTGTCGACCAGCGAACCCTTCTGCTGCACGTGCTCACCCAGCACCTGGCGCAAGGCCGCGTGCAGCAAGTGAGTAGCCGAGTGGTTGCGCGCGGTGGCCTGACGCACATCGGCATCGACCACCGCATTCAGGCTGGTGCCCACCTGCAAGCTACCGCTGACCAACACGCCGTGATGCAGGAAGGCTGCACCGGCTTTGGTGGTGTCGCGCACGTCAAAGCGCAGACCGTCGAGGCTCAGGTAACCGCAGTCACCCACCTGGCCACCGGACTCGGCGTAGAACGGCGTCTGGTCGAGGACCACAACACCCTCCTCGCCCGCCTGCAGCTGCTCAACCGCAGCACCGGCCTTGAGCAACGCCACCACCTTGCCGCTGTCCTGAGTGGCGGAATAACCGGTAAAGCGCGTATCCACGTCAACCTTAACCAGGCTGTTGTAGTCCATGCCGAACGAGCTGGCCGAACGCGCACGCACGCGCTGAGCTTCCATTTCGCGCTCAAAGCCAGCTTCGTCGAGCGTCAGTTCACGCTCACGGGCGATGTCACCAGTAAGGTCCATCGGAAAACCGAAGGTGTCGTACAGCTTGAACACCACTTCGCCCGGAATGACGGTGCCTTTCAGCTCAGCCAGATCCTGCTCGAGAATGCGCAGGCCCTGTTCCAGGGTTTTGGCGAACTGCTCTTCTTCGTTCTTCAGCACGCGCTCAATCTGCGCCTGTTGCTGCTTGAGTTCCGGGAAGGCCTCGCCCATCTCGGCCACCAACGCGGCAACGATCTGGTAGAAGAAGCTGCCCTTGGCGCCCAGCTTGTTACCGTGACGGCAGGCACGACGGATGATGCGGCGCAGTACATAGCCGCGACCTTCATTGGATGGCACCACGCCGTCAGCAATCAGGAAGCCACAAGAACGGATATGGTCGGCCACCACTTTCAGCGAAGCCTGGGCCTCATTGGCACAGCCGATGGCCTTGGCGGCGGCGTTTAGCAGGCTCTGAAACAGGTCAATCTCGTAGTTCGAGTTGACGTGTTGCAGCACCGCACTGATGCGTTCCAGGCCCATGCCGGTGTCCACGCTTGGCGCCGGCAGCGGGTGCATTACACCGTCAGCCGTGCGGTTGAACTGCATGAACACGTTGTTCCAGATCTCGATGTAGCGGTCGCCGTCTTCTTCTGGCGAGCCAGGCGGGCCGCCCCAGATGTGGTCACCGTGATCGAAGAAAATTTCGGTGCACGGGCCGCATGGGCCGGTATCGCCCATGGCCCAGAAGTTGTCCGACGCGTAGGGCGCGCCTTTGTTGTCGCCAATCCGCACCATGCGCTCATGGGGAATGCCGACTTCCTGAGTCCAGATGTCGTAAGCCTCGTCATCGCTGGCGTAGACGGTGACCCAGAGCTTGTCCTTGGGCAGGTTCAGCCATTTTTCCGAGGTCAGAAAGGTCCAGGCGTAGGTGATGGCATCGCGCTTGAAATAATCACCAAAGCTGAAGTTACCCAGCATCTCGAAGAAGGTGTGGTGCCGCGCGGTGTAGCCGACGTTTTCCAAGTCGTTGTGCTTGCCACCGGCACGCACGCACTTCTGGCTCGATACGGCGCGGGTGTAGGCGCGCTTTTCCAGGCCCAGGAAGCAGTCCTTGAACTGGTTCATCCCGGCGTTGGTAAACAGCAGGGTCGGGTCGTTCGCCGGGATCAGCGAACTGGAGGCCACACGGGTGTGGCCCTGCTCTTCGAAGAAGCGGAGGAAGGCTTCACGGATTTCTGCGCTTTTCATAGGTTCTTCCACGGAAACTGCGGCCACACATCGCCGGCAAAGGACAAAGGGCCGCATTATATAGGGCCGGCGCCGTGGTTGGCAGTGAAACCGTCAATCAGACCGCTGCGGATCACTCCGCAGCGACAGGAACCACCAGAAGTCCGGCGCGCAGGCCGTTTTTGACCTTGGGATTGGGGAAGATAATCCGCGCACCTGGCTCGTCGACCACCCAACGGGTGTCGGCGATGTCCTCGGCCAACAGATAGCCAAGCGGCAACTCACTGAAGTTTTCCACATCGCTCGGCAAGTGCAGGGTGAAACTGTCGCTGTGCTTGATCACCTCGCGCGCCACCTGAAACAGCTGCAAGCCATCCAGCGCCTGGCCATCGGGCAGGCTGTCACGGCCTTCGATCAGGCTTTCCAGCAGCCCCTGCAGTTGCTCAAGGTTGACCTGCTGGTTCTGCCCAAACGGCCGCGCCTTGCCCAATTCCAGGGTGAAGGCCTCAGCCTCCAAGCAGGCATAGGTATAAGAACTGAAGGTGATGCCGACCTTACTCTGCAGCAGCACCGCAGCAATCCCAGCGGCCTGCAGGCGCGCCAGCTCCACGGGCGAATGGGTGCGCCCAGGGCAATAGGGGTAAAGGGCAAATTGTTCGATTTTCGAGCCACGAATGGCCGTATGCATGTCGTAATGCAGGCGTTGACGCCCAGGCAGGCTGAAAAAGTTCGCCGCCAAACGCTCCAACTCGCACGCGCGCAGGGCTTCGGGACCACTGGCATCGGCATGCCGACCGTTGAACAGACGATTGATGTCCTGCTCCACATAGCGCTCGCCGCGGCGCATCGCCGGTGGGTTGCCGAGCAGCAAGAGCAGACGCGCCCGTGGTTGCAACTGGCTGCTGGCAATCGCCTGCAACAGACGATCGAGCAGCTCGATGGGCGCGGTTTCATTGCCATGAATGGCCGCCGAGAGCAGCAGGTCACGGCCGTTGTCCGTGCCCGGCGCCGGGGTTATTTCCAGCGCACCTTCGGCCAGCCAGTGCAAACGCACGCCCGCAGGAGTCAGTTGAATCTTCTCGGTGGGCTCACGCCCCGCCAGAGTCAGTTCAAGCAGTTTTCCCAGAGCAAGCATATGCACTCCTTGACGCAGCGACTCAGTGATCGTGACTGCAGTCGGGGCCGTGAACGTGGTCATCGTCACCCTGTTCCACCGGCTCCATTTCCAGTTCCAGGCTGACCAGGTTGGTGGCCAGCGGACGCAGCAGCAGGTTGGCGTACTCGGTGTCGCCCTCTTCCACGTCCACCCCGATCATCAGCTGGCCGCCGGCCTGCTGGATCCATACTTCCTTGCCTTGCCAGATCACTGCAAAGCGCGTGCAGGAGGTTTCCAGCTGGGTGCCGTCGGTGTCTTCAAGAATCAGTTGCAGGGCATCACTCATAACAGCTCCAGATCAGTCGTTCGGCCAGCCCGACAGGCGCAACCGTAACGACTCAATTCAATTGAAAAGGATAAACCGAGCCCAGTTTAAGGATCTGAGTCAATTCATCCAATGCCGTTCGGCATTCGATCAGCAATTGCGGGTCGGCCAGGTCGGTTTCCACCAGGCGGTCACGGTAGTGTTTGTCGACCCAGGTATTCAGCGTGGCGTACAGCGCGTTGCTCATCACCACACCCGGATTGACCGCCGCCAACTCGGCCTGCTTGAGCGCCACGCGCAAGCGCAGGCACGCCGGGCCACCGCCGTTCTGCATGCTCTGCTTGAGGTCGAACACCTGCACTTCGCCGATGGCGCTGCCGGAGGTGGTCAGCTGCTGCAGATAGCTCCAGACGCGACCGTTGTTGCGGCACTCTTCCGGCACGATCAGCAGCATGCTGCCGTCGATACGCGTGAGCAGTTGGCTGTTGAACAGGTAGGACTTGACCGCATCCTCCACCGTTACCTGCTCACGCGGCACGCACACAGACTGGAACTGACCACCTCGGGCAGCGAGTTTTTCCTGCAGTTCGGCGAGCACCTGCTCGGTGTGCAAGAAGGCGTCCTGGTGATGGAACATCACCTCGCCATTGCCCACGGCGATCACGTCATTGTGAAACACGCCCTGATCGATCACCGCCGGATTCTGCTGGGCGTACACCACACCGGCCTCGCTCAGGCCGTGCAGGCGGGCGACGGCCTGACTTGCCTCCAGGGTCTGCCGCGCCGGATAGCGCTGCGGCGCTGGGAAGCGGCTGTCGAAAGCGCTGCGGCCAAAGACAAAGAACTCCACGCCCGCATCGCCATAGCCCTTGCAGAAGCGCGTGTGGTTGGCCGCGCCTTCGTCACCGAACTGGCCAACCGCAGGCAAGGCCGCGTGGTGGGCGAAGTGCTCGGCATTGTTGAACATCGCAGCCAGCACACGGCTGGTGGTCGGGTGCTCGATGGAGCGGTGGAACTTACAGTTGAGGTTGGCGGCGGTGAAGTGCACCCGACCATCGGCCGTGTCGGCACTAGGGCTGACAGTGCAGCTGTTGGCCGTCCACATGCTCGATGCCGAGCTGCACGCCGCCAGCAGTGGCATGGCCTCTTTCGCCGCCTTAGCCATTACCTGCGCATCCGTACCGGCGAAGCCCAGGCTACGCAAAGCGGCCACATCCGGGCGCTCCTGCGGGGCCAACACGCCCTGCTGAAAGCCCATATCCATCAGCGCCTTCATCTTCGCCAGGCCTTGTTTGGCCGCTTCCTTGGGGTTGGAGCCTTGCTGGCTATTGCTCTGCGACGCGACGTTGCCGTAGGACAGGCCACCGTAGTTATGGGTGGGCCCGACCAGGCCATCGAAGTTCATCTCAAACGCATTGCTCACAGGCTCACTCCTGGGGTCAGGGTTGCAGGCAGGCTAAGGCTGGCACATTCCAGCGAGGCCACTGGATAGGCGCAGTAATCGGCGGCGTAATAGGCACTGGCGCGATGGTTGCCCGAGGCGCCCACACCGCCAAACGGCGCGCTGCTGGCAGCGCCAGTCAGTTGTTTGTTCCAGTTAACGATACCGGCGCGGCTTTGCAGCCAGAACGCTTGGTAACGCTCGGCAGAATCCGACAGCAAGCCCGCTGCCAGGCCGTACTGGGTGTTGTTGGCTTCAGCGATGGCGGCCGCGAAACCGTCGTAACGGATCACCTGCAGCAACGGGCCGAAGAACTCTTCGTCCGGGCGCTCAGAGACAGCCGTGACATCGATAATCCCAGGGGTGAGCAAGGCGGCAGTTGCCAGCGGCTGGGTCATGGCCAACAGCACCTTAGCGCCATTGACGATCAGCTGCTGCTGGGCCTTGAGCAGTTGCTCGGCAGCACCGAGGGAAATCACCGAGCCCATAAAAGGCGCGGGCTGCTCATCAAAAGCACCGACTTTAAGCGTCGACGACACGGCCACTAAGCGCGCCAGCAGGGCATCGCCCCACTCGCCTTCGGGCACCAGCAAACGGCGGGCGCAAGTGCAGCGCTGGCCAGCACTGATAAAGGCCGACTGAATGATGCAGTACACCGCCGCTTCCAGATCAGCGACAGGCTCCACCACCAGCGGGTTGTTGCCGCCCATTTCCAGGGCCAGGATCTTGTCCGGACGACCGGCAAACTGCTGGTGCAAGGCATTGCCGGTGCGGCTGGAGCCGGTGAAGAACAGCCCGTCGATGCCCGGATTGGCAGCCAAGGCCACGCCGGTTTCCCGCGCGCCCTGCAACAGGTTGAGCACGCCGGCCGGCAAGCCGGCTTCAAGCCAGCACTTAACCGTCAGTTCGGCGACTTTCGGCGTCAGCTCACTGGGCTTGAACAGCACCGTGTTACCCGCCAGCAGCGCCGGGACAATGTGGCCGTTAGGCAGGTGACCCGGGAAGTTGTAGGGGCCAAACACGGCGACCACGCCATGGGGCTTGTGGCGCAGCACGGCGGTGGCGTCAGCCAGCGGACCGCTCTTCTCACCGGTGCGCTCGCGGTAGCTCTGGATCGAGATGGCGACTTTGTTGACCATGCTGGTCACTTCAGTGGCCGATTCCCACAGCGGCTTGCCGGTTTCCTCGCCGATGCAGTGGGCCAGCTCATCAGCACGGGCCTTCAGGCCGTTAGCGAAGGCTTCCAATACCGCAATACGCTCGTCCAGCGAGCGCTGTGCCCAGGCTGGGAACGCGGCGCGGGCCGCCTGCACAGCCGCTTCGACCTGGGCTGGAGTGGCGGCACGGCCTTGCCAGATCACCGCCTGGGTGACCGGATTGAGCGATTCAAAACTGCCGCCATGGCCGTCTTGCCAGACACCGGCGATGCAATGGGTGCTCATCAGTTGCGCTCCTGGGTGGCGGCGGCACGGGCCGAAATCGGGACGGCGCGCACTTGGTCACCGGCGCGCATCTGCAGACGCTTGGCGGTCAGGGCATCGACCACCAGGGTGCCGGAGGCGATTCGCGCCGGGGCCGCGGTAATCCGGCAGTCCGCCAGCTTACGGTTATGAATCAGGTAGGTCGCGGCATCGTCCGCCACCGTGCCGACGGCCAAGATAAGCACCTGACTGTCCTGCACCGCCCGAATCTTGCGGGTCTCGCACTCGATGGCCGGGCCGGCGTCGAAGATGTCGACATAGCCCTGATAGCTGAAACCCTCGCCCTTGAGCATGGCCAGCGCCGGCTCAGTGTCCGGGTGCACGCGACCGATAGTGGCGCGCGCCTCTTGCGAGAGAAAGCAGCTGTACAACGGAAACTTGG
This sequence comes from Pseudomonas sp. BGA-UO-ETr-WB11, assembly GCF_059567785.1. NCBI lineage: Bacteria > Pseudomonadati > Pseudomonadota > Gammaproteobacteria > Pseudomonadales > Pseudomonadaceae > Pseudomonas > Pseudomonas sp. BGA-UO-ETr-WB11. The sequence continues at coordinate 712,196 of NZ_JCAQOS010000005.1, read as the reverse complement.
GCATCAACTCGGCGATAAAGGCCTTGTTGCCGACGCCGGTGAGGTAGTCGGCCTGGCTGAATTCCATCTTGAAGAAATGCCGGCCGAGGCTCTCCCAAAACGGCGAGCGGCCATTGGCGTCAGACATGCCGCGCATTTCGGCGATCACCTTGTCGCCAAACAGCTCGGCGAACTCGGCGATAAACAGAAAGCGTGCCTTCGACAGCAGGCGGCCGTTAACGCCACTGCGCTGCCCGGCCTGGAGAAACAACGAGCACAGCTCGGAGTTGCCAGTCAGGTCGTTGGCCAGAAATAGGGTCGGAATCTCGCGATGGATATCCAGTTCCTGGGAGGCACTGACGGTAAGCCCGACCCGGTAGTTGTACCAAGGCTCGCGCTTGCCCACTGCGCCGGCGATGGCGGAGATACCCACCACCTTGCCGTCGTCATCTTCCATCACAAACAGGTAATCGGCATCGGCGCGCCCGGCTTCGCCGGAGAAAGCCTTTTCTGCCCAGCCGACGCGGTGCGCCAGGCGCGCCTCGTTGGCCGGCAAGGTGGTCAGGCCGGCGCCGGTGCTCAGGGCCAATTCCATCAGGGCCGGCAAATCGGCGCTGCGTACAGGACGAACGATCATAGCTATCCCCTTTAAACCGCGACCAGGCGCACGCTGGCACCTTCACCGACGCCCAAGGCCTCGGCGGCTGCAACACTCAGGACCACCGGCTTGCCGGGCACCCAATCCAGTTCGGCGACAATCGCGCGGTAATCCTGCAATTGGCCGTTGGCCACCAGGTAGGTGCGCCCGCCTTTTTGCGGTTCAGCCCCTGGAGCGGCCAGGCGTACCGGCACCACGCGACTCTGGGCGATCGAGCGGATGCCCGAGGTGCGCGCATGCAGGGTCGGGCCGCCGTCGAAAATATCGATGTAGTGGTCGGTCTCGAAGCCTTCGCGCATCAGGATGTCGAAGGTGATCTGCGCCCGTGGATGGACCTGGCCCATGGCCTCCTGCGCGGCATCCGGTAGCAGCGGCACATAGATCGGGTAATGGGGCATCAGCTCGGCAAGGAAGGTGCGGCTTTTCAGCCCGCTGAGCAGCTCGGCCTCGGTGTAGCTCATGTCGAAGAAGTTACGCCCGACCGCATCCCAGAACGGCGAGTCGCCGTGCTCGTCGCTGTAGCCGACGATCTCCACCACTACCGCATCGGCGAAGCGCTCCGGGTGGTTGGCGACGAACAACAGGCGGCCGCGCGAGTTCAGCTCGGCCCACACCGACGGCACCAGATCGGCCTCGACATAGAAGCTGGTCAGCAGGCTGTTGCCGGTCAGGTCATGGCACAGCGACAAGGCGTGGATCTTGTTGTGGATCGACAGCGAGCGCGAGGCATGCACGAAGGTTTCGTTGCGAAAGCTGTAGAACGGATCGGAGTAGCCCGCCGAGGCGACAATCCCGGAGCAGCCGACCAGGCGCCCGGTGTCGGTGTCTTCGAGGACGAAGAAATAGCTCTCTTCGCCGTTGAAGCTGACTTCGGCGGCAAACGAGGCCTCGGAGCCGGCGATTTTCTCGCGCAGGCGCTCGGCATCGTTGGGCAAGGACGTGACACCCACCGGGCTGTCCGCAGCCAGGCGCTGCACCTCGGACAAGTCTGCGATTTGCGCAGGACGCATCACCAGCATGGGGTCACTCCTTTCGAATAAAAGCCCCGGAACCTGGCAGCGCCAGCCCCGGAGAAAACCGCGCCCCAAGGGCGCGGCACACAGAGATCGCTCATCCGTGAGAGGTGTAGCGGCCATTCATCCTGAACGGCCCAGCACTGCCTGGCTTACGCCTGGGTCAGCTTGGCCACGGCACGTTCGAAACGGGCCAGACCTTCATCAATGTCGCTGTCTTCCACCACCAGGCTCGGGGCGAAACGCACCACGTCCGGGCTGGCCTGCAACACCAGCAGACCTTCGGCGGCGGCGGCGTCCAACACGGCCTTAGCCTTGCCTTTCCAGGCATCGCTGAGCACGCAGCCGAGCAGCAGACCAAGGCCGCGCACTTCGCTGAATACGCCGTATTGCTGGCCGATCTGTTCCAGCTTGGCCTTGAAGCGCGCCGACTTGGCCTTCACGCCCGCCAGCACTTCTGGGGTATTGACGATATCAATCACCGCTTCGCCAACCGCACAGGCCAGCGGGTTGCCGCCGTAAGTGGTGCCGTGGGTGCCGACGGCCAAGTGCTTGGCCAGCTCGTTGGTGGTGAGCATGGCGCCAATCGGGAAACCACCGCCCAGGCTCTTGGCGCTGGAGAGGATGTCCGGGGTCACGCCGTAGTGCATGTATGCGAACAGCTCGCCGCTGCGGCCCATGCCGGTCTGGACTTCGTCAAACACCAGCAGCGCGTTGTGCGCGTCGCACAGGGCGCGGGCGCCTTCCAGGTAGGCTTGTTCGGCCGGCAACACACCGCCCTCGCCCTGGATCGGCTCCAGCACCACCGCGCAGGTCTTGTCGGAGATGGCGGCTTTCAGCGCGGCCAGATCGTTGTACGGCACATGGGTGATGCCCTGGATCTTCGGCCCGAAGCCATCGGAATACTTCGGCTGACCACCGACGCTGACGGTAAACAGGGTGCGACCGTGGAAGCTGTTGGTGGCGGCGATGATTTCGCACTTTTCCTCGCCGAACTTATCGAAAGCCACGCGACGGGCCAGCTTGAAGGCGGCCTCGTTGGCTTCGGCGCCGGAGTTACAGAAGAACACCCGGTCGGCAAAGGTGGCGTCGACCAGCTTGTGCGCCAAACGCAGAGCCGGCTCGTTGGTGAAGACGTTGGAGATGTGCCACATGCTGTTGGCTTGCTCGGTCAGCGCCGCCACCAGGGCCGGATGACAATGGCCCAGCACGTTGACCGCAATGCCGCCAGCAAAGTCGAGCAGCTCACGACCGCTCTGATCCCATACTCGCGAACCCGCGCCGCGCACCGGAATAAAACCAGCCGGGGCATAGTTGGGAACCATTACCTGATCAAAATCGGCGCGTGCTACGTGCGCATGCTCAACGGACATTGAAACTCTCCTGAGAGGGAACGCCGACCTGCAATGGCTGGCGATGGAAGGATTGTAGGGGCTGTTTTGGCCCTGGCATTGCCGCCATGCGACAACTTCTTACAGGGCCAACCCACGCCACGCCGATGCTTGCACAGATGCGACACAAAGCATCGGGAAGGCGCAGTTTAAACGCTGCAAGCCGCCACCGCGCGGCACCGGGAAAATTTCCGTGGGCCGCCGATTGCGCCCCAACCGACCTGAATCAGCGGCATAAAAAACCCGGCTCACTGGCCGGGTCTGGATTTAGCTGCGTTCTGCCACTGACTCGGTCAGCTCGAACGGGCTGGCGCTGCGCCGCTGGTTGCGGTCTTCGCGCGGGGTGGCACCGAAGAAGTTGCGATAGGCGCTGGAGAAGTGCGGCCCGGAGGAGAAACCGCACGACAGGCCGATTTGAATGATCGACTTGCTGGTCTGCATCAGCAGTTGGCGCGCCTTGTTCAGGCGCAGCTCGAGGTAGTACTGGCTGGGTACACGATTGAGGTACTGCTTGAAGATGCGCTCCAGCTGGCGGCGCGACACGCACACATGCTGGGCGATTTCGTCCGTGGTCAACGGCTCTTCGATGTTGGCTTCCATCAGCAACACCGCCTGGGTCAGCTTCGGATGGCTCGAGCCCAAGCGATTCTGCAGCGGAATGCGCTGACGCTCACTGCCTTCACGAATGCGCTCGACCACCAATTCTTCACTCACCGCGCCAGCCAGCTCGGCACCGTGATCGCGGGCCAGCACGGCCAACAACAGGTCAAGCACGGCCAGGCCACCACAGGCGGTCAGGCGATCGCGGTCCCAGTCAAACAGATGGCTGGTGGCAATCACCTTGGGGAAGCGCTCGGCAAAATCATCCTGCCAACGCCAATGCACCGCCGCCCGGTAGCCATCCAGCAGCCCCAGCTGCGCCAGCGGGTAGACACCCGCTGCCACCGCACCCAGCACACAGCCCGCGCGCACCGACTGCTTGAGGGCCGCCGAGAGTGCCGGCGAGAGCGCGCCAGGCGGCTCATCCGTTACCAGCAAGAGCTTGTGCAAGCCTTCCAACTGACCTGTCCAAGGAATACCCGGCAGTTGCCAACCGCCATCCAGAGGCGCTTCGGCACCAGGCTCGGCCTGCAGAAACAGCAATTCGTAATGCACATCCGGGTGGACCCGCTGCGACACTTGCAGAGCTTCTTCCGCCAGGGCCAAGGTCAGGGGCCGGGTACCGGGCCAGAGCAAAAAGCCAATGCGGCGCACAGGATGAGTCATGCCGGCACAGCCCCGCAGCACGAGCCCGCAAGGGCCGCAGGGGGCAGAATCAGGCCGGGGATACTGGCAAAAACCACATCACTCTCCTCATGCAGGCCATGGGCCGCGGGAAATACAGCCACGCTGGGCAAAACACCCACAGGCAACATCTATCAGAGCATAGGAGCCTGTCGGACTTAATGCTGTTCTGCTGCGGAAAAGCCGGATTTGGTCATTTCTCCCGCTTTTGCTCGTCAAATAGCTGGCTATTCTCCTCGCAAAACCGAAAAAACTGCCTCAAAACGGACTTTCCCTCGCTACGAACGATCAAGCCCGACAGGCTCCTAGTCGCAGGTATCGTCAGTTACTTCAAACTGCCGGAAAGAAACTGCTTGAGACGGTCCGACTGCGGATTGGCCAATACTTCCTTCGGACAACCACGCTCTTCCACCAAGCCCTGATGGAGAAACACCAGCTGGTTGGACACTTCACGGGCAAAGCCCATTTCGTGGGTAACCACCACCATGGTGCGGCCTTCCTGAGCCAGGTCCTGCATCACCTTGAGCACTTCGCCGACCAGTTCAGGATCAAGAGCTGACGTCGGCTCATCGAACAGCATCACTTCCGGCTCCATGGCCAGGGCACGGGCAATGGCCACGCGTTGCTGCTCGCCACCGCTCATATGGGCGGGATACGCATCTTTTCTGTGGGCCACGCCAACCTTGGCCAGGTAATGCTCGGCCTTTTCCCGCGCGGCTTGTTTGTCCATACCCAGCACATGCACCGGCGCTTCCATGACGTTATCCAGGGCGCTCATGTGCGACCACAGATTGAAGTGCTGGAACACCATCGACAAACGCGAGCGCATGCGCTGCAGCTGTTTGGGGTCGGCAGCTTTCAATGCGCCGTCCTTGCTGGCCACCAGTTTGAGCTCTTCGCCGTTAAGCAGAATCTTGCCGGCGTGGGGCTGCTCCAGCAGGTTGATGCAGCGCAGGAAGGTGCTCTTGCCCGAACCACTGGAGCCGATAATGCTGATCACATCGCCCGCTTTAGCCGCCAGTGATACGCCCTTAAGCACTTCGTGGTTGCCGTAACGCTTGTGCAGATCCTGGACTTCAAGTTTGTACATGGTCTGGGTTCTCTATCGTTAAGAGTGCGTCGCGGCCTGGCGACGCATCGATCAATGCAAGTGGCCGCTAGCCCTCAGGCCTTGCGCGGCGCCAGGTAAGCCAGCCAGCGGCGTTCGGCCAGTTTGAACAAGCGCACCAGAATAAACGTCAGGCCCAGGTAGAACAGGCCAGCGGTGATGTACGCCTCGAACGGCAGGTAGTACTGCGAGCTGACGGTCTTCGCCGCCCCGGTGATGTCGATCAGGGTCACCACCGACGCCAGACTGGTGGTGTGCAGCATCATGATCACCTCATTGCTGTACTGCGGCAGCGCCCGGCGCAAGGCCGACGGCAGCAAAATGCGCCGGTACAGCTTGAAGCGCGACATGCCCACCGCCTTGGCGGCTTCGATCTCACCCGGCGGAATGGTTTTCAGGCTGCCGGCGAGAATTTCCGCACTGTAGGCACTGGTGTTGATGGCAAAGGCCAGGCAGGCGCAGAAGGTGGCATTAGACAGATAAGGCCAGAACACACTGGCACGCACCGCCTCGAACTGGGCCAGGCCGTAATACAGCAGGTACAGCTGCACCAGCATCGGTGTGCCACGGATCGCATAGGTGTACAGCCACGCAGGGAAGTTCACCACGGGCTGCTTGGACACCCGCATCAGCCCCAACGGCACGGCCAGCGCCAGACCAAAGACCAGAGCAATCACCAGCAGCTTGAGGGTAACCAGCACGCCAGCGAAATACAGCGGCAGGCTGTCGAGTACCACGTTGTAGTCAAAAATCATGGCCGCCCCTTAAATTTCCATTGCCTTGACGCCGGCCGAATAGCGCCGCTCGAGGTAGCGCAGCACCAGCAAGGACACACTGGTGATCGCCAGATAAATGGCCGCCGCCGCCAAGATGTAAGTGAACGGCTCATGGGTCGCGTCACCCGCACTCTTGGCCCGCGCCATCATGTCCTGCAGGCCGACTAGGGAGATCAGCGCCGTGGCCTTGATCAGCACCAGCCAGTTATTGGTGAAGCCGGGGATCGCCAGACGAATCATCTGCGGCACCAGAATCCGCCAGAACACCCGCAACGGGCTCATGCCGTAGGCCATGCCCGCCTCGCCCTGGCCCTTGGGGATGGACATAAAGGCACCACGGAAGGTCTCCGACAGGTAGGCGCCATAGATAAAGCCCAGGGTGCCGACACCCGCCACGAACGGATTGATGTCGATGTAATCCTCATAGCCCAGCAGCGGTGCGATGCGGTTCACCATGTCCTGACCGCCGTAGAAAATCAGCAGGATCAGCACCAGATCGGGAATCCCGCGAATCACCGTGGCGTAGGCCTCGCCCAGCAGCGCCAGCCACTTGACCGGCGATAGCCGGCAAGATGCACCGAACAGACCAAGGGCAATCGCAACCGCCATCGACAACAGCGACAGCTGCAAGGTGAGCCAGACACCATCGAGGATGGTCGCGCCGTAGCCATTGAGCATGCTTGAGGTCCTCACACCGCGCGCCGCGCCTGAACAGGCAGCGCCGCCACAACGAAAAAGTGGCACAAACCGTAGAGCCAGTTTGTGCCACCTTCAGGGAAACGCTTACTCGCCGTAAACGTTGAACTGGAAGTACTTGTTCTGCACTTCCTGGTACTTGCCGTTGGCGCGAATGGCCGCGATGGCCTTGTTGAAGCGCTCAGCCATGGCCTTGTCGCCCTTGCGCACGGCAATCCCGACGCCATCACCAAAGTACTTGGCCTCGGTGTAATCCGGGCCTACCAGGGCAAAGCCCTTACCGGCGTCGGTTTTCAGGAAGCCGTCATCGATATTGACCACATCGGCCAAGGTGGCATCCACACGACCAGCGGTGAGGTCGAGGAAGATTTCGTTCTGCGAGCTGTAACGCACCACTTCGGCACCGGCCGGGGCGAAGACAGCAGTGGCATAGCGGTCATAAATCGACGCGCGCTGCACGCCGATCTTCTTGCCTTTCAAATCGACCAGCGGATCGTTGAGCACGGTGCCGGCCTTCATCGCCAGTCGGGCTGGGGTGGAGTAGTACTTGTTGGTGAAGTCCACCGACTTGAGGCGCTCTGGAGTGATCGCTAGCGACGACAGTACGGCGTCGAATTTGCGCACTTTCAAGGCTGGAATCAGGCCGTCGAACTCCTGCTCGATCCACACGCACTTGACCTGCATTTCGGCGCACAGGGCATTACCGATGTCGTAGTCAAAACCAGTGATGGCGCCTTCCGGGGTTTTCATCGCAAAGGGCGGGTACGCCGCTTCGATACCGATGCGCACCGGCTTGGCCTCATCGGCCATGCTCAGGGGTGACAACAGGGACAGCGCCAGAGCGCCAAGCAGTGCAAGCTTGTTCATCGTGTGACTCCTTCGAGTGTGTTTGGCTTCGTTGGGCAGAAAGACAAAGCGCCCCAGCGCATGCGTGCATTCAGTGTAGAAAGAGTCGCCGTCTTTGCAGCGCGCTAGGTGGGCGCAACGGCCCTGGCTGGGTGTGCTGCATTCTAGCGACAGGCTGAAAGTCGATATTTCTTCAATGCGACAACAAGTTACAAAAGACCCCGACCCGCAGAGCAGGTGGATTGACAGGCGCCGGCAAACATGCAGCGCAGAAGAAAGGAGGTAACCGATTATTAAAGCAATAACTGCGCCGTAAATTGTAAAACCGCTCTAGATCAAAGCATACAGCATTCAAGCGCAGTTTAAATACGCCACATTTCAGAGCAAAACGTTCCCGCGCGCCCCGCTTTCGCGCAACCAGTTACCGCCTGGCGTAACCCTAGGCCACCGAATTCCCCACAATCCAGCACGCGGCGCCCCACGCCAAAGCCGATATTAATTGTCTTTGCCCAGGATTTATTTGCCACACAAACAACAACGCCCCGTCCCGGCTTGTGGCCAGGACGGGGCGTTAATACCGGCGGCTGTTAGGCTGCCTGCATGCTGCGGTGAGTCTCTACTAAGTGCTGCACCACACCAGGATCGGCCAGAGTGGATATGTCACCGAGCGCATCGTATTCGGCAACGGCGATCTTGCGCAGGATACGGCGCATGATCTTGCCCGAGCGGGTCTTCGGCAAGCCGGGAGCCCACTGGATCACGTCCGGCGAGGCGATCGGACCGATCTCCTTGCGGACCCAATTTTTCAACTCCTGACGCAGCTGCTCGGAAGGCTCCTCGCCACTGTTCAGGGTCACGTAGACATAGATGCCCTGCCCTTTGATGTCGTGCGGCATGCCGACCACGGCAGCCTCGGCGACTTTCGGGTGGGCAACCATGGCGCTTTCGATTTCGGCAGTGCCCATACGGTGGCCGGATACGTTGAGCACGTCATCGACGCGACCAGTGATCCAGTAGTAACCGTCTTCATCACGACGGGCACCGTCACCGGTGAAATACATGCCTTTGAAGGTCTTGAAGTAGGTGTCGACGTAACGGTCGTGGTCGCCGTACAGGCTGCGCGCCTGACCTGGCCACGAATCGATAATCACCAGGTTGCCTTCAGCGGCGCCGTCGATCAGGTTGCCCAGATTGTCCACCAGCGCCGGCTGCACGCCGAAGAAAGGACGGGTGGCCGAACCAGGCTTGAGTGCGGTCGCACCCGGCAGCGGGCTGATCATGATGCCGCCGGTTTCGGTCTGCCACCAGGTATCCACGACTGGGCAGCGCGACTTGCCGACTTCCTCGTAGTACCAGTGCCAGGCTTCCGGGTTGATCGGCTCGCCGACCGAACCGAGCAGACGCAGGCTGGAGCCATCGGCACCCTCCATGGCCGCCTTGCCCTGGGCCATCATGGCGCGGATCGCGGTCGGCGCGGTGTAAAGAATGCTGACCTTGTGTTTGTCGACGATCTTCGCCACACGGGTCATGTCCGGGTAGTTCGGCACACCTTCAAACAACACGGTGGTAGCGCCGTTGGCCAGCGGACCGTAGACGATATAGCTGTGGCCGGTGACCCAGCCGACGTCGGCGGTGCACCAGTAGACTTCGCCCGGTTTGTAGTCGAACACGCGCTCATGGGTCAGGGCCGCGTACAACAGGTAGCCACCGGTGGTGTGCAGCACGCCCTTGGGCTTGCCGGTGGAGCCGGAGGTATAGAGGATGAACAGCGGGTCTTCGGCACCCATTTCTTTCGGTGCGCAGTGGCTGGAGGCCACTTTCATCAGGTCTTCGTACCAGACGTCGCGGTGCGGGTGCCACTTGATCTCGCCGCCGGTGCGCTTGCACACGATCAGCTTCTGCACGCTGCTGGTTTCCGGGTTGGCCAGGGCGTCGTCGACGTTGGCCTTCAATGGGGTTTTCTTGCCGCCGCGCACGCCTTCGTCGGCAGTGATGACCACTTTCGACTGGCAGTCGATGATGCGTCCAGCCAGGGCTTCTGGCGAGAAGCCGCCGAACACCACGGAGTGGATGGCGCCGATGCGGGTACAGGCGAGCATGGCCACGACCGCTTCCGGGATCATCGGCATATAGATGGTCACCACGTCGCCGCGGTGGACATCCTGACCGCGCAGGGCGTTGGCGAACTTGCACACTTGCTCGTGCAGCTGCTTGTAGGTGATTTCCTGGTGGTCAGCCGGATCGTCGCCTTCCCATATGATGGCGATCTGGTCGCCGCGCTCAGCCAGGTGACGGTCCAGGCAGTTGGCCGAGACGTTCAGGGTGCCGTCGGCAAACCATTTGATGTCGACATGGTGATCGTCGAACGAGGTCTGCTTGACCTTGGTGAAGGGCGTCATCCAGTCCAGGCGTTTGGCTTGCTCGCGCCAGAAGCCGTCGGGGTTGATCACCGACTGCTGGTACATGGCCTTGTAGGTGGCCTCGTCGGTCAACGACTGGGCGGCCACCTCAGGGCGCACGGGATACAGGGAATCGGCACTCATGACTTTTACCTCGACGCAGTAATGTTGTTGTATTTACGTAGAGTGATTTTTAGACCTCTGGGGGCCTGCCAACCATTCGACCATGGTCTTACCGGTTATACGACCATAGTCCTGCCAGGTAAATCGTAGGCAAAAAAATGGGCGACCAAAAGGTCGCCCTACTTAACATTCCGGGGGAGGAATGAGATTAAACACTCGCACCAGAATCACGCAGGACTCGGCTGTGATCTTTGTACCTCCGCGCCTCACGCCCCACCATTGCACCAAAGTCGTATACCCCTGAATCAGGCCGGCTGACGCTGGCGCAGGTACTCGACCACTGCTGCCTGGTCGCCGCAAAACTCGATGCGTTTGTCCTTACTGTCACGCTGAAAGGCGTACATCGGATCGTAGTACTCCACCAGCAGGCCCTCGATCCAACCACGGTGCTGGTCCACGCCGGCGCCACGCGCCTGCTCGGCCAGTGCCGCTTGCATGATTGCCGCCAAACGCTGATGACGCTCGCCGCCCAGGCGCTTGAGGATGTTGCCCAGCCCTTGCTGCAAGCGCTCGGCATACAGACCGAAGCCCTGCTCCTGGCCATGCACGGCAATAAACTCGGCGCACAGGTCGATTACATAATCACCGAGGATGCGCTCGACGCGCCCTTCAAGGCTGTCTTCCAGCCAAATCAGCGGATAGCCCTGCATGCCCTGGTGCAGCACCAGCGGCAAGGTGCAGCTGCCGACCATGCGACTCTCGTCCTCCAGCACAAACTGCTGCTGGCCGGCCGCACGTTTTTTCAGGATGTCGATGGCCAGGCGGTTCTCGAAGTCGATCTGCGCTGGCTGCGGCGTGGCGCGCTTGCCGAAACTGGAGCCGCGATGATTGGCGTGGCCTTCCAGATCCAGGCTATTGCTCAGCTGCGCCAGCACCTCGGTTTTGCCGGTGCCGGTCAGGCCGCCGACGATGACGAAGTCGCACTGAGCGACTGCCTGCTCAGTGGTTTCCAGCAAGAAGGTGCGCATGGCCTTGTAGCCGCCGATGACGCGCGGGTACTCGATACACGCCTCTTCTTTCAGCCACTGCTGGGTGATCTGCGAACGCAGACCACCGCGAAAGCAATACAGATAACCCTCAGGATTGGCGCGGGCAAAGGCAGCCCAGGCGGCAACCCGCTCGGCTTTGACGGCGCCGCCGACCAACTGATGACCGAGCTTGATGGCCGCTTCCTGGCCCTGCTGCTTGTAGCAGGTGCCGACCTTCTGCCGCTCGACATCGTTCATCAGCGGCAGATTGATCACCCCAGGGAAAGCGCCCTTGGCAAATTCGACCGGCGCGCGGGCGTCCATCATCGGCACATCGTTAAGAAACAGATCGCGGTAGTGGGTGGTGTTGTCGCGCATCAGCTCACCTCGACCGCGTAGGTCTGTCGGGCCACCAATTGGCCGATCGGCGCCAGGGTCAGGCCCAGCTCGGCGGCCACGGCGAGAAACTCTTGCTCACCTTCCGGCGTCACCGCCACCAACAGTCCGCCGCTGGTTTGCGGGTCGCACAGCAGATCGCGCTGTGCGTCGGTGATCGGGGCAATCTTCTCGCCGTAGCTGTCGAAGTTGCGCAATGTGCCGCCCGGTACGCAGCCCTCGGCCAGGTAGTAATCGACGCCCGGCAAGCGCGGTACGGCAGCGTAGTTGAGCTGAGCAGTGAGGTTCGCGCCATCGGCCATTTCCACCAGGTGGCCGAGCAGGCCGAAACCGGTGACATCGGTCATGGCAGTAACGCCGGCCAGCTTGCCGAAACGGCTACCGGGCTTGTTCAGGGTGCACATCCATTCACAGGCCAGGCCCACATCTTCGGGCCGCAACTTGGCCTTTTTTTCCGCCGTGGTGAGAATGCCAATGCCCAACGGCTTGCTCAGGTACAGACGGCAACCGACCGTGGCGCTGTCGTTGCGCTTCATATGGCGTTTTTCCACAACGCCGGTAACGGCCAGACCGAAGATCGGCTCCGGCGCATCGATGGAATGGCCGCCGGCCAGGGGAATACCGGCGGCATCGCAGACCGCACGACCGCCACGAATCACTTCGCGCGCGACCTCGGGCGGCAGCACATTGATTGGCCAACCGAGAATGGCGATGGCCATCAGCGGGTCGCCGCCCATGGCGTAGATATCGCTGATGGCGTTGGTGGCGGCGATCCGACCGAAGTCATAGGGATCATCGACAATCGGCATAAAGAAGTCGGTGGTCGACACCACCCCGCGCTCATCATCCAGGGCATACACCGCGGCATCGTCGCGGGAGGCATTGCCGACCCACAGCTTGGGGTCAAGGTTCTGCGCCCCGCTGCCGGCAAGAATCACGTCCAGCACCTTGGGCGAAATTTTGCAGCCGCAACCGGCGCCGTGGCTGTACTGGGTAAGGCGGATCGGTTCGCTCATCGACTTTGCTCGCAGGTAAACAACAATGGCCAGCAGTCTAACAAAGGCGCCTGCTGCTGTTGCGATTGCACTTAAAACCGCAGATGGCGTTGAGCGACGCCCTCTGCGGCATGACCTGCGCGGTTTATTCGATGACCATTGCGGCGCTTACTGCTCGAACAAGCCCTTGACCGGAAACAGACCGTCGAATTGCGCCTGAGTCTTGGTCGCCTTGGCCTGGAAGGTCTTCATCATGTCGTTGGGACGGAACATCCCCGACTGCCAGGTGGCCATGTATTTCAGGCTGTCGGCAACGCTGTGGTCACGGCTAAAGTTGAGCATTTCCTTGCAGCCGCTGACGGCCAGCGGCGAGTGCTTGGCGATCTGCGCGGCAATTGCCATAACCCCGGCCAGCAGCTCTTCGTGGCTGGCAAAGACTTGATTGACGAAGCCCAGGGCCTTGGCTTCTTCGGCGCTAAAGTTGCGCCCGGTAAACGCCAGCTCGCGCACCACGCCTTGCGGCAGCAGTTTGGGCAGGCGCTGCAAGGTGCCGACGTCGGCGGTCATGCCCAGCTCGGTTTCCTTGATGGTGAAGTAGGCGTCGGCTGAGCAGTAACGGCTGTCAGCAGCACAGACCATATCCAGGGCGCCGCCAATGCAGCCACCCTGAATCGCCACCAGCACCGGCAGGCGCACTTCTTCCAGGCTGCTCAGGCTGGCCTGCAGCTGCATCACGACGCGGCGCAGGTTTTCCGCCATGCGGCCCGGATCACCGCCCATGGGTACTGCTTTCGGGTTGGTAAATACGCCCAGGTCCATGCCGGCGGAGAAGTGTTTTCCGGTGGAGGAGATGACGATCACTCGCACCTCGCCGCTGGCTTCCAGCTCGCGCATGCACAGCGGCAACTCCAGCCAGAAGTCGGCGTTCATCGAGTTCATGGCGTCCGGGCGGGCCAGTTGAACGTGGGCAATATGGTCGGCAAGGGTGACGTTGAAACTCTTGTAGGTCATGACGAACGAACCTGTGCTGAGCCCGGACGGGCGGAATGAAATTATCTTGACGGCGTCAAGATAGAGGCGCGATCCTGACGCTGTCAAGTTCACTCGCCCAGCCCAAGACCCGCCGCCATGACCGTCAGCACGCCTGTTTATCACCACGGCAACCTGCGCCAGAGCCTGCTCGCCAGCAGCCTGCAATTGCTCCGCGAAGGCGGCGTTGAGGCCCTGTCCCTGCGCAAACTGGCCGAGCTCAGCGGCGTCTCTCGCGCCGCGCCCTACCATCACTTTGCCGACAAGCAGGCGCTGCTCGCGGCGGTCGCCGAACAGGGCTTTGCCGAGTTGAGCGAATTGCTGCACGGGGTCGTTGGTAATGAACAAGTGGCCCTGGACGAACGCCTGCATCAAGCCGTTTTGGGGTATCTGGATTTCGCCCTAGAGCAGCCGGCGCTGTACGAACTGATGTTCGGCCAGGCGCTATGGCAAGCCGACTCAACCTCCAACCAAACACCCAGCACCCTGCAGTTTCAGCGCACAGCCAAAGACTGTTTCCGTCAGTACGTGCACCTGTTCGAGCGCCTGCAGGGCCAAAGCGCTAGCCCGCAAAGCCCGCTGCGCTCAGCCCAGTTACTCTGGGCCACCCTGCACGGCCTGGCGCAGCTGAGTCGCAACGGTTTATTCGTCAAACGCGAAGACCTCGCCGACATTGCCGCCCATGCCCTCGCGCAGTTTCCGCGCCGCCCGGCCTGAGTCGCGCCATGCCGAGCATCCGCTACCAGCGCCTGGCCAGTGAGCTGTTGCCGCTGGCCAATAAGTTCTATAAAAGCCAGCGCTCGCCGATGCGCGTTGGCCGCAGCGAGCAGGTGTGGGTGGCGCAGCACGTAGACATCATCGCCGCGTGCTGCCTCAAGCCGGTCGCCGACGGCCACTGGTTGACCGCACTGCTGGTGGCCCGCGAGCAACGCCAACAAGGCATTGCCAGTCAGTTACTGAACGCGCTACGGGCCCACAGCCAGGGGCCAATCTGGCTGTTCTGCGCGCCCGAGCTGCTGAGCTTTTATCAGCGTTTGGGGTTTGCCCCCTGCCCTGCCTTGCCCGCCGAACTCACTGAGCGCCTGCTGCGCTACCAGCGCAAACAGCCCTTGTTGGCCTTGGCGGCACCGCCGCAGTGTGGATAATGCGCCCGCGGCGTGCCGCGCCATGCTGGGACAGCGTCTTCACCTGCTATAACGGCGCTTAAACGCCACCCCTCTCCGATCAACAGCGCGCCTTATGCGCCGATGGAATCCAGGCCGATGACCGATCTCCTGCCGCCCGCCGCTCTCACCAGCCCCGCGCCCTTGTCGAGCCTGGCAATGCCCCTGCGCTTTCACCCGGCCCGCGAGGCACTGTTCAACGAGCTGCACACCCGGCCTTTCCCAGTGCTGCAGACACCCTGCAATCTGGCCCATCTGGTGCTGCTGCGCGAAGGCGCGGCCGGCGATGCCGAACACCGCCATCTGCAGACGCTGTGTGCGCGTTACATGGTGGTGCCGCCAACGCCTGAGTCGTCCTGCTATTACCAGGACTTCGGCGGCTTCGAACTGCGCTGGGAACGGCACACCGAGTTTTCCACCTACACCCTGGTGCGCAAGGGCGATGCTCGTACGCCGTTCAGCAGTAGCGTGTTGTCGTTGCTGCCGGCCAACTGGCTGAATGAGCTGCCGGGCCAACTGCTCAGTGCACTGCACGTAGAACTGGCCGATGCGCCGACCGACGAGTCACAGCCCGAGGAGATCCGCCAGCACTTTGAAGGCCATCGCCTGATCAGTTCCGAGGTCAAGGAACGCCGCGCCCGTCTGTGGAGTGCCTACCGCATTCACAGCGATGGCAGCGGCCGCATCCTGATCCACAACCGCGGCCTGAATGCCTGCCAGAGCGGTCGCCTGGTGCGAACCCTGCTGGAAATGGAAACCTACCGGATGATGCTGCTGCTGGCCCTGCCAATGGCCAAAGCCATTGCGCCGGCGGTAAAAGCCATGGACCAGCAACTGGCCACGGTGATTCAGCAGATCAACCAGATCGCCGACCTCGACGACGAGCGCCAGTTGCTGGCCGAGCTAAGCAGCCTGGCGGCGCAGATCGAGAAGCTGATTTCCGACAACAACTTCCGTTTCTCAGCTACCCAGGCTTACTACGAGCTGATCATCAATCGCCTGGATGAAATGCGCGAACAGGAAGTCAGCGGCCTGCAAACCTTCAGCGTCTTCCTGCAACGGCGCCTGACCCCGGCTTGGCGCACCTGCGAGGCGATCCGCAACGACCTCAACGACCTGTCGCGGCGCATCGACCGCGCCAGTGAATTGCTGCGCACGCGCATCGACCTGACCATCGAGGCGCAAAACCAGAGCCTGATGCTGAAGATGGACCAGCGCAGCCACACCCAACTGCGCCTGCAACAAACCGTGGAAGGTCTATCGGTGGCGGCCATCAGTTATTACCTGGTGGGGTTGACCAAATACCTGGCGGAATCGGCCAAGGCCATAGGACTGATCAGCAACAGCCACCTCGTCACCGGCCTGGCCGTGCCACTGTGCGTCGGCGCCGTGTGGTATGCCATGCGCCGCCTGCGCCGTTCGCTGGAACACAGCTGATGCCACGCCCGCAGCGTTAAGGCGCTGCGGTGCGCGTTTGCCAATAGGCAAATACAATCTTAAAAAAACCGTGACGGGCCGTAATCTTTGCCCGACTGGGCACTCTATTGTTTGCCCTTACTTGCGGACATTCGCCATGAAACGACGCACCCTGCTACACCACCTGGCCCTGCTGGCACCTGTGGCCCTGTTCGGCCGCCACCTGCACGCCGCCGAGCCCCCCGGCGCCATCACGCCCTTGGACAAAGCTGACAGCGCCTGGCGTGGGCTGCTATCGCCCGAGGCCTACGCCGTGCTGTTCGATGACGCCACCGAACGGGCCAACAGCAGCCCACTGAATCACGAAAAGCGCGACGGCACCTTCGTCTGCGCCGCCTGCTACCTACCGCTGTTCAACAGCCAGGACAAATTCGACAGTGGCACCGGCTGGCCCAGCTTCACTCAGCCCATTGCCGGACACACCGGCTTCAGCCGCGACTTCAAGCTGATCATTCCGCGTACCGAGTACCACTGCGCCCGCTGTGGCGGCCATCAAGGGCACATGTTTGACGATGGCCCACAACCCCGCGGCGAACGCTGGTGCAACAACGGCGTCGCCCTGCGCTTTATTCCCAAAACTGAAACCCTGCCGGCCTTACGGAGCTGATCATGCGTAACTTTTATCGCGTGCCCCTGAGTTTGGCGGCGCTGCTGCTGAGCCTTGGCAGTCATGCAGGGCAAGATGACTCCGCCGTAGCGGTGTTTGCAGGCGGGTGTTTTTGGTGCACCGAAGCGGACTTCGACAAGCTGCCCGGTGTACTGGAAACCACCTCAGGCTACATCGGCGGCAGCATCGAGAACCCGACCTACGAGGAAGTGTCCTCAGGCCGCACCGGCCATATCGAGGCGGTGCAAGTGCGTTTCGACCCGCGCCAGACCAGCTACGCCAAACTACTGGAGGCCTTCTGGCCGACTATCGACCCAGTCAACGGCAACGGCCAGTTCTGCGACAACGGCCCGCAGTACCGCAGCGCGATCTTCTACCTGGATGCTGAGCAACAACGCCTGGCCGAAGCCTCGAAAACCGCACTGGCGGCCTCCGGGCGCCTAGCGCAGCCGATTGCCACAGAAATCCTGGCAGCAACCTCCTTCTATCCCGCCGAGGATTACCACCAGGACTATCACACGAAAAATCCGCTGCGTTACAGCTACTACCGCCATGGCTGCGGGCGTGATCAGCGTCTCAAGGAGCTTTGGGGCAAAACCGAGTAGCCGAGCGGCGACTCAGTTGCGGGCATGGGCGATCTGAAAACTGTGCACGCCGGCGTGCTTTTCCAGGCTCTGGGCCAGCGCGATCATCGGCGTGCCACAGTGCCGACAGTTGGCCACCGCAACAAAACGCCACTCCGGGCTGCCATTGCTGAAGTTGATGCTGACCGAGCCGGTGGCCATGCTAAAGCCATGGGTCAGCAGAAAGGCACACAACTCGCCCTCATCGGCTTGAAAGTCCTTGATAAAGCGCAAGGTGATACCGATGGCCGGGCGCTGCGGCAGGCGAGCCTCCAGCTTCGACAGGCCGAGCATGCACAGCGCCGACAACAGCGCGAGCATGATGGCGGCAGCGTAAAAGCCGACCCCCACCATCACGCCGATGGCCGACGCGGCCCAGATTGACGCCGCCGTGGTTAGGCCGCTGATACTCAGGCCTTCCTTCATGATCACGCCGGCGCCCAGAAAGCCGATACCGGTGACGATGCCCTGAATGATCCGCGTTGGATCCCCGCCCAGAGCACTGGGCACCGCATGACCGCCGTACCAATTTACCGAGTAGCCGGCGATCACCGTCAACGCGGCCGAGGCCATGCACACCAGACCATAGGTGCGCATGCCGGCGGCGCGACCGTGATAGGCACGCTCGTAGCCCACCAGGCAACCCAGTACCAATGCGCCCAGCAGGTTAAGGAAAATCACCAAGTTGATCTGCAGCGCAGCCGGCGACCAAAAGTCGAACAACATCTGACTAGACAGGGGGTTCATGCGGGCTTCCTTAGACTTACGCGACTCAACGGTCGCTTATCGTCAGCATAGTCGCGCGCCAAGACGAAAACAGCCCCAACCCTTAGCCTTGTATGGGAAATACCTGCACGGCCTAACGCCGCTCTTCCACCTGGTAGCTGCCCTGCCCTGGCTGTAACTCTACGCGCCTGCCATCGGGGTATTCGATGCTCTGCCGAATGCCGCCCTGTTGCTGCACGCTGGAACTACCCGAGCGGCTGCCGTACTGACTCGAATAACCACCCTCGGGCACCGCCCGCCCACCGATGATTTCATAACGCTGACTGCTCGCAGAACTGCTGACACTGCCGCTGGCACCCGGACTAACGGAATACACCGGGATCACCTGCGGCTTACGCGGCACAGGCTCTGCCGCCAGCGCGGGCCCCATCAGGCAGACGCCAAACAGCAAGGTAATAACGCTGGGAAAACGCATTCGTCTGGCTCCATGTCGAGGTTAGTGAGGATCAAGTGTCATCCCGCCAGGCCGCCACGACAAGGAGGAAAACCCTCGCAGCAACACACCTGCGCCGACTGCTGAATTTTAGCGATTTGCCGTGGTCTACTGGCGTAGATCAATTTGCTGTTTCAGAATGATGAACGCCCAATAAATTTAATGTGATTTGTTTGCTTTAAGGAGCTTTTGTGCGCCTTTCCAGCCGTTGGCTGCAGTACGCCGTCACCCTCAGCCTTGCTTTGCTGTTGTTGGTTCTGCCCTTTGCCAGCCGCTACGCCCTCGGCTGGACCGATCCGCGCGGTTATCTCTCTGATCTCGCCATCGGCAGCGCCTTGTTACTGCTGTTACGCCGTCGCCCTTTCTGGCTGGCATTGCCCGTTTTAATGGCCTGGGCCCTGTTGACCCTGGGCTGCGCCGAACTGGTCAGTGCCGTCGGACGCATGCCCGAGCCCAGCGACCTGCATTACCTAACCGATGCGCAATTTCTCAGCCAGTCCACCGAAGGCGGCGGCCTCAGCCAGCCGCTGCTGGGCCTACTACTAGGCCTGGGGCTGCTGCTGTATCTGTTGGCTGTGCGCTTCGGCACGCCAGAACCCGCCATTCACCCACGCTACCTGCTGGCCTTACCGGTGCTCTTGCTGGCCGGCCACAGCACAGCGGAATACCTGCGCCCCAGCGAGGCGGATGAGTGGCAGCAATTCAACCTGCCGCACAAACTCCTGGCCAGCGCCGTAAACGCCGGCCAGCAGCGCCTGGAAGCCTGGAACGACGATGGCAGCGCTGACCTGCCCGTCGATATTGCCGGCCTGAGCAAGCTCGACCTCAGCGGTACGCCGTTGCTGCCTGCCGGCGGCAAGGCCCGCAACGTACTGATCATCACCCTCGAAGGCATTCCCGGCGCCTACATCGAGGCCAACCGCCAGGCCTTAAACAGTAGCTATCAGCAAGCGCTGATGCCCAAGCTCAGCCGCTGGGCCGAACGCGCGATGACCACCCCGGATTACGTACTGCACAGCCATCAGACCATTCGCGGCCTGTACGCGATGCTCTGCGGTGACTACAGCAAACTCGACAGCGGCACCCCAAAGGGCGTCGAACTGCTCAACGATAGCCAACGCAACCAGCAATGCCTGCCGGCCCAGTTGCAATCGCGGGGCTTTCGCACCCACTTCCTGCAAGGCGCGGCACTGCAGTTCATGGCCAAGGACAAGATCATGCCGCACATGGGCTTTACCCATACCCGCGGGCGCGACTGGTTCCGTAACAAGCCACAGCTTGAGTTCGCCTGGGGCATGGATGACAAGGCCTACTTCGAGGGCGCCCTCACCTATGTACGCCAGCTGCGGCAAAACAAGCAGCCATGGATGCTCACCCTGCTGACCGTCGGCACCCACCAGCCCTACGCCGCCCCCGAAGACTATCTGGCGCGCTTCGACAGCCCCAAGCAGGCCGCCGTGGCCTACATGGACGATGCGGTCGACAGTTTTCTCAGTGGCCTGGAAAAACAAGGTGTGCTCAAGGACACCCTAGTGATCATCACCTCAGATGAGTCCCACGGCATCGAAGATGTACGCCTGGCCTCGGCCTGGGGCTTCAACTTAGTGCTCGCGCCAGAACAGGCGCAATTGCCAGCGGTTAAACCTGGCCTCTATGGCCATGTTGACCTGACCGCTTCGGTGCTCGATTACTTTTCCCTGCCGGTGCCGGCCAACATCTCCGGCCGTTCGCTGTTTCGCGACTACGCCAACGGCCGAGAAATCATGTCCTACACCAACGGCGTGCTGCGCCAGCATGACGGCAAGGGCGAGTTCACCGAATGCAACTTCCAGCATGTCTGCCGGCGCTATGCCAGCGCAGGCTTTATTGCCGACAGCGCTCGCTACCTGGGTCGTTTCAGCGGCAAGAAGGCACACCTGGTGGCTAAACGCGCGGCCTTACTCGATCAGTCGCTGCTCAGCGGTCAGCTCGGTCAGCAGTACCAGTTCGCCAAGCGTGACCGGGTGAAACTCAGCGAGACCATCAGCGACGACTGGACCGCCAACTTGGTAGGCGCCCAATACCTCGAGTTACCGCAGAACTCGCAGACCACCGTGCACCTTAAGGTGCGCGCCCTGAACCTGGCCGGCAAAGGCGTACAACTGCAACTGAAAACCAAGGAGTTCGACCGCGACGTACTCCTGCAACTGCCGGAACTGCCCCTGCTGACCCGTGGCAAACCGATCGACCTGAGTTTCAGCTTCGACAATCTGGAAGCGCGCAAGGCGTTTTCCTTCCACCTGCTGGGGCAAGGTCGTGGCCTGATCGAGATCACCGACTTCAGCGTCGCTACCGAGCCATTGCAGCCGGAGCATGAGTTGGCACTGGCGGTGCCGGAAGAAGAAAGCGAGCTACTGCACTAGACATAAATCTCGGTGCGCGGCGGATCTCCCCGTCGCGCACCGACAACCGTCGACTCACACCCGCTCGATGCGGTCGGCGTGAATGACGATCTGGCCCTGTTTGTACAGCGCGCCGATAGCCTTCTTGAAGTTACCCTTGCTCACCCCAAACAGGCTGCTGATGACCTCGGGCGGGCTCTTGTCGCTGACTGCCAGGGTGCCGCCATTGTCCTGCAGCTGCTGGAGAATCTTCTCGTGCAGGCTGTTGGCGGCTTCCTGGCCCACCGGCTGCAGAGACAGGCTGATCTTGCCGTCAGCGCGCAGCTCTTTGATAAAGCCCTTTTCACGCATACCGCTGCGCAGGAACTTGAACACTTCGTTCTTGTGGATCAAGCCCCAGTGCTGATTGTTGATGATGGCCTTGAAGCCCATGTCAGTGGCCTCGGCCACCAGCAGATCAACCGCCTGCCCCACTTGATAGGCCGCCGGACGCACATCCAGATAGCGGTCCAGGCGCGCTGTGGCCGTGATGCGACGGGTGTGTTTGTCCAGATAGACATGCACCACGCAGTACTGACCGGCTTCCAGCGAACGCTTCTCTTCCGAGTACGGTAGCAGCAGGTCCTTGGACAGGCCCCAGTCGAGGAAGATGCCGATGCTGTTGATCTCCAGCACCTTGAGGCTGGCGAACTCGCCAACCTGAACCTTGGGTTTTTCTGTGGTGGCGATCAGCTTGTCGTCACTGTCCAGGTAGATGAACACATTCAGCCAGTCTTCGACCTCGCTGGGGGTGTCCTTGGGGATGTAGCGCTTGGGCAAGAGGATCTCGCCATCCGCCCCGCCATCCAGATAAAGCCCGAAGTCGGTGTGTTTAACCACCTGTAAACTGTTGTAACGGCCGATAAGCGCCATGTTCGATACCTTGATTGCCTGGCGTGCATTCTATCTGCATTTGCCTCGCCTGTTGACGACCATCGCCAGGCAGCCCACCGCAGACAAACCCCCAGCCCCGCCGCCTAGCACGCTAGAATGGCGGCACGCTACATTCCGACTCCATTATGAGCAACCCTGCATGATCAATAACGATGTCCTGCGCAGCCTGCGCTACAGCCTCAAAATCAATGATACCGAGATGCTCAAGGTGTTTCGCGAAGCCGACTACGAGGTCGTTCTGGCTGACCTGCAGGCCTGGCTGCTCCCTGAGGAAGACGAAGCTCAGGTGCACTGCAGCGATGAAGTGCTGGCTCATTTCCTCGACGGTCTGGTGTTCTACAAACGCGGCAAGAACCCCAACCTGCCAGCCCAGCCGGTGCAATGGCCAATCAACAACAACATCATTCTGAAGAAGCTGCGCGTGGCGTTTGAGCTGAAAGACGCTGACCTGCACGACATTCTGCAAGCTGCGGACTTCCCGGTGTCCAAGCCAGAGCTGAGCGCACTGTTTCGCAAGGAAGGGCAAAAAAACTACCGCCCCTGCGGCGACCAGTTGCTGCGTAACTTCCTCAAGGGCCTAGCCCTGCGCCTGCGCGGCTAAACGAGTTGGCGCACACCCTAGCGCGGCAATAAGCAACCGGCGTCGACATAACGCCGGTACATGTAACAAAAACGAATATAGTTTTTGTTTTTTCATCACGCTTTGCGCGGTAGGGTTGGTTTCTGACTCACTGACGGATAACCACCTTTCCTCTTATGCGTAATGCTCTTACCCGCTTTTTGCAGCTGGAATCGGCCAGCGGCCTTCTGTTGATCGGCGCGGCCGTGCTGGCCATGACCATCAACAACTCGCCCTTGAGCTTTCTCTATAACGGCTTGCTGGATGTGCCGGTCGCCGTGCAAGTCGGCGCCCTGGAGATCGCCAAACCGCTGCTGTTATGGATCAACGATGGCCTGATGGCCCTGTTCTTCCTCCTGATCGGTCTGGAGGTAAAGCGCGAGGTGCGCGAAGGGCAACTGCGCCAGCCCTCGCAACTGGTGCTGCCCGGCGCCGCGGCCATCGGCGGCATGCTGATACCGGCCCTCATCTACTGGTGGCTGAACCATGACAACCCGGCCGCCGCCAGTGGCTGGGCCATCCCCATGGCCACCGACATTGCCTTCGCCCTCGGCGTGCTTGCCCTGCTGGGTAAGCGCGTACCGGTGTCGCTGAAACTGTTCTTGATGACCCTGGCGATCATTGATGACCTCGGTGCGATCATCGTTATTGCCTTGTTTTACTCCAGCGAACTGTCCAACGTGTCGCTGATCATGGCGGCCATCTTTCTTAGCATCCTGATCCTGATGAACCGCTTTGGCGTGACAAGGCTCAGCCCCTACCTGGTAATAGGCACATTCCTGTGGGTCTGCGTGTTGAAAAGTGGCGTGCATGCAACCCTGGCAGGGGTCGTCCTGGCACTGACCATCCCCATGCGCAACGAAGACAACAGCTCGCCCCTGCTGACCCTCGAACATGCCCTGCAACCCTGGGTGGCTTTCGCCATCTTGCCGCTGTTTGCCTTTGCCAACGCCGGCGTGCCGCTGGAAGGCTTAAGCCTGGACAGCTTTATCCACCCGGTGCCGATGGGCATTACCGCAGGCCTGTTGCTGGGTAAAACCCTCGGCGTGTTCGGCTTTACCTGGCTGACCATCCAGACTGGCTGGGCCAAGTTGCCCCAGGACGCCAATTGGGGGCAGATACTGGGCCTGTCGATTCTCTGCGGCATCGGTTTCACCATGAGCCTGTTTGTCGGCTCCCTGGCGTTTATACCCGAGGTCAGCGAGTACGCCGGCATGGACCGAGTGGGCATTCTCACTGGTTCGGTACTGGCCGCCCTGATCGGCTACACCGTCTGCTACTTGAGTAGCCGCCCGGCGCGCTAAAGCGCAGACGAAAAAAAGCCGACCCAAGGGTCGGCTTTTTTCTGCCGCAGCGTTGCCGTTAGTGGGCTACGCGGCTGGAGCCGTTGACGCTCATGATGCGCACGCGCTCGCCAACCCGGAAGATTTCATTAGGCTGCACTTCCTGCACATAGGCGCGCATGCTGCCGTCATCTTCACGCACGGTGATTTCCACGCCTTGAGTACGGGTCAAACCTTCCTCGCTGGCGGCGCCAATCAAGCCACCGGCCACCGCACCGATCACCGCAGCGACAATACTGCCCTTGCCACCACCGATGCTGCTGCCACCAACACCACCAATCACTGCACCGGCACCGGCGCCGATCGGCGTCTTGGTGCCCTCAATCTTCACCGGACGCAGGGATTCGATGGTGCCTAGACGCACGGT
Organism: Pseudomonas sp. BGA-UO-ETr-WB11; assembly: GCF_059567785.1. Lineage (NCBI taxonomy): Bacteria > Pseudomonadati > Pseudomonadota > Gammaproteobacteria > Pseudomonadales > Pseudomonadaceae > Pseudomonas > Pseudomonas sp. BGA-UO-ETr-WB11. The sequence continues at coordinate 687,744 of NZ_JCAQOS010000005.1, read as the reverse complement.
CTGCACCGTACGGGCCTCATCACGCGAATAGGTATCACCGGTGAGGCTGGACTGGCAGCCCGTCGTCAGCAACGCAACGGCGCTGAGTGATGCCACCAACAAAACAGACTTACGCATTGCCATGTCTCCAAAAATGACCGTTAGCTATTAGACTCCGCGCCGCGCGGACTGTCACGGCGCACGCAGGAGAAAAATAGGCCTTTGCACGCGTCTGACCTTAGAATTGGCCCCAGAGTTCAGCCCCAGGGCCGAACACTCGTCAACGCCCAGGATCGAACATGGACTATCTGATTATTTTCGTTGCCGTCGCCAGCGGCCTGTATTTCCACTGGTGGCTTTACGTACGCATCAAACGCTGGACCGACCGCGACCTGGCCTTGTCGCTGGCCGGCAGCGATGCCGCCAAACGCGCTTACATGCTCAAGCGCCTGGACGAAGCCAAGGCCAGCAAGGTTCCCGGCAAACAACTACAAGCCTGGCTGGAGCAAGCGGCCAGCGAGTTTGTCGCCGCGACCGACAGCTCCAGCGTTTAACGCCTCAGGGCGCCAGGCGCTCACGCAACCAGGCGGCGTCTTCAAGGCGATAGTTCAGGCGGTCATGCAGACGACTGGCACGCCCCTGCCAGAACTCGATGCGCTCCGGCAGCAGACGGTAGCCGCCCCAGTGTTCAGGACAATGGGGCGCAGTCTCCATAAAGCGCCGCTCAGTTTCCGCGAGCAACTCGTCCAACTGACCGCGACCACTGATCACCTGGCTTTGCGGTGAAGCCCAGGCACCGATACGGCTGCCCAGCGGACGCACCTGAAAGTAGGCATCCGACTCTTCCAGACTGACCCGTTCCACCCTTCCTTCGATGCGCACCTGGCGCTCCAGGCTGGGCCAAAAGAACGTCATGGCCGCAAACGGTTGCGCCGCCAACTGTTCACCCTTGGCACTGGCGTAGTTGGTGAAGAAGGTAAAGCCGCGACTATCCAGGCCCTTGAGCAACAGCACCCGGCAATGGGGCCGGCCAGCCTCATCCACGGTCGCCAAGGTCATGGCATTGGGCTCCACCGGCGCCTGCTCGGTGTCCACCGCGTCGGCAAACCACTGGTGGAACAGGGCAAAAGGCTCGTCCGGAGCCTGTTCTTCACTCAGACCATCACGGGTGTAGTCACGGCGCATGTCGGCCAAGTTTCTGCTCATGGCAAAACTCCTCGAATTCAGAACGCTCAGTCTATCCAGCCGCGGCCAATCCGGCTTGACCTGCGACAAGTCGGCAAACGCGCACCCTTACAGCAAGGTGCCCAGCAGGCGGGCCAGCTTCTGCGCGCGCGGGTCCATCAGCACATAAGGCCCCAGGCTGTTGGTGACAAAGGCAAAGGATACGTCCCGCTCCGGGTCGGCAAAACCGATGGAGCCGCCCGCGCCTGGATGGCCGAAGGCCTGTGCACCGAGGCCGAAGGTGGCGTTGGCAACCTCTGGCTGGTCGAGCATGCAACCGAGACCGAAGCGGGTTTGGGTGAGCAGGGTTTTGTCCGGGCCATGGCTGTGCTCACGGCGCAACTGTGCCAGCAGCTCTTCGTCGAGCAAACGCCCATTGAGCAAGCCCGTATAGAAACCGGCCAGGCTGCGAGCATTGCCGTGGCCATTGGCCGCCGGTTGCTGCATGCGTCGCCACTCCGGTTTATTGGTGCTGGTCATGATCGACGGCGGATTGGTAAACGCCCGCGTAGTCATCGACGTAGGCTCGCTGAACATGCATTTGAGCAGGCGCTGGGCCGCCGCATCGCCCATATCCCCCTTGATCCGGCTGACGTGGGCAACCCGTTCAAACTCGCTGTCGGCCAGGCCAACATGAAAATCCAGACCCAGTGGTGCTGAAATCCGTGCGCCAATCGACTCGCCCGGGCCACGGCCCTCAACGCGCCGCAGCACCTCACCCAGCAACCAGCCATAGGTGATCGCGGCGTAACCATGGCCTTCGCCCGGCGTCCACCATGGCTGCTCGGCAGCCAGCGCCGCGGTCATGGTCGCCCAGTCATACAGGGCCTCGGCCGGCAACAACTCACGCAAGGCCGGTAAGCCGGCCTGATGACTGAGCAGCTGGCGCAGGGTGATGGCCTGTTTGCCAGCAGCGGCAAACTCAGGCCAGTAGCGGGCCACCGGCACGTCCAGCTCCAGCTTGCCTTCCGCCACCAACTGCAGGGCAGCTACGGCGGTGAAGGTCTTGGTGCAGGAAAACAGGTTGAGAATGGTGTCGCTGTGCCAGGCCTGCTGGCCGTCCTTGTCGGCCACACCGGCCCACAGGTCGAGCACCGTTTCGCCACCGATCTGCACGCACAGGGCGCCACCGCGCTGCTGCGGGTCGTTGAACAGCTCGGCGAAGGTGTCTTTAAGTGCTTCGAACTTAAGGTCGAAATAGCCCTGAATCTGCACGCGGCAACTCCTGTTGCAAGAGTAAGAGGCAGGCATTGTTGCAGCCTGCCCGCCGCTTTGGAACCGCCCGCAGGGTGGGCCGCCGGCCAATCAGGCCGGCGAATAAGGGCTTATGGCGCGGAGGCAGCCGGGGCTGGCAAGCCGTTCTTGAGCACGTTCAGGTTGGCCTTGCGTACCTGTTCCACAAAGCCCTGGAAGGGTCGATCGGTGATACCCACCAGTCCCAGGTGACCGTTCTCACCATCCAGCAGACGGCCGCTGACCGGCTGATCGAGGTACTGGAACCAGTGCACACCGACAATCAGTGGCTCGGCCAGGGCTTGCTTGAGGAAGTGCGCATAGGCGGCGCCGCGTTCCTCTTCCTTGTACACCTCGCTGACGCCGCCCCAGAACGGGCCGCGATCACGGGAACCGAAGTGGAACTCGGTCACCAGCACCGGCTTGTCCAGCGCTCGCAGGGCGGCGAAGTCATAACCATGTTGGGGTTCGCGGGTGTAGAAGTTGAAGCTCAGCACGTCGCAGTACTGGGCGCAGGCGGCCACGGCTTCCGGCGTGCTGATGGCAAAGCGTCCACCCAGCAGCAGATGGTTGGGGGCATGCCAATCCAGAGCATCGGCAATGGTCTTAAAGTAACTGTCGGCAAACGTGCGCTGGAAGCGCTGCAGATCCGCCTCAATGGCGGGGAACTCGGCGCTTGGCAGCGGCGCCTGGAACCCCGGATCTTCCATCAGCTCCCAGGCCGGCAAATCGATGCCCCAGGCCTTGGACAACCCCTGATGGTTGCGGTACTTGTCGCGCAGCTGCTTGAGGAAGGCACGCTTGGCCGGCACATCGGTGGTCAGCCGCAGGGTGTTGTAGGCCAAGGCATAACGCGCCTTGGGCTCGGTGCCCTGGTCAGCCCAGGCAAGTTCGTTATCGGCAAAATAGCCAAGCAACCAGGGGTCATCACGGTGGTCGCGGGAGGCAATTGCCACGGCGCGCTCGGTGGCCATGGCAAAACGCGGATCAAACGGATCGGGCATGCCGCCCCACCAGTCCAGGCCGGTGCTGATGGTGGCGTAGTCACCACGAATCAACAGCGGCAGGCTGTAAGGCACGCGCTGAGCGGCGGTCAACGCCGGCTCGCTCCAGTTGCCAATGGTGTTGAAACCCCAGGCCTGCAAGCGATCGAGGGTATGCCCAACCCAGCGCTCGGGCGTCTGCGGGCCGTAGCTGCGTTCCAGGTTGGCGCCATAGAAGTCGAACCAGCGCCCATGGTCAAAGGCTCGCCCCTTGGCCGCGCCCGTGCCGCTGCGGTTGTCCGCCGTGCCGAAATACGTGGCCAGGGCCTCGCCCTCTTTGGGCAAGACGGCAAACATCGATTCACGGCCCTCGACGTACGTCTGGCTATTGCTAGCCGTTACCGTGTTCACCCCCAGGGAATAGAACGGGTGGCCTTCCGGGGTGACCAGATACCAACGGCCATCACGCTTTTCGCTGCGAAAAAAGCCGCTGGCGTCGAAACTCGGACCCTGCAGCAAGCCACCGAAGCGGTCCCGCTGACTGTCCTGTGCCAGCCAGGCCTTGAGTTGTTCCTGCTCCTTGCTGGCGGCGGTTTTGAGCTGAGCATCGCTGCTGATTTTTTCCGGCCACTGACCACGGCTGAACTGACCGTAGGCATCGACGATGGCTGCATAGGCTGCCTGTTGCACCGGCGCGACATCCTGCACACCAAATCGACCGAGCAAAATACTTTGCGCCGCATTGGGCTGATTCAGCGACAGCTTGACCGCCACGACCTGACTGGTCTGCAGCTCGCCAGTCACCGTGCTGGCCAGCAACACGCTGCGCCCCTCGTAATTCCAGGGCATGGGCGGCCCGGCGCGCATGCCTTGAGCCAGGGGCGATGTCGCCTGTAGCGGCACCAGCAAGGTCTGCGCGGGCCCTGCCGGCAGGTCGATACGGCTACTCAGCACCTTGCCATCGGCACTTTCGATCTGCACGTCGAGGGTCAACGCCCAATCCATGGCGTTTTGCACCCGCAGACTCATGCCGCCAGCCGTGGACCAGTCCCAACTGCCGCTCTGCGGCGTCAGACGCAGGCTCGGCTGCTGCGCCGGGTTGAAGGTCACACGCCGAAGGATTTCGTCTCCGGCGCCCACCTCAGCCGTCAGGCTCGGAAGCGTGGCGTCCTGGGTGGTCACCTGCACGACATCCATCGGTTTGACGAAGTTGTAGAGGGTTTGCGGCGCTGCCGCCAGGACAGGGGACACACCACACACAGCCGCAACACAAAGCACGGCCAACGGGCGTAGGGAAGACAACGGCATTACGACTTTCTCCTGTTTGGCAAACGGACAGAGCAACTGCAAGCAGCCTGTCAATCACGGCATTGTGCGGCACGCAGACGACATTTGTCTGTCAGCGAATAGACGTATAAAAATTCTCACAGCAGAAACCTTTATGACTGACTATGTTTTCCTCATCCGACACTGAAAAGAGATCACTGCATGGAACTCAACACGCTGTTTAACCAACTCCACAGTCTGCCTAGCATTCCTAAAGTGGCACAGGAGCTGATCCTGCAATTCGACAACCCCAACAGCAGCGTTGACAGCGTGGCGCGCAACATAGCCATGGACCCGGTAATAGCGGCAAAAGTTCTGCGCCTGGCCAACTCGGCACGCTTTCGCGGCGCCCGTGAAGCCACCAGCGTCGAAGATGCGGCCATGCGCCTGGGCTTCAATACCCTGCGCACACTGGTGCTGGCGTCGGCAGTGACCGGCGCCTTCAAGACCGACTCGGGGTTTGATCTCAAAGGGTTCTGGATTCATACCTTCCAGGTTGCCGGCATCTGCCGACTGCTGGCCAAGCAACTCGGCGAAGCCGTGGAAACCGCTTTTACTTGCGGGATGATGCACAACATCGGCGAACTGCTGATCCAGACCGGCGCACCGGAGCTAGCAGCGCAACTGAACCGTAGCGGCAAGACCGACTCAGCCCAGCGCGTAGCCCTGGAAACCCTGCAACTGGGCTTTGGCTTCCCCGAAGTAGGTGCCGAGCTGGCTAAACGCTGGCAGCTGCCGCAGGTGATCCAGGATGCCATTGCCTACCAGGCCAGACCCAACCAGGCGCCTGCAGGTATGCCGTTGCCACGCCTGATCGCTCAAGCCGTGCATATTGCCGAGACCGTGCGCGCCCATGGCGGCGTCAGCGATGAAGCCAAAGAGGCCCTCGATGGCCCACTGTTTGAAGGCATTGATCGCGATAAACTGTTCGCTGACCTGGAGGCCTCCCTAGAAGCCGACAAAGCCTTTGCCGAACTGCTCAGCTAATACCTAGTCGATGATCCGGCGAAATGGCGGTAAGGCATTGAGGATCGCCTTACCGTAACGCTGGGTCACAACCCGCCGGTCCAGCAAGGTAATGGTGCCGCGGTCCTCCTCGGTGCGCAGCAAGCGCCCGCAAGCCTGAACCAAACGCAATGAAGCATCCGGCACGGCAATCTCCATAAAGGGGTTGCCGCCACGGGCTTCAATCCACTCGGCCAGGGCCGCCTCAACCGGATCATCGGGCACCGCAAAAGGAATCTTGGCGATCACCACGTGCTCGCAATAGGCGCCCGGCAAATCCACCCCTTCGGCAAAGCTGGCCAAACCAAACAGCACGCTGGCCTCGCCACTGTCGACCCGCGCTTTGTGCTTGTTGAGGGTTTCCTGCTTGGACAGGTTGCCCTGGATAAACACCCGTTTGCGCCACTCACGCTCCAGGCCATCGAAAACCTCCTGCATCTGCTTGCGTGAGGAGAACAGCACCAGGGTGCCGCGCGAGCCTTCCACCAGCGTTGGCAGCTCGCGGATGATCGCCGCCGTATGGGCGACGGCATCACGAGGGTCGGCGCGCAGGTCGGGCACTCGCAACACGCCGGCATCGGCATGCAGAAACGGGCTGGGGGCGATAGCCGTGACGGCCACGCGAGGCAAGCCCGCGCGCATGCGGAAACGGTCGAACGTGCCCAGCGCGGTCAGGGTTGCCGAGGTCACGACCGCGCCATAGGCGACATTCCACAGGTTACGGCGCAGGGTTTCCGCCGCCAGGATCGGGCTGGCATTGACCTCGATATCAAACAGCGCACCGCTCTCGGCCAGACTCAACCAACGCGCCATCGGCGGGCTGTCTTCGGGATCCTCACTGGTGAAGGCAGTCCATAACTCCCAATTGCCCTGAGCCCGCGCCAGCAGGCTGCCGAACAGCGGGTACCACTCCTCGGCCTGATGGCTGGCAATCCCGATGCTGACCTCGCCATCCATCGCCTGTTTGAGCAGCTCGGTCAGGCGGGTAAACAGGTCGTTGAGGCGGGAAAAGCCTTTTTTCAGCTCGACACCCATTTCCAGCAGATGCTCCGGCACCACGCCGCCGACAAAGCGGTGTTGCGGGCGCTCGCGGCCTTGGGCGTCTTCACCGGCACGAAAGTCCGCCAGTTGCTCACAGGCGCTGAACATGAATTGCTGCTGCGCCTTGATGTCTCGCGCCAGCTCCGGCACCTGCTCAATCAGGCGACCGAGGTCGCCCGGTAAAGGGTTCTGCGCCAGCAGCTTGCTCAGGTTTTTCGCTGTCAGCTCCAGCCAGTCCGCCGTGGCGCGCAACCGGGTGTAATGGGCGAAATGGCCGATGGCCTTGTCCGGCAGGTGATGACCTTCGTCAAACACATAAAGGGTGTCGCGTGGATTGGGCAGCACTGCGCCGCCCCCCAGAGCCAAATCGGCCAGCACCATGTCGTGGTTGGTGACGATCACATCGACCTTGCTCATGCCCTCGCGGGCTTTGTAAAAGGCGCACTGCTGAAAGTTCGGACAATGGCGGTTGGTGCACTGGCTGTGATCGGTGGTCAGGCGCGCCCAGTCGAGGTCTTCCAGGGCCTCTGGCCAGCTGTCACGGTCACCGTCCCAGCGGTTGCCGGCGAGTTTCTCAACCATCTGCCCGAACAGCTTCTGGCTGCGCTCATCGACGTCAATCTTGAAGCCTTCCTCGGCAAATAGCTGAGCCGTGGCGCTGTGGGACTCACCCTCTTGCAGGAGCATGTCCAGCTTGGACAGGCACAGGTAACGGCCCCGGCCCTTAGCCAGGGCAAAACTGAAATTGAGGCCGCTGTTACGCAACAGGTCCGGCAGGTCCTTGTGCACGATCTGCTCTTGCAGGGCGACCGTTGCGGTGGCAATCACTAGGCGCTTGCCGGCAGCCTTGGCCAGCGGAATAGTGGCCAGGCTGTAGGCCACGGTCTTGCCTGTGCCCGTGCCGGCCTCCACCGCCACCACTGCCGGATCGCCGCTGCGCTGATTTTCCTCATCGGTACTGATGCCGCCCAAGGCCTTGGCAATCTCGGCGATCATCAGGCGCTGGCCATAGCGAGCCTTGAGGCCTTTGGCTTCGAGAAAGCGCGAGTAAGCGCCCTGGATCTGGGATTTGAGTTCAGTACTGAGCATGGGGGTCTGCGACGGGAAAAAGGCTGGATAAATTTTCAGTGGTCTATGATAGCGCGCGTTTCACTTACCGCCGACTGGAGATTAGCCATGACACCCGACGCACTGATCTATGCCCTGCACACCCTCGCCGCCCTGATCTGGGTAGGCGGTATGTTCTTCGCCTGGATGATTCTACGGCCCGCCGCCGTTAGCAGCCTGGAAGCGCCGGCCCGGCTGACCTTGTGGGCCGAGGTGTTACGCCGATTCTTCCTCTGGGTCTGGCTGGCCGTCGTGTTGCTGCCCGTCAGCGGCGTCGGCCTACTGCACCTACGTTTTGGCGGTTTTGCCGGCGCACCCAAATATGTGCAAATCATGATGGGGCTGTACATCGCCATGCTGGCGCTGTTTCTGCGAGTGCAACTGCTGCAACTGCCGCCCTTGCGCCAAGCCATTGCCGCCCAGGACTGGCCAGCCGGCGGTATCGCCTTGGGCCGCATTCGCCAGTTAGTGGGCTACAACCTGCTGCTGGGCTTGGTCCTGACGGCCATCGCCGCAGCTCGACCTGGCTTCTAAACATGAGCCCGTGCGACGCCAACTGATCCGTCGAACATACCTGTAAAAAAATGCGGGGGCCAAAAGGCCCCCGTTGTGCGTTGTGCACGCACCGTTAACGATCGACAAAAATCTCCACCCGGCGATTTTGTGCCCGCCCTGCATCGCTGCCGTTGTCAGCAAGCGGCTGGCTTTCGCCCAGCCCGGCGGTTTTCACCTTATCGGCAGCTACCCCCTGACTGACCAGATAGGCAGCCACGCTCTCTGCCCGACGCAGTGACAGCTTGTCGTTATAAGCATCCGCGCCAACGCTGTCGGTGTGCCCCTTGACCATCACCTCCTGCACCGAGCCATCGACCAGGCGCGGACTGATACCGGCCAGCAACTCCCTGGCATCCGGCGTCAGCTCGGCTGAATTGAAGGCAAATAGCACCTTGCCCAGATCGCTGAGGACAATGACCTCATCTTGGGGCTCAGCAACGGGTTCAGGGGTGGGGCGAGGCGTAGAGGTGGCCACAAACATAGGGCAACCGTTGGGGTTGACCTGGGTATTGGCCGGCGTGTCAGGGCAGGTATCACGACGATCATGCACGCCATCGGCATCTTCATCGCCGTCCTGGGCATAACAGATCAGTCCGCCAAACAGCGCACCGATAGCTGCGCCACCGCCTGCCCAGGCGGAACTTTCGATTGCACCCAAGCCGCCACCGGCCAGGGCTCCAACCGCACTGCAAATAGGCCAGTTCCTTTGGTTAAGCACTGCATCCCCCGTACTGGAGGTCGAAGCGCAACCGGAAAGAACACTGCTGACCAGAAGAAATGGTACGACTGCCTGTGAGAATTGAGTTCTCATGGAAGTGATCTCCTGTGTCACCGGCAGATGCCGGTAACACAGGAGTAAAGACCCGCCCTCCGCAGCACACAAGGCGCGCCCTGCAGAAGGGGACAGTGCCTAACCTCAATTATCGACGGAAATCACTACCCGACGGTTCATGGCACGGCCTTCGGCAGTCGCGTTATCCGCCACGGGCTGGGCTTCACCCGCACCACCGACCGCGACAATACTGGCCTGAGCAACGCCTGCGGCCACCAGATAGTTAGCCACCGACACAGCACGGCGCTCAGACAACTTCAGGTTATAAGCATCGGCGCCAACACTGTCGGTGAAACCGGTGATGCTCAGTTTGGCATTCGCGGCGCTATCTTTCAGACGACTGGCAACGCTATCCAGTACCGCCTTATCAGCTGCGGTCAGCTCGGCCGAGTTGAAGGCAAAGTGCAGGTTATCCACCACAATTTCTTCATCAACGGCCACCACCTCAATCACTTCCTCGACCACCTCGACGACTTCTACCGGGCAACCCACCTCATCGACCATGGTGCCTTTGGGGGTGCCTGGGCAATCGTCGGTCTTGTTGACCACACCATCGCCATCTTCATCGCCATGTACCCAGCAATACGCAGCGGCCATCACACCGCCCGCCAAGCCAACAGTGCCAGCCATACTGGAGCTCTCAATCGCACCCAAGCCAGCCCCGGTCACGCCACCAATCGCCGCGCAGACCGGGACATTGCCTTCCTGAAAGGTGCTACAGCCACTCAGCACAGTGGCGGCCAAGAGCATGGGAACAGTCGTTTTGAGCATTTTCATAGGGGACTTACTCCTGAGTTAATCGGCCAATCTCCGATACTCAAAGAAGTAAAGACCCCACGCTTAAAAAGCGCCAACGCTAGGCCAGCGGCCGCGGCCGCGCTAGTCTTTGCGTCCCAGACCGAGGATTGTCGATGACTGTGCGCTTTTCGTCCCGTACCCCACAGCAGGCGCTTGCCGCACTGCTGGCCCAACACGCCCCGCAGAGCCTGCTGCTGGTCGGCGCCAGTGAACTGCCGGCCATTGAGGCATTTCTTGCAGCTCACCCGCAGTGCACCTATGCCCAAGCGCCCGCCGGAGCCTTGCCGACAGAACTGGCCGCCCAGCGTTTCGATCTCGCCCTGTTTGTCGATTGCCTGGAGCACCTCGATAAGCGCGAGGGCCAGCAACTGCTGGCCGGCGTGCGCAACTTGAACGCCAGCAAACTGGCGGTACTGGTAGACCTCAACGCCTGCGACTGGCAAACCACCGACCTGTTCGCCCTGGCCCTGCAAGCCAGCGAGCACTTCCAGCGAGAACAGCAGACGCTGACGCTGTTTACCTATGATTTGCGCGAGTACAAACAGGTGCCGGACTGGCTGAATGCCAAGTTTTGGGCCAACCCGGAACGCTTTGGCAAGTACTGGTGGTAAGCCGATGAATCCGCTTTGTCCCTGCGGCAGTGCTCGCACCCTGAACGAGTGCTGCGGTCTCTACCACGCTGGCACCCCCGCACCCGACGCTGAGCGTCTGATGCGCTCGCGCTACAGTGCCTATGTGCTCGGCTTGATCGACTATCTGCTGCGTACCACCCTGCCCGTCCAACAAGCAGGACTGGATAGCGCAGCCATCGCTGCCTGGAGCCAGCACAGCGAGTGGCTTGGATTGGAGGTCAGCAGCGCCGAGCAGATTCCCGGCACGCCAGCCCATGCCTGGGTGACCTTCACCGCCCACTGGCGCGATGGCGATGGCGAGCACGCCCATGAGGAGCGCTCAGCCTTTGTCCAAGTGGACGGCCACTGGTATTTCATCGACCCCAGCGTGCCACTTAAAGCCAGCCGCAACGACCCGTGCCCCTGCGCGGGCGGGCAGAAATTCAAGAAGTGCTGTGCAAATTACCTGGCCTGAAGAGCGGTAAAACCCGCCACAACCGGAAGCGCCAATCACTCCTGCAGGCTGAGGTAGGACGTATCCGGCGGCGGCCCTGCGGGTGCGGCCTTGGCCTGGCCCATGTCGCTGCCGGCGGGGGCCAGACTGAATTGCGATAAATCCACCGCGGGCGCTGGTGCCTCGGGCCTGGCGTCCTGTAGGTCGACACCCACAGGAGCGATGCCAAAATCCGGCGCATCGACGTCGGCAAACGCCGCCATATATTCATCCCGCGGCGCGACGTGCAGACGGCCTGGACTTGCCGCGCTGGCAACGGCCGCCACTGCTGGCACCGCTGGCACTGCGGCTACTGGCGCGGAAGCTGGCGGCGGGGATGCCAACTCGACCTCCTCAACCAGCATGGCCAACACCTCGACCACGGCACCGGCACGCTCAAGGGTCAGGCGATACTTCTCCGCCCCCGCCTCATCCAGGTTGTTCTTGATCACCACCCGCCGCCCGGAAAACAGCTGGGCAATCCGCTGCGCGTCGGCCTGAAACAAACGGGCCAGGTTGGCCTGCACCGACGCCAATGGCGCGCCTTCTACCAACTGGCCGGAAAAGGCAATCTCATAGCGGGTCATGGTCACACTCCTGTCCAAAACAGCCCTCAGTATGGCGCAGGTTTTTTCACCTAAACAACAGGTTGCGGCCAAGCAACCGCTTGTTACACTGCGCCATCGGTTGGAGTCGCTGAATGTGTTGCCAAACCCCTCTTGCAAGAATCCTCAGCCTACTGCTGACCTTCGGCCTGCTCCTCAGTCTCGGCGGTTGCAGCAGCTTGCTGACTGACGACTTCCGTGACCCCGAGGTGCGCCTGCTCAAGGTCGACGTGGTCAAAGCCAAGCTGCTCGAACAGAAGTTCGTGCTGCGCTTTCGCATCGACAACCCCAATGACATGAGCCTGCCAATCCGTGGCCTCAACTACAACGTCAAGCTCAATGGCGTGCTGCTGGCCGAAGGTCAGTCAGATAAAAGCTTCACCGTGCCGGCCCGAGGCCACCAGAATTTCGACGTTCCGGTGCGCACCAACCTCTGGCGCCACCTTAAGCGCATCGTCAATTTGCTCGATGACCCAGACAAACCCATCAGTTACCAACTGCAGGGCGACGTAAAAACCGGCCTGATGTTCGGACGCAGCGTGCACCTTGAGCGCAATGGCGAGATAATCCCCGGCAACTACATTCCGGAGTAAGCCCCATGCAGCAAGAACCCCACGTCCACGGCCCCGACTGCAATCACGATCATGCGCACGACCACGACCATGGCCACGTGCATGGCCCTGACTGCAATCACCACCATCAGGAACCGACGCGCAACCCGTTGAAAGACGTCGGCCGCAACGATCCCTGCCCTTGCGGTAGCCAGAAAAAATTCAAGAAGTGCCACGGCGCCTGACAGCGCCTACGCACCTCCATCGCCACACCTTACGCAACACAGCGCCACCGCCTGGTGGCGCTAAACTGACCTCACCACTGCCCTCTGCGGCCAAGCCTTGCGGCTGCTGGCGGCATCACTTTATTGCTCCAGGAGCCCTCACATGCTCGCGCGTCTGCTTCGTCCCCTGACCAGCCTGACCCTGGGCGCGACCCTTGCCGGGCTGCTGGCTTTGACCGGCTGCCAGGCCTTCCTCGACAACCAGTACGGCGACAGCGTCGCGCCCGTGCAAGGCACGGTGAAAATTCAGGGTCTGTCGAAAAGCGTGAGCATCCGCCGCAACGCCCTCGGCATGCCGCTGATCGAGAGCAGCAGCTTTCACGACGCCGTCTTCAGCCTTGGTTATGTGCATGCCAGTGACCGCCTCAGCCAGATGGTCGGCATGCGCCTGATGGCCGAAGGCCGTCTGGCCGAGATGGTCGGCCCGGGCGCCCTGGACATCGACCGTTTCATGCGCGCCGTCAACCTCAAGCAAAGTGCGGCGGTGCTGTATAAAAATGCCTCGCCACGGATCAAGAAGTCCTTCGAGGTCTACGCCCGTGGCGTCAACGCCTACCTGTTCCAGTACCGCGACAAGCTGCCGATGGACCTGCGCGAGTCGGGCTACCGCCCCGCCTACTGGAAAGCCGAAGACTCGGTGCTGATCTTCAGCCTGCTCAACTTCGGCCTGGCAGTGAACCTGCAGGAAGAAATCGCCTCTCTAGTGCTGGCGCAAAAAGTCGGTGCCGACAAGCTGGCCTGGTTGACGCCGACCTACCCGGACGAACCGCTGCCGTTTGACGAGGCCGACAAACTCAAAGGCCTGAACCTGGCCGGCAGCAACGGCACAAGCGCCATCCAGGGCCTGGGTGCCATCAGCAGCGCCGCCAGCCAGATCGCCCAACTGGACATGCTCGGCGTCGCCGCCTCGAACAACTGGGCAATCGCCCCGCAACGTGCGCGCAACGGCAAGAGCCTGCTGGCCAACGACACCCACCTGCCACTGTCCATGCCCTCGGCATGGAACTTCGTCCAGATTCGCTCGCCACAATTCCAGGCCGCAGGGGTTTCGATTGCCGGCGTACCGGCCGTGGTGGCGGGCTTCAACGGTAAACTGGCCTGGGGCATGACCATGGTCATGGGCGACAATCAGGACCTGTTCCTGGAGAAAATCCAGTTGCGCAACCGCCAGCCCTACTACCTGGCTGACGGCAAATGGCTGCCCGCCCGCGCCCGCCATGAAACCTTCTTTATCAAGGGCGCCAGCCCGGTACGCGAAACCCTCTATGAAACCCGCCACGGGCCGCTGCTCAACAGCGTGCTGGGCGAGCGCAAACACATGCTCCAGCCGCTGCAAATCAGCAGCGGTTATGGCCTGGCCTTGCAAAGCACCCAGTTCGAGGCCGACAAAACCCTGGACGCCTTTTTCGACCTGTCGCGAGCCCAGAATATCGACCGCGCCTTTGAAGCGGCCCGCGAAATTCGCGGTATGCCCCTCAATCTGGTGTTTGCCGACGCCCAGCACATCGGCTGGCAGGTCAGCGGACGCTTCCCCAACCGCCGCGGCGGGCGCGGCCTGTTGCCCTCCCCTGGCTGGGACAGCCAATATGACTGGGACGGTTTTGCCGACACCATGCTGCACCCTTACGACCAGGACCCACCCCAAGGCTGGCTGGGCACTGCCAACCAGCGTACGGTGCCGTCAGGTTATGGCATGCAGCTGTCCAACTCCTGGTACTACCCCGAACGGGCCGAGCGCATTGCGCAACTGGCCGGCAGCGGCAAGCACGACCAGAAAAGCATGATCGCCATGCAGTACGATCAAACCTCGCCGTTCGTTGCCAAGTTGCAAGCTATGTTCAGCGCCCCAGGTATGCAGCAGCCGCTGCAACAGGCGATTACCGCCTTGCCTGCCGATCAGCGCAGCAAAGCCGAGGAGGCCCACAAACGCCTGCTGGCGTTCAACGGCAGGCTGGATGCCAGTTCCGCCGATGCCGCCCTGTACGGCGCCTTTCTGCAGGAAAGCGCCCGCCTGACCTTCAGTGACGAGCTGGGCAGCCCGGACTCCGCGGCCTGGCAGGCGCTGGTGGAAACCGCCAACCTGTCGTACTCGGCCCAGGCCGACCACTTGCTGGGCCGCGAAGACAGCCCGTTCTGGGATGACCGCAGCAGCCCGCAGGCCGAAGACAAGCCAGCCATCCTGGCCCGCAGTCTGGCGGCCGCCGTGACCTTCTGCGAAAGCAAGCTGGGCAGCAACCGCCAGGCCTGGCAATGGGGCAAGCTGCACACCTACACCTGGGCGACGGACACCACCCAACTGGCCAAGTACATGAGCGCCAGCCAGCAAGCCTCGATCAACGCCATCAAGGGTTATCTGGACCGCGGCCCCTACCCCGCGGGCGGCGATCACAGCACCCTCAACGTGTCGGCTTACCACTGGGGCCAGGATTTCGACACCTGGCTGATTCCGGCCATGCGCATCGTCGTCGACTTCAGCCAGGCGGAGCCGTTGATTGGCCTCAACAGCAGCGGCCAGTCCGGCAACCCCGCCAGCCCGCACTACGCCGACGGCATCGAAGCCTGGCAAAAGGGTCATTACATGAGTTTTCCCTTCCAGAGCAAAAACATCGATAAGACCTACGGCAACCAACGCCTGGTCCTGGTCCCTAGCCGCTGACCTACCGTTCGTCGACACGTATTGAACCAACGTCGACGAACCTGGCTCTGAGTTATGGACTTACTCCATAGATGTTTTTAGGGCGCCTTCTGGCGCCCTTTTCTTTGCCTGCGTTTTAATCCCGGAACAGACCGGCAGCGCCCGGCTTCTGGCACGTGCATGTTAGGATATGCGCCTAAATTCACCTGAATACTGGCGCACCAGGCTCCCATGGCCGAACACGACTTCCGTTACTCGCTGCTCAACCCCCAACACACCCTCACCGAATGTCGCGCACTGGCCCCTGGCCGTTATCAGGTCACCGGCAACGGCGGCTCGATCAAGGCTGCAGACACCCTACTGGTAACGCTCAAAGGCAGCCGTGACCTGTGCCTGCGCTTGCAGGTGGAGAAAGTCCGCCACCTGATCAACCCGCCAGGGCAATGGCTGGCAGTGGCTAAAGGTCCGGTATTCAAGGAACTCGCCATTCTCAATTGGCAAGTTAACTGCGATGCCTGCAGCGCTCAGCTCGACTTCGAGTTTGCCGTGGACGCCGCCCTCGGCGATAAAGCCCGAGCGCCAGCAGCTCAGGCACGCATCAGCGAACTGGGCTGGGTCGCGCGCGGTGAACGCCACCTGTGCCCAAAATGTCAGGGAGACGCCCAATGAATAAGGTTTTTGCCCTTGGCCTGCTGAGCGCAGGCCTGCTCGGTTGCGCCAGTGAGCCGCTGCAACTGGAAAGCGAACGCACCTACCAAGCCGAGTGGATCAACGGCAAGCCACGCCTGCACCACAGCCACCCTACCCTGACCCTGGGGGATGACGGTCGCGCTTACGGCAGCGGTGGCTGTAATCACTGGTTCGCCGCCTACACCCGCGAAGCCGATAAGCTCAGTTTCGCCCAGATCGGTAGCACCCGAAAAATGTGTGCTCCGGCGGTGATGGAACAAGAGCAACGCTTCCTCGACGCCCTCGGCAGCGTGCAGCGCTGGGATTTTTCCCCGCAGGACGAATTGCGCCTGTGGCCCGCACAAGGCAAGCCGTTGCGTTTGCAGCCCGAAGAAGGCTGAAACCCGCACGAGGGAATTAGTCGCCGAACAGCTGCAACTGCTCCTGGCGGCTGCGCAGATCCTGCAAGCGCACGCCAACCCCGATCAGGCGCACTGGCTTGTTGCCGCGAGCGAAGGCCGCCGTCAGCAGCGCCTGATAACTGGGTAGATCGTGCCCTGCACCCGCCTGTTCCAGGGTGGTCTGGGTGAAGTCATGAAACTTCAGTTTGATAAACGGTTTGCCCAGTCGATAGCTCGAATCAAGGCGTTGCACGCGTCCATCCAGCTCCCCAAGCAACAATGGCAAGCGCTGCAGACAAGCCTCTAGATCGGGCAGATCCTGCTCAAAGGTGTGCTCGACACTGACCGACTGACGCCGACTGTTGACCTGCACCGCACGCTCATCGATACCTCGCGCCAAGCTCCAGAGGCGCTCGCCAAAACTGCCGAACTCGCGGGCCAGCGCAGGCTTGCTCCATTCGCGCAGCTGCGCGCAAGTCTGAATGCCCATGCGCCCCAGTCGCTGCCCCGTGACCTTGCCCACGCCATGCAGCTTGGCCACCGGCAGCGCCAGGACGAACTCATCGACTTGGGCCGGGGTAATCACAAACAGACCATTGGGTTTTTGCCAGTCGCTGGCGATCTTCGCCAAAAACTTGTTCGGCGCCACCCCGGCCGACACGGTGATACGCAGTTCGCGCGCCACACGACGGCGAATCGCATCGGCAATCCGCGTGGCACTGCCGGCAAAGTGGCTGCACGCCGAGACATCCAGATAGGCTTCGTCCAGGGACAGCGGCTCAATCAAATCGGTGTAATCCCGGAAAATGCCGTGAATTTCCTGGGACACCGCTTTGTAAGCATCCATGCGAGGCTTGACGATCAGCAAATCCGGACACAACTGCAGCGCTTGCCGCGACGGCATGGCCGAGCGCACGCCATAGGCGCGCGCCTCGTAGTTGCAGGTGGCAATCACTCCGCGCCGCTCGGCACTGCCACCGACGGCCAAGGGCTTATCCGCCAGGCGCGGGTCATCACGCATCTCGATAGCCGCGTAAAAACAGTCGCAATCGACATGGATGATCTTGCGCACGAAAAGTCCGGAAAGCCCCAGCAGGCAAGCCCTGAAGACCCGGAGTCTACCACCCGCCCAACGCTAAGCACCTGAGCGATCAGGATTTTTTCCAAGTTAAAGGTTGACAGCCTGAGATTTGACGATAGAATTGGCGCCGCGGGATGGAGCAGTCTGGTAGCTCGTCGGGCTCATAACCCGAAGGTCGTAGGTTCAAATCCTGCTCCCGCAACCAAACATATAAAGGCCACTTGAAAAAGTGGCCTTTTTTGTTTCTGCGTTTTAAGTTTCTCGCTAACTTGTTGATCCAGAAACAAAAAGATTGACAACACAGTCCTTCGCTGTAGAATCAACGGCGCGGGATGGAGCAGTCTGGTAGCTCGTCGGGCTCATAACCCGAAGGTCGTAGGTTCAAATCCTGCTCCCGCAACCAAACATATAAAGGCCACTTGAAAAAGTGGCCTTTTTTGTTTCTGCGTTTTACCCCCTCAGAATTCCCCCCTTCCAACGCCGCAACAGCAAACACCTCCAGCCCCTCAAAAGTCCACTGCGATTCACGCTGATATAGCCAGCGCAGACAATACCCATGTTAACCTTATGCCTTTAGATATCTGTTCGATATCCTGAACACGATTTGAAATACCCATAACGCCGTACACAACCTCACCAAGGAGCCAAGATGAGCTGGAAAAACACCGAAACCCGCTTTGGAACCCTGTCCATTAGCCTGCACTGGCTGATGCTGATCCTGATCGCTGCGGTGTATGCCTGCATCGAACTCAAAGGCAACTTCCCCAAAGGCAGTGACATCCGCGAAGGCCTCAAGCAGTGGCACTTCATGCTCGGCCTGGCCGTATTTGCTTTGGTTTGGCTGCGCATCCTGGCCCGCGTGATTGCCCCGACACCGAAGATCCAGCCGGCGCCACCGCTGCTGCAAGACAAGCTGGCCAAGCTGATGTACCTGGCTCTGTACCTGCTGATGATCGGCGCCCCGCTGGCCGGCTGGCTGATTCTTAGCGCGTTTGGCAAGCCGATCCCGTTCTTCGGCCTGGAGTTGCCGCCGCTGATCAACGAAAACCCCGACCTCGGCAGTCAGATCAAGGAACTGCACGAACTGGCCGGCACCGCGGGTTACTGGCTGATCGGCCTGCACGCGGTCGCTGCGGTTTATCACCACCATTTTGTGCGCGACAACACCCTGCGCATCATGTTGCCTGAGCGCAAATAAGCCGCGATTACAGGTAACCAAAAAGGGCTTGCCGGCATCACCGGCAAGCCCTTTTTTCATTCAGTGCACAAGGCTATATCTCGACCTGGGTACCCAGTTCGATCACCCGATTCAACGGCAACTTGAAGAACCGCAGGTTGCTGTTGGCATTCTTCAACAGGAAGGCGAACAAGGTTTCGCGCCAGCGCGCCATACCCAAGCGCTTGGACGGAATCACCGTCTCACGACTGAGGAAGTAAGTGGTGCGCATCGGACTGAAATCCAGTTCATCCAGATGGCAAAGTGTCAGCGCCTGCGGCACATCCGGCTCTTCGGTAAAGCCGTAGTGCAGCAGCACGCGGAAGAAGCCATCGCCATACGCATCGACCTCGAAGCGCCGATCCAGAGCAACCCGCGGCGTGTCCTCCACCACCACCGCCAGCAGCACCACCTGCTCGTGCAGCACTTGGTTATGCAGCATGTTATGCAACAGGGCATGCGGCACTGCATCCGGGCGCGCCGTGAGGAACACCGCCGTACCTTGCACTCGGTGCGGCGGCTGGCTGCGGATGCTGCTGATAAACAACGGCAATGGCAGCGCCGTTTCGTCCAGGCGCTCCATCAGGATCTGCCGGCCACGCTTCCAGGTGGTCATCAGCACAAACAAAGCGATACCGGCGATCACCGGGAAGGCCCCACCCTCGAGAATTTTCGGCACGTTGGCCGCAAAGAACAGCACGTCGACGATGAAAAAGCCCACCAGCAGCGGAATCGCCCACCAACGCGGCGCCTTCCACAACAGCAACATGACCGAAGCCACCAGCAAGGTATCGATCAGCATGGTGCCGGTTACCGCCACGCCATAAGCCGAAGCCAGCGCACTGGAAGAGCCAAAACCGAGCACCAGCAAGACCACGCCCACCATCAACGCCCAGTTCACCACGCCGACGTAAATCTGCCCTTGCTCCTGACTGGAGGTGTGCTGGATGTGCATGCGCGGCACATAACCGAGCTGGATCGCCTGCTGGCTCAGGGAGAAGGCACCGGAAATGACCGCCTGCGAGGCAATGATGGTCGACAGCGTGGCCAGCCCGATCATCGGCAGCAAGCCCCAGGATGGCACCAGCAGATAAAAGGGGTTGCGCGCCGCTTCAGGGTTTTCCAGCAACAAGGCGCCCTGGCCGAAATAGTTCAGCACCAGCCCCGGCAACACCAGCGCAAACCAGGCCCGCGCGATGGGCTTGCGGCCGAAGTGGCCCATATCGGCATACAACGCCTCGGCACCGGTCAAGGCCAGCACTACCGCCGCCAGGATGGTGATGCCGATGCCTGGATGGGCGATAAAAAAGTTCGCCGCCCACCAGGGGTTCAACGCCTGCAACACCTGTGGCTCACGGATGATGCCGGAGATCCCCAGGGCGCCAAGCACCACAAACCACAGCACCATCACCGGCCCGAAGAGGATACCGATGCGCGCCGTACCGTGCTTCTGGATCAGGAACAGCCCCACCAGCAAGGCCACCGTGACCGGCACCACCCAATGCTCAAGGCCAGGCAGCGCCACGTTCATACCCTCGACTGCCGAGAGCACCGAGATGGCCGGAGTGATCATGCTGTCGCCATAAAACAACGCAGCCCCGAACAACCCCAGCAGCACCAATACCGTCTTCAGCCGTGGATAGGGCAACGCCGCTCGGCGGGCCAGCGCGGTCAGGGCCATCACCCCGCCTTCACCCTCGTTGTCTGCCCGCAACATAAGCATCACGTACTTGAGTGAAACCACCCAGAGCAACGACCAGACAATCAACGACAGAATGCCAAACACCCCGTCATGGTTGACCTGCACGCCATAGTGGCCGGCAAACACCTCTTTCAGGGTGTACAGCGGGCTGGTACCAATATCGCCGTAAACCACGCCAGCCGCCGCCACCAGCAAACCAACCCCAGAGGAATGCCCACCCTCTTCAGCTGTCGCTGTATTCGCCTGTGCACTCATACAATCAACTCGTTACAAAATGTGTGCGAATGCTGCGCCTGCTGCACAGACAAAACAACTGCTGCAGCCATTTGTCGCAGACCGCCAATCCATGCGCATCCCGCGTACAACACTGGCCAAGCCGCTGCTCTGCCGCTAGAATTGCGCACTTTTTGATCAGCGCAGCCACACTCGCGCATCCGTACCCAGTCTGAGGTTAGCCATGTCCACCCCCGCCACCCCGAAAGTCGGCTTTGTCAGCCTTGGCTGCCCGAAAGCCCTAGTCGACTCCGAACGCATCCTCACCCAGTTGCGCATGGAAGGTTACGAGGTGGTATCGACCTACGAAGATGCCGACGTGGTGGTGGTTAACACTTGCGGTTTTATCGACAGCGCCAAGGCTGAGTCCCTGGAAGTGATTGGCGAAGCCCTGGCCGAGAACGGCAAGGTTATCGTCACCGGCTGCATGGGCGTGGAAGAGTCGGCCATTCGCAACGTGCACCCCAGCGTGCTTGCCGTAACCGGCCCGCAACAGTACGAACAAGTTCTCAACGCCGTGCACGACGTGGTCGCACCCAATAAAGAGCACAACCCGCTGATCGACCTGGTGCCGCCGCAAGGGATCAAGCTGACCCCGCGCCACTATGCCTACCTGAAGATTTCTGAAGGCTGCAACCACAGCTGCAGCTTCTGCATCATCCCGTCGATGCGCGGCAAACTGGTCAGCCGCCCGGTAGGCGACGTGCTCAGCGAAGCCGAGCGTCTGGTCAAGGCCGGCGTCAAGGAACTGCTGGTGATCAGCCAGGACACCAGCGCCTATGGCGTCGACGTCAAGTACAAGACCGACTTCTGGAACGGCCAGCCGGTGAAAACCCGCATGCTGGAAATGTGCGAAGCGCTCAGCAGCATGGGCGTCTGGGTGCGCCTGCACTACGTCTACCCGTACCCGAACGTCGACGACATCATCCCGCTGATGGCCGCGGGCAAAATCCTGCCGTACCTGGACATCCCCTTCCAGCACGCCAGCCCGAAAGTGCTCAAGGCCATGAAGCGCCCAGCCTTCGAAGACAAGACCCTGGCGCGGATCAAGAACTGGCGCGAAATCTGCCCGCAGCTGACCATTCGCTCGACCTTTATCGTCGGCTTCCCTGGCGAAACCGAAGAAGACTTCCAATACCTGCTCAACTGGCTGACCGAAGCCCAACTTGATCGCGTGGGCTGCTTCCAGTACTCCCCGGTTGAAGGCGCACCAGCCAATGACCTGGACCTTGACGTCGTCCCAGACGACATCAAGCAAGATCGTTGGGACCGTTTTATGGCCCACCAACAGGCCATCAGTACTGCTCGCCTGCAGCTGAAGATCGGCCAGGAAATCGAAGTATTGATCGACGAAGTCGACGACCAAGGCGCCGTCGGCCGCTCCCATGCCGACGCCCCGGAAATCGACGGCAGTGTGTTTATCAACAGCACCGACATGAAGCCGGGCGACAAAATCCGCGTACGGGTGGTGGATGCCGACGAATACGACCTCTGGGCCGAAGTGATCTAAGCACACCGTTCTAAACGCAGCATAAGAAAGGCCCGTCACCCGTGGTGACGGGCCTTTCTTGCATCTGGCTGCAGCACGGGCGAGGGCCTGACGAATCGGTTAGCATGGCGGCGTTTATTGCACGCAGGCACACCCATGTCTTACAGCGTTACCCCGGTTGGTTTTGTCCGCTCCTGCTTCAAGGAGAAGTTCGCCATTCCGCGCCAACCGCAGCTGGCCCCCGCCGCCCGCGGCGTACTGGAACTGGTTGCGCCCTTCGACCAGCCACAGGCCATCGAAGGCCTGGAGCAGGTCAGCCACGTCTGGCTGCTGTTTCTCTTTCATCAGGCCCTGGAAAGCCAGCCGCGCCTCAAGGTGCGCCCGCCGCGCCTGGGCGGTAACCAGTCGGTCGGCGTCTTTGCCACGCGCTCGACGCACCGGCCCAATGGCATCGGCCAATCGGTGGTCAAACTGGAGAAGGTCGAACCTGGGCGCCTATGGCTGTCCGGTATCGACTTGCTCGACGGCACGCCGGTGCTGGATATCAAGCCCTACGTGCCCTACGCCGATTGCGTGACGACAGCGGTCAACCAGATTGCTGCCGCCGCGCCGGCCCTGATCCCCGTCAGTTGGTGCGACGAGGCCCTCAGCGCGGCCCACGCCCACGCCCTGCGCCTGCAGGAGCCACTGGTGGCGCTGATCGAACAATGCCTGGCGCAAGACCCGCGTCCGGCCTACCAGCAGCCGACGCCCGAGCGCCGCTATGGCACACGTCTGTGGGACCTGGACGTGCACTGGCATTACCCGCAGCCGGGGCAGATTTGTGTGCTGGACATGCAACTCGCCTAATTACCCGCGCCATAAACAACAAACCCGCCAGCTGGCGGGTTTGTTGTTTATGCAATCGGCTTACTTCTCGACGAAAGCACGCTCGATCAGGTAATCGCCTGGCTCGCCCATGCGCGCGGAGATCTTCAGGCCGAAGCTGTCCAGCACTTCGCTGGTCTCGTCGAGCATGCTCGGGCTGCCGCAGATCATCGCGCGGTCGTCCTGCGGGTTGATCGGTGGCAGACCGATGTCGCTGAACAGCTTGCCGCTGCGCATCAGGTCGGTCAGGCGACCCATGTTCTCGAACTCTTCACGGGTCACGGTGGGGTAGTAGATGAGTTTTTCTTTCAGGGCTTCACCGAAGAACTCGTTCTGCGGCAAGTGCTCGGTAATGAACTCGCGGTAAGCCACTTCGTTCACGTAGCGCACGCCGTGGATCAGGATGACCTTTTCGAAACGCTCATAGGTTTCCGGGTCCTGAATCACACTCATGAACGGTGCAAGGCCGGTGCCGGTGCTGAGCAGGTACAGATGCTTGCCCGGCAGCAGGTCGTCCAGCACCAGGGTGCCGGTGGGCTTCTTGCTGATGACGATCTCGTCGCCTTCCTTGAGGTGTTGCAACTGCGAGGTCAGCGGGCCGTTCTGCACCTTGATGCTGAAGAACTCGAGATGCTCTTCGTAGTTCGGGCTGGCGATCGAGTAGGCACGCATCAGCGGCCGGCCGTTGGGTTGCTGCAGGCCGATCATCACGAACTGGCCATTCTCAAAACGCAGACCAGGGTCACGGGTGCACTTGAAGCTGAACAGGGTGTCGTTCCAGTGATGCACACTGAGTACACGCTCGACGTTCAGGTTGCTCATGCAGCTCTCCTCAATACAGTGTCAGTGCCGGGTTGGGCACATTTGCGCGCTATTCTACGAGCAGCGACAATATCTGTTAAATGAATTATCAAGATATGGAATATCGGTTATATAGATATGCGATTTACTCTCCGGCAACTCCAAGTATTCGTCTGCGCCGCGCAGCAACAAAGTGTCAGCCGCGCCGCGGAAACTCTCGCTCTTTCCCAGTCCGCCGCCAGCAGTTCATTGAGCGAACTGGAGCGCCAGTCCGGCTGCCAGTTGTTCGACCGCGTCGGTAAGCGCCTGACCCTCAACTCCCTCGGCCAGCAGTTACTGCCCCAGGCCGTGGCCCTGCTCGACCAGGCCAAAGCCGTGGAAGACCTGCTCAACGGCAAAAGCGGTTTCGGCTCCCTGGCCGTCGGCGCGACTCTGACCGTCGGCAACTACCTGGCTACCCTGCTGATCGGCGCTTTTATGCAGCGTCACCCGGAGTGCCGCGTCAGCCTGCATGTGCAAAACACGGCACATATCGTACAGCAGGTGGCCCAGTACGAAATTGACCTAGGTCTGATCGAAGGCGAATGCCAACACGCAGATATCGAGGTACAGCCCTGGGTTGAGGATCAGTTGGTGGTGTTCTGCGCGCCCAGCCATCCGCTCGCCAACCGCGGCCAGGCCAGCCTGCAAGAGTTGACCCGCGAGGCGTGGATTTTGCGCGAACAGGGCTCAGGCACCCGCCTGACCTTCGACCAGGCCATGCGCCATCATCCGCAACCGCTGAACATCCGCCTGGAGCTGGAGCACACCGAGGCGATCAAACGTGCTGTGGAGTCTGGATTAGGGATTGGCTGCATCTCACGCCTGGCGCTGCGCGACGCCTTCCGCCGCGGCAGCCTGGTGGCCCTGGAGACCCCAGAGCTGGACCTGAGCCGGCAGTTCTACTTCATCTGGCACAAACAGAAGTTCCAGAGCTCGGCGATGCGCGAGTTTCTCCGTCAATGCCAGGCGCTGACCGCCGGGGTGCGGCGCAGTGACGAGATCGAACTGAGTTCGATCGTGTTCTAACCCAGCAGGATCACCGCCCAAACACTACCGATCAGGCTCAGGGCCACAAACTGGGCAGCACTGCCCATATCCTTGGCGTTTTTCGACAAGGGGTGCAGGTCCAGGGAGATGCGGTCGATGGCGGCTTCGATGGCCGAGTTGAGCAACTCGACGATGAGTGCCAGCAGACAGGCCGCAATCATCACTGCCCGTTCGCCACGGCTGACATCAAAGAAGAAGGCCAGCGGAATCAGCACCACATTGAGCAACACCAGCTGGCGAAAAGCCGCTTCACCACTAAAGGCCGCCTGCAGGCCGGCCAGCGAATAACCGCCGGCATTAAGGATACGTTTCAGGCCGGTCTGGCCTTTGAATGGCGACATGAGCACTACAACCACAATGAGAAAGGCCGACAGGCTAGGTGCCTGCCAGTTAAAAAAACGTGAAATCAGCTGTCTGGTATCGATTCCAGCTGCTGCAACAGCAACGCCGCCTGGGTCCGCGTACGTACCCCGAGTTTGCGGAAGATCGCCGTCACATGGGCCTTGATGGTGGCTTCGGATACATTCAACTGGTAGGCGATCTGCTTGTTCAGCAAGCCATCACAGACCATGGTCAGCACCCTGAACTGCTGCGGCGTCAGGCTGGCCAAACCGGCACTGGCGGCCTTCGCCTCAGCGGACAACGCCACTGCAGCCAGCGTTTGCGCCGGCCACCAGACATCGCCATCGAGCACTGCACGCACGCCCTGCTGGATGCTTTCCAGCGGGCTCGATTTGGGAATAAAGCCACTGGCGCCGAACTCGCGAGCGCGCACGATCACCCCCGGATCTTCCTGGGCGGAGACCATCACCACGGGGATTTGTGGGTATTGTCCACGCAGCAGCACCAAACCGGAAAAGCCATAGGCGCCAGGCATATTGAGGTCCAGCAGGACCAGATCCCAGTCGGCTTTTTCCGCCAGGCAGGCCTCCAGTTCGGCGATGCTGGCCGCCTCTACCAAACGCACGTCCGGCCCCAAACCCAGGCTCAAGGCCTGCTGCAAGGCGCTGCGAAACAGCGGGTGATCATCAGCAATCAGAATTTCGTAAGCGGCCATGGGCGTTCCTGTTTTTGTTGTGGGCCGGAAAGCGGCGCTCAGCATGACCAGCGATCCAAGGGTGGTCAAGCGCCGCGCTTTACGGCACAGTCTGCCGCTTTGCCTGCCGAGTTGAATTATGCAAAACCAAGCCCTGCGTGCCGATATCCTGATGTTGCTTACCGCCATCATCTGGGGCTCGGCGTTTGTCGCCCAACGCCTGGGCATGGACCATATCGGCCCCTTCCTCTATACCGGTCTGCGCTTCGCCCTGGCCGCCCTGGTGCTGTTGCCGCTGCTGGCCTACACCGCCGCCAAACAGACCATTCCAGGCGAGCCCTGGAGCAACCGCGGCTTGCTCTTCGGCGGTGCCATGATGGGGCTGGTACTGGCACTCGGCATCAACCTGCAGCAAGTCGGCCTGCTGTTTACCAGCGTCACCAACTCCGGTTTCATCACCGGCCTGTACGTAATTATCGTGCCGCTGATCGGCCTGTTTATCGGCCACAAAACCGGCCTTGGCATTTGGCTGGGGGCCATTCTGGCGGTGGTCGGCATGTTCCTGCTGTGCGTCGGCGACAACTTCCAGGTAGCCTCAGGCGACTGGCTGCAACTGGCCGGCGCCTTCGTCTGGGCCACCCATGTGCTGGTCGTCGGCCTGTTCGCCAAGCGCCATGACCCACTGCGCCTGGCCTTCCTGCAGTTCGCCATCTGTGCCGTGATCAGCCTGTTGCTGGCGGTGATTTTCGAGCCCATCACTCTGGCCGCCATCATTCAGGCCGGCCCGGCGATCATTTACGGTGGCGCGGTCGCCGGCGGTATCGGCTACACCCTGCAGGTGGTCGCGCAGAAGCATGCCATTGCCTCCCACGCCGCCATCATCTTCTCCCTGGAGGCTGTGTTTGCCGCCCTCGCCGGCAGCTTGTTCCTCGATGAAACCCTGGCGCTGCGTGGCTATATCGGCTGCGCCCTGATGTTTGTCGGCATGCTGATCGCCCAGCTATGGCCGCGTAAAGCGGACGCTAGCCACTAACGCAGAGCACGCAAACGCTGGTGGGCGGCATCGTCGAGATCGATCGGCCGCTGGTGTTTGGCGTTCAGGTAATGATTGGTGAACACATCCAGGTAGGCGTCCAAGGTCTGCGCCGCACGCTGATCGCCAGCCAACTCCAGACACAACGACGCCACCTCGGAGGTACACAGGTGGTCGTCACGCTTGGAGCGGCGCAAGCGATAGCGTGACAGCTGCTCGGGCTGCAAGCTCAATACCGGCAACTGATCCAGATACGGGCTCTTGCGGAACATCTTGCGCGCTTCCGGCCAGGTGGCATCCAGCAGCACAAATAGCGGACGTTTGCCGGGTTCTGGCTGCACCTGACTGACCACCCGCTCAGGCGCCACAAACTCGCCGGGAAACACCAAGTACGGTTGCCACTGCGGATCAGCCAGCAACGCCGGCAAGGCCGGATCGACCTCGGTACGCGCCCAGCCGAAGGCTGAGGTATCGGCCACCACATCGGCAATTAACCAACCGGTGTTGCTGGGCTTCAAGGGCTCAACGTCGTGCATGATCAGGCACATGCCGGCATTGCTCGGCACTGGTGGGCGCAAATCACACAGGCAATGGCTGAACGCCACCCGACACCCCGGACAACGGGGCTCACGTGAACCACGGGCAGTGAAGGGTTTGAGACTACGGGCCAGGCGCTCGGCGCGCAGGCGGGCTACGGCATGGCTCATGCTGGGTACCGCAGAAGGAAGCACACACTGGTCATACATAGCCCGGCACAGGAAAAATGGCCCAGCAGTTTACCAGAGCAGCCGCTGGGCACGCCGTTGCGCAACGGGCAAACATGATTCAGCAGGAGTAATATGCCGGCCTTGCTGAACCCCGGTCACGCTGACCGGTCAAAGGACGCAGCCCCTCTCTGGAGATTCATATGCCCCGTTTGTTTACCTTGCTCGCCCTCTGCCTGACATTACCCGTCGCTCAGGCCGCCTCGTTGAAAGATTTCGAGCTGACCAAGATGCTGGAAAAGGTTGCTCAGGACAGCAGCGTCGGCACCCCGCGCGCCATCAACGAAGACCTGCTTGATCAAGGCTACACCGTGGAAGGCAATGAACTGATCAATCACCTGAGCGTGCGCGAAGAGCACGCCAAGCAGATGCGCGCCAACAGCCAGAGCATGCGCAACCAACTGATGGCCAGCGTGTGCAGCAACACCGGCTACCGCCAGTTGCTGGCCCGTGGCGCGGTGCTGCGTTACCAGTTCAGCGTGTACAAGAGCAACCTGCCGGTGGCCACCGAGCGTTTCAACAAAACCGACTGCGGTCTGAAGTAACTAGCTGCGCCCGCGGCGTTCTTGTTCACTGTTGGCTTGCAGTTCCGCAAGCAACGTCTCGATATGCCGTGAGCGCCGCACACCACCTTCAAGGCGGCGCTGGCATTCTTCTTCCAAGCTGGTTGCGTTGCTGCGTGCCGCCTGCTGCAGCAGGCGGTACAGGTCCAAATCGATTTCCAAAGTAAGTTTGGGCATCTGGGCTCTCCGTCCCTATTTATTGTTCTATGCGCTGCGGAGCTAGCCCCGCAGCGATATTGCTCAGCGCAAGACGCGGGGGTCGCCCTCGCCTTTGACCGCCGTAATTTCTGTCACTGACAGCACGTCACTGAGTGGCACCTGCAGCAATTGTGCACATGCGTCCAAAATATGCGCCCAAGTCGCGCTGTTGGCAAACTGCATACCGGCCTCGTCCAGCGTGCCGCCACGGTTGCGATAACCCAGCACCACTGTGTTACTGGCATCGGGCAACAACGGCCACAGATGACCACGGGCGACCTCAGGGCGCATATGGGTGAGCAACACCCGGCGCCGCAAGGCTGGGGCGAACAACTGCACAACAAGCTCAGGGCTGGCCAACGCCTCAGCCTCCCAGCGATCACGCGGGGCACGGAAACGCCCAGGCTCTTGTACATACACCAGGCGATAGGCCAGCCCGGCAGTGCGCAGCCGCCCAGCCGCTCGCTGCATTTCCGCCAATTGATAACTGCCGCAGGCCATCAGCAATAGCGGCTCCTCACCGTCCAACTGCTCCACCAACACGGCGCCATCGCGGGCCAGTTGCTCGGCCTGAGCCTGGGTGAATATCGCCGCACGCTCGCGTTTGGGGATGACCATGCAGGCCAGTTGGCCGCGGGCCTGATAGATCGCCGGCAACGTCGCCAGCACGCTGTTGTGATCGGCCGGGAACAGCACCCGCACCATGTCGCTCATTTCCCCCAGCAACGCCTCGCAGAAGGTGGTGTCCTGGTGCGATTGCTGGTTCTTGCCGTTTTCCCAAGTATGCGAAGTTGCCACCAGTGGCCAGCCGAGCCAGCCGGCCGGACGCCCAGCCTCTTTCTGCTGACGGGCAAAAATCAGGTTCTGGCGCACCGCACCGAGCATCTTCACGCAGAAGGCTTCATAACTGGCGACCAGATTAAGGCCGCCCTGGTTGGCCAAACACGCCGACACCACCGCCTCCTCGTTGAGGGCGGTGATGATTTTGCCGTCCACTGCTTCCATGGCACTTTCCGGCGAGCAGACCCGATGCTTAAGCGCTTTCAGCACACCACCCAAGCGATTACTGGCCAGCTCATCCGGATTGCCGACCCGCGGGCGCAGGCCTGGGTTGGCGGCGACCAGTTCAACGAAGAAGCGATCCAGGGCCGCCATCGGCGAGCAGTCCTTGTCGTGGTAATGCAAGGTTGGCAATTGCGGTGTGGCGGGATGACGGCAGGCTAGCGGGTTGTCCCGCTCCAACGCCCGGCCGCCACGCTGAGCGGCGAACAACTCGCGTGCAGCAGCCAATTCAGCCGGCGCCACCCACAAAGGCGCTACATGCTGATTGAACAGCGCTCGCGCCTCGTTATCGAGGTGCGGATTGCCCGGCAACGGCAGGTTGTGCGCCGCATTGCTGCCGGCGCCATAGAAGCCAAAACCCTTAACGGTTTCGGCAATCGCATAGGGCATCGGCAACGGATAGTTGAGGATGCCGTGGCTTTTTTCCTGCAGCCGGTGGGCCAGGCGCTGTTCCATCTCCCACAGGGCGCAGACGAACGCCGCCGGGTCGCGACCATTAAAAATCAGCGGATCAAAGCCGCAGCGGCGCAACTGCTCACTAAAGCCCTCAACTCCAGCATGGGTACCCAGCTCGGTGCGCTGCTCGATACGCCGGCCATTGGCAATCATCACCGGCAAGGCCATGCCACAGTCCTCGGCGCGCCACCAGCGCGGCATCCAGTCACTGCCGCGCTGCTCTTCGGCCGCGCCATCGGAAAGAAACGCCACCAGCGTCTCGCCCGGCAGCGGCAAGTGGGCATATTGCAGTTCGGCAAAACCGAGGTAGCCGCCCTCGGCAATTCCACCTGCGGTATGCGGATTGACGTGACTGCCCAGCGGCGCGGACGGACTGCCATCACTGGCCTGGGCATAGCCGTAGAAATCACCCAGCAGGCGATTCATCCCCGCCTCACCATCGGCATAGCGCGCAACCTGTTCGGGGTGCTGATTGGCAGTCAACAGGTTCAGCGCCTCGATCGCCGCCACGCAGTGCCCCTGGCCCATCAGCCAGCCACGGGTTTGCCCGCTGAGTGCATTCAGGCCCAGGTAACCGGCATAGGCCGGCACCATGTTCAGGGCACCGCCGGTGTGCCCCTCGGGCTGAGCCTTGAAATCCTCCGCCTGCATAGGCGCGCCATCCAACCGAACGCGCTGGGCATAGGTCATGTGTACCACCAGCCAGAGGCCGGCCACGCTCAAGCGATCCAGCGCTTGCAGCAACTGATAGACCTGCGCCAGCGATGGCTGCTGGCCGCTTTGCACCAGTTGATGGGCCAGACGAAACACCGCTGCCTGCGTCTGCGCACTATGCTGAACAGGACCGTAACCCGCCTGCCAGGCAGCGAACGCTGGCTCCTGTTGGGCATGTGCGGTCAATTCGGCAAGGCTGGGCAATATCTGTTGCATGGGCAGTAACTCCGTCAACGGGTGTTATTCAGTGTACTCACGGGGCTTCACCGGCGTTGCTGATTTGCATCAAGGCAGCATCCCAATCCGCACCGTAGGTTAGTTCGACCACATACGTTTCAGGAGGATGTATGGCTCTGCTCACCTTTCTTGGCGCCACCCAACAAGTGACAGGTTCCTGTTACCTGATCGAAACCCGCGACGGCGCCAGGGTTTTGCTGGAATGCGGGATGCGTCAGGGGCGTCGGGAAGACGAAGCGCAAAATCGTGCCCCCTTCGCCTTTGACCCCGCCAGCCTGGATGCCGTGGTGATTTCCCACGCCCATATCGACCACACGGGCCTGCTGCCACGCCTGGTGGCCAGCGGCTATCGCGGCCCCATCTTCGCCACCGAAGCCACCTGCGACCTGATGGAATTGATGCTGCTGGATGCCGCCAACCTGCAGGAGAAAGATGCCGAATGGGAGAACAAGTGGCGCGCCCGCCTCGGCAAAGCCTTCGTTGAGCCCTTGTACACCGTGGCCGACACCGAACAAACCCTTAAGCAACGTCGCCCGCTGGCCTATGGCCAAACCCAGGAAGTGGCGCCAGGTGTGCGCATCACCTACCACGACGCCGGGCACATCCTCGGCTCGGCCATCGTGGACTTGCACATCATCGACCATCACCTGGACCGCCATCTGGTGTTTTCCGGCGACCTCGGCAACGCCTGCTCGCCGCTGATGCGCGACCCAAGCATCCTTACCGACGCCGACCAGGTGCTGATGGAGTCGACCTACGGCGACCGTGACCACCGTAACGATGAAGAAACCCTGGAGGAGCTGGCTGCAATCCTCCAGGCCGCCCACCGCGATGGCGGCAATGTGCTGATTCCGTCCTTTGCCGTCGGCCGCACCCAGGACCTGATCTACTACCTGGGCAAGTTTTATCAGGAAGGTCGCCTGCCCCAGCAAGCGGTGTTTCTCGACAGTCCCATGGCCATCCGCGCCAACGCCATCTACTCCCGCTATCACGAACAGTTTGATACCGCAGACCGTGAGCGCCTTCAGGCCAAGGGCGTCAAGCGCCTGGAAGACTGGTTGCCAGTGCTGCGCTGCACGCCGTCGCCAGAAGAGTCCATGGCCATCAACCGGATCAAGAGCGGCGCCATCATTATTGCCGGCAGCGGCATGTGCACCGGCGGGCGCATCGTTCACCACTTCAAGCACAACCTCTGGCGCCGGGAATGCCACCTGGTGTTCCCCGGCTTTCAAGCCAAGGGCACACTCGGTCGGCAAATCGTCGACGGTGCCAGCAGCGTCAAAGTCCTGCACCAACGCATCGCCGTCGGTGCTCAGGTACACACCCTCGGCGGCTTCTCCGCCCACGCAGGGCAAAGCCAGTTGCTAGACTGGGTTAAACACT
Organism: Pseudomonas sp. BGA-UO-ETr-WB11; assembly: GCF_059567785.1. NCBI lineage: Bacteria > Pseudomonadati > Pseudomonadota > Gammaproteobacteria > Pseudomonadales > Pseudomonadaceae > Pseudomonas > Pseudomonas sp. BGA-UO-ETr-WB11. The sequence goes on along the minus strand of NZ_JCAQOS010000005.1, from coordinate 655,448 downwards.
TCGACCATCACCCAGAGCTGTATCTGGTGCATGGCGAGCTGGAAAAAATGCAGGCGTTGCAGCAGGTACTGCAGCAACAACTGCACTGGCCTGCCAGCATTGCGGAACCCGGCGAACAGATTGCACTCTGACAGCGTGCCATTGGTTGACGCTGCGGCCCGTACGGATGACCCGTACCGCCGCAGCGCCAGCGCACAAGGAGCAGTTACATGCCATTTGAACCCGATGATTATCTAGCCCGCCACTTTCAGGCCAGCGGCATCGACCTGAAAGACAAAATCGATGAACTGACCCAGCTCGCCGTTCCGCCCTCCAGCCCCAACCTGCCGCTGTACCGGGAAATGCTCATGACCGTGGCGCGTATGGCCCAGGCCGACCGCAACCGCTGGGACGCCAAGATCATGCTGCAGACCCTGCGGGAAATGGAGGACGCCTTCAGCCGCCTGGAGCAATTCAAACGCCGACGCAAAGTGACCGTATTCGGTTCGGCCCGCACTCAACCTGACCATCCGCTGTATGCCATGGCCCTCGAACTGGGTGCCGCCTTGGCGCGCTACGACCTGATGGTGATCACCGGTGCCGGTGGCGGCATCATGGCCGCCGCCCATGAGGGCGCCGGGCGCGACAACAGCCTGGGTTTCAACATCACCCTACCCTTCGAGCAAGGCGCTAATGCCACCGTACAGGGCAGCAACAACCTGCTGACCTTCCACTTTTTCTTCCTGCGCAAGCTGTTCTTCGTTAAAGAAGCCGATGCGCTGGTGCTCTGCCCCGGCGGCTTTGGCACCCTGGATGAAGCGCTGGAAGTGCTGACCCTGATCCAGACCGGTAAGAGCCCACTGGTGCCCATCGTCTTGCTCGATCAGCCCGACGGCCACTACTGGGAAGGTGCTCTGCGGTTCATGCGCGAGCAGCTGCAAGAGCATCATTACATCATGCCCAGCGACCTGCATTTGATGCGCTTGGTGCACAGTGCCGAAGAAGCCGTACAGGAGATTTCGCGCTTCTACCGTAACTACCACTCCAGCCGCTGGCTCAAAGAAAAGTACGTGATTCGCATGAACCACCCGCTCAACGAAGCGGCCTTGCTAACCCTCGACAAAGAGTTTCGCGACCTATGCATCCACGGTGATTTCCAACAGCAGCCGATGTGCGCCTCGGAAAGCGATGAGCCGGAATTCTGCCACCTGATCCGCCTGGCCTTCGTATTCAACGCTCGCGACCACGGCCGCTTGCGTGAGCTGCTGGACTTTATCAACCTGCCACAGAACTGGGCGCAGAATGCCTGAGCACATCGGGGATCAAGGTGTCAGCAAGATTCGTGGGAGCGGTCTTGACCGCGAAGCGTTTAACAACCAAAAACCGCGTTAGCCGTACCCAGCATCCTCGGCAGTTGGGTTAATCGTCGAGACCGCGCAAGAGTCGACCTATCAGGTCCAGCGGGTAGCCGCGGTAGGCGAGAAAGCGACCCTGCTGGGCCCGCTCACGGGCATCTACTGGCAATTGGCCGAACTTGCGTTGCCAGACGGCGCGCAATTGTTCGTTCCAGTCGATTTCAGCTTCGTTCAGTGCCTGCTCGATCGCGTCGCGGGGTAAACCGCGCTGGGCCAGCTCTTCACGAATTCTCAAGGGGCCGTGACCGCCGCGGGCGCGGCTGGCGACAAAGCTGTGCAGGTAGCGCGCCTCGGACAGCAGGCCCTGCTCGGCCAGGCGATCTAGGGCGGCGTCGATCAACTCGTCCGTCGCCCCACGCTGACGCAACTTGCGTGTCAGCTCTACCCGTCCATGTTCACGCCGAGCCAGCAGATCCATGGCCACCCGCCGCACAGCAGCGGGGTTATCCAACAACATCGTCATGGTGCGGATCAGACGTCGGCGTCAGCCAGGTCATCGACCGTGCTGGCCGCTTTGGCCGGCGTCGACGCCACCAGCAGCTTGTCGCGAATCTGCTGCTCGACGGTGCGTGCCACTTCCGGGTTGTCTTCCAGGTACTTAGCCGAGTTGGCCTTGCCCTGACCGATCTTGCTGCCCTGGTAGCTGTACCAGGCACCGGATTTCTCCAGCAGGCCCAGTTGCACGCCGAGGTCGATGATCTCGCCGTTACGGTAGATGCCCTTGCCGTAGAGAATCTGGAATTCGGCCTGACGGAATGGCGGCGCCACTTTGTTTTTCACCACTTTGACGCGGGTTTCGCTGCCGACCACTTCGTCGCCTTCCTTCACCGCGCCCGTACGGCGGATGTCCAGACGCACCGAGGCGTAGAACTTCAGGGCGTTACCGCCGGTGGTGGTTTCCGGGCTGCCGAACATCACGCCGATCTTCATGCGGATCTGGTTGATGAAGATCACCAGGCAGTTGGCGTTCTTGATGTTGCCGGTGATTTTGCGCAGGGCCTGGGACATCAGGCGGGCCTGCAGACCAACGTGCATGTCACCCATTTCGCCTTCGATTTCCGCCTTCGGCACCAGCGCCGCCACGGAGTCGATGACGATCACGTCAACAGCGTTGGAACGCACCAGCATGTCGGTGATTTCCAGGGCTTGCTCGCCGGTGTCCGGCTGCGAAACCAGCAGGTCGTCAACGTTCACGCCCAGCTTGCCAGCGTACTCAGGATCGAGGGCGTGCTCGGCATCGACGAAGGCACAGGTGGCGCCGAGCTTCTGCGCTTCGGCAATCACCGACAGGGTCAGGGTGGTTTTACCCGAAGACTCCGGGCCGTAGATCTCGACGATCCGGCCTTTCGGCAAGCCGCCAATGCCCAGGGCAATGTCCAGGCCCAGGGAGCCGGTGGAAATGGCCGGAATCGCCTGGCGATCCTGATCGCCCATACGCATCACGGCACCCTTGCCGAATTGCTTTTCAATCTGGCCCAGGGCTGCAGCCAAGGCGCGCTTCTTATTCTCGTCCATTACCAACCTCACGTGATCAAGAGGGCCATCTGGCCGCCAACAACTGTATATGTAGCCAGTATTATTCCACAGAGCAAGTCGCTCGCCTACCCCGCATCGGGTTTTTCTCCGCCCGCCAGTCGAATCAGCCCGTGCAAAGCGGTTTCGACCGTTTGCCGACGCACCGCCTGACGGTCACCGGCAAACTGGCAGCGCTGGCTATACAGCTGTTCGCCGTCGCCCCAGGCCAGCCACACCGTGCCCACTGGCTTATCCAGCGAACCACCGTCGGGGCCGGCCACGCCGCTGACAGCCACGGCAAAACGGGCGCCGCTGTGCTGCTGGGCGCCACGCACCATGGTTTCGACTACCTCTTGGCTGACTGCGCCGACGCGTTCAAACAACTCGGCTGGCACGCCCAGCTGCAGGGTTTTCTGCCGGTTGGAATAGGTGACGTAACCGGCTTCGAACCAGGCCGAGCTGCCAGGAATGCGGGTGATGGCTTCAGCAATGCCGCCGCCGGTGCAGGACTCGGCGGTACTGACCTGAGCCTTGGCCAACAGCAACTGCTGCCCCAGTTCGGCCGCCAATTGCTCCAGGCGTTGTTCGCTAGGGTTCATACGCTCTCCGAAAATTAATCTGCCGCCGGCGACTCATTCAGCAACTGGCTCAACACAGCACGCAGCTTGCCGGGTTTTACCGGTTTATTCAGCAACGGCATGCCCAGGCGTTGCAGGTCGCCACGGCATTCGTCACTGCGGTCGGCGGTGATCATCACGGCGGCCAGTGGCTGGGCGAAATGCTCACGCAGAGCCTGCACCACCTGGCAACCGGTGACGCCATGGTCGAGGTGGAAGTCGGCCAAAATCAGATCCGGCGCGCGCCCCTGCAATACGTGCAAGGCTTCGGCCTGATCCACCGCCGTCAGCACCTCGCAACCCCACTGTTGGAGCAGCGCCGACATGCTGTGGAGGATGCTCAGTTCGTTGTCGACCACCAGCAAGCGTCGGCCCGGCAAGGGGTCCGCCAGGCTGGCGCGCAATACCGGCAGTGCCGCCTGAGGCTCACGGGCCGGTGCCAGGGGAATGCGGATGCTGAACACCGAGCCACGCCCTGGTTGCGAGCGCACCTCGATGGGGTAGTCGAGAATCCCGGCGATCCGCTCGACAATCGCCAGCCCCAGGCCCACGCCCTTGCGTTCGGCGGCGCGACCGACGTTGAGTTGGTTGAATTCGAGGAAGATATTTTGCAGCTGATCCTCGGCAATGCCGCGACCGCTGTCGCACACCTGCACCCAGAGGAATTCGCCACGTTTGCGCACGCCCAGCAGCACGCCGCCGTGCTCGGTGTAGCGGCAGGCGTTACTGAGAAAGTTGCGCAAAATGCGGGTCAGCAGGCGCAGGTCGGTGCGCAGGCTGTAGTTGGGGATGCGCGTGCGCAGGGCCAGCCCCGCCGCCTCGGCAACCGGCTGGAACTCGGACGCCAGCGGGCCGAGCAGTTCGCTCAAGGCGTAAACCTCGACATCCGGCTGGATCACCGCTTGATCCAGGCGAGCAATGTCCAGCAGGTCGGTGAGCAGGTCTTCGGCGCCTTCCAAAGCCAGATGACTGCGCTCGACCAGGTGCTGTTCGGCGGCCGGCAACACGCGCTCACGCAAGGTGGAGATCAACAGGCGCGCGGCGTTCAAGGGTTGCAGCAGGTCATGGCTGGCCGCCGCCAGGTATTTGTCCTTGCTGCGATTGGCTGCCTCAGCGGCATCGCGGGCTTCGCGCAGCGCCTGTTCGGTCAACTCGCGGGCAATGATCTGCTGCTGCAACTCCTGGTTAGCCTGCTCCAGCTCCGCCGTGCGGGCGCTGACGCGCTGCTCCAGTTGTTCATTCAAGCTCTGCAAGCGCTGCTGGGCCTGCTTGCGCTCACTGATATCGGCAACAAAGCCTTCAAACAGCCCAGCTTCGTCAGGCTTGAGCAGCAAGTTCATCAGCACATGGATAATGCTGCCGTCACGGCGTCGCAGCTGGGTCTCGTAGCCGAACAGGCCCGGCTCGTGGGCCAGCACCGCACGAATATGCTCAAGCTCAGCGGCACCGCCTACAAACAGATGGGTGGCCAGGTCGCTCAGGTCCCAAAGCACCTGCTGCGGGTCGTCATAGCCGAGCATGCGTGCCAGGGCCGGGTTGGCGGTGCGCAGGCCTTCGCTCAGGCTGGCCTGGAAGATGCCGTGTACGGCGTGCTCGAACAGCCACTTGTAGCGATTGCGCTCGGTTTCCAGCTCTTCCAGGCGGCTCAGCAGTTCCGGGTAATGGCTTTTGCGTGCGGAGTTGCTGCCCAGCCCCAACAGGCCGGCAAGCGCCTCGTTGTCGCGCGGTAGCGGTGCATCGGCGTCGTCAAAGCGCCTCGGCATACACGACCTCGACATCGCGCATGCTGGAGGCGCGCGGATTGGTAAGAATGCACGGGTCCTCCATGGCGTGGCGCGACAGGAAGGGAATATCGGCAACCCGGACGCCGTGCAACTTGAGGGTGTCGTGAAAGCCCACGGACTGCTTGAAGGCGATCAGGTGATCGATCAGGCGCAGACGGATCTGCTCGTGGTTAAGGCCGCGCACGTCCAGCCCCAGGGCCTCGGCCACCATCCGAAAGCGCTCCGGCGCCGAGTGGTAATTGAACGCCACCACATGCTCGACCAGCGCCGCGTTGCACATGCCGTGGGGCAAATCGAGGTAACCGCCCAAGCTGTGGGACATGGCATGCACGGCGCCGAGAATGGCGTTGGAGAACGCCAGGCCGGCCTGCATGCTGCCGAGCATGATCTTCTCGCGTAGGGCGATGTCCTGCGGGGTGGCGATCATCTGCACCAGGTTGCCGCCGATCAGGCGCATGGCCTCCAGGGCGTGGGTGTCGGTGAGCGGCCCGCTGCCGGTCGACACGAACGCCTCGATGGCATGCACCAGCGCATCGATGCCGGTACAGGCCGACAGGAACGGGTCCATGCTCAGGGTGGTTTCCGGGTCGATCAGCGACACGTCCGGCACCACCGCTTTGCTGACGATGGAGAACTTCATCCGCTCCTGCTGGTTGGAGATGATTACGAACTGCGACACGTCGGCCGAGGTGCCGGCGGTGGTCGGAATCAGGATCAGCGGTGGGCTGGGCACGCGGATGGTGTCCACCCCTTCGAACTCGAGAATGCTGCGGCCATGGGCGACCACGATGCCGATGCCCTTGGCACAGTCCATCGGGCTGCCGCCGCCGATGGCGACGATCACGTTGCAGTTGTTGGCGCGGTAGATTTCCGCGCCGAGCATTACTTCCTCAACCCGCGGGTTGGGCGACACGGCGGTGTACAGACAGTATTCGAGGTTCTGCGCCTGCAGGCTGGCTTCGACATCGGCGACCCAGCCGGCAGCGACCACACCGGGGTCGGACACCACCAGCACCTTGCGCGCGCCAAAGTTGCTCGCATAGTTGCCGACGTTATGCCGGCAACCGGCGCCGAAGATGATTTCTGGCGAGACAAATTTACGCAATTGGCTTAGAGCATGGCTCATACAACGGCCTGTTATTGTTGTTCGGAATGAATGCCCGCAAGCCTACTGGATTGGCCCCTGAATGTAATCCGCAGCAGACCGGCTGCGAGGCCAATCAGCTCGGCAACAACTGCCGATAGAAGCCCAGTTCGGCCTCCAAGGCATGGGCCAGATGGGCCGCCTGGCGAAAGCCGTGACGCTCATCCGCGTAGCAATGATATTCCACCGCCACGCCGCGGCTGCGCAGGGCTGTCACCATGCATTCGGTTTGCGCCGGCAGCACCACAGCGTCCAGGCCGCCCTGGAAGAAGATCAGCGGCGCCACGATGCGTTCGCTGTGCAGCAGTGGTGTACGCGCCTGATAGCGCTCAGCATGCTGCTGCGGGTCGCCGAGCAGCCAGTCGAGGTAATCACCTTCGAACTTGTGGGTACTGCGCCGCAGGCTTAGCGGGTCGCTGACACCGTAAAGGCTGGCGCCGCCGGCGAACATCCGACCAAAGGCCAAGGCACACAGGGTGGTGAAACCGCCAGCACTGGCGCCGCGGATAAACGCCCGCGCAGGGTCGATCCAGTCCTGCTCGCTGAGATGACGAACCAGCGCCTCAGCATCTGCCACCTCGACCTCGCCCCAGGCGCCCTGCAAGCGCAGCCGGTAGGCGCGACCAAAGTTGCTGCTGCCGCGGTAGTTGAGGTCCGCCACGGCAAAGCCGCGCTGGGTCCAGAACTGGATGCGCGGGTCGAAGGTCGGGTAACAGGCCGAGGTCGGTCCGCCGTGGACAAATACCAACAGCGGTGGCTTGCTCGCCACCGGCCCACGGCAAGCCGGGTTGTGCGGCGGATAGAAAAAGCCATGGCAGGTTTCACCGTCACTCGTCGCAAAGCGCAGCGCCTGGGGCCGCGACACCTGGGCAACTGGCAGCAGCCGCTCGCCACCGGCCAGCACCTGGCAGCGCTGACTGCGCCGGTCGATGGCCAGCACGGCGCTGAGACCATCGACGGCACCGGCAATCAGGTAGAAATACTCAGCATCCGCCGCCACTTGGCGAAAGCGGCTGTACTCGCGAGCCAACGGCTGCACAGCCGCGGCGCCCGACTCGGCAAGCACGGCAAAACCTGCCTCCCACCAGCTCAGCAGCAAGTGCCCATCGGCCAGCGGCAGGTAGTTGCGCGCGCCCAGTTGCCAGGGCGCGGCGGCGTGATCGGCAGCGGCACAGGCCAGCGCCTGCAATTGCCCGGTTTGATCCTCACGCCACGGCTGCCAGAAACCCTGGCGGTCGCTGAGCACCAGCAAGCGACCATGGTCATCGAAGCTCGGCTGCTGCAAGGATTCATCCGCCGCCTGCCCGGCCAGCACCCGCACGTTCTGGCAGCGGCCGGTGTGGTCCAGCTCCGTGACGCACAAACGCGTCGCCAGCCAGGGCTGCTGCGGCCGATCCCACTCGATCCAGGCTAGGCGCTGGCCATCACCACTCAGGGTCGGCGCGGCGTAAAAGTCCGCGCCTTCGACCAGCACCTCGCGCGCGCCATCGGCCACGTGGATGCGCACCAGGCGATGCTGCACCGCCTCACGACCGTGCTGCTCCTCCAGCGCCAGCACGGCCTGCCGCTGCGGGTCGAACTGCAAGTCGCCATAGCGACAATCGGCCCGCGCCGTCAGCGCCCGCGGCGGCGCAGCCAAGTCCTGCCAATACAGCTGCTGATCGGATTCATTGACAAAGGTCACGCCGCTGTCGCCGACACAGAAAGCGCCACCGCCGTATTCATATACCCGGCTGCGCAGGGAGAACCCCACAGGCGTCAGGCACTGCGCCTCGCCAACACGGTAGAGCCACAGGCAGGTGCGGCCATCGGCCGGATCGAACTGCGACCACAGCACCCCGCCCAGGCCCACCCGCAGCTCGGCAAAGTCGCGACTGGCAGCAGCCGCATCAGCACTAGTCCAAGCACTCGGCCAGAAGCCGTAGGCCTGCGTCGAGTCCGGCATGCTTAGCCCTTGGCGATCAGCCGCGAGGCCTTGTCATTGCGAAACTGCAACGCCTGGGGCCCGGCATGGGCCTGCTCGGCCTCCAGGCGCGCCTGCAGGATTACGCCGTGATGGGGCGACTTGCTGCACACCGGGTCGGCATTGCTGGCATCGCCGGTGAGCATAAAGGCCTGACAGCGACAGCCGCCGAGGTCCTTGTGCTTCTCGTCGCAGGAGCGGCACGGCTCGGGCATCCAGTCGTCGCCACGAAAGCGGTTGAAGCCGAACGACTCATGCCAGATATGGCGGATGCTGTGCTCACGCACATTGGGAAACTGCACCGGCAACTGGCGTGCACTGTGGCACGGCAAGGCGGTGCCGTCCGGGGTGATATCGAGGAACAGATTGCCCCAGCCATTCATGCAGGTCTTAGGACGTTCCTCGTAATAGTCCGGGGTGACGAAGATCAGCTTGCACGGGTGATTCTCCGCCGCCAGCTTGGCCCGCCACTCGTTGGTGATGCGCTCGGCGCGTTGCAGCTGCTCACGGGTCGGCAACAAGCCCGCACGGTTGAGCTCGGCCCAGCCGTAGAACTGACAGGTGGCCAGCTCAACGAAGTCAGCCTCCAGCTCCAGGCACAGTTCGATGATCCGCTCGATGTTGTCGATATTGTGCCGATGGGTGACGAAGTTCAGCACCATCGGGTAGCCATGGGCCTTGACCGCGCGGGCCATGGCCAGCTTCTGGGCGAAGGCCTTCTTCGAGCCGGCCAGCAGGTTGTTGACCTCCTCGTCGGCGGCCTGAAAGCTGATCTGGATATGGTCCAGGCCCGCCTCGGCAAACTCGGCGATACGCGCTTCGGTGAGGCCGATGCCCGAGGTGATCAGGTTGGTGTAGTAGCCCAGATCGCGGGCGGCCTTGATCAGCTCGGCGAGGTCCTGGCGTACCAGCGGCTCGCCGCCGGAAAAGCCCAGTTGCGCGGCGCCCAGCTCGCGGGCCTGACGGAACACCTCGATCCACTCAGCGGTGCTCAACTCCGCGCCCTGCTGGGCGAAATCCAACGGGTTGGAACAGTACGGGCACTGCAACGGGCAGCGATAGGTCAGCTCGGCCAACAGCCACAGCGGCGGCCCCGCCTCAACGGATCGCTGCAAGGCTACCTGCGTTGCCGATGCGTCGTTAAAAACAGGCTCAGAATGCTCATGTACGGTTTGTACACTGCGCTTCTTCGCCTGTTTTTGCCTAGCCTCGGCTGCCTCGCCTACGCCTTGCAGCGATCCGTTTTCAGTGGAGTTCGATCCAGAATTGAGCACTGGCCACCTCCATAAACGCCAGAATGTCTTCATCGATCCCCGGCACATTGGGGAAGCGCCCGCACAGCTCGCTGATGATCTGCGCCACGCTGTGCTGGCCATCAATCTGCTGGAGAATTTCCCCGGCGCTGTCGTTGAGTTTGATCATGCCTTCCGGGTAGAGCAGCACATGGCAGTTTTGCACCGGCTCCCACTGCAGGCGAAAGCCGCGACGCAGGCGCGGCACCTGCTCGATGGAGATCTCATTCATAAGGTAATCCCCCGGTGCCAGACGCGCGCCTGGGTCACCGTGTGGTACGGCGGGCGGTCCAGCTCGTAGGCCATGCTCATGGCGTCGAGCATGCTCCACAGCACATCCAGCTTGAACTGGAGAATTTCCAGCATGCGCTGCTGGGCCGCGTAGGTGGTGTAGTGCTGCAGGGTGATGCGCAGGCCGTGCTCGACATCGCGGCGCGCTTCTTTCAGGCGTTTGCGAAAGTAGTCGTAGCCGCTGGCGTCGATCCACGGGTAATGCTGTGGCCAGGCATCCAGGCGCGACTGGTGGATCTGCGGAGCGAACAGCTCGGTCAGTGAACTGCTCGCGGCCTCCTGCCAACTGGCCCGACGGGCGAAATTAACGTAAGCATCGACGGCAAACCGCACGCCCGGCAGCACCAGCTCATGGGACAACAACTGCTCGCGCGGCAAGCCCACGGCCTCGGCCAGGCGCAGCCAGGCTTCGATGCCGCCCTCCTCACCCGGTGCGCCGTCGTGATCGAGGATGCGTTGCACCCACTCGCGGCGGGTGTCGCGATCCGGGCAGTTGGCCATGATCGCCGCATCCTTGAGCGGGATGCTCACCTGGTAGTAGAAGCGGTTGGCCACCCAGCCCTGGATCTGCGCACGGCTGGCCGTGCCCGCGTACATCGCCCGATGGAACGGATGCTCGGTGTGGTAGTAGGCGCCCTTGGCGCGCAGCGCCTGCTCGAACTCGGCAGGGCTCATGGCGATCTGGCTCATGGCCGGGCTCCTTACAACTGAATGCTCATGCCGTCCCACGCCACGTCGATGCCATGGGCGGCCAGCTCGGCACGCTCGGGCGAATCGACATCGAGGATCGGGTTGGTGTTGTTAATGTGAATCAGAATCTTGCGTTTGGCCGGCAGGCCGTCGAGCACCTCGATCATGCCGCCGGGGCCGCTCTGTGGCAGGTGCCCCATCTCGCTGCCGAGCTTGTCGCCCACTTCGCAGACGCGCATCTCGTCGTCGCGCCACAGGGTGCCGTCCACCAGCAGGCAATCGGCGCGGCCCATCCAGGCCAGCAGTTCGGCGTCGACCTGGCCCAGGCCCGGCGCGTAGAACAGGCTGCCACCGGTGCGCAGGTCTTCGATAAACAGACCGATGTTGTCGCCGGGGTGCGGGTTGCCACGGTGCGGCGAATACGGCGGCGCACTGCTACGCAGGGCAATGGCGGTAAAACGCAAATTGGGGCAGACCGGAATCTGGAACGGCGTGCCGCCCAGCTCGATCAGGTTGTGCTGCAGGCCGCCGTTCCAGTGGCTGAGCATGGGAAACAGGGGGAAGCCGCTGCTGAGGTCCTGATGCACCATCTCAGTACACCAGACCTGGTGCGGACAGCCTTCACGCAGGGTTAGCAGACCGGTGGTGTGATCAATCTGACTGTCCAGCAGGATGATCGCGCCGATGGCCGTGTCGCGCAGCTTGCGCGCCGGCTGCAGGGCCGGGAACGACTCCAGCTGAGCACGGATATCCGGCGAGGCATTGCACAGAATCCAGTCCACACCGTTGTCGCTGAGGGCAATCGAAGACTGGCTGCGCGGCTGCGCGCGCACGCTGCCGTCACGGGCACCGCGGCAGTTGCGGCAATTGCAGTTCCACTGGGGAAAGCCGCCACCGGCGGCGGAACCGAGAATCTGGATATGCATGGTGAATTCCGGGTGAGATGCCCCGGCAGGGCCGGGGCAAAGCGGATCAACGATTGGCGAAGTACATGGTGACTTCGAAACCAATGCGCATATCGGTGAAGGCGGGTTTAGTCCACATGGCGCGGTCCTCTTCTTGTACAACCGGCGAATTCCGGTAGTGCTAGTTATGCGCCTGCCGGGCCAGAGACAGAATGGTACTTTGGGAGGATGCCGTGCTGGCATTGGTAGGAATCGGCCGCAGGCTGGCAGGTGCAAGGCGTTAGCCCGGATGCAATCCGGGGCATGTTCACCATAGCAGCCGATCCCGGATTGCATCCGGGCTACGCGCCTGGCTTGTGCACCAAAAGCTTCGCGGTCAAGACCGCTCCCACGACAGTGCGTACGCCGCTATAGCTGCGACATGCACACGGCCCCGGTGGGAGCGGTCTTGACCGCGAAGAGCTGCGTGCATGGCCGCAACTTTTCTGCCGGCAATAAAAAACGCGGCCGAAGCCGCGTTGCGATATGAGCGAGGTGGCCGACAGCGCCAGAGGCACGTCGGAACCCCCACCGGAGGGCATCGCATAATCAGGCCCGCGCGCCGGAGTGAACGCGCCAGACGGTTTACTTCAAACAATTACCCGTTACGGGTGCAGGAAATCACCCCGCCGTAGGAGCGGCTTCAGCCGCGAAGTTCGCGGATAAATCCGCTCCTACAAAAGCCCAATCGTGCCTGCATCACATAACGTGAACAGCGCTTAGAAAAAGCCCAGCGGATTGATGTCATAGCTCACCAGCAGGTTCTTGGTCTGCTGGTAGTGGTCGAGCATCATCTTGTGGGTTTCACGGCCGACGCCGGACTTTTTGTAGCCACCGAACGCGGCGTGGGCCGGGTACAGGTGGTAGCAGTTGGTCCATACGCGGCCGGCTTTGATCGCCCGACCCATGCGGTAGGCGCGGTTGATGTCGCGGGTCCACAGGCCGGCACCCAGGCCAAACTCGGTGTCGTTGGCAATCGCCAGGGCTTCGGCTTCGTCTTTGAAGGTGGTCACACCGACCACCGGGCCAAAGATTTCTTCCTGGAACACGCGCATCTTGTTGTGGCCCTTGATCAGGGTCGGCTGGATGTAATAACCGCTGCCCAGGTTGCCTTCCAGACGCTCGACGGCGCCGCCGGTGAGGATCTGCGCGCCCTCAGCCTGAGCGATGTCCATGTACGAGAGAATCTTCTCGAACTGCTGTTGCGACGCTTGGGCACCGACCATGGTTTCGGTGTCCAGCGGGTTGCCACGTTTGATCTGCTTGATCTTCTTCATCACCTCGACCATGAAGGCGTCGTAGATCGACTCCTGCACCAGGGCGCGGGACGGGCAGGTGCACACTTCACCCTGGTTGAAGAAGGCCAGCACCAGGCCTTCTGCGGCCTTCTCGATAAAGGCCGGCTCGGCTTGCATGATGTCTTCGAAGAAGATGTTCGGCGACTTGCCGCCCAACTCCACGGTGCTCGGAATGATGTTCTCGGCGGCGCACTTGAGGATGTGCGAACCGACTGGCGTCGAGCCGGTGAAGGCGATCTTGGCGATGCGCTTGCTGGTGGCCAGGGCTTCGCCAGCTTCGCGGCCGAAACCTTGCACCACGTTGAGCACGCCCGGCGGCAGCAGGTCGCCGATCAGTTCCATCAGCACGGTGATCGACAGCGGCGTTTGCTCGGCGGGCTTGAGCACGATGCAGTTGCCGGCGGCCAGGGCCGGAGCCAGTTTCCAGGCACCCATCAACAGCGGGAAGTTCCACGGAATGATCTGCCCAACCACACCCAGGGGCTCATGGAAGTGATAGGCGGCGGTGTGTTCGTTGATTTCGGCGGCACTGCCTTCCTGCGCACGGATACAGCCGGCGTAGTAACGGAAGTGGTCGGCAGACAGGGGCACGTCGGCGTTCAGGGTTTCGCGCACGGCCTTGCCGTTGTCCCAGGTTTCGGCCACGGCCAGCAGTTCGAGGTTGGCCTCAATACGGTCGGCAATTTTCAACAACACCATGGCGCGGTCCTGCACGCTGGTCTTGCCCCAGGCATCTGCAGCGGCATGGGCGGCGTCCAGGGCCAGCTCGATGTCGGCGGCGTCCGAGCGCGGGAACTCGCCGATCAGCGAGGCATCCACCGGACTGGTGTTGCTGAAGTACTGGCCATTAACCGGGGCAACGAACGCGCCGTTGATGTAATTGCCGTAGCGCGATTTGAGGGTAAGGATTGAACCTGCGGAACCGGGTTGTGCGTAGATCATGATCAAAGCCTCTGTGCTGGTCGTACCTGTCCGGGGTTCGCGGCAGGTGATGGGTCGATCTTTGCAGCCGCTCTGCCCCGGCGGTATGCGCCCATGGCATAGATGGCTTAGTTCTTTGGTACTGGCAGACCGTTGAAAAACTACCTACGTTGGCAATCCTGCGTTAAAAACAGGCTCGGAATGCTCATTTACAGCTCGTAAACTCCGCTTCCTCGCCTGTTTTTGCCTTGTCTTGCCTGCCTCGCCTACGTTTTTTCAACGGCCTGCTAATTGCTTTCAGGGCTGCGCCTGGCGCCCTGCTCGGCCGGCGCTAACGCCCCAGCGTAGTTCAACGTCGCGCCGGCATACGCACTGAGCGCGAAGAGGTATCCGTTACAGGCTCGGGTTTGTAACCCAGGCGCAAGCCACCCCAATGACGGCCCTTGACCATGATCGGCACCGACAGGTCGTGCATCAGCTCGCCGGTGTCGCGGGTATAGGTCTGTAACAGCAACGCCTGCTGATGGCTGCCGCAGCGTGCTCCGGTGCGGTCATTGAACAGGCGCTTGCTGCGGCTATGGGCCATGTCGTGCTCACGATCACCCGTCGGTTTGGCGCTGAACGCCAGGTTGTGGGTCGGCACGTAACCGTCCGGGGTGCAGGCGATAGCGAACACCAGGCCCTCGTGGCGACTCAGTAACGGCTCTTGCAGGGCCGGCAGGGTCTTGTCGGTGTAATCGTCGAAACGGCTGCGGTATTGCTGCGGCCAGGTGTTGGCGATGGCCTGGTAATCACGGTCGAGCAGGTCTTCCAGGCGAATGCGACCGCGCTCGATATCAGCCTCGAACTGCGCGGCAATCGCCTGGGCGCCTTCGCGAGCCAGGTCCAGCACGCGCTGGTGGTAGTCATCCAGGGCCACCGCCGCCAGGCGCTCACTGATCTGTTCGGCTTGCCCCTCCAGGCGCTCGGCGGCCGCGCCGAGGCGGCGGGTATGGGCATCGCTCTGGGCCAGATCGCCGCGCATCTGCTCCACCGCACCGAACAGGCTGCCGAGCTGATCGCGGTTGTTGTGCGCGCCCTGGGCGATCTCGCCGATCTGCGCTGCCACACCCTGGGCCAGCTCGGCGATTTGTTCCAGACCGCCGCCCGCCTGCTCGACCGCGCCGACACTGATGTGCAGCTCGCTGGCCAACTGCTGAATCTGCGCCACCACCGCCGCCGTCTGCTGCTGGATATCGGCCACCATCTGCCCGACTTCCTCGGTGGCGCTGGCGGTGCGCCCGGCCAGCCCGCGCACCTCGTCGGCGACCACGGCAAAACCGCGACCGTATTCGCCAGCCCGCGCGGCTTCGATGGCGGCATTCAGGGCCAGCAGGTTGGTCTGGCTGGCAATCGACTGGATCACCTGGGTGACACGCTGGATGTCCTCGCTGCGCTTGCTCAGGGTTTCGATCAACACCTGGCTGGCACTGGCGCGCTGACTGAGCTGGTGCATGCGGGCGATGGTCTGCTGCACCACAGCAAGGCCTTCGTCGCTGCTCTGACGCACCTGCAAGGCGGCGCCGGCGGTCTGCTGGCTCAGCAAGGAGGTCTGCTCCTCGGTAGCAATCATGTTCTGCGCACTGCCGACGATGCTGTCGGCAGCCTGCAACTGCGAGCGCAAGCGCTCGCCCAGCTGTTTAACCGCATAGGCCACCTCGGCGGCCGACAAGGCATTTTGCGTGGTGGTCTGTGACAGCTCGCGGCTGAGCTGGCTGATCTGCATGGCGTCTACCGCGCACGTCGACTCAGCCGCCACCGGGCGCACCAGCAACACTGGCAACCACACCAGCAACGCGGCCGGCAACAACGCCAGCAGCAGGCTCAGTTGACCGCCCGCCAGGGCCCACAACAACAGCGCCAGCCCCAGGCTTTGCAGGACGGCGACCCAGGCAGCAGGCAAACGGCTAGGAGACATGGCAAACCTCGACAACGGAAAAATTGACTCAACGGTCATTTAGCAACGTCACCCGGCATAGGGCTATCACTCAATGGTCGTAGAGCGGCGGCGCTTTGGTCGCAGGTGCCGACAACCCAAAACCGTAGGATGGTGTTGAGCGCAGCGATACCCATCAGAGATTTACGCATCGGGTTTATTCGATGGGTATCGCAAGCTCAACCCATCCTACGAACTCAATCCGTGGGAGCGGTCTTGACCGCGAAGGCTGTGCGGCGGCCACCATTTGTTCGCGGCCAAGGCCGCTCCCACCCATACCGTGGCCACGCCGCTTCTGTACAGATGCCCCCTAGAAACGCCAAAAGGCCGGCAATGCCGACCTTCTGGGTTGTAACGTGGGTGGTGCGCTGCCGCTAAAGCCTTAGTGCTTGGCCACCAACTCTTTCGGCAGTTTGAAGGTCCAGAGCATGCCGCCCTGGTTGAAGTTCTTCACCCGCTTGGCCACTTCGCCGCCCCACAGCGGCACGGCGCCGCCCCAGCCGGAGAGCACCGAGACATACTGCTCGCCGTCCATTTCCCAGGTAACCGGGGAGCCGAGTACGCCGGAGCCGGTCTGGAATTCCCAGACTTTGTCGCCAGTCTTGGCGTTGAAGGCCTGCAGGAAGCCCTCAGGATTGCCAGTGAACACCAGGTTGCCCTTGGTGGTCATCACCCCACCCCACAGCGGCGCATAGTTCTTCTGGCGCCAGACTTCTTTGCCGGTCTTCGGGTCGATGGCGCGCAGCACGCCGATGTAGTCCTCGTTCAGTGGCTTGATGGTGAAGCCGGCACCCAGGTAGGCAGCGCCCTTCTTGTAGGCGATGTCCTCGTTCCAGATGTCCATGCCCCACTCGTTGGACGGTACATAGAACAGGCCAGTGTCCTGGCTGTAGGCCATCGGCATCCAGTTTTTCGCACCGAGGAAGGCCGGTGCAGAGAATACGCTCTTGCCCTTGTTGGCCGCTGCCGGCGAACCCGGACGGTTGCTGTCGTCGTAGATCGGCCGACCGTTCTTATCCAGGCCCTTGGCCCAGGTGATCTTGTCGACAAACGGGAAGCCACGGATGAACTTGCCGTTGGTGCGATCCAGTACGTAGAAGAAGCCGTTACGGTCGGCAGTGGCCGCCGCCTTGATGGTCTTGCCGCCGTCCTGGTAGTTGAAGGAGATCAACTCGTTCACACCGTCGAAGTCCCAGCCGTCGTGCGGCGTGGTCTGGAAGTGCCATTTGATGGTGCCGTCATCCGGGTTCAGGGCCAGACGCGAGGACGAGAACAGGTTGTCGCCAGGGCGCAGGTGCGAGTTCCACGGCGCCGGGTTACCGGTGCCGAACAGCAGCAGGTTGGTTTCCGGGTCGTAGTAGCCGCCCAGCCACGGTGCCGCGCCGCCGGTTTTCCACAGATCGCCCGGCCAGGTCTTGCCGGCTTCGCCGCCGGAGATGCCGTTCTCAACCGGTTTGCCGTCCTTGTAGACGTAGCCCATATGGCCTTCCACGGTTGGGCGGGTCCACAGCAGGGCGCCGTTTTTCGGGTCGTAGGCTTCAATCTTACCGACCACACCAAACTCACCGCCGGACACACCCGTGATCAGCTTGCCGTTAACCACCAGCGGTGCCGCGGTAATCGAGTAGCCGGCTTTATGGTCAGCGACGCTTTTGCGCCACACCACCTTGCCAGTGTCTTTGTTCAAGGCCACCAGCTTGGCGTCGAGGGTGCCGAAAATGACTAGGTCGCCGTACAGGGCCACGCCGCGGTTGATCACGTCACAGCACGGACGAATGTCGTCCGGCAGGCGGGCGTCGTACTGCCACAGTTCCTTGCCGGTGCGCGCATCCACAGCAAACACCCGCGAGTAGGAGGCGGTGACGTACATCACGCCGTCCTTGATCAGCGGCTGGGCCTGCTGGCCGCGCTGCTTTTCGCCACCGAATGACAGGGTCCATACCGGACGCAGGTCCTTGATGTTGTCGGTGTTGAGGGTCGTCAGCGGGCTGTAGCGCTGACCCTGCAGGCCCATGCCGTTGGTGACGATCTGATCGGTGGTTTTCACATCATCGAGAATTTCCTGGTCAGTAACAGCCCAGGCGGATACGGCAGGCAAAAGCATGGCAGCGCACAGTGCGGTGAGCACGAATGGCTGGCGAAGACCGGTAGGTTTCATTGCGGCGACCTCTGCAGGGTAATTGTTGTCACCGGGAATTTTTCCCGGCCTGGGGCAGATTCTTGGCCGCCAGGCCCTTGCCAACAATTACTCGCAGGGTCGATTTCCCTCATCCGTTGGTAGCAGTACTCGCTTTATTGCCGCGCCCTTATAGCTGCAAGGCCGCTGCAGGAGCCGGCTTTTTGTGGGAGCGGTCTTGACCGCGAATACGCGTGCAATCAACTACCACGCTTCGCGGTCAAGACCGCTCCCACCTTGAAACACGCCAGCGCCAAGCCACCCGCCACCGACTTAAGTGCCAGCCCGGCCACCTGAAAAGAGCATACCCAGCGCACCCGCCGCATTGGACAGTGACGCCCCCCGCTCCGGAGAAAGCCCCATGGCCCGCGTCATTTTGTTCTGCTGCCTGCTACTCAACTGCCTCGGCGTACATCTGCTGGCCGAGCCGATCCCCATCGGCCTCAATTACCCGCACAGCGGCAATTACCAGGCCGAGGGCCTGGAGCTGCACCGCGGCGCCTTGTTGGCGGTGGCCGAGCTCAATGCCGCCGGCGGCCTGCTCGGCCAGCCGCTGCAATTGCTGGCCCGCGACAGCGCCTCCAAGGCCGAAACCGCGCAAGCCAACGTCGACGCCTTCGCCGCACAAGGGGTACAGATGATCTTCGGCGGCGCCACCAGCGAGGAGGCGATCGCCGCCGGCCAGCGCGCCCACGACCTCGGCTTGCTGTATTTCGCCACCTTGAGCTATGCCGACGAAGTCACTGGCAGCGCCGGCCACCGCTACCTGTTTCGCGAGTCGAACAGCGCGCGCATGAGTGCTCGGGTGCTGGGTGAATATCTGGGCTGGCACATGCCGCGCCAGCGCTATCACTACATCCTGGTGGACGACACCTGGGGCCGCAGCATCGAAACCGAGCTGCGCACCAGCACCGCCAGCCAAGACCGCGCCCGCCATGGCCGCAGCGCCCTGCCCGCCCATGCCGCGATGCGCAAGGATTACCTCGCCGCCCTCAACAAGGCCGCCGCCAGCAATGCCGACATTCTGGTTCTGGCCCTGCTTGGCGACGACCTGCAGCGCACCCTGCGCCTGGCCCACAACCTCAAGCTGCACACGCGCATGCAGATCATCGTGCCGCACCTGAGCAAAAGCATCGTCCAGCAGATCGGCCCCAAGGTGATGGCCGGCGTGATCGGCACCGAAGCCTGGACCTGGCGGGTACCAGCGCAAGAGCAAAGCGACAGCGGCCAGGCCTTCGTCCAGGCCTATATCGACCACTATCAGGAATACCCGGCCAGCTCAGCCGCCTCGGCCTACAGCATCGTCATGCAATGGGCCGACGCCGTGCGGCGCAGCGGCAGCCTGGCCAGCGAGCCGCTGATCGGCGCCCTCGAAGATCACCGCTACAGCCTGCTCAAAGGCCCGCAGCAGTGGCGAGCCTTCGACCACCAGAATGTGCAGAACATCTACGCCGTACGCGTGCGCTCGCGCCAGCACATCATGCAGGACCCGCTCAAGCAGGATTACTTCGAGATCATTCACCAGATGGCCGGCGACAGCGCCGCCCCAAGCCTCGACGACTGGCAACAGGAACGCGGCGACCAGCTCAGCTTGCAATAGCCTTTTTCGCGGTCAAGACCGCTCCCACAACAGCATGTGCGGCGCCAAGGCCGTGGCGTGAACACAGCTCAGGTGGGGGCTGCTCATTTAAGCACTGATCGCACACGGCCAGTCCCCTCGCCCCTCAGGGGAGAGGGTTAGGGAGAGGGGATAAACTTGCAGTTTCACGGGAATTTCGGCCCTCTCCCCCAGCCCCTCCCCCATAAATGGGCGAGGGGAGCAAAGCGTGTAGCGAACGCTCAATCCAGGCGTTTGAACCGCGTCTGTTCGTAGCGAGGGTACAGGTGGCTGACGCTGCGAATCAGCTCATAACGGCTCAGGCTCACCGCGGCAAAACGTTCAGGAATCGGCGCACGGATCAGCGCATTCATTTCCGCCCCTTCGGCCGCGCCTTTGCGCAGCAAGCCATCAAGCCATCCGAGGTAATCGGTCATCTGCGCAAAGGGTGCGTCACTGCTGGCCAGCGGGCCGTGGCCGGGCACGATCTGCTTCCAGGGCAACGCCTGCAAGGTGGCGATATCCGCCAGCCAGACCTCCAGCCCCGGCGTGCCTGGGGTGGTCAGGGCGCGCTGGTAAAACACCAGATCGCCGGCAAACAGCACGCCGCTGCGCTCATCGAGAATCGCCAGGTCGGCGCCGGTATGCCCACTCAGGGCCAGCAGGCGCAACGAGTGATCGCCGATGGTCAGCCGCCCAGCTTGCAGCGCTTCGGTCGGCAATAGCACTTCCGTGCCGCGCATCCAGTCGCCCACCAGGCGGTACATGTTTTCCGCCATGGCCTCACCCTGCTCGCGCAGCAGTTGGGTGGTGCCGGCAAGAGCGGCAATTGGCACATCGCTGAAGGCCTGGTTGCCCAGCACATGGTCGGGGTGGTGATGGGTAATCAGCAGCTTGATTACCGGCTGCTCGGTGACCTTGGCGATGGCCTGGCGCAGGGCCTCGCCGTAGCGTTTCGACGGCCCGCTGTCGATCACCACCACGCCCGCGTTGGTGACGATAAACGCCGTGTTGACGATATTGCCGCCGTTGTCCGCGGCAAAATTGTCGGTGCGCCCCTCCAGCACCCAGGTGTCCGCTGCGATCTGCCGGGGTTGCAGGTCATAGTTCAGCTCGGCGTGGGCCAGCGACGCACAGCTCAGGGTCAGCAATAATAGCCAGCGCATAGGCACCTCTTGGTTTGGGATGAGGGTAATGGAACAACTTCGCGGTCAAGACCGCTCCCACCAAGACCGAGCTATACCGCGACCAAGGCGGTGAGCGCGCCGTTGTGGGAGCGGTCTTGACCGCGAACAGGCGACAACGACGACCTAAAGCTCAGCCTTGAACTCATTGCCATTGTTGTCGCGCAGCCACACTTCAGTCGGGGCGTTGGCGCGCACGTCGAAGCTCAAGGTGGGGTTCTCGCTGACGGCGGGAAACAGCTCCAGGGTGGCCAGTACGCTACCGTCGACGCCACGCAGCTCGGCCTGATTGAGAAAGAATTCCGGAATGCCGCCAACCAGACCGTTGTCCATCGGATGAGCTACCTGCAGGCGCAGGCGGCTGCCCTCGGCCTGGGCGAAGCGCTGGCCCTGCACCTGGCCCAGGCGCTCTTCCCAACCCGCCTGGGCGCGCACCACGCTCGGTGCGGTACAACCACCGCCGGCGGCATCGATCTGGGTCGAGCCCACATGCCAGAGGCCGTCGCGGGTCTGCACCGCCACGCGGATCGGTGTGGCCTGTTCGATGCGGATGCGTATCGCCAGTGTCGGCTGCACCAACGGGCCTGGACGGAAGTCGAAAATCTGCGCGATCGGGTTCAGCTCGGCCCAGGCCAGCATGCGCACCACTTGACCGGCATAGGCGCTGGCATCCACCTGCAACGGCACCTGGCGGGCGTCTTCGGCAAACGGTGGGACTTGCAGCTTGATCTGCGGGTCGAAAACAAACGCCTCGCCATGCAGCAGGCGCGCGTGATGGTAGTCCCACATCACCGAACTGACTGGGTCAGCCGGTGCCGCCCAGCTGTCTAGGGGCAAGGCCAGTACGGCCAACAACAGGTAGCAACGCCAATCCAGCTGTTCCATCACCCACCTCCGGCCATTTCTATGTGCGTGCGCTATTGAACGTCCTGGTACAACTCCGGCAACTCGTACTGCAGGCCGTACTGCTGGTACAGCGTGCGCACCTCGCCAGCAAGGATCAGCTCTTCGAGTTTTTCTTCCAGGGCATAGGCCAGTTGGCGGTTGCTTTCATGCACCGCCATACCGATGTCCCAGACCTGCTTGCCCATGTCCGGGTAGGCGTTTTCAGCTTTGGCGAACGAGGGGTTGGCGGCTTGCTTGAGCTGCCAGTCGATCTCGCCGCGCAGGGCCATCACCGCGTCCACTTCGGCGTTGTTCATCCCGGCAAAGGCCGCCTCGGTGGTGGCGTAGTGATGCAGTTTGCCGCTGAGCATGCCGTCGAAGATCGACGACAGGTAAAAGGACGGCACGCTGTCGACCTCGACCCCGATCGGGTTGTGCTGGAACACCGCGACACTGGGCACGCTGTCCAGCCGCCGCTGGTCGTAGGCCACCTGCCAGCGCTCACGCTGATAGGGGCCGAACATCACCACGTGCTCGTTGATAAGCTCACCGAACTCGTTGCTCTTGTAGGAAAACTCACGGTCGTAAGGCACCCGCATCATCACGTCGGCCAGCTCGTGGGGGCGCAGGTAATGGCCGCGCCAGATGTAATCGCGCAGGTCGTCGTCGAGCTTTTCCCCAGGCTGAGCCCAGATCACCTCAAGCGTCAGGCCCAGGCCCTTGGCCAGCGCCTTAGCGACCTCATAATCGACGCCGCGCGGCTGGCCATCCTGCTGGAAACTGTAGGGCGCAAAGCCCTGATAGAGCATGACCTTGAGCACGCCAGACTCAGTAATCGAGTCATAGCTGCGCACCGGCGCCTGGGCCATCACCTGACCGGCGCACAGGCCCAGCCAGAGCCACAACAGCAGGCGGATCGGGCGCATGTGCGTCACTCCTGAATGGCCACGCTTTCCAGGTAACTACGCACGGCCCAGAGGGCTTCCTGGCTCAGGTAGTCGGCCATCTTCGGCATATATACGCGACCATCGCGCACCGCACCGTTGATGACCCGCTCCTTGAACCACTCGTCACCGCTAATGCCTTCTTCGAGCAGGCGCAGGTCCGGGGCGATACCGCCGGACTTGGCTTCCAGGCCGTGACAGGCGGCGCAGTTCTGGTTGTAAGCCGAGGCACCGATTTCAATCGCCCTGGGGTTGCCGCGGTAGGGGTTTTCTTCCAGCCATTCTTTACCTACCGGCTCCAGGCCATCGGTCTTGACTGCCTGCGGCACCACATCACCGTGAGCCCAGAGGTTGGCCGAGAAAGCCACCAGCAGCAGTGCCAAGCCGTTCTTTTTGATTGTCATGATGAAGACCTCGTTTATATCTGCACGCAGAGCTGTCGTTACGCCGCTCAGTTACAGGCATCTTAGAAAGCCCCTAGGCAGCAACGAATGCTGCTTTGGTGGCTCGCCTCTACTCCCTTGGTAGTAAGGCTTGCGGGCGCCGCGTAACAGGGCTTTCGAGGCAAGGCTAATTCAGGCGCGGTTTGGGCATTTTTCCCGGCATGGGCGGGTGCTTTTCCGTTTCCGCCGCGCGGGGGCGGTTCCACTATCGACTCGCCAGGTCAGCAACCACACGGCGACCGGCAGCCTTCTCAACCACGATGGGAACCGACCATGACAACAAGAACCTTACCCAGCTCGCCACGCCCAGTGGCGCTGGCCATTCACAGCCTGCTGCTGGCCGCCGGCCTTGGCCTGAGCGGCAGCGCCCTGGCCACCCCGGTGACCTGGGACGACATCGCCAACGACCACCTGACCACCAACAACGTGCTGCAATACGGCATGGGCACCAATGCCCAGCGCTGGAGCCCGCTGCAGCAGGTGAATGCCGATAACGTGTTCAAGCTGACCCCGGCCTGGTCGTACTCCTTTGGCGACGAAAAGCAGCGCGGCCAGGAGTCCCAGGCCATCGTCCATGACGGTGTGATCTACGTCACCGGCTCCTACTCGCGGGTGTTCGCCCTCGACGCCAAAACCGGCAAACGCCTGTGGACCTATAACCACCGCCTGCCGGACAACATCCGCCCGTGCTGCGATGTGGTGAACCGTGGCGCGGCCATCTATG
The DNA here is from genome assembly GCF_059567785.1 of Pseudomonas sp. BGA-UO-ETr-WB11. Classification (NCBI taxonomy): domain Bacteria; kingdom Pseudomonadati; phylum Pseudomonadota; class Gammaproteobacteria; order Pseudomonadales; family Pseudomonadaceae; genus Pseudomonas; species Pseudomonas sp. BGA-UO-ETr-WB11. Next base: position 631,667 of record NZ_JCAQOS010000005.1, on the reverse strand, counting down.
GCGACAAAATCTACTTCGGCACCCTCGACGCCCGCGTCGTGGCTCTCAACAAAGACACCGGCAAGGTGCTGTGGAACAAGAAGTTCGGCGATCACGCCAGCGGCTACACCATGACCGGCGCACCGACCCTGGTAAAAGACAAGGTCAGCGGCAAAACCCTGCTGGTGCACGGCAGCTCCGGGGATGAGTTCGGCGTGGTCGGCAAGCTGTTCGCCCGCGACCCCGACACCGGCGAAGAAGTCTGGATGCGCCCCTTCGTGGAAGGCCACATGGGCCGCTTGAACGGCAAAGACAGCAGCCCAACGGGCGATGTCAAAGCACCGTCCTGGCCCAACGATCCGAACTCGCCGACCGGTAAGGTCGCGGCCTGGAGTCAGGGCGGCGGCGCGCCGTGGCAGAGCGCCAGCTTCGATGCCGAGACCAACACCATCATCGTCGGCGCCGGCAACCCGGCCCCCTGGAACGGCTGGGCGCGCACCGCCGAGGGTGGCAAGCCGAAAGACTTCGACAGCCTCTACACCTCCGGCCAAGTCGGCGTCGATGCCACCACCGGCGAAGTGAAATGGTTTTACCAGCACACCCCCAACGACACCTGGGACTTCTCCGGCAACAACGAACTGGTGCTGTTCGACTACAAGGCCAAGGACGGCAAAACCGTCAAAGCCACCGCCCACGCCGACCGTAACGGCTTCTTCTATGTGGTCGACCGCAACAACGGCAAGTTGCAGAACGCCTTCCCCTTCGTCGACAAGATCACCTGGGCCAGCCATATCGACCTGAAAACCGGCCGCCCGGTGGAGATCGAAGGCCAGCGCCCACCCAAGCCCGCGCCAGGCGAGACCAAGGGCAAGTCAGTGGAAGTGTCGCCGCCCTTCCTCGGCGGCAAGAACTGGAGCCCCATGGCCTACAGCCAGGACACCGGCCTGTTCTACATTCCGGCCAACCACTGGAAGGAGGACTACTGGGCCGAGGAGCCGCACTACAAGGCCGGCTCCGCCTATTTGGGCATGGGTTTCCGCATCAAGCGCCTGTATGACGATCACGTCGGCATCCTGCGGGCGATGAACCCGACCACCGGCAAGATCGCCTGGGAGCACAAAGAGAAGCTGCCGCTCTGGGGTGGCGTGCTGGCGACCAAGGGCAACCTGGTGTTCACCGGCACCGGCGACGGCTTCTTCAAAGCCTTCGACGCGAAAACGGGCAAGGAGCTGTGGAAGTTCCAGACCGGCACCGGAGTCATCTCCCCGCCCATCACTTGGGAGCAGGACGGCGAGCAGTACATCGGTGTCACCACCGGCTATGGCGGCGCCGTGCCGCTGTGGGGCGGCGACATGGCCGAGCTGACCAAACCGGTCGCCCAGGGCGGCTCTTTCTGGGTGTTCAAGCTGCCAAGCTGGGACAAGTAAGCCAAGCCACTGTTACGGGGGCTGCAACCAGGCTTCTGTAGGAGCGGCTTTAGCCGCGAACAATCCCAAAGCCAGCACAGCTTCGCGGCTGAAGCCGCTCCTACCTCGGAACGTCTGCGTTGCAACACATAACGGTTACAACGCTGTAACCCAGCCCTTTTGCCGCTGCCAGTCGCCATGGCTGGCAGCCTATTTACGAGGCTACGCCATGCACCCGCTACCTCTACTTTTGCCCATCGCCCTACTGCTGATCGCCGGTGAGCTGCGCGCCGATGACCAGGCGCTAACCGTCAACGGTTGCCGTATCGAAGCCGACAGCCAGTGCCCGAATGCCAACCTGCGCGGCGCCGACTTGAGCAATCAGGACATGCGTCGGATGAACCTGGCCGGTGCCGATTTGCGCGGCGCCAACCTACGCCATAGCCGCCTTGATTTGGCCAACCTGGAAAAAGCCCACCTGCAAGGCGCCAACCTGACTCGCGCCAGCCTGCAGCAAAGCAACCTGCGCCTGGCCGACTTTAGCGCCAGCACCCTGGTGGCCATCAACGGCTGGGGCCTGTTTGCCCAGGGCGCGCACTTTACCGGCGCCGACATGCGCGCCGCCAATCTGGAGTTTGCCAGGCTGTCGGGGGCCAAACTGCATAACGCCAACCTGACGGCCGCCAATCTGGAAATGACCTGGCTGAGCAAAGCCGACCTCAAAGGCGCCTCCTTGCTCTCAGCCAACTTGCAGGAAGTAAAAATGGGCGGCGCCAACCTGGAAAATGCCGACCTCAGCGACAGCCGCCAGCTGTATGGCAACTACCAGGGCGCCAATATGCCCGGCTGCAAAAACTGCCCACCGGGCTGGGACTGACAACTCGCGGCTTAAGCACGGTGGTGTGCTCAATGAACGGGCTAGAGCGGGAAGCGGGCCCTTGTCGAAAGCAAAAAGCGGAGCTCAATACTCCGCCACGCGCTCCTGACCTGCCCCCACGGCTTTAGATACCAATATTGTTCAGCGCGTCGCCCACCGAGCGCCAGAAGCTGCGTTGCGAGCGACGTACATGGGCTTCGCCACTGGCGGCAATGCGGGTAAAGGGTTTGATCCGGTGACTGCGGGTTAGCTCGCCAAGCGCGACCTTCTCGGACACGAGCTGCAACGGACCGTCGCCGCTGGCCGCCAGGCTGTCATCGTGGGGCGGCGGACTGAGTTCATCGTAACGCAGGTAATAGGTGGCGCCGGCCTCGGCATCCAGGGCGAAACTGGCAACCCGAGTGAAGTCCATCGGGCTCTCCGCCACTAGGGTCCAGTAACTGCCCAGCAACGGCCGGCGAATTTCCAGCTGGTAACTGGCGGTGTCGAGTTCCATCACCAGGTAACCGCCGCTGGGCAGGCCGCTGAACAACTGGGTGTTGATAAATAGACCAGGGGCTTCCAACTCCTGATCGGCCCAGTTGCTTTGCGGCCGGTAGAGATAGAGCAGCACGCGGTTTTCATCGCTCAGACTACGGGGCTTAAACAGCGGCCCCTCGGTCGCGCCGAAAAATGCCCCTGGGGTCGAGCAAGCACTCAGCCAACCCGTTAACAGCACCAACACCAACAGCCGATAGCGGCGCATGCGCGCCTCCTTTTTGATTATTTAGTCCGAGCATATCCAGCCACTATCGCCCTAGCACCCGACAAAAGTCGGGGGTGATGGTGATGAGCTGTTACCGCGTCATGGTGAGCAGCCTAACCGCGAATTCAACCACTGCAGCCTAGCGCCGCCGGTCCAGCAGATTGACCAACAAGCGATCCAGCAAGCCCCACAGGCGTTGTTGCAAACGCTGAGGCCAGGGCGTGGTCCGCCAGCGCCAGAGGTCGACTTCCTCGCTGTGGCTGAAGTCCTCCACAAAACTGGCCTCAACCTGAGCAGTAAACGCCGGGTCGAAGACCTCGACATTGGCGTCCAGGTTGAAGTGCAGATTCCAGTGATCAAAGTTGCACGAACCGACGCTAACCCAGTCGTCCACCAGCAGCATCTTCAAGTGCAAAAAACGCGGCTCGTATTCATAAATGCGCACCCCGGCCTTGAGCAGGCGCGGGTAGTAGCGCTGGCCGGCAAAGCGCACCGGCGGATGGTCGGTGTTGCGCGCAGTCAGCAGCAGGCGCACATCCACCCCGCGCAGGGCTGCTCGGCGCAAGGCGCGACGGACTTTCCAGGTAGGCAGAAAATACGGCGTGGCCAGCCAGATACGCTGCTTGGCGCTGAGCAGCGCGCGCACCATGGAATGCAGAATGTCGCGGTGCTGGCGACCGTCGGCATAGGCCACCCGCCCCAGACCATTGCCTTGCCGCGGGCTTACCGGCAAACGCGGCAAGCCGGCATAGGGCGCTGGGCGCCAGGCCAAACGCGCCAACGACGCCGGCCACTGACGCTCGAACAATTGCTGCCAGTCCGCCACCAGCGGCCCGGCGATGGCCACCATCACCTCATGCCAGGCATGGCTGTTGTCCTGGGGCTGCCAGAACTCATCGGTGGCACCGGTGCCACCGACAAACGCCAGTTCGCCATCCACCAGCAGCAGCTTGCGATGATCGCGATACAGGTTACGCATGCCCCGGTGCCAGCCCAACGGGTTGTAAAAGCGCAGCTGCACCCCGGCGGCCAGGAGCTGGGCGCGCTGTGCCGCCGGCAAGCCGAGGCTGCCAAAACCGTCCAGCAGGCAACGCACCTGCACCCCGCGCAGGGCCGCCAGGCAGAGCTGGTCGACCAGTTGCGTGGCGCAATTGCCGGCCGTCACCAGATACAGTTCCAGCTCCACCTGGCGCTGGGCACCGGCAATGGCGGCAAACATGCGCGGGAAGAACTGCGGGCCGTCGAGCAGCAGCTCGAAGCGGTTACCGCTGCGCCAGGGAAAGATCATCAGCGGGCATTGAAGATCAGCACCGCGCTGACCGGCACCGCCAGGCTGATGGCCGGCAAGCCCGCCAGGGCGCGCAGGCTTTCCAGGCCCTCGGCCAGGCCAAAGTCAGCGGCATTCAGCACCAGCGGTGCCAGGGTCACGACTTGAAAGCGCCGATCGTCCAGCCGGGTCACCAGCAGCTCACTGCGGTACTCCTGCTGATGGCCGTGCAGGTTCACCAGCAGCGGCAAGCGCAGCTCTAGTTGGGCGCCAGGCGCCAGGGCCACCAGGGGGGCAAAATCCAGTTGGGCGCTGATCTCGGCCTCGGCAAAGCGGGCGATCTCGAACAGCTGCTTGCGCACCCGCTCATCACGCAGGGGGATGCCGGTTTCCACGGTTTCCAGCTCCACCTGCAGGCGCACCTTGCCGTCATCCTCGACGCTGCCGCGTAGGCCGCGGAAACGGTTGACCTCGGTGATATGGGTGGCCTTGGTGGAGATAAACGAAAGCCGCGAGGACTCATTGTCCAGCTGCCAGTCGGCATGCACCGGCAAGGCCGCGCAGGCGGCCAGGAGGAAGGCGGATAGTTTCAACATGGGGCATTCTCGCAAGGCAAACTCAGGCGCCACCATAGCCGCCCGCGCCAGCCTTGCAAACCCACGCATGCCGCACAAAGTTCGCGCGGCATTGCCGAATCAGGGCGTGGGCAGTAACTGACAGCCTTGTCGCGGGCTTAGCCAGGCCGCGGTATTGCTGCGGCCCAGGCCACTGACACTGACCTGCTTACGGGTAACATCATCGACAAAACGGCTGGTCGGCACGTACTGCTTGACGTAGGCCAGGCAGTAATCCACCGGGTTATCCATGACGTAACGGCACGAGCAGTATTCCTTGGCGGTGTAGGCACTGATGATGTCCGGAAACGCCGCCAGGGCCGTGCGCTTGGACCAGCCCAGGGCCAACAGAACGATAACCAGCAACAGCAAAAAACTGGTGAATGGGCGACGTTTGATCAGGCTAAGGCTCATTGCGCCACCTCCGGACTAAAAGCGAACAAGGCCCGCTTGAGCAATTCATTGTGCTGATAGCTTTTGTCGCGATCATCGGCATACCGCACGATCACCAGGCCCTCGCTGGGCAGCACATACAAGGCCTGCCCCCAATGACCAAGGGCGGCAAAGCTGTCGGCTGGTGCGTCGGCCCAGGGCTTGGCGGCGCCAGCTACCGCCTGGTTCAACCACCAGTGACCACCGGGCACGGCTTCACCGGGCAGCGGTTGATAGGCGGCAAAGGCCGTGCGGTTGAACTCGACCCAGGCCTTGGGCAACAACTGGCGCTCGCCCCAGCGGCCGTCGCGCTGCATCAGCAGGCCGACACGGGCCAGGTCACGGGCGGTCATATAGGCATAGGAAGAGCCAACAAAGGTGCCGCTGGCATCGGTTTCCCACACCGCCGAGGTAATGCCCAGAGGCTCAAACAAGGCCGTCCAGGGGTAGTCGGCATACGCCTCGGCACCGAGCATGCCCTTCAGCGCCGCCGACAGCACATTGCTGTCGCCACTGGAGTAGCGAAAGCGCGTACCCGGTGTGGCCTCGCCCTGATGACTGGCGACAAAGGCCGGCATATCAGTACGGCCACGGGTGTAAAGCATGGCCACCACCGAGGAATTCAGCGGCGCGTATTCGTAGTCTTCCTGCCAGTTAAGGCCCGAAGCCCAGTTGAACAAATGGCCGAGTTTGACCTCGGGATGGGCGGCGAACGGTGGGTAGTACGTGGCCGCCGCCTCACTCAGCTTGAAGCGCCCTTCGCCATAGGCCACGCCGAGGGTCGCCGCCAGCAGGCTCTTGCTCACCGACCAGGTCAGGTGCGGGGTGCTGGCCTTGGTCGGCCCGGCGTAGCGCTCGTAAATAATCTGCCCGTCACGGATCACCAGCAGCGCATCGGTGCGAATGCCCTGGCGGCTGACATCATCGCGGGGCGGGAAGGCATAGGCGCTGAACGCCTCAAGCGCGGCACTGCTCGGCGCCTCGGCGCGACTCCAGTCGGCGCCAGGCCAGGTCTCGGCCTGGATCAGCGATGCGGCGCACAAACTGCTGACCAGCAGCAGGCGGCGAAGAATGGCAACGGGCATGGCACAGCCTCTGATTGTTATTCGAGGCCGCACCCTAGCACGTCACTGTGACACCCTTGAATGACCAAACGCGCCAGTGCTACTGAGTGCGTTTCAGCGCCCGCCGGTCATGCTGGCGAGCACCCCATCACGGCGAATCAGGCCGTGATACAACCCGGCGGCCAGGTGCAACACAATCAGCGCAAACAACAGATAGGCCAGATAGCCGTGGGCCAGGCGCAAGCCGGCATAGAGTTGCGGGTCAGGTGCCACCAGTGCCGGCAGCGCCCAACCCGCGAGCAGCAGCGGATAACCGGCGGCACCTTGCATGGCCCAGCCCACCAGCGGCAGCACAAGCATCAGCCCATACAGCAGAGCATGGCTGCAGCTGGCACCCCACCGCTGCCAGTCGGGTAGATCGGCGGGTAACGGCGGTGGCGCCTGGCGCCAACGCACCAGCAGGCGCAACCCCCACAACAGCAAAAGCAACACACCCAGCGGTTTGTGGATGGCCAGCAGCGTGCTGTGCCAAGCCGACAATGTGCTGAGCATGCCGACGCCGATAAACAGCATGGCCAGCAACAGCACGGCCATCAGCCAATGCAGCAGGCGCGCCGCCGGGGCAAACGAAGATGACTGACGACTCATAGTTGAACTCCACGGGCGGGCTGCGGGGCACCTTCTGCGGTGCGCCGTTTAAAGGACTCGGCATAGGCGGCCGAACGCGCCTGCAGTATCGGATCGGCCGTCGGCTCAATGCCGCTGGGCAGGATCAGGGGATCAAAGTTGATGTCGCGGCAGGCACCCGCCTGCTGACTGACGGCCTGCTCCACCACCAAACTGCCCGCATGCAGTTGCGGGCGGCTGGCAGGCCAGGCCTGGGTGGCATCGGTGAGCGGGTCCGCCGCATCGGCCAGGGTCAGTATCAGCTGCCAACGCACGGGGCCCTGCTGCAGCCGGTCTAGCAACTCTTCTTGCAACAACGCCGGCCCCGTGGCGCTAGCCAGCAACGGCTGCACCGCCGCCTCCGGTTGCAACGCCCAACGCACCGCCTGACGTTCACCGGCAGCGTTGATCAGGTAGAAGGCATTGATGCTGTTGTACGTGCTGTTGGCGAAACTCGACGTCGGTTTGTGCTGCTGCGCCCACTGGCGAAAGGCTGCGCTCTCCGGATGTGCGGCAAAAAACGCCTGCATGCGTGCCGGGTCGGGTTTGCCGGTGGCGGGGTCAGCACGCATCGCCTGGACCTGCTCAAGAAACGCTTGCGGCGTGGCCACCGCCAGCACGGGTGGGGTGTTCATCGCCATCCGCCATTGCTGGCCGTCGGCTTGTTGCAGCAGCAATGCCAGGCTGCGCACCGGCAAGCTGGTATCACCGGCATGGGGGTTGGCACCGCCAATCGACAAACGTCCGCTGACCGCCACTCGCCCAGGGGCAAACAGCGCCGCCGTCGACAACGCTTGGGCCCGGCCATTGGCCTCAAAGTAGCCACTGACACACAAGCCTTTGGCATGGGCGCGCCGATAGCCTGGGTACAACCCAGCATTGGCTTCAATCTGATCGACCAGCCGGCGCGGGCTCAGGCGCTGCGGATCGAGCCAGCCGCCAGCGGCAATAAAACTGGCGACCAGCGCGCTTATGCACACGCCAATCAGTGACCAGCGCCAGATCAAGGTCGATGGGGGCATTGCGGGGCTACTCATGAATCAGGCTCCAGGGCCACTCGGCCAAGTCAGTGAGGCGGTGAGACGCAGCAACGCGGTTTTTATTCCGTCACGCGGGAATAAATCTTCCGCGCGTGCGTCACACTCTCACTGACGCCCAGGCCACGCTGGCCAAACGGCGTCGCCACCCATCCGAGACCCGCATGATTGATGACCAGCAACTGCGCGAACTGCTGCCACGCCTGCGCCGCTTTGCCTTGTCGCTAAGCCGCCAGCCGGCCTGTGCCGATGATCTGGTGCAGGCCACCCTGGAGCGTGCGCTGTCGCGCTGGGGCAGCAAACGAGCGGACAGTGATCTGCGCGCCTGGCTGTTCAGCATTCTCTATCGACAATTTCTCGACACTCAGCGCCGAGCCAAACGCCATGCCCGGCTGCTTGCACTGTTTGGCCGCGAAGATGCAAGTGCACCTTCGCCGGAACAACACTGGGAAGCCCACGCCACCTTGCAGGCCTTCAACCAGTTGCCCGACGAGCAACGCGCTCTGTTGCTGCTGGTGAGTGTCGAAGGCTTGAGCTATCAGCAAACCGCCGACACCCTGGGCATCCCGATCGGCACCGTGATGTCGCGCCTATCCCGGGCGCGCCAGGCGCTGCGCGACCTGAGTGGTGATACCCGGCCTCGACCCGCCATGCGGAGACTTAAATGAACCCGTTTCAGCCCAACAGCGAACTGCTGCACGCTTACCTTGACCAGCAACTGGACGAGCCCACCCGCCTGGCCGTGGAGGCCTATCTGGCCAGTCACCCGGATGCTGCCGCGCAAGTGGCCGGTTGGCGCCAGGATGCCCAGCACTTGCGCGCGGCCCTGGCTAACCTGGACCCGCTGGTCAGCAACCCGCAACTCGACCCGCTGGCCATCCGCCGGCGTCGCCGCCAGGGCCAGCAACGCCTGCTGGCGACAGCCGCGGCCCTGCTGCTGGCGGTCGGTATGGGTAGCGTTGGCGGCTGGCAGGCACGCAGCCAGAACCTGCTGGCGGCCAATCCACCGATGCAGGATGCCCTGGAAGCCCACCGCCTGTTCGCCCTCACCCCGGATCAGGTGGTCGATCTGCAGCCGCGCGACACAGCAGCCCTGCAAGGCTGGCTGGACCAGCGCTTCAGCCATGCGTCGCGCTTACCGGACTTACAGTCCTATGGCCTTCATGCCGTGGGCGCGCGGCTGCTGACGACCGAACAGGGGCCGGCGGCGTTGCTGTTGTTCGAGGACGCCCAAGGGCAGCGTACCAGCCTGTACCTGCGCTCCCCCGGCAGCCTGTATGCGCAGATGCCAAGCGGCGCCCGCGAGGACGGTGAGTTGCAAGCCCGCTATTGGTCTCAAGCCGGCTACAACTATGCGCTGGTCAGCCACCGCGACGACCCGCACAGCGCACCGTTGCAAAAAGCCCTGCGTCTGTAGCCAGTGGCGCTGTCAGTGCGCCAGGTGCAAGGCCTGCAGGGCTTTTTCCAGGCGCTTGGCACGCGCGCCAGCGGCGATATTCAGCAGGTTGTGGTCGCGCTGCCAGAGTGCAGCCCAGTCGGCTGGGCCGGCGGCGAAGGCCGCTGCCAGCTCGGTTTGTAAACCATCGAACTGGGCGAACAGTCCACCCAACAAAACATGACTGGCCGCCGCCCGCGGGCATTGCCGGGCCTGTTCGGCACAACCCGCCAACAGGCTGCTCAGGCGCAGCAGCAAACCCTGGGGCCAGCCGCTGTCCAGGCCGACGCCATACAGCCAGGCCGTGACCGCCGCCAGCACATGCAGGTCTTCGATGCTGCGAAACGGCTTTACATAGGCATCCCAGCCGTCGCCGGCCAGCAGTTCGCACGTGGCCTGCTCCAGGTGCAAGCGTGCATGGCCGATATCCGGCATCAACGGCAGGCTCGGCAGCGGCTCGATGCGCACGCCCGGCGCGCCGCTGTAAACCACACACAGCGACAGGTGGGGTGACGCGCCCGGCGCCTCATCACGGGCGGCCACCAGTAGCCAGTCGGCCGCTTCGGCAGCGGTAACAAAGTCCTTGCGCCCGCTTAACTGCAAATCCGTCAGGCGCGTCTGCATATCCGCCGGGCGGGTGCTCCTGCTCTCGGTCACGCACAGCGCCCCCAAGCTGGCCGGCGCCGACGGCCAGAGCGCGCGCAAGGCGCCCTGATAACCAGCAAGAAACGCCAGCCCCGGCGTTGCCGCCAGGCGTCCGCCAAGCATGGCCAACTCCAGCGGCGCCACCTCACCGGTACGCAGTTGCAACGCCGCAAACCAGTCCTCCAAAGGCAGGGCCGGCAGGCGTTCGGCGGGGCTGAGCAGGGTGGACCAGAACATGGGGAACTCCTTGGAAGTTGTCACGCAAGCATCACTGCAGTGTCACGGCACTGACATTCGTTCTACCTAGCCTGAGCTTGCACAACAAAGTCGACAGACCGCAACCCCTGCCAGGCTGCTTCATGGAGGCGACACAATGAGCACCACTGCCCGCACCCGCACTGCCAGTCCCGAACGCCGCCTACAGGCCGAACGCCTGCTCGGCACCCGCGCCCTGGAGGAAGCCCAGGCCCTGCGCTTTCAAGTGTTCAGCCAGGAGTTCGACGCCAAACTAAAAGGTGCCGAACTAGGTCTGGACCGTGACGACTACGACCCGCACTGCCGGCACATCGGCGTACGCGATCTCAACAGCGGCAAGCTGGTGGCCACCACCCGCCTGCTCGACCGCCAGGCCGCAGCGCGCATGGGACGCTTCTACAGCGAAGAAGAATTCAGCCTGCACGGCTTGCCCAACCTCGAAGGCCCACTGCTGGAGATCGGCCGTACCTGCGTCGATCCGGCCTACCGTAACGGCGGCACCATCGCCGTGCTCTGGGGCGAACTGGCCGAGGTGCTCAACGAGGGTGCCTATCGCTACCTGATGGGTTGCGCCAGCATTCCCATGCAGGACGGCGGCATCCAGGCCCAGGCGATCATGCAGCGTCTGTGTGAACGCTACCTGTGCAACCAGCACCTGCGCGCCGAACCGAAAACCCCGCTGCCGCCCCTCGATGTGCCGAGCAACGTGATCGCCGAACTGCCGCCGCTGCTCAAGGCCTATATGCGCTTGGGTGCGAAGATCTGCGGCGAGCCGTGCTGGGACAAGGATTTCCAGGTGGCTGACGTGTTTATCCTGCTCAAACGCGACGAGCTGTGCCCGCGCTACGCACGTCACTTCAAGGCCGCCGTATGATGGCCCACCTGCGCCTGCTCGGGCGCAGCCTGCTGCTACTGCTGTGGCTGAGCGCCAGCCTACTGCTGGCCGGCGCCCTGAAACTGCTGCAAGCGCTCACTCGCCAACCCGCCGAACACCTGCGCCAACGCCTGAGCCGTTTGTGCCTGAGCTGGCTGGTGCGCTGCCTGCCAGTGCGTGTGCAGGTACACGGTCAACTGCCTGGGCAGACGGCCCTGTGGCTGAGCAACCATGTGTCCTGGTGCGACATTCCCCTGCTCGGCGCCCTGCAACCGCTGACCTTTTTGTCCAAAGCCGAAGTGCGCGCCTGGCCCCTGGCCGGCTGGCTGGCGGCGCAGGCCGGTACCCTGTTTATCCAACGTGGCGCTGGCGACAGCAACGACATCGGTGCGCAGATCGGCCAGCAATTGCAGGAAGATCGCGCACTGCTGCTGTTCCCCGAAGGCACCACCACCGACGGCCAGAGCCTGCGCACCTTTCATGGTCGCCTGCTGAGTGGCGTGATCGAGCAGCAACGAGCCGTGCAACCGGTGGCCATCCGCTATTGGCGCGACGGTGCGGTCGATCTGCAAGCGGCGTTTATCGGCGACGACGATCTGCTCAGTCACCTGCGCCGACTGCTCAGCGCGCCAGCCGCCGAGGTGGAAATCCATCTGCTGCCGCTGCTGTTACCGCTGCCAGAGGAGAACCGCAACCAGCTGGCGCGCCGTGCTCAGCACTGCGTTAGCGACTGCCTGGAGCGGTTGCGCGCCCCCAACGCCGAGCCCCAGGCCAGCGCACTGACATCCTGAACCGCACGCATCAAATGCCTAACTGTTGGTGCTGTACCCGTTATGCGTTGCGCACTTGGCCACTACCGGTTTCGGCTTTACGCCGAGTCACTTTCTCTTTGCTTGCGCGAAAGAGAAAGTAACCAAAGAGAAAGCGCACCCGGCATCCGGGTTTCGCTGCGCGAAACTTCCCTCGTTCCGGTGCTGTTCCGAGGGTCGTCACAGTGGACCATCCCTGGCCCATCGTTCCTCATTTGGCATCCATGCCAAATGCCCCTCTACACAGCACCTCCACTCGGCCTCCTGACGGGACCGGGGGACTGAGGTGCCTGAAAATCCGTGGGAGCGGTCTTGACCGCGAAGCTTTTAACCGCTCGAACTCACTGCTGTCTCAAACACAACCATCGGCAATGGGACGAATGCCTTGCAACATGTAACGGGTACATGGCCTAACCTTTGCCGCATATCAAGGCCGCCACCCGTGCGGCCAAACTATGCTGAAAGCACAGGCTTAACCGTCGTTGCCCGGTCCGGTTCAAGGAGCATTTGCATGTCACAGTCCCCGCTTTCCCAGCAGTCCCCGTCCGTCAAACTCCGCGGCGTCAACCTTGGTGGCTGGTTGGTGCTGGAGAAATGGATGACCCCCAGTGTGTTCGAGGGCTTGCAGGCCACCGATGAAACCACCTGGTGTGCCGAACTGGGCGCCGCCGCCACGCAGCGCCTGCAGCAGCACTGGAACACGTTCATCACCCGCGAGGATTTTGTCTGGCTGCACGAGCGCGGCATCAACGCCGTGCGCATCCCGGTCGGCCATTGGATCTTCGGCGCCGACTATCCGTACCACCGCAGCTACGGCGAGCACCGCTACCCCTTCGTCGAAGGCGGCCTGGCAGTGCTCGACCGCGCCTTCGCCTGGGCCAAAGAGCTGGAGCTGAAAATTGTCCTCGATCTGCACGCCGCCCCCGGCTGCCAGAACGGTTTCGATAACGGCGGGATCAAGGATGTCTGCGAATGGCACACCCAGGCCGACTACCGCGAGCACTCGCTGAGCGTGCTCGAACGCCTGGCCGAGCGTTACCACGCCGAACCGGCTCTGCATGCCATCGAAGTGCTCAACGAGCCGCGCTGGGACGTGCCCACCGACTACCTGAAAAGCTACAACGTCGACGCCTACCGGCGGATTCGCCAGCACTGCTCGGCGGATAAAGTCAGCGTGGTATTCCACGACGGCTTCCGCTCGTTCGAGGAATACCTGGGCTTTATGCAGACGCCCGAATTCGTCAACGTGGTGTTCGACCTGCACCGCTACCAGTGCTTCGAGCGCGGCGATATCGACAGCGACATCTACACCCATATCCACAAGGCCAGCGGCCAGTGGAAGAGCGAAGCCGATGCCATCATCAACCAGCTCGGCCTGCCGGCCTATTGCGGCGAGTGGAGCCTGGGCCTGGACCTGAAAGTGGTGTCGCTGTGGGCAGACGGGCCGTTCAACCACGCCCTCGAACACATGGATCAGTTCCAGCAGGACACCGCCTACCGCGGCTATGCCGCCGCCCAGCTGCTGACTTTCGAGAAATACCTGGGCTGGTTCTTCTGGAGCTACAAGACCGAAACCACACCGGCCTGGTGCTTCCGCGAATGCGTCAACCGCGGCTGGCTACCGGCCAATTTCAGCTAGACCGGCATGCTCTGCGTAGGATGGCGTGGAGCGCAGCGATACCCATCACGCGCTTGATCCGCAACGAAGATTTGATGGGTATCGCAGGCTCAACCCATCCTACGGCCCTAGGTTTGCATCACCTGGATAGGAAGGCGCCTGCAAAATCCGTGGGAGCGGTCTTGACCGCGAAGCCTTTAAACGCGACATCGGCGCGACCTATCGCGGTCAAGACCGCTCCCACAAGAGCCCGGAAGACTCCGGGCTACGCCGCGCCATTGCCTTGACTTGATTGGCCTTAGAGACGTAGCCCGGATGCAATCCGGGAGCGAATTGAGAGGGAATGCACCACCCGGATTTTATCCGGGCTACGTAGCGCCATTACCTTGGCTTGATTGGCCTTAGCCAGGGACCTTCAGCGCGCAGCTCGGCGTGCTGCAGCTGAGGAACTTGTCCTCGGCCGGGCGGTTGAGCACCAGCTTGCGCTGGTAGTGACGATCCAGACCGCCGTGAAAACTGATGGTCAGCAGGCTGGCGTTGGGCAGCTCGCGCTGCAGCATGTCCATCATACAGTCCTCGCCCTTGGGGTCGAAGGCATCGGTGGCTTCCTCAATAAACACCCAGGCCGGTTGCTGCAGAAACAGCCGTGCCATCCCCAGGCGTTGCTGGGCGCGCAGAGGCAGCACCCGATCCCAGCTATCCACATCAGCCAACCGCGGCGCCAGCCAAGCCAACCCGGCGCACTCCAGGGCATGGTGCATGGCCTTGGCGCTGAAGTTATCAGCGGCATAGGGATAACTGAGCACCGACTGCAAACTGGCCAGCGGCAGGAACGGCCGTTGCGGCAAGAAGCTGATCTGCGCCCCCGCGGGTAGCCAAACCTCGCCATGGCCCCAGGGCCAGAGGCCAGCCACCACTTTGAACAGGCTGATGGTGACGGTCGGGTCCCCGGCGATCAGCACCCGCTCGCCCCGGTGGATGGTGGCATTCAGGTCTTCGATCAGCACCTGGCCGTCCGGATTGGCGATGCACAGGTCACGCAGCACCAGCTCGGACTGATTCGACTGCAGCACGCTGATCCGGTGTTCCTGCGGCTCGGCCGCCTGCTCGTCAAGCACCTGCATGTCGTTGTACAGGCTCAGCACACGCTGCACCGAGGCGCGGCAATGGGCCAGCTCGCCAAGGTTATCGATCGGCCAGGACAGCGCCGAGGTCAGCTTCTGAAACGCCTGCGCCGCCTGCATCAGGATGCCCAGGGTCATGCTGCCAGCGATGTACTGCGGCGCCATCAGCAGGATCGGAAACACGGGCAGCAGCGCGCCATAGCCCGAGGAGAACGCCATGATGCCGAGATAGCCGACGGTCTGGCGATTCCAACGCTGACCCAGCTCGGCGAAGAAATTGGCCGCATTGCGCCGCTCCATACCTTCGCCGCGCATCAGGGCAATGGACTCGGAGTTGGAACGGGAATGGCCCAGGCCAAAGCGAAAGTTGGCCTCGGCGGTTTGCAGCTGGTTGGTAGCCTTGACCAAAGGGCGCCCCAGCAGCAGGCCGAACAAAGTGCCGGCACCGGCGTAGAGGAATGCCAGAATCACCATATAGCCCGGCACCAGCCAGGTGGTGCCAGGCATATAGGCGCTGCCGGTAAGGACCAGGAGGATGTCGATAAAACTGCCGAACACCAGCAGCGAATAGACCAGCGAATGGGTCAGATTGACCGTGCTCTCGGTGGCGATGCGGATGTCTTCGGCAATCCGCCCGTCGGGGTTATCGTGTTCACCACCGATCAATTGCAGCTGATAGTGATGCCCCTGGGCCATCCAGCGGTCGAGGACCTTTTCCGTCAACCAGCGCCGCCAGTCCAGCTGCAGCCAGCGTTTGACGTGCATGTGCAGGGCCGTCACCGCCATGGTCAGCAGGAAGATCAGCACGAAGGTGCCGATCTGCACCAACAAGGCATTCAGCGACTTGTCTTCCAGGGCATCGAACAGCGCCCGGCTCCAGTAACTCATCCAGATCGCCAGACCGACCTGGGCCAAGGTGAAGAGCAGCAACAGGGCGGTATAACCGCGCACCCGCCACTTGTCCGCCGAATTCCAATACGGCGCCACCAGCCGCAGAAACTGCCAGGACAGTCGCCGGGCCGGCAACAGCGGGGGTAGCTCGGTCATAGCCCGCCCTCAGCCTGTTCAGGCTGCGCCCGGCACAGCTGTGCCGCCAAGGTCGCGGCGCCATGCAGGCCCAGTTGCTCGTTAAGCACCACATGCAAGGGCATGCGCTGCAACAGTTCGCGCATCGGCGGCTTGTCGCTAAAGGCCTGCAGCACCTCGGGTTGCTGCAGGAAAGCGAGCATCTTCGGCGCAATGCCACCACTCAGGTAGACGCCGCCCTGGGCCAGGCCGAGCAAGGCCAGGTTACCGGCGCAGGCGGCGAAGATGCGCGCGAACAAGGCCAGGCTGGCGCAGGCCAACGGCTCACCCTGCTCCGCCGCCTGAGAGATTTCACGCGCATCGGGACCGGTGCCCAGCAACACACCGCGCCCGGCCAGAAAGCCATACAGGCGTTCCAGGCCATGGCCGGACAGCAACAACTCCTGGCTGGCGCGCCCGTAGGCCTGCTGCAAGGCTGCGCAGAGCGCCAGCTGCTGCTCATCCACGGGGGCAAAATCAGCCAGGCCGCCCTGGCTCGGCAGCACCTGCCAGTGCTCACCGCAACACACCAGCAAGGCCATACCCAGACCAGTACCGGCGCCGAGCAGCGCCCGCACGCCGTTAGCCTGGGGCTGGCCGGCCTGCAGAGTGCAGAGGTCGCTGGCAGGTAAACTGTCCAACCCATAGGCCTGCGCGGCGAAATCATTGAGCAGGTGTACTTGGGCGATGCCGAAGTGCGCAGCAAGCTCGCGGGCATCCAGCCTCCAGGGCAGGTTGGTCATGCACACGCGCTGCTCACTGACCGGCCCAGCCACGGCAATACAGGCCACACTCGGCCGCTCGGTGCCGAGGAACAGCTGCACGATGGCCTCAAGCCCAGGGTAGTCGGCACCGACAAAGCGCTGCTCGCGCACCACCCGCCAGCCTGTAGCGTTGGGTTCGGCAAGCAACAATCGGGTGTAGGTGCCGCCAATATCGGCTGCGAGAAAACTCATCAAGGCCCCTGCTCTGAACTGACGGGCAACGCCCGCCGATAACTACAGTTAGTGCCACAGATGCTAGGGTCTGTTGCCGCTAGATCGCAAGCCGCGTTGCGGCGCGCTTAAGCGCCGGGCAGGTTTGCCAGGGCGCTCTCGACCGCTTCGATCAGGGCCGGATCTTCTAGGGTGGTACGCGGAGAAAACCGCGCCAGCACACGGCCATCCGGGCCGACGAGAAACTTCTCGAAATTCCAGGTGATGTCGCCGGGAAACTCCGCACCCTCCCCCGCCAGCAACCGGTACAACGGGTGACGGCCAGGACCGTTGACTTCCAGCTTGCTGCTCAACGGAAAGCTCACACCATAGGTGAGGCTGCAGAACTGGCGGATATCGGCCTCGGTACCCGGCTCCTGCCCGGCAAACTGGTTGCACGGCAAGCCCAGCACATGAAAGCCCTGAGCCCGATAATGCTGATAGAGATTCTCCAGCCCTGCATATTGCGGGGTCAGGCCACACTTTGAAGCCACATTGACCACCAGCACCACCTGCCCGGCAAAGGGTGCCAGCGGCAGTTCCTGACCATCAAGCCCGGTCAGCGTAAGGTCGTGAAAGGCGCTCATAGATACAGTCTCCAAAATCCTTGGCGGACTAAAAAGGCGCCCGTAGGCGCCTTCCAGTACAACTTAACCTGACGTTTGAGCAGTCTAGCAGTTGCTCAATCAGTGGTGATGACCACCTTCGCCATGGATGTGACCATGGGCCAATTCTTCGGCGCTGGCGTCACGCACGGCAACGATTTTTACCGCGAAGGTCAGGCGCTGGCCAGCCAGTGGGTGGTTGCCGTCAACGATCACGTCGTCGCCGTCCAGGTCACGGATGGTGACGATCTGCATGCCGCCGTCCGGGCCGGAGGCGTGGAACTGCATGCCCACTTCCAGCTCATCAACGCCTTCGAACATGTCACGACCCAGGGTCGCTACCAGCTCAGCGCTGTATTCGCCGTAGGCGTCTTCAGGCTCAACGGTCACGGTCAGCTCGGTGCCGATTTCTTTGCCCAGCAGGGCTTTTTCCAGACCAACGATGATGTTGCCTGCACCGTGCAGGTAGACCAACGGCGCGCCGCCGGCGGAGCTATCGATCACCTCACCGGCGTCGTTGGTCAGGGTATAGTCGATAGAGACAGCCTTGTTGGCGGCGATCAGCATGGGGCGAGACCTTTTGCGAAAGAATAAAGAACGGACAAGTTTAACCAAGGCCTCGCCCGAAAGCGAACCGAGCCCGGACAAACGGGACCAGGCGGCACTGCTGCTTGATTTTCGTCAGGACGACGAAGGCCACTGGGTGGCACTCTTGTCCTGCGGCCATACTCAACATCTGCGCCATCAACCACCCTGGCAAAATCGCCCCTGGGTCGTTGATCCGCAACAACGTCATGCTCTACTGGGTCAGCCCTTCCCCTGCGGCTGGTGCGCCCAGCATTCCATCAGCAAGGATCACCGATGACACCCCGGAACATTCTGGTAATCAACTGCGGCAGCTCATCCATCAAGTTTGCCCTGCTGGATCCAGCCCACAGCCATTTCGCCCTCAGCGGCCTGGCCGAGCGCCTGGGCTCGCCTGACGCCGTGTTGCATTGGCAACAGGACGGTCAAAAACACAGCATGAACATGCCCGGCGCCGATCACCGCGATGCCCTGGCGCTGTTGCTACCGCGAGTCGAGCTGGCCGCGAACGGCCGACTGCTCGGCATTGGCCACCGAGTGGTGCATGGTGGCGAACACTTTACCCAGGCCAGCCGCATCGACAGTGCCACCCTGGCGGCCATCCGCAGCACCGCACCGCTGGCACCTCTGCATAACCCGGCCAATCTGCTGGGTATCGAAGCGGCCCTGGGCCTGTTTCCCGAACTGCCGCAAGTCGCGGTGTTCGATACTGCGTTCCACCAAAGCCTGCCGGAACACGCCTACCGCTATGCCCTGCCGGAGGTGCTGTACCGCGAGCACGGCGTGCGCCGCTACGGCTTTCACGGCACCAGTCATCGCTACGTCAGCCAGCGCGCCGCCGAGCTCAGCGGCCTCACCCCAGCCAACAGCAGTTGGCTATCGGCCCACCTGGGTAACGGCTGCTCGACCTGCGCCATCGTCAACGGCCAGAGCCGCGACACCAGCATGGGCCTGACCCCGCTGGAAGGCCTGGCAATGGGCACCCGCAGCGGCGACATCGACCCCAACCTGTTCGGCCACCTGGCCCGTACCCTGGGCTGGAGCCTGGAGCAGACCGAACACATGCTTAACCACGACAGCGGCCTGCTCGGCCTGTCCGGGCTGTCCAACGACATGCGCAGCCTAGAGCAGGCCAGCGCCAGCGGCCATCCCGGCGCCACCCTGGCAATCGAGGTGTTCTGCTATCGCCTGGCCAAATCCCTGGCCGCCATGAGTTGCGCCCTGCCGCAGCTGGACGGGGTGATTTTCACCGGTGGCATCGGTGAGAACTCGGCCCTGGTGCGCAGCAAGACCCTGGCCCACCTGCGCCTGCTCAACCTGTACTTGGATGACACCGCCAACGCCCGCTGCGTGCGTGGCGAGAGCGGCGCCATCCAGCGCCAGGGCCATCCCCGCGTGCTGGTCATCGCCACCAATGAAGAGCGGCAGATCGCCCTCGACACCCTTGCGTTGCTGAACTGAGAGCTGACATGCATACCTTTTTCGTTGTCCCCACCGGTTTTGGCGTCGGCCTCACCTCCATCAGCCTGGGCCTGGTTCGCGCCTTGGAGTTAGCCGGCCTGAAAGTCGGCTTCTGCAAGCCAATTGCCCAATTGCACCCCGGCGACACCGGCCCGGAGCGCTCCAGCGAACTCATCGCGCGTACCCACGGGCTGAAATCACCCACACCGCTGGACCAGGCCTATGTCGAACGGCGCCTCGGCGACGGTCAACTGGATGAGCTGCTGGAAGACATCATCAGCCTCTACCAGCAAGCCGCCGAAGGCCACGACGTGGTGATCGTCGAAGGCATGGTGCAGAACCGCCACGCCAGCTATGCCGGGCAAATCAACCTGCACCTGGCCAAGAGCCTGGATGCCGAGGTGATTCTGGTGTCGTCGGCCGAATCGGAAAGCCTCAGTGAGCTGTTTGATCGCCTGGAAATCCAGATGCAGATGTTTGGCGGGCCGAAAGCGCCGAAGGTGCTTGGGGTGATCCTCAACAAGGTGCGCAACCCCGACGCCGTGGTCGACTTCAGTAAGCGTCTGGAAGAGCTCGGCCACATGCAGGGCAATACCGATGTGCGCCTGCTCGGCAGCATTCCCTGGCAGAGCCAGCTGAACGCCCCCCGTACCCGCGATGTGGCTGACCTGCTGGGCGCCCATGTGCTGAATGCCGGCGATTATGAAAAACGCCGCGTGCAGCAGATTATTCTCTGCGCCCGCGCCGTGCCCAACAGCGTCCACCTGCTCAAGCCCGGCGTGCTGGTGGTCACCCCCGGCGATCGCGACGACATCATCCTCGCCGCCAGCCTGGCCAGCATGAACGGCATTCCGCTGGCGGGCCTGTTGCTGTGCAGCGACTTTGCCCCCGACCCGCGCATCATGGAGCTCTGCCAGGGCGCCCTGAAGGCCGGCCTGCCGGTGCTGACAGTGGCTACCAGCTCCTACGACACCGCCACCAACCTCAACCGCATGAACAAGGAAATCCCCATCGATGACCGCGAGCGCGCGGAGTTGGTGACCGAGTTCGTCGCCAGCCACATCGACCACGAATGGCTGCGCCAGCGCTGCGGCAGCGTTCGCGAGCGACACCTGTCACCGGCAGCGTTCCGTTATCAGTTGGTCAAACAGGCCCAGGCAGCGAACAAGCGCATCGTCCTGCCGGAAGGCAGCGAGCCGCGCACCGTACAGGCCGCAGCCATCTGCCAGGCCCGCGGCATTGCCCGCTGCGTGCTGCTGGCCAAGCCGACGGAAGTGCAGGCCGTGGCCCAGGCTCTGGGCATTGAGCTGCCGGCCGGGCTGGAGATCATCGACCCGGATCTCGTCCGCGAAGACTATGTCGCGCCCATGGTCGAGCTGCGCAAAGGCAAAAACCTCAACGCACCAATGGCCGAGCAGCAACTGGAGGACCCGGTGGTGCTGGGCACCATGATGCTGGCCCTGGATCAGGTCGATGGCCTGGTCTCCGGCGCCATCCACACCACCGCCAACACCATCCGCCCAGCCCTGCAGCTGATCAAGACCGCGCCGGGCTACCAGTTGGTGTCGTCGGTGTTCTTTATGCTCCTGCCCGACCAGGTGGTGGTCTACGGCGATTGCGCGGTGAACCCTGACCCAAATGCCGCCGAGTTGGCGGAAATTGCCCTGCAGAGCGCCGCCTCGGCCAGCGCCTTCGGCATTGAGCCGCGGGTGGCGATGATCAGCTACTCCACCGGCGACTCGGGCAGCGGTGATGAAGTGGAGAAAGTCCGCGAAGCCACACGCCTGGCCCGCGCCCAGCAACCTGAACTGCTGCTGGATGGCCCGCTGCAATACGACGCCGCGGCAATCGACAGTGTCGGCAAGCAAAAAGCCCCCAACAGCCTGGTGGCCGGCCGCGCCACAGTGTTTATCTTCCCCGACCTGAACACCGGTAACACCACCTATAAAGCGGTACAACGCAGTGCCGATTGCGTCAGCGTCGGGCCGATGCTGCAGGGGCTGCGCAAGCCGGTGAATGACTTGTCCCGCGGCGCGCTGGTGGACGATATCGTCTACACCATCGCCCTGACTGCCATCCAGGCCGCCAATCTACCGGGAAAAACCAACTAACCGAGGCTATAAGGCGGGCATTCGCGCCAATCTCGCGCATCCAGCCAAGCGCTTGGCTTGCACTTCAGTGCACAAGCGTTAACCTGTGCGTCGATCAATCGCGCTGCGGCCCATCGCAGCGCCCCATGAACCACTCCAAGGCGCTGCGGCGCCGCTGTTTCGGAGGCTGTAACTGCATGCTGCGTTTTCTTCCGGCCCCTCTGCGGGGCGTGCTCGCTGGCCTGATTCTGTTGGTCAACACCCTGATTTTCTGCTGGCCGCTGTTTATCGGCGCCCTGCTCAAGGCTGCCCTGCCGTTTGCTGGCGCCCAGCGCAGCATCAACTACTGGGTGCATGCCTGCGCGCAAACCTGGATCGCCGTGAATAAGGGCTGGATGGACCTGGTGCAGCCGATCCAGTGGGATGTGCAAGGCCTGGAAAGTGTCGACATGCAGCACTCCTACCTGGTCACCAGCAACCACCAGAGCTGGGTCGACATCCTGATCCTGCAATACCAGCTCAATCGCAAGGCGCCGTTTCTCAAGTTCTTCCTCAAGCAGGAGTTGATCTGGGTGCCGGTGATCGGCCTGTGCTGGTGGGCGCTGGAATTCCCCTTTATGAAGCGCTTCAGCAAGGAGTACCTGGCCAAGCACCCGGAGAAACGCGGCCAGGACATGATCACCACGCGCAAGGCCTGCGAGCGCTACAAGATCAACCCGGTGTCAGTATTCAACTTCCTCGAAGGCACCCGCCTGACGCCCGCCAAACAGGCGCAGCAGAACTCGCCGTTCAAGTACCTGCTCAAACCTAAGGCCGGTGGCATCGCTTTCGTACTGGACGCCATGGGCGAACAGCTGGCCTCATTGCTCAACGTGACCATCCATTACCCCAACGGCACGCCGACCTTCGTCGACCTGCTGTGCGGGCGCCTGCAGCGGGTGGTGGTGCGTTTCGAACAAGTGGAAATCCCGGCCCAGTTTATCGGCAAGAACTACGACGGTGACGAGGCCTACCGCCTGGCTTTCCAGCAATGGGTCAACCAGTTGTGGGAAGACAAGGACGCCGAACTCGAACGCCTACATCAGCAGTTCCCGCCGACTGCACAGCGCTAATCACCGGCCAAAAAAAACCCCGCACTGCGGGGCTTTTTTGGCCTGCGTAGTCGCAGATTTAATGGCCCGGTGCGGCCGCCAGAATCAGCTGTTTCATCTCCGCCACGGCCGCCTTGAAGCCGACAAACAGGGCATGGGCCACCACCGCATGGCCGATGTTCAGCTCATTAATGCCGGCAATCGCCGCCACGGCTTCGACGTTGTGGTAATGCAGGCCATGGCCGGCATTGACGATCAAACCATGGGCCACGCCGCAAGCAACGCCGTCCCGAATGCGCGCCAGCTCACGGGCAGCGTCTTCCGGGCCCTCGGCGTCGGCATAGCGACCGGTGTGCAGTTCGATGGCCGGCGCGCCGACGCGTTTGGCCGCTTCGATCTGCAGCGGCTCGGCATCGATAAACAGCGACACTTCACAACCGATGCGCGCCAGCCGCTCGACCGCCGCACGAATCCGCGCTTCCTGGCCGGCTACATCTAGGCCGCCTTCGGTGGTCAGTTCCTGACGGGTTTCCGGCACCAGGCAAACGTGGGCCGGGCGAATGCTTTCGGCAAACGCCAGCATCTCTTCGGTCACGCCCATCTCGAAGTTCATCCGCGTCTGCAGCACCTCTTTCAGGACGCGAACATCGCGCTCCTGAATATGCCGGCGGTCTTCGCGCAGGTGCACGGTAATGCCATCGGCACCGGCCTCTTCGGCGTCCAGGGCGGCTTTGACCGGGTCAGGATAACGGGTGCCACGGGCCTGGCGCAGGGTGGCGACGTGATCGATGTTGATACCGAGCAGAATGCGAGGGGCGTCAGTCACGGGGAGAGTCCTTAAGGTTGATTCTGGGTGCAGAAAGAAACAGCTCGCGGCTGACCAGCGGCCGGCCGCCCAAATGGGGCGCCAAGGCCTGGCGCATCAGCCGTTTGGCCGCGGCCAGCGCGCCGGGCGCGGACCAGTCAGCCTGGGCCATGGCCAGCAGATCGGCGCCGTAAAAAACCCCGGGCTGCAGTTCAAAGACCGCTTCCAGGCCAGCATCGGGGCGCAGGCGGTAGAGCGTATCGGCCGTTACCGGCTGGCCGGAGAGGTCCTGATCGAGGGCGAAACCATAGCCCAGATCGTCCAGCAAACGCCACTCGAACGCCCGCAGCAGCGGCTCCAGCGGCCGGCCGGCGGCCAGCGCCAGCAGGGTCGCGGCATAGTGGTCAAAAACATCGGGGTGGGGATCTTCAGCGGGCAACAGGCGGATCAGCAACTCATTCAGGTACAGGCCACTGAACAACGCATCGCCGTGCAACAGATTGGGAATCCCGGCGCTTTCCAGGCGGCCAATGGTCTTGAGCTCACCGCGCCCGCGCAGCTCAATCTCCAACGGTACAAAGGCCCGCGCCAGGCTGCCAGCCTTGCCACGGGCGCCGCGCAACACTGCGCGCAAACGCCCTTGTGGGGTGAGCAGATCGACCAGCGCACTGCTCTCGCGGTAGGCGCGGCTGTGCAGTACGAAGGCCGGCTGCGCGAGGCTGGACATGCCGCGGCTTACAGGTCGCCGTAGCCCAGCGAGCGCAGGGCGCGCTCATCATCGGACCAGCCACCTTTGACCTTGACCCAGAGGTTGAGCATGACCTTGGAGTCGAACAGCACTTCCATGTCTTTGCGCGCTTCCATACCGATGCGCTTGATCCGCTCACCCTTGTCGCCAATGATGATTTTCTTCTGGCCGTCGCGCTCCACCAGGATCAAGGCGTGGATATGCAGGGTGCGGCCCTGCTGCTTGAACTCTTCGATCTCGACGGTGATCTGGTACGGCAGCTCGGCACCCAGCTGACGCATGATCTTCTCGCGCACCAGCTCGGCAGCCAAGAAGCGGCTGGAGCGGTCGGTGATTTGGTCTTCCGGGAAGAAGTGCTCGCTTTCCGGCAGGTTGTTCGCCACCTGCTGTTCCAGCGCCTCAAGGTTATGCCCGTGCTGGGCCGAAATCGGCACGATGATGGCGTTTGGCAACTGCTGCTGCAGCCATTCCAGGTGGGGCATCAACTCGGATTTGTCTTCGATGCGGTCGGTCTTGTTGATCGCCACGATGACCGGCCCTTGCACATACTGGATGCGCTCGAGAACCATCTGGTCTTCTTCGGTCCAGCGCGTGCGCTCGACCACGAAGATCACCACGTCGACGTCTTTCAACGCCGCCGAAGCGGTTTTGTTCATGTAACGGTTGAGGGCCTTCTCGCCGTTCTTGTGCAGCCCCGGAGTGTCCACATACACCGCCTGCACACTGCCTTCGGTTTTGATGCCGAGCATGTTGTGGCGAGTGGTCTGCGGCTTGCGCGAGGTGATGGCCAGCTTCTGACCGAGAATATGGTTGAGCAACGTGGACTTGCCCACGTTGGGACGGCCGACGATGGCAACATAGCCACAGCGTGTTGCGGTTGTATCAGTCATGGCCGTTCTCCACCCCCAGGGCAATCAAGGCAGCCGCCGCGGCAACCTGTTCGGCAATGCGGCGGCTGGCTCCCTGACCCCGGGTTTTATCATTCAAAAGGGCAACCTGGCACTCCACCAGAAAACTCCGGCAGTGCGGTTCACCCTGGATGTCCACCACCTCGTACAACGGCAGTTCGGACGCGCGCGACTGCAAGAATTCCTGCAGGCGGGTTTTCGGATCTTTGTTGGTGTCGACCAGGGTCAGACCTTCGATTTCATTGGTCAGCCAGGCCAGCACCCGCTCGCGGGCTGCGTCCATGCCGGTGTCCAGGTAGATGGCACCGATGAGGGCTTCGAGGGCATCGGCAAGAATCGATTCACGGCGAAAACCACCGCTTTTCAACTCGCCGGAACCCAGGCGCAAGTACTCACCCAGGTCAAAACCACGGGCCAGAATGGCCAAGGTTTCACCCTTGACCAAACGCGCGCGCAGACGGGACAGCTGACCTTCGCGGGCCTGAGGAAAGCGCTGAAACAGCGCCTCGCCGGCAACGAAGTTGAGAATGGCATCGCCGAGAAACTCCAGGCGTTCATTGTTACGCCCGGCGAAACTGCGGTGAGTCAGGGCCAGAATCATCAGCTCCTGGTCCTGGAAGGTGTAACCGAGCTGACGCTGCAAACGGTCTAAAGATGCACTCACGGCATGCGCACGCGAAATTCTTGGTCGAAACGTGCCACCAGGTCGAGGTTCTCGATCAGCCCTTCACGCTTCTCGTATTTCAGGTGCACGCGGAACTCGTTGTTGTCGATGGTCACCTTGAGGGCTTTTTCCATGTCCAGGTCGCGAATGCTGTTAACCGACATGCCTTTGCTGACGTAGGAATAGAACTCGCCCACGCTGCGTACTTCAGCCGCTTTGTCAGTTTCCACCGAGGTGATGATCTTTTTCATCGCCATATAGTCGAGGTAATGCGGCACCATCTTGAATACAGCACTGGCGAGGAAGGCAACCACGGCCAACAGCACCATCCAGCTCAGCATCGACATACCTTTCTGCGAACGCGTCAATGTCATGATCGATTTCACTCCAGATTATTGAATGCCCAAGGGGCAGGAAAACTATAGATGGCCCACGCTGCGCAAACAGCGCAAGCCAACGTTTGCTTAGTGGATCAGACCGACGCGGGCAAGGCTCGGCACATTGCGTAATTTCGGGTCGGCCCAGCTCAACCAGACGGCGAAGGCCTTGCCGACGATGTTCTGGTCCGGAACCATGCCCAGCAGTTCGCGCGGGATGTTCGGATCGTTCCAGAAACGGCTGTCGTTGGAGTTGTCGCGGTTGTCGCCCATCATGAAGTAGTGGCCTTGCGGCACCTGCCACTCTTGACCGGGCATCATGCGATAACGGCTCATTTCCTTGCGGATCTGGTGCTCAGCAGAGCCAAGCTTCTCTTCGTAGAGCATGGCGCTACCGAGGCTGCCCGGCTCTTCCGCGACGAACTGCTCGGCAACGGCCTGGCCGTTAATAAACAGGCGCTTGTCCTGGCTGTAACGCACGCTGTCGCCCGGCAGGCCCACTACGCGCTTGATGTAATTGACGTTTGGGTCGCTGGGGTAGCGAAACACCATGACGTCACCGCGCTGCGGATTGCCCACTTCGATGACCTTGCGGTCCAGCACCGGCAAGCGAATGCCATAGGCAAACTTGTTGACCAGGATAAAGTCGCCAACTTCCAGGGTTGGTTTCATCGAGCCCGACGGAATCTGAAACGGCTCGACCAGAAACGAACGCAGCACCAGCACGATGGCCAGTACCGGGAAGAACGACTTGCCGTATTCAACCAGCAACGGCTCCTTGTTCAACCGTTCCAGCACCGCCTGATCGGGTTCAGTGACCTGACCGGTGTAGGTGGCGATGGCCGTCTGCCGACGCGGGGCCAGCAGCAACAGATCAAGCAAGGCCAGTACGCCGCAAACGGCAACGGCGATGACCAGCAACAACGGGAAATTTAGCGACATAGTCTTCAGCTATCCAGTCTGAGCACTGCCAGGAAGGCTTCCTGTGGAATTTCCACGTTGCCGACCTGCTTCATGCGTTTTTTACCGGCCTTCTGCTTTTCCAGCAGTTTGCGTTTACGGCTGACGTCGCCGCCGTAGCACTTGGCCAACACGTTCTTCCTGAGCGCTTTTACTGTGGTCCGCGCAACAATCTGCCCACCGATGGCGGCCTGGATGGCCACATCGAACATCTGCCGCGGGATCAACTCTTTCATCTTCTCGGTCAACGCGCGACCTTTGTAGTGCGCGTTGTCACGGTGCACGATCAACGCCAAAGCATCGACCTTTTCACCGTTGATCAGCACATCCAGTTTGACCAGATTGGCCGACTGGTAGCGATCGAAGTGGTAATCCAGCGAAGCATAACCACGGCTGGTGGACTTCAGACGGTCGAAGAAGTCCAGCACTACTTCGTTCATCGGCAAGTCATAGGTCACCTGTACCTGAGAGCCGAGGAACAGCATGTCGTGCTGAATGCCGCGCTTCTCGATGCACAGGGTGATGACGTTGCCCAAGTGTTCCTGCGGTACGAGGATGTTGGCGCGCACGATCGGTTCGCGCATGTCCTCGATCGACGACAGATCCGGCAGCTTGGACGGGTTGTCGACGTAGATGGTCTCGCCGGTCTTGAGCAGCAGCTCGAAGATTACTGTCGGCGCGGTAGTGATCAGGTCCAGATCGTACTCGCGCTCCAGGCGCTCCTGGATGATCTCCATGTGCAGCATGCCGAGGAAGCCACAGCGGAAGCCAAAGCCCAAGGCGTCGGAGCTTTCTGGGGTGTACTGCAGGGACGAGTCGTTCAGCGTCAGCTTCTGCAGGGCTTCGCGGAAGTCTTCAAAATCGTCAGAGCTGACCGGAAACAGGCCGGCATACACCTGCGGCTGGATGCGTTTGAAGCCCGGCAGCACGTCAACATCGGGGGTCGAACTCAAGGTCAGGGTATCGCCCACTGGCGCACCATGAATGTCCTTGATGCCGGCGATAATAAAGCCCACTTCGCCGGCTTTCAGGTCGACGGTCGCGGTGTGCTTGGGGTTGAACACACCCACACTGTCCACCAGGTGGATCTTGCCGGTGGATTTCACCAGCACCTTGTCGCCCTTCTTGATCCGCCCTTGGCGCACGCGCACCAGAGAAACAACCCCCAGGTAGTTGTCGAACCAGGAGTCGATGATCAGCGCTTGCAGCGGTGCTTCGATGTCGCCGGTCGGCGCCGGAATAGTCTGCACCAGACGCTCGAGCACGTCGTCGACGCCCAGGCCGGTCTTGGCGCTGCAGGTCACGGCGTCGGTGGCATCGATACCAATGATCTTCTCGATCTCTTCCTTGACCCGGTCCGGATCAGCCTGGGGCAGGTCGATCTTGTTCAGCACCGGCATCACTTCGAGGCCCTGCTCGATGGCGGTGTAGCAGTTGGCTACCGATTGGGCTTCTACACCCTGACCGGCATCCACCACCAGCAGCGCGCCTTCACAGGCGGCCAGGGAGCGGCTGACTTCATAGGTGAAGTCGACGTGGCCTGGGGTATCAATGAAGTTCAGCTGGTAGGTAATGCCGTCTTTGGCCTTGTAGTACAAGGTGACGCTGTGGGCCTTGATGGTGATGCCGCGCTCACGCTCGAGGTCCATGGAGTCCAGGACCTGGGCTTCCATTTCGCGCTCGGCCAAGCCGCCACACATCTGGATAAAGCGGTCAGCCAGGGTCGACTTGCCGTGGTCAATGTGGGCGATGATGGAGAAATTGCGGATATGACTCAGGTCACTCACGGATCAGCACTCAAAAAGGCCGCAGGCAGACTGCCCGCCGAAAATAGCCGGGAAGTGTACCTGAAAGGCGCCCTGAGCGTCACGCCTGGGGCGTCAGCCGGTAGCAACGAAAAAGGGCGGCAAAAGCCGCCCTGTTCATCCGCCCGTCGGCTTATTCGGCCAATTTGAAGGTAATAAAGCTGGCCCGCCCGCCGCGCAGCACGCGCATCGAGACCGAACGATCCTTGGGCAGGGCCTTGGCGATGGCCGCAAAGGTCTTGCTGGTGTCGATGGCCTGATTATTCAGATGGGTGATCACATCACCGGGACGCACGCCCATCAGGGCCGCAGGACCATCCTGCACGTCTTTGACCAACACACCACTGGTTACATCCAGGGTTTTCTTCTGTTCAGCGGTCAACTCGACCACCGCCACGCCCAAACGGTTGCTGCTTACACCCTCACCCGGCGCCGCACTGGCCACCAGCTCTTCGTCATCATCTGGCAGGGCGCCAACCGTCATGGCCAGCATCTTGCGCTCGCCTTCACGCACGACATCCAACTCGGCCTTGTCGCCAGCCTTGAGGGCACCCACCAGATGGGGCAAGTCGGCGGACATCACGATTGGCTGACCGTTCAAGCTCAAAATCACATCACCGACCTGCAAACCACCCTTGGCTGCCGGGCCATCCTGCAACACCTGGGCAACCAGCGCGCCGGCCGGTTTCTCCAGCCCAAACGACTCGGCCAGATCCTTATTCACTTCTTGAATGACCACGCCTAGCCAGCCGCGACTGACCTTGCCAGACGCTTTCAGCTGAGTGGCCACATCCATGGCGACATCAATGGGAATCGCGAACGACAGGCCCATAAATCCACCCGAACGGGTAAAAATCTGCGAGTTGATACCAACCACTTCGCCGTCCAGGTTAAACAACGGGCCGCCAGAGTTACCGGGGTTGATGGCCACATCCGTCTGAATGAAGGGCACATAGCTCTCATTGGGCAAGCTGCGACCCTTGGCCGAAACAATGCCGGCGGTGGCCGAATGGTCAAAGCCAAACGGCGAACCGATGGCCAGCACCCACTCACCTACCTTCAAATCATCAGACTTGCCCAGTTTTAGAATGGGCAACCCCTTACCCTCGACCTTGAGCAAAGCCACGTCGGTGCGCGGGTCGGCACCAATCAGCTTGGCTTCCAGCTCACTGCGGTCCGACAGACGCACTATGATTTCATCAGCATCCGCCACCACGTGATTATTGGTCAGCACATAGCCGTCGGCAGAAATGATAAAGCCCGAGCCCAGCGACTGAGCCTCCCGTTGACGACCGCCGGGATTACGCGGCTGCTGCGGAATGCTGCGCTCGAAAAATTCGCGAAATTGCGGCGGCAAGCCTTCCAGATTGGGCATTTGCTGGCCGTTGGCGGCCATCGCGCGCTGTGGCACCTTCTGCCGGGTACTGATGTTCACCACGGCCGGCGAAGCAGCTTCTACCAGCCCGGTAAAGTCCGGCAACTGCGCATTGGCCACCAGCGCCTGACTCATCAGCAATACCGCCACCAGCGTGGCGCGATAGGTTTTGAATTTCAGCATTGCGTTAGAACCCCTGGTTAAAAACATCCATTACGGTGTAGAGCAAATCACCGAACCGAGCAACAGTGCCCGCACCACCACCGGCTGCAGGTTTGGATCATCGGCTACGCGCATACTGCGCCAGCGCACCAGCAAGCCCGCCGTCAACAACGCACCCAACCCGAGCAAAATACTCAACGGTTCACTCAGCCCAAGGCTTTGTGCGATAAAACCGCCGCCCAGCAACGCCAGCAGCGGCAACAGGTAAACCTGCACGGCGCTGCCCAGCAATAACTCTTCGCGCACGCCAATCACCACTTCATCACCAACCGCCAACTGCAGGTCAGTAAACGCCCGCACATTGCCGCGCTGACTACTGATGGCCAGCTTATCGAGCAAACCCTGACCACAGCCGGCATTGGCAGAACAACTGGAGCAGGTGCTTTTGCGCACGGTTTGCACCCATACAGCCCCCTCCTCCAACGCCACAACGCGGCCTGGTTCTTCAATCATTGCGCCGACTCCTGCGCAGGTCGCATCGCCAGCGCCACGCGCTCGGCAGTGCCAGGCGGAATTTCGCCGACCACCGTAACGGTAAATTCACCCGCCGCCGTCGGCATACGTTTGGACACTACCGCGGTAGGCCCTAGCTGGGTGCGGGTATCCACAACCGACTCGCCCTGCAGCGGCTCAATGAACACGGAAAACCGCGCCAACCCATCGCCAAACATCAACCATGTCACCACCGCCCCGGCGCCAGAGGCGCTGCGTTCGTGTGTTGCCAGCAAGTTAAAACCCGCTGGCAGCCAACTGGAATGCCAGTGATTGACGGTAACAAGCGCCGCGGGCGCCAACTTGATCGGCAAGCAGCTAACACTCGAGCGCAACGCTTGCTCGCTCAGCGGGGTAAGGGTGTCCAGCTGGGTAAATTGAAAGCGCTCCAACAACTGACCTTGTTCACTGAGCATCAGTGATTTGAGTGGCAAAGCAGTCAAACGATCCAGGTGCAGCTCGAAACCATAACGATGACGATCACGCGGCAGCATCAGCAGAACCACGGCGCTACGCCCCGCCACCCGCGATTCGCCGACAACGCGCAAATCGTAATGACCCACCAACTGCTCCGCTGCCAACTGGCGCAAGGCCGGCGGCACCACATCCGTCAATTGTTCAGCTGGCGCGCCGCTCACGCATTGCGGTCGGCCATTGATGCGCACAACTTCCTGGGCCGGGCCATCCAATTGCAGCAATCGCTCACGCACTTGGCCATTTGCCTCAACCCGATGCCAGATGCCATGGGTCGAAAAGCTGCCATTGCGCTCATAGGCAAAGGCGCCCTGGTAACTGTGCTGGCGCTCCGCAGCGGCCATTCGCTTCAGCCAGCCCGCCACATCCGCGGTGGCCTGCTGATCCGCCTGTACCGGCGCAACCAATCCAAACAGCAAGACGGCCAGAAGAGGAAAAACGCGCATAGAAGGACTCAGCGGCCTTCCATGCTCGCCGCACGGGCATACGGCAATGCGCTTTGCGTACCAATAAAGGCGGCCTGCTGGGCATGCTGACGAACATAGGCCGGCAGATGCTGTTGCTGCCAACGCTGTTGGGCATCAGTAGCGCCCTGACCTTGCGGCACCACAACACTGTTGGTCGTGTAGCCGGCCAGTACCGCAGGCCCCTGCAGAGGCCGCGCGTGCAGCAAGGGCAGAGCGTCGCGCTGGGCCAGTTGCGTAGTTGCCAGATCATCCTGATTGTACATACGCACCCCGGCCAACACGGCGACTGTCACCGACGCTGCCACGGCCAAACGCCCCAGCCCGCGCCACGGCAAGCGTGGTTGGCTGACAGCAGGCGCCGGCTCATCGGCCAAGGCAGCAGACACCGCTGCGGCCAGATCCAGGCGAGGCTCCAGCAACTCTTTATGCATGACCGCACGGGCCACCTGATAACGCGCCCACGTGGCCCGCACCTCACCTTCGCCACTGGCCGCCAGGACGCGGCGCAGTTCAAGCTCATCGGTTTCGTTATCCATCAGTGCGGACAGCGATTCCTGCAGGGCTTCACGACTCATGATGTTTCCTCTCTCGGCTTGCGCCGCGCTATCAGGCGTCCTGCAATAACGGCTGCAGGGCTTTATCAACGGCTTCACGGGCACGGAAGATCCGCGACCGTACAGTCCCGACCGGACACTGCATAACCGCCGCAATGTCCTCATAACTCAAACCGTCGAACTCGCGCAGGGTCAAGGCCGTGCGTAAATCCTCGGGCAGTGCGGCAATGGCACGATGCACAGTGGCCTCGATCTCATCCCGCAACATCAGGCGTTCAGGTGACTCAATGTCCTTGAGATCGTGATCGCCATCCATGAATTCGGCATCTTCTGCACTGATATCCGACTCTGGCGGACGCCGACCGCGCGCCACCAGATAGTTCTTCGCCGTGTTGATGGCGATACGGTACAGCCAGGTATAAAACTGGCTATCACCGCGAAAATTCGCCAAGGCCCGGTAGGCCTTGATAAAAGCTTCCTGAGCCACGTCCTGGGCTTCATGGGGGTCGCGCACAAACCGCACGATCAACCCGAGAATCTTGTGCTGGTATTTCAGCACCAACAGATCAAAAGCCCGCTTGTCTCCGCGCTGTACGCGCTCGACCAGCTGCTGATCCTCTTCCTGGGTTAGCATGAACACTCCTCGTTGTGCGTATGAGGGAGCACCGCATCAGCCAACCGCTCTGCCAAGATAGACTCGACGGTTGTGCAAAAGTTCTCCCCTCACGCAAGCTTCCTGCAGAATACCTTCGACTCCGCGTGACGCCGCTCAGCCTGACCCGTGTCAGACTGCGGCGACAATCTTATTGCAGTTGAGCAGAAATACGGAAAATCCGTTACAAGACAGCAGTGCATTCGAATGCCGTGGTCTGCGCGCGCCTATAGAAGCGCAATCCGGGGAAAAGTTCCCCACCCGCACAATCAGGCCGCAGGGTGCTACAGCGCACTCGACCCCATCTATATACTAGCCAGCGCTTTTTTTGCGGATATCGGACATGAGCCAACATTTTCAGCACGACGTTTTGGTGATCGGCAGTGGCGCCGCAGGCCTGACCCTGGCGCTCACCTTGCCGCCGCACCTGCGCATTGCCGTGCTGAGCAAGGGCTCGCTGGACAACGGCTCCACCTACTGGGCCCAGGGCGGTGTCGCCGCCGTACTGGACGATGCCGACACGGTCGAATCCCACGTCGAAGACACCTTGAATGCAGGCGGCGGCCTGTGCCGTGAGGATGCTGTGCGCTTCACCGTAGAGCACAGCCGTGAAGCCATCGACTGGCTGATCGAACAGGGCGTACCCTTTACCCGCGATGATGAGCACGCCCGGGAAGACGGCGGCTTCGAGTTTCATCTGACCCGCGAAGGCGGCCACAGCCATCGGCGCATCATCCATGCCGCCGACGCCACCGGCGCCGCGATCTTCAACACCCTGCTGGGCCAGGCCCGGCAACGATCGAACATCGAACTGCTGGAACAGCGCGTGGCGGTCGACCTGATCACCGAACGCAAGCTCGGCCTGCCAGGCCATCGCTGCCTCGGCGCCTACGTGCTCAATCGCGCCAGCGGTGAAGTGGACACCTACAGCGCCCGCTTCGTCGTGCTCGCCTGCGGCGGCGCGGCCAAGGTCTATCTGTACACCAGCAACCCCGACGGCGCCTGCGGCGACGGTATCGCCATGGCCTGGCGCGCCGGTTGCCGAGTGGGCAACCTGGAGTTCAACCAGTTCCACCCCACCTGCCTCTATCACCCACAAGCCAAGAGTTTCCTGGTGACCGAAGCCCTGCGTGGCGAAGGCGCACTGCTCAAACTGCCCAACGGCCAGCGCTTTATGCCGCGCTTCGACCCTCGTGCCGAACTGGCGCCGCGCGATATCGTCGCCCGCGCCATCGACCATGAGATGAAGCGCCTGGGGATCGACTGCGTATACCTGGATATCAGCCACAAGCCGGCCGAGTTCGTGAAGTCGCACTTCCCCACTGTTTACGAACGCTGCCTGACTTTCGGCATCGACATCACCCGCGAACCCATCCCGGTGGTGCCGGCGGCGCACTACACCTGCGGCGGCGTGGTCGTTGACCAGGCCGGGCACACCGACATTCCAGGCCTATATGCCATCGGCGAAACCAGCTTCACCGGCCTGCACGGCGCCAACCGTATGGCCAGCAACTCGCTACTGGAGTGCTTCGTCTACGCCCGCTCGGCAGCCGCCGACATCTGCGCGCAACTGGCCCAGGTCAAAATTCCCAGCACCCTGCCGGGCTGGGACGCCAGCCAAGTCACCGACTCCGACGAGGACGTGATCATTGCGCACAACTGGGACGAATTACGGCGTTTTATGTGGGACTACGTCGGCATCGTGCGCACCAATAAGCGCCTGCAGCGCGCCCAGCACCGGGTGCGTCTGTTGCTGGACGAAATTGACGAGTTCTACAGTAACTACAAGGTCAGCCGTGACCTGATCGAGTTGCGCAACCTAGCCCAGGTGGCCGAGTTGATCATCCGTTCAGCCATGCTTCGCCATGAAAGCCGTGGCCTGCATTACACCCTCGATTACCCCGAGCAACTGCCCGAGGCCCGCGACACTATTCTGGTGCCAGCCATCTACGCCGACTGAACTTCAGACGCACGCGCAAACGCCGATGCACCTCCCGCGCCAAACTATCGCGCGGGATGCACAGGCCGCGCACCCAGCGCTCGCCCGGCAAACGAACATGCAGCACCACCGCCCACGGCAGCGCCAGGCTGTCGGGGCGCAATTGCACCGCCTGCCAGCCCTGTGCGGCATTCCACAATTGCCAGCCAGCCGCATCGTGACGCAGAGCAGTAAAGGCTTGGGGGGAGGTCAGCAGAATGTGCCTGGGCAAGGTCCAGGCCGCGTGACAGAGAGCCAGCCCGCCGGCCAGCAGTTGCGCCCACACGGGGATGGCGGCCAGACTCACGGCCAGCAACGCCAAACCAAGGCACAACAGATAGAGCCACAGCAGCAGGCGCGAGGCCTGCCAGCGGCATTCGAAGGGCTTACTTGGGCTGGACACGATCCAGGATCATGTCGACGATGCGCTTCAGATCCGGGTCTTCCGGCACTTCACGCTGCATAAACCAGCCGAACATGTCCTGATCTTCGCAGGTCAGCAACTTGCGATAACGCTCCTGGTCGTCTTCTTCCAGCGTGGCGAACACCTCGCGCACGAAAGGCACCAGCAGCACATCCAATTCCAGCATGCCGCGGCGGCTGTGCCAGAACAGGCGGTTGAGTTCAGTCGTATCGACCATGGAGTCGCTCCTCGAAATAGAGCGCCATTATAGCGGGGCGCGGCGCTTGCCTGCACCCGCTGACAAGCCTGCGGCAGCACTCTATGATGACAACCCTGACTTTTGCCCAGCGATCAGTAATGACCGACCTCGTTTTCACCGACTCTGCCTTTTTCTGCCGCCTCAGCCACGAAGGCCTGCTGGCCGTACGCGGCCCGGACGCCAGCAAGTTCCTGCAAGGTCAACTGACCTGCAACCTCAACTACCTGAGTGCCGACACTGCCAGCCTGGGCGCGCGCTGCACCCCCAAGGGTCGCATGCTGTCGAGCTTTCGCATTGTTCAGCAAGGCGATGGTTACCTGCTGGCCATGGCCAGTGAGTTGCTCGACAGCCAACTGACCGACTTGCAGAAGTACGCCGCATTCAGCAAATCCAAGCTGAGCGACGAAAGCGCGCAATGGCTGCGCATCGGCCTGCAAGGCGGTGATGCCGTACTGACCAGCCTCGGCCTGAACCTGCCAGCCACGGCAGACAGCGTGATACACGTCGATAGCATGCTCGCCGTGCGCCTCAGCGATGGCCGTAGCGAACTCTGGGCACCCGCTGCCCAGGCCGAGGCTGTGCTCGCGACGCTGACCGCGCACCTGCGCGAAGCACCGCTCAACGATTGGCTGCTGGCCCAAGTACGCGCAGGCGTAGGCCAAGTGTTCGGCGCCAACCGCGAACAGCTGATCCCACAGATGATCAACCTGCAGGCCCTCGGCGGCGTCAGCTTCAAGAAGGGCTGCTACACCGGCCAGGAAATCGTCGCGCGCATGCAATACCTGGGTAAGCTCAAGCGCCGCTTGTACCGCCTGAGCCTGGTCGGCGACGCGGTGCCAGCCGTGGCAACGCCATTGTTCTCGCCAGTGCATGGCAGCAGCGTCGGCGATGTAGTGCTCGCAGCCCGCAGCAGCGACGGCATTGAGTTGCTGGCCGTGGTTCAGGAGGACGCCTTGCTGGATGGCCACCTGCACCTGGGCAGCCTGGAGGGCCCCGCCCTGCAACGCCTCGACCTACCCTATACTCTGGACGTTGACCGCGAAATTCAGCGCTAGAACCCTTTGGCCCGCACAGCAACCTGTACGGGCAACCGCCAGAACAAGAGAACCGAGATGAGCAAGCTTGCCGATAAAGTCCAACAGGAACTGATCCAGGCCATCGACAACGACGACCTGGTCCTGCCTACCCTGCCGGAAGTGGCCCTGAAAGTGCGCGAAGCCGCCGAAGACCCGAATATCGGCACGCCACAACTGAGCAAGGTGATCGGTAACGACGCGGCCCTTACCGCACGCATCATCAAGGTGGTGAATAGCCCGCTGCTGCGCACCAGCAAGGAAATCACCGACCTGTCCATGGCCATCAACCGCCTGGGCATCAACTACACCTGCAACCTGGCCACAGGCCTGGCCATGGAGCAGATGTTCCAGGCCACCTCGGACGTGGTCGACCACAAAATGCGTGAAGTGTGGAACAAAAGCACCGAAATCGCCGGCATCTGCCACGTACTGTGCAAACAGTTCACTCGCTTGCTGCCTGACCAGGCCACCCTCGCCGGCCTGGTGCACATGATTGGCGCCCTGCCGATCCTGACCTACGCCGAAGACCACAACGAGCTGCTGTCCGACTCCATCAGCCTCAACCATGTAATCGAGCAAATTCACCCGATCATCGGCGACAAGATCCTGCGCACTTGGGAGTTCCCCGAGCAGATCGCCATGATCCCCAGCCAGTACCTGGACTTCAGCCGCGACTCCGCCAAAGTCGACTATGTCGACATCGTTCAGGTCGCCACGCTGCAGAGCTACATCGGCACCGAACACCCCTACACCAAGCTGGACTGGAGCAAAATCCCCGCGTTCGCCAAGCTGGGCCTGGACCCGAACCAGGACATCAGCGAAGACGAAGACCTCAATGCCGCCATGGAAGCGGCCATGTGCATGCTGCAGTAAGGCTCACACCTGAGCGGGCAGGCGCCAGTCGATCGGCGTCTGCCCGTGCTGCAAGAGAAACTTGTTGGCTCGACTGAAGTGCCCATTGCCGATAAAACCGCGATGGGCCGACAGCGGCGACGGATGCACCGACTTCAGGATCAGGTGTTTGGTGGCGTCGATGAGCTTCTCCTTGGTCTGCGCATGGGCGCCCCAAAGAATGAACACCAGGTGTTCGCCGCGCTCGCTGGCCACCTCAATAATCCGATCCGTAAAGTGCTGCCAGCCGGCCTTGGCATGGGAGCCGGCGTTCGCCTGCTCCACGGTCAGCGACGTGTTGAGCAGCAACACACCCTGATCGGCCCAGGATTGCAGGCAACCGTGGGCGGGAATATCGATATTCAGGTCGCGCTTGAGCTCTTTGTAGATGTTCTGCAGCGACGGCGGCGTCGGCACTCCAGGCTGCACCGAGAAGCACAAGCCATGGGCCTGACCCGGCCCGTGATAGGGGTCCTGACCGATGATCACCACCTTCATCTGTGCCAGCGGGGTGGAATTCAGGGCATTGAAGATTAGCGGCCCCGGCGGAAAGATCACCTTACCCGCGGCCTTCTCCGCCCGCAGAAACTCCCCCAGTGCGCGCATATAAGGCTTGTCGAACTCATCGTGCAGCGCCGCCTTCCAGCTGGCTTCAAGTTTGACGTTAGCGGCGGCGTGCATGGCTGAGCCCTCGGGCAAAGAATGGAGGCGGCACGCTAGACAAGCCCCCTGGGCAAGTCAAGGCAAGTGCTCGCGTTAACCCTTGTGCAGCGCCCGGTAATGACTGGGCGCCATGCCCACCACCTGGCGAAACAACCGGGAAAAGTAATACATATCCTCATAGCCCAGTTGCTGCGCCACCTGGCCAA
This sequence comes from Pseudomonas sp. BGA-UO-ETr-WB11, assembly GCF_059567785.1. Taxonomy (NCBI): domain Bacteria; kingdom Pseudomonadati; phylum Pseudomonadota; class Gammaproteobacteria; order Pseudomonadales; family Pseudomonadaceae; genus Pseudomonas; species Pseudomonas sp. BGA-UO-ETr-WB11. Next base: position 592,970 of record NZ_JCAQOS010000005.1, on the reverse strand, counting down.
TGCTCGCCGCGCCTTCGTCCAGCAGCCGGCAGGCATGGGCCATTTTTAGCTGGATAAAGTCCTGAATCGGCGCACGCCCGGTCAGTGCCCGGTAGGTCTTGGCGAAGTGAAAGCGCGACAGTTTGAACTGCGCCGCCAGTTGATCGAGCTGCAGGCTGCCGTGCAAATGGGCGCGCATCACCGCCTGCACCGCCTCAACATCAAGCACCCGCCCGGACTTCAAGGTGGCCCGCGCCGGCAGCACCGCCAGCCCGCTAAGCAAGCTCTGCAACTGCTGAGCAGCATGGATAAAGTGCGGCAGGCTCAGGCCCTGGCGACGCAGATTGAGCAGGCTGTCGAATTCCGCCAGCAGGCGCGGCTGCAGGCCAATCGAGAGAATCGGTGCAGTCCCCAGCGGGCGCAAAAACTCCGCCACCAACTCACCGGCAAAGTGCACCCAGTACAGGGTCCAAGGCCGTTGCGGATCAGCGCTGTAGGCGTGGGCAAGACCTTTTGGCAAGAGTAAGAGGTCGCCGCCACCAACCGCTAATCGTCCATCCCCAACGTCCAACCAACCGCCACCGGCACGGCAATAGATCAGCAGGTAATCGTCCGGTTGCGCCCGCTGCATCTGGTGGCCGTGGGCTTCGGGGTAAAAGCCCATGGCCAGCGGATAGCAGCCGCGGGTCAAGGCATGCGCAGCCAGGGTGCGGCGCAGGCGCGGCGGCGTGACAAAGCGCAAGCCATTAGCCGGCAGCGGCCAGTTGGAGGTTTGTACACGGCTGCTCATAAGGATTGCCTGTCACGTTCAATGCCAAGATCGTCCATCCATTGAGCAAGATCGTCAATCCACAACAGCGGCGACCCAGGCTATAAAAGTGCCATCAAGCCCGATCCACGGGCCACTGGAGCAGACGATGGCGAAGACAATCCTGCAACTGATCGATGGCGACTGGGTCGAAAGCCGCTCCCGCGAGCTGATCGAAGTGACCGACCCGGCCACCCAGCATGTGTTGGCCCTGGCACCGAAAGCCACCCACGAAGAGATCGAAGCCGCCATCGCCAGCGCCAAACAGGCCTTCCTCAGCTGGCGCGAGGTACCGGTGTCGGACCGTGCCCGGCTGATGCTGCGTTATCAGCACCTGCTCAAGGAGCACCACGACGAACTGGCAGAGATCCTTGCGGCGGAAACCGGCAAGACCTTCGCCGACGCCAAGGGCGATGTCTGGCGCGGTATTGAAGTGGTCGAACAGGCCGCCAATATCGCCAGTCTGATGATGGGCGAGACCATGGAGAACGTCGCTCGCGGCATCGACACCGCCAGTTGGATGCAACCATTGGGCGTATGCCTGGGCATCACCCCGTTCAACTTCCCGGCGATGATTCCGCTGTGGATGTTCCCGCTGGCCATCGCCGCCGGTAACACCTTTATCCTCAAGCCCTCGGAACAGGACCCGATGACCCCCAATCGCCTGGCCGAGCTGTTTATCGAAGCCGGCGCACCGAAAGGCGTGTTGCAGGTGCTGCACGGCGGTCGCGAACAGGTCGACGCCCTGCTCACCCATCCGGACATTCGCGCCATTTCCTTTGTCGGTTCGGTGCCCGTCGGCCAGCACATTTACCGCACCGGCAGCGCACAGATGAAGCGTGTGCAGGCCTTCGCCGGGGCCAAGAACCACATGGTGATCATGCCCGACGCCAACAAAGAGCAAGTGCTCAGCAACCTGGTGGGCGCCAGTTGCGGCGCCGCCGGCCAGCGCTGCATGGCCATCAGCGTGGCGGTGTTTGTCGGCGAATCGAAGCAATGGATACCCGAGCTGCAGGCGCAAATGGCCGAACTCAAGCCCGGCTACTGGAACGACCCGGCTGCCGCCTACGGTCCGCTGATCAGCCAGCAGGCCAAACAGCGCGTGCTACGCCTGATCGCCGAGGGTAAGGCCGAAGGGGCCGAGTGCCTGCTGGATGGCTCCCACTGCACGGTGCCCGGCTACCCGGACGGCAACTGGCTGGGGCCCACCCTGTTTCGCGGCGTTACCCAGAAAATGGCCCTGTACCGCGAAGAAATCTTCGGCCCGGTGCTGGTGTGCATGGAGGTCGACAACCTTGAGCAGGCGATCCAACTGGTTAACGCCAGCCCCTACGGCAACGGCACCTCGATCTTCACCCGCTCGGGTGGCGCGGCGCGCCAGTACCAGCATGAGGTGGAAGTCGGCCAGGTCGGCATCAACGTGCCGGTGCCGGTGCCCCTGCCGTTTTTCTCCTTCACAGGCTGGAAAGGCTCGTTCTATGGCGACCTGCACGCCTACGGTAAACAGGGTGTGCGCTTCTACAGCGAAACCAAAACCGTCACCAGCCGCTGGTTTGATGAAGACAGTGTCGCCGGGCCGAACATGACCATTCAGTTAAAGTGAGAACCTGTTGGCCGCGGCAAAGTGTCGCTTTAGACCAAATGGGGATACCTCCGAGCCATGTCCCAACGTCACAGTCACGCTGGGACAATTCGCTTATGGAGGACTGCAATGCAACGACTGACTGCCACCCTGGCCCTGTGGGCCGGACTTACCGCCTGTGCGCAGGCCGCCGAGCCAATCACCCTCGGCCTCAACTACCCGCGCACCGGCAGCTATAAGGAGGAAGGCGTGGCGCAAATGCGTGGAGCCCTGCTGGCCATTGAAGAACTCAACGCCGATGGCGGCGTGCTCGGCCGGCCGCTGCGCCTGTCCAGCTTGGACACCGCTTCGCGTCCGGAAAAAGCCGTGCGCAATGTCGACAAACTGGCCGACGAAGGTGCGGTCATGCTGTTTGGCGGCGCCTCCAGCGCCGTGGCGATTGCCGCCGGCAAGCGCGCCAAGGAACGCGGTCTGTTGTATTTCGGTACCCTCACCTACTCCAACGACACCACCGGCAAAGACGGCCACCGCTATATGTTCCGCGAGTGCAACAGCGCCTGGATGAGCGCCCGCGCGCTCGGTCAGGAGCTGACCAAGAGCCTGCCGGGCAAACGCTACTTCTATGTCACCGCCGACTACACCTGGGGCACCACCAGTGAAAGCTCCCTGCGCGAAACCACCGGCACCCAGGATGCCAACCAGCATCCGGGCCTCAAAGTGCCCTTCCCCGGCGCACGCTTGAGTGACTACCGCAATGCCCTCAAACAGGCGGCGGCCAGCCAGGCCGAGGTTCTGGTCCTGGTCCTGTTCGGCGAGGATCTGGTGCATGCCATGGGCATCGTCGACCAACTGGGGCTGAACAAGCGCATGCAAATCGTTGCACCCAACCTGACCCAGAGCATCGTCGAACAGGCCGGCCCAACCCTGATGCAAGGCGTGATCGGCACCGAACCCTGGACCTGGCAAGTGCCGGAGCGCGAAGGCTCCGAGCGTGGCAAGGCGTTCGTCAACGCGTTCAGCCAGCACTACGGCGTCTACCCGTCCAGCTCGGCGGCCTCGGCCTACAGCATCGTTCAGCAATGGGCGGATGCAGCAAGACGCAGCAAGAGCCTGGACAGCGAAGCGCTGATCAAGGCACTGGAAGGACACCGCTACAGTTTGCTTAAGGGCGAGCAGCAATGGCGCGCCTTCGATCACCAGAACGTGCAAAGTGTCTACGTGGTCAAAGTTAAGCCACGGGATCAGGTCATGAAGGGCGCCCAGCGCCAGGACTACTTTGACATCATCCACCAACTGGATGGCCAGCACGCTGCCCCCAGCCTTGCCGAATGGCAAGCGGAGCGCCGGGCAACGGACCAACCCACAACCCTGCAATGAGGACCTATGGATTTTGACCTGAGCGAAGAACAACGCCTGCTGGTGGACAGCGCTCGCGCATTTGCTGCCCACGAGCTGAGCCCCCACGCCGCCGACTGGGACCGGGATCATCACTTCCCCACGGACGTGATCCGCCGCGCCGCCGAACAGGGCTACCTGGCCCTGTACCTGCCCGAAGCCGACGGCGGCCTGGGCCTGTCGCGGCTGTCGGCCTCGTTGATCTTCGAACAGTTGTCGGCCGGGTGCGTGGCCACCACCGCATTCCTGACCATCCATAACATGGCCAGCTGGATGCTCGCCTCGTTCGCCGACCAGGCCTTGAAGGACCAGTGGCTGCCGCGCCTGACCAGCGGCGAGCTGCTGGCGTCCTACTGCCTGACCGAGCCGGACGCCGGCTCCGACGCCGCCCACCTGCGCACCCGTGCCCGCCGCGAAGGCGACGAGTACGTACTGGATGGCAGCAAGTGCTTTATCTCCGGCGCCGGTTCCACCGAGGTGCTGATCGTCATGGCCCGTACCGGGGTAGACGGCGCCAAAGGCATCTCCTGTTTTCTGGTACCGGGCGACGCCGAAGGGGTCAGCTACGGGCGCAATGAGCTGAAAATGGGCTGGCGCGCCCAGCCGACCCGCTCGATCACGTTCAGCGGCGTGCGCATTCCCGCCGGCAACCGCATCGGCCCGGAAGGTCAGGGCTTCGTCTACGCTATGAAGGGGCTGGATGGCGGGCGCCTGAACATCGCCAGCTGTTCCTTGGGTGCGGCGCAGGCGGCGCTGGAGCAGTCGCTGCGATACGTCGAGGAACGCAAGCAGTTCGGCAAGCCGCTGGCCGAGTTTCAGGCCCTGCAGTTCAAGCTGGCCGACATGCTCACCGCCCTCACCGCCAGCCGGCAGATGGTCCGCCTGGCCGCCCACAAGCTCGACCACCAGCACCCGGAAGCCAGCCTCTACTGCGCCATGGGCAAGCGCTTTGCCACCGACCAGTGCTTCGAGCTGTGCAACGAGGCCCTGCAACTGCACGGCGGCTACGGTTATCTAAACGACTATCCGCTGGAGCGCTGGGTGCGCGACAGCCGCGTGCACCAGATCCTCGAAGGCACCAACGAAATCATGCGCGTGATCATCGCGCGGCGCCTGCTGGAACAAGGTGGCATGCTTGATCAACTGCTGTAGTTTTTAAGGCTATGTACCCGTTAGCTGTTACAGCGCTAGCGTTGCGCCGTAGGAGCGGCTTCAGCCGCGAATTTCGCGGATAAATCCGCTCCTACAGAAGCTCAATCGCGCCTTCAACACGTAACGTGGACAGAGCCATTTTTAAACCCTCTCGCCTCTGCAGGGGCGAGAAGCGTGTAATCGAGACGAGGACGCATCATGAGCAATGCCCTGGAAGCTTACCAAAGCCATGCTTTCGATCTGACCCACAAGCTGACCGTGGAAAAACACGGCCACACGGCGCTGGTCACTATCAACAACCCACCGGCCAACACCTGGGACCGCGACTCGCTGATCGGCCTCAAGCAGCTGGTCGAGCACCTCAACCGTGACAATGACATCTATGCCCTGGTGATCACCGGTCAGGGGCCGAAGTTCTTCAGCGCCGGCGCTGACCTCAAGCTGTTCGCCGACGGCGACAAGGCCCGCGCCCGCGAACTGGCTCGCCGCTTCGGCGAAGCCTTCGAGGCCCTGCGCGATTTCCGCGGCGTGTCGATTGCCGCGATCAACGGCTACGCCATGGGTGGCGGTCTGGAATGCGCCCTGGCCTGCGACATCCGCATCGCCGAGCGCCAGGTACAACTGGCCCTGCCGGAAGCCGCAGTGGGCCTGCTGCCCTGTGCCGGTGGCACCCAGCACCTGAGTTGGCTGGTCGGCGAAGGCTGGGCCAAGCGCATGATCCTCTGTGGCGAGCGGGTGGATGCGGAAACGGCCCTGCGCATCGGCCTGGTCGAACAGGTGGTGGACAGCGGCGAGGCCCGTGGCACCGCCCTGCTGCTGGCGGCCAAGGTGGCACGGCAGAGCCCGGTGGCGGTACGCACCATCAAGCCGCTGATCCAGGGCGCCCGTGAACGCGCCCCGAGCACCTGGCTGGCTGCCGAGCGCGAAGGCTTTGTCGACCTGTTCGACGCCGACGACACCCGCGAAGGGGTCAACGCCTTCCTGGAAAAACGCGAGCCACAGTGGCGCAATAAGTGATCCATAGGGTGGATGTCGCTTTTCACATCCACCAGAAACCGCATGCGGTGGATGGATAAAACGCCATCCACCCTACGATGGAACCACCCATGAACCTGCACTTTGAAGAGCGCCACGCCCAGCACGGTTACCGTATCGGCATCGCCAGCCTGGATGCCGAGAAGAGCCTGAACGCCCTGTCCCTGCCAATGATCGAAGCCCTGGCCGGCAAACTGGCGGCCTGGGCCGACGACCCGAGCATCGCTTGCGTGCTGCTACGCGGCAACGGCCCCAAGGCCTTCTGCGCCGGCGGCGATGTACTGCAACTGGTGCAGGCCTGTCGGGAGCAACCTGGGCAGATTCCTGAGTTGGCCCGGCGCTTCTTCGCCGATGAATACCGCCTCGACTACCGCATCCATACCTACCCGAAACCGCTGATCTGCTGGGCCCACGGTTATGTCATGGGCGGCGGCATGGGCCTGATGCAAGGCGCATCGATCCGCATCGTCACGCCGTCCAGCCGCCTGTCCATGCCAGAAATCAGTATCGGTCTGTTCCCCGATGTCGGCGGCAGCTGGTTTCTCGCCCGCCTGCCGGGCAAGCTCGGCCTGTTTCTCGGCCTGACCGGCGCACAGGTCAACGCCCGCGATGCCTTGGACCTTAACCTGGCTGACCGCTGCCTCGGCGACGACCAACAAGCCGCCCTGCTCAGCGGCCTGGAACAACTGAACTGGCAGGAACAATCGGCGCTGCAACTCAACAGCCTGCTCAAAGCCCTGGAGCACGAAGCCCGCGCGCAGCTGCCGGCGGCGCAATGGCTGCCGCGCCGGGAGCAGCTCGACAGTTTGTTAGATGTCGCCGACCTGCCCGCCGCTTGGCGCGCCATCAGCCAGCTACAGAACGACCAGGACCCACTGCTGGCCCGCGCCGGCCGTACCCTCAGCGAAGGCTGCCCGCTGACCGCACACCTGGTCTGGGAGCAGATCCGCCGCGCCAAGCAGCTGTCCCTGGCCGAGGTGTTCCGCATGGAATACGCCATGAGCCTGAACTGCTGCCGCCACCCGGAGTTTCCCGAAGGTGTGCGCGCCCGCCTGATCGACAAGGACAACCAGCCCCACTGGCATTGGCCCGAGGTCAGCGGCATCTCCGCCGCCGAGATCGCCGCCCACTTCCAGCCAGCCTGGGACGGCGAGCATCCGCTGGCGGATTTATCCCAGGTAGTCCCGCATGCCTAGCCAGCTAGAACGCGCCCTAGCCTTCCACGCCCTACACCAGCGCCCTGGCTGTTTCGTCATCCCCAACCCCTGGGATGCCGGTTCGGCTAAGGCGCTGGCCGCTCTCGGCTTCGAGGCACTGGCCACCACCAGCGCGGGCCTGGCCTTCAGCCTGGGCCGTGCCGATGGCGAAGGTTTAATTAGTCGCGAGGAAACCCTGGCCAACGCCCAAACGATCGTCGGCGCGACGCTGTTGCCTGTCGCTGCGGACTTGGAAAATGGTTTCGCTGACAGCCCGCAAGAGTGCGCCAAAACCATCCACCTAGCAGCCCTGACCGGCCTCGTCGGCGGATCAATTGAAGATGCCAGCGGTGTGTTGGAACAGCCGATCTATCCGTTTGAGCAGGCAGTGGAACGCATCCAGGCCGCCGCCAGCGCCGCCCGCAGCCTGCCATTCCCCTTCATGCTCTGCGCTCGAGCGGAGAACTTTCTCCATGGGCGCCCCGACTTGACCGACACCATCCGCCGCCTGCAGGCCTATGCCGAAGCCGGCGCAGATGTGCTCTACGCGCCAGGCCTGCGCAGCCGCGAAGAGATCGCCGCAGTCGTGCGTGCCGTGGCACCCAAACCCGTCAACGTGGTGATGGGCCTGGATTCGCTCACGCTCACCGTCGCCGAGTTGGCGGAGCTGGGCGTCAAACGCATCAGCCTGGGATCATCCCTGGCCCGTGCAGCCTTCGGCGCATTCCTGCGCGCGGCGGAGGAGGTACAGCTGCACGGCAGCTTCGATTTTGCCAAACAGGCAGCACCTTTCGCTCGCATCAACCAACTGCTCGGCACAGCACATTGAGCTAGATCCGCGCACATCTATCTGGCAGGAGCATAACAATGACAACAATCGCTTTTATCGGCCTTGGCCATATGGGCCTGCCCATGGCCCGCAACCTGCTCAACGCCGGCCACAGCCTCAGCGTGTTCGACCTGGTGGCCAGCGCCGTGGATGAGCTGGCCGCGCAGGGCGCCCGCGCCGCCAGCAGCGCCGCAGATGCCGTCAGCGCTGCCGAGGTGGTGATCAGCATGCTGCCGGCCAGTCGCCATGTAGAAGGGTTGTACCTGGGTGATGCCGGCCTGCTCAGCGTCATCGCGCCCGGCAGTCTAGTACTGGAATGCTCGACCATCGCCCCGGAGGCGGCGCGCAAGGTGCATCAGGCGGCCGCCGCGCGCGGCATTGCCCTGCTCGATGCGCCCGTATCCGGCGGCACCGCCGGCGCGGCGGCCGGCACCCTGACCTTTATGGTCGGCGGCGATGCCGCCACCCTCGAGCGTGCCCGGCCGATCCTCGCCGGCATGGGCAAGAACATCTTCCACGCCGGCCCCGAAGGCGCCGGGCAAGTGGCCAAGGTGTGCAACAACCAGCTGCTGGCCGTGCACATGATCGGCACCGCCGAAGCCATGGCCCTGGGCGTCGCCAACGGCCTGGACCCGGCAACCCTGGCCGAGATCATGCGCCAGAGTTCGGGCGGCAACTGGTCACTGGAGAAGTACAACCCCTGGCCCGGCGTGATGCCCAACGCGCCAGCCTCAAAAGACTACCGCGATGGCTTTGCCGCCGAGTTGATGGCCAAGGATCTGGGCCTGGCCCAGGAAGCGGCGCAAACCACCGCCAGCAGCACGCCCATGGGCGCCCTGGCCTTGCAGCTGTATCGCCTGCTGCTGAAACAGGGCCAGGGCAAGCTGGACTTTTCGGCGGTGCAGAAGCTGTTTGTCGAATAACGCCCGGCACTATGGGTGGAAAGAGGCTGGACCGTAGGTTGGGTTGAGGGGCGCAGCCCAGAAGCCCAACACCAATCGAGGGCGAAGTGTTGGGCTTCGCTACGCTCAACCGCAACCTACCGCGGCCGACCTTGGCCAGCCGCCATCAACACCCACGCAGTGCCTCGAAACGGGCACCGACGACGGGTTTGAGTTCCGTAGCCCGGATGCAATCCGGGATAACGCGAGCCAGGGTAGTCCCCGGATTTCATCCGGGCTACCGCAATCAACGCTCGCGCAGGGCCTCGGAACGAGCGCGGATGATGGGTTTGAGCAGGTAACTGAGGATGCTCTTCTTACCGGTGATGATGTCCACCGACGCCACCATGCCGGGGATGATCAGCAAGGGCTTCTCCACCGTACCCAGGTGGCTTTTGTTGGTGCGCAGCTTGATCAGGTAGAAGCTGTTGCCTTCCTCATCAGTGATGGTGTCGGCACTGATCTGTTCCAGCTTGCCCTTGAGGCCACCATAAATCGTGTAGTCGTAAGCGGTGAACTTGACCATCGCCTCCTGCCCCGGATGCAGGAAGGCAATGTCCTGCGGACGGATACGTGCCTCCACCAACAGGTTGTCGTCCAGCGGCACAATCTCCACCAAGTCGCTGCCCGGCTGGATCACGCCACCAATGGTGTTGACCAGCAGCTGCTTGACGATGCCGCGCACCGGTGAGGTGACCAGGGTACGGCTGACCCGATCCTCCAGGGCCTTGCCGGTGGACTGAATCTTACTCAGCTCGGTGCGCGCCTCGTTCAGCTCGGTCAGCGCCTCGCTGCGGAAACGCCCGCGGGTTTCGTCGATCTTGCGCTCGACTTCCTTAATCGCCGACTCGGCGCGCGGGATGGCCAAGGTGATGGCCTGCAGCTCGCCCTGGGTTTCCACTTCACCGCGCTTGAGGCGCAGCACTTCCACCGGCGAAATCGCACCCTCCGCCACCAGCGGCTCGGACATGGCGATCTCCTGGCGCAGCAAACCCAGGCTGCTGCGATATTGGCTCTGCTTGGAGGTGTACTCGCGCAACTCCTGACGGCGCTGGTTGAGCTGCTCTTCCAGCCCGGCCACCTCATCCAGCAACTGTTGCTGGCGACTGGCAAACAAGGCCTGTTCGCTAGCTGCCAGGCCCGGAGCCAGCTCGTTGACACTGCTAGGCACGTTCAAGGCGCGCCCTTCGGCTTCCGCACTGAGGCGCTCGACCCGCAGTACCAGGGCCTGACGGTCGGCCTCGGTCTCGCCGACATTGGAGGCAAAGCGGGTGTCGTCCAGTCGCAACAAAGGCGCGTTGGCGGCCACCACCTGCCCTTCATGCACATACAACTCGGCGACGATGCCGCCTTCGAGGTTCTGGATCTTCTGCAGCCGTGATGAGGGAATGGCCTTACCATCGCCACGGGTCACTTCGTCGATCAAGGCGAAGTTGGCCCACAACAGGAAGAACATAAAGCACGCCACCAGCGCCCAAATGGTCAGGCGCACCACCCGCGGTGCGTCCTCTACTAGGGCCTTATTGACCTCCGGCAGTGGCTCATCACCAGTGACCCGGCCACCAATAAAATAGGCCAGCACGGCCTGGCGCAGCGCCTGCAAACGAGTATTAAGCGACACTGATTTGCCCCTTCTTCAGCGCATCCATCACCGCCTCTTTCGGCCCGTCGGCAATTACCTGGCCGCGGTCGATAATGATCAAGCGGTCCACCAGACTGAGCATGGAGGCGCGATGGGTGACCAGCAGCACGGTCTTGTCGACAATCACCGCCGCCAGGCGCTGCTTGAGGCGCTCTTCGCCGGTGTTGTCCATGGCGCTGGTAGGCTCATCCAGCAGTAAAATCGGCGGATCGAGCAACAAGGCCCGAGCCAGGGCTACGTTCTGCCGCTGGCCACCCGACAGTTGCTGGCCACGCTCGCCCACCGGCAAGTCGTAACCCTGCGGATGCAGACGGGCAAATTCATGCACGCCAGCCAGTTCCGCGGCCTGCAACACCAGCTCGTCCTCGACATAGCGGGCGCCGCTGACCAGGTTGTCACGCAGACTGCCGCTGAACAGTTGAATGTCCTGCGGCACGTAGCCGATGTTATGGCGCAGATCGCTGACATCCAGCTGACGAATGTCGATGCCATCCACCAGCAAGCTGCCGCCATCGGCCTGGTACAGCCCCACCAGCAACTTGGCCAGGGAGCTTTTGCCCGAACCGCTGCGGCCGATGATGCCGATTTTCTCACCCGGACGGACGACCAGATTGATGCCCTTGAGCGCGGCGTTCTGCTGACCTGGGTAGTTGAAGTCCACCTGACGAAATTCCAGGGCGCCCTGCAGGCTCTGGCGTGTCAGCGGCCGCTCGTCCTCATGACGCTCCTGGGGCAGTTCCATCATCTGATCGATGTTGGTCATGGTCAGGCGTGCCTGCTGGTAGCGGGTCAGCAACCCGGACAGCTGAGTCAGCGGACCAAGGGCGCGGCCACTGAGCATGTAGCAGGCGATCAACCCGCCCATGCTCAAGTTGCCGTCGATAATCATGTACACACCAAAAGCGATCATCGCCACGCCGGCAAACTGCTGAATCAGCAGGGTAATGTTCATCGCCAGCGTAGACAGCATACGCACGCGCAGTTCCAGTCGACTGAGGGTGCCGATGGTCTGCTCCCACTGATACTGACGCTCGCTCTCGGCGTTGTTGACCTTGACCGCATCGAGGCTGCCGAGGGTTTCAATCATGCACGACTGGCGTTCAGCGGAGAGGGCCATGGTCTTTTCCATGGTCTCTTCCAGAGGCTTTTGCAGTGCCCAGCTGCACAATGCGGCCAGCGGAAAAGCCAGCACCGGAATCCACACCAGGTGGCCGCCGAGCAGTCCGATCACCAGCAACACCAACAGCGTAAACGGCAGGTCGATCAGACTGGTCAGGGTCAACGAAGCGAGAAAGTCGCGCAGGGTCTGAAATTCATGGATGTTCTGCGCAAAGCTGCCGACCCGCGCCGGTCGGTGGCGCATGGCCATGCCGATGATGCGCTCGAACAAGGTGGCGGAGATGATCAGGTCGGTCTTTTTACCGGCCAGGTCGAGACACAGGCCGCGCATGGTCTTGAGGATCAGGTCGAACACATAGGCGCCGGTGATGCCGACCGCCAGCACCCACAAGGTCGCCGTGGCCTGATTGGGCACCACCCGGTCGTAGACGTTCATGACGAACAGCGGCGCCCCCAAGCCGATCAGGTTGATCAGCAGGCTGGCTGCTACCGCATCGATGTACAGCCAACGTGAACGCTTGAGGGTGTCGCGAAACCAGGAGCGGGCCCGCGGAATGAGATTCTCATGGCCAACATCAAAGCGATGTCGCGGCTGGGCGAAGAACACCTGGCCGCTGTAATCCTCCGCCAACAGGTCCGCCTTGACCTGCACCTCGCCGCCTTCACTCTCGCTAAGCAGCAAACGGGCATCGCCGTTGTCAGCCCAGCCCAACAGAATGGCACTGCGGCCCTCGCGCAATTCGAGCAGAGCGGGCATGGCAATCGCTGGAATCTGCGCCAGGGCGCGCCGCAACCAGCGCCCCTGCAAGCCGGCACGGGCTGCCGCACGGGGCAACAACTCAGCACTCAAGCGTTGAGCGGGCAACGGTAGGCCGGCCGTCAGCATGGCCCGACTGGCGGGCCGCTGATGCAGCACACAAAGAGACAGCAAGCTGTCCAGCAGTGGATCGTCATAGCGCCCACGCGGGTCGCCCTGGGACAACGATGAACTGACAGCTACGACCACGCTGGACTCTCGATTGACGGACTAAAGGGGACTCAGTTCAAACCCGGCAATTGCGCCTTGCTCTGGACTTCCGCGGTTGGGGTTGCTGCCAGCGGCGCAACAACGCCCTGACTTTTCAGCAACTGGCCCATGGTCGCCTTGATCCGGTACTGAGTAAACAGCTCATTGAAGCGGATATCGGCCAGACGACGCTGGGACGTGAAGAGTTCGTTTTCACTGTCCAGCAGGTCCAGCAGCGAACGCTCGCCGAGGGAGAACTGCTTCTGATAAGCCTCGCGGACACGGGTGTTGTAGTCCACGTAGTCACTGGCGATCGGCAACTGCTCACGGGCATTGGTCAGGGCGTTCCAGGCCAGCCCCATTTCCTCGCTCAACACACGCAAGGCGTTGTTGCGAATGTCCATGGCTTCGTTGGTCTGGTAGGCCTTGGCCTGCAGATTAGCCTTGTCGCTGCCGCCAGCGAACAGGTTGTAGCGCATGCGCAGCATGGCCTGCCATTCATTAACGTGGCCGCGGGTGCCGTCCAGGTTATTGTCGGCGCCTTGCATCAACTCGGCATCCACCTGCGGGTAGAAGGTCGACTTGGCTGCTTCGTACTGCTGCTCGGTGGCTTGTACGTCGGCCTCAGCCGAGCGCAGCAACGGGCTGTTTTCACGCACCTGCTGACGCGCTTCCTGCAGGCTGGCCGGCAGTTGCCCAACCAGGCCAGAGGGCAGACTCAACTCCTGCGGGTCCTGCCCCACTACGCTGTAGTAATTGACCTGAGCATCGGCCAGATTGGTCTGTTCGGTAATCAGGTTGTTCTTGGCCTGGGCCAGACGCGCTTCAGCCTGATCGAAATCCGCTGTACGGCCGACACCGCGCTCGGTGCGCAGACGAATCTGGTCATGCACACGCTGGTGACGCAACAGGTTCTCAGTGGCCAGGCTGACCAGCTCTTCACGGCGCAGTACATCTATATACGCCTGAGCCACATCCAGCGCCGTGCGCTCGGCACTGCCCAGCAAGGCATAGGCCCGCGAATTGACCGTCGCTTGTTGGCGCCCAACTTCGCTGGAGGTGGCAAAACCGTCAAACACCATCTGCCGCAGACGCAGGCTCGACTCACTGCGGGTCAGGGTTTCATAGTGATTGCTGTCGGTGCGCGTGCCGGCGTCATCGGTGCCTTCACGGCCCGTGCCGGCCAATAAATCGATGCGCGGCAGATAACCGCCCTTGGCCGCCTGCAAGTCTTGATCGGCGGAAAGTCGACGGTTAACCCCGGCCTGAATTTCCGGGTGCGCCTCCAAAGCCGCCTGCATGGCTTGCTGCAGGGTCTGCGCCTGAACCTGACAACTGATAATTAATGCGAAAGGAACAAAACTAAGAGCGGGGAAGCGCATAAGTAAAACCTTCCTTAAAGTAAGAACGTCCATAGAATCGAAGACAAAATGACATTCGAATAGCGCCTTAAAATTGACGATTAAGGGCGGAAAACAGCAAATTCGATCGCAAAGTGACATCATTCCGTCAATTGTTTAGGATTACCCCAACAAACGTCAACAGCTGGCTATAAAGTCAACAGCAAAAACCCACAAGCCGCTGATTTTGTGACACACACCACCTTAAAATAGATTCGGCTTCCTCCAGCGCCTAACAGGCAGCAGGTACTCGGCAGCCAATTAGCATCTGAAATGGAGAGCAGTTATGACCATCATCATCGCCATCGTTAAAAGCATCGTCGGTCAAGTCTTTGCCCTGTCTCCCGAAGGCACACGCCGATTGCTGATCGAGGGCGATCGCCTGTTTGCCGGCGACCAAGTGACGACTGGCCAGGAAGGCATGATCAGCCTTAAGTTGAATGATGGTCGCATTCTTGATCTAGGTCGCGATTCGCAATGGACCGCCAACGCTGACACGCCACAAGTAGCCACCACTCCAAGCGCCGAGCTTTCCGCTAGCGAACTGCAACAAGCCATCAGTCTGGGCCTCGACCCAACCGCTGAACTCGAAGCAACTGCCGCAGGTGCAGGCGGCGCAACAGGTACCGGTGGCGCAGCAGGCGGCGGACACAGCGCAGTGGTTCTGGATGTCACTGGCGAGCGAATTGAAGCCATTGTCGGCTATGAGACCGAGGGACTGGGGTTTGCTGCCTCCAATCAACGCGATGAGCAAGCAAGCGGTGACAACGCCACAACCGTTATCAACGTCCAGGAAGGCCCGACCGCCACGCCGTCGACCTCCTCTGGCAATGAAGACACCAGCATCGACGTGGCCCTTGCCGGCACCGACAGCGACGGCACCATTGCCTCTGTGCAAGTCACCACCCTGCCGCCGGCCACTCAGGGCACGCTGTTCCTCGCCGATGGCACCACCCCGGTGCTCACCACCACCGTGCTGACCCCGGCTCAAGCCGCCACGCTGGTGTTCACCCCAGCGAGCAACTTCAATGGCACCGTGACCGTGGCCTTCACCGTCACCGACAACGAGGGCAACACCTCCGCCGCGGCCAACGAAGTCATCACCGTTAACAACGTCCAGGAAGGCCCGACCGCCACGCCGTCGACCTCCTCTGGCAATGAAGACACCAGCATCGACGTGGCCCTCGCCGGCACCGACAGCGACGGCACCATTGCCTCTGTGCAAGTCACCACCCTGCCGCCTGCCACTCAGGGCACGCTGTTCCTCGCCGATGGCACCACCCCGGTCCTCACCACCACCGTGCTGACCCCGGCCCAAGCCGCCACGCTGGTGTTCACCCCAGCGAGCAACTTCAATGGCACCGTGACCGTGGCCTTCACCGTCACCGACAACGAGGGCAACACCTCCGCCGCGGCCAACGAAGTCATCACCGTTAACAACGTTAACGATGCCCCAGTGGCAGCTCCTGGCGCGGCCGTTACCAGCGATGAGGACCAGAGCTACATCTTCAACTGGAGCGACTTCAAGGTCTCAGACATTGATAACAACAGCACGTTGTCAGTCCAGATCGAGTCGATCCCACTCGAGGGTAAGCTGCAGTTCAGGGACAGTAATGGCGTTTGGACCGACATCAGCAGCGCGACGACTGTAAGCAAGGCTGTGATTGATGCAGGCGGTCTGCGATTCGTACCCGAGAGTAACGAGTCCGGCAACGACAGCTTCAGCAGCACCGGCGTTGGCATTAACAAGCAGACCTACGCTGAATTCCAATACAGCGGCAGCGACGGGGCCCTGAGCAGTAATCCCAGCAGCACTATGAATATAGATATCACCCCGATCGCAGATGTACCGACACTCAGCGTCAGGTCGGCGGCCGCGACCCAAGTGTTCAATACCGGATGGGAAACTGCGGCAAACAGTAACATCACCTCAGAACTGATCAGCGGCCCAACCTTGGAAAACTGGACCCTCGTCACCACCGGCGACCTACTCTCAGGAGGCACTAACGTCTTTGAGGTCTGGCACAACAACGATGCTCAGACGAACCAAGCCGGAACAGCTGTCACCATCAACATGGCCGCGGGTAATGGCAATAATGCCCTAGAGCTAAATGACGCCGGCGAACAAACACCGTACGTAATACCGCAAACCCTCGGCATTACCCGCAGCGTGGCCACCGAGGCCGGCAAAGTGTACGAACTGTCGCTGGACTATGCCGGGCGCCTTGGCTATGACGCCAGCTTCACCAAGATTGCGGTCTATCTGGGTAATACGCTGGTTGGCGAGTACGCCAGCACCAGCAGCCAGACCAGCCTCAATTGGGAAAACATTCACTTCAGCTTTGTTGGTACAGGTAATACAGAGAACCTGACCATCAAGCTGGCCGGCACTTCAACGGAGCTTGGCGGTCGTGGCGCGCTGATTGATGACATTACGCTCAGCTCTTCGCTTGGTGTGATTGCCAGCAGTGGCGGTGTCAGCGGTAAAACCAGCATTGCCCTGGCCAACTACATCAGCGGTAATCTGACAGATACCGACGGCTCCGAGACGCTGCGCTACGACCTGCGCAATCTGCCCAGCGATGCCAGCATCGTGGTGGGTAACACCACGTTGTCTGCCGTCGATGGGGTGATCTCATTAACGGCAGCACAACTGGCCACCGCCACGTTACAGATCAACAGCACAGAGCGTGGCCAGATCGGGCTGGATATTACTGCGGTAAGCATTGAGCCCAATGGCAGTACCGCTAGCACCAGCAGCCAACACCTGGATCTAAAAATCGTTGATGGTGGCGTTAGCCATGAGAGTTTTACTACCAACACTATCAATATGAGCAGCACCACCACGGCGCTGGGTTCAGGACTGACCGGCGAATACTTCGGCTATAACGAGGCTGGCGGCCAGAGCAATCTCATCAGCCTCACACAGGTTGAGAACTACATTGAGTCGCGCACAGGCAACAACAGCAGCCTGGTGGGCAGTAATAACAACGCGTCGACCGCATCGCTCAACGCCAGCTTCGTGGCCAATCAGATCAATTTTGGCCTCCAAAACAACAGCCCCATATTCAGCGATGACTTGGGTGATAACCGCTCCGTGAGCAGCGGCATCACCATCGGCACATCAAGCGACGCAAAGAACAATCTATACGACTTCCTCACAGCAGCCGGCACCAGTAACGTGTCCAACTTGATAGCCGGCGGGGCGGGCTTGGGCGATACCTCGGACGCGATCATTCGTGGTCATGGTTACCTCGACCTCAGCCAAGGTGGTACCTATGACATCCGTGTCACCGCGGACGACGGTTACAGTTTGATGATCGGTGGCCAAGTTGTGGCCCAGGCCGATTACATCCAGAGCACCGCTAGCAAGGTCTACGCGAACATCAACCTGAGTGGTGAACTGCAAGCGGTGGACCTGCTGTATTGGGACCAGGGTGGTGCCGCCTCTCTGAAGGTTGAGTTCAAGCTCAGTGGCAGCGCCGACTCCACTTACAAGGTCCTCGGCAGCAGCGGCCTTGAGCTTTATCAAGCGCCGGGCAATGGACAGGAACTGGTACAAACCAGCACTGGCTGGGCGCTACACACCATCGAAACGGCAACCGGTACGGATGCCAGCGACCTGATTAACGGTGGCAATTACTCGGACATTATCAATGGTGGCATCGGCCATGACGTGCTCTACGGCAATGGCGGCAGCGACTTGCTCAATGGCGGTGACGGTAACGACTTGATCCTGGGCGGTATCGGCAACGACACCCTGACAGGCGGCAGCGGTGCCGACACATTCATGTGGAAAGCTGGCAACCTTGGTAACGACATCATCAAGGACTTCAAAAGCACAGAGGGCGACCGCATTGATTTGAGCGACCTCTTGCCAGATGCAGCCAACACCGGGGACATCACCCAATACCTGCAGGTTGACACCCTGACCTCGACACTAAAAATCAGCACCACTGGAGCGCTGAATACAGGTGGCAGTGCAGACGTTACCATCAAGCTGGAGGATGGCTCAGGCGGAAACCTAAACCTGAGCGGCCTGGGCAGCACCTCAACACAAATCGTTAACTCGCTGATCGCCGGCTCCGATCCCATCGTCAAAGTCGATCACAGCTAAGCTAAACAGCGGTGCCTGCCCGTCCAGGGCAGGCCGCGGGGGAAGGATGATGACGATGTTTTATGTACAACGTGACGCCAACAGACATCTGCAGCGGGTTGAAGTGGCGCCGTTCGAGGGCATGAGTGAATCCCTGCCGGCCGACGCCCAGGAAATTCAGGCCTGGTTCGCCAATCAGAATGTCGAGTCGAGCCTGCTGCAACTAAAACAGAGCGACCTGGACATGATCCGTGTGCTCGACGACTTGGTGCAGGTGCTGATGAACAAAGGTGTGCTGCGCATCACCGACCTGCCGGCGGCGGCGCAGTCCAAGCTACTCAGCCGGACCCAGGCGCGGGTGGCCTTGGGCGGGCTGAATCGTTTGATTAATGATGATGAGATCGGGGTCATCTGATCAACCACCGCAAGGTCTAATGCTGCGAAGCAATCCCCGCTGTGTATCAGCGCAACGTACGCAGATGAAAGAAGCCGAACAACAGCACCTGCCCACGCGCTAACCAAGGCTGCGGTTGGGCTTGCAGGCGGCTATTAAACAACAGCAGTTCAAACACATGCGCCACTACGATGATCACCGCCAACCAGTTCAAACGTGCTGCCCATGGTTCAGCAAAGGGCATCAGCACATTGAGCGCAGCCAGCAACCAGAACCCGGCTATCACGGGCTTGGCGTAATTCATCAACGACATGGTCAACTCCTTAATCGGGCAAGCGGCAGTGCAGAACCATTACCACACCGCCAGGGCCGTTACGCTAACAGATAGCAGGCGGCACACAGCAACCGAACCAAGGGACGGACGAGTCTGCGGCCGCAGCAAATTGCCCAGCTAAAGCGCCGTGACGCCCTGCCATGCTCGCGCTAGCATAAGCCTTCGGGCTCAACCCAAAAACCGGATGTGTTCATGCCTCTGCGTCTCCCCAAAGCCACGCAAATTTCCTTATTGCTCTTGCTCGTGTTACTGCTCGGCGGCGGCTTTGCCAGTACCTCGCTGGTCAGCTATTACACCTCTCGCGAGGCTTTGCGTAACAACATCATCAACAGCGAACTGCCACTGACATCGGACACCGTCTACTCGGAGATCCAGAAGGATTTGGTGCGCCCTGTGCTGATCTCCTCGATGATGGCCCGCGACACCTTTGTCCGCGACTGGGTGGTAGCCGGCGAGCAGGACCCGGCGCAGATGACCCGCTATCTGCAGGAGATCATGAGCAACTATGGCGCCTTCACCGCCTTTTTTGTCTCCGAAAACACCCGCCTCTACTACCAGGCAAAAGGCATACTCAAGCAGGTCAACGAGCATGAAGCCCGTGATCAGTGGTATTTCCACACCCGCAGCATGCAGGCACCCTATGAAATCAATGTCGATGTCGACATGGCCAACGCCGATCGCCTGACGTTTTTCATCAACTACAAAGTCTTCGATTACAACGACACGTTTATCGGCGTGACCGGCGTGGGTCTGGCGGTGGATGCCGTTGTGAAGCTGATCGACAACTACCAGAAGCGCTATCAGCGCAGTGTTTTTTTCGTCGACAGCAGCGGCCAGATCACGCTCACTGGCGCGGCGGGCGGCCCCATGGGTGCCAAGGTCGGGCAACAACTACGCGATGTGGCGCCGCTCGCCGAACTGCTCAGCCAGCTGCCAAAACCGCAAAGCGGCAGCTTCGAATATCAGGTCAAGGACAACGGCCACTTCCTCAATGTGCGCTACATTCCCGAGCTGAACTGGTACTTGTTTGTTGATCAGCATGAGAGTCAGGCGCTTGGCAATATCCGCCAGACACTCTATCTCAACCTGCTAATTTGCCTGCTGGTCACCCTTATTGTGCTGGCCACAGTGAGCATCGTTATGCGCCGCTACCAGCAACGCATCGAGGCCCTGGCCACCACTGACGTACTCACCGAACTGCCCAATCGTCGCGGCTTTAACATCCTGGCCGGCCAGGCTCTGCAGGAAGCCAAGCGCAGTCATAGCCCACTGCATGCCTTGTTGATTGACCTCGACCACTTCAAGCAGCTCAACGACACCTACGGCCACCTGGCCGGCGATGAAGTGCTGCGCGCCTTTGCTCGCCAGCTTAAAAACAGTCTGCGCCAGGCCGACATCGTTTGCCGCTGGGGCGGCGAAGAATTCATCCTGCTGCTCAAAGACACCGACAGCGCCACCGCCCAGCAGCTCGCGGAAAAGATCCGCCTGCAGACCGAGCAAAACCGCTACCCCTTCGCTGGCGTCAACCTGCAAGTCACCACCAGCCTGGGCCTGACCGAACTGCGCGCCGATGATTCCCTCGACAGCCTGCTGGGACGTGCCGACAAGGTGCTGTACCGCGCCAAGGAGTCCGGGCGTAATCGCCTGTGCGTCGATGCCGGCCCATCCGCATGAGCAACGCCAGTCAGCCCGAGCGTTGCCCAGCATGCGGCCAGAACAACCAGTGCACGCTGGCCAACCCACTAACAGCCACCGCCGCCTGCTGGTGTTTTAACGTGACCATCGACCCCGCACGCCTGGCCGCACTGCCGGCAGCCGCGCGCAACATCAGTTGCCTGTGCCCGCGCTGTGCCGGCCAAGCCCCAACGCCCGCGACCACCTGACTTCGCGCCCGCCCGAGTATCACCATGCGTCTTGACCGCTTCCTCGGCAACCTGCCGGCCCTCAATCGCCAGCAAGTCCAGCACCTGCTGGCCAGTGGTGCTGTCAAAGTCGATGGCCAAATCTGCCGCGATGGCCGTCACGAGGTGCGCAGCTTCCAGCGCGTCGAACTGGCCGATCAGGTGATACAGGCCGGCAAGCCGGCGCGCTACTTCATGCTGCACAAGCCGGTCGGCGTAGTCAGTGCCACCGTGCATGACGAGCATCGCACCGTGCTCGATTTGCTCGACGAGCCCGACAAACACGACCTGCACATCGGCGGGCGCCTGGACCTCAACACCAGCGGTCTGCTGCTGATCACCAACGACGGCCTGTGGTCACGGCGGCTGACCGAGCCACGCAGCGAACTGGGCAAGGTCTACCGGGTCGAAACCGAGCAACCGATCGACCCAGCCTGTGTCGCCGCCTTCGCCCGCGGCCTGTATTTCGCCTATGAAGACCTCACCACGCGGCCAGCCGAGCTCGTCATCCTCGGCCCCAACAACGCCCTACTGACCCTGCATGAAGGCCGCTACCACCAGGTCAAGCGCATGTTTGGCCACTTCCACAACAAGGTCATCGGCCTGCATCGCGAGTCCATGGGCCCACTGCACCTCGACCCCTATCTGGCACCCGGCCAGTACCGCCCGCTCAGCGCCGCCGAAATCGCCCTGATCTGAAAACACTCACGCAGAACCGCTTGCAGTCACTGGCTTGTACTGCTTGAATCAGCAGCAAGAGCAAAAAATGACCAATCAGTCACGGCGCACAACCAGACATTCACCTGCCGACAGCGAACAACGCGTAACACCCCATAAGCAGCATAACGGCAGCCGTACCCGCCGACCCCGGTTTCATTTTTCAGGCACCTGCCTACCTGTCATAAAGCGCGCGCAGCATCGACATTGCTGCGCGGCATCTGTGCGCTGCACGACAGGGAGACGCACCATGAAAGCAGAAACTGCAGTGCTGGATATTCAGGGGCAATACCGGGTTTACACCGAGCACTACCGCACCCATGAAGCCGAGCAGACCATCATCCTAGTCAACGGCTCGTTATCGACCACCGCATCGTTTGCCCAGACCGTGCGCTATCTCTACCCACAGTTCAATGTCGTACTCTTCGACCTGCCCTATGCCGGCCACTCACGCGCGCACAACAGCCACACACGCCCCATCAGCCGCGAAGAAGAAGCCGACATCTTGTTGGAGCTGATCGAACACTTTGCCTGCGACTTGGTGCTGTCGTTCTCCTGGGGCGGCATCGCCACCCTGCAAGCCCTCGCCCGCCAGCCGCGGCGCATCCGCAAAGCGGTGATCAACTCGTTCTCGCCAGTGATCAACGCCGCCATGCAGGACTACCTCGAGCGTGGCCTGCAGGTCTTGAGCGCCTGTGAGCGCGACAACATTGGCGCACTGCTCAACGGCACCATCGGCAAACACCTGCCCTCGCTGTTCAAGCGCTTCAACCACCGCCACGTAACCACCTTGCACGACTACGAATACCGGCAAATGGGCTTTCACGTGGAAACCGTACTGAACATGGACGGCCGCTCCTGCGTCAGCTTCGCCGGCGCCATCGACATCCCGCTGCTGTTCGTCAACGGCGAATGGGATGAATACACCAGCGCCGACGACGCACGCCAGTTCGCCCAGCACGTACGCCACTGCAGTTTCCAACGCGTGCAGCAGGCCGGCCACTTCCTCGACATGGAACACAAGGCCGCCTGGCTGCAGACCCGTAACGCCTTGCTGGCCTTCCTCACACCAAGTAGCCAAAGCCTCGTCCACAGCGTCAACCAACACCAGGCGCAGGCACTGGCCAGCTGAACATGCGCGATAAGGCCAGCTAAACGCGCTTTATCTCGCCGCTGGGCTTCACCTATGGCCGCGATTCTGGTACAAAGTCACCCGCAAAAGCGGGTGTCGTATAATGGTATTACTCCAGCTTCCCAAGCTGATTACGCGGGTTCGATTCCCGCCACCCGCTCCAGACTTCCTTCCTCGCTGCCAACAGCAAACAGGAAAACAAAAAACCGGCCCAGCGCCGGTTTTTTTATGTTCGCAAAACACCCGCAGCAGGTCGTTAGCAATCCACATCTGGACACGCCAACAGCCAATATCCGCCGTGATCTGCTCACGACACACGGCCAGAGGCCACCCGTGCACAGCACAAAACAGCAGCGGTCCAGGCCGAGTCACCACAAAATCCCCACAGCGCTTTAACTGATTGATCACAAAGTGAAAAACAGGCTTGACAGAATCTCTTCCGACGAGAATAATGCGCGCCACAAATGGCAACGTAGCTCAGTTGGTTAGAGCACGGCATTCATAATGCTGGGGTCGGTGGTTCAAATCCACTCGTTGCTACCATACAAAACAAAGGCTTACCTTCGGGTAGGCCTTTGTTGTTTCTGGGGTAGTGACTACAAAGTGACTACAGCGTGACCACACAGGAAATTGTCGACCTTACGCCCTTCGAACGCTTGGTAATCGTCCTGAAGCGAAGGCGCCAGATTTACTACCCCCGACGCCGAGATAGTCAAAAGCTTTGCGTCATACAGTGCGTGCAAGTCCTTGCGGAGCAACAGACCGTCACTCGCACTATTGTGGCCTAGACGCCAATTACGCCCCTCAAGATGCGCAGCATCCAAAGCCTTATCGACACTACAGCCACTGATAGCGCATCGCCCCTTGCATGCTACAAAGACCTTTCGACGAAACGCCGCCTGATCAGGGCGCACCTCAATGCTCGCAAACCTGGCAGCCTGGACAGCAAGCGACCCTTCCTGCCCAGATGGCATCACTGCCGGCCCGGCAGTAGATTGCGCCCAAAAGTCATACAGCCGCTGACGCTCCAACTCATCATCGGTGACAGCAAACTCGCTAGCCAACCCTGAAGAACAGCGCTGAGTTGCCTTACTAACAATCAGTGCAGTGATGATTGGCTCGTTTAAAGCTGACGCTTCATGCCCTAACAAATCCATGCCATGCCGCAGACTAAATCGATCCAGCCCGAAAGCCTCCATCACATCGCCATATGTAACCTTTCCACGGTTGCGTGCGATCCGAATTAACCAGTCACGAACAGCTGGAAGTTTTTCCCTATAAGAAACACCTTGCAGAGATAGCGGCTCTATCTCTGAATCAAGCTTTTCAAGCAGCTTTAAAATACGGGCTTTAGAGTTTTTTCCAACGTTCACAGCCGGCGGCAAACCAGGGATCCAAGGCTTGTTAAGCTCGGCCAGCACCGCAGATATATTTTGCATCCGAAACTCAAAGGCTTTTTCAGTCCGTGCAAAACGAGCAGCTAGATCACGGTAAATCTGCTTTTTCGAGAAAGACTGATTAGCCGAAGACAACCTAGCCATCTGCATATAAGCCTCAACTGAAGCCGCTAGTTCCTCGTCACTCCATACAGTCGCCATACATCCTCACACAATGAAAAAACGCATTAGCAGCGACTTACAAGCCTTACTCAGCCGCAGGCCGCTAGCGGTTGAATCTCGTGCTCTATCTCTTCGCCACTGCTCGCAAGCGTGATGGCGAGGGAATATTCCATCTGGAGGTTCATCCAGAATTGCGCCGACGTATCGAAGTAGCGGGCTAGACGAATAGCCACGTCAGCAGTGATGCCGCGACGCTCGCGCACAACATCATTGATGGTCGGAGCAGAAACGTTCAGAGCACGGGCAAGTGCAGTTGGCGTAATGCCCAACGGCTCTAGGTACTCTTCGCGCAACACTTCGCCCGGATGGACTGGGCGCATACCGTTAGTAATCATGGTGCAGCCTCCCTTAGTGGTAATCGACTATTTCAACGTCTCTGGGGCCGGCTTCAGTCCAGATGAAGCAGATCCGCCATTGATCGTTAATTCTGATACTGCTCTGGCCTGCCCGATTGCCTAGCAATTGCTCCAGGCGATTGCCCGGCGGTGAGCGCAAGTCGCGCAGCTCAGTAGCGGCATGAAGCATTAACAGCTTTCGCGTGGCGACCCTCAAAACGCTATTCCAGCGCCTAGAATCCCCAGTCTCGAACAGAGATTGGGTTTCGCCGCATTTGAAGCTCACAATCACTTCTTAATCCTTAACGTTAAGCATTAACGTACAGTGATATTAAACCACCTGACGGGGTCGTCAACCGGTAATTGAGTACCCACTCTGAACCAAAGGAGAAAGCCGCAAGGCCGACTCCAAGTGATCAGGCGACATATGCGCATAGCGCATAGTCATCGTGATGGAGGCATGCCCGAGAATGCGTTGCAGGCCAAGAATGTCGCCACCGGCCATCATGTAATGGCTGGCAAAAGTGTGGCGCAGGATGTGGGTGAGCTGACCAGGAGTACTGATCCCGGAACGCTCATAAGCTCCACGAAAGGCCGCACGGCAGGACATAAACAACCGACCATTACCCGGCATACCCAGCTTTAGCACCAACGCCTCCACATCCGGCGGGATCGGCACCGAACGCGATTGGCGGTTCTTGGTTCGGTGGAAATGCGCTTTGCCGCCGTACACCGCTTTGCGCTCAAGCGATTCCGCTTCATCCCAGCGGCAGCCGGTAGCGAGACACACCAGGGCGACTGGGTAGGTGTGCGTGTTCATCGACTTGCGGCACTCTTCCAGCAATTCATGGATCTGCGGAAGGGTCAAAAAGCTCAGCTCAGTCTGATCCGTTTTGATTTGCCGGACTTTGGCCAGCGGGTTTTCACCGTGCCAAGCACCCAGGCGGATCAACTCAGCGAAGACCGCCGACAGATAGCGCTGTTCATGGTTAATGGTGTGCGCGGTGACGTCCTTTAGCCGTGACTGCCGATAGCGTGCCCAGGCCAGTGCATCGAACTCAGACGCTCGCGGATTACCCATGCGTTCGACTAGGGCCAGCGTACGAGAAAGCCTGTATTTATTGTCTTTCAGAGTGCAGCCGTGCAGCTCCTGCCAGACGTTAACCAGATCCGCCAAGCGATCATCCATCGGCCTGCCGGTGTTCTTCAGTGCGGCGAAGAAATCCAACTCATAGCGCTGTGCCGCTGACTTGGTCAGAAAGCCTTTTTTACGAATACGTCGCCCCGTGCGGCCATCCTCATAGAAATCAGCCGTCCACGTTTTGCCATCCTTGCGAACAGTCATACCGCCCGCCCCCACCTAACCGAGCGCTCTGTCAGCAGGTCGCGGATGTGCTCATAAATCTGGTGTTCCGCCTTTCCCTTGGCCGCATAGTGATCACGAATCACCGGCCAGCAATCCCATTCCTTAAGGCTGGCGAATGCTTTTTTTGCCCCGACACGCTCCCGAGCTAGCAGGCTGACGAAGTTGCCCACGAATAGCTCCACATTCTTGCCGGAGAAGCCCTTGGCGGTTTTGTAGTGCCGTCGATAGGCCGTATGGTCGACCAGCGACACCACCGGCACAGAAACGCGCACGTCTTGCCTCATGAGCGTCCAGAAGGCGTCATACATGCCCTTGCTGGCGAGATAGCGGAACGACTCCAGGCCATAGCGAAATAGGCCGTCGAGGTGCGGGGCTAGTTGTTCGTATGTGGACGTGCCGATGATGGCTCCAGTCTGGGCATCACATGAGCCGTCCGCGAACTGCTGAACAATCGAGTGATGGAAACGCAGCTCTACGCGCCAGACGGTTTCGGCAGGGTCATAGTTAGTGGTGCAAGCCGGATCAAAAGGGTTATCCAGGGTGCGCCAGACCGACTCACAATAATCCAGCTTATCGACGGCCTTGGCCTGTAGCGTCTTGTTGTAGATGGCCAGTTGCATGCCTGATGCAGAGCCAAACAGAAACGACTGCGCACAGCCGTAAGAGACAGCTTCAGCGGCGTGGTAGATCTCTTTGATGCCCGAGATATCGCGCCGGGTTCTCGACCGGCACTGAATCGAGCTGGTCAGATGGGCCGGAGGCGTCCACCCCTGGAAGTCCAGCGCCAGATGCACAGCGCATTGGCTGACCTCTACAGCCTCCAGGGCTTCATGGGCGAAACGATCCATCCACTCTTGCAGCACGTCAGGTGCACAGGACTGGATGGCGTGGGGGCTAACTTCGATTTTCAGGTGCGGGCCCACAGCATCAATTTTGACGTTGGCGTTTTTCAACAGCAGCACAAACCCAAGATCGGCGTTTTGCAGCTTGTACTGGTAGCCAGAGTCGCGACCAATTCGTCCCGCGTGCCAAAGATGCCCCGCAAAGCTGACCATGCCGCCCTGCTCCACCATGCACAGCAACTCGGGGCGCAATAGCCCCCGGTAATGCTGGCGCACCGTGTCCACGCGACAGCCCAGCAGGCGTACACCCGACAGGTCAGTGAGTGCCGTGGTTTTCGGATTTAGGAAAAGACGGCCAAATGCCGACTCTTCTGCCGTGATGGCATCCAGACGCATTTGATCAATTGCCTTGTTCACTGTGATTCCCCTTTAGTCTGGTGTACTCAGGTTTTTAAGAGCTAGTTATAAGACGTGCTACAGGGACGTCAGCGGGCGGGCTTCGCCTGCGCTCGCGGGCTCGCGCACTGGCGAATAGCCCGCCTCAAAGCCGTCCAGTTGCTGTACCCACCACATATCCGTCACGAACATGCCCAGCAGGAAGCCGAGCGCTAGAACGGCGCAGAATTGGTTCTTAGTCATCGCCATGGCCTCGATGCGTATTCAGAGTCAGGAACAACCGTGAGCGCGTCGCTGCGTGGCTTGGCGGGCGCCTCGGTGATTTCGGTCGGTGTGCGTTCGCGGCTGTTGCCTTCAGTATCCGGCGGGCGGCGATCCTCTATCGCAGGATCAAACCGCCCGTACTCGACGGAGTTTTTGCAGAAGGAAAACGAGGTTTTGTGCCAGGTCCCCTGCTGGGTGTAGCACTCGCAGATGTAGGACTTTTCGCCGGCGGTGATGACCCGATAACGCCGAGCGTTGCGCTCGATGTAGCCAGGGTCTGAGGAAATCATGCAGGACAGCCGCGGGTAGGTTTTCGGCTTGGTCAGGCTGTCGTAGATCGGCGCGGAGCTGGGCAGGTCAGGAATCCGCGGGGTGCGGATCGCCACGTATTCGGCGGCGCTGAGTTGCTTGCCCGTTTTGCCGGCGGCTTCATCGGGTGGCACCACAGCAGGCAGATAGCCCGCCGCCTTGCCGGCCACCTCTTTGGCGGCCTCGACGGTCTTGTCCCCGTTGAAGCTGTCCATGGCCCGGTAGATCATAAAAATGATGAACACGACCAGCACCGGGATGATCAGCAGCTTGCCCGGTGGTTTGAACTTGAAGTGGTGTTCTACCGCCGAGTCATAGACGCCGAAGAATTTGGAATCCAGCTTGATGAAGCTGTGGGAGGCATCTTTGAGCGCAGATTGCTTGTCGACGTCGATGCACTTTTCCGCCTCGTAGCGGGAGAGCTTTTTACCGCCGAAGATCCGCAGCACATAGATGTGTTTGTTACACAGCTTGCGGATGTGGGCGTCGAGGAAGCTGGCGTGTTGGGTGACTAGATGCACCTCTAGGCCATCGTGACGCATGGTTTCAAATTCTGAGCAGTACTGCGGGACAGCCTTGCGCGGATCACGCACACCAAAAAACCGCTGGGCCTCATCAATCAAGACGATGGAGTTGTCCGGCAGTTCGTACCATTTGTGCGGGTCTTCGAATTCGTACCACTGGGCTTTCAGGCGCTCAGGCTTTAGGCCGTTGACGTTGTGGTAGTACACGGGGCGGCCTTCGGCTTTGGCCTTGCCGTCGATCTCTTTGATGGCGTTGAGGGTCTTGCCGTGGCCCATGAGGCCCGTTCTAAAAACCAGCATGCAAAACCCCTTTAAGCCTCAATCGAGCCTTGGCCGCTTGGGTTGGGTTTACGCCATACCGGGTTGCGTCGAATGTCCGCCGCCTTATCAATGCCGGCCAATATCAGGCGCGTGGTGACGGCAGCCAGGATGATGTTCACGGCAATATCAACCTTGAGCAGTCCAAGGATGTGCTGCACCAGGACAGGCGCGGTCACGAAGTTGGCGAGGATGTAGTTTTTCAGCTCATCCACCACGAAGTTGATGCCCACATAGCTAACGGCACCGACACCGACATAACGCATGGCGGTGGTGACCAAGCGACCCACGATTTCGAACAGGGTTGAAGCCAAAAGCGCCCACCACATATCAGGAACCTCCAACAGATTTGCCGATGTAGACGGCTGCAAACAGGCTTGCCAGGGTCACCACCAGCCAGGACATGGAGGTGGCGAAGTTGCAGAAGTAGTCATTCTTAAAAGCGAATTGCCGGCCCCAGACGGTGAAGGTCTGCGCAGGCGGGCAACTGGATGGCAGAAAGCGAGCATGGCCCGACAGCAAGGAGGCGATTTGCACTTCCTTCTCTTCGATATCGCCATCGGGGTCTTTTAGCGTTTCGGCAATGCCGGACTTGGCCAACGTGGGATCTAGGCCGCGCTCGGATTCGCAGCGCTGGATTTTTTGCAGCTGGACCATGGCGCAGCCGACTGAATCCCCGGAGCAGACGAAGGGGTCTTTGCAGCCCAGGCCACCAGCGGAGCCGGTATCACCACCGCCCGTGTCGCCGCCGCCGGTATCCCCTCCACCTGTATCACCACCACCCGTGTCACCACCGCCGGTATCGCCGCCCCCTGTATCACCACCGCCCGTGTCACCACCGCCGGTATCGCCGCCCCCTGTATCACCGCCGCCCGTGTCGCCACCGCCGGTATCGCCACCACCCGTGCAACCTGGGCCGGTCGGTTCAGCAATGCAGGGATCAACCGGCGGAACAGCTACGCAGTCAGTGCCGGTCAGAACGGTGCCGGCTGGGCAGTCGCTTACATCGGGCGGAGGTGGCGCGTCGTTGGTGGAACAGGCTTGGCCGCTAAGCTTGGCGTTGTAGTCGCAGTGGATATACACCGGGCTTTGCTCGGTCACGGCAAAGCAGCTATCGACGGAGACGTATTCCGCCATGCAGCCAGAGACGCAGACCGGCCACGGCGGGACGGTGGCAGACGCTGGATTGACGTTGTTAGGGAAAGAGGTGTCGCGGGGGCCAAGAGGCCAGGAAACACTGGTTGATTCGCCGGCAGCACAAGCGCCAACGGAAATCGGGGTTTGGCCGCCCACCTCGGGATAGGAAATGCCGCTCTTTACGTTGGTGGCGACATAGAAACATTGGCTGTTTCTGTAGGTGGCAAAGCCGGTGATGGTCCACGAATCGTTGATTCGGGCATTGCCGAGATCGGCGCAGCCTTGGGCAATGCTGGTGTAGAAAACCGTGGGGGCGTGGGTGTAGGCGTATTTGGTTTCGTTAGCCGCCCAGGTACTAGCGAACGGACAGCAGCAGAGCGCCAAGAGCAACAGTGATGACAATGAGCGCATACGCATTTGGATCAATCCCCATGGTTCGTGCTCCAGTAAAAAAGCCCGGACGTGCGCACATCCGGGCTTGGGTTTGCAGTTACAGAACGCGGCGCAGCCACTTGACGGTGGCGACCAACACCAGCACCGCAAACACGGCCATGCCGACGTTCTGAATCGGGGTTTCGGACGCGGTGATCGCGGTGGTGGCAGCGGTCACGTCGAGGCCGGCAGCGAAGGACGAAGCGGAAGCAGCGACAGCGCCAACAGCGACACCGCCACGGGCCAACAGGAGGGAGATTTTTTTGCTCATGGGTTGTTACCTCATAGGACTTTGCGGAGAACGAGCACCGTAAACACGCAGACAAAGAGCCCCAATGTGGCCTCGGTCAGTGCGTTGACTTGCTCGGGGGTTAAGCTGGAATACCCAGCTATTTCGGTTTCCGTGACGGACACCAGGGCACCCGTGCAGCTGATGCCGTTGTCGACTTGCCATTGCCCGTCACAGGCGAGATAGGTTTTCAAAGCGGACTCCGGCACCGAGGACAGGCCGCAATCAGCAGCCACAGGCGACTAGGCGCCGAGTCGTGGCAGTGATTGCAGTAGATGAAGACCATGCCGAAGCCCGCCCGAGGTCTTAGGCTTTAGGCGGCTGGGTAGCCGCTGCCGTTGCTGCTGGGGTCGCGGCAGGGGTAGCCGCTTGGCGGGTGGCTGGCTTGTTGGCCGCCTCGATGTGCAGGGCCAGATTGTTGCCTTTTTGCTTACCGGCCCGAGCCACCTCAAAGGTGATGCGCACGGTTTCCAGCGGGGCGAACTGCGCACCGGCTGCAAAGACCTCATCGGCCACTTCCAGAGGAACGTCCATGCTGACGATGGACAGGCCGTTTTCGGTGATGCCGTCCGGCTCATCGCCATAGAACACTTTGACGATTTTTACGTCGGTGCCGTTTTGGCTGAAGGCCAGTTTTTGAGTGCCCAGGAATGCAACTTCAATAGTCGAACGTGCCATTGGTATTTCCTCTTTCAAGTGCGCTTGATTGCGCGGCGTGGCCTTTTTTCGGGCCGAGTTTTCCCGCACTGGAAAACAGTTAGTTTTTCCAATGGGCATTGCTCGGTTTGAAACGGCTTTGGGTTATGTCGCGGTTATTGCGTTGTCAGAAGGTTTTCACACCAAGGGCCGGGCCCTTGTCATCCCCCGCCTTCGCCTGGAATCGCGGGGCGGTAAAGATGCCCCACGCTTCCAGGCAAAGGCCGACAGGAAGCGTGCACGACTAATCGGGTCGGGCTGGGTGTAGGGCAAAGGTCGGAAAGACTGACCAGACACCGGCTTGTGAAACAGGTGATGAACAATGCACTGGCAGAAGAAATAGCCGAATAGGAGGTTCACGCCGAGCAGCAAGAAATTCAGATCAGAATTCATGCTGAAACTCCCGAAGCGGCACAAATGGCGTTGGCTTGCCGGTGTCTTGCACAACGTGCCAGTACTTCGGCGGACGGCGCGAAGGCTCGTGTTTCGCGCAGAACGAAGCCGGCTGGCAGTACCACCGACCATCTTTCTGATACACATGCGAGGGGCGGCAATGCTCGCAGGGTATGGACAGGGAGCGAACGGGGCTTACCGCTTGCCGAGCTGACCAGCAGACAGAGCAATCGCAGTTGGCGAGGTGCGGCAGGCGCAGGTAGCTGCCGATCGACTTCATGGCGGGTCACCTTAATCATCGGAGTAATCCCCGGAACAGAAGATGGTTTTGCCGCGGTCGATGTCCTGGCGAATGCGGTGCAGGTTGATCACCCGATAGCGGCCAATTTTCACGGTCGGCACGGCCTGGCTCTCTACCCAACCGCGCACCACGTCTGGCGTGATGAACTCAGAAGCCAGCATTTCGACCAGAACCTGCCTGGAGCAGAACGGCGCATCCCGAAAGCTCGTGATCCGTTCCGCCGCGCCTTTTGTGTCGAACCCCACTACACCAGACTGTTCCATGGCTTTTACCCTATAATCCAATTCAAGACAGATTATTCACTGAAATAGTTTCAGTGATCTATTGAACTGAATCCTAGCACCAAGAATTATTCAGTGAAATAGTTTCAGAGAGTTTTTTAGATCGATATGGAATCAATCCAGAGCAGAGCTAGAACGCTTATCGATAAGGCAGGGTTTGACCGACTGGTGCGTCTAGGCGCCATCGGTTACTCACGCTGGCAGAGCGTTCGATACAAAGACATCCGCATGAGCACGGAAGAAATTGAGGTGCTGCAAGCTACCTTCCCCGAGTACAGGCTATGGCTGATAAGCGGTGAAATCATGCCCGAATGCGGCCAGACCAGCCCGAGCTATGACGAAGCAAACGGAAACTTGGCAAAACCCAGCGCGGGCTAGAAATCACTAAAAGAGTGGCTCTGCGCTGGTACACCCGAAGGAGCAGGTAAGGGTCATGGAAAGGATGCTTTTAAAAGGATTGCTATTAATAGTGAGCATATGGGCAATATGGAATAGCTCAAAAGTTATATCTGATGTAGCCAAGATCACGCAAGAAGACAGCAAATCAAAACCAAAAATAGAAACACCGGAATCAATTATAACGCAGCCGGACGAAACCACACCGCAAGAAAATGGCGGGAAGTTTTACATGCGCAAGATTGAAAATCAATAAAAACGCGATGAATAGACTTAAACATTAAAATTCTAACCCACAAAAATCGCGACTCTCTACTACTTTGGCAATGCGATTTACCAAAATACAGGACGTAACAACAATGCCAGAAAACGTAAGCATGGTTAGCTTCTTAGATCGCCTTAACTTAGAGTGTTCGAGGATAATAAATCTTTTTGACAGGGCATCTCCAGAACTTTCGAACACCGCCTTATACTCAATCACCAGATCCCTAATCAATATAATTACCAGAGAGAAACACAGCAACCAAAAAATATCAAGCGATGAGATTTTAGACATCAAGATTCATTGCAATTTAATTGAGGAATACGCACAAGAGCTAATCAGCAATAAAAAGAATGGCCCTACACGCGCAGCAATCAAGAAATTCTTAGAATTCATAAGCGAAAACTCTCACCTCATCGAAAACTTAATACCAGAGTACATTAACGACGATAGTGCGAGACAGAAAAAAGAGCTTGATATAGTCCTCGGGCGCGCACGCGAATTAATAAGACAAATGGACAGAGGCCTTAATGAAGTCGAAACCATAAAGGCACGAACATCAGAAATAATTAGCCGCTCCGACTCAGACATCAAAGGATTGATATCACGCGCTGACGAGGCCGAGGCTAAGATAGACAAGAGAGTAGAGGCTATAAATAGCATTCTATCTAGTACCATAAAGAGCGCAGAAGACACCGAAGAACAACTCAACGAAATTCTTGGCTATGTTTCAGGAAGAGCCATTGCAGGTGATTTTGAAAAAAACGCCCAAGATGAAAAGAAAATTGCGAACTGGTTGCGGATCGGTTCCATAATCTGCATGACCCTCATTGTTGCCATTGCCACCTATACATTTATAGAGACCGCACAAAGTGGATTTGATTTTGAAAGACAAATCAGCAAATTCCTATTAATTCTTATCATCATGATTCCAGCAGCATACTTAGCAAGGGAGTCGGAAAAGCATAGACAACAACAAAATAATCATCTGCAAAAATCATTAGACCTAAAGACGATAACACCATTCCTTGCATCACTGCCAGATGAGCAGCAACATAAAATAAAATCGGAAATTGCAGGGAAACTCTTTGCAGCTGGCAACCTTGTAAAGGAAGGAAAAGATATTTATCCAGTAAACGTACAGGAGTTATTAATGGAACTCCTTAAGAAATTCGAGCCTACCAAATCAACTGAAAAATAAAAAAACCTCTAACTCTCAGAGTGATTAAATTTGTTAAAAATAGGGAATGCAACGATTAATCGCCCCCCCAGAAAAAGTGATTCTTCGTAATGCTATTATAAAAAATTACCGCCCACTTCGGTAACAGTAAAACCCTAACTAAAAATCCCTCATTCGCCAGTTGCTAAAGCTGCTGCCAGCTAATGCAGCCAATGCTTTCGCTGCCTCGCCGAAAGTGCACATACAAATCTAAAAATACAGGAACAGCGGGAACGCGCAACCAACAGAAACACCCGCCAATGCATCAAGCTGGGAAACGTCATCGATGATGACGTTAAGCAGTGCACAGAAGGATTGAGGGAGAAAATTGGGTAGTGTTTACGTTGTCACCAAGTATCGCCCCCCATTTCTCCTATTCAAGCTCTGCCTTTATTGCCCAATTTATCAAACTGGATCTTCGTCGGGAGGGGGTAGTGACTTCACAATTTCGGGATCATGCTCAAGTCGTAAAATCTCGTCTAACTCCAACGTTGTGGCCGCGATTATAGACTCTAACTTTTTGACAGCTTCAATGGCAGAAGCTTCATCTGTGGTTGGGTTTGCTTCATCTTTGACCTCTGCTGGATCAGGCTTGGTCAAACGCAAATCAACCTTGGAACCTTCAGAAATTTTCTTACTCAACCTCTTCATCGATTGAGTGAGTGCAACTTTTAGTTCTGCTTTACGGCCATCATCCCCTCCTTTGTAATTTTCATCCACAAGCTGAGCAGAGAGCCTAGACAAATTAATCCCCGCTGAAGCTTTTATGTGACCTTCATATTCTTCAATAAACCTATCCGGCGCATTGGTTTTAACAAGCTCACTAAGAAGAGCTTTAGATTTAATCAGCTCTTGAAGTATAGCGTTAACGCCTCGCAAACATTTTGCAAAACCAAATATAACGAGCGGAGCAGATGCCAAATAAAGCTGCCACGAACCTGTTGATATTGTTCGGACTTTTGTATCTGAGCGATCCGGATCAAAAACTTCAGATATTGTACTTATGTCGCGATACCACTCCTTAGCCTCAACAGCCAAGTCATTCAAGTCTTTCGCCCCGTACTCTGCTGGTATTTTAATTTCAATCTCAGAATCGCCCGGAATCTCGCCATCATAAGGAACTTTAATTGACACGAAAGCGGCATTAATGGCATTAAGATCAGATATTTTTTTAGACAGTTCCGCTTGCAATTCCTGAAGCGCCGCGATCACAGCCTGTGGCGCCAATTGATTTTGCGAGATAGTGCTCATAATAGTAGAAAATAAACCATTGCCAACAAACCCTGCCAATTCAAATTGCTCAATAAAATCCCCCACCTCAAATTTCGGACAATTTAAATCACTTGCCTCAAGTGCAACTTTAGTTACATCCAACTGATGCTTATATTGATCCAAAAATTGAGGATGCCCAGAGTTAGCGACATAATTACTCAAATGACTTATTAAGGCTGCAACACTATCAACCGCTGAGGTAGCCCTCCAGTCACGACACACAACATCGACAGCATAGTGAAATCGCCCGATATCCATAATCTCCCCACCCCACAAGAATTAATTATAAAAAACAAGTCAAAAAATAAAACTTCTCACGCCACCAATGAAATTACACTTGAACAACTCCGCGACACTTCGGATACTGCGAACAACCCCAAAATTCATTCCCGGCATTAGTACCGCGTTTCGCTGTGCGCTT
Source organism: Pseudomonas sp. BGA-UO-ETr-WB11 (assembly GCF_059567785.1). Lineage (NCBI taxonomy): Bacteria > Pseudomonadati > Pseudomonadota > Gammaproteobacteria > Pseudomonadales > Pseudomonadaceae > Pseudomonas > Pseudomonas sp. BGA-UO-ETr-WB11. The sequence goes on along the minus strand of NZ_JCAQOS010000005.1, from coordinate 557,240 downwards.
TTGCATTGCAGAACGACACACAGGACAGTTCGGCCCATGCACTTTTTGCACAGGCACTGAATTAGTCTGAATCGGGGTTATTACTGGCAGTGTGCCTTGAACGCTTCTTGATGCCGCTATCCAGCGATTGAGTTCGGCGCCCTCCACAAGCATGATTCCTCGGCCACTGGCAAAAGACTTAGCTTCGGCAGTAAAGGCCCCAGAGGTCACAACAAAACCACCCACTGCACCTTCTGCGGCAATCACGCCAAAGAACTCACGAATAACCGCAACACCGACCTTGAGCGAACGCCATTGCTTGCATTGCACGAGGTGTTTTTCCCCGTCTTTATGCAGGATCAGGTCAATCCCACCATCCGGACCGTTGCCGCCTGTTTCGGTAACGGTAAAGCCCTGACGACGAAACGCCTCACCCGTCAGTTGCTCAAACTGCTGCCAGCTAATGCCTTCAATGGTTTTGCCTGGTTTGATCGCGCTGGCCACATCACCCATTAACTTGCGACGCTTGTAGCTGCCAAACAATGAGCCAATCGCCCCGAAGCAGAACGCTACTGGAATGATGTATTGCAGAAACAGGGAAAGGCTGCGGAACACTTGCCCGGTGAGCATGTCGCCGTATTGCTTAGGATCGGTGAGAGTCGGTACCGGACTGGTCGCTACAGAGTGAAAGAAAAACCAAGCGCCAAGCGCAATGATCAGGCTCAGCCACCAAGGCAGGCGGCTAGCTATATAGACAATGTCTTCAAAGGTTGAAGTCTTACGACGCCGAGCCATCCCTAACCTCTACTGCGCGTCCATTCGTCGGCAAAATGCCACGACGACGAAACTACAGGGTGAGGCTAATTAGGTAAAGCCGCAGTGACTACATGGACAAGTTTTTCTGCACCACTCAGTGTTACTGCGCAATGGAAAGGCCCGAAAGGCCCGTTCTAAGGCCCTGCATGGTTCACAGAGGTACGACTAAAGCCATTCATAATGCTGGGGTCGGTGGTTCAAATCCACTCGTTGCTACCATACAAAACAAAGGCTTACCTTCGGGTAGGCCTTTGTTGTTTCTGGGGTAGTGATTACAAATGGACCGCGCGATAAAAACACGGCCAGCCCTCCCTGCAAGCAACGCAGCCATAGCTCACTAGTCCCCACGGAGCGCCGCCTAGCCGGCACTAGAACAGCGCCCCCATAGACCCCGATACGCGCTCATCTTCGGTTTAACGCCGCGCGGGACGGCCTTTTGCCTGACCAACTAGCTGGCCAAACCCACTAGGCCAGCAGCGCCACCGACTTGATCTGCGCCCACAACTGCTGGCCACACTGCAGCCCCAACTGGTCATGGGAATAGCGGGTGATCCGCGCCAGCAAGGCACTGCCCTGCATATCCAGGCGCACCAGCACATGGGCGCCATGCTCTGCGGCCAGCACCTCGACCACCGTCACCGGCAGGACATTGAGGATGCTGCTGGGCAATGGCGGCTGCAGCGCCAGGCTGACATCCCGCGCCTGTACCTTGCAGCGGATCTGCTGACCCAGCGCCAGCGGCCCGTGGGCCACCTGCACGCTCAGCGCACTGCGGGGGAACTGCACGCGCAATAGCTGATAGGCAGGGTCATAACCGCTGACCACGCCATCGATCAGCGCACCGCCGTCCTCGGCCACGGCCATAGGCAGGTCCAGACGCGTCAACAGCCCGCCGATTGGCCCACTGGCCAGCACTCGCCCAGCCTCCAGCAACACCAGATGATCGGCCAGCCGCGCCACCTCCTCCGGCGCATGAGTGACGTACAGCACGGGGATATCCAGCTCAGCATGCAGGCGCTCTAGGTACGGCAAGATCTCGGCCTTGCGCTTGCTGTCGAGGGCCGCCAGAGGTTCATCCATCAACAGCAGCCTCGGGCTGGTGAGCAAGGCGCGGGCAATCCCCACGCGCTGCCGCTCGCCACCGGACAGGCGCTGCGGCGCACGCTCCAGCAGATGCTCGATACCCAGCAATTCGACCGCCTGCTCCAGCGCCACTCGCCGGACTGCGGCGGCAATCCGCCGCTGGCCGAACAACAGGTTGTCGCGCACGGATAAATGGGCAAACAGGCTGGCCTCCTGAAACACATAGCCGAGGGCGCGCTGGTGAGTCGGCAGACAATGCCCGGTGCGACTGTCCTGCCAAAGCTCGCCATTGACCCGCAGATAGCCATCGGCTGCCGTTTCCAGCCCGGCAATGCAACGCAGCAGGGTGGTTTTGCCGGAACCGGAATCGCCCAGCAGCACGCTGACGCCGCGACCAGGCAGGCGCAGGTCCACATCCAGGGCAAAGTCGCCATACGGCAGGCGAAAGCGTGCCTCGATTGCGTCGGCGGTTGCCTGGTCCGTGCTCACATCAGTACCCATTAGGGAAAGTCCTTAGCGGCCGGTGCCGGCCGTTTGCAGCTGCCCGCAGCCACGCAGCAACAGCAGGATCAGAAACGAGAACAGCAGCATGCCGCCAGCCAGCCAATGGGCCTGGGCATACTCCATGGCCTCGACATGATCGAAAATCTGCACCGACACCACTCGGGTCTTCTCCGGGATATTGCCGCCGATCATCAGCACCACGCCGAATTCGCCGATGGTGTGGGCAAAGCCGAGAATCGCCGCACTGACAAACCCCGGCCGGGCCAGCGGCAGCACCACACTGAAGAAGGTATCCCAAGGCCCGGCGCGCAAGGTCGCAGCCACTTCCAGCGGGCGCTCGCCAATCGCCTCGAAGGCGTTCTGCAGGGGTTGCACCACGAACGGCATGGAATAGAACACCGAACCCACCACCAAGCCGGCAAAACTGAAGGGCAAAATGCCCAGCCCCAGGCTTTGGGTGAACTGCCCGATCACGCCATTGGGGCCCATGCTGACCAGCAGGTAAAAGCCGATCACCGTCGGCGGTAACACCAGCGGCAAGGCCACCACTGCACCCACCGGGCCTTTCAGCCAGGAGCGGCTGCGCGCCAGCCACCACGCAATCGGCGTACCGATCAATAGCAGGATCGCGGTAGTCAGGGTCGCCAACTGCAAGGTCAGCCAGATCGCGGCAAAGTCGGCACTGCTGAGGGGCATCGCGGGCACTCTTGTTTACAGTTGATAGCCGTAAGATTTGATCACGGCTGCGGCTTTCGGGCCCTTCAAATAACTCAGCAACGCCTCGGCCGCCGGATTGCCCTGCCCCTTACGCAGCAGCAGCGCGTCCTGGCGAATCGGCTCGTGCAGCGCGGCCGGCACTATCCAGACCGAGCCATGGGTGATCCGGCCATCCTTATAGACCTGCGCCAAGGCGACGAAGCCCAGCTTGGCGTTACCGGTAGCGACGAACTGCAAGGTCTGCGCGATGTTCTGCCCCTCGACCAGCTTCGCCTCAAGGGTTTGACTCAGGCCCATGCTGGCCAACACCTGGGTCGCGGCCAGTCCATAGGGGGCGGTTTTCGGGTTGGCGATGGCAAGGTGTTGGAATTGGCCAAGGCGCAACACCTCGCCTTGGCCGTCGACATAAGCGTCCTTGGCCGACCACAACGCCAAGGCACCGACCGCATAGGTGAAACGCGAACCCGCCACGCCCTCACCTTCACGTTCCAGCGTGGCCGGAGTGCTCACGTCGGCGGCGAGGAACACCTCGAAAGGCGCGCCATGCTTGATCTGCGCATAGAACTGCCCGGTGGCCCCAAAGGACGCCAGCAGTTTATGGCCGGTATCTGCTTCAAAATCGCGAGCGATCACCTGCAGTGGCGCGCTGAAGTTACTGGCCACCGCCACCTGTACCTCGCCAGCCAGCGCATGGGTGCTAGCCAGCCAGACGGCTGACAGCGCGAGCAGTGCCTGACGCACAGGTTGAGACATGACGTGACTCCTGAAAAATGACAAAGGCATTTAACCCGACAACGGTCGATTAGCACTTGAGCATGGTCATGCCAGGCCACCCCAGCAGACATAGCCAACACAACCGTCGCCGCATCGTTATATAAAACTCTATACAACGCAACCAAAGGCCCAGTCCGTGTTGACGGCAACGCTACGAGGCAATGCTAAGATCGGCGCCACCGCCCACAAGAAGCCCGCGCCATGCAGCTCGAAGGACAATTCTGGATCACCCATAACGGCAAGAATCTGGCCGGGCAAAGCCGCATCGAACTGCTGACCCAGATCGCCAACAGCGGCTCCATCACCCAGGCCGCCAAAGCCGTAGGCATCAGCTACAAGTCCGCCTGGGACGCCGTCGAAGCCATGAACAGCGCCGCCGGCAGCCCATTGGTAGCCCGCAGCACAGGCGGCAAAGGCGGTGGCGGTACACAACTGACTGCGGCTGGCCAGCAACTGATCGAAGCCTTTCAGCATTACCAGCGCGAGCACCAGGCCTTTCTCCAGCGCCTCGGCGCCGACAGCCGCCTAGACCCGTACCTGCAAATCATGGAACGCTTGCGCTTGCGTACCAGCGCGCGCAATCAGCTGTTGGCCAGGGTTTGCAACATCCAGGCTGACGGCCTGAATGACCGCATCGAACTCGAACTGCACGGCAGCGCCCATCGCCTCACCGCACTGATCACCCACAGCAGTACCGAACGCCTCAACCTGAAACTCGGCGCTGAAGTGTTCGCCCTGATCAAAGCCTCCTGGGTCAACCTGCTGCCCGCCGACAGCACACCACTGCACGCCGAACCCAATCATTTGACCGGCAACGTGCGCACCCTCGAACCCGGCGAACTGGAAAGCGAACTACAACTGGAGCTGCCCGGTGGCGCCCACCTGACCGCCATGCTCAGCAACAGCCAGCTATCCAGCCGGCAATTGGTGAGCGGCGAGCAGGTCAGCGTTCATATCAATCCAGAGCAGATTATTCTGTGCAGTGTTTGAGGGAGTAGCGACAAGCCCATAAACACAGAGCAAGGCCTTCCGAGCGTTTTCTTTTCAGCACAAGCAACAGAGCGGCACTCACCCAGAAACGCTGCAATCACAACATGAAGATGGGGGTCAGTAGCGAAATGAATTCCTTGCGGGGGGGGGATACGGCCCTGCGGCGATCCAGATTGACTACAACGACAATGCCAAGTAGGTTTCCGTTCGCGCGATATCAAAGTGCAATCAGGGATTAGTTTGAATCAAGGACGTTAATTATTAGCTCTATATTCAGCACACGGCAGTACCTGCTCGGCGTCATGATTCTACTGCTGGCACTACTTGACCCATTCGGTCTCACCAGCTCGACAGAAAACGCTTCAGCCCAGTGGCTCAATCGTATCTTTGCCAGCAACTACAGCTCTAGTGGACAGCAACATGTCGTCGTCGTACTAATTGATGATGCCTACCTGCTGCGTAACAACACCTACTGGCCCATGCCTTACAGCGAGCAAAGCAAACTGTTCAAGCGCCTGCTCGCCTATCAGCCCTCAGCGCTTTTCATCGACCTGCTCTACAGCCACGACCACTCACGCGGCGACCCGCGCCAAGGCAGCCAATTGCTCGCCAACGTCTTCGCGCGCTACCAGCACCAAGACATTCCACTGCTGCTCGCCAATACCGGCCAGGCACGCGGCAATGATGGCCACATCAATGTGCTGCCGAGCTTTGCCAGTGTAAGCACACCAACCCTGGTGACCTGGAGCGGCTATGGCGACCGCTATCCGCTCGCTGCAGAAGTGCCGGTTGGCACCCTAGAAACCCCAGCATTCCAACTGTATCGACACTATTGCCGGAAGCATGCCTGCCAACAGCTGCCAGCCAGCGCCGTAGAGTCGGCTCAGGCACCGCCCATAGCGGTGCAGTGGGGCCTAGACCTTGCGCAGCAACAAGCAAAGATCGCCGACACAAGCCACTGCACCGCGCCCGGAACGCTGCAACAACTTGTGCAGGCCATATTCTGGAAACTGGGTAGTTCCGTTCGGGCCAACTGCCCTTACACACTGACGCTTTCGGCCAGCGATCTGGAGGCGAGCAGCGCCGATGACCGTGCTCTGCTCAAGCAGATGCTGAGAAACAAACTGATCTTGGTCGGCGCTCACATCACCTCCGCAAGTGATCTGGTGCAATCCCCGTTACACGGGAAAATACCCGGCATCTACCTCCATGCCATGGCCCTTGACAACCTCATCACGCAAGGCATGGAGTACGATCGCGACCCATCAAATTTGCTCTGGGGAATCGACTGGTTGGACGTGGTCGAGGTCGGACTGCTGTTACTAATAGCGGTGCTGAAAGCCCTGCATGATCGCCGCCAGCAACGTCTGCAGCTATTAACACCCTGGCCACGGTGGGAGAAGCACTTCTTTGCCTCATCTTACCCCTCCTGGCTGTTGGTTCTCGGCCTGCTTTTCCTGCTGAGTCTGCTGCTTTATGCCTTGAACATTACCCCCGCAAATGTCCTGGCAATCCTGCTGCTTTCACTGACGCTGTTCAGCGACAAGATCGAAGCCTTCTTCGGGCGCGAGGACTAGAAACGCGCCTGTTTTCATCCAACTCAAGGAACTCCGAGATGAACAAAACCTGCCTTTTCCTACTCGCTGCCCTTCTCAGCCACGCCAGCCAGGCCGCTGCACAGACCGCTGCACAGACCGTAGAGGCATTTCTCGCCGATCCGGTTGCAGTGCTTGATGAGCAAGGCAAGCTCGAACGCGAAGTGGCCCTCAGCAACATTCCACCGAATCCGTTACCGGTGCTGCAATACAACGAGGAGCTGGAACTGGTGCAGGTCGAACTGGCAGGCAAGAAGGTCTGGCTGGACACCATGGATCTGCGCCTGAACCCCAGCAAAGTGGTCAAGCTGCCCTGCCAGAAATTGCCCACCAGCCAGGCGCAAGATCAGCAGAACAACTCCACCATTGGCTTTGGCGCCGGCTGCAACAAATAAGGACAAACTCGTGAAAGGACCTCTACTGACACTACCGATACTCGCAGGGCTAATGCTAAGCGGATGCCAAACGATGCAAGGTGCGGATGATGCATTGCTGAATCTGGTCGGGCCCTCGACACAGTCTCGCCTGAGCGGGCGCTATCTCGAACAGACTGAAGTACGTAACTACTACAAACTGGACCCTCAGCAACTGAGCAAGCAGCGCCTGAGTTTCGACGGCCGCGCTATTCCAGCAGCTGAAACCCGCCAGCAAAACCTTGTACATATTCCAGAACTAAACGACTACCTACAAGACATCGTCAACCGCCTCGCCAAGGGCTGGCCTGGTGAACTACCGCCACTGCAAGTACGCATTACCGATAGTTACGGTTTTGGCCCTTCAGCTGACCCTTACGGCAATATTTTTGTACCCCTGGGCATGCTCGACAATGTCGAGAGCGAAGATGAAATTGCCGCCATGCTTGGCCATGAAATGAGCCATGTGCTACTGCGCCACCACGATCGCATGGCCGCCTTCCAGCAGCAGAAGGAGCAGATGACGACCGTAGCCACGACAGTGATCATTGCTGCAATGGCCTCTAACACTGGCGTGGACCGAAGCTCTGGCACCCTGAAGCTGATCAGCAAAGACCCTCTGGGGACGCAGAAAACCATTGGCAATACCGTTCTCTACACAGCGCTGGCCAATACCTTCTCAGACAATATTTGGAGCACCGCCTGGGGACGCAGTCAGGAGGATCAGGCAGACCTGCTCGGTACCGACCTGATGATTCGTAGTGGTTATGCACCACGCGCTGCCAGCCACAGCCTGCAGCGACTAAATGACTTTCAAGGAAAGCAGGAACCCTTGCTCGACAGCTTCCTCAGTGCACGTAAAAACGCCATGCAGGAGTCGCTCGAACAATTCAACCTCAACCGCTTTACCCAGGAGCTGAACGTTCTGCTCAACCAGGGCCTCCCGACCGGGATTAGCTCCGCAAGCCAGTACTTTACACGCTCACACATGTCGCCAATCGACCGAGATGAAGATCTGCGCCAATACCTGCAGCGCGAATACCGCCAGGAGCGCCGCGCCCGCGTTGACCGGCGCAACTGGCCCTTGGTACGTAACTCGGCAGCAGTCATGAGCGCCATGCAAGGCTATAAAGATGCCTATGCGGCAACAGTCGCATTGGAGCAGGGTAAAACCCGCGAAGCCCAGGCATTCACCGAACGCGCGCTCGCTTCGCCGGTAAAGAATCAGCCAGGCATTCGCCGCAGCGCATTTAACCTGCACCTAGCTCAGGGCAATAGCCGCGAAGCGCTCAAGGATCTGGAGTCCATTGAGGACTGGACCCTGGCCGGCCCCTCAATCTACGACTTGATGATTAGTTACCACCTCAAGCGCGGAGATGCCAAAGCTGTACTAGCAATGATTGATAAGGCCGAACGCAACCTCGGATCGGAAGAGCTGTTCATCACCGAGAAACTCCTAGCCAATCAGCAATTGAAGAACGACTCACAGATTCAGAACCTCTTGCGAAAGTGCGAAAATTATCCAGCGAGCAAGGAAACCTGTAAGAAAATCGCCCCAGCAAAAGTTTAAGCTTTACGCAGAAATCTAGATAATCCCCCCAGACGGATAGACGTTTTCTAACGTCTATCCGGCTCAGCGCCAAGTACTCAATCGACACATCCCACCTGCCCTACCCCTTCGCAAAAAACCGCAACCACTTAGCCTTCAACCCCCGAGCCGGCGCTTGGTGGCTGCCGTCGCAAAAGGGCAGGCGCTGGGATTTGCCGCAGCGGCACAGCAGAAGATGCTGGGCACGGGTGATGGTCAGGTGCAGGCCTTGTGGGCAATCGGTGGGGCAATCGGGGAGTTGGCCCGAGCGGGCGCAGGTACACAGGTGCAAGGTGTCGCCGGGGAGAACCGAGCGCACTTCGGGGAGGATGGGGTTGGGTTGTTCAGGGTCTGACACAGGACCCTCTCCCGCCCTACGGGCACCCTCTCCCACCCTTCATGAACGAAGCGCGGGAGAGGGTCATCAGAGGGGCCGCAAGCGGCCCGCGGTTAATCCACCCAGACGCGGGCGTTGCGGAACATGCGCAGCCAGCCGCCGTCTTCCTGCCACTCATCTGGCTTCCAGGAGTTCTGCACGGCGCGGAATACGCGCTCCGGGTGCGGCATCATGATGGTCACGCGGCCGTCACGGCTGGTCAGGCCGGTAATCCCGCGCGGCGAGCCGTTGGGGTTAGCCGGGTATTTCTCGGTGACCTTGCCGTAGTTGTCGACAAAGCGCATCGACACGCAACCGGACAGATCGGCTTCCAGCAAGGCTTCCTCGCTTTCGAACTCGGCATGCCCTTCACCGTGGGCGATGGCGATCGGCATGCGAGTCCCAGCCATGCCGCGCAGGAAGATCGACGCCGATTCCTGCACCTGGACCATGGCCACGCGCGCTTCGAATTGCTCGGACTTGTTGCGCACAAAGTGCGGCCAGAACTCGCTGCCAGGGATCAGCTCGTGCAGGTTGCTCATCATCTGGCAGCCGTTGCACACGCCGAGGGCGAAGCTGTCCTTGCGCTCGAAGAACGCCTGGAAGTTGTCCCGCGCGCGGCTGTTGAACAGCACCGACTTGGCCCAGCCTTCACCAGCCCCCAGTACGTCGCCGTAAGAGAAGCCGCCGCAGGCTACCAGGCCTTTGAAGTCTTCAAGGTCAACGCGACCGGCGAGGATATCGCTCATGTGCACGTCGATAGCCGAGAAGCCGGCGCGATCGAAAGCCGCAGCCATTTCCACCTGACCGTTGACGCCCTGCTCACGCAGCACGGCAATTTGCGGGCGCACATTCTTCTTGATGTGTGGCGCGCTGATGTTGTCGTTGACGTCAAAGCTGAGTTTGACCGACAGGCCAGGGTTTTCTTCGTCCAGCAGGGTATCGAATTCCTGCTGGGCGCCTTCGGCGTTGTCACGCAGCTTCTGGATCTGGTAGCTGGTTTCTGCCCACTGGCGCTGCAGCAGACGACGTTGATCGCCGAACACAGCCTCGCCATTGAAGCTGATGGCCACGTCGCTGCCATTGACCGGCTGACCGATGACCGCCACGCAGTCGCCCAGACCAGCAGCGCTGAACTGCGCCAGCACTTCCGGGGTGGCGTCTTGGCGTACCTGGATCACCGCGCCCAGCTCTTCGTTGAACAGTACGGCGTTGACCTCGGCACGGTTGTCGGCCAGAGCATCAAGGTACAGGTCCAGACCGCAGTGGCCGGCGAAGGCCATTTCCAGGGCAGTGACCAGCAGGCCACCGTCGGAGCGGTCGTGGTAGGCCAGCAGCATGTCGTCGGCATTCAGGCCCTGAATCACGGCGAAGAACGCCTTGAGGTCTTCAGCGTCGTCAACATCCGGTGCCTGGCGACCGAGCAGGCCGTAGGTCTGCGCCAGGATCGAAGCACCCATGCGGTTCTGCCCGCGGCCGAGGTCGATCAGGATCAGGTCGGTTTCGCCCTTGTCCAGACGCAGTTGCGGCGTCAGGGTCTGGCGCACATCGACCACCGGGGCAAAGCCAGTCACGATCAGCGACATCGGCGAGGTCACGCTCTTGTCCTCGCCCTCATCCTGCCAGCGTGTCTTCATCGACATCGAGTCCTTGCCCACCGGAATGGTGATGCCAAGGGCCGGGCACAGTTCCATGCCGACGGCTTTTACGGTGTCGTACAGGCGTGCATCCTCGCCCGGGTGGCCAGCAGCGGCCATCCAGTTGGCCGACAGTTTGATGTCGGAAATTTTCTCGATGCGCGAGGCGGCGATGTTGGTCAGCGTCTCGCCAATCGCCATGCGCCCGGACGCGGCAGCGTCAAGCAGAGCCAGCGGCGTGCGCTCGCCCATGGCCATGGCTTCGCCGCTGTTCACGTCGAAGCTGGTGTTGGTCACGGCCACATCAGCCACCGGCACCTGCCATGGGCCGACCATCTGATCACGGGCCACTAGGCCAGTGATGCTGCGGTCGCCGATGGTGATCAGGAAGCTCTTGCTGGCCACGGCCGGGTGATGCAGCACGCGGCTGACCGCTTCTTCCAGGTCGACGCTGGCGGCGTCGAAATCGTCGCCCAGTTCGGCCTCACGGGTGACCGAACGGTGCATGCGCGGCGGCTTGCCAAGCAGCACTTCCAGCGGCATATCCACCGGGGTGTTGGCGAAATGGCTGTCGGTCACGGTCAGTTGCGGCTCTTCGGTGGCTTCACCGACCACGGCGAACGGGCAGCGCTCGCGCTCGCAGATGGCTTTGAAGCGCTCGAAATCGACGGTGCTGACGGCCAGGACGTAACGCTCCTGGGACTCGTTGCTCCAGATCTCGTGCGGCGCCATGCCCGGTTCGTCATTCGGCACGTTGCGCAGCTCGAAGCGGCCACCGCGACCACCATCGTTGACCAGTTCTGGGAAGGCGTTGGAGATACCACCGGCGCCGACGTCATGGATAAAGGCGATGGGGTTGGCGTCGCCCAATTGCCAGCAGCGGTCGATGACTTCCTGGCAGCGGCGTTCCATTTCCGGGTTCTCGCGCTGCACCGAGGCGAAATCCAGGTCAGCCGAGCTGGCGCCGGTGGCGACCGAGGAGGCGGCACCGCCACCCAGGCCGATCAGCATGGCCGGGCCGCCGAGTACGATGAGCTTGGCGCCGACAGTGATCTCAGCCTTCTGCACGTGGTTTTCACGGATGTTACCCATACCACCGGCCAGCATGATCGGCTTGTGATAGCCGCGCACTTCATCGCCATGCGGTGTGCTGATCGACTGCTCAAAGGTACGGAAATAGCCGGTCAGCGCCGGACGGCCGAACTCGTTGTTGAACGCCGCGCCGCCCAGCGGGCCTTCGATCATGATGTCCAGCGGCGTGACGATGCGCTCGGGCTTGCCGTACGGCACTTCCCAGGGCTGTTCGAAACCGGGAATGTTCAGGTTAGAGACGGTGAAACCGGTCAGGCCCGCTTTCGGCTTGGCGCCGCGACCCGTGGCGCCTTCGTCGCGAATCTCGCCACCGGAGCCAGTGGACGCCCCGGAGAACGGCGAAATAGCGGTCGGGTGGTTGTGGGTTTCCACCTTCATCAGGATATGCACCGGCTCCTGCACCGCGCCGTACTGGCGGGTTTGCGGGTTCGGGAAGAAACGCCCGGCGGTGTGGCCGACGATGACCGAGGCGTTGTCCTTGTAGGCGGACAGCACGTTCTCGCTGTGCATCTGGTAGGTGTTCTTGATCATGCCGAACAGGCTTTTTTCCTGGTTCTGGCCGTCGATGTCCCAGCTGGCGTTGAAGATTTTGTGCCGGCAGTGCTCGGAGTTGGCCTGGGCAAACATCATCAGCTCGATGTCGTGGGGGTTGCGCCCCAGGTCATTGAAGCTCTTCACCAGGTAGTCGATTTCATCTTCGGCCAGGGCCAGCCCCAACTGGGCGTTGGCCTGTTCCAGCGCCGCGCGGCCACCACCGAGTACGTCCACGGCGGTCAGCGGTTTGGGTTCGGCATGGCTGAACAAGCCGCTGGCCTGCTCCAGCTTGGCCAGCACCAACTGGGTCATGCGGTCGTGCAGCACAGCCGAGACTTCGGCGGCTTGATCGTCGCTCAGCTCACCCGCCACGTAGTAGGCAATGCCGCGCTCTAGGCGCTGGATCTTGGCCAAGCCGCAGTTATTGGCGATATCGGTGGCCTTGCTCGACCACGGCGAGATGGTGCCGAAACGTGGCACCACGAGGAACAGGCGGCCAGTGGGCTCTTGTACCGGCACGCTTGGACCGTACTTGAGCAGGCGCGCCAGCACCGTCTCCTCTTCGCCGGTCAACACGCCAGTAACCTCGGCAAAATGGGCGAACTCGGCATACAACCCGCTAACAGCGGGGACCTTTTCGGTCAGTTGCGCAAGTAATTTGCCGTGGCGGAAGGCAGAAAGGGCAGGAGCGCCGCGCAGGATCAACATCTTCGGGACAGCCTCGGGAAGGGGGGATGCTTTGAGGCCGTGCATTCTAGCCTAAAGAGGCAGGCAGGGCACCCGCCAGAAGCTGACCGGCCAACCACTGCCGGCTAACAGAGATGCCGGCCGCTGTCGAGATATGGCGACCCCGGTGCTTTGCGTATACTGCGCCGATGTCTGTCCAATCGATGTTCCGTCTGCGCTGCGGCCAATGGCTGCTGGCGACCGGGCTTCTCTTGCTGCTCAGTGGTTGTGGTGATGCCGACGTGCAACCCACCACCCTTGAGCGGGTAAAGGAAGACGGCGTGCTGCGCGTGGTTACGCGCAACAGCCCGGCCACCTACTTCCAGGACCGCAACGGCGAGACCGGTTTCGAGTACGAATTGGTCAAGCGTTTCGCCGAAGACCTGGGTGTTGAGCTGCAGATCGAAACCGCCGAGAACCTCGACGACCTGTTCCGCCGCCTCAACAGCCCCAACGGCCCACAACTCAGCGCCGCCGGCCTGGTGGCCAGCAGCGGCCGGCAAAGCCAGGCGCTGTTCTCCCATGCGTATTTAGAAGTCACGCCGCAGGTCATCTATCGCAACGGCACGCCACGACCGAGCAACAGCCGCGATCTACCGGGCAAACATATCGTTGTGCTCAAGGGCAGCAGCCATGCCGAGCAGCTTGCCGCCTTGCAGTTGCAACTGCCGGAGCTGCGCTATGAAGAGTCGGATGCGGTGGAAGTGGTCGACCTGCTGCGCATGGTCGACGAAGGTGCCATCGACCTGACCCTGGTGGACTCCAACGAGTTGGCGATGAACCAGGTGTACTTCCCCAACGTGCGCGTTGGCTTCGATCTGGACGAGGCCACCAGCCTGGGCTGGGCGGTGGCGGCTGGCGAAGACCGCAGCCTGCTCGACGAGGTCAATACCTTCCTAGACCAGGCCCAGAAAAACGGCACCCTGCAACGCCTTAAGGAACGCTATTACGGGCATGTCGACGTACTCGGCTATGTCGGCGCCTACACCTTCGCCAAGCATTTGCAGGCGCGTCTGCCGCGCTACGAAAAAACCTTCCAGAGCGAAGCCAAGAATCAGGGCCTGGACTGGCGCCTGCTGGCCGCCATGGGTTATCAGGAGTCGCTGTGGCAACCGGACGCCACCTCCAAGACCGGTGTGCGCGGCCTGATGATGCTGACCCAAAACACCGCCCAGGCGATGGGCGTGGTCAATCGCCTGGACGCGCGGCAGAGCATTCGTGGCGGCGCCAAGTACATCGCCCTGATCAAGCAAGACCTGCCAGCCGATATCAGCGAGCCAGACCGCACCTGGTTTGCCCTGGCCGCCTACAACATTGGCATCGCCCACCTGGGTGACGCGCGCAAGTTGGCCAAGGCCGAAGGCCTGAACCCCAACCTGTGGCTGGACGTAAAGAAGATGCTGCCGCGCCTGGCGCAGAAGAAGTGGTACAGCAAGACCCGCTACGGCTATGCCCGCGGCGGCGAGACCGTGCATTTCGTACAGAACATCCGCCGCTACTACGACATCCTCACCTGGGTAACCCAGCCGCAGCTTGAGGACCAGCAAGTAGCTGACCGCCAACTGCACGTGCCGGCCATCAACAAGACGCCGCCGAAAGAAACCCTGGCGCCGCTTTAGTCGCCCACGCCCCGGATGGCGCTGCGCTGATCCGGGCTACCGGCGCGCCTTGAAGAAGGCACTCAGCGCCTTACTGCACTCATCCGCCAGCACCCCACCCTCCACCAGCACCCGGTGATTGAGAAAGTCCTGGGCAAAGAACTCGCCACGGCTCTGCACAACCCCAGCTTTCGGCTCGCTGGCGCCGAACACCACCCGGGCGATGCGCGCATGCACGATCAAACCGGCGCACATGCTGCACGGCTCCAGCGTCACATACAGGGTGCTACCGGGCAGGCGATAGTTGCCGATGGCCTTGGCCGCATCGCGGATGGCGACCATCTCGGCATGGGCGCTGGGGTCATGGGTGCTGATCGGACAATTGAAGCCACGACCGATGACCTCGCCATCCTGCACCAGCAGCGCGCCCACCGGCACTTCGCCCAGAGCAGCACCTGCCTCGGCCAGCGACAGTGCCTGCGCCATAAAGTGCCGATCCTGGCTGCGGTCGATGATCAGGTTACGCGCCATTACACCACCTCAATGGCGGCCATCAGGCCGGTTTCCATGTGGTCGATCACATGGCAATGGAACATCCACACGCCGGGGTTATCCGCCACTAGCGCGATGCGCGCGACTTCATTTTTGCCCAGCAAGTAAGTGTCGGTGAAATACGGGATCACGCTGTGGCGATTGGACGACAGCACCTTGAAGCTCAAACCGTGCAGGTGAATCGGGTGTTGGTACTGGGCCATGTTGCGCAGCTCGAAGATATAGCTCTTGCCCAGCTCCAGGCTGGCGATGGGCTTTTCCGCGCAGTTTTTGTCAGCAATGTCCCAGGCCTTGCCATTGATCTGCCAATAGCTGGCTTTGGCACCGGCCGGCAGATTCTCGGTCAAGGTCGCCGTCCATTCGAAATTGAAGCGCAGGGTTTGAGCACCCTCTACATCAGGCTCACTGACCGGATTGGCCGGCAAGGCCGCAGGCCAATCGCCCGGCGCTGCATGGCTGGCCTGACCGCGCAGGGTAGCCAGGCGCAACGGGCCGTTGCGCAACGGCAACTCGATACCGGCGGCCGGCACTCGCAGCGCCAGGTCGATGCGCATGCCCGGCCCCAGCCAGTACTCCTTGCCCAGCGGCCGCGGCGCCACCGGGTTGCCATCCAGGGCATAGATGCGCGCATCCGCACCCGGCAGGTTCAGGCGATAGGTCAGGGTGTTGTCCAGATTGAGCACCCGCAAGCGCACCACCTCACCGGCCGGCAGCTCCAGGGTCGGCGCATGCACACCATTAATCGTCGACAGCCGCCCCGGCGTACCACCACGGGCCGCATCGCGCGGCACACTGAACGCGGTAAAGGCGCCCTGCTCGTCCAAGTGCCAGCTCTTCAGGCACAGGGTGCGCTCATGGGCAAAACCGCTCGGCTCACGCTCCTCGACAATCAGCGGACCGACCAGGCCGCGACCCAGCTGCTCGCTGCTACCCAGATGAGGGTGATACCAATAGCTGCCGGCATCTGGGGTAATGAAGTCGTAGTCGAAATACTCACCCGGCAGCACCGGCAACTGCGACACATAGGGCACGCCGTCCATCGCCAGTGGCAGACGAATGCCGTGCCAGTGAATCGTGGTGGAAACATCCAACTGGTTGATAAAGCGCACGCGCAAACGTTCGCCCTGCCGGCAGCGCAGCTCCAACCCCGGCGCCTGACCGCCATAGGCCCAGGCGGTGGTCATATGCCCTGGCACCAGCTCGACATCCAACGGCGCAGCGATCAGTTCATAGTCATGGGTCGCCACATTTTCCGGGCGCCCCAACCAATAGCGCACGCCACCGGCGCCGAGGCCAACAACGCCAAGACCGAGCAAGCCGGCGAGTACTTTTCTGCGAGTAAACGACATGGGTAAGGACTCCTGAGTAAGCACAAAACGCGGGCCCATCAGGCTGATGGTGGTTCGCCTCTAGCGGGCAAACGCACCAGTAAATCAAAGGCTTTAGCGATTTAAACTGCCGCCAATACTGCCAGAAAACACCCGCCAGAGCGATGCCGAGCCCCTAGGGTCTGTTGCCGTTTCATCGTGAGCCGCATTGCCGCGAGAAATGGCAACAGACCCTAGGCCGTTACTCAGTGGCGCTCGCCTGCCGCGCCAACTCTGCGCGCAAATAGCTCAGCCACTGCTGCGGATGCCCCAGATAATGACTGAGCTCCAGCACCCGCATATGCCCCCGACCATCCCCCAGTAACAAGGTCGGAAAACCCTGAGCGCCGGCTTGCGCCAGCAGCACACGGCTGGCGGCGATATGGCCTTGGGTCTGCCGCCCGCACGCCGCTTGGTAGGCGTTACTGAACGACAGCAGCGACAACCCCAACTCACCGGCCAATGCCGTCAGCACCTGCACATCGGCGATCCGCCGCCCCTCGACATAGTGCGCATGCTGGATGCGCTGCAGCATCGCCAGCCCCTGCCCAGTGACGGCTTGCGCGGCAAGAATGGCGCTGATCGGCGGCTCAGAGTCGAGCACTGCGCCCTGGTCATTGAGCAAACCATTGAAATAGCTGTCGCCAAATGGCTGGCCGGACAACTCGGCAATTCGCCGGTCATGGGGCAGCACATAGCCGCGCCACAGCGGGGTAATCATTCGGCGATTGGACCCCGTCAGCATGCCGCCGCCGTGCAACTCAATCTCCAGCCCTGGCAACTCAGCCGCGGCGTCTATCAGCGGCGCGACGCCATAGCACCAACCACAGAGCGGATCGAACAGGTAATGCAAGCGACTCCCCATGGGCAGGCCCTCCTGCGGCAAGCACTTTACTGCGGCCATTGCATTTCGCCTTTGAGCACCTTGGCGCTCAGCTCTAGATCGGCAGTACCGGTCAGGTGCGGGTACTGCTTAACCATCGCCTTGACCAACTCGCCGGAGTTGCTGGTCTTGGGCAATTGAGCCTCAAGCACCTTGAGATAGTCGGCCGTGAAACTCACCGAACTTAGCGTCATGCTCGCCCCTGGCAGGTAGTGCCCTGGCACCACGGTCTGCGGCTTGAGTGCCTGGATCTGCTGCAGGCTTTGCTGCCAGTCGGCGCGAGCCAGCGGCGTCTGCGCATCGGCCGTCCACAGGTGCATATTGCCGTACACCAACACTCCACCGACCACCGCCTTGAGAGATGGAATCCATACATAGCTGTGCGCAGACGCCACGCCATGCAGACCTTGCACATCCAACGGCTGACCATCAACGGTGAGCTGATTGCCTTGCAGCAACTCCGGCACCAGCAGCGCTTTCGGCGCATTGGTTTTGAGGATCGGCCCCCAATAAGCCAACTTGGCGTCCTTGTTGGCCTTGATCGCGGCGATGGTGGGCGCTGTAGCGACGATTTTTGCCTGCGGGAAGGCCGCGTGCAGCACGTCCAAACCGAAGTAGGAATCCGGGTCACTGTGGCTGATATAGATGCTGGTCAGGCGCTTGCCGCTGGCCTTGATCATCTCGACCAGGGCCTGGGCATCATTGGCCTGAAACTGCGCATCGATCAGCACCGCCTCAGTGGCGCCAGTGACCAGCTCGGATGAAACAGGGAACAGCGACTTCTCACCTGGGTTATAGACCTGCAACTTGAGCGGCTCGGCCGCTGCCACAGGGTTAGCAAACAGGCTCAGCGTGGTGATAGCGGCGAAGGTGGCAGACAGCAGAGTGGGTTTGAACATGGCGATAATCCTCAAGTCAGTGAAGAACGTGAGGCCATCTTATGCTGCGTAATCCGCACGAAAAACCGGCTAAACTGCAATTATTGATTGCTTAAATCGGACGAATCAGCAGGCCGTCTTAATGGACCGACTCATCGCAGCAGAAGTCTTTATCAGCATCGTCGAGCGCGGCAGCATGATCGCCGCCGCTCAAGCGCTGGGCATGTCACGGGCCATGGTGACGCGCTACCTGGCGCAAATGGAGGACTGGGCCGGGGCCCGCTTGCTGCACCGCACCACCCGCAAACTGAGCCTCACCGCCGCCGGTGACGAAACCCTGAGCCGCTGTCGGCAACTGCTGGAAATCACCGCCCACATGGCCGTCAGCACCAGCAGCGATGAACCGCAAGGGCTGCTGCGCATCAGTTGCGCCCAGTCGTTGGCGCAAAGCGTGTTGGCGGGGGCCGTCAGCCAGTATTTACGCCGCTACCCGCAGACCGCCGTCGACCTGCAAACCAGCAACCATGCGGTCAATTTAATCGAGGAGCGGATCGATCTGGCGGTGCGCATCACCAACGCCCTAGAGCCCAACCTGATTGCCCGGCAATTGGCCAGCTGCGCCTCGGCGGTGTGTGCCGCGCCCAGTTACCTAGCTGCACAAGGGACGCCGGCGCGGGTCGAAGACTTGGCCGTGCACAACTGCCTGACCTACTCCTACTTCGGCAAAAGCCTCTGGCAGTTCAGTCGCGCAGGGGAAAACTACTCGGTACCGGTCAGCGGCAACCTCAGCGCCAATGACTCACTGGTGCTGCTCAGCGCCACCCTGCAAGGCGCCGGCATCGCCCTGCAGCCGCGCTATTCGGCGGCCCCGTTAATTGCCAGCGGTCAATTAGTCGCGTTGCTGCCCAGTTATCAGCCCCAGGAAATGGGCATCTACGGCATCTACACCTCGCGCAAGCAGTTACCGAGGACGCTGCGCAGCATGCTGGATTTTCTGCTCGACTGGTTTGCCAACGACCCGCAATGGCTGGCGACCCTGAACGCAACGCCCGCGAGCAAGGCCACACCAAGAACCTGAAAACAAAGAGTGCAGATAGCACAAGGGCAGCCTGAGCTGCCCTTGTGCGTTACATCATTCCCACTCGATCATCAACAAGCCACCTAACCTATTGTGGCTAAAGGGATTGATTTTGATCGAATTAAGGTCTTACCGCCGCTTTTACCGTCAACCCCGCAATGCTTTCGCTGGCGTGGAAGAAGGAGCGCCCGGTGGGTACGTAGACATTATCGATCACGACTATCTTAACGCGTCAGCGTCCTCCTGCGTACGATGTTACTAGGCAGGAATTCGGCTGCCCTCAAAATGCACAGTTCGAGAAAGGACAAACTTTCATGCTCCAACTCGCCTCTCTGCTACAACAAGCCTGCAGCGACTACCAGCAGTATCTTGACTCCATCCTCAGACCAGCGATGGCTGAACTGGAAGCCGACATCGACTCGCGACAGGCCAAGTTACACCGAGTCCTCGGTGCCAACTTATTTATCGCTCATGCCGTCGATTACATCCAGGCAATCCGCAAGACTGACGGGATAAAGGAAGGCAGAGGTGATTTCGTTCACCAGTTTGACCAGGTGTTCAGCGTGGAAGGAACTCGTTTGAGCAATCGTAAATTCGAGCTCATTGATGCCATCAATAACGCACTCAAACACATCCGACTTGACCCTAAGCGCTATCAGGGCCTCGAACAGCACTACGGCCCCATTTCATTTCAAAGCCTGTATGAAGAGAACGGTCGAGTGCTGTGCATCCTTGATGGCTACCGGTTTGACTATGCACGAGTCGTGCTGCACCCGGCATACGAAGCCCTGGCGAACTGGAACCTCGAGACTGCTGAGGACGTTCTCAAATTTGCTCGAGGCAACATCTCAATCAGCACCTGGTCTACCGACGACGAGTTAATGACATCAGATGATCCAGCCGATGCCATCGATCAGATGATCATCGCCTGCAATCCAACCTGCGAGCACTGTAGGGAGACGGAAGACGCTTGCTATTGCGCAGAGTTTATCTTCGAAGGCGAGCAAGGACGGTTCGAACCTCGATTCCGTTCTGATTTTGACTTCGACTCGGTGATGTCAAAAATTTCGGGGGGGGTACTCACCACACGCATGACTTGCGAGATCTAAGGTGCCCCGACCTCAAGCAACTCATAGAAGAAATACCCACTACCGCTAAATAGTCGCGGGGCCAACCGCCGCCGGAGACCTCGGAGCCAGGCAGTCTAGGCACGAGTGGTATGTCCGCCCCCGATCGCTCATTGCCCGAAGGCATCGGCAAGCGACCTGACCTCTAGAGCACCCTCGCCCAGATTTTCCGGTGCCTCCAGACCCTGAGCCCGGTCGAAGCTGTTGACCTCCAGCCCGCGCAAATTGAAGTAATTGTAGGTGTACTCCCCTTTTAAGCTTCCAGGCACGATCGTGTACTTGACGATCACCGCCTCGTCCATCTCCTGCGCGGAGCGCGACATGTGTTCACGATAAAGATCGAAGTTGGGATGAATGAAGCGGTAGCCCGCGCTCGCCGCGAGCTGCGCCATATTGCTCGGAGTCACAACAAAGTCAGTTTTACTCTTTTTGTACTCCATATTGCACCGTTTACAGGCAATACCCAGGTTCCACATCGTGTAGGACAAGGGTCTATAGCCAGCAATCGATTTGGGCAGGACATGCTCTCTATCGGTCATGAATGAGCCTCCGCCATAAAGGTTGACTCGACAGTAGCAGCACTTGTGGCCATGACGCTGGAGATGATAATCGCGGATCTTTGCCTTGACGCTGGCTATTGCGGTGGATTGTGCGCCGCCCGGATTCCACCCCCATGGATCGGGGGTCGCAAGAGCGGCCGTCACGGCGTTCTGTTCGTCAGCAGTGAGCGCAAACGCGTCGATAGCAGGCAGATATTTATCGACCATCGTTCCCCCTTGTACTCCGGATCACCTCGACCTGGTCGAGCAGTGATCTGACCGCGGTGAAAAAGCTCCGCTGACGGTCGTCGAAGCTCTCGTCCTCCATCCTTCCAACTAGCGCCAAGACCTGCTCTTTCGTTATCTCCCCCCTCTCGAAGCGGGATACTTCGTCGACAATTCGCTCGCTGACGAAATGGTTCGCCGGAGTCACGACTTCGAAGGCACGCCAGAGTATCTCCTCGATACTGCTCAGCGAACTACCGGTGCGATCGATCGATAAACGCTGAGGGCGTCCATGGCGAATCTCGAACACTGATACGAGATCCGAGCTATCTGCCAGCGCGCCTGTGACCACTAACGGTGCGTGGGTGGCCACGATTACCGTCGGATTGCGGTAGCTCAAAGCGGTCAGAACTTGGTCGATGTATTCACGCTGCCAGTTTGGATGCAAACTATTCTCGGGTTCATCAACGATGACGATCGGGTACTCGCCCGCGTTCGTTATTAGGAACAGAAGCGAGGAGATCAGTGCTAGCTGCCCCGAGCTCGCATGCTGCATCTCGATGATGTCGCCGTTATCCAGCCGCTGCAAATACACTCGGATGCCACGAAGAACGTTACGGCCGCGCAGCTTGGATTCGAGCCTCAGGACAGATCCGAACTCCCAAGCACGACTGAAGTCGAGAACCTTCTCGGAAGCATCAATCCAAATGGGCTCAGATGGATCATGGCGCTGGAGAAACGCCAACGCCAGATCGAGGTCCGCCTCTAGGCGGTCATCCGTTCCACCCGAGACAGGCGAATAATCCGGAGTCTCGTCCACCCTCTCGACGAACGCTCCCTGTAGCTGCGAGCGGACTTCATCGAGAGGCATGCCGAAAAACATACCTGGGTCGATGCGGAAGCCGAAGCGGGCGCGATAGCCGCAATACTCAAGAGCGGAGCTGATCTGAAAGAATGCGGCTCCGGATCCTGCCAGCGACGCCGCCACAGCCCTTTTGACGATAACCCTTGGAGAGCCGTCGGTCTTCCCGACAGATATGCGTCGTACGCCCCTAAGGCCAGAAAACCGATCATGGGGCGTATTACACACGATCACAATGTTGCGATCACTACGGTGATTGATGGCTAAATCGCGAAGAAACGAGCTCTTTCCAGACCCGTTCGGTCCAACGAGTATCGAGACTGACTCCTGCGCAGGCCAGTTACCATCTAAGCCGAGACAGTCCAGCATTACCATATGATGCCTCGTCGAGCATGAACCTTGACCAAGTCAATCTCCCTTTGCACAGGCTTGGCGCCCACACGCCAGACCAAATTCGCAATACTATCGCAAGCTTCAGGCTTAGACAGAGATCCACACCGACACTCGCTAGCCAAATATTGTCGTGGTCGGTTATGCACAGTTGCGCCACGACGAAATCCACGGTTTCTCGCCATTGCACAAGCTGACTGAGCTTTGCGAGGTAATAGACATACATCCCCTCACACTGCTAGCGTCGACCTTCGCTGGCGACAGCATCAACGATATGGATCGTCTCCAGGAGCAGGTGCGCCAAGAGCTCGAACTCATTGTGCAAAGTGACATGCTGCCCTCCCAGAAGAACCGTTGAAAAGGGATTTTCTTTAGTGAGCCTTCCACTTGTAGATACGTTTTTCCCGCCTTATGAGAAGTGGGAAGAGAGAAGCCCCACACTTGATGAGATGATGGCAGCAGGAAACCCTCACCTGCGCATTCGCACAGGACTGGAAGCATCCGTCGGTAGCGCTTTTGATGCTGCCACTTACATGGCTCGTGTCGGCGCTGACAACGGTCTTGGCAACTTCATCAATAACGCATTGGACAGCAGTGATGCTTACAAGTACTGGCGGCAAGCCATGCCCTCCAGGACTCCTGACGAACTTTCTCGCTATCAGAAATCCTATCCCAACTGTGATTTCGATCAGGTTTCCAAGGAAGTCGAAGCGATCGGCCATGTACTAATTGAGCAGCAATGCCTCTTCCATGCAGGCTTGTGGCCGGGCGGAGATCACCTAGTTACAGATCGCCCACTTTCCACTTCGTTTTGCCCACAGGTTGCCCTACGGAACGCCGACCATATAGGCAAAGGGTACGAAGCCGGCCGGATCGACTTGTTCGTACTAAAAGCGACCAACCCGAAGACAAAGGTGTTTGCTTACAAGCGGAAAGGCACGAATCTCGGTCATGAAAACGAAGTGCTGTTTGCCGCTGGCGCCGATCTGTCGCTGAGATCGGCCGAAGTGGTAAATACCGACTATCTGGCAGGCAAGTGGGGACTCCCTAACAAGCGCATATCGATCCGCGTGTTGGCGATCGATATTTCGTAATCGGCTTTCGCAGATAAGAAGTCAACCAAAGGTCGCAATGCTGCAACACTGCGGCATTGCGGTCGAGGTCATTCTTCAGACTGGCCGGGCACGCGAATGTCAGCTTCGAGCTCTCGGTCTTGGGCAACGGCCCCAGACGCAGTTTGCGTGTCGTGCTCATCGTGAAATCCCCCGATTGAAGAACAGCGGTTGGTAAGGCCGAAGCACCAGGTCCCGGTTAACGATGATGCGTACCGGCAGGCCCGGGCGTTCGGTCAAGGTGGGCTGAATGTTCATGCTGCGCCGGGTCATCTCCTGTCCGACCTGGTTCACGCTGTCCTGCACGCCGTCACGACCGGCAATGATGACGCGGTCGCCGTCCTGGCGGTTCTCCGGTGCGGCCAGCTCGGCACCGATACCCAGCAACGTCGTCAGCGCCGCGCCAGCGAAGACGCGATCCCAGTGCCAGTCCACACCATCTTCCAGGCCGGAATAACCGGCCGGGTCAGTACCCACAAGGTTGTCCAGCGTCAGTGAGGACGTGTCCGGCAGGATGATGCGGTTCCAGACCACCTGCACACGGCTCTGCCCGTAGCTGACCTGGCTGTTGTAGCGGCCGAGGATGCGCGAGCTCTGCGGAATCAAAAGGTACCTGCCGGTCGCAGTGTCGTAGACCGGTTCCGTCACCGTGCCGATCACATCACCCGGAAGATCCGACTTGATGCCTGTTACCAGCGCGCCGGCAATCACTGTGCCAGCCATAACCTGGTACGGCGACGCAGGCAGCTGCAGGTTCCCAGAATTGTGAGTTTCCGCGACACCGGTGTGCAGGAACGCCTCCTTTTGCTCCTGCCGGTTCTGCACGGCGGTCGGGTCGGCGGGCTGTGCGGCCGTGGATGCCGGACCGGAGGCCAGCGGATCGAAGCCCGCCAGTGTTGCTGAATCCGAGGCAGGTTGTGCAGGCGCAGCCACAGTTGGGCGCGGGCTGCCCGTGCGGAAGAACACCGATGAGGCCGCAGCCTCTTCTGCCTCCTTAAGGCGTGCCAGCCGCTGGGCCTCGGCTGGATCATGGCCAGGCGGCGTGTAGCTGGGTGCCGACGGTCGCTGCGACTGCACGATGGCCGGGCCAAGATCGCCCGGCAGCGGCGGCCCCAGCTCGGGTGGTGGTGGCGACGGTGGCGGCAACTTGGAATAGTCAGAGGGCAGCCGGTCGAGCCCTTCGGAGCGAGAAACGCGGTCGACATTATATAGTTCCGCCGAATCGCTCCCTCCCCGAGGCTTCGGCGGCTGCAAGGACCAGATGGTGGCCCCAAGCACCGCGACGGAGAGCCCGCCGGCAAGCGCTGCCAGGATGCGCCGATTCAATCGCGTGACCGGGCGTGGCTGGGCGCGCAAAGCCACCGTTTCAGGCGGGACTTTGCCGGCCTGCGGCGCGACAAGGTCGGGGGTATCGTCCTGACTCATGCTCAGTTCCCCCGCGCCACACCATCCGTGCGCTCGATGCGTACCACGTCGCCCTTGTCGCCGCCCAGGCGCAGTTCAGCCGCGCCAAACAGCCGATCTACGATGTAGTACGGCGAGCGGAAACGGTAGTTGACCAACTGCCCATCGCCTTGCGCACCGATCACGAACATCGGCGGCAGCTCGCCCTGGGCGATGCCGGCGGGAAACTGGATGTAGACCTTCTCGCCATCATCGAAGGCGCGCAGCGGCTGCCACGGCGGATTGCTGCCGCTGATCGCGTAGCGGAAGCGGAGCTTCTCTAGCGAGAGGCCGCTATCGACCGGCGCGCTCGTCTGCGCGGCCTGCGCCTGGCGCTGCAGGGCCAGCATCCTGTCTTTCGGGTAATCCCAGGATACCGAGGCCATCCAGGCTTTCTCGGTCGAAGTCAGCTCAATCAGGTAGGTGCGCCGGCTGGTGGTGATGACCAGATTGGTCTTGAGGCCCGAGCGAATAGGCTTAACCAGCACGTTGACACGCAGCGCGTCGCCGGAACCACTGGAGGTGTCGCCGACGATCCAGCGCACCGTGTCGCCAGCGGCCACCGTCACCAGTTCCTCACCGGCCTGCAGCGCGATAACGGTCACGCGCTCCGGCGCGGCATAGACTTGGTAAAGCGCGCCGTCACTGTAGGGCCAGACTTGGATTGCATTGATGTAGCCCTCTCGCGTAGGCACCACCCTCGCCTCCTGGTTGGCGCGCGACACCCTCACTTTCTCGTCGGCCGGCTCCGGCGCAGGACCGGCTTCGTCTGACAGCGGCTTCATCTGTGCCGGCATCGGCAACACCTTGGGCACCGCCACCACGGTCAGCGGCTTAGGTGGCTCGGGCAGCGGCTGCGCCAGCACCGGCTCGTCGAGCGAAATACGCGGTGGTAGCTTGCCCTGGCCGCTACAGCCGGCCAAGGCAAGCAAAACCAAGGGGAGCGCGGATATACGAAAAGACAGGTTCATGGCTTGGCTCCTTCGGACGCATCGAGTTCGCGACTCCACGACAGCCCGTTGACGTAGATGCCCAGGGGGTTCTTGCGCAGGCGCTGTTCGGTACGCGGGGTTTGCAATACGGTGGAGATCACCGCGTTCCAGCGCTCGGTGCCGACGGGCGAGCCGTGGACGAAGCGCTGCTCCGTCCAGCGCACGTTGAAAGAGGCGTCGCTGGCCCGCACGACGCTGCTAACCTGCACCGTCACCGACTCCTTGCCGACGCGGGCGAACGGATCGTTGGTACGCGCGTAGTCGTTGAGCACGGCCGCGCCACGATCAGTGGTGTAGTCGTAGGCATCGAGCCAGTTCTGCCGTACCACGATCGGGTCGATGGACAGCGAGCGCACCAGCGTGACAAAGCGCGCCAGGTGATAGGCGACCTGCGCATCGGCCGGCCGGTACGGTGTGGCGGCCTCGCCGACCGCGCGAACCTGGCCAGACCTGTCCACCTCCACCACATAGGGCGTGACGATGGACTGCGCCGAGCGCCAGACCAGACCGCCCGCCATCAGCAGTGCGAGCGCCAGACAGCCAAAGGCCATGAAGCGCCAGTTTCTCGCCTGCACGCGGGCCGAGCCGATGCGCTCGTCCCACGCCTGCGCAGCGGCCTGGTACGGGGTGGCGGGTTGCGGCGTCTCGGCATAGCGCACCCGCGGACGGTTGAAACGCATGGTTCGTCCTCCTTTATGAATCCGAATCCCGCAAGTTCGGGCCACTGCCCGAACCGCCGCCGTCGCCACCGCGCAGCGTGTGCGCGACGGTGGTGGCGGCATGGCTGATCTGCTGGCGGCGCTGCAAGCGCTTGGCCCATGCGGGTTGCGCCTTGGCATCGTTGGCGACCTGGTGCGCATTGCCCAGGGCGGCCGCGCTGCCACCAGAGGAAGCTCCACCTCCACCAGCAAACCGGCCCTTGAGCGAGCGCATCCCGGCAGCCAGCTTCGCGGCCGGTGCCATGCGCGCTCCGGCCGCGACCGCAGCACCCACGCCGGTTGCGGCGGCACCGACGGCGACAGCCATGCCCGCCGTACCGAGCGCGGCACCGGCCATCGCTCCCGCACCCAGCTGCGGGCCACCGGAAATCAGCCCCGTGGCGATGCCCGGGCCGAAGATGCCCAGGGCGAGCAACGCCAGCGAGGCCAGCATGACCACCAGCGCGTGGTCGATGGACGGCTCGTCGGGATGTACCTGGAACTCGGCGAACAACCCCGTGCCAATACCGACGATCACCGCCAGCACCAGCACCTTGACGCCGGAGGACACCACGTTGCCCAGCACCTTTTCGGCCAGGAAGGCGGTCTTGTTCCACAACGCGAATGGCACCAGTACGAACCCTGCAAGCGTGGTCAGCTTGAACTCGATCAGGGTGATGAACAGCTGTATCGCCAGTACGAAGAAGCTGACGATGACCACCAGATAGGCCAGGAACAGGATGACAATGGGGTCGAGGTTGACGAACACTTCGGGGAAGCCGGTCATCTCGCCGATCTGCTCCAGGATCGGTGCGCCGGCGTCGATGCCGGTTTTCGCCAGCCGTCCCGGCTGCAGGAAGGTCTCCATGCTGAGCGAGCCGGTCGCCGTCAGGCCCAGCCCGGCAAAGGAGCGGAAGACGATGCTGGCCAGCCAGTTGAAGTTACCGATGATGTAGGCGAAGGCACCGACGTAGAGCACCTTGCGAATGAGCTTCGCCATCACGTCTTCACCTTGGCCGGTGGCATGACCAAGCGCCCAGTAGAGCCCGGCGAACGTCATATCGATGGCGATCAGCGTGGCGGTCAGGAAGGCGACCTCGCCCTGCAGCAACCCGAAGCCCGAGTCGATGTAGCGCGAGAACGTATCGAGAAAGCGGTCGATGACCGTCACGTCATTCATGGTGTGGTCTCCGAAGCAAAAGCAGCCGGCGCATCGCGCCCGGCCTCAGCCTCATCGTCGACGGGGCTGTCAAAAGTCGGTGGAATCGGCGGCAGCTCCTCCAAGGTGACGTATTCTTCCGGGCCGCTTTGGCCAGCGAAGAAACGGCGCCGAGACACCTCGGCGGCAGCCCGGCAAGCGCCCTCGCCCACGGCCTGCCGGTCGGCTGCGCACTGGGCGCGCAGCGCCTTGAGCCGCACAGGGCCGGCGGTCAGGTCTTCACTGGACGGCTCACCGCAGCCCGCCAGCAGCGCAACCGACAACACAAGGACGTATCGCATGGCGTCCTCCTTCAGTTCCCGTAGAACTGGACAGACTGCGGCGTATACAGCGTGCCTTCGCCCAGGAAACGCCGCCGCACCTCGCGAGCACGCTCGCTGGCCGCCGCCTGTCGCGCCAGCTCCAACGAAGCCGCGCGGTCCTGCGTGAGCTGAAGCTGTTGCGCCTGGATGGACTGCTTGGCCTGCAGGGCCAGCAGCTGGTTGGTCGCCTGCATGGCCTGCAGGGCGCCGGTGGCCGATTGGCTCTGGCCCACCAAATCAGTCAACGCACTTTCATCGTCGCTCAGGTTTCCCGACACCTGCGCCTGCATGCGCATCGCCGTGTGCAGGCCATCGAGCGTGTGCGCCCAGCGCTCGCGGGCATCCCGGTACATTTGGTCGCCGCTGACGGTGGCGGCGTACTCGTCGGGGTACAGCCGGGCGAACTCGCTGTCGAGGTTCTGCACGTCGTAGGCAAGTCCCCGAGCTTCTGCGATCAGTTGCTCGCTCCTGGCCAGCGACGCCCGCAGTCGATTGACGACGTTGAAGTCGAGACTGGCCAAGTTGCGCGCCTGATTGCTGAGCATCTGCGCCTCGTTCTGCAGTTGCTGCACCTGGTTGTTGATCTGCTCCAGCGTGCGGATCGCCGTCAGGGTGTTCTGCATGAGGTTCGCCGGATCGATCACGGTTAATGCAGCCGCAGGCTGCACCACCAGTAACGCTGCGGACATCTGGATGGAGAGAAATAAGGGCAGCGCATGGACTTTCATGGCGAAACCTCCTGAAGTTGAACCGCGCGGGACGACACGACACAGGGTGACGACGGCAGCAGCTCGGCCGCCCAGTCGAGGCCGCGATGGCGCAGCCAGGCAGCGGCGAAGCCGGGCACACCGGCATCGCCCAGCACGCCGTCGATGGCGCGCTGATCCTGGGGCGTCGAGGCACCCGTGAACGCGAGCGTGACCGGCCCCAGGTCGAGGTCGAACAGCCGATTGCCAGCGCGGGACTGGTAGTAGTAATCGCGCTTGGGCTGCGCGGTGGCGACGATCTCGATCTGCCGCCCGCTGAGACCGAAGCCCTCGTAGATCGTGCGTATTTGCGGCTCACTGGCCTGCGGATTGGGCAGGAAGATACGACTGACGCAGCTCTCGATGATCGCCGGGGCGATGGTCGAGTCCTTGATGTCGGCGAGCGACTGCGTGGCGAAGATCACGCTGACGTTCTTCTTGCGCAGCGTCTTGAGCCACTGACGAATGCGCGCGGCGAACACCGGGGCGTCGAGAAACAGCCAGGACTCGTCGAGGATCAACAGCGTCGGCGCGCCGTCGAAGCGTTCCTCTAGGCGCGCGAACAGATAGCCCAACACAGCCAGCACCGCCGCCTTGCTGTGCATCAGCTCCTCCATCTCGAAGCACTGCACGTCAGCCATGCCTAAATAGTCGAGGTCGGAGTCGAGCAGCTTGCCGTGCGCTCCGCCGAGCACGTAGGGTGCCAGCGCCTGGCGCAGTGCATTCGACTGCAGCAGCACCGATAGGCCGGTGAGCGTGCGCTGCTCGACCGGCGCGCCAGCGAGGCTGCCTAGCGCGGACCAGATAGCCGCTCTCTCGTCGGGACCAACGGCAAGGCCCTCGTGCAACAGACGCCCTTCGACCCACTCGGCCGCCCAGCTGCGATAGCCTTCCTGGTCGATGAACGCGAGCGGCTGGAAGGCAATCGCGCCATCGGCGCCCAGGTCGTAATGCTCGCCGCCCAGGCCGAGCACCGTCGCCCGCATGGAGCGGCCCATGTCGAAGGCGAAGATGCGCGAGCCGGGGTAGCGGCGGAACTGCAGCGCCAGTGTGGCGAGCAGGACGGACTTGCCCATGCCGGTCGGGCCGACGACTAGGGTATGCCCAACGTCGCCGAGGTGCGTCACCAGCCGGAACGGTGTCGCACCCTCAGTGCGGGTGACGATCAGCGGCGGCCCGTCGAGGTGTGCGTTACCCTGCGGTCCGGCCCATACCGCCGACACCGGCATCAGGTGCGCGAGGTTCAGCGTCGAGACGATGGGTTGACGCACGTTGGCGTAGGTATTGCCCGGCACCGAGGACAACCACGCCTCCACCGAATTGAGGGTCTCTGGGATGGTCACGAAGCCCCGCCCCTGGATGACGCGCTCCACCCTGCGCAACTTCTCGTCAGCCCTGTCAGCGTCGACATCGAGCACTGTTACGGTCGCGGTAACGAAGCCGAAGGCGACCTGGTCGCTGCCCAGCGCCTGCAAAGCGGCATCAGCATCCGCCGCCTTGTTGCTGGCGTCGGTATCCAGCAGCGGACTTTCCTGCTGGAACAGGGTTTCACGTAGCAGCGCCAGGACGCTCTTGCGCTTGGCGAACCACTGGCGGCGCAGGCGGCCGAGCTCCTTTTCTGCCTCGGCCTTGTCCAGGCACAGAAAACGCGTGCTCCAGCGGTAGGCAAAGCCCAACCGGTTGAGATCGTCCAGAATTCCCGGCCAGGTCGAGGTTGGGAAACCGCGCACCGTCACCACGCGCAGGTGCGCATCGCCCAACATCGGCGCCAAGCCACCGAGCAGCGGCATGTCAGCCAGTAGCGTATCGAGGTGGAACGGCACATCCGGAACCTCGACGTCATAGTGCCTAGTCGAAACAGTCGCATGAAGGTAGCTCAGCGTTTCGCCGTCGCCGAGCCAGTCGATCTCCGGCATCACGCCGTCAAACAGATCGAAGATGCGCCCGGTCTCCGCGACGAAGGCCGCCAGGCGCTCGCGCCAGTCCACGCCGGCCGTCGGGGAGTTCTCGTAGAACAGCTTCGCCGCGCGAGCGCGCGACTCTTCTGGCGGCAGGTATTGCAGCGTGAGATGGTAGCCACTCTCGAAGTGGTGGCCAGACTCCTCGAACGTTGCTCGCCGCTCCTCGTCCACCAGCCACGACAGTGGCTCGGGAAAGTCCGAGTGTGGGTAACCCGCCGCCGCCCGGCGCTCAGCCTCGACGAACAACGCCCAACCAGCGCCGAGGCGACGCAGCGCGTTGTTCAGCCGTGCAGTGATGGCCACCAACTCACCTTGCGTCGCACTATCGAGGTCAGGACCCCGAAAACGCGCGGTGCGCTGGAACGAACCGTCTTTGTTCAGCACCACACCCGGCGCAACCAGACCGGCCCATGGCAGCCAGTCGGCAAGCAAGGCCGGTCGCAAGCGGTATTCGGCTAGGTTCAGCATCGCGGCGCTCTCCCCGTCAAATGTCCAACAGCGGCTTGTGCTTGAGGTGCCTGGCAAACACCTGCATGAACTGCGGATCGACGCGCGCACCCCATACCGCAAGCGCATGCCCGACCAACCACAGCACCAGGCCCGGAAGCCAGAGTTGCAGGCCCAGCCCAACGGCGGCGGCCAACGTGCCGTTGGCAATGGCCACGGTGCGCGGCGCGCCGCCCAGCAGAATCGGTTCAGTCAGCGAGCGGTGCAGCGGCACCTCGAAGCCCGGCAGGTCGCTGGTCGTGCTCATACGACTGCCCCGCCGGAGAAGCTGAAGAACGATAGGAAGAACGAGGACGCCGCGAAGGCGATGCTCAAGCCGAACACGATCTGGATCAGCTTGCGAAAGCCACCCGAGGTGTCGCCGAATGCCAGCGCCAGGCCTGTGGAGATGATGATAATGACGGCCACGATGCGCGCGACCGGCCCCTGGATCGATTCGAGGATGGATTCGAGCGGGCCTTCCCAAGGCATCGAGGAGCCAGCGGCCCTCGCCGTGCCGGCCGTCATCAGCATGACGACGGCCAGCTGCAGGCCATGCTGTGCAACCGTGACCAGGCGGCGCAGGTATGCGAGGCACGTGGCCGGATTTACGGAAAAACGGGAAACAGGGACATGTGTCTGCGTCATGGCAGTTCTCCAGGCGTGGTCGGGGACAGGAAAAATGGCGTGATCTGATCGGCAAGCGACTCTCCCAGCACATCCACCAGGTGGTAGCCGGCATCGTCGAAGCCGGTCACGCGAGCGATGCTCTCGATACGACGCAGGCGGCCTCGGCCGGCGATGAAGATCACCACGTTGATCGCCTCGGCGATCAACGCACGCGGCGGATTCACGGCCACTTCGAGCACCAGTTGTTCCAAGCGCAGCAGTGCACCCAGGGCGGAGCCGGCATGGATGGTGGCTATGCCGCCCGGGTGGCCGGTGCCCCAGACCTTGATGAGATCCAGCGCCTCGCCGCCGCGCACCTCGCCAACGACCACGCGGTCGGGGCGCAGCCGCATAGTGGCGCGCACCAGCTCACGCATGGACACCACGCCCGCACGCGTGCGCAGCGGCACGTGGTCGCGCGCGGCGCATTGCAGCTCGATGGTGTCTTCGAGCACCAGCACGCGGTCGCCGGTGACGGTGATCTCCGCGAGCAAGGCATTGGCGAGCGTGGTCTTGCCGGTGCTGGTGCCGCCGGCGATCAGGATGTTCTGCCGCTCACGCACCGCGCCACACAGGAACTCCGCCTGCGCGGCGGTCATCACCCCGTCGGCCACGTAGCGCTCCAATGGAATGACACCCACGGCGCGCTTGCGCAGGGCAAAAGCCGGGCCGGGTGCCGCCGGCGGCAGAATGCCCTCGAAGCGCTCACCGGTTTCCGGCAGCTCGGCGCTCAGCAGCGGCTGGCCACGATGCACCTCCGCGCCAACATGTGCGGCGACTAGACGAATGATGCGTTCGCCGTCCGCCTCGGACAGCTCCGCACCCAGGGGCGCACGCCCCGACGACAGGCGATCCACCCACAGCGTCCGGTCAGGGTTGAGCATGATTTCCACCACATCCGGATCTTCAAGCGCGGCGGCAATAATCGGCCCCATCGCCGTGCGCAGCATGCGGATGCGCCGATCCAGCGAGGTCGCGCTGAAGGATTGCGGCGCGGCGCTCATGAAACACGCTCCCGCGCTTCGTCCAGCGCGGCTTCACCCATGTGCGGATTGTCCGGATGCAGCTCCTCCACTACATCGCGCACCAGGCTGCGGCCTCGCAGCAAGTGGCGACCGAGCTGCTCGACGAACTGCTCGAAACGTGCCTTGCCTTGGGCCTTGGCCGCCTCTTGATGCGCCTCGGGCACCGGTGTGCTGACGGTCAGGAAGTAGCGCACGAACAACGCCAGCGTCTCGATCTCGATGGTCTGGTCGCGCTCCAGGCGCTCGAATTGCCGCGATAGGCGATCCAGCCGCTTGGCGATGGCGGCCTCGCGCTGGTCGCCTGCCTCCGGCGACAGCCAGGACGCCAGGGCCGCCGCGACGATGGAAGACTTGGACACGCCCTTCTTGGCGGCCAGCTCATCCAGGCGGCGGGCATGTTCGGGCTGGATAAACAGATTGAGGCGGTACTGGCTCATAACTGGATTCCGTCGTCGAGATCGAGGGACACCAGCCGAGCGACACGCTGCATGGCTGGATTGAGCTGACGAGGGAGAACGGGCGGCAGATCGTCGTCATCGAGCAGTGCCAAGTCGCTGTAGGCAGGTTCCTGCTCCGGGTTGTAGGCGACGGTCTCGGACAGTTCGGGCTGACGGCGTGGTCCACTCTCGTCGGCGATGGAAGTCGAGTCATCGCCGAGCCCTGGGGCCATTGGCGCTACCGGAACAGTCAAACCACTCCAGTCATCCGTACGCGCTGGTGGTGCGTCGGCATAGCTCCCGGCTGCGAGAGTCGGCGGAGACAGAACACGCCGTTTGAAGTTGGCATCTCTGTAGTAGCGCAACTTCCTGGCCCGGATCGGTGCGACGCTGGACACCATCACCACGGCCTCTTCGGGCGGCAGCTGCATCACCTCGCCCGGCGTCAGCAGCGGCCGCGCCGTCTCCTGGCGCGACACCATCAGGTGCCCCAGCCACGGCGCAAGCCGGTGCCCCGCGTAATTGCGCTGTGCGCGCAGTTCCGTCGCGGTGCCCAACGTTTCGGAAATGCGCTTGGCCGTGCGTTCATCGTTGGTGGCGAAGGTCACGCGCACATGGCAGTTGTCGAGGATGGAATGGTTCTGCCCGTAGGCCTTGTCGATCTGGTTGAGCGACTGCGAGATGAGGAATGCACGCAAGCCATAGCCAGCCATGAACGCCAGCGCCGACTCGAAGAAGTCCAAACGGCCCAGCGCGGGAAACTCGTCGAGCATCAACAGCAATGTGTGCCGCCGCTCTACCCCATCGCTGCCGTCAAGCGATTCGGTCAGGCGTCGGCCGATCTGGTTGAGGATCAGGCGGATCAGCGGCTTGGTACGACTGATATCCGAGGGCGGCACCACCAGGTACAGAGACACCGGATGCGCGGCGGCGATCAGGTCGGCGATACGCCAGTCGCAGCGCGAGGTGACGTGAGCCACCGTGGGGTCGCGGTACAGTCCCAGGAACGACATGGCGGTGCTCAACACACCCGAGCGCTCGTTCTCGCTCTTGTTCAGCACTTCGCGGGCGGCGGATGCCACCACCGGATGCGTTCCGTCGCCCAGGTGCCGCGTCGTCATCATCCGGTGCAACGTCACCTCGAACGGACATTCCGGGTCGCTCAGGAAGTTGGCGACACCACGCAACGTCTTGTCCTCGCCGGCGTAGAGCACGTGCAGGATGGCGCCGACCAGTAGTGCGTGCGAGGTCTTCTCCCAATGGGTGCGACGCTCCAGCGCCCCCTCCGGGTCGACCAGGATGTCAGCGATGTTCTGCACATCGCGCACCTCGTGGTCGCCCCGACGCACTTCCAACAATGGGTTGTAGGCGGCCGACTTTACATCGGTGGGGTTGAACAGCAGGCAGTGCGAGAAGCGCGAGCGCCAGCCGGCGGTGAGATTCCAGTTCTCGCCCTTGATGTCGTGGATGACGGCCGAGGCCGGCCAGCTGAGCAGCGTGGGAACCACCAGGCCGACACCCTTGCCCGAGCGAGTCGGCGCAAAGGCCAGGACATGCTCAGGCCCGTCGTGGCGCAGGTACTGGTCGTCATGCAGCCCTAGGAATACACCTGCGGCACAATCCAGCCGCGCCTTACGGATGTCGTCGATCTGGGCCCAACGCGCCGACCCATAGGTAGTGACCAGGCGCGACTGACGCGCCCGCCAGACCGACATGGCGATGGCGACGCCCGTGGCCACCAGGCCGCTGGCGGCGGCAATGGCGCCACCGGTATCGAAAACTTGCGGTGCATAGGCACCGAAGAAGAACCACCAGTCGAACAGCCGCCAGGGGTGATAAATCGGCGTACCGAAGCAGTCGAACCAGGGCGAACCCAGGCGTACCTGATAGCCCAGGGCGGCGGCTGTCCATTGTGTGGCAGTCCACACACCGACGATCACGATGCCGAATACGGCGGTGACCTGTCCGAACAGCACGTTCGTCCCTTGCATTTTTCGGCTCCCGATTTCTCCCGTGAAAGCAGCAAAAATGCTGGCTGCACGGTCGAGATTCGGTGCCGGGGCAGTGCCGGTCAAAGACCTTTATCGGGACAAAACTGGACTGGAGCGCATCAATTCATACGAGAGCAAATGGCGAGAAACCACAGCACGAACGAGCGTATTGCGGCGTATAAAGCGAACCAGTGAAGGATTCGCGTAGATCGCCCACGATCAGAACTTGGGCGGTTCTTTCGGCGGTGTATAGGGCACTTCCCCATCGCCATAGAAGCGCTTGCGCGTAGCCTCGGCGACACGATTGCACAGCTTGTCACCCAGCTTGGCACGTTCCAGCTTGCACTGCTGGCGTAGCGCCTTCAGCCGCACGGGATCGGCCGCGATTTCATCAACCGTGGGTAACGCCGAGGGCGACGGTGTTTCAGCCTGACCACAGGCGGTGAGTGCCAGGACACATAGAATCGGCATGATCTTCTGCATGGCGCAATTTCCTCCCAAGGTATCGGTATGGCTGGATACCATGGCCTAGGCGTTCTCCGCTGACTCGATGGCTTGTACCCGTTCAATGAAACGCGCCAACGTCACCGATGGTTCGCGTGTCGAGCGCAACAGGTAGGTGGTAAGCACCGGACAACACCCTGCCAGAGAACGGCCAACAATCCCTGACTCTCGGCAGGCTGCGATGTTCGACTCGCCCGTCAACCCCAGGGCAAAACCTGCAGCCACAAGCGCCATCATCAAGTCGCAAGAGACCACCAGCTCTGCCACCAGTGGCTCAGTTCCAGTTTGGCGCAGAAAACGCTCGACCTGGCGCGCGTGGCCTTCACAAGCCTGCGGGTCACACAATACCAGCGGATATCGGAGCAGCTCATCCACCGGAATACGCTTGTGGGACAGGATCGGATGGCGCGCCGGCACAGCCACCATCAAGGGATCACTCCAGGCCTGAGTGGCGACGATGCCATCTCCGACCTCATCCGACTGGGCAAATCCAGCGTCATAAAGATCGTCGTGCAGTCCCTTGATCTGCTGAGCCAACGACACTTCAAACAAGCGGATCTCGACATCCGGCTCCTCTTGCCGACATAGCGCCAGAAACGAAGAGAAGCGCGACGGAGAGATCCCGTCCGAAAGTGCCATTCGCAGTTGACCGCGGAATCCATTGGCAGCGGCTTTTACACTGTCGCGAGCCTGTTGCAGAACGGTGAACACACGCGGCACATGCTCCAGAAACAGTCGTCCGGCATGCGTGAGCTTTGTGCTCCGAGTTGTCCGCACGAAAAGCTGTATTCCCAGCTCTTCTTCAAGCTCCTTGATCGCACGTGACAAGGGCGACTGCTCGATGTGCAAACGCTCAGCAGCCCGTGCGAAGTGCAGCTCCTCGGCCACAGCAAGGAAGCAGCGAAGATGTCGGAATTCCATTTCTCACTCTTCTCCTTTGGCACGCGAATCGATAGTCACTCACTGTGACTTTTATACGCTCAGCCAAATATGACGATCACTGTCACCCCATTCGACATTTATACAAAAGGGTTAAAGTCCGACCGGTATCGCAATCAAGCTGCACCCCAAACTTTTTAAATACTTCCAGATGTCAATTCCGTGCGTTGCTGTGTCTTGCGCGGCGGTTGGTTAGGCACACTTTGCCTTGACATGGCTTTTGCGGAACAAAGCAAAGCAGGTATCGAGAGCAGGCAAATTAATGCAGGCACTACCGTGGCCATCAGCAGCACGCTGTGCAGTGCAGTTTCGCTCTGCTCCAACACCTGAGTTCCCGCCCCCTGCTGAAATCCGGCCAGTTGCAGAACCAGGCCACTAAGCCCTGCACCTATAGCCAAGCCGACTTTCTCACCCCAGATCCACAGCCCAGTGAAGGAGCCCTCCTCGGCGATCCCCGTTCGTGCGCGCTGCAGGGCGATGATGTCGGGGACGATGGCAAAGCAGAACAGCTGCTGACCGGCGTTGGCTATACCGAACAGAGCAATGGCAACTCCTAAGCCTACGGAGCCGTACAAAATCAACCAAAGAGAGGCCGTAGCTATTGCGTAAAATACCGTGGCGACAACAAAAGCTCGGTGCTTGCCTATGCGCCGCGACAGCCACGCCCAACACCACGTGGTAGCGACGGTGAGCAGGGCCATACCGGCGAAGATACTTGGAATAGTGCCTTCTTTATTACCCAGCCAGTACTTGTCATAGAACGGCAACATGGCAGTACAGACGCTCACAGATATCATCTGCACCATAAAACACAACCACAACCAGGTGAACGCTCTGTTGCGAAAAGGAGCCAGTATGTTCCTCGGTGGATGCGCGACGGGACGATGCACGGGAATACCGCCGGTACCGAACACCGCGCTGGCCATGCCGGCAAAAGCGATCAACCCAACCAATATGCCCATTTGCGCATACCCCTTCTCACCACCTCCGGATGCACTCACCAACCAAGGCGCGAGACTGCCCGCCAAAACGAAGCCAACAGCAAGCAGTCCACTGCGCCAGGCAGCCAACTTAGTGCGCACATGGGGATCATCGGTGACTTCGGTCAGCAGCGTGGCGTAGGGCACAGTGAAGAGCGAGTAGGCGGTGGATGTGAGGGTGTAAAAACCAATCACCCAAGCCAATGAGTAGTGCCATTCAGTAAAGCTCGGCGGAGCAAACATCAAGGCAAAGGCCGCAAGAAACATCAGGCTGCCGAGAGCCATAAGCGGGCGGCGGCGACCCCAACGGGTGTGCAGACGGTCTGACCAGCGACCGATCAGCGGATCACTGATCAACTCCCAGAGTTTTGGAATCAGCAGCCCGCCACCGGCCATGCCAGCCGGAATACCGAGCGTTTCGGTCATGAAAAAAAGCAGCAACACTTGCGGCGTGAGGATAAAAATTGCTGGGCCGAAGCTGCCCAGACCGTAGGCAGGCGCGAAGTACCGCGATGGCAGACTTGGGGTGCTAGGCATAGTGCTTCCTTAGCGTCACAGCAGGAGACCAAGAGCCTTGGCACGAGCAACGGCCATGGTTCGGTTACTGACTTTCAGCTTAGAGTTGATGTGTTTGGCGTGGGTTTTCACGGTATGCGGAGAGATCGAAAGTACGTTGGCAATTTCACCATTGGGATACCCCTTGGCGATCAGGCTGAGGACGGCTAATTCACGCTGGCTTAGCAGCTCGAGTGGTGCTGACGGACAATCGCCTACAAGCTCTAGCGTAGAACTGCGATCACTATCGAGAAGAAGCGCACCCTCCGTTTGGCTGTTATTGAGCAGATTATGCTGGCCCTGACGCAGTGCCATGGCAGTGGCTGAGGCCAACAGGCGCTCAGCTTGTGTTAGGTCACCACGCAAGCGGCGGACTTCGCCTAGGGCGTAAAGGGCCTGACAAACAACGATGTCGAAAGCATTACCCTCGGCCCGCTCTAACACCGCGTCGAGTAGATTGCCTGCTTGGACGAGGTCACCCTTAGAGCACAGAGCTTCAGCTTGGAGTAAGCCCATCAAGGCATGCAGCTCAGGGAAAGAACTAGGCGGAGAAAGGGCCAGTTCGCCGTCATATTGCTCGCGCAACCGCGACAGTAATTGACTAGCCGAACTCTGGTGCTGGTTACGCAACCATATTCGGGCCGTACTCAGTGTGAGTACGCTACGATAGAGCACTTCGGCAACGCCCCAGGAATGCATAAGCCGTTGCACATTGGCGAGCCGCTGTTGCGCCGCAGCAAAACGCCCATTATTTGCTTCTAGCTGGGCAAGCAATGCATGCGCGTAAAGGCTAACCGGACTGCGGCACGCCTGAGTCAGCAGCAAACCCGCCTCCAAAGAGGCTCGCGCTTGACGCTCTTGGCCAGTGAGTATCAACAACCAACCACGACGAATCGACTTGCCGCCTTGTAGTAATGCAGAACCAGAAGTCTGCGGCAGCAACATCGCGACCTGATCAAGCGCTCGTAGAGCTTTAGGCAGATTGCCGGCCAGCTCCTCAATTTGCGCATGATCGAGCGTCAGCAAGCA
Organism: Pseudomonas sp. BGA-UO-ETr-WB11; assembly: GCF_059567785.1. Classification (NCBI taxonomy): domain Bacteria; kingdom Pseudomonadati; phylum Pseudomonadota; class Gammaproteobacteria; order Pseudomonadales; family Pseudomonadaceae; genus Pseudomonas; species Pseudomonas sp. BGA-UO-ETr-WB11. The sequence continues at coordinate 517,829 of NZ_JCAQOS010000005.1, read as the reverse complement.
CTCAAAGAGTACCTCGCCTTTACGCCGAGACAACTCAATGCCCTGTTGCTGTAAATGCTTCGCCGTAGTGATGTCGCCCAAGGCCAAACTGGCGCGAGTCAGGCAGGACAGGCAGAGAATCATCTGCGGCCATAAGCCGTCTCGGGCAAGCCCATCAAGGGAGCGAAAGCCGAACTCAAGGGCTTTTTTAGCCTGTCCCTGGTGCAGGTAAAGCTCGGCGCTCAGGGCCAAAAATAGGTCGCTATTCTGCTCTGCAATCAGTTGCATCGCGGCTTCGGCCGGCTCTAAGCGGCCACCCAACAGTAGCGCTCTGGTAACAACTTCCAAGGCCTGGTGGTGCTGTTCAATCCAGGTAAGGCCGAGTTTGTCGATGCCCTCCAGCAGATAACTCAAATTCTGCCCCGCGTACAGCTCCCGCAGGGCGATCTGCCCCACTGAAATCAGCGCACGTGAAGTGTCCGGAATCGCCATCGCATAACGAAAGGCTTCTATGTGCGCACCCGCCAGGTGCAGCCAGATACTGGCTGCGAGCAAGGGCGCTGCTTGGTCTGGATAACGCTCCTGCAAGATGCGCTTGAGTGGCGTAAACAGCGTGAAGCGATCCTCAGAACCTGGCAGACAATGCAAGAAGCTTTGTTGCTCAAGTAGCTGGCGCAGAGCTAGGGGATCGTCTGCAAGAAACGCGCAGAGCGGACCATCGACAAACGGCGCGTGGGCAATAATACACAGCAAAGACCGCATTTTCGGTGACAGCCCTTCAAGCACCTCAATGTCTAGATAGTCCTGTATGTGCGAATTGCGATGGAGCATGCCATTGGCGCGAAAGCCTGCCGTCTGCAGAGACATTAAATGCAAGCGTATGCCAGCTACCCAGCCGTCACTCTGCTGCTGCAGATCGGTAACGGAGATACTCCGCCCCATGTTTAGCCGAGAAAGAAGTAGCTCCGTTTCGCTATAGCTTAGCGCCAGAGCTTCACCATCCAACAGAAGCAGCTCACCACTCAGTAACCAGCGACCGATCCGCCACGCCGGTCGACGGCGCGTGCAGATCAGCCACTGCAGCGAAGAAGAGCACTGGCTGATCTGTCGTTCAAGCCACTTATCCGCGGCCTCTTCAGCGCAGTAGCCATCCAACACAATCAGGCAATCTGATAGTTTTCTAAGGGCTTCTTCAACTGCAAAAAAAGATGGGCTGGCAAGATTAAGTAACCCAGTAAGCCCAGCACAGAGTTGCTCAAGGCCACCTTCGGCGTTGTGCAGGTCAAGCCACAGCGCTCGAGGATGGTGAGAATGCTCGCTAAACTGCCGAGCCAGTTCAGTCTTACCAAACCCAGCCGGGGCATGCAGGAGGCGAATGCGCCGGCAATGCTCTGGTTCTAATCTTTCCAGCAGACGGCTACGCACGATCAGGCCTGGTTGTTTCGGCACCTCGCTTGGCATGATCATTGTGACGTTCCTCTTGCCGGGGTTAATTGGCGAATGTAACGCTCAATCCGCAATCTTTGCCTTCGGCAAAACCATTCAATAGCGCAAAGAAAGCATCAGCATCAACTGCCTGCTCAGGAGAGAATACGCCAGGCCCCTTAATAGCTCCCTGCTGCAATAAAGGCAGGAAAAGCGCATGAGGAATCCCAGTCACCGAGTTCATGCCATTGCCTGGCACACGCTGCAAACGCGCACCCGCACGGGCTGGCCGGCCATCTTTTAGCCCCGCGGCATAAGCCAGAATGCCCGGCGCATCGACAGCTTCATTTTCTTGCAAACGTTCACGACGCTTCTCACGGCCACCGTCGCTGGTCAACACGGCCGCCGCTTGTTCCAGGCTCATGGCGCCAGCACGCACCTGATCCGCCAGCTGGTGCAAATCGTCGATGATGCTATCGACACCCAACATGCCGTTCAGGCAATTGCGCAATTCCGAAAAATGCCGCGGAAAGGTTACCGCCTCCGGGTGGCCAATAGACCAAATGGAAAGCTCTCCGTAGCCTGGATAATCAATCTGGCAGTGCTCCAGAGGCAGGCGCTCTTCTAACGCGCCATTGCGTACCAGGGGGATTTTCTCGGTTAGGCAATGCACCAAATGCACCGCTGCAGCATCGGTATTGGCTTCGGCCTCATCGAAGAAACCGTCGTCTTCATTGTTAGCGTTAGATAGCCGCCAAGCTGAGTAAAGCTCGTGTACTACATCTAATTGCTCGGCGGCCTTGACCGCTAACAGATTGGCAATGCCAGGGCTGGCACCAAGCCCGATGATTGCCGTGACGCCTTTTTGCTTGGCCACTTCATGCAGCGCAAGCATATCCAGAGTCGGCTCCCAGTCGTCGCATATATCGCAGTAATGTTTTCCTTCGGCGATGGCTGCGCGTAGCACGGGGAGGCCGAAACGGAAGAACGGGCCAGACGAGTTGAGCACCACATCGCACTGGCTGATAGCCTGACGCAGACTGTCTTCGTCTGTGATGTCTAAATGAATCGAGCGGATACGTGGATCATTCAGTGACTGAGCGAAACGGGCCGCCCGGTCGTGGTCGATACCGGCAAGGATGATCTCTTCGACAAACGCAAACCCCAGCGCGGTGCGCGCAGTGGTTCTGCCCATGCCGCCGCCGCCACCGATGGACAATACTTTCATTAAATTCACCTGCTAAGTTGCAATTGGCTGGCTGGGCACGCTGGCCCAGCCGACGTTAATCTAGGTTTAGCGAACGCCACTTTTGCGCAGCGCCGCAGGCGTGTAGTCACTCATCTGGACTTTGAAGCCATATTCAAAACTTCTTTTTTCCTCGTTCTTCATGCCGAGGGCCAAATAACGCCCCGCCTCCAGGTCGTACAATGCCTCCAGCGTGTAACCCATGACTTGATGGTCAAAGTACTGCTGGGCATGCCCCTCACCAACGCGCCACAACTTACCGCGGCCGTCGTAGTGGTCGGCTAGAGCAATCTGCCAGCTGTCTTCATCTACATAAAAAATGCGCTTGGCGTAGATATTGCGCTCACCCTCTTTAAGGGTGGCCTCCACAACCCAAACCCGGTGCAGTTCATAGCGGGTCAGATCCTGGTTGATGTGCCCTGCTTTGATAATTTGCTCGTATTTAAGTTTTGGTGAATCCAGCTCATAGCTGTTGTAGGGAATGTATACCTCGCGTTTGCCCAGTAACTTCCAGTTGTAACGATCCATGGCGCCGCCGAACATGTCGAAATTGTCGGTTGTGCGCAGACCATCTGAGGCAGTACCTGGGCCGTCATAGGCAACCTGTGGCGCGCGACGCACACGGCGCTGGCCCGCGTTGTAGATCCAGGCCAAGCGCGGCTCCTTCAACTGATCGAGAGTCTCGTAAACCAGCAACACGTTCCCAGCCAAACGCGCAGGCGCCGTGACTCTCTGCTTGAACAGCTGCAGCAGGTTTTGTGCACGTGCAGGCTCAATTCCTTCGACCTGTGAGGGCTCGACAATTTCCTCTTCGAAATGCACCGTCGTGAAGTCACCATTCACTTGAGGAGTGACTTGAGTAATCCAGCGCCGAAAGTTACCGCCGTGATAACGCGCCTCATGGTTCCAAATGACTTCGGTGCCGGTTTTAGGCAACGGGAATGGGTAATAGCTGGTGGTGAAGTTTTCGATGCTCAAGCCATTCGCGCTGAGCTTGGTGGCCTTAGCATTGATCGCCGCAGCGTCGTAAAGGCGCTGTGGCAAGGCGAGCGTGCGGTGAGTTGGGTAAACCGGCAGATGATAAGTTGTCGGATAACGACGCAGCATCGCCAACTGCCCATCACTGAGGTGCTCACGGTACTGCTCGGCATTCTCTGCGGTGATCACAAACAACGGCTTTTCTCCGGCAAAGGGATTGGCTAGAAAACCCTTGCTGTCGACGCTTGCCGCATCCGTTGCCAACCCGCCGGTCCAGGCTGGAATAGTGCCTTCTTTATTGCCCGCTGCTTCAGCGCCCATGGGCGTGAGACCGGCAAAGTCAGCCGCGACCACCGGCAGGTTGAAACAACCCGCAGCCAGGCAGGCGGCAGGTAACCATAAATGCTTTTTCATGGCGTTTTCCTTGAATTAGAAACTGGCACTGACACTGGCGGCGATATAGTCCCGGTCAGTGGTCGGGTTGTATTCACCACCGAAGAAGTCGGTGTATGAGAGCGAGGCGCTATAGCGATTCTGGTAACTGGCGTTAAGTGCTAAATACACAGACTTGGCGCCCTCATTAAAGTTGGGGCCATAGCCATCGACATCGTGCGACCAGGCAACCTCGGGGGTAAGGTTGACCCCTGCGAAGACGTTGCTGTATTCAAGGTTGGTGGCTAGGCGGTAACCCCAAGAGCCACCGGTATAGAAGCCGTGCCCATTACAGTTGCCAGGGTTATCAGTGTTCAGCAGCCCCTCACACACCCCCGGAACGCCAACCTCGCCGTAACCATAGATAGAGTCGCGACCAAAACGCAGTTCTCCAGGCCCGCTCTTCAATCCGTTGATGCGGTTGTAAGCCACCTCTCCCATGAGCGTCATGCGATCCGCGCCAGCAATCTGATCAATAAAGTGGATAGCCGACATTTGCACCTGAGTAACGGGCATACGCTTGTATCCGGCCATGTATGCGCCTGGCTGCAAAGGCCCACCCTGAATGATTTCAGGACTGATTGACTGCCCCAGCCCACCCCATGCCGGCGGTAGGTTGGTGACAGAGTCCAGACCAAGGGCTGCGTAGGTTAGATCAGTGCTATTGAGCTGTAGCGGCATGTTCGGCCGATAGCTCAGCTCGCCGCTGACCGAGGTTGTGCCCAAGGTGGTCTGAAAGCTCAGACCATACAGTCGCATGTCCTCGGGGTATTCGATGAGATAGCCAGCGTTTGGCGCGTTACCGACAATATTGGGATCAAAGCTCGGATCAGTCGCATCGAGAACCGTACTGCTGCTCATGCTGTAAACGGGCAGCCGGCTATGCAGATTCATAGTGTAAAAGCCAATTTCGGTATCGTTCAGCTCAGGAACAAACCAGCGCAGAGCCGCCCCATACTGCCCACCGTCGCGAGCATCACGATCCTTCAAACGCGGCACCAATAAATTGCCAGCATTATTACGGTTGTAGTCACTGCCATAAATTACGTTACGGTCATTGCAACCATCGGCAGCCACGTCAGTACCCGAGAAGAATGTGCCGCAGTTATCCACAACTGTTTTGGCCCACTGCAGTTGGTAGAACGTCTCTACTGACAGGTTATCGGCCAGGTCTTGGCTGACATAGAACATATTGACCGGGATCAGCCCCTCTTTGATCTCGGCACCAGGACGTCGAAAAGCGGCAACATCAATCGGGTTTATCTGGTTGACGCCGCGAATAAATAAGTTCTCTCCCCAGCTAACAACCTGCTTACCCAAACGCACATTGCCCGACAGATCATTTATCTGGTAACCGGTGTATACAAAGGCATCGAGGAACTCCGCACCGGATGCCTTGGCGCTGCGATTGCGACCATGATCATCAATGTCATAGAGTTGCTGCTCGCCGTCCTTGAGTTCAAAGTCGTACCAGTACTTACCACGCAGGAAAACACCCGAATCACCATACTTCAGCTCTAGGTCGTGTACACCTTTAAAGGTGTTGGAAATAACGTCCCCTTTCTTGAAGTTCAACCTGCCATCGTCGGATGACAAGGTCGAAGCTTTGCCACCGTTGCCAACACCTACGAAGTCCCGATCCGGATCGCGCACAGCCCAACTGGTACCCATCGACAAGTTGCTGTCGAAGCTGCCCTGAATCTCCCCTAGGTCAAAGTTCGCCGCCTGAGCGTGGGGCGCCAGAATCATTGCTACTGAAAGTAGTGGCAGCAATGCGGGCTGCCGTGCCTTGGCCTTTTTTGTTTTTAGTGTCATAGCTCCTCCCATGAAGGGGGCATCCCTTCGGAGGAGTCAGATTCGCAGTGCAGGCATCACCCGGGAATGACTCTTAGAGGGTATTCAGCAATACCCCCCCAACCCTGAGTCGCAGTCAGCCTGCATTGAGCTGGATGACAGCATTCGAATTACCCGCAGATGGTGCTGAAGCAAATTCGGCCACAACAGCAACTCCAGCATGATCCAGTTCATATCTGCCCTAAAGATTTCAGGTCAGCTCAGTACAACTACCTATTCATGGAGCGACTCACATCCCAGGCTGCTCCCTTCCCGCTGATTGTGGCGAAAACTGATCGGCCTAAGTAGCGCTCTACAGTTGGGGTCCAGGGAACCAGACTGAAACTCACACCATCCTCGATCAGAGCAAATCGCCCGCTAGAGAGTGCGAGGCTGCGCTGGTAGATACCGGCCACACGCTGGCCATCGAGTACCGGCCGATGCTCCAACCCAGTCTCGGCGGCGATATCCTTAGCCGCCTGCACCAGCTCTCGATTGCGCAGCGTCGCCAGTAGGTTTCGCGCCAGGATCACACGCTGGCCTTGCTTCTCCGCCAGCCCTTGTTCAACTAGAAAATCGGCACGCTGCTGCATGGCCTTCCTCACCTCACCAGCAAATCCAAGGTCACCCAATCCTCGCCCACCGCCTATCAGTTGCTGGTCCAGCCAGGTGGCACCGATCACACAGGCCTGCCGCTCAATCGGCAGGTGTGACTTCAGCTCCACGGACACGCCACCCAGGCGCTGCGCATCGTACTGACGGCCGCGCTCGGGCAGGTCGCCAGGTACCTTCCATAGTCCTTCAGCCACACGTTCCACGATGCCGGCACGCCGCAGGGCTTCCAGCCGACGGACGTGAGCCGCAACGACTTCCTGTGGGTCACGACCATCCTTGGCCTGACCCTGGGCAATCGCCAAGTGATGATCTGCGCGGTACAGACCATCGCTTGCCAGCTCGGTGATGTTGCGGTCGGCCGCGCGTATCTCGGCCGAGCCGCGCACCTCCACCACTGATCCTACGGGGTAGTTCGCCAGTTCATCGAGGGAATTGAGTGAAACGTAATGAGCCTTGCCGTCGACCCCATCAATGACCAGGTAAGCCCGGTCACGCAGCTCGTCGGCCAGTCCCATGGCGGCCACTCGTCCGATCACAGCGCGCGCCACCTCCCCCGGTTCAAACACGGCCAGCTCACGCGACCAGCCACTCATAGCGCGCTGTAGGGTGCGGATGATGTCACCCCGCTCGCCCAGCGCACGCAAGGTCTTCTCCGCATCGTCCTGAACGGTCCAGGTGCCGGGCCGGACCTCGTCGGCCAAACCCATGCGCTGCAAACGTTGCAGACGGCCAATCAGCAACTGGCGTTGGCGCTGCAGCCGCGGTTCGTTGAGGCGTTCGATCTGCAGCAGTCCATCACGCCCAGCTTCGCGCCGCAGGGTGCGATCTAGGCTCGTCCAGCGCTCCTGCTCCACCTCGCGCTGGAGGGTCTGCTGGATCTCCAGTTCGGTGTGCGGCCCCAACCATTCGGTGGCGAGCTCCGCGGCCCGGTGACGGAAGCCATGGGCGATGTAGTCGCTGGCGATGATGAGGTCTTTGCCGGTGTCGTCGCGCCCACGCAGGACAATGTGGGTATGCGGGTTGTCGGTATTCCAATGATCCACCGCTACCCAGTCCAACCGTGTACCCAGGTCAGCCTCCATGCGGCTCATCAGGTGCCGGGCGTAGGTGCGCAAGTCGTCCAGCTCGGCACCGTCCTCAGGTGCGACGATGAAGCGGAAATGATGTCGATCGTCAGTGCAGCGTTCCCTGAATGCACCGAGGTCGGCATCGTCCGCCTGCGGCCCGTAGGCCCTACCCGGCTCCCCATCGCGGCCGGCACCATCGCGCTCGATGTAGCGCAGGTGCTTGGCCAGCGATTGCGGGCTGGCCTGGCGCTGGTTGACCAGCAGCGTCTTGATGGTCACCCGACGCGAGAGTGGCGTAAGCGAGGCGCCCGCGAAACACGCCGCCGTATGCCCGCGCCCTAGGCGCGAGCCAGGCCGCTGACCGGTATGTTGTCCCTTGCCACCGGACAGTGCCGGCCGCCGCACAGCCGACTTGCCGCCGGCCTTGCCGACCTGCTTGAGCACCTTGGACACGAAGCCCTGATCGCGGCCCTTCGGCGCGCTGGGGCGCACTCGGAAATCATCATCGCGTCGGTCGGTCATGGCTGCTCCCTCGGTAAGCCAGAGCGTGTTCTGGCGTGCGAAGCACGCGGGCATGCCTGCAGCAGCGAGCGCTACGCGCAATACACGGCACGGCGACGAAACCGCGCCGTGCCGCTCCCACCCCACGTGCAGACTGAAGTTGCGGAAGGCCAAGTGCCGCCCCCTTTTGTCTTGCCTTCCGCCTTTGCCTGTCGCCTGCGCTCTAGGCGTCGGCGGCCCGGAGGCATAAAGCTGTTCGCAGCCAGCCCACCGGCGAACGCTGTGACGGCCAAGGGCCGCGTGCGCTCGTGGCAAGACGTTTGCACGTTGGACGGATACGTCGGAGGTTGCGCGAAGCACGGTGCGAATGCACCCGCGCTGCACGCACAACGACACGGCAACAGCCAGCCGGTCGACACGTCGGATGCCACGACGAAGTGCAGCAAGTCGCCCCCCATCACCGGCTCGTCTCCAACCAGAGCGGATGCGCGACACCGAGCACGGCGGAAGCGTCAACCGGCCCGAAATAGCGACTGTCGAACGCCCCCGGATTGGTTGTACTCAGCAGGAACAGCTCTCCGGAACGAAGTCGGCGACAGCCCGGCCAGGCTCGCAATGACCGGCCCATTCGATCGGCAAGCAATGCGACGGCCACGGGCACGTCGTCGATGCGTACAGATCCATCAGTGATACACACTTCCTGCGGCGCAACCGCGCCCACACGCTTGAGCAATGGGATGCCTATCGGCAGGTAGCCGCGCTGTGCGGCAAACAATGCGACAGCATCCGGTAGTTGGGTCAGCACGATGCTGCCAACTGGCAGCGAGCCGATCCGGTGTCCGGGCGGATCGACTCGGTACCAGCCAACCGCCACGCTGTCCGAAGGGTTGTAGATGACGCGGGCATCGGGCTGCACGAATGACGCCCAAGCGAGCGCAGCCAGGCCACAGGTGGACAGACCTGCCAATGCGATGCGGGCGCGCAGGCGCGAGCGAGGACGCGGGGCGGCGGCGACGGTCACGACAGCAGCCTCCCCGTCAACCAGGCTGCATGCCGCTCGGCCGTGTACGCTGGCAGCGGCTGGTGCGCGGCGAGCCGGTTGCCCAGCATGCGCCAATACGCGGGGGGAACGGCGCACGGCGCGATGCCCAACGCCTCGATGGCATTGATCTGCGGCAGCACGGCGCGCACAGCTGGCTCGCTCTCGGCGTGCAGCAGCAGGCTCGCACCCGGCAGCACGCCGGGGATGCGCTGCGCCGCGTCCAGCGACGTGCAAGCCTGCATCACCATGAGCTGCCAGCGGATCATTCCGTAGTCGTTGGCCTGCCAGCGGATGCGACAGAAGACGGCACCCGGCAGGAACACCGCGACACGTCGCCAGTGGTCCAAGCGGTCGGTGCGCGCCGGTTCGCCGAAGCGCAGGTAGAGCTTGATGCGCTGTTCCACGTAGGCGAGCGAGACGCGAGTCAGCTGTGCGGCGTCAGTCTGGCCGACGAGCACCGCGAGCAATGGCTGCGGCACAGGCGTGGCCACCGAGCGCTGTGAGTTCATGGGGCTTTCTCCGGGAACTCGCGTTCCAACAGCGCACGCAGCAAATCGGCGACCGTCACCCCCTGGGTGAACGCCAAGACCTTGATGCGGGCGCGCATGGCGGACGTGATATCGAGGGTCAGACGCGCGGTGTAGAGATCGCCTTTCTGCAGGCCGCCAGCATCGCCCTGACGAACCCACGCCTCGGCATGCGGACTCGCCGGAGGGCGCACGCCAATGGCCGTGCGCTTGCCGCGCTCGGTGGTCATGGCGTCCACCGCAGCAGCTCGTCGACCAGCGCGGCAATCTCGCGCGCGGCGGCGCTATCCGGTGCCGTCTCGCGGGCGAGACGTCCTGCGGCCACGCTGTCGGCGAAGACGATACGTTGGCGCACCTCGGCATGCAGCGCCGGCAGCGGCTGCTCGGCCAATGCCTGGCGCGCCTCGCGGCCGATGATGGTGGTACTGACGCGCCGGTTGATGACGAAGGCCGCGCGCAGCGCAGGCTGGAACATCTGCGCCTCGCGAATCAGCGCGACCATCTCTGCGCTGGCCCACAGGTCGTAGGGGCTAGGCTGCACGGGGATCAACACGCGCTCGGCCGCCAGCAGCGCGGAACGCGCCAAAGCGGCAATGCGCGGCGGGCCGTCGATGACCACGTGATCGGCGCGACGAGCCAGATCGGGTGCCTCTAGATGCAGGGTCTCGCGGGCAAGGCCCACGGCACCAAACAAGCGCGGTAAGCCCTGCTGGGCGCGCCGCTGCGTCCAGTCCAGCGCTGAGCCCTGCGGGTCGGCATCCAGCAAGACCACATTCTGGCCGCGCATCGCCAACTCGCCAGCGATGTGTGTGGCGAGCGTAGTCTTGCCCACGCCGCCTTTCTGGTTGAGTAAGGCGATAATCATGGCGCGGACCTCCCTGCGGAGAATCCGACCTGACCGTGCCGTTTTGCAGTTGTCCACCGCAACGGTGCGCCTTTATAAAAAGTTAAAGCTTTAAAGTTAGAGAAGTTAAGGGGGCCTGGATCCAGCGCAGGTTCTGGTCTGCAGACGATTTCGTACGCCTGATAGCACGATAGGGACACGCCTGATAGCACGATACCCCGTACGCCTGATAGCACGAGCCCGTGCACAGGTTTTCCCGCAGTTACCCCCGTGCCGTGGGCGACACGGGTCGGAACGTCAGCAGCTCCGTGCTGGCCTCCGGTATTCGCTCGATACCAAGCACGTAGCCGGGCAGCGACTGCCGAGCCACCAGAACGCGCAAGTCGCAGGCGAAGTCGCCGAGCCTCGCAGTGCTGCCCGACTTGCGGTGCAGATGGCGGAAGTCGAACTGCCAGCCGTCCGGCTGCTTGCCCCCATGCTTGCGCACCAGGCGGTATAGCCAGCGCTCGATGCCGCCAGTGAGCCGGAAGTACGCTGGATCGATGGTCAGCACCAGGGCGGCGTCCAGCACGCCCGCATAGAACCAGTCTGGCAGGATCAGTTCGATGCCCAGCGGTGTGCCACGGGTATCGGCCAACTCCTTCCACTCGTTGATCCAGGAGAAACGATGCAATCGCCGCCCTGTGGTCTCGCGGATGGACGTAGCTATCGTGGTTGATTGCAGACGATCTAGGGCGGCCTTGAGGCGCTGGTAGTCGCGTAGTGACACCCCCCGCCCAATGAAGCGCAGAATCTCGTAGGGCGTAGCGCGCATCAGGCGCGACGGATGCAAACCCGCGTCGCGCGCCTCCACGATCTGGCTGGCAGCCCAGATCAGCACGTCGGCATCCCAGATAGTGGCGATGCCGTGCTCCAGCGTGCCCTCCACTCGTACGGTAACGCTGCTGGTGCGGAAGTCGATCGGCGTTGTGCGCCGAGACTTGGCCAGCGAGAAGAACGGATAGGCCATCAGATCCTGGCTGTCGCGCGGCGCTATATCGCCCGGCAAGGCGCGGAACAGGTCGAGCTGTTCCCGCTCCATCGAAGAGTTGGACATGGCGATGGCCACCAGCGAACCGCCGATCAGCGCGCACGACTGTCGGCCGAGTGATGCTCGGCATATTCAGGATCGGACGTAACCTCGAAGCTGCGCTGGTCAGCCCAGCTGTCGAGATCGGCAAGGGCATACATGACGCGCCGACCGAATTTGCGAAAGCGCGGGCCGCCACCAATTACGCGCTGTTTTTCCAGCGTACGCGGCGACAGGCGCAAGTATTCGGCCGCCTCGTCGTTGGTCAGGTAGCGCTGCGGCTGGACAGTGACTGTGGGCTGCAGGGGCTTTGGGTGGGTAACAGCAGATCGCACGGGAGCAGGTCGCATGAGGTGAGCCTCCATCGTTCAGGACTGCCCGACCGCACTAGCGCGGCCAGATGGAGGCAGTCTCAGGAATGGTGGGCGGTCTGCTCAGGGTCGTTTTGCGGGCAGCGCGGAACAACCCTCCCCACACCCATCGAGCTGTGCCAGACGGCGATAGCCACCGCGCATCAGCGTCCGGCCGCGCCGCACCAGGCGGCGCACCTTCGAGCGCAGGCCTCCGTCGGCATGCCAGCCGACCACCGCGGCCCGGCCAAACAGCCCTTCGGCCACTTGGCGCAAGGACGCTCCCGCCAGAGTAGCGTCGAGTGCTTGAAGGGTATGCAACTCCAGCAGCGCGGCGGGACTGGGCCGGCACCGTACCGCCGCAAGCGGTATAGCATCAGCCGCAACAGCCAGTTTGTTCAGTCCGGTCGCGATTGTGCAGTAGCGTGCACAGGCCCGAACGGCATGAACATAGGCCATTCCGTCCTCCAGACCGGGAGCGACGGCCAGCCGCAGGCAGCAGCCCGGCCAGCGTGTCGTCAGCAGCAGGCGCCTGCCGTCATGGATCAGGCTCTTGCTGCCTGGGATGCGCCAGAAATCGAACGGCGCGGCATTGGGCATGGGATCGACATCGGGATAAAGTTGTATCAGCTCCGGGTGGTCTGGGAACCAGGCTGGAAGCGCGTCTCGCGCATCCAGGGCCGGGTCTTCCAGCAAGCGCAACCCCCAGCAATGCGCAGCCTTGGGCCGACGGCGCCGATGCTGCCAGTCGCAGCGATACTCTGGATTCCTGCGCAGGTACTCCCAGGCCAAGGCGAGGTCATCCAGATGCAGGACATAGAGGTAGGCCGCGATGGGATACCAATGCTCGGTGTCGCGATCAGCCATGAGGCAACCTCCCTTTGCACAGGGTCCGTCTCCACGAGCTCCCAACTCGAAGTCAGGGCCTCTTCGACACAGCTTCATGTGGAGATGCGTCAAGCGACTGCATCAAGACCGATTGACTCCGAAGCGTTGCACGAATCGTCCGAGTGCGACTGCGCCACCGTCCTTCAATGGTGTGGCTCCAGACATATCCTGCGACCTTGAGCGGTAGCCATCATGACCCATTCGGTCAGGCTTATATCGCCTGACTGCAACAGTGCCGATTGAGACAGGTACGGTCTGGACTCGGACCGAGTCGATCACGATACGCCCCTCGATGAAAGGGACCGGACGGGCGACTCGGTCAGTCCAGGATCGAGCCGTTGAGGTGCGCCAGCCGCAAGTATTCAGACAGCGTGCGCGTCGCTCGGAAGTACAGGTCGCGCATGACCGGGCGCTTGAGCGGCCCGACGATAGACGCCAGTTCGGACAGTTTCACAGCTCCCAGCTCGGGCATGCCAATACCCACGTCGCACAGGCCATAGGCCGTGTCCTCGTCGGCCGGATTGAGCTCGGTCAGGAGCCAGGTCGCATGCGCGTCTGGGGTGAACAGGCGCACCACCGGCAACGGGTCGATGACCTGGCCCGCCGCCCGGGCCCGGCCGTTCGCCAGCAGTTGCTCGCGCTCCGCCTCGGTGATAAGCGACAGGGTCATGGCTGCGCACCATAAGGCGGACGTGCCTTGCACGTAAGCGTCGATACACGGATGTGTTTCCACACAGAATCGCCAATCCGCCGATGCGGATTCGTGCATTCCCCCAAAAGCACGGATACGCATGCCAGTGAAACCGTGAAGGCGCCCAGGCATGGAGTCGGCATTACGCAAGTCAGGAAAGACACGTAGGCGCCTCTACGGTTCTGATGAAATCCACCGGCACGGGTTTCTGTAAAAGCACGAAAGTGCCGGAAGCCCCATCAATGAGTTAAAGATAACGTGGTTTTGATTCTCTCTCGACCCGACGCTTCTGTCCATGCAGAAGCGATCCGTCCAGCCCGGCCGACCAGCCGGTACCACCACCTTCGATGCCGAGCTGGCGCAAGCCTTCGGCGCCGCGGTGCGCGCGCTACGCATGGAGCGCGGCATCGCGCAGGAAGCGCTGGCGAACGTGGCCGGTATCGAGCGCTCGCACATGGGCAAGGTCGAGCGTGGCGAACACATGCCCACGCTGGCAATCATCTTCAAGATCGCTGGTGCGCTCGATTGCAGTACGGCCGTACTGATGGCTGCGGCGGAAAGCCAGCTCGTAATCTCAAGGGCATAATCCCGAGACAGCGTCCCGACACCCTCTAACCAAAGGCAGCAACCCACTGCCCTGCTCGAACTGCCTGCGCTTCAAATCTAATCGGCCAAAAGCGGACATTTAGTAGGGTAAAAAAACGGTTCTCTTTCCCTCACTTTGGATCTTTCTGAGTGATCCTGCATCTCAGGACCTTATAACTTCTCGAAGTCTTGGCAGATTTCTACAACTGAATTATGATCCGTCCGCCCACTCAGGACTCGCATTTCTAAGATCGATTCGTCTTAGCTTGTTGCACTTACACCTTTGACTCTTCGAGTCGCGCGCAGATGGATAGCTCTGCGTAGTTGGAGTCCTGAGTGTGCATTTCCGTTTAAGGAATTAAAGATGGCTATTCCCCAAATAAAAAATAATCAAGACCTCGCGAACTACATTGGGGTCAAAAGGGGGGTGCTTGCATATTATGCTTATTATATTGACCCCACAAAAGCGTACACCTCCTTTTCGATCAAAAAGCGTTCGGGAGGGGAGCGAACAATTGATGCCCCTGTCCGGGGCCTAAAAGAGCTTCAACGAACAATTCTAAACAAGCTATCTCCTGAAGCGACTTTCAGACACTGCGTCTATGGATACATTCCAGGACGAGGTATTCTCCAAAATAGCGTTGTCCATGTTAGGCAGAGATGGGTGCTAAGAGTCGATATAAAAGACTTTTTCCCAAGCATAACTACTGCGCGGGTCTCTGGAATGTTTAAAAACCCGCCTTTTGACATGACCCCAAAGGCCGCCCGAGCGCTTGCGCTCATCAGCACTAAAGATGGAGTTCTCCCGCAGGGAAGCCCACTAAGCCCATGGATTACAAACGTTATTTGCAAGGGCTTAGACTATAATTTAAAGCGCCTAGCATCCAAGCATAAATGCTATTACAGTCGGTACGCAGATGATTTGTTTTTCTCTACGAGCAATAGCTTATTCCCTACTGCTCTTGCACGAAAAAGCGATACCGAGAGCAATGTGATAATTGGCGAAGAATTGAAGCTTGAAATTTTGCGCGCGGGCTTCCTGCCAAATGAAGAAAAAACCTCCCTTAAGCCGATCTCTCAGCGCCAAGTCGTAACTGGAATTGTCGTAAACTCCCGTACCAACGTACCGCGTGAATATATTAAAAATATTCGAGCAGCACTTTATTCGTGGGAGAAATTTGGCTTAGAGGCTGCCGAGGAGCATTGGCGCAGTAAAGTCGATTCAAGAAATAGGGCAGGCGAGCCGCCACGCTTTCGATGGGTTGTGCGAGGCCAAATCAATTTCGTAAAGCATGTTAAAGGTGAGGCTGACCCGGTATATTTAAGTCTCGCCAAGAAACTTAAAAGTCTGGATGATAAATTCACATTCGACGCTAAAATGTCAGCATTATCGGTTATCGAAGAGGTACAGCTTTTTGTAGAAGGTGTCACTGATAAAAAACATATAGAGAAAGCTTTCAAAAATGCCCAGGATAAAGGACTTTATCCGGATCTCAGACTGACGCTCCCAAACCAAAGGGAATATGGGAGCAGCAACTTAAAGTCTTTATGCGAAACTCTTAGCGCCAACGCTCAGCGCTGCCTAACAATATGCATCTTTGATCGAGATGAACAGTCCTATGTGAAAACCATGGGCGGCTCGTCTGGCGACTACATGGATCATAACAATAACGTTTTTAGTTTAATTATTCCTCGACCTGCTTTTAGGGTGGAGACTGATATCTGCATAGAGCATTTATATAAAGACTCAGATCTATTTAAAGCTGACACCGCTGGAAGACGTCTATATTCAAAAAGTGAGTTTGATAAGCATAGTTGCCACCTCGTAGATCCTTTTATTTTTATCAGGACTCCCCCAAAATCATTGATTTGCGACTCAAGCGTCATAAACATTTCTACTAAAGCTAGCGTGGCGTTAAGCAAGGTTGATTTTGCGACAAATATTTATGACGAGGTCGCTCCTTTTGATGAAGTCTCATTTGAAGGCTTTCTTCCTTTATTTACAAAGATCCAAGAAATTAAAAATCTTTTTAGGAAGTGAGTTCTTCCCACCCCCAAGGTCAGCACATGTGGCTAAAGAGAACTAATCTTCCAGATATCGGCTGACTAATTTTGGCCGGTTCGGCCTATCTCGACCGGCAGCGGTTGGCCAGAAGTAGCCAGTCTGGCCACTAAATGAATCTGTTGCCTTTTCCATGAGTGTCGACAATGTCGTAGGACAGTGCGCCGTAGGCATCTGGGTCGAAGAGTCGCAGCCATCTTATAGTGCAGTCCCTAGCTTCTCCCTCAAGGACGAATGAAATGAGCAATACCCGTGCGCCAATCGAACTACCGGCGCGGATACTAGATTTTTGCAGGCAGGTTTCTCCAGAAAAACCGGTCGTGATGGCGGTTGAGCCGCAGGAATTTGCAGTGCCGGGAGAGTGCTACTCGAATGTGGAGGAGCAGATTCGGAGAGCTGGAGGCTCGACAGTGTACGGGTGGCAGATATGGGACTGGCCAGCGGTCTTCACCGAAGCGGAGTTCCATGCCGTCTGGAGAGCGCCGGACTGCTCGCTTCACGACATAACGCCGAAGGTTGATGGGGACAAAACAGTCGTTTTTCTCCCTGATTCCTCGCGAACTTACCAAGGGAGCCGCATCGACAGCATCCGCCGCCCAGCATCCACTAACCAGATCGTCGGCGACTTCATTCGGCTATGCGAGGCGAACTTCAGCAGGTTTGGCCAGACACCCAATGGCCTCACTCTTGAGGGGCGAGATGCCGACCTCTACCAATCATTCGAGCTTGCCCACAACTTCATGGTGGAAGTAATCGCCAACGGGGCAAACCGGAACTCGCTCTGCCAATGCGGAAGTGGCAACCGCTATAAGCACTGCCATGAGCACAATCTGCGCAGATTGATTGACGGCCTTTCGTCCGTGTTATGACAGCTTTATGCCAGCGTCTGAGCTATCAGGCCCGCAGCCTTCACTTATTTAGGTAAGAAGAAACTGAGTTTTTTGGCCGACTGCTGCCTGTCACTAGGGGCCGCTGTCGGCCGGAAGCGGGTGGTCAGCCCGTGAAAATATGAAAAATAAATCAGCTCCCACCCCCACTGAGAACCGCCACCAAATGGCGGCCAGTTGCTATATTCCTCCCGGTCGAAACCCGTCGACTGATTGCGCTACAACGTATAATGAGCGCCGAAACTCTGTCAATGTGAGCGACTGACAGATTTTGGGTGCTCATATTTAAAAAGTTGGGGCTGCTCATGCAATACATGGTTAGAAACATAAAACTCTAAAACCAAGAAAGATTCCGGAATCTGATAGGGACATTATGAGCAATTTTGAATTTGAAGCACTCACCATTGAACGAATGATAGCGCATACGATTTTTCCTCGGACAAAAGATGGACTATTGGTCAAGCCTCAACTGTCCAATGATTTAATTCCGCTGGATGTCGACTCTAGGGATTTGGTGCAAATTCGAGTGACGGATGCTCTAGGCAGCACATCTCATGGAATAGAGATTAATGTCGAGAGGTCAGGTGAAGGGTCCTTCATGCAAAAGGCCGCTGCGATTATCAGAATGAATGACTTGGATTTTGTAGCCAAATCCAAAGTAATTGCGAGCGACCTAGCTGACGCCCAAACTAATCCAAAGTGGCCTGGCGGGATATTGATCGTATTAACCGGCAAGGTTGGCAAAAATCAAAGCCCGTACGCCGCAGTTATTAAGGCCGAAACCGATAAGGGTTTCAATATTGAAGAGGTGAACGGCTCCGTCAGCTTGACACTTATCAAGAAAATGCTCTTATCTCAAACACAGCGCCTGTACAAGATCGGGATCGTTATTGAGATATCTTATCAAGCCCCAATAAAAAATCTTTACTCGCCTGAAAATTACAGATATTTCTTGTTTGATCACCTACTCACCAGCACCGAAACAAAATCCGCAGCTGCATATTTTTATAATGCGTTCTTGGGCATGAATATCGTAGGCTCTTCCAAGTATCAGACCCGGAAGTTTTATGAGACGACCAAGACGTTCATTAACGCGCTTCCAATAAGTGCGCCAGAACGAGGTGCTTTATTAGAGGCGCTACGCTCTGACCTGCGCAGCAATAAAGGAACCATGTCAATTGCTACATTTGCGGAAGAGCATCTCCCTAAGGAGCAAAGGGAAGAGTACAAGAAAACGATGTCCGCAACCGGACTCCCTGACACGGCGATGATAAAAGACCTTGCTTACATTAAAGCAAAACTACGTCGACCTCGTAGAATTGATTTCAGTACGGGTATCAAAATTCAGGTTCCAGCAGATGTGAATTTTAGCGAGCATGTTCAAGTGGAACCTCAAGCAGGAGGCTATACACAGGTTCGAATAAAGGGCGTAGTCGAAGGGCAAGAGTAATGGAACTCGAGGGATTTAGAGGTTGGCTGACAGATGCCCAGCCTAGCTTGCGAGCATGGGGGGACCTTGTCCGTGAAACTGTTAAAGCGATCTCTAAATCCGAGAGTATAACTCTTCAAATACTGAGCAGTAGAGTCAAAGAAATTGATTCTGCGATTGGCAAGCTGTCGAGAAAACCTTACAAGAATCCAATGTCCGATATGACAGACCTCGTGGGTGTTCGAGCTGTTTGCCTGCTTAGTCCGGACGTTGAAAAACTGTGTGCTTCGTTAGCGTTACATCCAGAGTGGAGAATTCAGAAATCTCGGGATACCTCTAAGGAGTATGAGCAAGCCCCAGAAAAATTTGGCTACCAATCCCACCATTTCGAAGTGCGTGCTAAAGTTGACTTTAATGCTGATGGGGTTCTCATCCCGGCAGATACGTGTTGTGAACTTCAAGTAAGAACGTTGATGCAGCACGCTTATGCGGAGGTAGTACATGATAGTATTTACAAAAGCTCTTGGGGAGCCCCTAGCAGAGCGATTAGATTTGTTTCAAGCAGTGCGGCTCTAATAGAGACTGCAGATCATCTTTTTTGTGAAACCATGAATATTTTAGAGTTGGAGACTAAGTCCCGCGGCGAGCTGCTAGAGCAGCTTACGGGCCTTTACGACTCAAAAATAAAAACCAAGGGGTTCAAAGATCAGAAGTTCAACATGATGGTTTTGGAAGAGCTTAAAGATTTAATTGATGACGAGATCATTCCAAAGCTTTCAGCCTTTCTAGATGAGCGAAACTATATTCCTGACAGGATAAGCACCAGAGTCAACTCTGACGTATTCTGGTCTCAACCAGTTTCAATGCTGGCGTATTTCCTAGTGCATGATCATTCATATCTGGTAAAAGACGCTTGGCCATTCTCTGAGTCTGAGGACGCGTTAGCTATGGTTTACAGCGATCTAGGGAAGAAGTTTGCAATCTAAGGAGATTTGCTTTTAGTTTTCAAGGTTGAAAAGTTCTTTCAGAGACATTCGGTTAATAATTCATCATTCGGTCGACTTGAGTCTATTGGCTCGTTCGCCTCCCGAGCCGAAATAATCAAAGCCAGTTCTAACGCCTGATCGGTCGCGGTAGGATTGGCTAGCTCCCTTTCCTCCATCAACGCTACAGCCTTGCCAGCTATCAGCTACCTAAATAACTATGCCCCTCATAACGCTGGGTATCCGAATCCTTTTGCGACAAGCAGTTCAACCGTAGAATGCAGCCGCCCACTATCCTCCTGTTCAATGAGAAGCCTGTGAACCTCACTGACGCGACAATAGCGCTACTGCTAGCAGCCAAGATTCATGGCACAAGTGCAGCGGTGCAAGCCACCGCCAAGCGTTGCGCCCAGCACCTCCCCCGCAGCAAGCGCGACCTGATGTTTACCGTTATGAATAGCCGCGAGCCGCTAAAGCTCGTCGAGCACATCGCTCAGCATCTGGATCTGGAATAGAGCTCCCGAGCTGCCATGCAACTGATGGCGTCGGCACTTTTGCTTACGCCTGCTTGAAATCGGGCGCGGCAAAGCTGCCGCGCCCGGTCTTAAGAAGCCCCCAGCTTCCTTGCAGGGGCGCTATGCACATCAGGCGGCCAGCGTGTGACCCTGCATCTCATCGTCGGCCTCTACCGACTCTTCTATCATGCCCTGAACTAACTGCGACTCACCGATGACGTATTTGCCTCATCGGCAAATTGCGTGCTGGACCTGGGGGCCGAGAGCTGGCAGATAGAGACTATGTGAAACGACTTCGCCAGAGCGAGCGCAGTGCCGACAGGTGATGCGGTGCTGGCCTCATTCGGCGGCGCAGCAAAAAAGGGGGCCGAAGCCCCCTGCGGCTAGAGCAATCCCTGCTCTGCGAATGAGACGGTTGCCTCGCCGCCCACGATGATGTGATCCAGGGAGCGTACGTCTACCAGCGCCAGAGCCTCCTTGAGGCGCTGGGTCAGCACCTTGTCTGCCTGACTAGGCTCTGGATTTCCGCTCGGATGGTTGTGCGAGAAGATCACCGCAGCTGCATTGACCCGCAATGCTTCCTTCACCACTTCGCGTGGATACACCGCCGCTGCATCGATGGTGCCGCGAAACAACTCCACGTACTCGAGCAGCCGATGCTGGCTGTCGAGGAACAGCGCCGCGAACACCTCGTGCTCGAAACCGACCAGCTTGGTGCGCAGGTAGTCTTTGACCAGCTCCGGCGAGGTGAACAGCGCCCCGCGCTGGTACTTCTGATCAATCGCCTGGCGCGCCATGCTCAGGATCTGGTCCACAGACGCGGGCAGATAGCGTCCCTGCTCATCACGCACCAGCAGCATGGAATCGAACGAGGAAAATGAAAGTTGCGACATGGTCGTGCTCCGGTTGCTCGGGCGGAATTGCCCGGAACCGGCACCAGCACGGCGCAGCGCAGCTGTCAGGGGTCAACGACGGCCGCCAGGACGCCAGCGTGCATGCACGCGCAGCCCTTGACGGCGAGAACGCCGTGATACGGTGAAGGGAACAGCAAGACCGCCCCACTCCACCCATGCCACGGATCGGTAAGCGGAGCGCGCAGGCCCTCACGGGCCGGAGACATCAGGGATCAAAGCCGAATGGCCGTGATTCGGCACGAAGCACGGGGCGCAGCCCGCGAGCCCGACGGCGGCACGCCGGGAAGCCCCAGCAAGCTCAAGGCATGTCTGGCCAACACTATCTATTTATGTTCGCTAGACCCTGTGATGGCCTTTTGTTAATTTCACATAAACCCGATGCCGAATCTGCTGGCAATCTCGGATCAATGGATGTGATCAGCCCCGCGCGATCAGCTTCAATAAGGCAAACAGGAAGTGATAGAGACACCAATCGGCCAGTTCACGGGGACAACTTGGGAAGCAGCCTGTCAGCTGGCATTTAAATCAAAATACGGAACAGATGGCTACCAGCAGATCCCAGCCTCTCCTGGAGATTACGGTATTGAGGGCTTTACCAAGCATACTGGTTATGCCTTTCAATGCTATTGCCCTGAACGACTATATGAGCAAGACGAGCTTTATGAAAAACAGCGGGACAAAATCAACACCGATCTAAAAAAACTCAAAGATTACGCAAAAGAACTGCAAGGCTTATTAGGTGGCACCAAAATCATAAACTGGTGCTTCGTCACCCCCGAAATCAACCGACATAAACTAGTATCTTACTCCAGGACAAAAGAAGCGGAAGTCAGAGGTTGGAAACTTCCTCATATAGATGAAAATTTCAGCATCCTACTCCACGACCATGAGTTCTATCTGAAAGAATTCAACTCGCTAAGAACTTCAGCAGGCATGCCACCGTATGTCGGCTCCCCTATTCAAAGATTGCCGGAAGTTAATTCCAGCGGCGAAGCATTTGATATAAATTTAGAGCGCAAATGCCGCCTACGCCTTTCCGGAATGTCTGAGCAAAGGATTCAGGGGTTGATTACCATGACCCGAAAATCCTTTCTCGATCATGACTCCTATTTTCAATCACTGTATGACCGCTCACCTCAAACCTACGTAAACATAGCACGCGTAGTGAATAGCTTCGAAACACAAGTTACCGAGTGGATATATACATCCGAGGAAACTCCCGAAGCACTTACGGAACTGGTTAAGTCAAAGCTTATGGAATGCCTGATCACAGACCGGAACGTCAACATTGATAGCTCTACAGCCAGAGAAGTAGCAACCAGAACCGTTGCTAGATGGCTTGCCATATGTGAACTGGACTTTATCGAGTAAGACATGGCCCAATTAAAATTCACTCGACGCCCCATCCCGGTCCTGTCCGAGCTTCGCCCGGTATACAAAATAGCCCAAGCACTCCTGATACTCCATATTACAGGGCATGGTGGCAAAAGCAGCTTAATTAAAATCCATCTAATGAACTGGGCTCTTAAACGTCCTGAGCGTGCTCTAGCATTAAAACGTGGCGCAGAGATCAGTCAGCTTCACCTACCGATCTGGGGTTTCGACCCTGCCATGGCCATCGCATTAAATCTGGCATACCAAGACGGACTGATTACACAGACAACAACTGGTGGCTTCGCCTTGTCCACAGCAGGCTTGGTCTATGTAAAATTAATACTTGCAGATGACAGTATTCTCAACGAAGAAAAAGCCGCCCTGCATTCAATCGGGAAAAGGATTACAGAAAAAATGGTAACGTCTGTATCCAAGGAATGGGACTAGAAATGTATATCAAAGCGCTCAAGATTGATGTTCAAACAAGCAGCGGCCCGTTCGGCTTCTATACAGAATTCAGCCGACATCTGAACATTATCAGAGGCCGTAACTCAGCAGGGAAAAGCACTATCGTACATGCAATCCTCTATGCCATTGGGATGGAAGAGCTGCTGGGTGCACAGAATGAAAACGCCTTAACTTATGCTTTGAAAGATCATGTTGAATATGACGAAGCTAAGCACCCCATACACTCCTCCGGGGTAACAATTGAAATAGAAAGCCATGGAAAAATCATTACAATCACTCGAGGCATCAAGGGAACAGGAAGAAACAACAAACTTGTCGAAATTCAAGAGTGTGCAGGTCTAACGAAGTCCGAGAGCACTACTTCGTTCTTCAGGTTCATCCATGATAGCGGAAGCGCTCAGATCGAAGAGGGCTTCTTTACCTACTTTGAAAAATTCCTCGGCTTGAACTTACCGATGGTTCCCCAAACCAGCGGGAAGCCAGTGAAGCTTTACCTTCAGTATATTTTCGCAGCCATGGCGATCGAGCAAAAACGCGGATGGACAGATTATATTGCCAATCTTCCATATTTTGGCATTAAGGATGCCAGGATTAAGATCGTTGACTATCTCGTAGGCACCGATGTTTTTGAAACTGCTGCCAATCGAGATATCTTGGATAAAGAATCCAAGCAAATATATGACGAGTGGCAAATACTTTACCGCACCCTCAACATTGAAGCCTTAAAGCTTGGACTTCACTTTGAAAATATTCCGAAAGTGCCTGCTGCCAATTTCGATCAAGAAATCGTCACTTTCAGCATGGTTCTACCAGATCGTGAACCGGAAAGCCTTATAGAATACAAAAGAAGTCAAATTGCTGAACATCAACGAATCGGATTAGAGCAACAGAACCGCCCCCAAGCATTACCTCAACAGCTGACACAGTCCATTGAAAAACTCACAGACGAACTCGCTCAACACACCGTTGCGTATGAAACATGTCTGGGTAACTTAGCCCTACTCAGGGCGAGCCGCAATGCCAACATAACAAACACTAAACAGGCGCATGACGAACTGAAAAAAAACCAAGCAGCACAAAAGCTCATAAATTATGGCGCATCATTAAGCCTCTCGACCGCAAGTGATTCATGCCCCGCCTGCCACCAGAAAATTGGTCACTCCCTCGTAGATCTTCATGAAAGTACACCGCACATGGATATAGGGACGAACATTGATTATCTGAGGGCACAGCTGCGGATGCTAGAGAGAGAGGCCGCCGGAATTGAACAGCAGATCGCAGAAACTGAAGCTCTCAGAGATCAAATCTCCAGAAAGGTTGCAGCAACCAAATCATCACTCAACGCACTTCGATCTGATTTGAACTCCAAGTCCACCGTATCTCAAGCGGGCATTCGGCGCCAACTACAGATCGAAATACACCTTGAAGAACTTGAGAAATTTGCAGAAAGCGCAAGCTCTATACTGAATCAAATCACGCGACTATCTGCACAGCACGCAGCGAACGTAAAATCCCGTTCCAACTTGCCGAGCAGCACCTACTCCGCCGCGGATAGTGCAAAGTATGATCTCTTCGAGAAAATGTTCCGACTTAACATAGGCACCTTCGATTACCACAGCGCGGCGATTTCTGACATCGAATTTAACCGCGATAACTTGCTGCCCTATCTAGCAAAAATGGAGCTGCGTGAAATCAATGAACGTGGCGACACTCAAGCATCAACAAAGACTGAAGGATCCAAACCAAAAGGCAATATCGCGCGCGAATCAAGTGCAAGTGATTTCGTTCGCCTGATCTGGAGCTACTTACTCTCCATTTACCAGACCTCGTCACACCCTACCGTTCAAGGCAACCACCCAGGCTTCCTATTATTGGATGAACCCGGACAACACTCTATGGCCACGAAGAGCCAACAAGCTTTGTTCCAGCAACTATCTGCTGAGGCGAATCTACAAAGTATCGTTGCCGCATCGTTTGACGACAGCGAAGCCACCTACTTGGAAGCCACTTACAACGTAAACTTCAAGCTCATCCAACTCGCCGACAAGTCAATTGCGCCCATCTAACATAGTGAGCGATGCACCATAGATTGGCAGTAAAAACATTAGAAAAACTAGAAACCCATTCAGCTCAGCTAAGCTCAGGAAGCAAAAATTCATAAGAGCCAAGCCCTGTAGAAATTCCGCCTTTCAAAGAGGAGTTTCTACAGGGGATTTTGCTCCAAGCTCCGATACAAGATTTTTTAGCTCAACTCCAGAATCTGCTTGCGTCAAAATCAAGTCCCGCCTCTTTCATTTCCCGCACCAACCTAGCTTTCCACCCTTCCGCTGGGTCCATTTCAGTATAAATAACTCCGAATAGATCCGACGGTATTTCAACATCGCCTTTTCTAAGAAGGCATACGCGGCCACGGCCTAACTTACCGGTAAAATATCCTAGCTCAAAGATAACATTTTGACGGGCTCGTGCCGATGGCGTATCTGCTTTAACGGGCGCACCAACATCGTCAGGTGTTAGCAAAATCACAGCAAACCCTACTTCCGCCGACTGCTCAAACTTCTCGATTATTGTACGACCACGATCTGGCTCCTCTTTTAAAATAATTGAAACCAAACCTAATTTCTCAAGAAATCTGGCTAGCCCGTACAAGGCTGCTTCATCATGTCCATGCACGATGAATACTTTGTTCGACGGCATAGCTGGCCGAGGTGCTACTTGCCCACTTGCCAGCACGTAAGCCTTGTAATCTCTCGCAAATGGAATAATTATCTGGGCAATTAATGCATGGAAGCCTGATATTACTTTTCGACTTCCCGTATTGAAATAGTGATACCCAAAGTTCAACGCATAAGGTGGATCATCAGCCAGCTTCCGTATAAGAAGCAAGGTCATCCCCATCCGAAGCCTATCATCTTCTGGCCAGGCTAACTTATGGCTCCCTGTAAAGCTCCCACCTGAATTTTCGCTTTCTGATAAGAAGTGATCTAAGTCAGTCCCTTGAGTTAGCCCTACATTTACTTCTTCAAAGGTAGGGTCAGACAGCAAGCGAGCCAACTTTTTCAGGGGAAGTTCAAAGGTCTGCTGCTGGGAGCCCTGGAGATCCAGTATAGCGTTATTAATCTGTGTAAACACGTCAGCTGAGCTCATTCTTCTTCCCCTGGCATGCGCGCCTCTGCCGCTCGTTCAATAATCCCCTGACGGTAATGTTCTTTCATATTTTCTATTATCGGCCCGACAATGGGGTTCGCCCCATAAGCACCCACACGACTGTCGATTACATCAACAACATGTTGTATAGCCTGCTCAATGCTCGCAGGATCGTACGGATCGAACTTCACTGAACACAAGTCGCCATCTAGCTCTTGCAGCGCTTCTTGGGCCAGCGCCAGATCACGCTGAAGTTTATCAAAGCCCTTGATCATACTTCTCTCCTTGTAATCCACACGCAGGGACTTCTGTATCTTGACACAGCTCACCCAATATCCGAGAAATCCGATCGCTTTAGAGAGTGATTATCCCTTTCCATAAAAACCGCAGGTGCGACCTCCGCCGCCACAAGAGACTTGCGCCCCACTACGCTACAACAAGTTGTGCCGATAGCCACTCAGCCTCACAGTGTTTCCATCCAGCCAGACACATGGAGTCCGAGATGGAACATCTATCGCCAACATCCGGCGCTTCAAATTCCGAGACCAGCCAATCTCTCCCCATGCCTGGCACGGAGGCCTACGAAACACTGCCGCAGTTCCCGAGGCACAGCCCTCTGCCCTTCCGGCGCACCATTCGGCGACAAGAACTGAGGCAGATCATCCCCTTGTCCGAAACGACTATCTACGAGATGGAACGCCATGGAGAGTTCCCCCGGCGCTTCAACCTGACACCGCGTTGCGTGGTATGGGACTTAGCCGAGGTCGAAGCATGGATTGAGGAGCGCAAGCAGGTTCCTCGTAAAGGCATCAGTGGCCCGGATGTCCGCCTACGGAAAACCCGCCCAGTTAGGGCGGGTTCAGATCAGGAATGAAGCAGGCGGTGGCCTCAACCGACAAGAGCTTCCAGCTCCTCAGAAGTCGAGCGCGATAGGCGCCGGCTTTCCTTGGCCAGATTGACCTGCAAGGCCACACGGGCCACTTCCAGAACGTCCCTGGCCAGTGAATAGCTACCCTTGACCTGCAGCCAGGCCAGCACGTCAGCCAGGTGCCAGATTGACGCACTGCCTTCATGCACCGGTGCAGGGAAACTTCCCGGGTTGGCCAGCATCAGCTTGCGCATGTTCTGCCGCGACACGCCGACCATTTCGGCCACATCAGTCAGACCGACCAGATCCGGGGCTACCTCGATCAGTCTCGCCGACGGCACAGCACTGCGCACATCGGCCAGCGCACTGCGCATAGCCGCATCAGCACTCTCTGCCTCGCGGGTGAATTCCAGCGCCAGCCGCCCCGGCTGACCGATGCCGACCAGGGCATCGTCGCAACCCGCTTCGCCAAGACGCTCGACCAGCGCATCCGGGTTATGGTCATCATCGGCAAGTTGGTATTTCAGAGTGAAGGTATATTCCATCGTGCTACTCCTCTGCACCGTCAGCAGCCTCCTGCGGCTTACGGTGCGTGGTGCAATTGTCCACGACGCGCCGCAGGGCGCGTGCGTGGTTGCCAGGGCTCTTTGGCGTGCTCCATACGCTGGTGATGCAGAACTCGCCGCAGCGACACTCTTCATCGTTGTACGGACAGTAGATTCGCGCCCAGGCGTGACTCCCGCCAACTTCTACGCGCCAACCCTGCCCTTCGGCATGCCTAAGCGCTTCTTCGACCTCTTTCTTCGGATGCGAGGGACGGGGCATCAGTGATCTCCAGTATTGGCATGACCAGCATGGTTGTCAACTGACAACCATGCACTTCCTTCAAACTGCGGCACTCAACACCGGCACGGACACATTGTCCGGCAGCAGCTTCGGCACATGAGTGCGACCATCGATCCAGGCATCGACCATGTCCGCCCACTCTTGCAGCATGTGTCGCCGCTGCTCAGCGTACTCGGCCTTGTTATAGACCGAGCGCGAAGAACGACCATCCTCGTGCGCCAGACACTTCTCAATCCAGTCGCCATTGAAGCCTACCTCGTTGAGTAGCGTGGAACCTGTCCTGCGCAGGTCGTGAACCGTAAACGGCTCCAACGGCAGACCCGCTTCCTTGGCACGAGATGCGATGAGTTGGGTAATCCGGTTCAAGGTGGCGTGCGACATGCAGCGGTGAATTTCATAGCGCGAGGGCAACACGAACCTGGAGCCAGCAGCACAGGTGTGCAGTGCCACAAAAATGTCTAGGGTCTGGCGAGATAGGTAGACCACGTGTGGATTACGTCCCTTCATCCGCTCCTTGGAGATCGTCCAGGTGGCGCGCTCAAAGTCCACCTCATTCCAGGTCGCCTCGATCAGCTCACTCTTGCGCACAAGGGTCAGCAGCACCAGACGCAAGGCCAACCGGATCGTGGGGTACGCCGCAATGGACTCCAGCTGGTGGAAGGCCAGGCGTATCTCAGTCGGCGTAAGGGCTCGATCCTTCGGCACAAAGGTGGCGATCGACGCCGCCTTCACATCATCAGCCGGATTCTCGACCTTTTCTCCATGCAGAATTGCGAACGCATAGACCTGCTTCACGATGTCACGAACGTGGACGGCCGTTGCCGGCGCACCACGAGCTTTCACCTTGGCACAGAGCGCCCGCAGATCGTCAGGAGTGATTTCGGTCAGGAGCCGGTTCTCGAAGACCGGCAGAATGTCGCGGTCGATGATGCTCTTGCGCATTGCCCGCGTACTGTCGGCCATACGCGCATCGGCTAGCCAGCTCTTCAGCACCTCGCCGAACGTCTTCGCGGCAGTCAGGCGGCGCTTGGTCCTCTGCTTCTCCAAGGAGGGGGAGGTTCCCTGGGCGACCATGCGTTTGGCATCGAGCAGTTTTTCGCGAGCCATGGCCAACGAAATGCCCGCTGGGCCATACCGTCCGATGGTCAGAGTTTCACGTCGACCATTGAGACGGTAATCGTAGCGAAAGGTGACGGTACCGGTAGACGATACAGTCACGTACATACCATCGCGGTCGGAAGCCTTGTAGGGCTTGGCCTTGGGCTTGAGATTGCGCAGTGCGGTGTCGGTCAGCATCGAGGTTTTTCTCCTGTTCATGACGGCTTTTACCGTCAAGGGTCAGGAGACCTGCTGATGCCGGGAAAGCCGCGTAACAGAAGCGTTCCCAAGGAGAGATTTACCGTCAAAGACCGGTTTGGTCTCGATAGTAAACGGGAGGGTCTTAATCCGACCTCCGATTCCTACCGTCACCCTTACCGCCAGAGCGTTCTGCTGCTCGGCGATAGCCACCGATAGATGCTGTGACGTATTTTCTTCTAAAACAACACGTTACAACATCTTATCGATATGTACCGATAGTCCCCGAAGGACCTGATTTCACTCCCACTCGATGGTGGCTGGCGGCTTGCTCGATACGTCGTAGGTGACGCGGGAGATGCCTTCGATCTCGTTGATGATGCGGTTAGAGACCTTCTCCAGCAGCTCGTAGGGCAGGTGCGCCCAACGCGCGGTCATGAAGTCGATGGTTTCCACTGCACGCAGGGCCACGACCCAGGCGTAACGACGGCCGTCACCGACCACGCCAACCGATTTCACCGGCTGGAACACCACGAAAGCCTGGCTGGTCTTGTGGTACCAGTCGAAGTTGCGCAGCTCTTCGATGAAGATGTGGTCAGCGCGACGCAGGATGTCGGCGTATTCCTTCTTCACTTCACCAAGGATGCGTACGCCCAGGCCAGGGCCTGGGAACGGGTGGCGGTAGACCATGTCGTACGGCAGGCCCAGTTCCAGGCCGAGACGGCGTACTTCGTCCTTGAACAGTTCGCGCAGCGGCTCGACCAGCTTGAGGTTCATCTCATCCGGCAGGCCACCAACGTTGTGGTGCGACTTGATCACGTGAGCCTTGCCGGTTTTGGCGCCAGCCGACTCGATCACGTCCGGGTAGATGGTGCCCTGGGCGAGGAACTTGATGTTGTCGAGCTTCGACGACTCGGCATCGAACACGTCGATAAAGGTACGGCCGATAATCTTGCGCTTCTTCTCTGGGTCGGCTTCGCCGGCCAGGTTGTTGAGGAACTGCTCCTCAGCGTTGGCGCGGATCACTTTGACGCCCATATTCTCGGCGAACATGGCCATCACCTGCTCGCCTTCGTGCAGGCGCAGCAGGCCGTTGTCGACGAATACGCAGGTCAGCTGATCGCCGATCGCGCGGTGCAGCAAGGCGGCCACCACCGAAGAGTCGACACCGCCGGACAAGCCGAGCAGCACGTTGGCGCTACCGACCTGAGCGCGCACGCTGGCAATCGCATCTTCAACAATATTCGACGGCGTCCACAGTGCGGCACAACCGCAGATATCCAGCACGAAGCGCGACAGGATGCGCCCGCCCTGCAGGGTGTGGGTCACTTCCGGGTGGAACTGCACGCCGTAGTAGCCGCGGCTGTCGTCAGCCATGGCGGCGATCGGGCAGCTCGGGGTGCTAGCAAGAATATGGAAGCCTTCCGGCAGGCGGGTAACCTTGTCGCCGTGGCTCATCCACACGTCCAGACCCAGTACACCGTCGGTGTCCACGTGGTCTTCGATGCCATCCAGCAGGCGAGCCTTGCCGACCACATCGACGCGGGCGTAGCCGAATTCGCGCAGGTCGGAACCTTCAACCTTGCCACCGAGCTGCTCGGACATGGTCTGCATGCCGTAGCAGATACCGAAAACCGGCACACCGAGGTCGAACACCGCCTTCGGCGCGCGCGGGCTGTCGGCTTCATGCACCGACTCCGGGCCACCGGCGAGAATGATGCCGCGTGGGGCGAACGCACGAATCGCTGCGTCATCCATGTCGAAGGGATGCAGCTCGCAGTACACACCGATCTCACGCACACGACGGGCGATCAGCTGGCTGTACTGGGAACCGAAGTCGAGGATCAGGATGCGGTGGGCATGAATATCGGGGTGGGCCATGGCCATCTCTCGTAGCGGAATTCACAAATGACAAGGGGCTGCCCCATCGCTCTCAACAGCAGCAGCCCCGTGTAGTCGACAAGATTAAAAATCGTTGGATTCGCGTCGCGAGCGCAGCTCAGGCAAGGCGGAAAGTAGCGAGCAAGCGGAGTTGGCTGAAGCCAATGAGCATTGCGAGCTGCTTTCCAACGCTGCATGAGCCAGCGCAGCAGCGATCCAGCGATTTTTTAGCCGACGCGGTAGTTCGGTGCCTCTTTGGTGATCTGCACATCGTGTACGTGGGACTCGGCCATGCCGGCACCGGTGATACGCACGAACTGCGGCTTGCTGCGCATCTCTTCGATGGTCGCGCAACCGGTGTAGCCCATGGAAGCCCGCAGGCCGCCCATCATCTGATGAACGATGGCGCTCATCGCGCCCTTGTATGGCACACGGCCTTCGATACCTTCCGGCACCAGCTTCTCGGCACCGGCAGAGGAGTCCTGGAAGTAACGATCCGAGGAGCCTTGCGACTGCGCCATGGCACCGAGCGAACCCATGCCACGGTAAGCCTTGTAGGAACGGCCCTGGAACAGTTCGACTTCGCCTGGAGCTTCTTCGGTACCGGCCAGCATAGAGCCGATCATCACGGCAGACGCGCCCGCCACGATGGCTTTGGACAGGTCACCGGAGAAGCGGATACCGCCATCGGCGATCAGCGGCACACCGGTACCAGCCAATGCGGCAGCGACGTTGGCCACTGCAGAGATTTGCGGCACGCCGACACCCGCAACGATACGGGTGGTGCAGATCGAGCCTGGGCCGATACCGACTTTCACGCCGTCAGCGCCGGCGTCAGCCAGGGCCTTGGCCGCTTCGCCAGTGGCGATGTTGCCGCCAATCACCTGCACTTGCGGGAAGGTTTGCTTAACCCAACGCACGCGGTCGATCACGCCTTTGGAGTGACCGTGGGCGGTGTCGACCACCACCACGTCAACCCCGGCTGCAACCAACGCAGCAACACGGTCGCCTGTGTCGGCGCCGGTGCCGACAGCGGCGCCAACGCGCAGACGACCTTGGTCGTCCTTGCTGGCCAGCGGGTAGGCCTTGGCTTTTTCGATGTCGTTAACGGTCATCATGCCTTTCAGGTTGAAGGCGCCGTCGACGATCAGCACGCGCTCGATGCGGTGCTTGTGCAGCAGTTCGCGCACGGTGTCTTTGTCCGCGCCTTCGCCGACCGTCACCAGCCGCTCTTTCGGCGTCATCACGTCACGCACCTGGGCATCCAGGCGGTTTTCAAAACGCACGTCGCGGGAAGTCACGATACCGACCAGGTCGCCCTTGCTCAGCACAGGCACGCCGGAGATATTGTTCTGGCGGGTCAGCTCAAGCAGGTCACGCACGCTGGCGTCAGCCTCGATGCAGATCGGGTCTTTGACCACGCCGGCTTCGAATTTCTTGACCTTGCGCACTTCGGCGGCTTGCTGCTCGATGGTCATGTTCTTGTGGATGATGCCGATGCCACCTTCCTGCGCCATGGCAATCGCCAGACGGGCTTCGGTGACGGTATCCATGGCCGCGGACACCAGCGGAATATTCAGCTCGATGCCACGCGTGAGGCGGGTCTTGAGGCTGACATCCTTGGGTAATACCTCGGAATAACCGGGGATTAGCAGGACATCGTCAAAGGTTAGAGCTTCTTGGC
The DNA here is from genome assembly GCF_059567785.1 of Pseudomonas sp. BGA-UO-ETr-WB11. Lineage (NCBI taxonomy): Bacteria > Pseudomonadati > Pseudomonadota > Gammaproteobacteria > Pseudomonadales > Pseudomonadaceae > Pseudomonas > Pseudomonas sp. BGA-UO-ETr-WB11. Next base: position 485,403 of record NZ_JCAQOS010000005.1, on the reverse strand, counting down.
TGATACGCAGCATGCGGGGGCTCCCGGGCGGGAAATTGGAAGCGCGCCATTATACCCACGCAGCCCCTCTGGCTCAATGCAAACTATTGCCAATCGACCATCACAGAAAAATCGCCACTCAGTACCTGACCTGCACCAAGCGCACCGACTGGCCCAGGCGCTCGGCGAACTGGGCGAGAAAATCCGCCTTAAAGTACGCGCCATCCCAGTTATTGAAGATAAAACCAAGATTGGAAAAGCCGCAGGGCTGCAGAAACAGGAAGCCGTTGATGTCGTCTTCGTGGCCGCATTCGGGGCAGGTGAAGTTGTCCGTGCGCGCCGGCATCCAGTCTTCCAGGTTGTCGAACAGAGCCTCGCCAATCTCGCGCCGACACTCGGGGCAACCGGCCTCGCCGAGAAACCCCCGATCCGGGGTGAAGATGCAGCGCTTGGTCATCACCGTCAGGCCATTGATGGACCGACCGAACGGCAACGCCTGCTCGGCCGTGACACCGAACGGTAACTCCAGCACCTGCCGCGCACCTTCGGCCAGCGCGTAACCCATGCCATTGCCACCCGCCACACAGGTGCTCAGCTGCGGTTCGACGATGCGTTGCTGACTCAACCAACGCAGCACCTTGCGCGCCCGCCCCTCGGGGTCGGGATAGCTGGAGATTTGCGGCACGATAATGCTCTGCTGCTGCAACATGGCGCGCTCCTGGCGGGCAAAAAAGGCTCCGCAGCTTAATGCCCGCAGCGCGGCGGTCAAGCTGCCAGAACATTAATACTGCTAGTTACCGACGATGGATTAAAGAGAAGCACTGCCCCGTAGGCGCCAGCTTGCTGGCGATCCATGCACTGCGAAAGCATCGCCAGCAAGCTGGCTCCTACAGGTCGCAACATACGGCTGTAACCCTCGGCAACGCAGCGCGTAAGATGGGTTGAGCTTACGATACCCATCAAATAATCGTCTTTGAGCAGATCCCTGATGGGTATCGCTGCGCTCCACGCCATCCTACGGCCGGCGCCCAAACGCTAAACCGGGGAACAGCACCATTAATAAGCAGCTTAGCGGACAACAACCTTTGGCCGATCCCGCAAAGGCTTTATCATCCCGCCATGATCAAAGACCCGTTCCAGCGCCTCAACCTCGACCGCGAGATCCTTAGCGTCAGCCAACTCAACGGCCGCGCCCGCGTGCTGCTGGAGGACGTGTTCGCCCAAGTCTGGGTGGAAGGTGAAATTTCCAACCTGGCCAAGCCAGCCTCGGGCCACCTGTACTTCACCCTCAAGGACAGTCAGGCACAGGTGCGTTGCGCGCTGTTCCGGCAGAACGCCGCGCGGGTGCGTCAGGCCCTGCGCGACGGCCTGGCGGTAAAGGTGCGCGGCAAGGTCTCGCTGTTCGAGGGCCGTGGCGATTACCAGCTGATTGTCGACAGCGTCGAGCCGGCCGGCGACGGCGCCCTGCGCCTGGCCTTCGAGGCCCTGAAAGACAAGCTCAGCGCCGAAGGTCTGTTCAGCGCCGAGCGCAAACAGGCGCTGCCCGGCCACCCCAAGCGCATCGGCATTATCAGCTCGCCGACTGGCGCAGTGATCCGCGACATCATCAGCGTGTTCCGCCGCCGTGCACCGCAGGTGCAGCTGACCCTGATTCCCACGCCCGTGCAGGGCCGCGATGCCGGCGTGCAGATCATCCACGCCCTGCAACTGGCCGACCGGCATGGCTTCGATGCGCTGATCCTGGCCCGGGGCGGCGGTTCACTGGAAGACCTCTGGTGCTTCAACGAAGAGCCGGTAGCGCGTGCCGTGGCGGCGTGCAAGACGCCGATCATCAGCGCCGTCGGCCATGAAACCGATGTCTCGATCTGCGACTTCGTTGCCGACGTACGCGCACCCACGCCGTCGGCAGCCGCCGAATTGCTGGCACCGGACATGGGCGATCTGCAGCAGCGCCTGCACAGCCTGCACCGCCGCTTGGTGCTGCGCATGCAGGATCGCCTGGGCCGCGAACGCTTGCGCCTGGAAGGTCTCAGCCGCCGCCTGCGTCACCCTGGCGAGCGCCTGCGCCAGCAAACCCAGCGCCTGGACGACCTGGACATGCGCCTGCGCCGCGCCTTTGAACAACAGTTCAAGCACCAGCAACAGCGCCTGAGCCACCTGGATGCGCGCCTCGCCGCCCAGCATCCAGGCCGCAGCCTGACCTTGCTGCGCCAGCGCCTCGACAGCCTGGCCGAGCGCCTGCCGCGCGCCATGGGCGAAGGCCTCAAGCAACGCCGCCTGCGCCTAGAGCACCAGATGCACACCCTGCACGCCGTCAGCCCACTGGCCACCCTTGGCCGCGGCTACAGCATTCTCCTCGACGAGCGCGGCCAGGCCATTCGCCAGGCCGAGCAAACCCGTCCGGGCCAGCGCCTGAGAGCCAAACTGGCAGAGGGCGAATTGCAACTGCGGGTTGAAGATAACCACTTAACGCCTGTGACCCTGTCGCTGCTCGATTAACCCCAATGGTGGATGGATAAAGCGTCATCCACCCTACGCCTAAGCCACCTACCTCATTCAGGAGCCCACCGCTTGCGCCCTCTGATCGCACTGCTGCTCTGCCTCGCCCTGCCCGCCCACGCAGAGGGCTTTCTCACCCGCCTGCTCAACCACCCGGTACCGGGCGGCGTCGCAGTGATCGAGTTGGGGACGGGCGCCACTGCGCCTAGCGCGCGCTTTCAGGGTAAACCGGTGCTGGTGGTGAAAGAGGATCAGGCGCGCTGGATCGCTATCGTCGGCCTGCCGCTGACGCTCAAACCCGGCCCGCAGCAACTCGACAGCGGTGGCCGCCAGCTGAGTTTCACAGTCGCCAGCAAGCAATACGCCGAGCAACGCATCACCCTGAAAAACACCCAGATGGTCAACCCGGACACGAGCAACCTCAAACGCATCGAGCGCGAACTGGCCGAGCAGACCCGCGCCTACCAGCAGTTCAGCCCCACCACGCCGAGCAACCTGCTGCTCGACAAACCGGTCAACGGCCCGTTGTCCAGCAGCTTCGGCGTGCGCCGCTTCTTCAATGGCGAAGAGCGCAACCCCCATGCCGGCCTGGACTTCGCCGTGCCCGCCGGGACGAAGATCAAAGCACCGGCCGCCGGCAAGGTGACGCTGATCGGCAACTACTTCTTCAACGGCAATACGGTGTTCGTCGACCACGGCCAGGGCTTTATCAGCATGTTCTGCCACCTGTCGAAAACCGACGTGCGCCTCGGCCAGCAACTGGCCCGCGGCACCGTACTCGGCCGGGTCGGCGCCACCGGCCGCGCCACCGGCCCGCACATGCACTGGAACATCAGCCTGAACGACGCGCGCGTCGACCCGGCGATTTTTATCGGCGCGTTTGAGCCTTAAGCCACGCACGGATAAAGCAAAAAATAGCCGCGCAACGCAACGCACGCCAAAGGTATTAACGCGCAATAAAAAGTCAACCTGACAGCCAAATCGAAAAATTCTACCAATTTTTCAGCAAAGCTTGCACGCCACGCGCAGCGTTATTACTGTTCCCCCATGCACAACGCCAACAGCCTCTTTCTCCGTCGCCAGCACGCCAGCCTCAACTTGGTCAGCGCGCGACTGCGTGGCTGAACGCCGCCCCCAGCCCTCCCCTATTTTCTCCGGCTGGCCGCCACCCAGCGGCCCCGCACCCAGGACACCGCCATGAGCATGTTGAAAGACCCTTCGAGCAAGTACCGCGCCTTTACCCCGATCAATATTCCCGATCGCACCTGGCCGTCGCAGACCATCACCCGCGCGCCAATCTGGCTGTCGTCCGACCTGCGCGACGGCAACCAGTCGTTGATCGAGCCGATGGATGCCGAGAAGAAGATGCGCTTCTTCAAGTGTCTGGTGGCCGTGGGCTTGAAGGAAATCGAAGTGGGCTTCCCGTCCGCCTCGCAGACCGATTTCGACTTCGTCCGCGAGCTGATCGAGGGCGGCCACATTCCTGATGACGTGACCATTCAGGTACTGACGCAGGCGCGTGAAGACCTGATTACCCGCACCTTCGAATCACTCAAGGGCGCCAAGCAGGCCATCGTTCACTACTACAACGCCACCGCGCCGAGCTTCCGCCGCATCGTCTTCAACCAGGACCAGGCCGGGGTGATCGAGATTGCCGTGAACGCCGCGCAAATCATCCAACGCCTGGCCGCCCAGCAGCCGGACACCGCCTGGCGCTTCGAGTATTCGCCGGAGGTGTTCAGCTCCACCGAGACCGCCTTCGCCGTCGAGGTGTGCAATGCGGTGATCGGCGTGTTCCAGCCGACCCCGGCGCACAAGCTGATCCTCAATCTGCCGGCCACCATTGAAGCGGCCACGCCGAACATCTACGCCGACCAGATCGAGTGGTTCTGCCGCCATATCGACCGCCGCGACAGCGTGCTGATCAGTCTGCACACCCACAACGACCGTGGCACCGGCGTGGCGGCCACCGAACTGGGCCTGATGGCCGGCGCCGACCGCGTGGAAGGCTGCCTGTTCGGCAACGGCGAGCGCACCGGCAACGTCGATTTGGTCACTGTGGCGCTGAACCTCTACACCCAGGGCGTCGACCCTCAACTGGATTTCTCCGACATCGACGCCGTGCGCAAAGTGGTTGAGGAGTGCAACCAGATCCCGGTGCACCCACGCCATCCATATGTCGGCGACCTGGTGCATACCGCGTTCTCTGGCTCGCACCAGGATGCGATCCGCAAGGGCTTCGCCCAGCAGGATGCCAATGGTCTGTGGGAAGTGCCGTACTTGCCGATTGACCCGGCCGACATCGGCCGCAGCTATGAGGCGGTGATTCGCGTCAACAGCCAGTCCGGCAAAGGCGGCATCACCTTCCTGTTGGAGCAGGAATACGGCATCAGCCTGCCACGGCGCATGCAGATCGAATTCAGCCAGGTGGTGCAGAAGGAAACCGACCGCCTCGGCCTGGAAATGAGCGCTGAGCAGATCTACAGCCTGCTGGAGCGTGAATACCTGCAAGCGACCACGCCTTACGCCCTGAAAGGCCATCGCCTGCAGGAAGAAAACGGCACCAGCGCAGTGGACGTTGAGGTCAGCAATGACGGCGCCAGCCAACACTGGCGCGGCATCGGCAAGGGCCCGCTGGAAGCCCTGGTGGCCGGCCTGCCGGTGGGCGTGGAGATCGTCAACTACGCCGAGCACGCCATCGGCGCGGGCACCAACGCAAAGGCCGCCGCCTATATCGAGCTGCGCGTGAACGGTGGCCGCGCCCTGCACGGCGTGGGTATCGACGAGAACCTCACCACGGCGAGCTTCCGCGCCCTGTTCAGCGCCCTCAACCGGGCACTGGGACAGGCCGCCGAACAAGCTGCCTAAGTGGCATCAAGATGACCGCCTGCACAGGCGGTCATCGTCAACCGCGCACCTCCCCCGCCACATAACGCGCCGTCGCCTGCAGTGCAGCGGGCAAGTCCGGCCAGGTCAGCTGATGTTTGCGCGCTAAAGCCTGAGTGGCAGCGGTGTCGAAGCGTGTGGTTTGGATAAAATCCAGCGACTCGGCATCGGTACGCAAAAGCCGCTGCGCCCCTGGAATTTTCAGCAACGCGCGCAATAATGCGATCGGCACATGGCGCTGCGGCACCTTGACCGCCAAGGCCTCAGCCAACACCTGCAGCAGACCGTGCAGGTTCGGCGTGCGCTCATCCAGAGCCAGCACCTGGCGACCAGCCTGCTCCGGATCGAAGGCGGCGGCCACCATCAATTCCACGAGAAAATCCACGCAGACCAACGGTAACCAGTGAGCGACGGAGCCGGGAATGGCGCCAAGCTTGCCGGCGCTCAGATTGCCGATCAACTGCGCCAGCGGCTGGGCAGCCAGCAGATGACCGCTCTGGCTATGCCCGCAGACAGTGGCCGGATGGACGATGGTCAGCTCGCCGCCCAGCGCCTGCATGCGCGCCAACACCTGAAAATGCGCCTCCAGCTTACTGCCCTCATAACCACCCACCCGGCGATACACGGCTGGCCAATCGGTACGCTGCGGCTGCTCCAGATCGACGCCGACACGGCGCAGATGGGCGTGATTCTCCAGCATATAACCACCCACCATCAGCAACCGACTGCCCTGCCCGGCCGCCAACTCCGCCACCTGCAAGGCGCCCGCGACATTCACCGCGCGGGCCTGCTCGATCGTCAGCCCCCAGGCGAACTGCGCGCCGAGGTGAAACACCACCGCGGCGCGAGCAACCTGCTGGCGGGCAGCCTGGTCCAGGCCCAACTGCGCATGACTCAAGTCGCCCGCAACACCACGCAGCAAACGGCCATTGCCGCCCAATTGTTCGACCGTATGCTGCAACTGCGGCAACGTCTGCGGCTGCCGCAGCAACACAGTTACGGGGTGACCCTGACGAGTTAATAGGGCCAGCAAGTGCTGGCCAATAAAGCCGCTACCGCCAGTGACAAAACATTCTGCGTGCATACTGAAGCTCCTGAGTAATGGGCAACAGCAGGCTAAACTATCGAGGGCACTTGACAGTCAAGGAGTAAATGACATGCGCATCGGCGAACTGGAACAACACAGCGGCGCCAGCCGTCACACCCTTCGTTATTACGAAAGCGTCGGCCTGATCAGCGCCCAACGTCAGGGCAACAACTACCGCGACTACAGTGCGCAAACCGTCAAAGACCTGAGTTTTATTCAGCAGGCTCAGGGCATGGGCTTCTCCCTTGCGGAGATCGGCGAAATCCTCCAGGCCCAGCGTAACCAGCAACTGGACTGCGCCCAAGGGGCGCTGCTGGTAACGCGTAAGCTGGCCGAAGTCGAAGAGAAAATCGCCAACCTGCAAGAACTGCGGCAGTTTCTGCACAACGAGAAAACCCGCCTAGAGGCCAGCGCAGAGGCCCAGACCGATGCCGCAACAACCTGATCACAGAATTCGAGAGCAACTCGTCCGACTGTTAGTCGGATCAGCCCCGCACGTCACACCCGGCTTCTAGACTGATCCCAGCGCCGCGATCAATAGGCGCAAGGAGACCACCGATGGGACCGTTGAGAATCTGTCGTAGGTTGTGCCAGCAAGGGCTTGTCTGGCTGCTCTGCGGACTGCCGTTGTGCAGCATGGCCGAGGATGTGGTGATGGCTTTTGGTGAAAAGATCCCGCCATTCTGCTTTCCGGAAAGCGATAGCGGCATCGAGCTGGAGGTGATTGGCCAGGCCCTGGCCTACAAGGGCCATCGCCTGCAGCCCCGCTACTACCCGCTGGCGCGGGTGCCGATCGAGTTCAAGCGCGGCAATGTCGATGCAGCGATGACCGACCTCGGCCACGACCTGAGCCCGCAAGGTGCCTTCTATGGCGAGCCGGCAGTGCTGTATGACAATGTGTTTATCAGCCTAAAGGAGCGCAACCTGCAGATCCGCAGCGCCGAAGACCTCAAGGGCCTGGCCGTGGTGGCCTTTCCTGGAGCACTCAAGCGCTACCCGGCCTGGCTGGAGAGCGTCGACAAAGATGGCCTGTATTTCGAGCAGAACAATCAGGAACTGCAGGTCAGCGGCCTGAACAAGGGACGCTTCGACGTGGTATTGAGCGACAAGAGTATTTTCCGCTACTTCGAGTTGATGCTCAGCCGCACCAACCTGTTCCACGCCAAAGCCGTGCAAATGCACCACTTTGTTGAAGTGAACCCCGACGACTACCGCCCGCTGTTTCGCAGCCAGCAGGTGCGCGACGACTTCAACGCCGGTCTGGCGCACCTGAAAGCCAGCGGCGGCTATCAGGCCATCTACGACAGCTACCTGAAGTGACCCTGCCGCGTTACTCGCCCTGCTGCTGCCAGTGACTGCGACCCCACTCGCACATGGCCGCCAACACCGGCTGCAAGGTGGCGCCGTGTTCGGTCACGCAATACTCGACCCGTGGCGGCACCTCGGCAAATACCGTGCGAGTCAGCACGCCGACCCGCTCCAGCTCACGCAACTGCTGAGTCAGCATCTTCTCGGTGATGTCCGGCACCAGCCGCTTCAATTCAGAAAAGCGCAGCGGGCCGTTAAGCAGGCGATACACCAGCAGGGCTTTCCATTTACCGCCAATCACCTCCAGGGTGACATCCATTGGCGTGCTGTACACCTTGTCGCCCTGCACCAGGCGCTTGTTTTCGACCAGCTCGGTTTGCTGTTCGCCCATCAGTGATTACCTTTAAGTAAGTTACCGCCTTTATCGTACGTACTTCCCAAAAAGATTGCCACGCGCATAATGGCTGCCATGGCTCATGTCAGCCACTTCGATGACCTTGATGGAGGTTCTATGACGATTAAACACCTGCTCACGCCGCTGCAACTCGGCGCCCTGACCCTGCCCAACCGCCTGGTGATGGCACCCCTGACCCGTCAGCGCAGCCTGCCAGGCAATATCCCCGGCGAGCTGAACGCCACCTACTACGCCCAACGCGCCAACGCCGGCCTGATCATCAGCGAAGCCAGCCAGGTCTGCCCCGAAGGCCAGGGCTACGCCTGGACCCCAGGCATCCACAACGACGCCCAGGTCGCCGGTTGGCAGCAGGTCACCGAGGCCGTGCACCAGGCGGGCGGGCGAATCTTCCTGCAGCTTTGGCATGTGGGCCGTATTTCTCATCCGCTGCTGCAGCCCAATGGCGCTGACCCGGTGGCCCCTTCGGCGATTCAGGCCAAGGCCGAGTGCTATGTGGTCGAGGCCGATGGCAGTCACCACAAGGCCGCCACAGCCAAGCCACGCGCCCTGGAGTTGAATGAACTACCGGGTGTAGTCGCCGCCTACGCCCATGGCAGCGCCAACGCAATCAAAGCCGGCTTCGACGGCGTGGAAGTGCATGCTGCCAACGGCTATCTGCTGGACCAGTTCCTCTGCTCCAACAGCAACCAGCGCAGCGATGCCTATGGTGGCTCGGTAGAAAACCGCGCTCGCCTGGTGCTGCAAGTGGTCGATGCCGCCGTGGCCACGGTCGGTGACAGCCGCAAGGTCGGTATCCGCATCTCACCCATGGGCACTTTCGGCGATGTTAACGATGCCAACCCGCTGGAGACCTTCAGCTACCTGGTCGCACAACTCAACAGCCGCAACCTGGCCTACCTGCACGTTAACCGCCCGGACTGGCTCGGCGGCACCTTCGAAGGCTACGACGCCTTGCTCCGCGCACTGCGCGACCTGTACACCGGCACAGTGATCATCGCCGGCGGACAAACCGCCGAAAGCGGTGAACAAGCTGTCGCCGAAGGCCTGGCGGACTTGGTCGCCTACGGTCGCCCGTATATCGCCAATCCGGATCTGCTGGCCCGCTTCCAGGCCGGCGCCGAGCTCAATCCGCTGGACGGCAGCACCCTGTATGGCGGTGGTGCGGCGGGTTATACCGATTACCCAGCACTGGGCTAATCAGCAAGAAACCAAAACGCCGGGCAATGCCCGGCGTTTTGCTATGTGCGCTAATCAACTCAGCTGAAAGCCATCGGCATCCAGATGGGCCGGAAAACGCTGACGATACGCGGCAAGTTCGGCCGCCTTGAGGGTTACGCGAAACACCCCATCCGCCACCTCGGCTGCCAGCAAGCTATCGCCCTGAAAATCCAGCACCTGGCTGTCGCCGCTGTAGGCGAAGCCTTTGCCGTCTTCGCCAATGCGATTGACCGCCGCCACATAGCAGAGGTTCTCGATCGCTCGCGCCGGCAGTAGGCGGTTCCAGTGCTGGCGCCGCGCGGCGGGCCAGTTGGCGGTATAGAGCAGCAAGTCGGTGTCAGCGGCAGCGCGGCTCCACACCGGGAAGCGCAGGTCGTAACAGATCAGCGGACGCACTCGCCAGCCCTTCAGCTCCAGCAACACCTGCTGCTCACCGGCGCTGTAATGCTTGTGCTCGCCTGCCATGCGAAACAGATGGCGCTTGTCGTAATGCGCAACACTGCCATCCGGGCGTGCCCACAACAGGCGATTACGGTAGCTGCCGTCTGCGGCCTGGATGATCAGCGAGCCGGTAATCACAGCACCTATCTGCTGCGCCTGCTCACAGAGCCACTGCGTGCTTGGGCCGTCTTCAGGCTCGGCCAGGGCCGCTGAATCCATACTGAAGCCGGTGCTGAACATCTCTGGTAATACGATCAGATCGACGCCGCGGGCCTGTTGCAACAACACCGCAAAATGCGCGCGATTAGCGACGGGATCTTGCCAAGCCAGGGTGGTCTGGATCAGGGCCAGCTCAAGGTCAGGCAATTGGCTCAGGTCAGCCCTGCTTAGATTTTGCATAACCGCTCTCCTGCGGCCAGCAAGGTCTCTTCACGCTTGGCAAAACAGAAGCGCACCAGGCGCATATCCGCAGGCGCCTGCAGGTAGAACACCGACACCGGAATCGCCGCCACGCCGTGCTCGCGGGTCAGCCACTCAGCCATGGCCACGTCATCCAGATCGGGGCGAATGGCCGAATAGTCAGCCAACTGAAAATAGGTGCCGGGGCTGCGGGTAAAGGTGAAGCGCGACCCGGCCAGTTGGTCGCAGAACAGGTCGCGCTTGGCCTGATAGAAGGCCGGCAACTCGGCAATGTGTTGCGGCTGCTCGGCCATAAAGTCCGCCAGCGCATGCTGCAGCGGTGTTACCCCGCAGAAATTGACGTATTGGTGGATCTTGCGCAGCTCGGCAGACAGCACAGGCGGCGCCACCACATAGCCGGTCTTCCAGCCCGTGACGTGATAGGTCTTGCCGAACGAGCTGACCACGAAGGCTCGCGCATACAGCTCGTCGTGGGCCAGCACGCTGGCGTGCTCGGCGCCGTCGAAGACCAGATGCTCATACACCTCGTCGCTGATCAGGTAGATATCGCGGTCGCGAATCAGCGCGGCCAACTGATCCAGATCGGCACGACTGAGCAGCGCGCCACTGGGGTTGTGCGGTGAATTGATAAAGATCAGACGGGTTCGCGGAGTAATGGCGTCGCGCAGGCGCTGCCAGTCCACCGAGAAGTCAGGCAGGTTCAGCGGCACATGCACGCAACGACCGCCGGCCAGCTGCACCGAAGGCTCGTAGCTGTCATAGCAGGGGTCGAGCACGATGGCTTCGTCGCCAGGTCGAATCAGCGCCTGCACCGCACAGAAGATCGCCTCGGTGGCGCCCGGCACGATGGTCACTTCGCTTTCGGCGCTGACGGCACGACCATAAAGCCCCGCAACCTTGAGCGCCACTTGCTCGCGCAGGCGCGGCAGGCCGGTCATCGGCGCGTACTGGTTATGCCCGGCCGCCAGATGACGCATGGCAGCATCCAGCAACGGCTGCGGGCTGGCAAAATCGGGGAAGCCCTGGGATAAATTGAGCGCACCCACCTCGGTTGCCAACTGCGACATGCGGGTGAAAATGGTCGTGCCCACGTGGGGTAATTTGCTCTGCAACATCAGGCCCTCCCGCCTGCCGGACAGCTCACTGGTGCCGCCAGCCTATCACTGCCAAGTACGCAAAGAAAAAGGCGCAGAGCCTGAGCCCTGCGCCTTTTTGTCCATCCGACGCTGAAGATCAGCGCTTGTCTTTGCGCTTCTTCTCAGCTTTCTTGTGGTGCGTCATCAAGCGGCGTTTCTTGTTAACCTGGCGGTCGGTGAGGGTGTTCTTGTTGCCCTCGTAGGGGTTTTCGCCGCCTTTGTACTCGATACGAATCGGCGTACCGACCAGCTTGAGCACGCGCCGGAAGGTGTTTTCCAGGTAGCGCGAATAGGAACGCGGCACCTTCTCGACCTGGTTACCGTGGATCACGATGATCGGCGGGTTGGCGCCACCCAAGTGCGCGTAACGCAGCTTGATCCGACGATTGTTGACCATCGGCGGCTGGTGCTCGCGCACCGCATCTTCGAGGATCTGGGTCAGGCGGCTGGTCGGCCAGCGGGTGATCGCCGAGCGGAACGAGTCCTGTACGGACTTGTACAGATGGCCAACGCCGGTGCCGTGCAGGGCCGAGATAAAGTGGATATCGGCGAAGTCGACGAAGAACAACCGGCGTTGCAGCTCGGTTTTCACATAGTCGCGCTCGCTTGGCTCCATGCCGTCCCATTTGTTCAGGGCGATAACCAGCGCGCGGCCGCTTTCCAGCACAAAGCCGAGCAGGTTGAGGTCGTGATCGACCACCCCTTCGCGGGCGTCCATGACGAACACCACGACGTTGGCGTCCTGGATCGCTTGCAGGGTTTTCACCACTGAGAACTTTTCCACCGCCTCGAAAATCTTGCCGCGACGACGTACGCCGGCGGTGTCGATCAGGGTGTACTTCTCGTCATCGCGCTCGAACGGGATGTAGATACTGTCGCGCGTGGTACCGGCCTGGTCGTAGACAATTACCCGGTCTTCACCAAGCATGCGGTTGACCAGCGTCGACTTGCCGACGTTGGGCCGGCCGATGATGGCCAGCTTGATACCGTCCTTCTCGCTCGGACCAGGAATACGCTTGGCTTCTTCGCCTTCGGCCACTTCTTCGTCCGGGTCAAAGGCTTCTTCAACCGGGTCTTTGGGGAAGTCACCCAACGCCACTTCGAGCATCTGGGTGATGCCGCGACCGTGGGCGCCGGCAATCGCCAACGCGTCGCCCATACCCAGCGGGCTGAACTCGGCGCGGGCCAGATCCGGGTCGATGTTGTCGACCTTGTTGGCCACCAGGAAGGTGCGCTTGTTGCGCTTGCGCAAGTGCTCGCCAATCATCTGGTCGGCGGCGCACAAACCGGCGCGCGCATCGACCATGAACAGCACGGCATCAGCTTCTTCGATGGCCTGCAGGGACTGCTCGGCCATCTTCGCGTCGATGCCGTCTTCGTCACCGGAAATACCACCGGTGTCGATCACGATATAAGTGCGCCCCTGCCACTTGGCCTCGCCATACTGGCGATCACGCGTCAGCCCCGAGAGATCGCCGACGATGGCATCCCGAGTTCTGGTCAGGCGGTTGAACAGTGTGGACTTGCCCACGTTGGGGCGGCCCACCAGGGCGATTACCGGAACCATTGGCTCCTCCAGGGTGAAAACTAAAAAACACAAAGGCCGCTGCCGTAAAAACGGCAGCGGCCGGATACTGTTACTCAGCTTAGCGGATGGTCAAAGCGACCAGTTCACCGCTATTGCCGAAGGCATACAGCCAGTCACCCACCACCAGCGGACGGGCACGCAGGCCGTCGCTGTCGATGTGCTCGCGACCCACAAAACGGCCGTCAGTCTGGCTTAGCAGATGCAGGTAACCTTCAAAGTCACCGACAGCGATATAACTTGAATACACCGCAGGCGCCGACAGCTGGCGACGGGCCAGGCCATCATTGCTCCACAAGGCAGACGCCGAACGCTCATCCACACCTTCGAGGGTGCCGTTGGCCAGGCTTACATAAACACTGCCCAGGCCCTGATCCAAACCGGCATAGCTGGAGGCTTCACGCTGCCAAAGTACGCGACCGTTGTTGATATCAACCCCGGCAACCCGGCCTTGGTAGCTGACCACATACAGGGTGTCGCCAACCAAACGCAGACCGCCGTCGATATCGACAATCCGATCCAGCTCCGAACGACCTTGAGCCACAGCGACACGTTGCTCCCAAACCGGGAAGCCGCGCTGAGTATCGACCGCTACCACCTTGCCCGAGGACAAGCCAGCGATCGCCAGACGATCCGTCAACACCGGGCCACCAGTGCCGCGCAGGGTCAGAACAGCTGGGGTGCTTTCGTAGATCCAGCGCTGGTTACCGGTGGCGCTATCAAAGGCGATCAGACGATCGTCCTGGGTCTGCACCACCACCACATCGCCATTCACTGCCGGTGCGGCCAACACTTCACTGGTCACCACGGCGCGCCACTTCTGCTCGCCGGTGGACTGATCAAGGGCAATCACTTCACCCTTGAGCGTACCCACCACAACCAGACCATGGCCTACGCCAATAGCGCCGGAGACGGCCAGTTCCAGGTCCTGCTCCCACAGCACATCGCCGCTGAAACGGTCCATGGCCATGACCACGCCTTCGACATCGGCGGCATAGATATGGTCGCCATCGACAGCTGGGGTGAGCAGGTTGTAACCCTCGCCCTGGCCATTGCCGACGGAACGGCTCCACTCGCCCTTGAGCTCAACCTCGGTGGTGAACTCAGGCAGCTCGGCTGGCGGCAATTCCTTTTTGCTGTTGCTGCTGCAACCCACGACCGTAACGGCCAGGGCCAGCAATGCGGCGTTTTTCCAGCGCATCACGTTATGCATCCCCTTTGGCCAGATCGTCGATCTTGATTTGCAAGCCGCCGACGGCAGCCTCAGCGGTCAATGCGGCCTTGGCTTTTTCATAGGCCTGCAGGGCTTCATCGCTGCGTTCCAGCTTGACCAGCAAATCGCCTTTCAGCTCTTCACGGGCAGCAACGAAGGCTTGATCGGCATCGCTGGCCAGCAGTTTGAGCGCATCTTCGGTTTTGCCTTGCGAGGCCAAAACACGCGCCAGACGCTGACGCGCCAATTCGCCGAGGGTGGCATCCGCTGGTTTATCGAGGACCGCCTGCAATTCAGCACGGGCGTCGTCGAGTTTGCCCGCCTCGACAGCAACTTTGGCCAGCAACAGGCTCGCATACTGGGCGTATTGACTGCCGGCATAATCCGCCTTCAGCTTGCCCGCCAGCTCCGCGACCTTGCCAACATCGGCCTTACCGTCAGCCACCAGGCTGTTTTCCAACAATTGTTGGTAGAGCACCGAGGCGCCTTGCGCTTCAGCGACCTGATGCTTTTGCCAGGCTTGCCAGCCAAACACCACGACCAGGGCCAAGGCGCCGCCAGTCAACAGGGGCTTGCCATTGCGCTGCCACCAGTCACGGATCACCGCCAACTCTTCATCTTCGGTACGCGACACCCCAATACTCCTATTGGCTAAATGCTCAAGCCTGCAGACAGGCCGCCAGCTGCTCGGAAAGAGCAGCCCAGCTGATATGTTGTTGTTCGCCGTTATCGCGCAGAGGTTTGAGCCCAACGACCTGTTGAGCCAACTCATCTTCGCCCAAGATCAGCGCAAACAATGCGCCGCTCTTGTCGGCCTTTTTAAACTGACTCTTGAAGCTGCCGGCACCGGCATTCATCTGCAGGCGCAAACCTGGCAGACGATCACGCAACTGCTCAGCCAGCACCAGCGCCTGCAATTCGGCCGCCTCACCAAAGGCACAGAAATACACGTCGACCTGACGGGCAATATCGCTCGGCACTTGCTCAAGGGTTTCCAGCAGCAACACCAAGCGCTCGATACCCATGGCAAAGCCAACGCCAGCAGTAGGCTTGCCGCCCATCTGCTCAACCAGGCCATCATAACGGCCACCGGCACACACGGTACCCTGGGCACCGAGTTTATCGGTCACCCATTCAAATACCGTCTTGCTGTAGTAATCGAGGCCACGCACCAGCTTGGGATTGATCACGTACGGAATGCCGGCAGCATCCAGGCGCGCCTTCAAGCCGTCGAAGTGCACCTTCGAAGCTTCATCCAGGTGGTCAGCAAGCTTCGGCGCATCCACCAAGAGGGCCTGGGTTTCCGGCACCTTGGTATCGAGGATACGCAATGGATTGCTGCTCAGACGGCGCTTGCTGTCTTCGTCCAGCTGATCCAGGCGCGCCGACAGGAACTCGACCAGCGCCTCACGGTAATTGGCCCGCGCCTCACTGGTGCCCAGGCTGTTGAGCTCCAGAGTTACGGCATTGCGAAGGCCCAGCAGGCCCCACAGGCGCCAAGTCATGATGATCAGTTCAGCATCGATGTCCGGACCGTCGAGGTTGAACACCTCGATGCCGATCTGATGAAACTGCCGATAGCGGCCTTTCTGCGGCCGCTCATGGCGAAACATCGGACCGATGTACCAGAGCTTCTGCACTTGGCCGCCACCGCTAATGCCGTGTTCCAGCACCGCGCGCACGCAGCTGGCAGTGCCTTCCGGACGCAAGGTCAGGGAGTCACCGTTACGGTCATCGAAGGTGTACATTTCTTTTTCGACGATATCGGTTACTTCGCCAATCGAGCGCTTGAACAGCTCGGTGGCTTCGACAATCGGCATACGGATCTGCCGATAGCCGTAGCCGTCCAGCAGGTTGGCTACGGTACCTTCGAAGTAACGCCAGAGCGGGGTCTGCTCGGGCAAAATGTCGTTCATGCCACGAATGGCCTGCAGCGTCTTGCTCACAAAAAATCCTTAAAAATGCTTAGCCGCGGGCAATCAGTGCCGCGTCGGCCTCGACCTTTTCGGCCGCTTTCTGGCGAATCAACCGTTCCAGCTCATTGACCAGATTGTCGTTATTGAGTTTCTGCGCCGGCTTGCCATCAATGTACACGAGGTTGCTCGGTGAGCCGCCAGTCAGGCCGATATGGGCCTCTTTGGCTTCACCCGGACCATTGACGATGCAACCGATAACAGCCACATCCAGCGGCACCAGCAAGTCTTCGAGGCGACCTTCGAGTTCGTTCATGGTTTTCACCACGTCGAAGTTCTGCCGCGAACAGCTGGGGCAGGCGATAAAGTTGATCCCGCGCGAGCGCAGACGCAGCGACTTGAGGATGTCGTAACCTACTTTGACCTCCTCCACCGGATCAGCGGCCAAGGAGATGCGGATGGTATCGCCAATGCCTTCAGCCAGCAGCATGCCCAGACCGACCGCAGACTTTACCGTACCGGAGCGCAGGCCGCCGGCTTCGGTGATGCCCAAGTGCAGCGGCTGCTCGATCTGTTTGGCCAGCAGACGGTAGGCCGCCACGGCCATAAACACATCGGAGGCTTTGACGCTGACCTTGAAGTCTTGAAAATTCAGACGCTCAAGGTGCTCAACATGGCGCAGTGCCGACTCGACCAAGGCCTCAGGGGTCGGCTCGCCGTATTTCTTCTGCAGGTCTTTTTCCAACGAACCGGCGTTGACGCCGATGCGGATCGGGATGCCGCGATCACGGGCGGCATCCACCACGGCGCGCACCCGGTCTTCACGACCGATATTGCCCGGATTGATGCGCAAGCAGTCCACACCCAGTTCGGCCACACGCAAAGCGATGTTGTGGTCGAAGTGAATATCGGCCACCAGAGGCACGCGGACCTGCTTCTTGATCTTGCCGAAGGCTTCGGCGGCGTCCATGTCTGGCACGGAAATGCGCACGATGTCAGCGCCAGCGTCTTCGAGGCGGCGCACTTGCGCCACGGTCGCGTCCACGTCGCAGGTATTGGTGTTGGTCATGCTTTGTACGGCAATGGGCGCATCACCGCCCACTGGCACCGAGCCGACCCAGATCTTGCGCGACAACCGACGAATAATAGGAGATTCGCAATGCATGGAATTACTGACCTAGCTTCATGCGGGCTGTTTCACCGCTGGTATAAGGTGCGACATCCACGGCCTGGCCGTTGTAACTAACCTGAGCGCCACGGGCAAAGCCCAGGCGCAGTTCCAGCGGCGGCTTGCCGGCCAGTTCTAGGCTTTCGCCAGTACGCTTCAGGGCGCTGAACAGAACTTTGCCATTGGCGTCCGTCAACTGTGTCCAGCAGTTGGCCGTAAACTGAATTTTCACTAACGCTTGCCCTGCGGCGGCTTGCACCGGCGCAGCAGCCGGTGCGTCAAGCGCAGGTATCTCGTTCGGCAATGGCGCGCTGACGGGCGCAGCAGGCACGGCGGCAACCGGAGCCACTGCTGCCGCACCTGTCTCAACCACTGGGGCTGGCTGAGCGGCGTTCGCCGGGGCGGCTTCTGCGGCGGGCGTCGTAGTTGGGGATTGTGCCGCCAACTGCGGTTCAATCTCGCTCGCCGGCTCGGCGATCAGGGCCTGACCATCCGCAACAGCCTGATCTTCCGGCTCGTCCAGCGGATGAATCTCGGTCGTGCCATCGGCACTTTCCACTTCAACATGCTCAAGCGCACGACTAACGGCCGCGTCGCTGTCCATGCGGGTGGATTGCTCCTGCCACCAGAAAAAGCTGACGGCCAGCAGCGCCAACAGCAAACCGACACTGACAAACCGCAGCAGGCTTTGCGCCAAGTGCTTGGGTTCTTCGATGCGGCCCAGGGCATGCACGCTGCTGCCGGCCGAGTCGGTGCCGGTGTAGGCGTCAAAATCAGCCACCAGGCGATCCTGGTCCAGCTCCAGCAACTTGGCATAGGCGCGGATATAGCCGCGAGCAAAGGTATGCCCAGGCAGCTTATCGAAAGCGCCGGCTTCCACTTGCGTCAGTGCGCGCAGGGTCAGGTTGAGTTGCTGGGCGACATCGGTTTGCGCCAGGTTCTTGCTTTCGCGAGCCTTGCGCAGCGTTTCACCGGGGTTGCTACGAGAGCTCACGACAACTTCAGGTTGTGGCGCTTTCATCGATGCTCCAAAACATATTGCTGATATTCCGGAGTGCCTGGGTACAGGCGCTTCAGTTGCAAGCCGAGACTGGCGGCCTTGTCGCGGTCGTCAAAGATGGTCGCCAGGCGACTGCCAAGCAACAGGCTGCGGGCATTCTCCTCGGACACGGCCACATAGCCGTCGTAGTAGGTCCGAGACTGGACGTAGTTCTTGTCCTCGTAGGACAGCTCGGCCATTTCCAGCAACGCCCGCGCCTGGCGCGCATCCAGACGTAAAGCGCGCTCGAAATAAGCCTTGGCCTCAGCCCGCTGATTCATCATTAACGCGGTCATGCCAAGGTTTTCAAATACTCGCGCGCGTTCCTGATAGAGGTTGTCCTTGGAAGCTTGCTCAAAGCGTTCTTTGGCCTCTGGATAGCGCTTCTGCTCATAGAGGAAGCCGCCATAGTTGTTGAGGATGCGCGTGTCGTCAGAGCTGGCCGAAAGCGCCTTACGAAAATGCTCATCGGCCAACTCGGTTTCCATTTCCAGCTGAAACACCAGCGCCAGGGCCGCATGGGCATCCGCATTGGAGGAATCGAGTTCGAGGGCTTTTTTCAACGGGCCTTTGGCGCGACCAGTATTGCCCTGTTGCAGATAGCCAATACCCAGTTGGATATAGGCATCGCGGGCAGCATCACGGCCCTGGTCGGTACGCATCGGATTGACGTCGCCCGTGCTCACACAACCTGTCAACACAGTGAACAGCAACAGCAGCAGTGTGGCGCGCAGGGTCATCGAGGACCTCCCTTTTCAGATGCGGTTGGTGGCAGTCTGCGGCTCTTCGGCCTCAGCGCTGAGCTCGCGCACAGCAATATAGCGCTCGCTGCGACGGGTGCGGTCCATTACCTGGCCAACCAACTGGCCACAAGCCGCATCAATGTCCTCGCCGCGCGTGGTGCGCACGGTGACATTATGCCCAGCCTTGTACAGCAAGTCCTGAAAACGGCGGATGGCATTGTTGCTCGGCCGCTCATAACCGGAAAAAGGGAAGGGATTAAACGGGATCAGGTTGATCTTGCAGGGGAAATCCGCCAACAGGGCGATCATTTCCTCAGCGTGCTCGGGCTGGTCGTTAACATCCTTGAGCAAGGTGTACTCAACGGTCAGTACGCGCTTTTCGCCAAGTCGCGAGACATAGCGCCGGCACGCGGCCAGGAGCATTTCCAGCGGATACTTCTTGTTGATCGGCACCAACTGGTTGCGCAGCTCGTCATTCGGCGCGTGCAGCGACAACGCCAGGGAAACGTCGAGCACTTCGCCCAGCTTGTCGATCATCGGCACCACGCCCGAGGTGGACAGCGTCACCTTTCGCTTGGAAATGCCGTAACCGAGGTCGTCCATCATGATGCTCATGGCGGCGACCACATTGTCGAAGTTCAGCAACGGCTCGCCCATGCCCATCATCACCACGTTGGTGACGGCACGATCGACCTTGGCCGGAATACTGCCGAACGACTTATTGGCGATCCACACCTGGCCGATCACTTCGGCGGCGGTCAGATCGCTATTGAAACCTTGTTTGCCCGTGGAGCAGAAACTGCAATCCAGCGCGCAGCCGGCCTGAGAAGAAACACACAAGGTGCCACGTCCGCCTTGCGGAATGTAGACCGTCTCAACACAGCTACCGGAAGCCACTCGCACGACCCACTTACGGGTGCCGTCGGTGGAAATATCCTGACTCACGACCTCAGGGCCGCGAATCTCAGCACAGGCCTTGAGCTTTTCGCGCAAGACCTTGCTGACATTGCTCATGGCGTCGAAATCATCAACGCCAAAGTGGTGAATCCACTTCATTACCTGACCGGCGCGGAAACGCTTCTCCCCGATCGAATCGAAGAAGCTTTCCATTTGCGGCTGAGTCAGCCCGAGCAAATTGACCTTGGTGGTCTCTACAGCGCCAGTAGATGCAGTCATGGTTTCACCCTCGCGTAATTCGCCTTAGCGAATGCGAGCGCACACCTCGGTGGCGGCGAAGAAGTACGAGATTTCACGAGCAGCAGAAGCCTCGGAATCCGAACCGTGTACGGCGTTTTCGTCGATGGAAACGGCGAAATCGGCGCGAATGGTGCCGGCAGCAGCTTCTTTAGGGTTGGTAGCGCCCATCAGCTCACGGTTTTTGGCGATAGCGTCTTCACCTTCCAGAACCTGAACGATAACCGGACCGGAAACCATGAAAGCAACCAGGTCTTTGAAGAAACCGCGCTCGCTGTGCTCAGCGTAGAAACCGCCAGCTTCACGCTCGGACAGCTGAACCATTTTCGAAGCAACGACGCGCAGGCCGGCTTTTTCGAAACGGGTAACGATTTCGCCAACGACGTTTTTAGCAACGGCATCAGGCTTGATGATGGAGAAAGTACGTTGAACAGCCATGTGAAACTCCAGAAACAATGATTAAAGCGAAAAATTAAACCCGCGAATTATACGCGGGTTCCGGTTAAATGCGTAGCGCCAGCAGTGCAGCGGCTTAGTCAGCCTCTTCGATCCAGGCCGCCTGAATGGCCTCAAGGACTTTTTCGCCACCGCGCTGCGGGTCATCGGCGAAATCCGGCAAGGCCAGCACCCAGCGGTGCAGATCGACAAAATTGACATACCGCGGATCGACATCCGGCTTGCTTTCAGCCAGTTCGATGGCGATATCCAGCACATCACTCCATTGCAGACTCATGACAGCTCCTTGAATCAGTGCGGCGCTTCAGCAGCATGGTTGAGCGAGTATTTGGGAATTTCGACCGTCAGGTCTTCAGTCCCGACGAGTGCCTGACAGGCGAGGCGCGATTGCACCTCAAGCCCCCAGGCCCGATCGAGGAAGTCTTCTTCCAGCTCGTCCGCCTCTTTCAGCGAATCAAACCCTTCGCGAATGATGCAATGGCAGGTCGTACACGCACAGACACCACCACAGGCGCTTTCCATCTCGATATGGTGTGCATGGGCCAACTCGAGAATAGATGTACCCGGCTCCGCCTCCACAACCATGCCATCAGGGCAGAACTTATCGTGTGGCAGAAAAATAACCTGCGGCATCAGTTAATCCTCAATCTCGTTGACGCTGCGGCCAGCCAGCCCGGCCTTCACCGTGGCATCCAGCCGGCGCGCGGCAAACGCATCCGTCACCTGGGTTAAACGCTTGACCTGCTGCTCGATGGCAGCCGCATCGTCGCCCGCCATAAATTCGCGCAGCTGCTCCATCTGCAAGCCGATCACGGCACGCTCATCGGCATCCAGCAAGCGCTCGCCATCCACTTGCAGGGCGGTCTGCACGGCCTCCAGCAGGCGTTCGGCATCTACCTGCTGTTCACGCAGAACCCGCGCCGCCTTGTCGTCGCCGGCATACTGGAAGGAGTCTTTGAGCATGCGGGTGATTTCACCATCGGTCAGACCGTAGGACGGCTTGACCTGAATGCTCGCCTCAACGCCTGAACCCAACTCGCGGGCCGCCACATTCAGCAGGCCATCGGCATCCACCTGAAAGGTCACGCGAATCTTCGCCGCGCCCGCCACCATCGGTGGAATGCCGCGTAATTCAAAGCGCGCCAAGGAACGACAATCCTTGATTAGCTCACGCTCGCCTTGCAGCACATGAATCATCATGGCCGTCTGGCCATCTTTATAGGTGGTGAAATCCTGGGCCCGCGCCACCGGAATCGTGGTGTTGCGCGGAATCACCTTTTCCAGCAAGCCGCCCATGGTTTCCAGCCCCAGGGACAGCGGATTTACGTCCAGCAACAGCAACTCTTCGCCGTCACGCTTGTTACCGGCCAGGGTATCGGCCTGGATTGCCGCACCGATGGCCACCACCTGATCGGGGTCGATATCGGTCAACGGCTGGCGCGCAAACAACTCAGCCACGGCTTGGCGCACATAGGGCACACGGGTCGAACCGCCGACCATAACGACAGCTTCAACATCCGCCAGTTCGATGCCAGCATCACGCACCGCGCGCCGGCAGGCCTTGAGACTACGCGCCACCAAGGGCTCGATCAGGGCAATGAAATGCTCGCGACTTAATTCGCCCTGCCACTCGCCATGACTGAGACTCACAGCAACTTCAGCCGTCAGCGCCTCTTTGGCGGCGCAGGCACTTTGCAGCAGAGTGCGCTGAGTGCCGGGATCAAGGTCGGCGGACAAGCCAGCCTCGCGAATGATCCAGCCGGCAATCGCATGGTCGAAGTCATCACCACCCAAGGCGCTGTCGCCGCCGGTAGCCATCACTTCAAACACGCCGCCAGTCAGGCGCAAAATGGAAATATCGAAGGTGCCGCCGCCCAGGTCATAGATAGCCACCACGCCTTGAGCCTGCTGATCCAGGCCATAGGCCACCGCCGCTGCAGTCGGCTCATTGAGCAAACGCAGGACATTCAGACCCGCCAGACGCGCGGCATCCTTGGTCGCCTGACGCTGAGCTTCGTCGAAATAGGCCGGCACGGTAATCACCGCGCCCACCAGCTCGCCGCCCAGGGTAGCTTCGGCACGTTGGCGCAGGACCTTGAGGATATCTGCCGACACCTGCACCGGACTCTTCAGCCCCTGTACGGTATCGATAAACGGCATGTCGGATTCACCATCGACGAAGCGATAGGGCAACTGCTCACCCAACTGCTTGACGTCAGCCAGGCCGCGCCCCATCAGGCGCTTGACCGACAGCACGGTGCTCAGCGGATCTTGCGCCGCCGCCAGCTTGGCGCCAGCGCCCACCTCGGTGTGCCCGGCGTGATAACGCACCGCCGACGGCATAATGACCTGCCCCTCGGCATCTGCCAGTGGCGCGGCCAGGCCGCTGCGCACCGCAGCAACCAGCGAATTGGTAGTGCCCAGGTCGATTCCCACCGCCAGACGACGCTGGTGGGGTTGGGGGCTCTGTCCGGGTTCAGCGATCTGCAGTAGGGCCATGCTTATCTGACTATCAGGCGCGCCGCGAAAGCGGCACGTGGGTTAATCGTCGAGGCGCTCTTCCAGCTGGCGCACTTCGTAGGAAAGCTTGTCGAGAAACTGCATCCGCCGTACCAGACGCTCAGCCTGTTCACGCTGTGCAGGCTGTTCCCAGCACTCGGCAAACTGTTCGTGCAAGGCGGCCGAGGCAGCCTTCAAGCGCTGCTTGAACGTTGCTACGCCTGACACATCGGCGCTGTCCTGCAACTCTTCCAGCTCTTCGCGCCACTGCATCTGCTGCAACAGGAACTCACCATCCTGAACCGTGACTTCGAGGGGCAATTCACCCCCACGCAGCCCAAGCAGGTAACGGGCGCGTGCCGAGGCGTTTTTCAACACCTGATACGCCTCATTGAGACTGGCGGAATGCTCTAACGCTGCGCGCTGCTCACGCTCATCGGCATCGGCGAAGCGATCCGGATGAACACTGCGGGCCAGCTCGCGATAACGCGCCGCCAATTGATCCAGGTCCAGGCGAAACGCTGGCTGCAGATCAAACAGGGCAAAATGACAAGGACTACCCACAATGGCCTCAGACGTTGAAGCTCTCGCCGCAGCCGCATTCGCCACGCACGTTAGGGTTATTGAACTTGAAGCCCTCATTGAGGCCTTCCTTGACGAAGTCCAGCTCGGTACCGTCCAGATAAGCCAGGCTCTTGGGATCGATGATCACCTTGACGCCGAAGCTCTCGAACACCAGATCCTCGCCTGCGGCCTCATCGACAAACTCCAGCACATAAGCCAGACCTGAGCAGCCCGTGGTCCGCACACCCAAACGGATGCCGTCACCCTTGCCGCGCCCATCCAGCGAGCGACGCACATGCTGCGCCGCCGCTTCGGTCATGCTGATAGCCATCGGAGCCTCCTTAGAGCAAACCTTTCTTCTGCTTGTAATCGCGTACGGCCGCCTTGATGGCGTCCTCGGCGAGTACCGAGCAGTGAATCTTAACGGGCGGCAGCGCCAGCTCTTCAGCCAGCTGGGTATTCTTGATGGTTTCCGCTTCGTCGAGGGTCTTGCCTTTCATCCACTCGGTCGCCAGGGAGCTGGAGGCAATCGCGGAGCCGCAGCCGTACGTCTTGAACTTGGCGTCTTCGATTACGCCCTGCTCGTTGACCTTGATCTGCAAGCGCATCACGTCACCGCAGGCCGGTGCGCCGACCATGCCGGTGCCGACATCCGGATCTTCCGCGTCCATCTTGCCGACGTTGCGCGGGTTCTCGTAGTGGTCAATGACCTTTTCACTGTAAGCCATGCTGGTATTCCTTCCTCGTCAGAGAGTCGCTCTTGCTCGGCGACTACTTAGTGCGCCGCCCACTCGATCTTGGAGATGTCGACACCATCTTTGTACATATCCCACAGCGGCGACAATTCGCGCAGCTTGGTCACGGCCTCGCAGACTTTCTGCGCGGCATAATCAACTTCTTCTTCCGTGGTGAAACGACCGAAGGTGAAACGGATCGAGCTGTGTGCCAGCTCGTCGTTGCGACCCAATGCGCGCAGCACGTAAGACGGCTCAAGTGATGCCGACGTACAGGCCGAACCGGAAGACACGGCCAGATCCTTGAGCGCCATGATCAGCGACTCGCCCTCAACGTAGTTGAAGCTCAGATTAAGGTTGTGCGGCACCCGCGCAGTCAGGCTGCCGTTCAGGTACAGCTCTTCGAGGTTCTCGACCTGCTTGTAGAAACGATCACGCAAGGCGCCGATGCGCAGGTTTTCCTGCTGCATTTCTTCCTTGGCAATGCGGAAAGCTTCGCCCATGCCAACGATCTGGTGGGTCGCCAGGGTACCGGAGCGCATGCCGCGCTCATGGCCGCCACCGTGGGTTTGCGCTTCCAGACGCACGCGCGGCTTACGCCCGACGTACAGGGCGCCAACGCCTTTGGGGCCGTAGGTTTTGTGTGCCGAGAAGGACATCAGGTCGACCTTCAGGGCCGCCAGATCAATCGCCACCTTGCCGGTCGACTGCGCCGCATCAACGTGCAGCAGCACGCCGCGGGAGCGGGTCAATTCGCCGATGGCCGCGATATCGTTGATCGTGCCAATCTCGTTATTGACGTGCATCACCGAAACCAGAATGGTGTCGTCACGCAGCGCCGCTTCCACCATCGCCGGAGTGATCAGACCGTCTTCACCGGGCTCGATATAGGTGACTTCGAAACCTTCACGCTCCAGTTGGCGCGTGGTGTCGAGCACGGCTTTGTGCTCGATCTTCGAGGTAATGAGGTGCTTGCCTTTGCTCGCGTAGAAATGCGCCGCACCTTTAATAGCCAGGTTGTTGGACTCGGTAGCACCGGAGGTCCAGACGATTTCACGGGGGTCAGCATTGACCAGATCAGCCACCTGACGACGACCATTCTCAACCGCTTCTTCGGCCTTCCAGCCGAATACATGGGAGCGCGACGCCGGGTTACCGAAGTTGCCATCCACCAGCAGGCACTCACTCATTTTTTGCGCCACACGCGGATCAACCGGGGTGGTCGCTGAGTAGTCGAGGTAGATCGGTAGTTTCATAGCGTTTCTCCTAATCAGGCAGGCGCCCGGCTCATTCGATGGCCGACGCGTGAATCTTGTCCGAGCGCGCAGCGCCGTTACCACAACGGCGCTGATCCTGGCGCAATGCGACTTCCTGAACCTCACTGCGCGTCACCAGGTCAGCCAGGCTGATACCACTGAGAAACGCGTGAATTTGCTGGCTGAGGTCACACCACAAATGGTGAGTCAGGCAGGTATCACCCGAATGGCAATCGCCCAACCCCTGACAACGCGTGGCATCGACCGACTCGTTGACGGCATCAATTACCTGCGCAACCTGGATTGCCGCCATCTCGCGTGACAGCTGATAACCGCCGCCAGGCCCGCGCACACTGGAGACCAAGTTGCCACGCCGCAGCTTGGCAAACAGTTGCTCCAGATAGGAAAGGGAGATGCCCTGACGCTCGGAAATATCCGCCAGAGAGACCGGCCCACGCTGTGCGTGAAGGGCCAGATCGAGCATGGCGGTGACGGCGTAACGGCCTTTGGTGGTCAGGCGCATGAGACGGATACCACGGGTTCGCTGGTTTGTGGCGAGTATGCTATTCCCGAGTATTTAAGTCAACTATAAGACCTATCAATTTACTCGGGATTAGATCCAGCAGGAGCGCAATGATAACAAAGCCACCCCAGCCGCGCATTACACCGAAGGTGTATCACCCTGCTCCTTGACGCCGGCAAAATCCTTGTCGCACAGGGGCGGCAAGTCCTTGGCGCAGTAGTCACTCCCCAGCGCCTTGAGCGCACCGCACATGCCCTCCAGACGCCCATCGACCGCCTGCAAGTGGTCCAGCAACTGACCAATGGCGCGCGCGATCGGGTCCGGCATGTCCTGAGTGACGCCGTAGGCATCGAACCCCAGCTTCTCGGCAATCGCCTGACGCTTGGCCTCTTGCTCATCATCCAGCTTGGCGATGATCCGCCCGGGAATACCGACCGCCGTGGCACCGGCGGGCACCGCTTTGGTGACGACCGCATTGGAGCCAATTTTCGCCCCAGCACCGACCGTGAACGGCCCCAGCACCTTAGCGCCAGCACCCACCACCACACCATCTTCCAGGGTCGGATGACGCTTGCCTTTATTCCAACTGGTGCCACCCAGGGTCACCCCTTGGTAGAGCGTGACGTCATTACCAATTTCAGCGGTCTCGCCGATGACAATGCCCATGCCGTGATCGATAAAGAAGCGGCGACCGATCTTTGCCCCCGGATGAATCTCGATACCGGTCAGCCAGCGACCAAAGTTCGACAACATGCGCGCCAGCCACTTCCAACCCGCCGCCCACAGGTAATGGGCCAGGCGATGCAGCCAGACAGCGTGCAACCCCGGATAGCAGGTCAACACCTCAAAGGTGTTGCGCGCCGCCGGATCGCGATGGAATACGCTCTGAACATCTTCTCGCATGCGCTCGAACATCAAACATCTCTCCGCTTATGGGCTTCGCCGCGAGCCGCCTTCTGAGTTTCCGTCAGGATGCCGCGCAGGATATTCATTTCCAGCTTGCTGATATTGCTGCGGCCATACAGGCGTCGCAGTCGCGACATCAAATGCCGCGGATTACTCGGGTCATGGAAGCCAATCTGCACCAGAGTGCTTTCCAGGTGACCGTAAAACAGCTCCAACTCATCCGCCGTGACCGGCAAACTGGCTTGCTCGCCGTTGGTTTCCAGCTTGGCCATCTTGGTCGGCTGCCCCTGTTGCGCCAGCCAGGCCATGCGCACCTCATAAGTCAGCACCTGCACAGCAGTGGCCAGATTGAGCGAACTGAATTCAGGGTCGGACGGAATGTGCACATGAAACTGGCAACGCTGCAGCTCTTCATTGGTCAGGCCGGCGTACTCGCGCCCAAACACCAGCGCCACCTCGCCGCCCTGCTCCACCTGCTGCAAGCTGGCGGTCGCACATTCGCGCGGGTCCAGCAGCGGCCAGGGGATATGTCGATCCCGCGCACTGGTACCAAGTACCAGACTGCAACCGACCAGCGCCTCTTCAAGAGCTCCTACAATGTGGGCGCCATCGAGAATATCAACCGCACCGGACGCACGCGCTACCGCCTCGCTACTGGGAAAGTCCTGCGGATCAACCAGCACCAGACGGCTAAGGCCCATGTTTTTCATGGCCCGCGCCGCGCCACCGATGTTGCCGGGATGGCTGGTGTTGACCAACACGACACGAATTTTTTCCAGCACAAGCAGGCCCACATAAACAGCAAAAGGGAGCAAATCTTACAGAGCCCCACCCCGTTACGCCATGCAAGCCGTCAGAGGCTCTTTTTACCGGACGCTTTTCTGCTAGAATGTCCGGCTTTCTTTAACGACCCAGGTGAAACTTCCATGCAGCCCATGCTGAATATCGCACTGCGCGCGGCCCGCAGCGCCGGTGAACTGATTTTCCGCTCCATCGAGCGCTTGGACGTGATCTCGGCCGACGAGAAAGATGCCAAGGATTACGTAACCGAAGTGGATCGTGCCGCCGAGCAGAGCATCATCCAGGCGCTGCGCAAGGCGTACCCGACCCACGGCATCCTCGGCGAAGAAAGCGGCCTGACCCCAGGCAGCGGCGAAGGCGCCGACTACCTGTGGATCATCGACCCGCTGGACGGCACCACCAACTTCATCCGCGGCGTACCGCACTTTGCCATCAGCATCGCCTGCAAATACCGCGGCCGCCTGGAACACGCGGTCATCATCGACCCGGTACGCCAGGAAGAATTCACCGCCAGCCGTGGCCGTGGCGCCGCACTCAACGGCCGCCGCATGCGCGTCAGCGCGCGCAAAAGTCTGGAAGGCGCACTGCTCGGCACCGGCTTCCCGTTCCGTGATGGCCAGCTCGACAACCTCGACAACTACCTGGGCATGTTCCGCGACCTCACTGGCCAGACCGCCGGCATCCGCCGCGCAGGCGCTGCCAGCCTGGACTTGGCCTATGTGGCTGCCGGCCGCTTCGATGCGTTCTGGGAATTCGGCCTGTCCGAATGGGACATGGCTGCAGGCGCCTTGCTGATTCAGGAAGCCGGCGGCTTGGTGAGCGACTTCACCGGCGGTCACGAATTCCTGGAAAAAGGCCAGATCGTCGCCGGCAACACCAAGTGCTTCAAGGCCGTCCTCACCGCGATCCAGCCGCACCTGTCGACCGCGCTCAAGCGCTGATCCGCAGCGCAGGGCCGGCACCCCGCCGGCCCTGCAGGCTCACCACCACACTTGCCGCACAGCCGGCAACCGGGCTTAATCCAGCGACCTCGCCACGGATGCCCGTCATGACCAATCTCGCCGCCGAACAACCCAGCCCGTGCACCACGCCGACAGCATTGCGCGCCCTGATCGAAAGTCGCCGCGCCGTCCGCCGCTTCACCGCCGAACAGGTGCCTGAGGCGATCATCCGTGACTGCCTGGAACTGGCGGTGCTCGCCCCCAATTCCTGCAACCTGCAACCCTGGAGCTTCCAGGTGGTACGCGACCCGCAACTGCTCAGCCAACTGCATCACGTGTGCATGAGCCAGAATGCGGCCAAGGCTCCGCTGATCATCGCCGTGCTGGCGCGCCCGGACACCTGGCGGCAGGCCTGCCAGAACGTTATCGACTACTGGCCCGAGGCTGAAGTACCCGAGCGCATCCGCCACTTCTACCGCAAGACTGCGCCTTTCCAGTACAACCAGGGGCCGTTCGGCCTGTTTGGTCTGTGCAAGCGCCAACTGCTGCGCCTGGCAGCGCTGCGCAAGCCACTGATGCGCGCACCCAACAGCCTGGCGCAAATGCGCTTGTGGGCCGTGAAGTCCACGGCCCTGGCCGCAGAAAACCTGATGCTGGCGTTCCAGAGCCACGGTTACGCCACGTGCCCAATGGAAGGTTTCGACGAAGTGCGCCTGCGCCAGACCCTCGACATCCCACGCCAAGCCATCCCCATCATGCTGCTGGCGGTCGGCAAGCAAGGCGACAAGGCCATCTACAACCCGCGCCTACGCTTCCCGCTGGAGCAACACGTGACCTGGCTATAAGGTCGCAGCCCTGCGCCGCTTCTAGAGCTTAATCAGCCAGATCAATAGTGCTGGGCAAGGCGAGACGACCGGTCATATGCTCGCCCCATGAACAGCATTCGACTCGACAAGCGTGACCTGATCCTCGCCAAAGGCGCCGCGGTAATGACCCGCCGCGGCTACCACGGCACCGGCGTGCAGGAAATCGTCCAGGCTGCCGGCATCCCCAAAGGCTCGTTCTACCACTACTTCGCCAGCAAAGAAGACTTTGCCCTTCAGGCCCTGGAGTTCATCTACCAGCCGCGCTTGCAGCGCTATGCCGAAGCCCTGAACAACCCGGTGCTAAGCCCGCGCGCACGAATTCTGGCCTATTACGGCGAGCTGCTGGCGCACTTCCGCCAACAGGAACGCCTCGAATACCACTGCTTTATTGGCAGCCTGAGCTTTGAAATGAGCGAGCTGCTGCCCGCCATCGGCCAACAGGTCGAAGCGGTTCTGCAACAGTCCGCCCTGACCCTGCAGCACTGCCTTGAGCAGGCGCAACAGGCAGGCGAACTGGCCGCCGATGAAGACTGCGCCAACCTCGCGGCCTTTATCGCCAACGCCTGGCAGGGCGTGCTGACGCGCCTGAAAGTCGGCAGCCAGACCCAGCCCGTGGAAGAGTTTGTCCAACGCCTTGAGCGCTTGCTCAGGGCCTGATTTTTTTCCCCGATTAATGAGACGACCGGTCACCTGGCCGGCAGAGGAGCATCCATGACCGCCCCCGTAAAAGCCCTGTTTGAACCCTTCCGCCTGGGCAACCTGGAACTGCCGACCCGCGTGGTCATGGCCCCCATGACCCGCTCCTTCTCGCCAGGCGGCGTGCCCAACAGCAAGGTCATTGAATACTACCGTCGCCGCGCCGCGGCCGGCGTCGGCCTGATCATCACCGAAGGCACCACGGTCAACCACCCGGCCGCCAACGGCTACCCCAACGTGCCGCGTTTCTATGGCGAAGACGCCCTGGCCGGCTGGAAGAAAGTGGTCGATGCCGTGCACGCCGAAGGCGGCCGCATCGTTCCGCAACTCTGGCACGTTGGCAATGTGCGCAAGCTCGGCACCGAGCCGGATGGCGACGTACCCGGCTACGGCCCGATGGAAAAACTCAAGGATGGCAAGGAAGTCGTACATGGCATGACCCAGGCCGACATCGACAACGTCATCGCCGCCTTCGCCCAAGCCGCCCGTGACGCCCAGTCCATCGGTATGGATGGCGTGGAAATCCACGGCGCCCACGGCTACCTGGTCGACCAATTCTTCTGGGAAGGCAGCAACCAGCGCACCGACGGCTACGGCGGCAGCCTGGCCAACCGTTCGCGCTTTGCCATTGAGCTGATCAAGGCCGTACGCGCCGCCGTCGGCCCGGACTTCCCGATCATCCTGCGCTTCTCCCAGTGGAAGCAGCAGGACTACTCGGCACGCCTGGTGCTGACCCCGGAAGCCCTGGGTGAATTCCTGCAGCCGCTGTCTGACGCCGGCGTGGACATCTTCCACTGCTCGACTCGCCGCTTCTGGGAACCAGAATTCGACGGCTCCGACCTCAACCTGGCCGGCTGGACCCGCAAGCTCACCGGCAAGCCGACCATCACCGTGGGCAGCGTCGGCCTGGACGGCGAGTTCCTGCAATTTATGGTCAACACCGACAAGGTCGCCAAGCCTGCCGACCTCGGCGCCCTGCTGACTCGCCTGAACAATCAGGAGTTTGACTTGGTGGCCGTCGGCCGCGCCCTGCTGGTCGATCCGGACTGGGCGGTGAAGGTCCGCGATGGCCGCCAAGAAGACATCCTGCCGTTCAGCCGCGAAGCCTTGATGTCGCTGGTTTAACCCAGCAACCAACCCCTGGTACGCGGCGTACGCCGCGCGCCACCTTCGAGCCCCGCTGTGGCGGGGCTTTTTTTGCACATGATTTTGTCGACCCCAGCCCGTAGAATCGCGCCTTTCCGTTTGCCGCGAGCCTGCCATGCCGACCCATCAACTGCGCCCCCAGGGCGACTTCCCCGTTGCCGGCCTGCCCCGCCGCCTGGCGGCCATGTTCTATGACTTTCTGCTCTGCGTGGCCCTGCTGCTGGTGATTGCCTCGCTTTACCGCCTGGCCCTCAGCGGCTTTTATGGCAGCGAGCAACTCAAGCAACTCTCCGATTCCGGCGCCCTGGACGGCGATCCCTTGCTGTCGACCCTGCTGCTGCTGAGCCTGTTTGGCTTTTTTGCCAAGTTCTGGACCCACAACGGCCAGACCCTGGGCATGCAGGTATGGGGCATCCGCGTGCAGAACGCTGACGGCAGCGCCATCGACCTGTGGCAAGCGCTGCTGCGCTTCCTGATCGCCATCATCTCCTGGCTCTGCTGTGGCCTGGGCTTCTGGTGGATGCTCTGGGACAAGAAAAAGCTCAGTTGGCACGACCGTTACTCGGAAAGCCTGATCGTGCAGCTGCCGAAAAAACAGTAAACATCCGCGATAAAAAAACCGGCACTCAATGCCGGTTTTTTATTTGCGCACAACCCGCCGGGTTATCCGGCGCGGCGCAGCATCACCAGCCCGGCCAGGGCGCAAATGGCGGCCGGGATCAACACCGCCAGCAGCGGCGGGAAGCCGAACACCAGACTGGAAGGGCCCAGCAGGTCCTGGCCGATCTTGAACACGAAACCCACCAGCACGCCGGTAAACACTCGCTGACCTAGGGTTACCGAGCGCAGTGGGCCGAAGATAAAGGAGATGGCCATCAACACCAGCGCCGCCGTCACCAGGGGTTGCAGGATCTTGGTCCAGAACGCCAGCCAGTAACGCCCATTGGCCAGGCCCTGATCGGCCAGGTAATGGATGTAGCGCCACAAGCCAGTCACTGACAACGCCTCAGGCTCCAGCACCACGGTGCCGAGCAGCTGCGGGTTCAATTCCACATCCCAGCGCTGGCTCGGGCTGTTGACCACGGCGGTGGATTGCTCCTGCAGTTGGGTTGTGACCACGTCTTCCAGCTGCCAGTGATCACTTTGAAACAGCGCGCGACGGGCGAAACTGGCCGACAGCAGATTACGCTCGGCATCGAACTGGTAGCGCGTGACCCCGAGCAGCACGCCATTGGGCTGCACGGCGTTGATATGGATGAACTCATCACCCTGTCGGTGCCACAGGCCGCGCTTGGAGCTTTGCGCCTCACCACCGCCCTGGGCCATGGCCCGATTGGCCTGGGCCAAGTTCTCGCTCCAAGGCGCCAGGTATTCGCCGATCAATACACCCGCCAGCATGATCACCAGCATCGGCTTCATCACCGCCCAGACGATCCGGCGAATGGACACCCCGGCGGCGCGCATGATGGTCAGCTCGCTGCTGCTGGCCAGATTGCCCAGACCAATCAGGCAGCCAATCAGTGCGGCCATCGGCAACATTTCGTAGGTGCGTCGCGGAATGGTCAGCAACACCCAGATGCCCGCGTCGAGCAGGCCATAGGAGGCACTGATATCGCCCAGCTCATCGATGTAGGCGAACAACAAGGCCAGGCCGACGATGATGCCCAGCACCGCCAGAATGGCGAAGAACACGCTGGTGCCAATGTAGCGATCGAGCTTAACCATGGGTCACCTCCGGTGCAGCGCGGCGGGAAGCCCATTTGAGCCGTAACGGCTCCCAGTACAACAGCAACAGCCCCAGCGCCAGGAAGATGCCATGCACCCACCACAGGCCCAGTTGTGGCGAAATCTTGCCCTTGTCCAGCGCACCGCGCGCGGCGATCAACAGGGCCAGGTAGGTCATGTAAATCAGGATGGCCGGTAGCAGCTTGAGGAAGCGGCCCTGGCGTGGATTGACCCGCGACAGCGGCACTGCCAGCAAGGTGACGATAAATACCAGTAACGGGATCGACAGGCGCCATTGCAGTTCGGCCTGCTCTACCCGGTCCTTGCTAGCGAACAGATCGAGGGTTGGCACCGCCTCGCGCTCACCAATGTCCTCACTGACTTCCGGCTTGGGCAGCAGCACGCCATAAGTGTCGTAGTGAATCTTGCGGTAATCGGCCTGACCGGGGTTGCCGTCGTAGCGGTAACCGTTTTCCAGCACCAGGTAGCGGCTGCCGTCGGCCTGAATTTCCTGATGGCCCTTTTCGGCAACCAGCAAGGCAATCGCTCGTTCCTTATCACCCGCGGCCGACAGACGCTTGTCGGAGATAAACACCCCAGATAGCTGGCTGCGGTCTGCTGACAGCTTCTCGGTGTAGGTCACCCGCGTACCGCTGCGAATGGCCTGAAAACGCCCAGCATCGAGGGTGTCGAATTCAGTCATGGCGGCTTGCTGATTGAGAATCTTGGCCACTTCGGTGGCGCCCTGGGGCGCCAGGCTCAAACTCAACCAGGCCACCAGACAGGCAACCCCGGCGGCTGACACCAGGGTATAGGCCGTCAGGCGCTGCTGGCTGACGCCGGAAGCCGACAGCACAGTCATCTCGCTATCGAGGTACAGGCGGCCGTAGGCCAGCAACACGCCCAGGAACAGACCCAGGGGCAGAATCAGCTGAAAAAAGCTCGGCAGTTTGTAGGCCATGATCAAAAACAGCACCGTATGGTCCAAACGCCCTTCGGCGGCCTGGGCCAGGTACTTGATGAAACGCCCGCTCATGATGATGACCAACAACACCGCACTGACGGCGCCAGAGGTCAGCAACAGCTCTCGGGACAAATAACGGAACACGATCAAAGCAGACACTCCAGGGTTGTCAGGCTTGGGCGGCTACGCTCAAACTAGCCGGACTGATGCCAATCGCCACCTGGCGATCCACCAAAAAATGGTGGCCATTATCCTGCAATCCCGACTCTTTGTCTTGGGGACACCACAGCATGCAATTTCTGGTTAAAAGCAGCCCGGTAACAACCCTGAAAACCGCCACATTAGTGGTCGCCGTTGGCGAAGGGCGCAAGCTCGGCGCCACCGCCGCCGCCATTGATCTGGCCAGTGGCGGCGCCATCAGCAGCCTGCTCAAGCGTGGCGACCTGGCCGGCAAGGTCGGACAAAGCCTGCTGCTGCACAACCTGGCCAACCTCAAGGCCGAGCGCGTACTGCTGGTGGGTTGCGGTAAAGACGCCGAACTCAGCGACCGTCAGTTCCGCAAAATTGTCGCAGCCAGCCATGCTGTCCTCAAAGGTTTGGGCGGCAGCGATGCCACGCTGACCCTGACCGAACTCAGCGTCAAAGGCCGCGATGCCTACGCCAAGGCGCGCTTGCTGGTGGAAACCCTGGCCGACGGTGGCTACGTATTCGACCAGTTCAAGAGTCAGAAGGCCGAACCGCGCGCCCTGAAGAAGATCACCCTGCTGGCCGACAAGGCTGAGCTGGCCGATACCGAGCGCGGCAGCCAGCACGCCCAGGCCATCGCCAACGGCATGGCCTTTACCCGCGACCTCGGCAACCTACCGCCAAACCTGTGTCACCCGAGCTACCTGGCCGAGCAGGCCAAAGCCTTGGGCAAGGCGCACAAGAACCTCAAGGTCGAGATTCTCGACGAGAAAGAGCTGAAAAAGCTCGGCGCTGGCGCCTTCCTCGCGGTGGCCCAGGGCAGCGACCAGCCGCCCCGCATGATCGTGATGAACTACCAGGGCGGCAAGAAAGACGCCAAACCAGTAGTGCTGGTCGGTAAGGGCATCACCTTCGACACCGGCGGCATCAGCCTCAAGCCGGGCCTGGGCATGGACGAGATGAAGTACGACATGTGCGGCGCCGCCAGCGTGTTCGGCACCCTGCACGCCGTACTGGCCCTGCAACTGCCGATCAATCTGGTGTGCCTGCTGGCCTGCGCCGAGAACATGCCGAGCGGCGGCGCCACCCGTCCTGGCGACATCGTCACCACCATGAGCGGGCAGACCGTGGAAATCCTCAACACCGACGCCGAAGGCCGCCTGGTGCTGTGCGACACCCTGACCTATGCCGAGCGCTTCAAGCCGCAGGCGGTGATCGATATCGCCACCCTCACCGGCGCCTGCATCGTCGCCCTGGGCAGCAACACCTCGGGGCTGATGGGCAACGATGACACCCTGGTGCAGCAACTGCTCGACGCCGGCGTTTACGCCGATGACCGTGCCTGGCAGCTGCCGCTGTTCGAGGAATACCAGGAACAGCTCGACAGTCCATTCGCCGACATCGCCAACATCGGCGGGCCGAAGGCCGGCAGCATCACTGCCGGCTGCTTCCTCTCACGCTTCGCTAAGCAGTACCACTGGGCGCACCTGGACATCGCCGGCACCGCCTGGATCAGCGGCGGCAAGGACAAGGGCGCCACTGGCCGCCCAGTACCGCTGCTGACTCAGTACCTGCTGGACCGGGTGTAAATGCGCATAGAGTTTTATGTGCTACCCGGCGACCAGCCGGGCGAGCGCCTGCGCGCGGCCTGCCAGTTGGCGGCCAAGGGTTGGCGCCATGACCTGCCCGTATTCGTGCGCGGCGCCGATGCGGCGCAGTGCGAACAACTGGACGAACTGCTGTGGCGTTTCAAGGGTGAAACCTTTGTCCCGCACAATCTGTACGAAGACGGCAGCGACGCGCCGGTACTGATCGGTATCGATCAAGCACCCCATGTCGCCAACGGCTTGCTGATCAACCTGCATCCACACCTGCGTGAAGACCTCAGCCCTTTCAGCCGGGTCATCGAGATCGTCAACCAGCATCCCGAGCAGCTGCAATTGGCTCGGGACAATTTTCGCCTTTATCGGCAACGGGGCTTTGCCCCGCAACGCGTTGAACTTTGACCATGGATAGCCACAATCCGCCTAAACCCGGCAACTTGCTCAACGACCTTGAGTCGATCCGCCAGTTGCTCGACCAGCAGCAGTTGGAACCGCCATTGCTGACCGAGTCGGTCGACACCAGCGCCATCCCCTTGCTGTGCGACATCGTTCCGCCCAGCGAGCTGGTGCCGCCCCGTCCGAGCCTGGCCGCCGCCCTGCACAATCGTCCCGACCCCGCGCCGAGCGTAGCGCCCGTCAGCACGCCAGTAACACCGGCACCGGCTGCACCAACCCCGACAGCCAGCACCATCAACGCCAGCCTGCAACAACGCCTGCACCCTGGCGCCCTGGAGCTGCAGCGTGTTGACCGCGAACTGCGCGCCGCCGCCCAACTGCTGCTGCAAGATGTAATCGACGACTTCGTCCCGCAGATCGAAGCCGAACTCAAGCGCCGCCTCGACGTCCGCCTCGACCTGCTGCTCAGCCAGCGCAAGCCTTAAACCGCCATGTCACCCCCAACGCTGGCTAAATAAGCGCCTGCGCTTACGGCCCACGGCGCGAACCCGTTATACTTGCCGGCTTTCCCGATTAGCCGCCAAATTAGGGTCCCCGCCGCGCTATGGACAAGACCTACCAGCCGCACGCCATTGAAACCACCTGGTACCAGACCTGGGAAGCGAACAACTATTTCGCTCCGCAAGGCTCTGGCGACGCCTACACCATCATGATCCCGCCGCCGAACGTCACCGGCAGCCTGCACATGGGCCATGGTTTCAATAACGCCATCATGGACGCCCTGATCCGCTTCCGCCGCATGCAGGGTCGCAACACCCTGTGGCAGCCGGGCACCGACCACGCGGGCATCGCCACGCAAATGGTGGTCGAGCGTCAGCTGGGTGCCGAGGGCGTCAGCCGCCATGACCTGGGCCGTGAGAAGTTTCTCGACAAGGTTTGGGAATGGAAGGAACAGTCCGGCGGCACCATCACCCGGCAGATCCGTCGCCTGGGCAGTTCGGTGGACTGGTCGCGCGAGCGCTTCACCATGGACGACGGCTTGTCCGATGCGGTGAAAGAAGCCTTCGTGCGCCTGCATGAAGACGGCCTGATCTACCGCGGCAAGCGCCTGGTCAACTGGGACACCAAGCTGCACACGGCGATCTCCGACCTCGAAGTGGAAAACCACGACGAGAAAGGCAGCCTGTGGAACCTGCGTTACCCGCTGGCCGATGGCGCCAAGACGGCTGACGGCCTCGACTATCTGATCGTCGCCACCACTCGCCCGGAAACCATGCTCGGCGACGCCGCCGTCGCAGTAAACCCCAACGACGAGCGCTATCAGGCGCTGATCGGCAAGTTCGTCGAGCTGCCACTGCTCGGCCGTCTGATTCCGATCATCGGCGACGACTACTGCGACCCTGAGTTCGGCACCGGCTGCGTGAAGATCACCCCAGCCCACGACTTCAACGACTATGAAGTCGGCAAGCGCCACAACCTGCCGCTGATCAATATCTTCGACAAGGATGCGCAGGTTCTCGCCACCGCTCAGGTGTTCAACATCGACGGCAGCGTTAACGCTGAATTCGACGGCAGCCTGCCAGCGGAATACGCCGGCCTCGACCGTTTCGTTGCGCGCAAACAGATCGTTGCTGCGTTTGACGCCGCCGACCTGCTGGTCAGCATCGACGACCACGCTCTGAAAGTGCCAAAAGGCGACCGCTCCGGCACCATCATCGAGCCATGGTTGACCGATCAGTGGTACGTCTCCACCAAGCCGTTGGCCGAAAAAGCCATCGCCGTGGTCGAGAGTGGCGACGTGCAGTTCGTGCCCAAGCAGTACGAGAACATGTACTTCAGTTGGATGCGTGATATCCAAGACTGGTGCATCAGCCGCCAGCTGTGGTGGGGCCATCGCATCCCGGCCTGGTACGACGATGCCGGCAACGTCTATGTCGGCCGTGACGAGGCGGAAGTACGCGCCAAGCACAACCTCGGCGATGCCAATCTGCGCCAGGACGACGACGTCCTCGACACCTGGTTCAGCTCGGGCCTGTGGACCTTCTCCACCCTCGGCTGGCCGCAGCAGACTGCCGAACTGAAGACCTTCCACCCGACCGACGTGCTGGTCACCGGCTTTGACATCATCTTCTTCTGGGTCGCCCGGATGATCATGCTGTCGACCCACCTGACCGGGCAGATTCCGTTCAAGACCGTGTACGTGCACGGCCTGGTACGCGATGGCCAGGGCCAGAAGATGTCCAAGTCCAAGGGCAACGTGCTCGACCCGCTGGACATCGTCGATGGCATCACCCTGGATGCGCTTCTGGAGAAACGCACCGGCGGCCTGATGCAGCCGAAGATGGCAGAGAAAATCGCCAAGCAGACCAAAGCCGAGTTCCCTGAAGGCATTGCCAGCTACGGCACCGACGCCCTGCGCTTTACCTTCTGCTCGTTGGCCTCCACCGGCCGCGACATCAAGTTCGACATGGGCCGCGTCGAGGGCTACCGCAACTTCTGCAACAAGCTGTGGAACGCCGCCAACTTCGTCATCGAGAACACCGATGGCCAGGACACCGGCATCAATGGCGAGGCCCTCGAACTGTCGCCGGTGGACCGCTGGATCATCTCGGCGCTGCAACGCACCGAGCAGGAAGTCACCCGTCAACTGGACAACTTCCGCTTCGACCTGGCCGCCCAAGCCCTGTACGAGTTCATCTGGGACGAGTACTGCGCCTGGTACCTGGAGCTGGTCAAGCCGGTACTGTGGGACGAAAGCGCCAGCGTCGAGCGTCAGCGCGGCACGCGCCGCACCCTGATCCGCGTGCTGGAAGCGGCCCTGCGTCTGGCCCATCCGTTTATGCCGTTTATCACCGAAGAAATCTGGCAGCGGATCAAGGCCCAGGCTGGCGTCAGTGGCGAGACCATCATGCTGCAGCCCTGGCCGATGATCGATGACAGCCGCATCGACGCCGGCGCCGAAGCCGACATCGAGTGGGTCAAGGCCCTGATGCTCGGCCTGCGGCAGATCCGTGGCGAGATGAAAATCTCCATGGCCAAGCGCATCGACATCATCGTGCAGAACGCTAACAGCGAAGACCTGCGCCGCCTGGCCGAGTTCGAGCCATTGCTGAACAAGCTGGCCAAGCTGGAATCCGTGCGCGTACTGGCAGCTGGCGAAGACGCACCGATGTCCGCCACCGCTCTGGTTGGCGAGATGGAAGTGCTGGTGCCGATGGCCGGGCTGATCGACAAGGACGCCGAACTGGCACGCCTGGACAAGGAAATCCAGCGTCTCAGCGGTGAGGTGCAGCGCGTGGGTGGCAAGCTGGCCAACGAAGGCTTCGTGGCCAAAGCCCCCGCCGAAGTCCTGGACAAGGAGCGGGCCAAGCTGGCCGAGGCCGAACAGGCCCTGGCCAAGCTGAGCGAGCAACGCGAGAAGATCGCCAACCTCTAAACCCGCTGCCTGCGAAGGCCCGCCATCTGATGATCGCGGGCCTTTTTCTTATCCGGCACCACCGTTTTCATTACCTGCTTTTGGAGACTCCCATGTATGCGTTGATGGCATTGATCTTCATCCTGGGCTACCTGTGCATCGCCCTCGAACACCCGTTGAAGATCGACAAGGCGGCTTCAGCCATTCTCACCGCCGTACTCTGCTGGACCGTTCTGGCCCTGGGTGCCGAAACCATCCTACCGACGCTGGCCCAGAGCGCACATGGCCCGGCGGGTGAGTTGCGCCATCACCTGGGTGAAATCTCCGAAATCCTGTTCTTCCTGCTCGGCGCCATGACCATCGTCGAGCTGGTCGACGCCCACGAAGGCTTCAAGGTCATCACCGACCGCATCCGCACCCACAAACGGGTAACCCTGCTGTGGCTGATCGGCTTTATCACCTTCTTCCTCTCCGCCGTGCTGGACAACCTGACCACCACCATCGTCATGGTGTCCCTGTTGCGCAAGCTGATCCGCAACCAGCACGAACGCTGGTTCTACGCTGGCATCGTGGTGATCGCCGCCAACGCCGGCGGCGCCTGGTCACCGATTGGCGACGTGACCACCACCATGCTCTGGATCGGCCACCAGATCAGTGCCACCGGCATTATCGGCGCGTTATTTGTGCCCAGCCTGGTGTGCCTGCTGGTGCCGCTCACAGCCCTCAGCCTGGTGATGCGCGGCGAATTCGAGCGCCCCGAGGAGCTACTCAGCGAGGCCGAGCGCCGCGATCCGACTACGCCGCTCGAGCGCAACCTGGTGTTTGCCCTCGGCCTCGGCGCATTGCTGTTTGTCCCCGTATTCAAGGGCATCACCCACCTGCCGCCGTATATGGGCATCCTCTTCGGTCTCGGCGTGCTCTGGGTGGTCACCGAATGGCTGCACCGCGGCAAGAATGACGAGGACAAGCATCCGCTGTCCGTCGTCGGTGTGTTGCGCAAGATCGATACCACCAGCGTGCTGTTCTTCCTCGGCATCCTCCTGGCGGTATCCAGCCTGGCCACCGCCGGCCATCTGACCCAGGTCGCAGCGGCGCTGAAGGACAGCCTGGGCAACGTCTACGCCATCAACCTGGCCATTGGCCTGCTGTCCTCGGTGGTCGACAACGTGCCGCTGGTGGCCGGGGCGATGAAGATGTATCCACTGATCGATGCCCACACCCTGGCCGCCGCCAACATTGACAGCGCCTGGTTGAGCAACTTCGTTGCGGACGGCACCTTCTGGGAGTTGCTGGCCTACTGCGCCGGCACCGGCGGTAGCTGCCTGATCATCGGCTCGGCGGCCGGGGTGGCGGCCATGGGCATGGAAAAAATCGATTTCATCTGGTACTTGAAGAAGATCAGCCTGCTGGCCCTGCTCGGCTACCTGGCGGGCGCTGCCACCTATATTGGCATCGCCAGCCTGGGCTGACAGGCCCGCCACCCGCGACAACCCTGGGAGCACAGACATGGAAAGCAGCAAGACCCGCACCAGTTTCTACCGCCGCCTGTACGTGGCCTGGTTGATCGACAGCGGCGCCGCCTGCAGCGTGCCGGCGCTGATGGCCGCCACCGGCATGCCCCGGCGCACCGCCCAGGACACCCTGGCGGCCTTGGCCGAGCTGGATATCGATTGCCATTTCGAACAGCAGGATGGCGAACGCAACAACGCCGGCCACTACCGCATCCGTGACTGGGGGCCAGTCAACCGCGACTGGATCGCCAGCCACCTGAACACCATCAAGGCCGTACTCGGTTACAACTAAGCAGCCGCGCAGCTATTAGCCGC
This sequence comes from Pseudomonas sp. BGA-UO-ETr-WB11, assembly GCF_059567785.1. Taxonomy (NCBI): domain Bacteria; kingdom Pseudomonadati; phylum Pseudomonadota; class Gammaproteobacteria; order Pseudomonadales; family Pseudomonadaceae; genus Pseudomonas; species Pseudomonas sp. BGA-UO-ETr-WB11. Next base: position 443,655 of record NZ_JCAQOS010000005.1, on the reverse strand, counting down.
CCGCTAAACTGCAGGCGCCAGCCCGCCACGACCAGGAATGTCCATGTCCCATCACACGCCCTTGATTGCCGCCATTGCCACCGGTTTCGTACTGGCTTTTATTCTTGGCGCCCTGGCCAACCGCTTGCGTCTGTCACCGCTGGTCGGCTACCTGCTTGCGGGAGTTATGGTCGGGCCGTTCACGCCGGGTTTTGTCGCCGACAAAGACTTGTCCCATGAGCTGTCGGAAATTGGCGTGATTTTGCTGATGTTTGGTGTCGGTCTGCACTTCTCGCTGAAAGACCTGATGTCGGTGAAAAACATCGCCATCCCCGGCGCACTGGTACAGATTCTGGCCGCCACGTTACTGGGCATGGGGATGACCTGGTGGCTCGGCTGGCACTGGGGCGCCGGGCTGATCTTCGGTCTGGCGCTGTCGGTGGCCAGTACCGTGGTGCTGCTGCGCGCCCTAGAAGAGCGCCAGTTGATCGACAGCCGCCGCGGCAAGATCGCCGTTGGCTGGCTGATCGTTGAAGACCTGGTGATGGTCCTGGCCTTGGTGCTAATCCCGGCACTCGCCGGCCTGCTCAGCGCCGAGCCAGCAACCGGCAGCGGCGAGCAGGACATCCTCTGGCCACTGCTGCTAACCCTCGGCAAGGTGGCAGCCTTTATCGCCCTGATGATCACCCTCGGCGGCCGCCTGATCCCCTGGCTGCTGGAGCGCAGTGCCGGCAGTGGTTCGCGCGAGCTGTTCACCCTGGCGGTGCTGGCCATCGCCATGGGCGTGTCCTACGGCTCCGCGGTACTGTTCGGCGTGTCCTTCGCACTCGGCGCCTTCTTTGCCGGGATGATCCTCAACAGCTCGCAGTTCAACCACAAGGCTGCCGATGATTCACGGCCATTGCGCGACGCCTTCGCCGTGCTGTTTTTTGTTGCCGTGGGCATGCTGTTCAATCCATCCATTCTGCTCGAAGAACCGCTACTGGTGCTCGCCACCGTTCTGATCATCGTGCTCGGCAAAGGCCTGGCCGCCCTGCTGATCGTGCTGGCGTTCCGCAAACCGCTGAGCACCGCCCTGACCATTGCCGTCAGCCTGGCGCAGATCGGCGAGTTCTCCTTTATTCTCGCCAGCCTCGGCGTCAGCCTGGAGCTGATGCCCGAAGTGGGCCGCGACCTGATTCTTGCCGGGGCAATCATCGCCATCCTGCTCAACCCGATGCTCTTCAGCCTGCTTGATCGCCTGCAACCCTGGCTGGCCGCACGCGAACAACGCCAGCCTGCAGCCGCCAGCCCTGTTCCGGCCAGCGAACCAAACGACAACGTCCTGCCCCTGAGCGAAAGCGCCCATACCATTTTGATCGGCCATGGCCGCGTGGGTAGCCGTATCAGCCAACGCTTGCAGGCTGAACACATGCCGCTGGTGATCATCGAAGAGCTGCACAGCCTGGTGGAAGACCTGCGCGAAAGTGGCCTCAGCGTAGTACACGGCAATGCCGCCAGCAGCCAGACCCTGGCCCAGGCCAATATCGCCAGCGCCCGCTGCCTGATCGTTGCAATCGCCAATAGTCTGGAAGCCGGGCAGATCATCAGCCACGCGCGCGCCGCCAACCCAAGCCTGCAAATTCTCGCCCGCGCCCAGGCCGACAGCGAAGTTGACTACTTGAAAGCCTGCAGCGCCGATCTGGTGGTGATGGGCGAACGGGAAATTGCCCGTATCATGCTCGCCCGTCTGGGCCTGCCAGCCGACTAAATTATTGCCACACGGCCAGGTAACACCTGGCTGGCTTACCCCGTTCAAGAGTGTTTCTGCCATGCCCGATGCGCCCCGCAATCCCCCCGTTCAACCTCCTGCGGCCGAGCCGGGCTTATTGCACCCACGCAATCGTCACCAAGGCCGTTACGACTTCCCGGCACTGATCAACAGCTGTCCGGAACTGGGCGCTTTCGTCATCACCAACCCCCACGGCAAACCCAGCATCGACTTTGCCAACCCGGCCGCCGTGCGAGTGTTCAACCGCGCCCTGCTGCACAGCCTGTATGGCATCCAGCACTGGCAGATTGCCGAAGGTTATCTGTGCCCCCCAATTCCTGGGCGGGCCGACTATCTGCACGGTCTGGCCGACCTGCTCGCCACTGACACCGACGGTGCCATCCCCCGTGGCCCTGGCGTACGCGCCCTGGACGTGGGCGTCGGCGCCAATTGCATCTATCCACTGTTGGGCCACAGCGACTACGGCTGGCGCTTTGTCGGCTCGGACATCGACGCCCAGGCCCTGGCCTCGGCGCAGGCCATCATCGACGCCAACCAACTCAGTCAGGCCATTGAACTGCGTCAGCAACTCAACCGTGGGCAGATCTTCGCCGGCCTGTTGCAAACCGACGAGCGCTTCGACCTGACCCTGTGCAACCCGCCCTTCCACGCCAGCGCCGCCGAGGCCGCCAGCGGCAGTCGACGCAAATGGAAAAACCTCGGCAAACAGGCCCCCGAGCGCGCGCTGCCAGCGCTCAACTTCGGCGGGCAGAACAACGAGTTGTGGTGCACCGGCGGCGAAGCCTCGTTCGTCAAACGCATGATCAAGGAGAGCGTCGGCATCGCTAGCCAGGTGCTGTGGTTCAGCAGCCTGATCTCCAAGGCCGGTAACCTGCCGGACATCCACAAACAGCTGCACAAGGTCGGCGCCCAGGCGGTGCGCACGGTGGAAATGGCCCAAGGCAACAAGCAAAGTCGTTTTGTTGCCTGGAGCTTTATGAATGACGCCCAGCGCCTGGCCTGGCACGTGAGTAAGCAAAAATAACCACACCGCCGGTGGCCATGTTCAACCGGGGCGATTCGGTGCTACTACTGCACTATGCCCGTTGATCAACCTGGGCCGCCCTCCTCGACAAACCTAAGGACCCCGGATGAACTGGATACGCCTGGCCAGCCTGCTTTGCCTGCTCATCACCCGTACGGCACAGGCCAGCGAACCCCAGGAGCTGCAGATCAGTGTCGGCGACTGGCCGCCCTATCTTTCCAGTGAGCTCAAGCATGACGGCGTGGTTGCCCACCTGATCAGCGATGTGTTTGCCGATGAAGGCTACCGCGTCAACTTCCGCTTTCTGCCCTGGCCACGGGCCTATGCCGACGCAGCGGCGGGCAAGTTCGACGCCAGCGCTGTGTGGATGCACAAGCGCGAACGGGAGGTCGACTTCCTCTTCAGCGCGCCCCTGCTCGACGAGCAGTTTGTGTTCTTCCACCTCAAGAGCCTGCCCTTCGACTGGCAGCAGTTCAGCGACCTCAGTGGCATGACCCTCGGCGGCGGCCTGGAATACAGCTACGGGGCCGCTTTCGATGACTTTCTCGCCAGCGGCCAGGTACAGATGGAACGGGTAGCCAGCGACCGGCAGAACTTCGAGAAACTGCTGAAAGAACGCATCGTCCTCTACCCTCAGGAGTTCAACGTCGGCTACGCCGCCCTGCACAGCCAGTTCAGCGTCGCTGAAATCGCAGCCATCACCCACCACCCCAAGCCACTACTGAACAACCTCAGCTACCTGATGTTGCCGAAAAGCCTGGCGGGCAGCCCGGAATTGCTCGAGCGTTTCAATCGCCGCCTGCAAAGCTACCGCGACAGCGGTCGCTACCAGCGTTACTTCGACAACCTGCACCGGGGCTACTACCAGCAAGCGCCGCGCACGCCCTAAAAGCGTCAACAAAGGGTCTTCAGGGCGTCACACAATCGCCATCATGGCCAGGCAATTTGGCTGACAACCGTCAATCAGGATTGCCCCATGCGCCCTTGCCTTCTCGCCTCCGCCATTGCCCTTACATCGCTGTTCGCTTTGCCGGCTGTTGCCGCCAGCAAGCCGCAGACACTCACCTTCACCGCCATCGGCACCTACCAGAGTGGCCTGTTCGAGCAGAGCGCTGCCGAGATCGTCGCCCACGACGCGCGCTCCCAGCGCCTGTTCGTGGTCAACGCTGCCAACGCGCGGATCGACGTGCTGGACATTCGCAACCCGGCCCAGCCCAACCTGCTGTTCAGCATCGACCTGTCGGCCTACGGCAGCGGCATCAACAGCGTCGCGGTGCACAAAGGCCTGGTCGCGGCGGCGGTGGAGAACGCGATAAAAACCGAACCTGGCAAGGTCGTGCTGATGAATGTCGATGGCCAGGTGCAAGGTGCCGTCACCGTTGGCGCTCTGCCCGACATGCTCACTTTCACCGCCGATGGCCGTCACATTCTGGTCGCCAACGAAGGTGAACCCAGTGACGACTACCTGCAGGACCCGGAAGGCTCAGTGAGTATCATTGACCTGCCGTCACGCCTCAGCCGCCTGCGCCAAAGTGACGTACGTACTGCTGACTTCCGACGCTTCAACCGCGCACAACTGGACGCCTCGGTGCGTATCTTTGGCCCCAACGCCAGCGTGGCCCAGGACCTGGAGCCGGAATACATCAGCGTCGACAAAGACGGTCGGCGCGCCTGGATCACCCTGCAGGAAAACAACGCCATCGCCGAACTGGACATCCGCCGCGGACGTATCACGGCGGTGCATGGCCTCGGCTACAAGGACCACAGCCTAAGCGGTAACGAACTGGACGCCAGCGACAAGGACAACGCGGTGAATATCCGCAACTGGCCGATCCGCGGCCTCTACCAACCCGACGCAATCAGCAACTTCAAACACCACGGCAAGACCTACTTGGTGACCGCCAACGAAGGCGATGCCCGCGCCTACAGCGGCTACAACGAAGAAGTACGCCTCGGCAGCGCCGCCTACCTGCTTGACCCTGCGCAATTTCCGGACGCTGCCAGCCTCAAGCAAAACGCCAACCTCGGGCGCCTGACCGTAAGCAAGGCCAGCGGTCTCAACCCGGCGACCGGCACTTACCAGGCGATCTACGCCTTCGGCGCGCGCTCCTTCACAATCTGGAACAGCGACCTCAAGCCGGTCTACGACAGCGGCAGTGAGTTCGAGCGCATCAGCGCTGCACGCCTGCCCGCGTTGTTCAACAGCAACCACAAGGACAACAGCCCCGACGGACGCAGCGACGACAAAGGCCCAGAGCCGGAAGGCGTTACCGTCAGTGAACTGTGGGGCAAGCCCTATGCCTTCATCGGCCTGGAGCGCCTGAGTGCGTTGATGGTCTACGACCTCAGTCAACCTAAAGCCCCGCGCTTCGTCGAGCTGGTCAGCAACCGCAATGCCAACGCCAAACCACCCGCCGCCGAAGCAGGCGACCTCGGCCCGGAAGGTGTGATGGTGATTGCCGCAGAACGCAGCCCGCTGCCAGGCGTCCCTCTGCTGGTGGTCGGCAACGAAGTCAGCGGCACCACCACTCTGTACCGCATCGACCGCCAATAACCCCGCCCCGCGCACGCCTTGGCCCGCCCTACCTGGCGGCCAAGGCTTGCAGCCAGCAGACGACTGCGCCAGAGTTCAACGGCCACCAATCCCCCGCCGTTGAGCCCTACCCATGCACAACCTTAACTACCTGATCGGCATGACTGCCATCGCCGCCTTCGCCATGGCCGGCGTGCTCGCTGCCGCGCGTAAAGACATGGACATCATCAGCCTGACCTTCCTCGGCGTGATCACCGCTGTGGGTGGCGGCACCTTGCGTGACTTGCTGCTGAGCACTCAGGTGTTCTGGGTGCTCGACTTCAACTACGTGTGGATCGCGATTGGCGCCTCGATCTTTGCCTTTTACCTGGAGCGTCACCTGCGCGATGAAAGCGTGTGGGCACTGATCCTCTACCTAGACGCCTTCGGCATTGCCCTGTTCGGCGTGCAATCGATCGACAAGGCCCTGGCCCTGCACTTCTCGGCCCCGGTGGCGGTGGTCATGGCCACCATCACCGGCATCGGCGGCGGTCTGGTCCGCGACGTCCTCGCACAGCGCCCCAACCTGCTGCTCAGCCGCGAGATCTACGCCACCACCATCATCGTCGGCAGCATCTGCTACATCGGCCTGATGGGCCTCGGCGGCAAAACAGCCCTGACTACCCTGGCAGGGGTCGCGGTAACATTTATCTTCCGCGCCCTGGCCATCCACCGGCACTGGTGCATGCCCAAATGGCTAACCCTGCGCAGCAGCCTCAACGGCTAATGCCAAAGACCGCAACAGAACAGTGTTACCGCGTAACAGTTGAAGCCTAAAAACGCACACTTTCAGTGCAAAAATAAATAAAGCGCCTGACTGCGACGAAAAATCGCATCAAAATGTAGCAAATATTTAACATCCGCTGCATTTTCTTGCACGACAAGCTGGTACGATAGGTAACACGACAACCCACAACAGGTTGCCAACCTCGTTCAAACCCTTGTCGCCGGGCTTATCCGGTAACAGTTAGCAAACCACTGGTGCTTACCATGAAACTCTTCGGCTTCTTCGCCTTCTTCGGCTTCTCCTTTGTCCCTCATATTTCTGAGCAAGACCTCAAAGCCCGCGACTGAGCAAACCGCTAGCACGTCGCAACGGCGACTACCGGGGCAACCCCCTAGCCGCTTGCTTGACCGCTAAACAAAAAAGCCCGCACGGTTGTGCGGGCTTTTTTGTTTACAGCTCACAGCTCAGGGCTGCCAATCAGTCACACCATATTTGCCCAAAATCTGCGCCAAACGGCCGGAATGACGCAGCGCCACCAGGCCCTGGTCGAATTGTTCAAGCACGCTATCGGCGCCTGGCCGCTTGGGGCTGAACGCCACATACAGCGGCACCGCCTGATTGCAGCCGGCCGAAACCACGCGCCCGGCATAGGCGGGATCAAGCAGCAGGAAGTTCATCACCGAACGGTCTTCGATCATGCCGTCCAACCCGCCGCGCACCAGCTTGCGTAGGTTGCGCCGAGCAGGCTCATCACCCGACTCGGCGAAAATCTTTGCCTTGTTTTCCTCATTGGCCAACCACTCGCCAATACCTTCGGCATATTCATAACCCAAGGCGATGCCCAGACGCTGCACACCGCGAAGATCCTCGGCCTGGCCGTGGTAGGCGAGCGTGCTGCTGGAGGCCACATAGAGGCAATCGTAGGCATGCCCCACCGGTTGCTGACCGATGAGCAACTGCCCCTCGTGCGCCATCTCTGCCGTCGCGGCAATCGCCGCCGCGCTCACGCCCTGGCGCGTCTGCAGCACGGCGCGCCTCCAGGGCACCACCTGATAATCGATATGATCTTCGGGAAAGACGGCCGCCAAGACCTCAATGATGTACCCCGGCAAAGGTGCATCGGGCTGGCAGTTGAAGGGGCACCAGATGTCCGCAACCACCTGTAAGCGCTCGGCCTGGGCTCGCGCAGCCAGCACCAGCAACGTAACTGCGAACAAACATTTGAACGCCGGACGCATGCAGACTCCTTCTCCATGGCGACAGATTGACCGCGGGCATACCGCGGTCGTCTGCCAGGCAGTCTAGACACCGCGATAAAACGGCGCCAAAAAAACAAACGTCATAACAATGACGAGCGACCTGCCAACTCCAGCGTCAACGCCGCCGCCCCTATCGACTTGCAGCCACTGGCATTCTGCCCGCTCCACAGCGGCGAGAAATCACCAAGGCCCTGGCTCTCGGCCTTGGCCCGTAACGGCGCGATAGCGGTGGTGGCCAGGGGAAACTCCGGCGTGGGTGCCGTTAAAGGCCCCAACTCACGCATAACCCGGTTGACGATGCCACGCGCCGGGCGGCCGCTGAACAGGGTGGTCAGCGCCGTATGGCCAGCGGCAGGGCTTTGCAGTGCGGCACGGTGCACCGCACTGGTGGTGGCTTCCGAGCACAGCAGATAAGCCGTTCCCACTTGTGCACCTGCGGCCCCCAGGGCCATGGCCGCCGCCACACCCTGAGCATCGGCAATGCCGCCGGCAGCGATCACTGGCACCCTCACCGCCTGGACGATGCGCGGCAGCAAGGCAAACAAACCGGCCTGCTCGGTCAAATCCATCGACAGAAAGTGCCCGCGATGGCCGCCGGCTTCCAGCCCTTGGGCGATCACTGCATCCGCGCCATGCGCCTCGAGCCACAGGGCCTCGGCCACCGTGGTGGCGGACGCGATGACCTTGCTGCCCCAGCCTTTTACCTGGGCCAGCAGCTCGGCCGACGGCAAGCCAAAGTGAAAACTCACGACCTGCGGACGAAACTCGGTCAACAGCGCGGCGGCTTCGGCACTGAACGGCGCGCGCCCGGGGCCGGCCGGAATCTGTGCAGGATCAAGATCCAGTTCAGCGTAATACGGCGCCAACGCCGCACGCCAGGCGGCTTCGCGAGTCGCGTCCGGAGTGGGTGGGGTATGGCAGAAAAAGTTGACGTTGTAGGGTTTGCCGGTCTGCGCCTGCAAGGCCGTCAGCTCGCTGCGCAGCACCTCCAGGCTGAGCATGGCCGCCGGCAGCGAACCCAGCCCACCGGCATTGCTGACCGCCACCGCCAGGCGATGGTCTTGCACGCCAGCCATCGGCGCCTGAATGATCGGTAACTCGATAGCCAACAGTTGCTGCAAGGTCATCGCCTGAACTCCTTTCCAGAATTTGTTTATCCACCCGTCAAACGCATCGCGGCCAAGGTCACTCCTACTCATGCCACGTCGCAGTCTGTAGAAGCGACCTTGGCCGCGAGGATGTAACCCTGACGCTGAGGTGCTGCTTAGCCAGCCAGGCCCACGTACATATTCTGCACGTCGTCATGGTTGTTCAGCGCATCGAGGAACGCCTCGACTTCTTCCAGTTGCGCGCCACTCAGGCTCACCGGGTTCTTCGAGCGATAGCCCAGCTGCGCCGAGTTGACGCTAAAACCAAACTCCGGCAACGCCTTGCACACGGCATCCAGATCAGTCGGCTCGGTCATAAACAGGGTGGCGCCCTCGTCGCTGGCTTCAAAGTCCTGGGCACCGGCTTCGATGGCCGCTAGCTCCGGGTCGGCATCGGCAGTCGTCGGGCTGGCTTCGATCATGCCCAGGTGGTCGAAGTCCCAAGCCACCGAGCCGGTCGCACCGAGCTGGCCCTTGCGGAACAGCACGCGGATTTCCGCCACGGTACGGTTGGTGTTGTCGGTCAGGCACTCGATGATCACCGGCACCTGGTGCGGGGCGAAGCCTTCATAGGTCAGGCGCTCGTAATGCACGGCATCACCGAGCAGACCGGCGCCCTTCTTGATCGCCCGTTCCAAGGTGTCGCGCGGCATCGAGGCTTTTTTCGCCTGTTCAACCACCAGGCGCAGACGCGGGTTCATGTCGATATCAGCGCCAGCACGCGCCGCAATGGCGATTTCTTTCGCCAGTTTGCCGAAGATCTTGCCCCGTGCGTTGGCGGCGGCTTCTTTACCTTTTACTTTCCACTGAGCGCCCATGCTGACTCCTCAAAGCTGAAAGCCGGGTGTATGGACTGCACCCGACTCAAACAAAATCCGGCCAATAGCCTTTATTTAACGGCGGGATTTATACACCCATAGATACAAAAAATCCCTAGTTCGCGGTCAAGACCGCTCCCACAGCCGAAACCTAGGCGCTCGCGCATTCTCAATTACCAGCCGAGCTCACCACCGCATAACGCTTGTCCAGCGCGCTATAACCCAGGCCGACGCCCTTGTGCACCTTGAGTTGCACCGGGATGCGCTCCTTCAACGCCTCGACGTGACTGATCACGCCGATCATCTTGCCGCTGGCGTTGAGGGCATCCAGGGCGTCCAGCGCCACCTCCAGGGTTTCGCCATCGAGGGTGCCGAAGCCTTCGTCGAGAAACAGCGAGTCGATGCTGGTCTTGTGGCTGACCAGGTCAGACAGCGCCAACGCCAGGGCCAGGCTGACCAGGAAACTCTCGCCGCCGGACAAGGTCTTGCAGTCACGGGCCACGTCGCCCTGCCAGGTATCGACCACCTCCAGCTCCAGTTCACCACTGCCGCGCCGGGCCAACTGATAGCGGCCATGCAGGCGTTGCAGCTGTTGGTTGGCCAGATGGACCAGATGATCCAGGGTCAGGCCCTGGGCGAACTTGCGGTATTTGGCCCCATCGGCCGAACCGATCAGGCTGTTGAGCTGCTGCCAGAGGTCGTAGTCAGCCTGCTGGCGGGCGATCTCGGCAAACAGTTCCTGCTGACTGGCGCGGCGCTGCTCATCACCCTGCAACTGGGCGCGCAACTCGCCCTGGCGCTCATTGAGCGCCTTGCTCTGCTGGCTGAGGTTGAGCAACTGTTCGTCCAACTGGCCACGGCCGAGCTGAGTCTGCGGCGCCGCCAGCAACTGGGCCAAGGCCTGTTCACTGCTGGTTTTGCGCGCCTGTGCCTCGGTCAGCATCTTGTCCAGGCGCGCCTTGAGGGTGCGTAATTGGGTCTGTTGTTCGTCGCTGAGCAGCGCCGCGGCGAATGCCGCCTCGCTGGCGAACGGGCTGATCTGCAGCGCCGCCAGCCAGACCTGCTGTTGCTCTTGCTGATTGGCTTGCGCCTGGCCCAACTGTTCGGTGCGCAACTGCTGCTCGACAGCCAGATCATTGGCCAGCTTCTGCGCCGCCTGATACTGAGCCTCGACCTCGGCCAGGGATAACGGCGTTAGCTGCGCCTCGCTCAGGGCCGGCAACTCGACCTGGGCCAGCTCACGCCAGCGTTGCTGCCACAGGGCTTGCTGCTCACTGGCCGCCTGTACGGCGTGCTGCAGCTCGCGCTGCTGCTCAGTCAGATCCTGCTGGTGCGCCTGTTGTTGCTGCCAGGTGTGCCAGTCCTGCTCGCGTTCGGCCAGCCAGGCGGCGGCATCACTGGGCAGTGCATACCCCAAGGCCGCCAGAGCCTGTTCCAGCGCCACCCGATGCTGCTGCTGTTGCTGCTGTAAATGGGCTAGGCGTTCGTCGATGGCCGCCAGCGCCTGTTGCTGATTAAGCTGATCCTTATCCAGTAAGGCCTGTTGCTGTTCCAGCTGGCTGTAGCGTTTTTCCTCTGCCAGGGACTGGCTGCGGGCGGCCTCCAGCGCTGCCTTGCAGCCATCGAGCTGGGCCAGGCGCTGTTCCAGGCTGGCCAGTTCAACCCCATGTTGCTGGCGAGCGGCCGTCAGGGCAGGCGCATCGGCGAGCTGCATGCCCAGGGCCTGACAGTGCTGCTGCCAGTCCTCGGCGCGCGCGTGGCGCTCGTCTGCGCACTGCTGCAACTGCAGCGTTTGCTGCTTGCGCTGCTCGACGAGGATGGCCTGCTCGGTCTTGAGGGTTTCGCCCTGCGCTTTCAGTGCTTCCAGCTCGGCCTCTTTCAGGCTCAAGGCCTGCTGGGTTACCGACATATCCAGCGCCTGGTAAGCGGCTACCGCCGGATGCTCATGGGCGCCGCACAGCGGGCAGGCCTCATGGGGCTGCAACTGCGCACGGTAGACCTCCAGTGCCTGGATGCGCTGCTCTTGCTCCAGGAGTTTTTTCTTGTCGAGCACCTGTTGGGCCAGGTCTTTGTACTGCTGGCGCAACGCGCCTAGGGTCTGCTCGTTGGTCGCGAGCTGTGCGTCTTGAGCTTGTAGCTGCGCCTGCAACTGTGCAGCCTGCTGAGCCAGACGCTGGCGCAACGGCACCAGCTCGGCCAGGCGTTCCAGACCATTGCCTTGATTGAGTAGCTGCTGCCACTGCTCACGCAAGGCAGCTTCATGGCTGGCACCTTGCACCCGATCCAGGTGCGCCTGGGCGGCCGCTTGCGTCTGTTGCGCCTGCTGCCACTGATCCTGGGCGGCGCTTAATTGGTGCTGCTGGCCGCCCCGTTGCTCGGTCAATTGCTGCAGGCGTAGTTGGCCCGCTTGCTGCTGGGCGGTTTGCCCAGTGATATCGCCAGCCAACTGTTGCAGCTGCTCAAACTGGCCTGCCCAGGCGCGCAACTGCTCGCCTAACTGACCACGCTGGGGCTGCTCGGCCAACTGTGCCGCAACCTGCTCGCGCTGCTGCTGCAACTGGCTCAACTCGCGCTGCCGCGCCTGAGCCAAGTGCTGACTTAACTGACTGGCCTGCCAAAGCCGCTGGCATAGTTGCTGATCGGCCTGCTGCCGCGCGGCGCTGGTGTGCGCCAAATGCTGCTCAACCTGAATAAGCGCTGCTTGCGCCTGCTGCCAGGCCGCATGTTGGGGCTGCAACTTGCTGGCCGGCTCACTGGCGAGCAGCTGTTCAAGCTGCGGTTGCGCGTCAGCCAGATCCAGAAGCGCCTGCTGCTCATTGTGCTGCGCCACCTGCTGCTGGTTTTGCGCCTTGGCCAGGTCTTCGCACCACTGGCGTTGCACCTGCAACTGCTGCTGTTCACAGAGCAGCTCTGCCTCGTCGGCCAGCAGGTTCTGCACTTCGCTGTGCAGCTCGTGGCGCTGCTCATCACTCAGTAACTCGACCCCAGAAGCCTTGGCCCGAAGCTGATCCAATGCAGCTTTGACCTCGCGGGTCTGCTCGAACACTCGCTGGGAAATCTGCCCATAGATATCGGTGCCGGTCAGCTCCTCCAGCAGCTCGGCGCGCTGGTTGGCGTTGGCCTCCAAAAAGGCCGCAAAACCGCCTTGGGCCAGCAACATGGATTTTGTGAAGCGCTCGAAATCCAGCCCAGTGAGGCTCTCGGTCAATTTGAGTTTTTCATTCAGCTTGTCGGTGAGGATCTGCCCAACGCCCGTGGCCTGATCGATCTGCACCAGCTCGACTTTCGGCGCCTGCAGCGCGCCGTCGCTCTTGTCGCGGGCCCGGCGCTGGCTCCAGAAGGCGCGGTAGTGCTGGTCCTTGACCGCAAACTCGACCTCGGCCAGGCAGTCGGCGGTGTGCCGGGTCAGCAACTCGTTGCTGCTCGCCGACAGTGTGCCCATGCGCGGCGTGCGGTGGTACAGGGCCAGGCAGATGGCATCCAGCAGGGTGGTCTTACCCGCCCCGGTCGGCCCGGTGATGGCGAACAGGCCGTTGTCCTTGAACGGCTCGGCGGTGAAGTCGATCTTCCATTCGCCCTTCAGCGAGTTGAGGTTTTTCAGGCGCAGGCTGAGGATTTTCATGTCGGCGCCTCCGCCAGTTCGGCCACCACCTGCTGGTACAGGCCCACCAGGCGCGCCTGCACCTCGGGCTCCAGGCTTTCGCTGCTCAGGCGCTGAGCGAATACATCGCTCACGCTGAGCTCATCCAGGGTTTCCCGTGTGGCACTGGTCAACCCCGCCACCGCCGTACCGCGCTCGCGGCGGATGCGCAGCACCTCAACCGGCAAGCCTTCGCACAGAGCCTGCAGCCGTGGCTGCAGGTCGCTCAGATAGTCATCAGCCGTGACCAGCACTTCCAACCATACCGGGGTTGCTGGCGTGCCTTGCGCGGCGGCTTCGGTGATCGCCGCAGGCAGTTCGCTCAAGCTGCCGCGCAGCGACAGTAACGGCTGAAAGCGCGGCACCGGCAGAGCCGTGACCTGCTGCAAGCCATCACTGGTGACGTCCACCAGCAGCACTTCCTTCTGCTGTTTGGCCTCATCGAAACTCAAGGGGATCGGTGAACCGCAATAGCGAATGTGTTCCAGGCCACCGACCTTCTGCGGTCGGTGAATATGGCCTAGGGCGATATAGGCCGCCGGCGGAAAGGCGCTGGTGGGAAAGGCTTCCAGGCTGCCGACATAAATCTCGCGCACCGACTCGCTGGCGCTGGCACCGACAGTGGTCAGGTGGCCGGTGGCGATAATCGGCAGCTGGCCGCCCAGCGCATCGCGCTTGGCACACGCCAAGGCATACAACTGCTGATAGTGCTGCTGGATCGCGCTCTGCAGGTTTTGCTGCTTGGTCTGTGCGCTCTCGCCGGCCTGGCTGAACAGCACATCGCGTGGGCGAATGAACGGAATGGCGCAAAGAATCGCCCCCGGCTGGCCGGTGCGGTCATGCAGCACCAGCACCTGTTCCTCCAGTTCAGCGCAGACGCTGGGAATCACTCGGGTATTAAGTTGCGCCAGCAAGGTCTTGCTCTCGCCGAGCATGGCCACCGAATCGTGGTTGCCGCCCAGCACCAGCAACTCGGCGCCGCTCTGGCGCAACTCAACAATAAAGTGGTTGTACAGCTCGCGGGCATAACTGGGCGGCGCGCCGGTGTCGAAGATATCCCCAGCCACCAGCACGGCATCCACCTGCTGCGCCTGCACCTGCTCGATCAACCAGGCGAGAAACGCCTGATGCTCGACTTGGCGGGTCTTGCCCATAAAGTGCTGGCCAAGGTGCCAGTCGGAGCTGTGCAGAATGCGCATGGAGCAGTCCCTGATTCGACGCTAAAAACCAGGGCGCATGTTACCCCATGGCTCTGCCGTACCGGTTTCATTCTGTGCCAGGGCCGGCCTATCCTTGGGTAAAGGCCCGCGAAAGGACGTTGCCATGCGCCGTGCATTAAAAGACCTGAAAATCATCCTGCTGGCCAACCTGTGGACGGTGCCGGTGTTTGCCGCGCTGGTGGGGGCGTTGTTTTATTTTGTCGCCCCGCCGCCGCCGATGCATGCGCACATGGCCACCGGCTTCGAGGGCGGCAGTTATCGCCAGTTTGCCGAGCAACTGAAAATCGCCCTGGCCAAGCAGGGCTTCGAGCTGACCCTGGTGACCAGTACGGGCTCCAGCGACAACCTGCAACGCCTGCTGGCTGAGCCTGGTGAGGTGCAGATTGCCCTGGTGCAAAGCGGTCTGGAGCAGCAGTTGCCCACCGACCAACGTGCGCGTTTGCGCAGCCTCGGTGCTGTCTATCACGAGCCTTTATGGCTGTTCTATCGCCAGGGCCTGGACCTCGACCGGATTGCCGACCTGCAACCGTTGCGCCTGGCCCTGGGCGGCCCAGGCAGCGGCACCTTGGCGGCCAGCTCGGCGATTCTGACGGCCAACGCCATAACGCCTGCGCAGTACCCGGCGCACTGGCAACTGCTCGGCGGCACTCCAGCAGCGGCCGCGCTGCAGGCCGGCGAGCTGGATGCCGGGTTCTTTATCGGCCCGGCGGAGAACCCGCTGATTCAACAACTGGCCAGCCACCCCGAGCTGCGCCTGGCCGGCTTTCGCCGCGCGGCGGCCTATGCGGCGCGGCTGCCGTACTTCAACCGCATCCGGGTCGGTGAAGGCCTGCTCAACCTGGCGGCCAACGCCCCGGCCCAGGACACGCCTATGCTCGCACCCGCCGCCACCTTGGTCATCAATGACGATTTTCATCCAGGCCTGGCACCGTTGTTTCTCGATGCCGCCCGCGAGGTGATGGCTGCCGGCAGCCTGCTCGACCCACCCGGCGCCTTTCCCAACGCCGGACCGTTGACCTTCGAGCTGGCCGAGGATGCCGAGCGCTACTACAAGGACGGCCTGCCGCTGCTGCAACGCCACCTGCCGTTTCGCATCGCCTCCCTGGCCGACCGCTACATCATTCTGCTGATCCCGCTGTTGATGGTGCTGTTCCCGCTGTCCAAGGCCATCGGCCCGATCTACCAATGGCGCATCCGCGCGCGGATTTATCGCTGGTACAAATACCTGCGTGAAATTGATCGAACCCTGAACGCCGATACCCCGGCCGAACGTCTGCAGGATGAAATCGGCCGCCTGGAGCAACTCGAAGTGCAGCTGGCCAAGGTCGAAGTGCCGCTGTCCTACTCCAACGAGCTGTACCAACTGCACGTGCACCTGCGTTATGTGATCGAACGCCTGCAGGCATTGCAGCAGCGCCAGCGTCAGCTCGGGTAAACTGCTGGCCATTGCGGCCCGGATTGCGCTGATCCGGGCCACGCCCCCGACCTGCTGCCGAGAAAACCCATGCCGATCCGTCATTGCATCGTCCACCTGATCGAGAAAAAACCCGACGGCAGCCCGGCCGTGCTGCATGCCCGTAGCACCGAGCTGGCCGAGTCGCAGGCCATCGAGAACATGCTGGCCGACCTCAACGACACCTACAACGCCAAGCAGGGCAAGGCCTGGGGCCTGTTCCATGCGGAATCCAGCGTCTACCCGTTCAGCGGCTGGTTGAAGACTTATCTCGACGGCGGCCAGGACTTCACGACGTTCAGCCGCCAGGCAGTCGAGCAGCTGCAAAAGCTGATGGAAGAATCCAACCTGTCCACCGGCGGCCACGTGCTGTTTGCCCACTACCAGCAAGGCATGACCGACTACCTGTCGATCGCCCTGCTGCACCACAGCGAAGGCGTGGCGGTGAATGCGGTGCTCGACGTCACCCCGGCCAAGCACCTGGACCTCAGCCAGCTGCACCTGGCCGCGCGGATCAACATCTCCGAGTGGCAGAACAACGCCAACTCCAAGCAGTACATCTCCTTTATCAAGGGCAAAAACGGCAAGAAGGTCTCGGAATACTTCCGCGACTTTATCGGCTGCCAGGAAGGCGTCGACGGCCCCGGAGAAACCCGCACCCTGCTGAAAGCCTTCAGTGACTTCGTCGAAAGCGAAGACCTGCCGGAGGAAGCCGCCCGCGAAAAAACCCAAGCCCTGGTCGGCTATGCCAGCAGCCAGGCCAAGATCGGCCAGCCGGTCGGTTTGCAGGAGCTCTCCGGTTTGATCGACGAAGAACGTCCGCAGGCCTTCTACGACCACATCCGCAACAAGGACTACGGCCTGTCGCCAGAAATCCCGGCGGACAAACGCACCTTGCAGCAATTCCAGCGGTTTACCGGCCGTGGCGAAGGTCTGTCGATCAGCTTCGAATCACACCTGCTGGGCTCGAAGATCGAGTTCGACGAAGCCCGCGACATGCTGATCATCCGTCAACTGCCGACTCAACTGCGCGACCAGCTCAAGCGTCGTAAAGACTGATGCTGCCGCGCCTCGATGATGCCCTGCTGGACAGTTGCCGCTGCGATGTTGCGGCACCGCTGGCGGGCGATCCGGCCCGCGACTTCGGCCTGGACAAGGATGATTGCCAAGAACGTTTCGAGGCGCTCAAGCAGTATCTGGACGAACAACAGCAACTGCTCTGGGCCAACCGCCGCCAGGCCCTGCTGCTGTGGCTGCAAGGCCCGGACTGCTCGGGCAAGGACGGCGCCATCCGCCACCTGTTCCGCGGCCTCAACCCGCAAGGGGTGGACGTCAGCAACTTTCAGTTGCCCAGCACCGCCGAACGCCAGGAAGACTTCCTCGCCCGTTACCAGCGGCGCCTGCCGCCGCTGGGCAGCATCGGCATCTTCAATCGCAGCCCCTATGAAGGCATTGTCGGCGACCGGCGCGACGGCTTTATCCAGGTCACGCAAAGCCATGAGCGCTTGCAACAGATTGCTGATTTTGAGGACGAGCTGAGCGCCAACAACATTCACCTGCTCAAGGTTTACCTGCAGATCTCGCCTGAAGAGCAGCTCAAGCGCCTGCGCAAACGCATCCTCACGCCGCACAAGCACTGGAAACTGAGCGCCGCCGATCTCCAGGCCCATCGCCAGTTCCCCCAGTACCAAGCCGAGTGGGCTGACACCCTGGCCCGCAGCCACCGCCCGAGTGCACCTTGGTATGTGCTGCCCGCTGACCATAAATGGCTGCGCAACCTGCTGCTAGCCAGCCTGCTGGCACGCCAGTTTGAAGCCCTCGACCTACAGTGGCCGACCCCGCCGCTGCCATTCAGCCTGGCCGAGCTGGAACAGAACTAAGTCGCCCGGATGACCTCCCAGCGGCACATGCCCAATAACCTTTACGCCGAACCGAACCCATGAACACCGCAGCCATCGCCTTTCTGCACCAGCACCTGCTGGCCGCCCTGCAACCCGCCCCCACGGAAACCCGCCGACTGTTTCACGGCCGCGGACGCTGCTATCCGGGGCTTGAGCACCTGACGGTCGATTGGCTGCAAGGTGTGCTGTTGGTCGCGCTGTTTCGTCAGCCAAGCGATGAAGAGCTGGCGGCCCTCAAGCAGATGCTGATGGCCTTCACTCAAACGGCAAACTGGCAACACAGTCAGGCCCACAGCCTGTTGCTGCAACACCGCTACCTGCTGGAAAGCACCACCGAATGGCTGCTGGGCGAGGCGGTGGACGAATGCCTGATCAGCGAAAACGGCCTGCACTACAAGCTCGACCTCGGGCAAAAGCAGAACACTGGCCTGTTCCTCGACATGCGCTACGGCCGCCAGTGGGTGCACGCCCAGGCGCGCGGCCTGCGCGTACTCAATCTGTTTGCTTACACCTGTGGCTTCTCCGTAGCAGCCATCGCCGGTGGTGCCGAACATGTGGTCAACCTGGATATGGCCCGTGCGGCCCTGAGCCGCGGCCGCGACAACCATCGCCTGAATCAGCACGACCTCAGTCAGGTCACGTTCCTCGGCCATGAACTGTTCAAGTCCTGGGGCAAGGTGAAAAAGTGCGGGCCTTACAGCCTGGTGATCATCGACCCGCCGACCTTCCAGAAAGGCAGCTTTGCCCTGAGCAAGGATTACCAGCGCATCCTCCGTCAACTGCCCGAACTGTTGACGCCGCAAGGTACGGTGCTGGCCTGCGTCAACGACCCGGACGTCGGCCCGGAGTTTCTGATCGAGAGCATGGCCCGCGAGGCGCCCACCCTGATATTCAGCGAGCGCCTGGAGAACCCGCCCGAGTTTCCCGACATCAGCGCCGCCAGCGGTCTCAAGGCCTTGATGTTTCGTCAGCAGCCGCAGACCGACGCCGACGCGTGAAGGAGACCGCCGCCATGAGGCTTTGGTATCTGGCCCTGATGTTACTGCTGACCAGCGCCTGCAACGCCGCTGCTCCAGTGCAACAAAGCGATCTGACAGCTACCGAGTTGCGCTTTGTCACAGCCAACGCCGAGTTCACCTTGCTGCATGAGATGGGTCATCTGCTGATCAATGAACTGCAGTTGCCGGTGCTTGGCCGCGAGGAGGATGCGGCCGACCAGCTTGGCTTTGTCGGTCTGTTTCTGCTGCAGGGCAAGCAACGCGACGCCAACTTCTACGCCAAGCTGCTGGACGTGGCCGATTACTGGCGCCTGGAGTGGCGGCTGCCAAAAGCGCCCGAGGAAAAGGTCTACAGCTGGGACAGTCATGGCCTCGACGCCCAGCGCTTCTACAACATCGCCTGCCTGGCCTATGGCAGCGACCCGCAAAATCTGGAGTGGATCATCACCGCCACCGGCCTACCGGACGAGCGAGCGTTCTACTGCCCTCAGGAATACCAGCAGGTGCAGCACGCGGTGGACTGGCTGGCGCAGCACTTTCGCCGGCCGGTTGGAGCACCGCCAGGACAGCGCATTCAGGTGCTCTACGATGAGCCGCCGCGCCAGCTGGAGCACGGTGCCGACATGCTGGCCAAGGTGCGCGCCAGTGGCGAGCTGGAAGCTGTAGCCAACAAGGCCAGCGACACCTTTGCCCTGCCCCGCCCACTGACTTTGCGCCTGACCACCTGCGGCAGTCCGGACGCCTGGTACAACACCCAAAGCGGTGAGCTGACCCTGTGTTACGAACGCCTCGAACACTTCCGCCAACTGGCCGCCCAGTTGCCCAAGGTGCGCTCGGCGCAAACACCCTGAGGTCTGCTCGAGCAGCGCGTGACCACAACCGTCCGCAGCGGCAGCCGTGCTGAACTGTGCAGATGACGAAGTAGGAAGTGTGGTGCGAACGGGTTGTTACGCAGCCGCGCGCTAAAACAGGCCTTCGCTGATCAGCATGCCGTGGCTAACCACAAGGCTTTGCCGGCCGTTGCGTAACTTGAGGGGGGCACGGGTGGTGATGACCCAGCCCTGATTGAGCAGTTGCTCAATGTGCGCGCGCAGGGCGGGAAGATGGCGCTGTTCTTTCATAAGGACTCCTATCCGGTATTGGGTAACCGACGGCATACGGCGTAAAACCCAAGCGTTCATCCATGACGCGGGGTGATGATACTGGCCATTGGCCTTGACTAGAAGGGCATCAAACGCCATTTCGGCCCACTAAAAAATGCCCAAGGGCACTTTCAAGCGGGCACTACGGCGTGGATTTGAAAGGCAAGCGCTGCCAGTCCAGCGTCAACGGAAAGTTCTGCGCTTGAGCCAGGGGCAAGCCTGGTGCCACCAGAAAGCCCTGCATCACGGCGCAATTCTGGCTAACCAGCCAGTTACGCTGTTCAAGGGTTTCTACCCCTTCGGCAATCACCTCAAGCCCAAGGTTGCGCCCCAGTTCGATGATGCTGCTGACAATCGCCGCATCGCGCTCGGACTCAAGCATGTTGGCAATAAACAGACGATCGATCTTCAACGTGTCCAACTCGAAATGGCGCAGGTACGCCAGTGATGAGTAGCCGGTGCCAAAATCATCAATCGCCACCCGCACCCCCAACCGCCGCAGTTGCTGCAGCTGCTCGCGGGTGTTTTCAAGGTTGTGCATCAAGGCACTTTCGGTGACTTCCAGTTCCAATTGGGACGGGGCCATCTGATACAGCTCAAGCACCCGGCGCAGGTCCTCCAGCAGCGAAGGCATGCTGAACTGCACCGGACTGACATTTAGACTGAGAACCTGTTGCTCACGAAACGCCGGCGGGAACGTGAGGAATTGGCTGACCCCGGTATGAAAGACCCAGTCGCCCACCCGATTGATCAGCCGGGTCTCCTCCAGCAGCGGGATAAACAGCCCAGGCGATACCATGCCGACACCCGCGCGCTGCCAGCGCAGCAGGGCTTCGAAACCGCGCAGGCGACCCGTCTGCAAATGAACCTGCGGCTGGTAGACCAGCTGAAAATCATTCTGTTCGATGGCCGTGCGCAGGCTCTCTTCCAGCATCAGGCGGGAACGGGCGCGGCCGTTCATCTCCGGTGAGAAGAAGCGGTACTGCTGGCGACCGGCACGTTTGGCTTCATACATGGCCATGTCGGCGGCCCGCAGCAAGCCTTCCAGGTCCTGGCCGCACTCGGGAAAGCTGGCAATGCCGACGCTCGCGCCCAGAGTGACCTCGACACCGTCGACGCGGTGGCGCACGGAAATCATCTGGATCAGTTTTTCCGCAATCTTGGCGGCGTACTCCGGGTGCACCAGGGAGTCCAGCAGGATGGTGAACTCATCACCACCGACACGCGCCAGAATGTCGTAGGGGCGCAGACACACACGCAGCTGTTCGGCCACGTGCTGCAACACCTGGTCACCGGCGGCATGGCCGAGGGAGTCGTTGATCCGCTTGAAGCCGTCCAGGTCCAGGTACAACACGGCGATGCGCTTGCCGCTGCGCACTACCCGCGCCAGCAAGGACTCCAGCGCCTGGTTGAAACCACGGCGATTAAGCAGGCCGGTCAAGGGGTCGGTAATCGCCTGCGACGCCAGTTGGGCATGCAAGGCACGCTCGATGGACATGTCCAGAACGATAACGACCATTGAGCGTTGCAAGCCCGTCAGCGGTGAAAACGACAAGGTCACCGGCAATAGCTCGCCGGTAAAGGTGTACAGGCTGACGTCATGTACACGGCGGGTTTCGCCACGTTGCCAGTAGCGATAGAACTCGCTGTCCTGCCAGCGCACCGGCAAGCCGGGCTGTTGCAGATAAGACATCAGCGCCGTGCCTTCCAGGTCTGCGGCCGCCCCGTGAAGCATCTGCGCCACGGCCGGGTTGGCGAACTGGATGCAACCCTGCTCGTCGACCACCAGAATGCCTTCAGCGGCATTGGCCAATACCGACGCATTGAAGGCCTGGGCGCGTTCCAGTTGCAGGGTCAATTGCTGCAGTTCACGCCGACTCTGCTCGTGCACCAGCAAGGCCCGGATCTTGTGCCGCAGCACCTGGGGGTCAAACGGTTTGAGGATGAAATCCACAGCGCCGCTGGCATAGCCTTTAAGCACGGCATCCTGGGTTTGCGCGATGGCCGAAACGAAGATGATCGGGGTGAAACGGGTGCGCGGCGTGCCACGCATCAAGCGCGCCACTTCGAAGCCATCCATCTCCGGCATCTGCACATCCAGCAGCACAAGCTCGACTTCGTTCTCCAGCAGGCAGCGCAAGGCGGCCTCGCCAGAGTCGGCGCTACGCACCTGCCAGGCGCTGTTTTCCAGCAGGGCCTCCATGGCCACCAGGTTTTCCTGACGATCGTCCACCACCAGCAAGGTGGGTGCCTGACACGGGGCTTCAGTTTGCACCGGCATGGTCATTACCTCCCGGACTGTTCAGCCAACGACAAAGCAGATCAAGCAGCTCCTGGCGCGCCACCGGCTTGGCCAGGTAATCATCTGCACCGGCGGCCAGGCACTTTTCCCGGTCGCCCTTCATCGCATGGGCCGTTATGGCAATAATAGGAATGTTGCAACCATGCTGATGCTTGAGCAGATGGGTGGCGGTGTAGCCATCCATGTTGGGCATGGCCATGTCCATCAGGATCAAATCAAAGCGGTCACGGCCATAGCAGGCCAGCGCCTCAATGCCGTCCGCCGCCGGCGTGACGCGCAGGCCCAACTCATCGAGCAGGGCCATCAAGGCGTATATATTGCGCACATCATCGTCGACCAACAGCACATGCTGGCCTTGTAACGGCGCTCGACGGCGCTCCGCAGGCAGCGCCAGCAGCGGCGCCACCTGTCCCAGTTGAGCCCGCACCTGTTGCTCACTGAGCACCTCCACCGGCAGCCGCACACTGAATTGCGAGCCCTGCCCCGGCTGACTCTGCAGCTGGATATCGCCGCCCAGCGCTTCCAGCAACTGGCGGGTGATGGCCAGGCCCAAGCCGGTGCCGCCGTAGCGACGACTGGTGGAGCCGTCGAGCTGCTGGAACGCCTGGAAAATCCGCGCATGCTGATCGGCGGCAATGCCAATACCGCTGTCGCACACCCGCAGGCACAGCACCGTCAGGCCGCTGTCGCTCACGCCAGGCTGAATGCTGACCTGTAATTCAACCTGGCCCTGATCGGTGAACTTCAGCGCGTTGGACAGCAGGTTGCGCAAAATCTGGTGCAAGCGCACGCGGTCACTGAGGATGTTCTGGGGCACGTCGTCCGCCACCAGATTGAGCAGGCGCAGGCCCTTCTGTTCGGCTTGCGGGCGCATGCTGGCGTCCAGCTCGTGGAGCATCTCGCGCACATTCAGCGGCTCCAGCTTGAGCTGCACGCGCCCGGCCTCAACCTTGGCCAGGTCAAGCACGTCATTGATCAACTGCAACAGGTCACTGCCGGCCTTGTGCACGATGTCGGCATGTTTGACCTGTTTGACGCTGAGGTTGCCGGGAGCATTTTGTTTCAACTGATCACTGAGGATCAGAATGCTGTTGAGCGGCGTGCGCAGTTCGTGGGACATATTGGCAAGAAATTCCGATTTATAACGGTTGGCCAGCGCCAGTTGCTCGGCCTGTTCACGCAGGCGCTGCTCGGCCTCCTTGCGCGCGCTGATATCGATGATCACCGCCTGCACCAACACATCGTCGCCGCTGCGCAACGGCGACAGTCCCACTTCCAGCGGAATCAGCCGCCCCTCGCAGTGCTGGCCGAACAACTCGCGGCTGCCGCCCATCTGCCGGGGTTCCGGCGCCCGTTGGAAGCCCTGGCGCAAGCCAACATGGGCGTGCCGCAGGGCATCCGGCAGGAGCATTTCAACCGGCTGGCCGAGCACCTGATCACGGGGGTAACCAAACATCTTCTCGGTCTGGCGGTTGACCATGACGATCACGCCATGGCTGTCCACCAGCACGATGGCATTGGGCGATGCTTCGACCACCAAGCGAAAGCGCTCTTCGGCCGCCTTACGAGCGCTAATGTCGATGATCACCGCCTGCACCAGTACATCCTTACCGCTGCGCAAGGGCGACAGGCCCACCTCCAGCGGAATCAGCCGACCCTCCTGATGCTGACCGAACAGCTCGCGGTTGCCGCCCATGCGCCGGGGCTCGGGAGCCTGCTGAAATCCCTGGCGCATCGCCACATGGGCGTTGCGCAACGCGCCGGGTAAGAGCATCTCCACGGCCTGCCCGAGCATCTGCTCGCGGGCGTAGCCAAACATCTGCTCGGTCTGCCGATTGACCATGGCGATCAGGCCGTGACTGTCCACCAGCACGATGGCATTGGGCGAGGCTTCAACCACCAGGCGAAAGCGCTCTTCGCGCTCGCGCAGGCCCTCGTCCAGTTGTTCCTGACTGACCAGCGCCCGCTCGCGCAGGTACAGGTAACCGCCCACCAGCAAGGCCAACAAGGCGGCGGCCAGCAAGCCGACCCAAAGACTGAAACTGAGGCTGCGGTTATCCAGGCCCTGCTCGTATTGCGGTGTGCTGCTGACCGTCAATTGCCAGCGCCGGCCAAACAACTCCAGCTCGCGCTGAACCTGTAAACGGGGCACTCGACGCGATTCGCGGCGCAGGTCGAGCGGCTGCCCCTCGTCGCTAAGCGCCAGGTCGAACAACGCCCCGCGCGAACCAAGCAGGCCGCTCAGTAGCTCCGGCACCCGAAAGGCGCCATATACGGCGCCGAGCAATTCAGTCGACGATGCGCTCGCACGTGTGCCTGCAGGCTGAGGCCGGTAAACCGGCACAAACAAAAGCACGCCCAGCAGCGGTTCATGGGTACCGGCCTGTTTAAGTTGTACGGGCTGGCTAAGCGCGGCTACACCACTGAGGCTGGCCCGCTCAAATGCCTGGCGGCGCCGACTTTCGCTGAGCAGATCAAAACCCAGCACGCGCAAGTTCGCGTCCTCAGGCGGGGCGATATAGGTCACCACCAAGTAATCCTGGCGCACGCCTGCGGGGAACATCCCCGTCACAGCTTGCGGGCCCGCCAGGTAGCGGCCCCAGCCCAACGCCAGAACGCCTGGATAACGGGACTGCAATTGCAGCTGGGCGACGGCCCGCTGCCACTCCTCGGGCGAAACCTGCTGACTGCTGGCGAACACTCCCGACATGCCGCGCAGGGCCATCTCGTAGGCGCCCATGCGGTCATTGATACGCTGGGTGATGTCATCCACCGCCAGCGCAAAGCTCTGCTCCTGCACCTGCCGGTCACGTGCTTCCAGTGCATACCACTGCCAGCTGACCAGCCCGCCCAGGCCCGCCAGCAGCGTCAGCACCACCAGCAGAGGCAGGCGTGCAGACGGTCCAGGCACTTCATCCATGGGACCTCCGGGGCAGCAACACCCCATTCAACCGTTACTTGACGCCAGGTTGCCGACATCAACAGATTTGTTGAGCAGCTTAGTCAGGAATACCCCAAGTTTCCCGCTTTGGTCCACGAAACGACGAGTGGTGTCAGGCCATAAACAGGGAGCTGCAGCGCGAGGCAGCAACGCCGACTGCAGGCGAAAACGAAAACGCCCGGCGCAAGGCCGGGCGTGTGGTGTTACTGCGTCGATTTAGCCGGCTTCGAGACGAAAGCCGACCCGCGGGAAGTGCACGTGCACGACACCCGCACGCGCGTCTTCACGACGTAGGATCAGCTCTTCAGTACCGGCAAACAGCAGCTCGCCAACCACCGGATCGACGCCATAGTCAGTGGCCGCAATCGCCACCTGCTGGCCAAGTTGGAAGCCCGCGGGCAAGAGACTGGCCTCGTTCGGCAAAGCGGCCGGGGTGGCATTGCGCGCGATTTCAATGGCAGCGGCCGCATCCAGCTTGCTCACCGAACCATGACCAAAGCCCAACACCCGCTTGAGCCAGGCGGCCACGGCCGGATACTCGTCCACCAGCGGTGCGGTGACCGGCGTGGCCATCAGGAACCACAGCGGATGGGCCATGGCAAAGTCGGCCAGGGACGCCTCGCCAAACAGGAAGTCGCCGTCCTCGCGGCTCAGCTGCTGCTCCAACCGCGCCATAAAGGTCGGCCATTGCTGCTGCGCCTGCTCCAACGGCAAGCGGCTGGCACTGCCGCCGCTGAACAGGCCAGCACGGTCGGCCATAAAGCCTTTAACGGCCTCTGGCGGCAGCGCCGCAAAACGCACGGCAATCGACTCGGGCTGGAACACCAGGCTCACCGCATGCTGGAACAGCACCGAGTCGGCCCACTGCGCAACACTGGCAACATTGAATTCCTGGCCCTCGGGAAACAGCGCCGGCGTGGCTTTTTCTGCTTCCAGACGGCGCGCGATCAACGCCGTATCACAATAAATATCGGCGCCGATCTGCAGCACCGGGGTCTTGCGGTAGCCGCCGGTGAGGGCGGTCAGGTCGGGTTTGGGCATCACCGGCGGGATCAATACCGAATGCCAGGACAGCTGTTTGAAGCCGAGCAACAGGCGAGCCTTCTCAGCAAACGGCGAGTTCGGGTAGTGATGCAGAATCAACTCGTGCATGGCGCGCTCCGGGCGGCGGGGAAAAATCCAGCTTACCCGTGCAGCCTGCGCTGGCCTAGCCACTCAGGCTGATGGCACGCCATCAGCGGCCTGGATAGCCAGGTAACTGGCCACCAAGGCTTCCTTGGCGGACTTCTTCAATTGCTTGATGCCGCGCTCTTCGCGCAGGGCCGCCGGCTTGTCGGCGCAACGCTCGACATACACCAGGGCCCGGGCCGGACTGGAGTAGAAGAAGCGCGCGCCCTTGCCGCGCTGATGTTGGGCAAAGCGCCGCTGCGGGTCGTCGCTGATGCCGCAATACAAGGCCCCGTTAGCGGCCCGCACCAGGTAGACAAACCAGGGTTTGGCCGGCGCCTCAAGGCTGGCGGCGGCCTCATCCTGCGGCGGCAGAACCGACATATTCAACTCGGTGTTTCATCCTGCCAGCGCTGTGCGGCTTGCTGATCGCTGGCACGACCTTCCACCCAGCTGGCGCCGGTGCTGCCGTGTTCCTTCTTCCAGAACGGCGCGCGGGTCTTCAGGTAATCCATAACGAAGTTGCAGGCCTCGAAAGCGGCCTCGCGGTGGGCGCTGGCGGTGCCGACAAAAACAATCGGCTCACCGGGCTCCAGGGCGCCAACGCGATGGAGAATTTCCAGGCGCAGCAGCGGCCAGCGCTGCTCGGCCTCGACGGCAATTTTGGCCAGGGCCTTCTCGGTCATCCCCGGATAATGTTCGAGGAACATGCCGGCCACGTCCTGCCCGGCATTGAAGTCGCGCACATAGCCGACAAAGCCGACCACCGCGCCGATGCCGACATTGGCCGCGTGCAGGGCATTGACCTCGGCACCCGGATCAAACGGCGCGTTCTGGACCCGAATGGCCATGTGGCTAACCTCCCGTTACGGTGGGAAAAAAGGCGACTTCGTCACCGGCGCTGACGGCCTCATCGAGGCTGCACAGCTCTTGATTGCGCGCGCACATCAGGTTCGGCTCGGCCAGCACCTGCCACACCCCGCCACGGGCCAGGAGTTGCTGACGCAACGCGTCGAGACTAGCGAAACTGCCGCTCAGTTGCTCCGCATCGATGCCTAGGGTTTCGCGATAGCGGGCGAAATACTGCACATGAATCATGCTTCGCCTCCCTCTTGATCCTGCAGACGGTAGTGGCCGCTCTTGCCGCCGAGTTTCTCCAGCAGGCGCACCTGTTCGATGACCATGCCGCGATCCACCGCCTTGCACATGTCATAAATGGTCAGGGCAGCAACGCTGGCAGCGGTCAGGGCCTCCATCTCAACCCCGGTCTGGCCGGCCAGTTTGCAGCGCGCGACGATGCGCACGGCATCCTCGCCCAGGGCCGTCAGCTCGACCTTGACGCCGGTCAGCAACAGCGGATGGCAGAGTGGAATCAGATCAGAGGTTTTCTTCGCTGCCTGGATGCCGGCAATCCGCGCCACGGCGAACACATCACCCTTGGGGTGACCGCCCTGGACGATCAACTGCAGGGTTTCAGGGCGCATACGCACCAGCGCTTCGGCTTGCGCTTCACGGAAGGTCACGGCCTTGGCGGTGACATCGACCATATTGGCGTGGCCCTGGGAATCGAGATGAGTCAGCACAGGATTGCTCCGGATTAGGAGCGCCGATTGTAAACCGCCAGGCCAACCATGGGGCAAACGTCGGCGGGCGCCTAAGTGACACCCGCCGGGCACTCACATATGGGTCTGTCACCTTACGACTATGTTTGACACAGCATTGAGTGGGCGCGGTTAAACGCTTCGCGGTCAAGACCGCTCCCACGGATCGTGCAGGCGCCGCGGTCCCCCGGTCCCGTCAGAAGGCCGAAACGTAGCGAAGCGAAGTAACAGCCGCAGGCTGGCCCGAAGGGCGAGCGCAGCGAGTAGTGGAGGTGCTGTGGAGAGGGGCATTTGGCATGGATGCCAAATGAGTCACGATGGGCCAAGGATGGCCCACCGTGACGACCCTCGGAGCAGTGCCGGAGCGAGGGAAGTTTCGCGCAGCGAAACCCGGATGCCGGGTGCGCTTTCTCTTTGGTTACTTTCTCTTTCGCGCAAGCCAACGTAGCGAAGCGAAGCGAAGTAACAGCCGCAGGCTGGCCCGCAGGGCGAGCGTAGCGAGTCAAGAGAAAGTGACTCGCCGTAAAGGCGAAACCGATAGTGGCCAAACGCGCAACACACTATCGGGACATCGCCTTACATATTGGCCTCGGCGTATTCCGCCAGCAGCGAACGCGGCACCCCTTGCAGGGTGATGTGCACGCCATGGGGGAAGTCCTTGAAGCGCTCGGTCAGGTAGGTCAGGCCGGAGCTGGGCGCCGACAGGTAGGGCGTATCGATCTGCGCCAGGTTGCCCAGGCACACCACCTTGGAGCCGGTGCCGGCGCGGGTGATGATGGTTTTCATCTGGTGCGGAGTAAGGTTCTGGCACTCGTCGATAAGGATCAGGCTCTGCTGGAAGCTGCGCCCGCGAATGTAGTTGAGGGATTTGAACTGCAGCGGCACCTTTTGCAGGATGTAGTCGACGCTGCCGTGGGTGTTCTCGTCATCCATATGCAAGGCTTCGAGGTTATCGGTGATGGCGCCAAGCCAGGGCTCCATCTTCTCCGCCTCGGTGCCGGGCAGAAAGCCGATCTCCTGATCCAGCCCTTGCACGCTACGGGTGGCGATGATGCGCCGGTAGCGCTTGCTGACCATGGTCTGCTCGATGGCCGCCGCCAGGGCCAGGATGGTCTTGCCCGAGCCCGCCGCGCCGGACAGATTGACTAAGTGAATATCCGGATCGAGCAGCGCATACAGCGCCAGCGCCTGATAGATATCCCGTGGCCGCAACCCCCAGGCCTCCTGATGCAGCAATGGCTCCTGATGCAGATCGAGAATCAGCAACTCATCAGCCTTGATGCCTTTGATCCAGCCGACGAAGCCCTGCTCGTCGACGATAAATTCATTGATGTGTACCGCCGGCAGGTTGTCGATCAGCTGCACCTGATGCCAGGTGCGGCCCTGGCCCTGACGGGTCTCGACCTTACTGACGCGGTCCCAGAACGAGCCACTCAGGGTGTGATAGCCCTTGGGCAACAGCGCCACATCGTCCACCAACTGGTCGGTGTGGTAATCCTCGGCGGCAATCCCGCAGGCCCGCGCCTTCAGGCGCATGTTGATGTCCTTGGTCACCAGCACCACGGACAGGCCCGGACGGCTGGCTTGCAGCTCGACCAACTGGTTGATGATCTTGTTGTCGTTGAGGTCTTCCGGCAGCCAGGTCAGCGGCTCCGCGCGCTTGCTCATGAGGATCGACAGGTAACCGCAGGGCCCACTCTTGTCGCGCAGGATCGGCACCCCGTGCTCGACCTCCTCCGGCGTGGCACCGCCAAGAATCTTGTCGATCAGGCGAATGGCCTGGCGACACTCGGCCGCCACCCCCTGTTTACCGCTTTTGAGCTTGTCCAACTCTTCCAGCACCGTCATCGGGATGGCGACGTGGTGCTCCTGAAAGTTCAGCAAGGCATTCGGGTCGTGGATCAGTACGTTGGTATCGAGGGCGTACAGGGTTGGCGCGGTGGGGCTGACACGTCCGTGATTTTCCATACTCGCTCACCTTTTCACTGGGGGCCAGACGACGCAGCACTGCAGCAGCATTGCGCCGCGAACAGAGCGTCGAGCTCCCACCCAGGGCGGTGGGCCGGTACACACCCGTGAAGGCCGAGCAGGCCGTGGTAACAGCACCGCTGCAGTGGCAAGGCAGCGATAAACCACAACACGCCACGACCGCCACCGGTGTTGCCGGGTTCGACGGTCTAGCTCAGTAGATAACGCAAAAACGATGACAGGAAAAGCACTACAACAGACTCGCGGTGATTATTTTTCTGCAGCGCCAGCTACCTGTTGCGCTTACCGCCATTACCGGTTTCGGCTTTACGCCGAGTTACTTTCTCTTGACTCGCTACGCTCGCCCTTCGGGCCAGCCTGCGGCTGTTACTTCGGTGCGCTACGTTTCGACCTCCTGACGGGACCGAGGCGCTTGAGAATCCGTGGGAGCGGTCTTGACCGCGAAGCTTTTAACAGCTCCAGCTCTATCCGGGCGCAAGGATGATTGCCTTACAACAGCTAACGGTTACAAATCTTTATTTTCTCCCACTACCCGATAACCCAGCCCTGCAAGCGACGCGCTAGAATCGCCGCACATATTTAGGAGCCGCTTTATGCTGATGGTGATTTCCCCAGCCAAGACCCTCGACTACGAGACCCCAGCGGCGACCCCGCGCTTCACCCTGCCCGCTCACCTCGACCACGCCAGCGAACTGATCGCTCAGCTGCGCGAACTGAGCCCGGCGGACATCAGCACGCTGATGGACCTCTCCGACAAACTTGCCGGCCTGAACGCGGCACGCTTCGGCAGCTGGTCGCTGGACTTCACCCCGGCCAACGCCAAGCAGGCCTTGCTGGCGTTCAAGGGCGACGTCTATACCGGCCTGCACGCCGACGACTTCAACGACGCCGACTTCGACTTTGCCCAGCAGCACCTGCGCATGCTCTCCGGCCTCTATGGCCTGTTGCGGCCCCTCGACCTGATGCAGCCCTACCGCCTGGAAATGGGCACCAAGCTGGCCAACCCGCGCGGCAAGAACCTCTATGAATTCTGGGACGAGCGCATCAGCGGCTGGCTCAACGAGGCCCTGGCAGCACAGGGCGACGACGTGCTGCTCAACCTGGCCTCCAATGAATACTTCAGCGCCGTGAAGCGCAAAGCCCTGCACGCGCGGGTGATCAACACTGAGTTCAAAGACCTGAAAAACGGCCAGTACAAGATCATCAGTTTCTACGCCAAGAAAGCCCGCGGCCTGATGGCGCGCTATGTGATCAAGGAACGCCTGCAAGACCCGGCCGGCCTCAAGGACTTCAACGCCCAGGGCTACCGTTTCAGCAGCGAGCACTCCAAGGCCGACAGCCTGGTGTTTCTGCGCGACCACGCCGACGACTGAGCCACCCTCAAACTTATCTTTCACAAGGACTGTTGCATGACCCAGCCTGTCGCCCTGATCACCGGTTGTTCCAGCGGCATCGGCCGCGCCCTCGCCGACGCCTTCCAGGCTGCCGGCTATTGCGTCTGGGCCAGCGCCCGCAAAGCCGAAGACCTAGCCGCCCTGAGCGCCGCCGGCTTTACCGCGGTGCAACTGGACGTCAATGACGGCCTGGCCCTGGGCCAGTTGGCCGAACGCCTGAAAGCCGAAGCCGGTGGCCTCGACGTGCTGATCAACAACGCCGGTTACGGCGCCATGGGACCGCTGCTGGATGGCGGCGTTGAGGCCCTGCGCAAGCAGTTCGAAACCAACGTCTTTGCCCTGATCGGCGTGACCCGCGCGTGTTTTCCGCTGCTGCGCCAGAACAAGGGCCTGGTGGTGAATATCGGCAGCGTCTCCGGCGTGTTGGTTACCCCGTTTGCCGGCGCCTACTGCGCCAGCAAGGCGGCCGTGCAGGCGCTCTCTGATGCCCTGCGCATGGAGCTGGCACCGTTCGCCATCGAGGTCATGGAAGTACAACCCGGCGCGATCGCCTCCAGCTTCGGCAGCAACGCCAGCGCCCAGGCCGAACAACTGCTGGACGAAGCCTCGCCCTGGTGGCCGATCCGTGATGGCATCCGCGCCCGCGCCAATGCCTCTCAGGACCACCCGACCCCGGCCAGCGAGTTTGCCCGTGACCTGCTCGCCGCCGTGCAAAAACGCCGGCGCCCGCACTTGCTGCGCCTGGGCAACGGCAGCCGCGCCCTGCCCCTGCTCGCCGCTCTGGTGCCCAAGGCCTGGCTGCAAGCCGGCTTGAAAAAACGCTTCGGCCTCAATCGCAGCCTGTAGGGGGCGCCATGCACGAACCCACGTCCAGCAATGTTGCAGTCAGCCGCCTGGCCCTGAGCGGCGTTGCTGCGGTGATAGTGCTCAACCTACTGCTGCGCAGCCTGGTGCACCTGGGCGGCGTGATTACCACGCTGCTGATCGCCAGCGCTGTCGGCTTCGGCATGGCCCGCTGGTTTGCCTGGCAACAGCAGCGCCCACCCAGCAGCAGTGAACGTCTGCGCCTGCTCGGCGTTTATGGCGGCGTACTGGCGTTGCTCTACCTCGGTTTGCTCGGCCTGATGGTGCTCAAAGATGAACCAGGGCCCATGGGCCTGTTGCTGTTCGGCGCGCACTATTTCTGCTATCCCTTATTGGCCTGGCTGGCGTTAGCCGGGCGCAATGCGCGACGGAAAATCTAGCTTTCGGCGCGCAGCAGGCGTGAGGGGCGTTGAAATGACAGCAACAGAGCCACGCCACCCGTCAGCTATGCTGCCAAGAGAAGCGTCAGCGCCTCTCTCCCCCCTGCAAGACGCCGAGTAGTACTCATGGGATCAGTCGTCACACGTCGCCATTTCAATCTGGCCCGCCGCATTCAGTTGCAAATCGGCCTGGTGATTGCTCTGGCGATCATTGCCGTGACCTGGCTCAGCTACCAGACCAGCATGCGCAGCCTGCGCCAGCAAGCGCTCGACAGCCTGCGCAGCGAAGTGTCCTCGCGCACCCAGTTCGACTCCGATGTGTTTATCCAAGCCGAACAGAACACCTACCTGCTGCGTGATGAATACCTACGGCGCCTGCAGGAGCAGGCTGGGCAAGACCCGCAAATTGAATTTGATCACTGGTTCGTGCGCTACCCCGACGGCTTGATCCGTGTGCGCCCGGAACTGGACGACTTCAAGCGTCAGCCATCGATTTATATCCGTGCTCAGGTGACGTTGAATGACGATATCCGCCGCCAGGTACTCGTGGCCTTCAAGCTGCTGCGCGAATGGGGCGCGCCGATGACCATGCGTTATTACTCGGCCTATATCGACTTACCCGGCGTCGCCCTGATCATGTACTCGCCCTCGGTCAACTGGGGCCAGGAGTCTGATCGTAATACCAATAATTTCGACTACCCACCGGTGCGCAACTCCGCGCCTGACCGTAACCCACAGCGCCTGAACAGCTGGACGGAGGTGTACTTCGATGACAAGGCCGGCATCTGGATGCTGTCCACCATCACCCCGGCGGACCAACACGGCCAGTGGCTGGGTACCGTTTCCCAGGATATCTCCATCGAAGCCCTGGTGAAGCGCACCACTGAGCAGGACAACACCGGCACCTACAACTTAATCATTGACGACCAACAACGCTTGATCGCCCACCCGCAGTTGATGGAAAAAATTCGTACGTCGGCCGGCAGCCTGCATCTGGATAAATTGGGTGACCCTCTGCTGCAGAGCTTTGCCCAGAGCATTCGCAATCTCCAACGCTGGCCCAGCGTCGTAACCTCGGCCGACGGTCAGTACTACCTGGGTGTGGGGCGTATTCGCGGGCCCAACTGGTCGTTTGTCAGCGTTTACCCCAAGGCACTGCTAGAAGAAAAAGCCTTCGCCTCCGCCCGTACCATTCTGATCGCTGGCCTGATTGGCCTGGCGATTGAATTGCTGTTGTTGGCCTGGATTATCCGCTGGCAGGTGGCGCGCCCGCTGGGCATGTTGCAACGGGCGACCCAATCCCTGGCAACCGGCGAACTGAGTCCAGAACTGCCTACCGAACGCCAGGACGAACTGGGCAAACTGGCCCGCAGCTTTACCGAAATGGCCAGCAAGCTAAGAGCCCGCGATGAAGCCTTGAGTGTGCGCGCCGCGCAACTGGAACACGAAATCCAGCAACGCCATGAATCCGAGGACGCCCGTCAACGGCTTTCCGATCGTCTGTCGATCGCGGCCGAGGTGGCCTACCTGGGCGTCTGGGAGTGGGACATCAGCGCTCAACAGTCCTACTGGGATGCACAAACCTTTCGGCTTTATGGCCTGGAGCCATTCAGCGTCAAAGCCAGCACTGATATCTGGCTCGAACGGCTGACCGACGAGGACCGCTCGCGCCTGGTAACCGTCCTGCGCAATGGCATCGACGGTCCCCATTCGCGGCACGAGATCGAGTACCAACTAAAGTGGCCAAATGGTGAGGTGCATTACCTGTCGTGCATCTTCCACGTCAGCTTCGACAACAACGGCAAGGCCAGCCGCCTCACCGGCGTGCAGGTGGACATCACCGAACGCAAACGGGTCGAGCAGCGCATCCTGCACATGGCCACCCATGATTCGCTGACCGGCCTGGCCAACCGCTTGCTGCTGACCGATCGCCTGCAACAAACCATCCTGACCAACGAACGCAATCCCCATCTGATCGCGCTGTTGTTCATCGACCTCGACCACTTCAAGCAGGTCAATGACACCCTGGGCCACAGCCTGGGCGATGAACTGCTCAAGATGGTCAGCGGCCTGCTGTGCAATCAGGTGCGCAAAGGCGACACGGTGGCCCGCCTGGGCGGGGACGAATTTGTCATCTTGCTGCCGCACATCACCCACAGTGAAGACGCCATCCGGGTGGCGAAAAACGTCATCAAATGCCTGGGCGATGTGGTGCATCTGGAAGGCGCCAACCTGACCATCACCCCAAGCATCGGCATCGCCCTCTACCCGAATGACGGTCTGGATGCGGAAACCCTGCTGCGCAATGCCGACATTGCCATGTACCGGGCCAAAGCCCAGGGGCGCAACAGCTATCAGTGCTACACCGCCGATATGGGCGAACTGGCCAGCGAGGTCCTACGCCTGGAAATGGCCCTGCGCCAAGCCATCGAGCAACAGGAGTTCGAGCTTTACTACCAGCCCAAAGTCGCCGCCGCCAGCCAGAAAATCATCGGCGCCGAAGCGTTGATCCGCTGGAACCGCCACGGCCAAGGGCAAGTACCGCCGGACAAGTTCATCCCGTTCGCCGAACAGCGCAACCTGATCCTCGGCATCGACCAGTACGTGCTGCGCCAGGCCTGCAGCCAGCTGCGCGAATGGCTTGATGCCGGCGTGCCGGGCCTGCCAGTGGCGGTAAATTTGTCATCGGCCCACTTTGGCCGCGAGTCTCTGCTACCAGAGCTGCAGGCCTTGCTCGACGAGTTTGCGCTGACGCCCAACCTGCTGCAGTTGGAGGTCACCGAAGGCCTGTTGCTGCAAGAAAGCTGCACCGTGCACAGCAACCTCGTCGGCCTGCGGCAACTGGGCATCAAAATCAGCCTGGATGACTTCGGCACCGGCTACTCGTCGCTGTCCTACCTGCACCGCTTCCCGGTTGATCAGCTGAAAATCGACCGTTCCTTTATCAGCAGTCTGAGCAGCGAAGACCCCGACGCACCGCTGGTCAGCGCCATTATCAGCATTGGCCACAGCCTCAACCTGTCGGTGATTGCCGAAGGGGTGGAAAGCGCCGAGCAAGCCCAGTTGCTGCACCGTCTCAACTGCGACGAGTTGCAGGGTTACTACTTCTCCCGACCGCTACCGGCAGCGGACTACGCCAAGCTGCTGGTGCCAGAAAACTAAGCCGGGGCCAACTGTGGCTTGGGCCGGCGGAACACCAGGATATTGCCGAGCATCACCAGCAGCAGGCCAAGCAAGGCTGGCGGCGTCCATTGATAGCCCTCGACCACGGCGGAGATATTCAGCGCCACCAGCGGGAACAGCACCGTGCAATAGGCCGCGCGCTCCGGGCCCATGCGCCCGACCAGGGTCAGGTAAGCGGTAAAACCAATCACCGAACCGGGAATCGCTAGATAAAGCAGCGAGCCGATATAGCGCGTGCTCCAATCAATCTCAAGCGGCGTACCGCTGAGCAGGCAATAGCCAATCAGCAGGATGGCGCCGTAGGCCATGCTCCAGGCATTGGTGCTCAGTGGGCGGTAACCAGCCTTCTGCTGCAGGCTGGAGAGCAGGTTGCCGGCGGAAAAACACAGGGTGCCTAGCAGCGACAAACCCAGCCCCAACAACGTCTCCCGGCTGGCCTCATGACCAACCAACTCCGGCCAAAACAACAGGCCCAGGCCGCACAGCCCCAGAGCACCGCCGGCCAGCACATTGGCGGCAATCCGCTGGCGCAGGAACAACCGCGCATTCAGCGCATTCCATAGCGTGGCAGTGGAAAACACCACGGCGATCAGGCCACTGGGGATCCACTGGCTGGCGGTGTAGAAACACAGAAAATTCAGGCTGAACAAGCACAAGCCCTGGGCCAGACACAGCCCTTGGGTACGCCGATCCAGGCGCTGCAAACCGCCGCTGAGCAGCAGCACGGCAAACAGCACCAGCGCCGCCATGGCAAAGCGATAGGCGATGGAGGCGGCCAGAGCCACCTCACCCAATTGCAGTTTGATGGCGATCCAGGTGGTGCCCCAGATCAGCACGGTCAACAGATACAAAAACAGGTTCATCAGACGGCTCCCAATCACGAAGCCAAAGTCTGCGCCGCCCAGGCCAGGCGCACTTGCACAAAGTTGCGCTTATTGACGGCGACTCGCCTGCGCACGGTTGCACCGCGCGCGCCTGTCTTAGGTGAGGCTTCAGCAGCGAACCCTCCAACTCTCAACACCCACTTCGCGGCTGAAGCCGCTCCCACAGGAATGGCGGCAGGCGCTGCCGATGCTGATCTAGCCCGCTGCGCGACTCTCGCTAATCCAAAGAATTGCGCTGCTTGTATGCACGGCGACCAGGCTTTTGTAGGAGCGGCTTCAGCCGCGAATTGCGCCGATCACTTAATCCCTATAACAGCCCCGCACATGGACATAACCCGCCTAAGCACTCGGCACCCCATGCCGCGGCAAGCCAATAGAGATCAGCGCCGCCAGCAACACGAACGCCGAGGAAATCCACAAACACGCCTCCAACCCGTACGCCTGATACACCCAGCCCGACAGCAAGGTGCCGAGCAGGCGGCCGAGGGCGTTGGACATGTAGTAGAAGCCCACGTCCAGCGAAACGCCATCGGCCTTGGCATAGCTGACGATCAGGTAGCTGTGCAGCGAGGAGTTGACCGCAAACAGCGCGCCGAACAGCAACAAGCCGCCGATCAACACCCATTCGGCCGGCAACGGGCTGCCCAGGACCAGAGCAATCGCCGCCGGCAACCCTGCCAGCAGCAAGGCCCAGACCAACGCCGCGCGACCATCCGGCAGCTCACCGCGGGCCTTGCCGGTGATGCGCGGCGCGAAGGACTGCACCACGCCGTAACCGATCACCCAGGTGGCGAGAAACCCGCCCACCTGCCAGAAGTCCCAACCGAACACGGCGGACAGGTACACCGGCAGCGCCACCACAAACCACACATCGCGGGCACCGAACAGAAACAGCCGGGCTGCAGAAAGAATGTTGATTGCCCGACTCTTGGACAGGATGTCGCGAAACTTCGGTTTGCCGCTGGCCTTGCCCAAGTCCTTCTGCAACAGCCGCAAGCTGGCCAGCCAGATCAGCGCCAGCACGGCAGCCATGGCCAACACCGCACCGGCAAAGCCCAGCAGCGCCAGCAACGCGCCGCCGAGGAAAAAGCCCACGCCTTTGAGGGCGTTCTTCGACCCCGTGAGAATCGCCACCCACTGGTACAACCGGCCCTGCTCGCCATCCGGCACCAGCAACTTGATTGAGCTTTTGGCGCTCATCTTGTTCAGGTCTTTGGCGATGCCCGACAGCGCCTGGGCGCCCATCACCCAGGGAATCGTCAGCCAGGCTGCTGGCACGGTGAGCACCAGCAAGGCGCCCACCTGCAGGCCGAGGCCGATGTTCATGGTGCGATTCAAGCCCAGCCGCGCGCCCAGGTAACCGCCCAGCAGGTTGGTGACCACGCCGAAGATTTCGTAGAACAAAAACAGCGCGGCGATCTGCAGCGGCGTGTAGCCGAGGCTGTGAAAATGCAGCACCACCAACATGCGCAAGGCACCGTCGGTGAGGGTAAAGGCCCAGTAGTTAC
This sequence comes from Pseudomonas sp. BGA-UO-ETr-WB11, assembly GCF_059567785.1. Taxonomy (NCBI): domain Bacteria; kingdom Pseudomonadati; phylum Pseudomonadota; class Gammaproteobacteria; order Pseudomonadales; family Pseudomonadaceae; genus Pseudomonas; species Pseudomonas sp. BGA-UO-ETr-WB11. The sequence continues at coordinate 405,790 of NZ_JCAQOS010000005.1, read as the reverse complement.
CGGTTACCAGCAGGTATTGGCGGACGTCGCTGGAAAGCTGCGAGAACAAACCCATGGGTTATTCCTGAATAGTGTGTGAGCCCCGCGCCCCTCTCCCCATAGGTGAGATGGGCGGTACGCGTGCGCTGAATACTGCGTGGGTTTGGCTCCCCTCTCCCGTTCACGGGGCGTAGCGGGAAAGCGAAGCACTGCTTCGCCCGCTAAAGCGCCCTGAGCTCTGCGAAGGGCTGGGGCGCAGAGCGGGGGCTGGGGGAGAGGGTGGTAGTCCGAGTGCAATCCAAGGTGGACACTTGCCAGAACTTCCCGGATTACATCCGCGCTACGATTTAAGCCCGTAGCCCGGATGTAATCCGGGAAAGCACCCATAGCCCCCCGAATCACCCACGGGTTTCGCTCAGCCGGCCAAACCCACCAGCCGTGCCAGTTCAACGGTGCGGTTGGCGTAGCCCCATTCGTTGTCGTACCAGGCGTAAATCTTCACTTGGGTGCCGTTGACGACCATGGTCGACAACGCGTCGATGATCGACGAGCGCGGGTCGGTGCGGTAATCGATGGACACCAGCGGCCGCTCTTCATAACCGAGAATCCCGGCCAGCGAACCCTCCGCCGCCGCCTTAAACAAGGCGTTGACCTCCTCCGCCGTGGTCGCACGCTCAACCTCGAACACGCAATCGGTCAGCGAAGCGTTGGCCAGCGGCACACGCACGGCGTGGCCATTCAGTTTGCCGCGCAGTTCCGGAAAGATCTCGGCAATCGCGGTGGCCGAACCGGTGCTGGTCGGAATCAGGCTCATACCCGAAGCCCGAGCGCGACGCAGGTCCTTGTGCGGCTGGTCGAGGATGCTCTGGGTGTTGGTCAGGTCATGGATGGTGGTGATCGACCCGTGGCGGATGCCCAGGTGTTCGTGGATCACCTTGACCACCGGTGCCAAGCAGTTGGTGGTGCAGGAGGCCGCCGTGACAATGCGGTGCACGGCCGGGTCGAACAGGTCCTGGTTGACCCCCATCACCACGTTTAATGCACCGGCCTCTTTCACCGGGGCGCTGACCACTACGCGCTTCACGCCCTGATCGAGATAGCCCTGCAGCACCGCCACCGTCTTCATCTTGCCGCTGGCTTCGATCACCAGGTCGCAGCCCGACCAATCGGTGTCGGCGATGGCTCTGTTGGCCGTGACCTTGATCGACTTGCCGTCGATCACGATGCACTCGCCAGCATGGCTGGCCTCATGTTGCCAACGGCCATGCACCGAGTCGAAATTGAGCAGATGGGCGTGGGTCGCCGCATCGCCAGCCGGGTCGTTGACCTGCACGAATTCCAGCTCTGGCCAGCCCCAGGCAGCGCGCAGGGCCAGGCGGCCGATGCGGCCAAAACCGTTGATACCCACTTTGATGGTCATACACTGCTCCTTAAATGGAAGATTGATTAACCCGTTTCGACAGCTGCTCGGCCGACTCCTTGCGCTCGGAGTAGCGGTCCACCAGGTAGTCCGCCTGCCCACGCAGCAGCAGGGTGAACTTGACCAACTCCTCCATCACATCCACCACCCGGTCGTAATAGGCCGAGGGTTTCATTCGCCCGGCGTCGTCGAATTCGAGAAACGCCTTGGCCACCGACGACTGATTGGGGATGGTGAACATGCGCATCCAGCGCCCGAGTACGCGCATCTGGTTCAACGCGTTGAACGATTGCGAACCGCCCGACACCTGCATCAGCGCCAGGGTCTTGCCCTGGCTGGGACGTACGGCGCCCATGCTCAGGGGAATCCAGTCGATCTGCGACTTGAACACCCCTGTCATCGCCCCGTGGCGTTCCGGCGAGCACCACACCTGGCCTTCCGACCACAGCACCAGCTCGCGCAGTTCCTGCACCTTGGGGTGACTGTCCGGCGCATCGTCCACCTGCGGCAGACCGCTGGGATTAAAGATCCGCGTTTCCGCGCCCATGGCCTGCAGCAAGCGCGCCGCCTCGAAGGTCAGCAGGCGGCTGAACGAACGCTCGCGATTGGAGCCGTACAGCAGCAGGATGCGCGGCGGATGGGCAACGGTCGGTACGCTGGCGAGCTTATCGGCACTGGGTCGGTCAAACAGCTCAAGGTCGAGGTGCGGCAAGTGATCATCGGTCATAAACAGTCCTGGCAAAGTGGTCCCTGATTCAGCAACACAGCGCTTGGCGCAGCGGTCGATCGGCCATGGCCTGCAGCCGGGCGACATCCGCCTGCAGCCAATCACCGTTGGCCTGTGCCACGTTCTCCAGCAGTTGCCGCGCCCAGGCCGGCAGCTGCGGATGCAGGCGGTAGTAAACCCACTGGCCTTGGCGACGGTCCGCGAGCAAACCGCTGCTGCGCAATAACGCCAGGTGGCGGGAGGTTTTCGGTTGGCTTTCGTTGAGGGCGCAGGTCAGCTCGCAGACACACAGCTCACCCTCGGTGGCAATCAACAGGCTCATGCGCGCTCGGGTCTCGTCAGCCAGGCACTTGAACAGGTTGACCGGCGTCAGGCTGTCGGCAAGCGCGGCCTGCTCCTTGCGGTTGATCAGCACAAACAGCTTGATCCGCTCATGAATGGCTTGCAGGGTCTGTCGATAGGCCGTCGGCTGGTGGCTGTCGGCCGGGTCTTCAAAGTGCCAGGCCAGGGTTTCGTCCGCCTGCGGCAGCGCTGCACATTCCAGCGCACTCTTGTCGCACAGGGTAATCACGTAGTCGAAATGCTCATCGGCAAACTCATCGACCGCCTTGCTGCGCAACCCGGCCACCTGCACGCCGACCTGCTCCAACGCCGCCAGGGCGCGCGGATCGGGCTGGCTGGGCTGGCTGCCAGCACTGAACACCGCATAGGCCTCGCCGCCGGCATGGCGCAGCAAGGCTTCGGCCATCAACGAACGGGCCGAGTTGGCGACACAGAGGAACAGGACTCGCAGGGGACGCGACATGGTGGCGGGCTCACGACAACAAATATGGTTTGCCGAATATATTCAGTAAAGCATATTCTGTAAAACGAATATTGCAGCCTGATGACCGTGGAGCCTCCAATGTCGAGCCAAGCCAGCCCTCTGGGTTTCTTTGAACGCTACCTGAGCCTCTGGGTGTTTCTCTGCATTATCGCCGGCACTCTGCTAGGCCTAGCGGCCCCGGCGGCAACCCAGGCCATCGGCGCGCTGGAAATCGCCCAGGTGAACATCCCGGTGGGCGTGCTGATCTGGGTGATGATCATCCCCATGCTGATGAAGATCGACTTCAGCGCCCTGCACGAGGTCTACGAGCAGCGCGCCGGCATGGCCGTGACCTTGACCATCAACTGGCTGATCAAACCCTTCACCATGGCCTTCTTCGCCTGGCTGTTTCTGCGCCATGTGTTTGCCGACTGGCTGCCGGCTGAGCAACTCGACAGCTACGTTGCCGGCCTGATTCTGCTCGGCGCGGCGCCCTGCACGGCGATGGTGTTCGTGTGGAGCAACCTGTGCCAGGGCAACGCCAACTTCACCTTGAGCCAGGTGGCAATCAATGACCTGGTGATGGTGTTTGCCTTCGCGCCCATCGTCGCCCTGCTGCTTGGCGTGTCGTCGATCCCCGTGCCGTGGGACACCCTGTTGCTCTCGGTGGTGATGTACATCGTCATTCCTTTGGCCATCGCCCAATTTATCCGCGCCCGCCTGCTACGCCGTGGTGAGACAGCACTGCCAGCCGTGCTGACGCGTATTGGGCCGTTTTCCATCGTCGCCCTGCTGGCCACCCTGGTGCTGCTGTTTTCCTTTCAGGGCCAGACCATCGTCGCCCAGCCGCTGATCATCGCCCTGCTGGCGGTGCCTATTTTGTTGCAAACCCTGTTGATTGCCGCGCTGGGCTACTGGATGTGCCGGCGCCTCAAGGTCCGCCACGACATCGCCGGGCCGGCGGCCATGATCGGCGCCTCAAACTTCTTTGAGCTGGCGGTGGCCGTCGCCATCGTGTTGTATGGTTTCAACTCCGGTGCCGCCCTGGCGACCGTGGTCGGCGTGCTGATCGAAGTGCCGGTGATGCTCTGGCTGGTGCGCATGGTCAACAGCAGCAAGGGCTGGTACGAGCGCCCTCAGGTGCAAAACTAAGGAAGGCCCATGGAACTGTTTAAATGGCTGAACGACCAACTGCTGCGCATGGACTGGCTGAGTGGGCTGGTGCGCGTGCTGCTGGAAGACGGTTTTGGCCTGGACCTGAGCAGCCGGGTCGGTGCCAGCCTGCATTTTTTCATCTACGACGTGATCAAGATCTTCATCCTGTTGGCCGTGCTGATCTTCAGCATTTCCTGGGTGCAGAGCTATTTTCCGCCGGAGCGCACACGGCGCATTCTCGGCGGTATGAGCGGCTTCAAGGCCCGGCTTAGCGGCGCCCTGCTGGGCACCATCACGCCGTTTTGCTCGTGCTCGTCGATCCCGCTGTTTATTGGCTTCACCAGCGCTGGCCTACCGCTGGGGGTGACCTTTGCCTTTCTGATCTCCTCACCGCTGGTGGACCTGGCCTCGGTGATTTTGCTGGCGAGCATCTTCAATTGGTCGATTGCCCTGGCCTACGTATTGGTCGGCCTGGTGTTGGCGGTACTGGGTGGCACGCTGATCGGCCGAGCGAAAATGGAGCGTTACATCGAAGCGTTCGTCCTGCACAGCCCGGTGCTCGACATCCCCCAAGAGCAACTGACGCAGCGTGAGCGGGCGCAATTCGCCTGGTCCCAGGTCAGCGATATTTTCCGCCGCGTGTGGCTGTATGTGCTGATTGGCGTCGGCATAGGTGCGGCCATCCACAATTGGATTCCGGCGACCTGGATCGAGTCGCTGCTGGGCCAGGCGAACTGGTGGTCGGTGCCACTGGCGACCCTGGTCGGCGTACCCATGTATGCCGACATTTTCGGCACCCTGCCGATAGCCGAGGCCCTGGTTGCCAAGGGCGTCGGCCTGGGCACCGCGCTGGCTTTTATGATGGCGGTCACGGCGCTGTCGCTGCCGTCGTTGATCATGCTCAAGAAGGTGATCAAGGCGCCGCTGCTGGTGCTGTTCTTCACCATTGTGGTGGTCGGCATTGTGCTGATCGGCTATCTGTTCAATGCCGTTGCCTATCTGTTTATCTGACCTGTGGAGCTGCCCATGATCATCAAAATTCTCGGTTCCGGCTGCAAGAAGTGCATCACCCTGACCGACAACACCCAGGCCGCCCTGCGTGATCTGGGCCTGACTGCCGAGGTGGTGAAAGTTACTGATTTTGCCGCCATCGCCGCCCATGGCGTGATGTCCACTCCGGCGCTGGTGATTGACGACAAGGTGGTGTCGGTCGGCAAGGTCCTCAGCAGCGCCGAGGTCGCAGCCCTGCTTAAGGGCTGAGTCCGCCGACTGGCATGCGTAGCGGCAACGCCGTAGCATGCCCGCCCCCGCACCACTGCCGACCTAGCGAAACCCCATGCAAAGCAAACATCTGCGCAGCGACATTCTTGCCGGGCTTACCAGCTCGTTTGCCCTGGTGCCCGAATGCATCGCCTTCGCCCTGGTGGCCCACCTCAACCCGCTGATGGGGCTCTACGGCGCATTCATCATCTGCACCCTCACCGCGCTGTTCGGCGGCCGGCCGGGCATGGTCTCCGGCGCCGCCGGCTCGATGGCGGTGGTGATCGTCGCGCTGGTGGTAGAGCACGGCGTGCAATACCTGCTCGCCACCGTGTTACTGGGCGGGCTGCTGATGGGCATTTTCGGCCTGTTACGGCTGGGCAAACTGATCCGCATGGTGCCGCACTCGGTGATGCTCGGTTTCGTCAACGGCCTGGCGATCATCATCGCCCTGGCCCAGTTGGAGCACTTCAAAGCCGGCGAAACCTGGCTCAGTGGTAACCCGCTGTACCTGATGCTCGGCCTAGTGGCGCTGACCATGGCCATCGTCTACCTGCTGCCACGCCTGACCCGCAGCGTGCCGCCGGCCTTGGTGGCAATTCTCGGCGTCGGCCTGGCGGTGTACCTGCTCGGCCTGCCCACCCGCACCCTCGGCGACATGGCCCATATTGCCGGCGGTCTGCCTGAGCTGGCCCTGCCACAGGTGCCGTGGAACTTGGACACCCTGCGCATCATCGCCCCCTATGCCCTGCTGATGGCCCTGGTCGGTATTCTGGAAACCCTGCTGACCCTCAACCTGACCGACGAAATCACCGCCAGCCGTGGCTATCCGGACCGAGAGTGCGTAACCCTGGGTGCAGCCAATATGGTCTCCGGCCTGTTCGGCGGCATGGGCGGTTGCGCGATGATCGGCCAGACCGTAATCAACCTCAGCTCCGGCGGCCGTGGGCGACTGTCTGGCGTGGTGGCTGGGGTGATGATCCTGCTGTTTATCCTGTTTCTCTCGCCCCTGATCGAGCGCATTCCGCTCGCCGCGCTGGTCGGCGTGATGTTCGTGGTAGCGCAGCAAACCTTCGCCTGGGCCTCGCTGCGGGTGCTGCACAAGGTGCCGCGCAACGATGTCGTGGTGATCATCGCCGTAACCACCATCACCGTATTCACCGACCTGGCCACCGCCGTGCTCTGCGGCATCGTCATTGCGGCGCTGAACTTTGCCTGGCAACAGGCCCGCGAACTGTATGCCGACAGCGACCTGCAGGCCGACGGCAGCAAACTCTACCGCCTGCACGGCACCCTGTTCTTCGCCTCGACCACGCCGTTTCTCAACCAGTTCGACCCCGCCAACGACCCGGCCCAAGTCACCCTCGACTGCCGCCACCTGAGCTTCGTCGACTACTCGGCCATCGCCGCGCTGAAAACCCTGCGTGAACGCTACAGCAAGGCCGGCAAACACCTGCGCGTGCTGCACTTGTCTGAACGCTGCAAAAAACTGCTCAAGCGCGCGGGTATGCAGCACGACTGAGCGACGATGGTAGGAATCGCGACAGGAGCCAAAAGACGCGGAGAGTGCTGTCGCTATTCATGACGGTTTGACGGTGAATAGCCACACCACAATCGTCAGCGAAGAAGCAGGAGGACAAGCACATTGCCCACCCGCTGGAGTGTCCAGGGGCGTGCGGACCTGAACAGCCAGGTCTACCCACAGAAACAGGTAGCCGGATTATCGGTCCACATCCCCCCCTACTGACTAAGTCACTGGCGACTTACAACTTATGCCGCGCGGCATACAGGCAGATCATCTCCATAGCCACGGCGGCACCGGCAAGCGCGGTAATCTCGGCATGATCGTAAGGTGGCGCCACTTCAACCACGTCCATACCGACCAAGTTGATGCCACGCAGGCCACGCAGAATGGCCAATGCCTGATGGCTGGATAAGCCGCCGCACACCGGCGTGCCGGTGCCAGGCGCAAAGGCCGGGTCCAAGCAGTCAATGTCGAAAGTGAGATAAACCGGGCTGTCGCCAACCCGGGCACGAATGATCTCCGCCAGTTCCTTATTAGAATGCTCATGGACCGCGTTGGCGTTCAGCACCTGAAAGCCCATGACGTCATCATTGGTGGTGCGCTGACCAATCTGGATGGAACGCGCCGGATCTATCAGGCCTTCGCGAACCGCGTGATAGAACATCGAACCATGATCGATTCGCTGCTCTTCGCCGTCGCACTCCAGGTCATGGTGCGCATCGAAATGAATAAGCGACAGCGGGCCATGTTTGGCCGCATGTGCTTGCAGCAACGGGTAGCTGATGAAGTGATCACCGCCCAGGGTCAGCATGGCGCTGCCCGCGGCCAGAATGCGCTCGGCATGCGTCCTGATCGCTGCCGGCGTTTGCTCAGGTTTGCCGTAATCGAAGAAGCAATCGCCGTAATCGACGCAGGCCAGCAGGTCGAACGGGTCAAATTCCCAAGGCCAGTGGCGCACCCAGGCCGATTGCACTGAGGCTTCGCGAATCGCTCGCGGTCCAAAGCGGCTGCCGGGACGGTTACTGGTCGCGGTATCGAACGGGATGCCGCTGATGGCTATATCCACGCCACGCAGGTCGCGGCTGTAGCGACGGCGCATAAAGCTGGTGATACCGCCATACGTAGGCTCGCCATCGGTGCCGTAAAGGCTCTCACGAGTCAGGGCCTGGTCGATTGTCGGGGTCTCGTCTGTCATGGGACTCTCAATGCTGGTTACGGAAATTGGCCCAGATACGGGTGCGCTCGCGCAGTGCTCGCAGGGGCAATGGCTGCTCGCCAAACAGCCGACTACGAACGATCTCTGGGGGATAGATGGCCGGATCGGCGGCAATGTCTGCCGCCAATAGCGGGACGGCGGCCAGGTTGGCGTTGGCAAAGAAGAAGCTACTGGTCAGCTCGGCCATCGACTCGGAACGGGTAATAAACTCGATAAAGGCTTTGGCTTCGGACGGGTGCGGGGCGTCCACGGGAATGGCCAAGGTATCGACCCAGGTCAAAGTGCCCTCCTCGGGGCTGGCGTACTCGATGGTGACGGCTTTTTGTGCCGCTACGGCCAGGCTTTGGGCCAACACCGCATCACCGCTGTAGGTCAGCGCCAGGCAGAGCTCACCATTAGCCAAATCGCTGCTTTGAGTGCCGGTAGCGATACTTCTAATTGACGGTCGCACGGCGCTGAGAAGCGCCTGCACAGCGCGTAGATCGGCGGGCTGTTTACTGGTAGTGGGCTTACCCAGATAGTGCAGGGCAATGCTGATCACCTCCTGCGGCGCGTCGATAATCGAAATGCCGCAGTCTTTGAGCTGGCTTGCGTACTCAGGCTTGAACAGCAGGTCAAGGCTGTTCAGCGGCGGATTGGGGATACGCTTTGCGATCTCAGTGCGATTGAAAGCCAACCCGGTGGTGCCCCAGGTGTAAGGCACCGCGAAATAATTACCGGGGTCGACAGCCCTCAGCTGACCGAGCAGTTGCGGGTCCAGCTCACCCACCGTAGACATCTGCTGCATCCCGGTTGGCTGCAAGGCCTTGGCCTGAATAAGCCGATCCAACATGGCAATGCTCGGGAAGACCACATCGTAGCCACTGCCCCCCGTGAGCATCTTGGTTTCCAGAACGTCGGCACTGTCAAAGGTGTCGTACTGGACCTTGATCCCTGTTGCGGTCTCGAACTTCTTTAGCGTCTCCGGAGCAACGTACTCGGCCCAGGCGTAGATATTGACGACGCGCTCGGCCGCCAACACCGGCGCCGTTAACGTAGCCAGAACCAACATCAGCACCGCACGCATGCTGCCCATCCGCGCACCGACCTGGCACCAAGAGCGTTTGTTCGTAGACGGGGGATAGCCGATGTATGAGCGCGCAGTTTGCATTGGATCGCCTGTTTAATTGTTGTCTTGGGCTTAACGTGCGCAAATTGTTGAGGTTGCCGCAAACCGAATCAATCTATATAAATTGACAGATATATAAGCAGCCAAACTAAACGGTTAAGCACAATGTCCATGCCCCCACTACACGCCTTTCGCGTATTTGAAAGCGTTGCCCGACTTGGCCACGTCGGCGCCGCTGCGGCCGAGCTGCATGTCACCGCAGGCGCTGTCAGCCAGCAAATAAGGGCATTGCAGGCCTCGCTGGGCATCAACCTGTTCTACAAGCAGGGCCGTCGCTTGCTGCTCACCGAACGCGGCTTGACCCTGCAACGCTCTGTCGCGCGAGGCATTGGCGAGATCAGTGAAGGGGTGCGGCAGATTGCCGATGCGCAGTTCGAAAAGACCGCCGCGAAAGTGCTGACCATTTCCACCGAGCCGGTATTTGGCGCCTCCTGGCTGATGCCAAAGCTCTTCGCCTTTCGCGCCGAACATCCACACATTCAACTGCGTGTGATTACGGCGGACGACATTAGCGAAGTGGACTGGCGCCGGGCCGATATCGCCGTGCTTTACGACGCGCCCACCTGGGAGGGCTTCTGGTGGCGGCCGCTGCAAAGCCTGCACATGTTCCCCGTCTGCTGCCCGCAATTGCTGCGAGGCCCACACGCGTTGAGGCAGCCATCAGACCTGATTCACCATCGCCTCCTGCATGAAGATGACGGTGCGCAATGGCGGCGCTGGCTACTTGAAGCCCGCCTGCCCTACCCCGGCGATGCCGATGTTCATCTCGAAGACCTAGGCATTGCCCTGCAAGCTGCCAGAGATGGCTACGGGGTGGCTCTGAGCGATGAGATCAACTCGTCGCGCGACTTGGACGAAGGGCGCCTGGTGCAGCCTTTTGCACTGAAGGTGCCCACCGGCATGGACTACTTCTGCATCTGCAACGAGGAAAGTCGTGGCGTGCCCGAGATAACCCTACTGATTGATTGGCTTATTGCGCAGGCCAAGATCGTCCCGATCTAACAGAGCGCCTTGCTCCAGGGGGCACTGCAAACCTGACGATTGAGACGCCAGCCTAAAGCCATTGCCTTGCACCATCGCGGGCTTTCAGGCCTTGTCGAAGCGCTCGTTAACGCATCTGAAACAACTCTTGATGGAAGTCTTGCGGCTTCAGGCCATGGGCCACCAAATCGTCGCGCAGAGCTCGGCCAAAGGCGGCAGGCCCGCAGAACCAGACGCTGGCCGCTTGCCAGTCGGCAACCTCCTGGCGCAAACGCTCGCCATTGAGGCGGCCGTTCTGGTTGGCCACCAGCAGGTGCAGGCGCACGCCGGCAGCGGCCGTATCGGCACGTAATTTCTCCATCGCCGCGGTCGAATACTCGCCCGTCGGATGGAACAAATCGATGCTGTGCTGCCGATCAGGTGTAAGTGCCAGTTGCTTTAGTCGCGCAATAAACGGCGTGATGCCGATGCCCGCGCCGATCCAGATCTGTCGCTGCTTCTGGTCGTCAAAGGTGAAACAACCGTACGGCCCCTCGACAGTCACCCGATCGCCCACCCGCAAGAGCTGCGGCAGGCGGCGGGTATGATCGCCCAGGGCCTTGGTGATAAAACTGATTTGTCGTTGCGGCGGATTCCAGGCCGAGGCGATGGTGTAGGGATGCGCGCCCTCCGCAGCCGACGAAGTGACGAAGGCAAACTGCCCGGCCTGGTGCCCTGGCCAACCGTCTTGCAGGGCGATATGGGTTTCCAGCACGCTCAGCTCCGGGTACTCAATCAGACCCTGTATTTCCCCCTCAATTTTACGCCGCGCACCGATGCGCAGACACAACGCCTGCAATGCAGCCAACGTGCCACCCACCAGCAACAACGCGGAGACAATGCCAATCGGCTCGGACCAATAAGCGAACTTGACCAGCACCACCGTATGAAACACCAGCAGCAAGTAGAGCGCAGCGATGATGGTGTGGGTCTTGGCAAACCAGCGGTAAGGGAAGCGTTTGATCAGCGCCAGAACGATCAACACCACGACCGCGTAGAACGCCCACTCGCCGAGGGTCTCGGCCAGCCCGCGCTGGCTGCGCAGCAACTGCTCAAGATCGCCCAGCTCCGCCGGCGCGCCGCCCTTGACCGGCTTGCTCAGCCACCCCCAGCCAACCGCCCACTTGGTGCCCTTGGCCCAGACCCAGTGAACGCTGCCAAACACCAGGGCAGTGATGCCAAGCCACTTGTGCAGCCGGTACATCTTGTCCAGACCACCAAGCAGCGGCTCGACGCGGCGCGGACGCACGGCCAGCATGATGGCCACACTCATGGCTGCCATCGCGATGATGCCGGTGTATTGCACCATGACTGAGCGCAGTGAAAAGTAGGTTAAGGGTGACGGCAAAAAGCTATCCGCCAGCGCCCAGAGCAGCGTTAACCCGGCCAACAACGCCCACAAAGCTATCTTGATGTTGTTCATTTCGACCTCAGTGACACCATGAGGCAGACATGCTCAAACAAAAACGGCCCGTGCAGAAGCGCTTTTGCCCACAACGACACAAGCCCTGCCGCAGATCAATCGAACCGTCAATTCAGAACCGCCCGTCGGCAACAATAGCCTCGACGCGCTGACGATCTACCCACGCAGGGTGCCGAGATCATCCACGGCGGCGCGTACGGCACACCTGATGCAGCAATTAGCAAACGACTCGACCCGTTTGGCGCGGTGTACATGACGCCGCTTGCCAGCTTCAGCCGCTAAGCCACCCAACCTAAAAGCTCCGCCTTACGCCTGCTTGGCGCTCACCGCCTTGGTCAGCAGCGTCCCGCGCGGTGCGTGGGCGCTGCTGGGTCGGCAAAGCAATGCGCAGGCCAGCGCCGGTAGTTTTTGCACAGCTCTTAGCGCAGAGATTTACCCTGTGCTCGCCGACATTAGCGGCACTCGCGCGGCGGCATGCGAGGCCAGTAAGGCCAGGGCAGCGGCGAGCACAAGCAGCGCCGCACTGTATTCAAAGGTTGCCCGATAGCCACTCACATCAAACACCAGGCCGCCTGCGGTTGCACCCGCGGCAATCGCCAGTTGGATGATCGCCACCATCAGTCCACCGCCCGCCTCCGCGTCGTCGGGCAGGGTGCGCGCCAGCCATGTCCACCAGCCCACCGGAGCCGCCGTCGCAACCAGCCCCCACCCGCCCAGCAAGACAGTGGTAGTCACTGCCGAGCTACCAAAACCCACCAGCGCCAGGGCGATTACGGCCATCAGCAGCGGGATGGCGATCAGCGTCCGATACAGGCTGTTTTTGAGGCAGGCCTCAATCAGAAACGTACCGGCAAAACCGGCCACTCCCAACACCAGCAACATGAGCGAAAGCGTGGCTGCGCTGACCTGCGTTACGGTTTCCAGAAACGGGCGCAGGTAGGTGAACAGCATGAACTGGCCCATGAACAATACGCTGACGGCAAGCATGCCCAGCGCCACTGGCATGCGCGTCAATAACCGTAGAACAGTGCCGCTGCCTGCGTGACCTCGCGGACGCATGACCGGTAGGCTCAACAGCAACCACACAGCAGCCATTGCAGCGACTGGCACGATGCAAAAGAAAGCGCCCCGCCAGCCAATCAGCGCACCGAGGAAACTGCCCAAGGGGGCGGCTATTACTGTCGCCAGCGCGTTACCGCCGTTGACGATGGCCAATGCTCGCGGCACCTGGTTCTCGGGCACCAGTTGCATGGCGGTTGCCGCCGAAAGTGACCAGAAGCCACCAATGGCGATGCCGATCAGCGCGCGCCCGACCATGAACAAGGCGTAGTTCGGCGCGAAGGAGGTCACCGTAGCGGACGCGATCATCAGCAGCGTCAGGCACAAGAGCAGTCGTTTGCGTTCAACTCTGGCCGCTACCGAGGCAATGACCAGGCTGGTGAACAACGCAAACAGCCCGGAGGCAGAAATGCTCAACCCCGCCCGGCCTTCGCTGACCTGAAAGTCTGTCGCAATAGGCGTCAGCAGACTGACCGGCATGAACTCCGACGCCACCAGCACAAACGCGGCGAGCGACATGGCAAATACGGCGCCCCACGACGGCTGACGCAGGTGTGGAGCACAGAGACGTGTATGGGTCATGGATAAAGAATTCCTGTGCATCAACGCGGCAGCCAAATCGCTGCCGCAACAGAAGCGCGGCCCAAAGCAGGCACTGATCAGCGACTACAGATGCCGTTGAAAGAACACGGTCAATTTGGCGAACGGGATCAGGTTGACCCGGTCGTAGAGGTCGACGTGACCAGCCCCCGGAATAACCACTAACTCCTTGGGCTCGGCCGCCCGTTTGTAGGCATCTTCACTGAACTCGCGGGAGTGGGCGTCAGCGCCCGTGATAAACAGCAGCGGGCGCGGCGAGATGCTTTCGATGTCGTTGAACGGATAGAAGTTCATGAACTTCACGTTGCTGGTCAGCGTCGGCATGGTGGTGGTTTGCGCGGAGGCGCCCGCCGGTGTGACCTCGCCCCGCGGGGTGCGATAAAAGTCGTAAAACTCGTCACCAATGGGGTGACCGGTCCGTTGCAACGGAGTGCCGCCGGTGCGGAGGATTTCACCGCCCTGGAATTCTGCATAACGCTGCTCGGCCGCTTCACGCAGAATCTGCTGGCGCTGCTCCAGCGTCACGGCGTGCTTCAGCCCGTTGCGGTTGGCAGCCCCCATGTCGTACATGCTGAGGGTGGCGATGGCCTTCAGGCGCGGGTCGATCTTGGCTGCACTGATGGCAAAGCTGCCACTGCCGCAGATGCCAATCACCCCGATGCGCTGACGATCAACAAACGCCTGGGTGCCGAGAAAATCCACAGCAGCGCTGAAGTCTTCGGCGTAAATATCCGGCGAGACGGCACTGCGTGGCGTCCCTGCACTTTCACCCCAGAAGGACAAGTCCAGCGACAGGGTAACAAAGCCCTGCTCTGCCATTTTAGTGGCGTACAGGTTTGCGCTCTGCTCCTTCACTGCGCCCATCGGATGGCCGACGATGATGGCCGCATGCTTAGCGCTGCGGTCGAGCCCCTTCGGGGTAAACAGGTTGCCGACCACCTTCATCCCGTATTGGTTGTTGAAGGCGACCTTGGCCACGGTCACCTTCTCGCTGGTGTAGAAGTTGTCCGCACCGTTCGACAGATCGGCGGCCAGGGCGGAAAACGAGGTGATGAGCAGCCCTAAGGCCAGCCACATACTTTTCATGTGAAATTTCCTTCTGTTGCGCGGCGCTGACTGACGCAATCAGCCCGCCAGGGTGGCGTTGTCGATGACGAAGCGATACTTCACATCGCCCTTGAGCATGCGTTCGTAGGACGCATTGATCTGCTCGGCCCGCACCAACTCGATGTCAGCGACGATGCCGTGCTCGGCACAGAAATCCAGCATCTCCTGGGTCTCGGGGATGCCACCGATCATCGAGCCGGCGATGGTTCGCCGCTTCATGATCAGGTTGAAGACATTGGGCGACGGGTGCGGTGAGGCCGGTGCGCCAACCAGGGTCAGTGCACCATCTCGCTTGAGCAGCACCAGAAAAGCATCCAGATCGTGAGGCGCGGCGACGGTGTTGAGGATGAAGTCGAAACTCTGGGCATGGGCAGCCATTTCGTCGGCATTGCGCGACACCACCACCTCGTCGGCGCCCAGCTGCTTCGCCGCCTCGCGTTTGGATTCGGACGTGGTGAAGGCCACCACATGGGCGCCCATGGCATGGGCCAGCTTGATGCCCATATGCCCCAGGCCACCGATACCGACCACGCCGACCTTCTTGCCTGGCCCGGCGTGCCACTGACGCAACGGCGAATAGGTGGTAATACCGGCGCACAGCAGCGGCGCGACAGCGGCGAGTTGCGCTTCGGGGTGGCGAATGCGCAGCACGTAGCGCTCGTGCACCACGATCTTTTGCGCGTAGCCGCCTTGGGTCCAGCCGGGCGCGTCCGGGGTCGGGAAGTTGTAGGTGCCGACCATGCCGTCGCAGTAGTTTTCCAGGCCGCTGTCGCAATCATCACAATGCTTGCAACTGTCGACAATGCAGCCAACACCCACCAGATCACCGACCGTATAGCCTGTCACATGGGCGCCCACGGCACTGACCCGGCCAACGATTTCGTGGCCCGGTACACAGGGAAACTGCGTGCCCTCCCACTCGGCGCGCACCTGGTGCAGGTCCGAGTGGCAAATACCGCAGAAGGCAATGTCGATCTGCACATCGTGGGCGCCCGGCGCACGGCGAGTAATCTGCAGGGGTTCGAGGGGTTTGTCGCCGGCATAGGCACCATAAGCGTTGACTAACATTGGAGAGCCCTTCCTGGATGAAGTGAGAGGCACATTTTCCGACTACACCCAGAGGCTCTGTAGGGCATTTCGCTGGATTACTTGCCTGATCCGATGAGCTTGCAGGCTTTTGCTGGGAAGGCGCAGACGGCCGCGTTAGAGTTTGGCCACGAGGTAGAGACCGACATGACGACAGCCAACCACACCTCAATGCAGAGCCCATCACCGCAAGAGGCGCTGGCTCAGATCATCGGCGCCCGAGTCACCCAACCCGGCGACTTCCCCACGGCGATTGCCGGCCTCGGCTTCTTTCGCCGCGATCAGCCCTCGCCGCCAGCCGTGTGTATGGTTGAGCCGTGCATCGTGCTGGTGGCGCGCGGCGAGAAGCGCTTATGGGTCGGCGGTGAGGGCTATCCGTATGACACGTCGCGGTTTCTGATCACCTCGTTGGACATGCCAGCCAACTCCGAGGTACTGGTGGCCAGCCCGCAGCAGCCCTGCTTGGGCCTGACCTTGAAACTTGACCTGCGCATGCTGGCCGAGCTGATCGCCCAGGGCGGCCTGCCGCCGAGTCGTGAGCGACTGGCGGGTACCAGCGTGGGCATTGGCTCCGCGACACCCGCACTGCTGGCGTCGTTCGAGCGCCTGCTGGCGCTGCTGGCCGAACCCGACGCCATCCCCGTGCTCGCGCCCTTGATCCAGCGCGAGATTCACTACCGACTACTGCTGAGCGACCAGGCGCCGCGGCTGCGCCAGATCACCGCCGTCGACGGCCAGGGCTATCGGATTGCCAAAGCCATCGACTGGCTAAAGCTCAACTACGCCTTGCCGCTGCGCGTCGAAGAACTCGCCGCCCGCGTGCAGATGAGCCCACCGACCTTTCACCACCACTTCCGCCAACTCACCGCGATGAGCCCGCTGCAATACCAGAAATGGCTGCGCTTGAACGAAGCCAAACGCTTGATGCTCAACGAACACCTGGACGTATCCAGCGCCGCCTTCAAGGTCGGCTACGAAAGCCCCTCGCAGTTCAGCCGCGAATACAGCCGCCTGTTTGGCGCGCCCCCCAAACGCGACATGACCACGCTGCGTGGCCGAAACCAAAACACGCCCACCGCAAGGGTGACGCCTTAGCAGCGCAAGCGCTGCAGCGTTAGGAGACTGCGGGAATTGATAGGTGCCAGGCACCCGCTGCGCGAACTACAGAATGGCCAGGGCGAAAAGCCCAAAACAGGCCGGATATACGAATGCAACCGCGCTGACGACAAGTGCAAAAGAAAAGCTTTGCTCGCTACTTGTGGGGAGAGTCCATATACGTTTGTTAGGCGACGGCACCATTAGTGATAAATTTTTATAGCTGCTTGTTGATCGCAAATTAATAAACATAGCAGCTATTAACTTCATTCGCTTCGTATCGCCAAGACTTAATTATGCCAGATTCGGAAACTAAAACGGAGTACTTACATGCTCTCTCCCATGTAATGTAGTAGCGCTTGTCGTCTCCCTGAGCAATAACTTTGTCAAATTCTTCATTTTTATTTGATGGTGACCAGTAAGAGTCACCACAGCCACTGTGGCAATCTTGATATATGTGATCGTAGAATTTTGTACCGACCATAGCGTCAAGGCCACGACTCCATACACCGTGAGATGGCGCGCAACCCATCAGGATGATTATAAAAATAGAGCAGAATAAATTTCTAATTTTGGTAACGCCTAACGTTTTGGTTAAGGGGCGGGCTTTAGCCCGTCCCAGTGAGCGCAGCGAACGGTTTGAACCAATTGTTATGCTTTAACCCGTTGAGCTAATCGTGCTTGCATATTACTTATTTCTAGGGCTATCGATTCGCTCATTGAAAAAAGCTTGCCGGAATCACTCTGCTTTTCAGGTGTTGATTTTTTACGATAGTCAGTTTGACGTGCTTCAAGAAAAGAAGCGCCAAATTTTTGTACAGCAAGCATTAGATCTTCCTGGTCGGATTTGAGATCGGGGAAGTAAAGATTAATAAGCATGTCTAATTCGACTAGGGGCGGTATGCCCATGTTCTCTTTATTTGCTACTGGAACTGTGTAATGAACCCAGTTTATTATTTTTCCAAAGTCGTGCAGATTTTCACTTTTGACTGTTATTAATAGCTCGTAAATTTTTTCGATTCTTGCTCTATCACGATCATTTTTTGCTTTTAACTCTTCACTTGATTTATTGAAGTAGGCAATCAGAAAAGAAGCAAGCAAGCCTATCGCTGCGCCACTAAGCGTTCCTATTACGGGTATCCAGTTATTGATGGACGCTACCTCAGTCATGGTTGGCCTCTTTGGCATAACGTTTGGTTAAGGGGGGGGGGGGGGGCTTTAGCCCGCCCCAGTGAGCGCAGCGAACGACTTGAACCGCTAGTTAGGAATACACTGCACAGTTGTTTTTTATTTGAATAAATAGGTAAATATATTTACTGCTGCAGCGCTTGCCGTACTGTGAGGTGAGTCTCCGTAAAGTTTTGTTAGCAGCCATTCGTTTTGCATAAATAGGTCTGGGGCAAATGACACCACGGTTAAAAGAATGAAGCCGAGTAAAAATACTGGAGTATTTGATACTTTAATGGTTTTTCGAATTTCGCGAATAACCCATGCGTCGTACTCTGTTTTGTTCTTTTTTTCTTCCAGATTTCGCAATTTTGTCATTTTGTTTTTAGAGGAGCTTAGGTGAAATAGAAAAACAAATACAAGGCTAATGACTCCCCAAAATTGTGGGGCAGGAGTTCCAAGCGCAGCAAGGCTGAATGTAAATCCCATTAGGCCCGTGATTTCATTGAGGTGCTGCTCCCACTCTTTAACTTCTTTTGCTACTAGTCGAGCATCGCTAACGGGATCTGGCTTTTCAAATTTACTCATAAACTTCCTTGTATTCCTAACGTTTGGTTAAGGGGCGGGCTTTAGCCCGTCCCAGTGAGCGCAGCGAACGGTTTGAAGGCTGTAATGGACTCTCCCCGCGCCACAGTTCTATACCGAGAACGGTGGTGACTGAAATTGGGAGTGTCGTGATGAAGCGAATAGCGGTTGATCTGGCCAAGTCCGTTTACCAAGTTGCCGAGAGTGTCCGTTCCGGCCAGGTGGTGCAGCGCAAGCGGCTGAACCGAGAGGCATTTAGGCGATATATACAGGAGCAGGCCGAGCCGGTCGAGTGGGTGATGGAGGCCTGCGGTACGGCCCACTACTGGGGGCGCGTAGCGCAGTCCTTGGGGCATCGGGTGAAGCTGATCCATGCACGCTATGTGCGGCCCTATCGTCGGCGCAACAAGACCGACCGCAACGACTGCGACGCCATGCTGGAAGCGGCGCGCTGCAAGGATATCTATCCCGTCCCGGTGAAACCCCACGAGCAGCAGTTACTGCAGCAATTGCACGGCCTGCGCGAGACCTGGAAGAAAACTCGCACCCAGCGCATCAACTTACTGCGCGGCATCCTGCGCGAGGCGGGCATCGAAGCCCCGGCATCAACAGCGGCATTTATCCGTGCCGCCCACGCGTTGGTTGATCGCCCAGAACTGGCCCCCTTGCGCCATCAACTGCATATCGTCCTGGCGGAAATCAACCTGTACGAACAATGTATGGCCGAGTGCGAGCAACAGCTCAAACGTTGGCACGCCGACGATGAAGTCGTGCGCAAGTTGGATGAGGTCAGTGGTATTGGCCTGCTGACGGCCAGCGCCCTGACAGCGGCTGTCGGCAAGCCTGAGCGCTTTGCCAGCGGCCGCCAGCTGAGCGCCTGGCTGGGTATGACCCCGAACGAATACAGCAGTGGCGAGCGGCGACGGCTTGGGCGGATCAGCTGCAAGGGCAATATCTATGTGCGCACGCTCTTTATCCACGGTTCGCGAGCGGCCTTGCTAGCGGCGCAGCGCTGCCAAGCACGCACGCCGGAGAAACTGACCGAGTTACAGCGCTGGGCGGTCGAGACGGCAGCCCGTATTGGCCACAACAAAGCGGCTGTGGCGCTGGCCAACAAATTGGTCAGGATCTGCTGGGCGGTGTGGTGCCATGAGAGGCGTTTCAATGGCAATTGGCAGAGCACAAAGCCCGCCTGACGGCGGAGGTAATCAGTAAGGCGTGATGGTTTTCTTGTGGTTGTGGTGAGCAGCAGCACTGTCGGAACAGGCGAGTCCTGCAGCGGAATAAGGCCGATAACAATCATGATCCGCGTGATCGATTGAACGCTTGGCCCCCGCTGCGCGAACTACAGATTGGCCAGGGCGAAAAGCCCAAAACAGGCCGGATATACGAATGCAACCGCGCTGACGACAAGTGCAAAAGAAAAGCTTTGCTCACTACTTGTGGGGAGAGTCCATATACCAGTTGTTATGTGCTTACTGCACGATTTCAATTGGGGTTCCTGCATCAACAGCCAGCCAAATTTCGTCCATTTCGGAATTTGTAACCGCTATGCAGCCATTGGTCCAATTGAAAAATTGGCTGGCGAAGGACAACCAACTCAGACCATTTCGTTGACCGTGGATCATGATGAATCCGCCAGGGTTCACCCCACGTTTTTTGGCGTTCTCAATATCATTTTGATTTGGATAAGATATGTGGATGGCTTTATAAAACGCAGAGTCATCTTTCTTGTAGTCAAGCAAGTACTTTCCCTCAGGTGTTCTTTCATCACCTTCCTGCTGTTTATGACCTGCAGGATTAGCCCCAAATACAACATGATAGGATTTGAATGGTTTTCCATTGGCGATTAAATATAGTTTTTTCTCGCTTTTATCGACCAGCACGGAATCAGCTTTCTGCGAGCTAAAAACAGAGCTTGAAAATAAAGCAAGCAATATGATTATGAGGTTTTTCACGAAGCTACCTTAAGCACATAACGTTTAGGTTAAGGGGCCGCGGTACGCGGTCCCAGAGAGCGAAGCGAACGATTTGAACCGCTAGTTAGAGGTTGACACTGGCAGAACTGATTGTTGTTAAAGTTCTATGGCTTAAGGCCGCTCCAATCGTTGTTGCAAAACCAAGCGGAAAGATAACAGAAATTGCCCATATAGCCATACCTGCATCGGCCGCATGTGGATCGCCCACTACTCGGATAAAAAGGTAGGCTAACAAAGCGAAAAGTGGAATTAAGCATATGTATGAGACAGCTGACATAAGAATTATTACAAATAAAACGTGCGCGACTGATGTTTGGTTGCGCGAATTTAGAAAGCCTTTGCTGAAACAGGAAATCGATATTGCAATGCTGGTCAGAATTGAAGCTGCCGCCATGAGTAAAAAATTAGGTTCTGCTGAAATTATTGACATGCTTGCAAAGCTAAATATCAAGAATAACGATACTGCTAGAGACAGAGAAAATATGGATCGTGGGATGACGCTGATATTCACATCAACCTCTAACGTTTGGTTAAGGGGCGGGCTTTAGCCCGTCCCAGTGAGCGCAGCGAACGGCTTGAACCAGTAGTTAGGCATCGCCACGGGACTTTTTGGAGAAAAACTGCCTTAGTGCTATGAAAGTTAAAGCTGAATAAGTGATTAATAATAATGTTGCACAAACGATTATGGCTTCAAAAACTGTTGGTCTGCCAGTGATAGAAAAAAGACCACAATCGTAGCCGCAAGCACCCCGCCTCCAAAGTGATATGGCTAGCACTGGAATGGATAAAGCTATGGGGACAAACGCGATGCGTATGTTCATAAGGCCTAACGATTAAGCTAAGGGGCGGCGGCACGCCGTCCCAGCGAATGAAATGAGCGACTTCAGCGCCTTGTTAGGTGCTTGGCCGCATGGGCGTAATAGGCCAAAATTTCAATTTCTTGTGACTCGGTAAAATTAACCTCTGAAATTCTATTTTCTTTTTCAGCTGAAGCCTTCATTAAGATCCATAGCAAACCGCGAATTATGGTTGTCCAGTACTCACAACGCTCTATAAAAGTTTTTAAAAAAACAAGCGGGCTTTCTAGTTTTTCGGCGCTCTTGATATTGGATTTTGTTAGTCTCCAATAATTGTGAGCAATTAGATTTCTGTCTTTAATAAGGCTCTTTAATTCGGTCGTGCTTAATAATAGTTTTTCTCCAAAGGCTGTTTCTAGTTGCCCAAGTGTCGCCTTTAGATCCTCTGGGTCTCCGCGTAAAAACTTTTCAGGTGTTAACTCTCTGAATCGCTTTTCTTTCTGCGCTTCTGGTAAATGTGGTAGGTGAGATATTATTCCGTACAATGCGAACTCAAACTTCTGTACTGCAAGTAATGAGCCCCCAAGCAAAATGCATTCATCAATGTCCATGGAGATAATTTTTGCACCTAACTATAAATAGACCCCAAGTGGGGTAATAACGCTTTTACGGGCGTGGTGGATAACATTCCTTGTCCTCTCGGCTATCCCTATCTAGGCCGGGTTTTGTAGCGGTGCGATGACCGCTGGAGGGTGTTATGCACCATGACCGCTAAGCCACGGTTGCTTGATCAACGGCGTGATTACATTCACTTCTGACACTACCCCACTCGCACTGAGTGGGTCTATTGCGTTTGGCGACGAGTGGCCGAGGTTACTTATTGATGTTCGGCCGCAGAGCCCTGTCTATTGCTGCTTCGAGTTCACCACTTTGGTCAGCAGCGTCCAGCGCGGCGCGTCGGCACTGTTGAGCCGGCACGGCAATGCGCGGCCTGCTGCAGGGCTGTTGCTGATGCGTTTGAGCTCGTCACTGCCGAGTACCGAAAGGAACTGCATGTCGCCGCAGCGCTCGGTCTTGAGGATGATTTCCAGGGACTGGCCGTCGCCGACAAAGCGGGTAGTGAACGGAGCCGTCCATTTCTCGGTCTCGCCGCTGTCGAAGCGGATAAAGGCGCTGGCCACGCCGTTGCGCCCAAGCGTCAGCCAGGCGCCCTGGCCTTCAGGGTCGGCAGGCTCGTTGAGGTCACAGCCCCCCAGCAGCAACGCCAGGGACATTACGAGAAAACGGCGCATGACTAACTCCTTGTGGTCTGATGCCTTAATTCTGCCTGCAATCGCGGCGCTGGCCGAGGGTAAAAATCAACAAACCGCACAACTTCCTTGAGTTGAATGCACGACCAGCACTTGCACAATCTTGCGTTTATTCGTCGCGCGCGAGTGGCGTTCGGCGTTTGCCGCGTTAGCATTGGCGCCAATAGGAGCCGCCCATGCCCGCGCTTGCCCACTTCCAGGTGTTCAATACCCTCAGCCATTCGCGTGCCACGCTTGAGCGTAGCGCGCAGGTGGCTGAGGGCATGGCGTTGGCGGTGTGGTCCAACGCCCATGACGCCACGGGTTACAGCACACCGGGCCATCACACCATCGGCTGTTACCTGGACGGTGGCCTGGGCACCTTCCGCCGTGATCAGCCCGGCCACAAAGGCGCCCCAGACAAGCTGTGCATTTTGCCGGCCGAGCATCAGTCGGCCTGGGTGGTGAACGGCGAGCTGCGTTTTATCCACCTGTACTTCGATGTCGAGCAATTTGCCCTCGGCGCCGTGCGCCTGCTCGACCGCGAGCCGCGCGAAACCCGGCTGCATGAACGCACCTTTATCGACGAGCCGCTGCAAACCGCCCGCTTTCGCGCTCTCAGCCAGCTCGACTGGCACGAGCCGGCGGAACGCCTGCTGTGTTCCAGCCTGGCCTGCGCCATCCTCGATCACAGCCTGCTCAGCCACAGCGGCCGCCGTCAGGACTTGCAGGTCAAGGGCGGGCTGGCCGCGCACCAGCGCAAAGACTTGCTGGACTACATAGAGCAACACCTCGACCAACCACTGAGCATCGACGAGTTGGCGCAGCGGGTGGCGCTGTCGCCCTATCACTTTGCGCGCATGTTCCAGCTCAGCGTCGGCCTGGCGCCCCATCGCTATGTGCTCACGCGCCGCCTGCAGCGCGCCGCCCACTTGTTGCAGCACAGCCATCTGGCCTTGGGCGAGATTGCCCTGAGCTGTGGTTTTGCCAGCGCCAGCCACTTCAGCAACCGCTTTCGCCAGGCCTTTGGCGCCACGCCAGGGCTGTATCGCCAGGCATTGGCACACTGATCACCTAGCAGGCCATTGAAAAGGCTCTGTACACGTTATGCGTTGAGGGGGCGATTGAGCTTGTGTAGGAGCGGATTTATCCGCGAAATTCGCGGCTGACGCCGCTCCTACGGCGCGACGCTAGCGCTGCAACAGTTAACGGGTACATAGCCATTGAAAAACTGCCTGAGTTGCCTATACGGCGTTAAAAACCGACTAAGACGGCTCATTTACAACAGTAAACTCCGCGTCTTCGCCGGTTTTTGCCTTGTCTAAGCTGCCTCGCCTACATTTTTCAACAACCTGCCAATCTGCCCCCAGCTGTGCCAGACTCACCGGCTTTGCGTCTATTCGGCTTCTCGATTCGACCTATCGCCCGCGAGGCACGCCCGATGACCCTGGATATCTTGCAGTTGCACCAGGACGACTGGCGCGCCAGCATCGGCGGCGGCAACTTCGACCGTGGCGTGCGCTATGCCGCCGAAGGCCGCAGCCAGTTGCTCAGCCTCCACCAGCAAACCCTGATGGCCAGCTGCCGCGGCACCAGCGGCCAGGTGTACCGACAGCGTATCCAGTTGCAGGCCCAGGAGTTTGGCTGGCGCATCGACGGCCATTGCGGCTGCCCGGTGCGCTACAACTGCAAGCACGTGGTCGCCGCCCTGCTCACCCTGCAGGCCCAGCAGGAAGCCGGCCTACCGCCGCCGCCCTTGCCTCTGCTGCCTCCGCCACCGACCAAAATCGCCAGCGAACCGCAGGTAGAAGAACGCCTGGAAGGCCTGCAGCCGACCGCCGTACTCAGCCTCGGCAGCCATGTGCGCATGCACTTCGATGCACGCAAGGGCCGTATGCACGAACAGACCCAGCACCGCGCCGCCCTGGCCTTCGAGTACCAGGGCCAGCGCACCTTCGGCAAACCGGCCAAGGACCTGCTGGTGCGCCAGAGCCCAACTCTAACGCTACGCATCGTTCGTGATGCCGCAGCCGAAGCACGTCTGCGTCGCAGTCTGGAAGACGCCGGGATGCAGGTGTCGCTGCGCCAGAGCGAGGCGCTGCCAGCCGAAGCCGGCGAACCCTTCGAGCTGGACAGCGATGGCGCCTGGCTGCAGTTCTACCAGCAGCGCGTGCCCGAGCTGCGCGCCGCCGGCTGGCAGGTGCTGGTGCGCCCGGACTTCCAGTTCAACCTGCAAACGGTGGACGATTGGTACGCGCAGATCGACGAAGCCCCCGAGCACGACTGGTTCGACCTAGAGCTGGGCATTGAGCTAGACGGCCAGCGCATCAGCCTGTTGCCGATTCTGCTGCAGGCGATTCGCCGCACGCCCTGGCTGCTGAATGGCGACGCCGTGGCCAAGCGCCCGGACAGCGACCTGCTGACGGTAAGCCTGCCGGACAAACGCCGCGTCGGCCTGCCCTTTGCCCGTTTGAAGCCGCTGCTGGCGACTCTCGGCGAGCTGTTCTTCCGCGACCCACTGGCCGGCAGCGAGCCTTTGCGCTTGCCCCGTGCCGATGCCGCGCGTCTGCAGACCCTGGCCCAGGGCCCGGCCCTGCACTGGCACGGCGGCGAGCAGCTGCGTGACTTCGCCAGTCGCCTGCAACAGCTGCCGCAACAAGCTATCAGCGCGCCCAGCGGCCTGCGTGCAACCCTGCGGCCTTATCAGTTGGAAGGCCTGGCCTGGATGCAAACCCTGCGCGAACTACGCGTTGGCGGTGTGCTGGCCGATGACATGGGCCTGGGCAAAACCGTGCAGACCCTCGCCCATGTGCTCGCCGAGAAACAGGCCGGGCGCCTGACCGCGCCGGCGCTGATCGTGATGCCCACCAGCCTGATCGCCAACTGGCAGGACGAGGCCGCGCGCTTCGCCCCGGAGCTGCGTGTGCTGGCCCTGCATGGCAGCAAACGCCGCGCACTATTCAGCCAGATCGGCAATCACGATCTGATCCTCAGCACCTACGCCCTGCTGCCCCGCGACCTCGCCCTGCTCAGCGCCCAGCGCTATCACCTGCTGATTCTCGATGAAGCGCAGAACATCAAGAACCCGCGCAGCAAGGCCGCCCTCGCCCTGGCGCAGATCCAGGCCGAGCAGCGCCTGTGCCTGAGTGGCACACCGCTGGAAAACCACCTGGGCGAGCTCTGGTCGCTGTTCAACTTCCTCATGCCCGGCTGGCTTGGCGACAGCAAAAGCTTCCAGCGCGACTACCGCACGCCGATCGAGAAGCAGGCCAACGCCCAGCGTCTGACCCATCTGCACGGGCGGATCAGGCCCTTCCTGCTGCGCCGCACCAAAGAGCAAGTGGCCACCGAGTTGCCGGCAAAAACCGAAATCACCCACTGGGTCGAGCTGACCGCCGCCCAGCGCGACCGCTACGAAACCCTGCGCCTGGCCATGGACCAGAAGGTCCGCGCCGAGATCGCCCGCCAGGGTCTGGCGCGCAGCCAGATCGTCATCCTCGAAGCTCTGCTACGCCTGCGTCAGTGCTGCTGCGACCTGCGCTTGTTGGACGAGCCCCCCAGCGACCTCGACAGCCGCGACTCGGGCAAGCTCAGCAGCCTGTTGGAAATGCTCGATGAATTGACCGCCGCTGGCCGCCGGGTGCTGCTGTTCTCGCAGTTCACTTCGATGCTGGCGCTGATCGAAACCGAACTGCAGGCGCGGCAGATCGGCTACGTCAAACTCACCGGTAGCACCCAGGACCGGCGCACCCCGGTAGAACAGTTCCAGAGCGGCCAGGTGCCGGTGTTTCTGATCAGCCTGAAAGCTGGCGGCGCCGGCCTCAACCTGACCGCCGCCGACACCGTGATCCACTTCGACCCCTGGTGGAATCCGGCAGTCGAAGCCCAGGCCAGCGACCGTGCCTACCGCATCGGTCAGGACAAGCCGGTGTTCGTCTACAAACTGATCGCCCGCGGCAGCCTGGAAGAGAAAATTCAGCAACTGCAGCAGAACAAGGCCAGCCTCGCCCGCGGCCTGCTGGACAGCGAAGGGCTGGGCCAGCTAGCGCTCGGCGAAGAGGAATTGCAGGCCTTGTTTGCACCGCTGGGCGGGCAGTGAACGCCGGGCGATTCAACAGGCCGTTGAAAAATGTAGGCGAGGCGGGCAAGACAAGGCAAAAACGGCCGAGAAAGCGGAGTTTACAGGCTGTAAATGAGCATTTTGAGGCCGTTTTTAACGCAGTATTGCCAACGCAGGTAATTTTTCAACGGCCTGTTAGCTATCACGGCGGTAGTCGCCAGGTGTCTTGCCAGTCCACTTCTTGAACGCCCGCCGGAAATTCGACGGGTCGCTAAAACCCAGCAAGAAGGCAATCTCATACAGCGGCAACTGCGTGGTGCTCAGGTACTGCAGCGCCAGACGCTTGCGCACCTCATCAAGCACCTGCTGGTAGCTGGTGCCGAGGTCAGACAAGTGCCGGCGCAGGCTGCGGCCGCTGGTGTGCAGCGCCTGGGCGGCGCTATGCAGGTTGGGAAAATCCCCAGGACGGGCCAGCAGCAAACGCCGCACGCGGGTCAGCAACCCTTCCTGCACATCAAGGGTGGAGAGCAAGGCCTCGCATTGCTGCTCGCACATCTGCACGGTGCCAGGATTGGCCAGGGCCATCGGTTGAGCCAAATAGCGTTTGGGCATGCTCAGCGAATGCCAAGGCTGATCGAACTGCGCCGCCACACCGAAGATCTCGCGGTAGCGCTCGGCATGAGCCGGCGCCGCATGGGCAAAGCCCACCGTCAGGCCTTGCAGATCGACCCCAACGAGAAAGCGCGCGATGCTGTACAAGCTCGCCAACAAGCCCTCGGCGGCGAAGCGCGTCAGCGGGCCCATGGGCATCGACTCGATGGCCCGTAACTCCATGCGCTCAGGGTGCTCAATCAACTCCAGATCGAAGGTCAGGCCCAGCACCCGGTAATACTTCAGGGCAAATTGAATGGCTTGGCCGAGGTTGGCGCTGGCCAGCACCGCATATCCGAGAATGCCGTGGCTGGACACGTTCAGACGCTGGCCCAGCAACAGCCCCAGAGCGGGCTCATGGCAGGCCTGCAAGGCGGCAATGGCGAGTAGGTTGAAGTCGATAAACGACACCCGCCCGTTAGGGTGTTGCAGCACCTGAGGCTTAACCCGCGCAGCCGCAAACAACGCGTCACGCTCAACCCCAAAGGTGTGTGCCAACTCCAGCAGGGCCTCGACATAGGTCAACGGCACCAACTCGGTGGTGAGATTAAGTGGCGGTTTCATCTTGTTATTCTTATGAGTTTTCTGGCCGGATATGACCCGAATATTGGCAGAAGATAACCTTGGCCGTGCTCGCTAACAAGCCTAGAGTTAAAGCTCTAGATTTTGTTTGCCCACAGGGAGTTGTCATGATCAGCACCACGCCGCCCGGTTTGCAGATTCGTCCCCGCCACCTGGACTTTGACCTGCCCAACCCATTGCCGCGCCACTGGCACGGCGGCGATGCGTTCAAGACCCACCTGTTCGATGCGATGTCGGTGCTGTTTCCCGATGGCGAGCGTTTCTTTATCGATTCGGTGCGCTTGTTTCGCGACCAGATCAGCGACGCCACCCTGAATGAGCAGATCCGCGGGTTTATCGGCCAGGAAGGCCACCACAGCCGTGAGCATCTGGAATACAGCCAGCGCCTGCGCGACCTCGGCTATGACGTTGACTACCTGGAGCGCGGCATCAAGCGCCGCCTGGCATTTGTGCGCAAGCACCTGCCCGCCAAGCTCCAGCTAGCGGCCACTACCTCGGTAGAACACCTCACCGCCATCATGGCCGATGCTGTGTTGAGCAATCCGCAATGGACCGCCGGCGCCGACCCGGCGATGGCCAAACTGTGGCGCTGGCATGCCCTGGAAGAGACTGAACACAAGGCAGTGGCCTTTGATGTGTTCCAACAAGTGAGCGGCAGCAAATGGCTGCTGCGCCGGGCCATGTTGCAGAGCACCTTCTTTTTCACCTTCGACACCACCAAGGGCTTGATCCATATGCTCAAGCGCGACGGCCTGCTGTGGAACTGGCGAGTCTGGCGTGACGGCCTGGTTTGGCTGTGGGGCAAAGACGGCATCTTCCGCAAGCTTGTAGGCGCCTATGCAGACTTCTATAAGACCGGCTTCCACCCTTGGCAACACAACAACCTGCACCTGGTTGAGCAGTACCGCGACGAGTTCGACGAAGCCACGACCAAGGCCGTAGCAGCCTAACTCTCAGCTACAAAAGCAAAGACCCCTAACGGGGCCTTTTTGTTTTAAAGCCCCGCAACACTAGGGCTAGCGACCAGCCCTACCGTTCGACTGGCAAACCGGCAATGGCCACATATGACTGCAACATTGGCTGATGTGCACCTGTGCCCGCTGCCAGCGCGGCGCCATAGTCCGGCCACGCTCACGCCACTCTCAGGGAGTCACCATGGCCAGCACTACACCGGCAGGTTTGCAGATTCGCCCTCGTCACCTGGACTTCAACCTGCCCAAGCCGCTACCGCGCCATTGGCATGGCGGCGATGCGTTCAAGACACATCTGTTTGATTCGATGTCGGTGCTGTTCCCCGACGGCGAACGCTTCTTCATCGACTCGGTGCGGCAGTTCCGCGACCAGATCAGCGACCCGGTATTGAAGGAGCAGATTCGGGGCTTTATCGGCCAGGAAGGCCATCACAGCCGTGAACACATGGAATACAGCAACCGCCTGCGCGACCTGGGCTACGACATCACCACCATCGAGCGCCGCGCCCAGGCACGGATTCGCTTCACCCAGAAGAAGTTCTCGCCGCAACGCCAACTGGCGGCCACCGCAGCACTGGAGCACATCACCGCGATCCTCGCCGACGGCTTGCTGCAAAACCCCGCCGCACTGGCCGGCGCACACCCGGCCATGGCGCGCTTGTGGCGCTGGCATGCATTAGAAGAAACCGAGCACAAAGCCGTGGCCTTCGACGTTTACAACCAGGTCTGCGGCAGCCGCAAACTGCTGCGCCGGGCCATGCTGATGGGCACCTTTTTCTTCTTCCTCGACTCCACGCGCGGCCTGCTGCATATGCTCAAACGCGACGGCCTGCTGTGGAACTGGCGCCTGTGGCGCGATGGCCTGCAATGGACGTGGGGCAAACAGGGGATTTTCCGCCCACTGATCGGTGCCTACCTGGACTTCTTCAAAGCCGGCTTCCACCCCTGGCAGCACAACAATCTCGAACTGCTGGAGAAGTTCAGCAGCGAATTTGAACCCGCCGCCACCGCCGCAGCCTGAGTCGACATAAAAAAAGGCCCCTCGCGGGGCCTTTTTTTGGCATGTGGTCAGCCCAGCAAAAAGCGCCGAGCATCGGCCGCGCTTTGGGCTGGTATCTCTTCCATCGGCACATGCCCAACACCCGGATAAACCTTCACCTCGATACCCGGCAGATCACGCTGCCAGAGCGGCACGTGCTTAGGTGAAATCCAGCGATCACGCTCACCCCAAAGCAACAGGGTTGGTGCCTTGATCTGCGCCACCCGCGCAGGCGTGGTATGCAGCTCGTCGCGATTGACCTGCAGCAGCACACGGAAGATCTGCATCATCGATTTGCGATTGCCGGGGCGGCGACTGAGGTCGTAATAGCGCTGAATGACCCCCGACTTAATCCGCCCACGGTCACCGTAAACCTCCTTCACGCCCTGGGCGATCAACGCCTGCGGCATCCACAGCGGCATCGCCAGCGTGGCGCCTGGCAAGGCAGCGGAGGCGATCATCCATGGCACCTTGGCCATCGGGTAACCGGCAGGATCGATCAGCACTAGCTTGTTTACCCGCGCAGGTTTGAGCACGGCATAGTTCCAGGCGATATAGCCACCCAGGGAATTGCCAACCAGAGACGCCTGACTGACGCCCAGTTGATCCAGCAGCAAGTCGAACACCTCAATCATGCGCTCGGCCGAGTAAACGCCATCTGGCGCCGGGCCGGTGAGGCCAAAGCCAGGCACATCGAAACGAATCACCCGGTAGTCCGCCGCAAAGGCCGGTAGCCAGTCATCCCAGGTGTGCAATGAAGCAACAACCCCATGGATCAGCACCAACGCTGGCTTGTTACGGTCGCCT
Organism: Pseudomonas sp. BGA-UO-ETr-WB11; assembly: GCF_059567785.1. Taxonomy (NCBI): domain Bacteria; kingdom Pseudomonadati; phylum Pseudomonadota; class Gammaproteobacteria; order Pseudomonadales; family Pseudomonadaceae; genus Pseudomonas; species Pseudomonas sp. BGA-UO-ETr-WB11. The sequence goes on along the minus strand of NZ_JCAQOS010000005.1, from coordinate 375,218 downwards.
TCATCGCGGTAGTGAACATTGAAACCGCCCAGTTCGATAAACCGCGAGCCGCTGTCCGGATGGGCGTAGCGGTCCTTCAGGCCCGCCAGCGACAGCGGACCAAAACCCAGGCGCGCGACCCCGGCCGCCAAGGGCGGTTGCAGGGCAGTTTGAGCGTTCGACATGCAAGCACCTCATCAATACTGTTGTTGTTATGAGCGGCTATCAGAGCATGCACACTAGGGATGTTGCGCCCAGCCGAAGGGTGTGTCGCTCAAGCGGCCGGAGGGGGTTCAGGACACAACGAGGCGATCAATAAATCGCCCAGTACCGCCTTGGCCCGCTCGATGTCCGCACGCTTGGCCGCACTGCCAAGTAGCTCCAGCGAGGCGGCTTCCAGGGCCCAGATCAACGCCCGATAAGTCAACGGATCACGTGTCGAATGCGGGTCATGCAGCCGCTCGGTCAGCAGCTCGACCATTTCCAGGTGAGCCCGTTGCCGATGGGCCGCCAAAGGTGAATCGGCCCGCAGCGCTTCCTCTTGCATGAGGCGAATGATCGGCCCCACAGCCAAGTGGTAATCGAAGAACAGCGACACCATGCTGCGCAGCCAGGCCGGCGAGCTGCCAGTGGCGTACTGCATATCGCGAAAGCGCGCCAACAGCAACGAAACAGCGGTCTGGTAGATGCCTTCCAGCACATCCATCTTGTTGTTGAAGTACTTGTAGAAGGTGCGACGCGAGACCTTGGCCGCCACCAGCAAATCATTCACCGTGGTCTCGACCAGGCCCTTGCTGGCAAACACCGGGATGGCCGCCAACTGGATATTGGTGCGTTGCAAATGGCCAACCAACGGCCCTTCCACCCCGCCACTCTGCTCGCGCGCGACTGCTCCGTAGCCGCCCAGGTCCTCGAATACCGCGCGCACCGCACCCGGCTGTGCGCCATCCAGTTGCATCATTATTTGCTCCCAACCAAGGCGCGGGTGACGACGGCCTTCGAGCTGGTTACTCTTGGCCTCGCCCTCACCCTCCGGACTGCTGATCGCCGATGAAGCTAACACGCCGCCCGCTCTGGCCGCTGGCCATCCTTTTACTGGTTTTATGCGCGCCAGTAGGTGCCGCAGAGCTGTTCTACCTTGGCGAAAAAATCCCCGACGTGCAGCGTCCATGGAACAGCGCCGATTACCGACAAATGATTGCGGCCCTGGAGAAAATCGATAAGACCCAGGCCAATGCCCTGCCGCGGCGCAGCGGCGAGTTCACCGGGCCGATCTACCTGCGCCTGGTCAGCGAGGAGAACTTCAAGCCGCAACTGAATATCTACGCGCCGCTGGAACTGCGCCAGAACGAAGCGCGGGAGGTGCTGCTGCAGCTCAAAGAGCTGATGCGCCTGTACTTTGATTTCGGCGCCAAGCAACAGCCTTATGGTGCCGAAGCACTGGGGTTGATGACCTATTCGATGCGTCAGCAGGCGGTGCTGTTCACCCTCACCACCGAGTTCTGGACGACCCTATCGCCCAACGAACAACGCAACCCAGTGCGCCTCAAAGGCCTGCAGGAGGCCAAGGCTGCCGCCGCCATGCTGACCTCCAGCGCGCTGGATTATCTGCAGTTGAGCAAGCAATTCAGCCGAGACGATCTGGTGCTATATGGCGCCGAACTGGCCAAGCAGTTGCCGGACTTGTTCGTCCACCTGCCCGCAGCCGCGCGCCCGGAACTGCTGGCGCGAATCGAGCAACTGGCCGCCAGCCACAACTACCCGCAGGTACGCAGCAGCCTCAGCGAGCTGGTGCCGGTATTGGCCGTGATACAGGCAGATGTCGACCGCCAGCAGGCTCAGCCGCTGCAGCAGAACTCCGCGCCCGCCGTTCACCTGGACCTGTCGCCGCCCGAATCAGCTCAGTAAGCCGAGCGCCTTGGCTCGCGCCACCGCCTGGGTGCGCCGCTCAACATCAAGCTTGCTGTTGATGTGCCGGGCGTGGGTTTTCACCGTATTCAGCGAGATAAACAAGCGCTCGCTGATTTCCTGATTTGAACAGCCCTGAGCAATCAACTGCAGCACGGCCAGCTCACGACTGCTCAAGGCCTCATTCAGGCTTGCCAGCTCCGGTGCTTCCGGCGCCGCGCTAGCCTCCGGCAATAACTGCAGCAGGGCCTCACGCTGCGGGCTTTCGGGCCGCGCCTGGAGCTGTTCACTTAGCCACTGCGGGCGCTGCTCAAGCAACTCGCGAAACGGCAGTAAAGCGCCACCCGCCGTACCATCCAGACAGCGCCCAAGCACCTCCAGCGCCTGCGGCTCACGCCCCTGGGCCAGCAGCACTTGCACCAGATGGACCTGGACAATACTGCCGAGCAAATGCGCCCCGGCCTCTTCCACCCGCAACAACAACGCCCGTAAACGCCGCTCAGAAGACTCCAGCGAGCCCTGCTGCCGCTCCAGAGCGGCCTGTTGCAACTCGATATGCAGCGGCAGTTGCGGATGGAACTCTGGCGCCGCTGCGCCCTGCTCGCCGCCATAGGTCTCGGCCAGGCGCGTCAGCCAGGCGGGCGCCAACTCCAGCTGACCTTGCAGCAGCCACAGCTCGCATTTGACCAGGGTAATCATGGCCACGTAGTAAATCGCCGGCACATCCCAGATATGCATCAGACGCTCGGCTTCCGCCAACTGAGCAAAGGCTTCGGGCAGCCGACCGCTGCGCCCCTCAAGGCTGGCCAACACGCAGTAGCCAATCAGCAGGCTGACGTCGCGACAAGCGCGCGCTTCGTTGATGCCGGCCAGCAACTTCAAGCGGGCGGCCTCCGGCTGCAGCTGCAAACTGAGCAGGTAGCCTTCGTACAAGGTCAGACGAGCCCGCACGGCATACAGCCGTGTGGTCGGCAAATCAGCCAGGCGATTGAGGCCCAGGCGAACTTCAGCCAGGGCCCGCCGCACCTCACCACGCGCTTGCAGCACACGGGCACGGTCGTAATAGGCCAACCCCTCAAACAGCGGATTGCCGATACGCTGCGCCAGCTCCAAACCCTCACGGTTGAAACCCCGTGCGCGCCATAAGTCCCCATCAACAACAGCCAGGTTGGCCAGGGTCGACAGGCACATCAAGCGCAGGCCGAAGTGCTCGCTGGCCAGGCTCGCCAGGGCTTCAGCGCTGTACTGCTCAGCCAGCGCCACCTGACCTCGACCCCGAGCTATCACGCCGGACAACGCCAGCCAGCGGGCCAACAAGTCTTGTTGAGCACTCGCCGTGGGCGCTGGCAAAAAGCGTTCAAGCTGGACAGCCAGATCTTCGGCGGCGTCAAGTTGACAGGCCAGCACCAACGCCCAGCTGTAAATCATGATCAGTCGTGGTGTGCTGCTCAACAGACTGTCGGGCAGGTCCATCTTCCAGCGCAGCAACATGCCGACGTTCTGCTCGGCCAGCAACTGCTCTTCGGACAGCCCTTGCACCAGACTGGCGGCCACATCGGGCTGCCCAGCGAACAAAGCCTGCTCGACCGCCTCGTGCAGCAACCCCTGGGCACTGAACCAACGGCAGGCACGCAAGTGCAAGCTGGCTTGCGGCACGGTGAGGGGCGGCCGGGCCCGGAGTAAATCTGAGAACAGATGGTGATAGCGAAACCAATGCCCCTGCTCGTCCAGCGGCACCAGAAACACCTGATTGCTCTGTAGGTGGCGCAAGATCGCGGCGCTGTCGTGACTGTCACGTAGGGCATCACACAGTTCGGCGCAAAAGCGCTCCATGCAGGCAGTTTCATAGAGGAACGCTTGAACTTCCGGGGTTTGCCGCTCGATCACCTCATCCAGCAGATAATCTCGCACCAACCCCTCGGCGCCATGTACCGCCCGCGCCCGGGTGCTGTTCTGCCCATCTGTGTCAGTCAGCAGCCACAGGCGTAAACCGGCTACCCAGCCCTCGCTGCGCTGCAACAGATTATCCAGGCTGTCCTGCGGTACGTGCACATCCTGACGATCAACCAGCTCGCGGCTTTCGCCTTCGGTCAGGCGCAGGTCCTGCTCAGTCAGCTCCAGCAACTGCTGCGATAAGCGCAGGCGCGCCAGATGCCAATCCGGCCGCTGGCGACTGGTCACCAACAGGTGTATGCCAACAGGTAAATGATTAAGGAAAAACTGCAGGCAACGGTCCAGCACCGCACCCTGCGCCAGATGATAGTCATCCAGCACCACCAATACCGGTGCACGCGTGCTCAACTGCTGCGCCATCTCGTCAAGCACACCATCCAGCCACTCTTCATAGGCAAAAGGCTGGTGCCGCTGGCGGATTTTTAGCAACGCCACGGCCTCATCACCCAAGCCGGGAAAAAACTGTCGCAGACCGTCCAGCAGGCGCTCAAGAAAGCGCCCTGGATCACTGTCGCGGCGACTCAAACCTAGCCACAGGCTGCGCCAGTTGGCGGGCAACTGCTGACAAAACTCGCTAGCCAGGGAGCTCTTACCAAAGCCAGCCGGAGCCGTTAACAGCAATAAACGCCCTTGCAAACCCTGGTTCAGGCGCGCGCACAGACGTGGCCTGGACACATAGCCCAAGGGCAGCGGCGGACGAAAAAACCGTTCATCTGCGCTCTCATCAGGAGCACTTTCAGCAGCTTTTGAGCGAGAAAAATCCATCATCACGGGGTGTCTGGCCTATAGACGGCAGCGCGGACATGCGACGCTGCGCAGCCTAGCCCCTTGCGCACGGCATTTGAAGCCCCTTTATGACAGGCAATAAAAAACCGGCCCGTAGGCCGGTTCTCTTGCGCGTAAAACGGGGTGCTTAGCGCACGCCTTCCTGACGCAGTGCAGCCGGGGTGTAATCGCTTTCCGAAGCGGTGTAGTTGAAGTCGTAGGCTTGTTTCTCCTCGTTCTTCATACCCAGCGCCAGGTAACGACCGGACAGCAGGTCATACAGGGTTTCCACGGCATACCACGGCACTTGCTTGTCGTAGTAGTACTGGGAGTGAGCTTCAGCTACACGCCACAGGGTACCGCGACCGTCGTAGTGGTCGATTTCTACAGCCTGCCAGGTGTCTTCGTCGATGTAGATGTCACGCTTGGCGTAGATGTGACGCTCGCCCGGCTTCAGGGTTGCCACTACATGCCATACGCGGTGCAGCTCGTAACGAGTCAGATCCTGGTTGATGTGGCCAGCCTTGATGATTTCGTCGTACTTCAGGTTCGGCGAATCCAGACGGTAGCTGTTGTAAGGAATGTAGATTTCCTTTTTGCCTTCCAGCTTCCACTCGTAACGATCCGGCGCACCGTTGTACATGTCGAAGTTGTCGGAGGTACGCAGACCGTCGGAAGCGGTACCTGGGCCGTCATAGGACACCTGCGGAGCACGGCGCACACGACGCTGACCTGCGTTGTACAGCCACGCCAGACGCGGCTCCTTCACTTGGTCGATGGTTTCGTGCACCAGCAACACACCACCGGCCAGACGCGACGGCGCGGTCACACGCTGCTTGAAGTAGAACAACACGTTGCTCGGCTTGCTTGCGTCGTAGTCCTTCAGGGCACTGCGGAAGGTGAACTCGTCTTCGAACGACACCATCGAGTACGAACCATTCGGCTGCGGAGTTGCCTGGTTGACCAGACGACGGACGCTGCCACCGCGATAACGGGTGATCTGGTTCCAGATCGCTTCAACACCATTTTGCGGAATTGGGAACGGATAGGCCAGGCTGAAATTCTCCAGACCGTTACCGTTCTGAATCAGCTTGGTGTTCGTGGCGTTGGCTTTTACGGCAGCAGCAACAGCGGCTGGCACGGTCGCCGTACGATGGGTCGGGAATACCGGAATCTTGTAGCTGGTTGGATAACGCTTGAACATCGCCAGCTGGCCAGGGGTCAGCTTGTCTTTGTATTGATCAACGTTCTGCGCAGTGATGGTGAACAACGCCGTTTCGCTCGGGAACGGATCGGCTACGAAGCCCTTGGCATCAACAGCACCGGCATTCTGTGGCAGACCACCAGTCCACTCTGGAATCGAACCATCAGCATTACCGGCTTTCTCGGCGCCCAACGGAGTCAGAGTAGTACCGAGTTTGGCAGCTTCATCAGCAGAAACAGCAGCCATCACACTGGTGGCCAGCAGCGACAGGGCCAATACGCCAGTCTGCAGCAAGTTTTTTGTTGTAATCATTTTCATATATTCCCTCAAAATTCCTGTCCGCTTAGAAGTTCACGCCAACGCTGAGCGCAAGGAAGTCGCGGTCAACCGTAGTGTTGTATTCGCCACCGAAGAAATCGGTGTAGGAAAGACTAGCGGTGTAGGTGTTCTGGTACTCGGCATCCAGACCAACGCTGATGGCTTTGTTGCCTTCGTTGAAGGTAGGGCCGTAACCATCAACGTCATGGGACCAGGCTACGTTTGGCTTGAGGTTTACACCGGCAAACGCATCGTTGTAGTCGAGGATGGCGCGAGTGCGGTAGCCCCAAGAGGTGTTGGTGTAGAAGCCGGTGTCGTTGCACTCATCAGGGTTAGCCGGGTTTGCAATGCCAGTACACAAGGTATTGGTTGGATACTCGCCCGCGCCAAATTCAGGAGCGCGACCGAAACGCAGCTCGTTCTGCCCGAGGTTGCTAACGTGGGAGTAACCCACTTCACCTACCAAGGTCAGACGTTCAGCGCCGGCAACCTGATCAAAGAATTGAGTTGCAGTCACTTGAGCCTGAGTCAATGGCTTACGCACATAACCCGTCAATTCTTCGCCAGCACCAAAAGCCGCATGACCGCTGGTGAATATCGGAAGGTTAGTATTAACCCCAAGCGCCTGAGCCAAAGGCCCCTGAGCAATAGCGCCCAAGGTCAGATCGGTGGTGTTGATCTGCATTGGCATGTTTGGCCGATAGCTAATTTCACCATTGACCGCAGTGGAACCAATGTTGGTGGCAAAGCTGACGCCGTGCAGACGAATATCTTCCGGATACTCGAGGAAGTATTTGCTGTACAGCTCACCGGTGGACGGATCTTCAACCGAGTTAGGCAACAGGTAAACACTTTGGCCTGCGACATAAGTAGCGATCGGTGTACGGCTATGATAATTCATAGTGTAGAAACCGAACTCTGTGTCATTCAGCTCTGGGGAGAACCAGCGCAACGCAATACCGTACTGACCACTGTCACGCGCATCTTTGTCGCTTAGGCGACCCACATATTTGTAACCGGTACCACCTGGGCCGTCGAAATCGCTGCCCGCGATGGCAAGGCGATCATTACAGCCATCTGCGCCAACATCAGACGCAAAGAAAGTACCGCAGTTGTCTACAACTGTCTGGTCCCACTCGATCTGATAAAAAGCCTCAGCCGACAAGTTATCGGTAAAGCTCTGCGACACATAGAACATATTAACCGGGATCAGACCTTCCTTGATCTCGGCACCGGGACGACGGAAAGCGGCCACGTCAACCGGGTTGATTGAGTTGATACTGTTCTGGATAAAAGTACTTTCACCCCAACTTACAACTTGCTTACCCAAACGCACGGAACCCGGCAGGTCGGCGATGTTGTAGTTGTGATAAATAAATGCATCGAGGATTTCTGCGCCCGACGATTGCGCGGCTTGTTTACGATTGCTATCGCTGATGTCGTAAAGCAGGCGGTGTTCATCTTTCAGTTCAAAGTCGTACCAGTACTTGCCACGCACGAATACGCCGGTATCGCCGTATTTCAACTCAAGATCGTGAATGCCCTTAAAGATTTTCGAGAAAGTTTCACCCTTCTTGAAGTTCAAACGACCATCATCGCCAGTCTGCGAAGACGCGCCGCCGCCGTTGCGCGAACCGACCAGAGCAGGTTCGGCACCACGCATCGACCAGCTTGCGCCTACCGACAGCGAGGAGTCGACTTGACCTTCGATTTCACCAATATTGAAGTTAACCGCATAGGCCGGAGCGGCGAGTGCGGAAGCCAGGCTGACGGCCATTGGCAGCTTTGCCAGACGCCAGAAGGTTCTTGTTGTTGTCATCGACTCTACTCCATGTGCTTTTTGTTATGGATGCTGCGGACTATAGCCAGCAGTCGGTACTGCTTGATCCCTCGAAAGGGTGATTTGCACCCTGCAAACACTCTGGCTCGCAGGTTTCGCCAAGGCAGTCACAACGCCAACCCCGCACGGTGCGACTGCAGAACAGCAATTTACAAGCCAAACGCTTGTTTGACCGAGCAGTCACACCGACAAGGTGCAACGGCCGCGACTTAGAGCGTCGATAGGAAGGTACTGCCAGCCGCCTGCCACTGGGCGATATCCAGGCGAATACGTTTCTTATCGAGCTTGCCGACACTGGTCTTGGGAATATCGGTAACAAGGGCAATCTGCGTGGGAATAGCCCACTTGTTGATATGCCCTTGCTCAACGAAAGGCTTGAGATGCTCCTTCAATCCACGAGCATCCAGCTCGGCGCCTTCACGCAAGACCAGCAAGGCAAACGGCCGTTCACCCCACTGCGGATCGGCGATGCCAACCACGGCGACTTCCCGCACCGCAGGGTGACGACTGATCAGGTCTTCCAGCTCCAGCGAGGAAACCCACTCACCACCGGTTTTGATCACGTCCTTGATGCGGTCACGAATATCGATAAAACCCATACCATCGAGAGTGGCCACGTCACCGGTGTGCAACCAGCCGTGCTCCCAGAGTTCCTCACCCTTCTGCGGCTCGCGGAAATAGCCCTGAGTCAGCCAGGGAGCACGCAGCACCAGCTCGCCCTGGGCTTCGCCATCGTGAGGCAGGAAGCGTCCATCGGTGGTCATGATCGCCGTCTCGACCATTGGCACTGGCACACCGGCCTTGATCCGGTAGGTGGTGCGTTCATCTTCGCTACCGGCCAGCAACTCTTCGTTGATATGAGCACAGGAGATCAGCGGACAGGTTTCCGACATGCCGTAGGCAGCCGTCAGCTGAATACCGCGTGCTTTGGAGGCCTCGTACAACGAGCGATTCAAGGCGCTGCCGCCGATGATCAACTTCCAGCCACCAAAATCGACGCCGGCCGCGCCCTTGGCGTTGAGTATCATCTGCAGGATGGTCGGCACACAGTGGGAGAAGGTCACCTTCTCGCGCTTCCACAGGTCCACCAGCAACTCGGGATCGTAGCGCCCTGGATAAACCTGCTTAACCCCGAGCATGGTCGCCACATACGGCAGGCCCCAGGCATGTACATGGAACATCGGCGTGATAGGCATGTAGACGTCATCGGTGCCCATCAGGCGAATGCTGTCGAGACTCCCCACAGTCGCCGCAGCCGCCAGGGTGTGCAACACCAACTGCCGATGAGTGAAGTACACCCCCTTCGGATTACCCGTAGTACCCGTGGTGTAGAAGGTGGTGGCCACCGAGTTTTCGTCAAAATCGGCAAAGGCATAGCGGCTGCCGGCAGCAGCCAACAGGGTTTCATACTCGCCGACCAAGCCCGGAAGATCGGCAGTTTTGTCTTCGGCGTCGGTCAGTAGCAGGGTCTTTTCGACCGTGGTCAGCTGGCCGACGATGCTGTTGTAGAGCGGTACGAACTCGCTGTTCACCAGCACGAGTTTGTCGTCGGCGTGATTCATGGTGTAGAGAATCTGGTCGGCCGACAGGCGAATGTTGATGGTGTGCAGCACCGCGCCAATCATCGGAATAGCAAACATGCACTCCAGGTAGCGGTGACTGTCCCAATCCATCACGGCAACCGTATCACCGGCCCGCACGCCGGCGTCAGTCAAGACATTGGCCAGACGCGCCACACGCTCATTAAAGGTGGCATAGCTGTAACGCAGCTGGTCGCGATAAACGATCTCGCGGGTGCGCTCATAACGACTGCCCGACAACAGCAAACTTTTGATCAGCAAGGGGTACTGGTAGGCATTGGGCGCCGACGGGATGATTCGGGTCTGCAACATGGAAAGCACCTGCACGCATTGTTTTTATGACTGGCGGCAGTCTAGGACGCGGTGCGCAGCGGCAAATCAGCCAAAAGAATGATTTGCCCGATGACTCTTCAGCCACTTCCAGTCACGCGATAGAATAAAAGCCCTTGGCCGGTCGCGGCCGATCATCCTCAGAGGTAGTTTGTGATGTCCGATATCGTCATCGTTAGCGGCGCCCGCACCCCCATGGGCGGCTTCCAGGGCAGCCTGTCCAGTGTTCCGGCCGTTGAACTGGGCGCCATCGCCATCCGCGAAGCGGTTGCTCGCGCCGGCATTCAACCTGGCGATGTAGAAGAAGTGATCATGGGTTGCGTACTGCCCGCCGGCCTCAAGCAAGGCCCAGCACGTCAGGCCGCCCTGGGTGCCGGCTTGCCAAGTGCTGCTGGCTGCACCACCGTCAACAAACTCTGTGGCTCAGGGATGAAAGCCGTAATGCTGGCCCACGACGCCCTCAAAGCCGGCAGCAACAGCGTAATGGTCGCCGGCGGCATGGAAAGCATGTCCAACGCGCCATACATCCTGGAGAAAGCTCGCACCGGCCTGCGCATGGGCCACGGTGAAATCAAAGACCACATGTTCCTCGACGGCCTGGAAGATGCCCGCACAGGTCGGCTGATGGGCTCCTTTGCCCAGGAAACGGCGGACCAATACGGAATCAGCCGCGAAGAGATGGACGCCTACGCCATCGAATCACTGAAGCGCGCCCAGAACGCCATCAACAGCGGCGTGCTGGCCAGTGAAATCGTCCCAGTCACCGTCAGCAGCCGCAAAGGCGACGTACTGGTCAAAGACGACGAGCAGCCACTGAACGCCAATCTGGAAAAAATTCCGGGGCTCAAGCCAGCCTTCCGCAAAGACGGCACCATTACCGCCGCCAACGCCAGCTCGATCTCCGACGGCGCCAGCGCCCTGGTGCTGATGACGGCCGAAGAAGCGGCCAAGCGCGGCCTCAAGCCACTGGCCAAGATTGTTGCCCACGCCACCCAGAGTCAGGACCCGAGCGAGTTCACCATTGCACCGATCGGTGCAATGACCAACCTGCTGAAAAAAGCCGGCTGGGACAAGAACGACGTGGACCTGTTCGAGATCAACGAAGCTTTCGCCATGGTGACCATGCTGGCCATGCGTGAACATGGCCTGGATCACGCCAAGGTCAACGTCTACGGCGGCGCCTGCGCCCAAGGTCACCCTGTAGGGTCTACCGGCTCACGCATCATCGTCACTCTGATCAACGCCCTGCAACGCACCGGCGGCAAGCGTGGCGTGGCCTCGCTGTGCATCGGTGGCGGCGAAGCTACCGCGGTAGCCATTGAGCTGATCTAACTCGCGCGCGCAATAAAAAGCCCCGACTGGTTCGGGGCTTTTTTATATGCAGACATCATCAACGACTACCCTCAGGACTTCAGCCCCTGGGTCAGCCCGAACATCAACAGGAGCAAATCCTGATCAGGCTGCACTTGCACCTCAGCTCCGGCATTAATCGGCAACCGACAGTATTCCTGACCACTCAAACCACTCAGCACCGCAGGCGCCGGCTCACTCCAGGCCATTGCCGCAAACGACGTAATGCCCAGCGCCCCAGCGAGAAAAAAACCTCGTGCAATTTCTAGCTTCATCATCTCAACCCCTTGAAAGCGCTGCCAAACGCTGTTTCATAACCATAGATGAATGCTTGCCACTGCAAATCAGACCACGACGAACGGCGCTTTAACTGTTCAATGTCATGCTGCGCGGCTTGGCCCACAGTGAAACGCTGCCGGCTTTTCTCCAGATCAAGTAACGCGACCTCTACGTCTTCGCCCTGCACCCGCACAAAAACATGCTTCATGCGTAAACAACCATGCTGCCAGCGCCCCCGATTGAAGCGTGCAATACAAGCGCCAAGCGCCTGTAAAATCTGCTGATGCTGGGCTTCGCCCCACACCTGCTCATCACCCCGCGCGTAACACTCTTCCAGACTGCTAAAACCCTCAAGCGCCTCTGTAACCAATAACGCCTGCCATACACCCGCGACCTTACGGCAATGGGCATACACCACTTTCGGCACCGTGACCTTGAGCGCAATGCAGGCCCGTAACACATCACGTTCACGCATGGCGGTGGGATAGCCAAATGGGTATCGCAACGAATGGTAGGTATGTGCCACCTGTTGCTTGCAATACAGCACGGCACCACTCGCGGTGCGCACCCGTTTGACTCCACTTTCGCCACCCCGACGGCTATTCGGTGGCTCGACCCACTCTCCTGGCAATGCCAGCCACTGATCAAAAGCGTCTTGCGGATCAAGCTTCAGCAATACATTGACATCAACCGGCATGAAATCGTTCCTAGCGACGAATAATCAGGGGGATGCAATGAGCATAACAACATCAGTACCGCTCAGGGCTAGCAGGATATGCACCGTCAGAAACGTACCTGAGCCGACGCCAAAACCACCTGAAAGCGGCAACCGCTAGGCTCCATCGCCGTCAGCTCGACGCTCCAGCCCTGACTGACACAGATGCGCCGCACCAGTGACAGGCCCAGCCCTAGGCCATCACCCCGCTGTTCGCCGCCGCGGACAAACGGTTGAAACATAGCCTCGCGCTCACTCTCGGGGATGCCAACCCCCGTGTCCTCAACGGTAAAGCCCTGATCATCGACCCGCAGGGTAATTTGTCCGCTGTTGGTGTAGTGCCAAGCATTGCGTAACAGGTTGCCCAGCACGGTACGCAGAAAGACTGCGTGATAACGCTGAGCGCCTGTAACACTCTGCTCATAGATGAACTGCAGCCCCTTGCTCTCCATAGGCTGGCGCCACTGCTGGGCCAACTCATCGGCGACAACAGCCAAGGTGCTTTGCACCGCCATGGCAGCGGCATCGCCCTGATCACGCGCCAGGAGCAAAAAGGTTTGCACCAGTTCGCGCATTTCTTCACTGGCACGGGCAACACGCTGCACCTGAGCACGCCCACGGGTGTCCAGCGAAGGGTTTTCCTGCAGCAACTCGCACGAGCTGGCCAGTACCATCAACGGCGTACGCAACTCGTGGCTGACATCGCTGGTAAACAGCTGTTCGCGCTTGAGTGCATGGCGCAACATCCCCAGCGCATCGTCAAACGCCGACGCCAACTGACCAACTTCGTCATTGGCATAATCCAGCGCCAAAGCTGGAGCCAGAGCCAGCAGTTGTTCGGGCTGACGCACCTGCTGGGCCAAACGCACCACCGGCTCGATCACCTTGCGTGCCAGCAGCCGCCCCAGCAGCATGGCCAGACCAAGACTGACAATAAACCCCACCAGCACCACCGAGTACAGGGCCTGCTCACGGTCTTCGAAATCGCTTTGATCCTGCAGCAATACGTATTTGCGCCCTTCTACCTCGCGGACAAACGCATGGTAGGCATGCTCACCATGGAAAACCTCCTGAAAGCCCGGCTGCAAGTTCTGTAGATACGCCGGCAAGGCAAAGCGCCCAGGACCGTCGGAGAAATGAAACAACTGATCCGGCTGTGGCTTGTGCCGCCAGTCATCGACCGTATCCATCAACAGCAAGCGATCCAGGTCGCCGCGCAACACCCCGGAGAGCAGCCGCTCCTCCATCACATGCACAGCCTTGACGATGCCCAAGCCAAAGACGCCGCCCACCAGCAGCGTCATTAGCACGAAAGCGATCACAATCCGTTGCGACAGGCCCTGCTTAAACTCCATCGGCGACCTCCGCCAGGCGATAACCGACCCCATGCAAGGTCTGCAGCAACGGCCGCGGGAAGGGTTTATCGATCACCTGACGCAATTGATGAATGTGGCTGCGCAAGCTGTCGCTGTCCGGGCAGTCGTCGCCCCAAAGCGCCTCTTCCAGCACTTCGCGGCGCAGCACATGGGGGCTCTTCTGCATCAATACAGCCAGCAGCTTCAAGCCCACAGGATTGAGCTTGAGCAAACGCCCGGCCCGCGTGACCTCCAGCGTATCGAGGTCGTAAGTCAGGTCGGCCACCTGCAGGCAACGCTTGCCGCCACCCTGGGCGCGGCGCAGTACCGCCTCGATTCGCGCGGTCAACTCGGACAGCGCAAAAGGCTTGACCAGATAGTCGTCGGCACCGGCCTTGAAGCCCTGTAGACGGTCATCCAGCTGATCACGGGCGGTCAGCATGATCACCGGGGTTTCCCGCCGCGCATCCTCACGCAAGCGCCGGCACAGGGTGTAGCCATCCAACCCAGGCAGCATCACATCCAAGACAATCAGGTCGTAGTGCTCGGTTGCCGCCAAATGCAGGCCGGATAAACCATCCTGAGCGCAATCGACGCTGTAGCCCTTCATCTCTAGGTAATCGGCCAGATTGGCCAGAATGTCGCGATTATCTTCAACTAACAGAATGCGCATGGGCTCCCCCTTTGTCTTCGCCCACTTTCGGCGTGCCAGCTTAAGTGCAACTTAAAGGCTCTGACAGAATTTTCACATCCAGCGAACACCGCCTCGACACGTCCTGCAGCACAGTGTCAAAGCCCCAACCTCTGGGTGCGCACCATGACATTGCACGGGTGAAAAACTCGTCGCCTCGTCAATCGCAACAACCTGCACCTTCAACCTAGCGGAACACGGCATGCCCTTTTCTACCGCCCACTCACACCCACTGAACCCCTGGTTATGCCTAGGCTTGCCGTTGCTGATGATGGTGCTGTTGCTTGTAGTACCAACCACCGGTATTGATTTCGCCATCACCCAGTATTTCTACACTCCTGGGGTGGGCTTTGCCGGCAAGCACAGTTACTGGCTGGAAAATATCCTGCATGACCGCGCCAAACAGGTCGTCATAGTGCTGGGCTTGCTGGCACTGGCGGGGCTGATTACCAGCTTCGTCTATCGGCCCTGGCGTTGGCTGCGCCTACCGTTGGGCTACCTGGTGCTGTCTATTAGCCTCTCATCCAGCGTCGTCACACCACTCAAAGTGGTGACCGGCGTGCACTGCCCCTGGGATCTGGCAGAGTTCGGCGGCAGTGAAATCTTCACCCCATTGCTGAGCGCCCGCGCACCCACCGAACACCCAGGCAAGTGCTGGCCCGGCGGGCACGCCAGCAGCGGCTTCATCTTCTTTGCCCTGTATTTTGTCCTGCGTGATCGGCGACCACGCCAGGCCAAGGCGGCGCTGATTTTTGCCCTGGCATTAGGCAGCCTGCTCTCCATTGGCCGCGTTATGCAGGGTGCGCATTTTCTCTCGCACAACCTCTGGACTGCCTTGTTCGACTGGATGATTGCCCTGGGCTTTTATCACCTGCTGCTCTATCACCCCCGGCCGAAAAGCCTTGAGCAACTGGCACCACAGACTGTTCGAGACAACTAAGAGCCCCCTTCAAACAGATAATTCCAGACATAAAAAAGCCCCAGCCTAGGCCGGGGCTTTTTTTCAGGTCAGCTGGCCTGGATGAATTACATCATCCCGCCCATGCCACCCATACCACCCATGTCTGGCATACCGCCAGCGGCTGGTTTGTCGTCAGCAATTTCAGCAATCATCGCTTCGGTGGTGATCATCAAGCTGGCGATCGAGGCCGCGGCCTGCAGAGCAGAACGGGTCACTTTAGCCGGGTCGAGGATACCCATTTCGATCATGTCGCCGTACTCGCCGGTGGCAGCGTTGTAACCGTAGTTACCCGAACCCTGCTTAACCTTGTCGACCACTACGCTTGGCTCGTCACCGCAGTTGGCAACGATCTGACGCAGCGGCGCTTCAACCGCACGACGCAGCAGCGTGATACCCACGTTCTGGTCAGCGTTGTCGCCTTTCAGTTCGCTGATGGCCTGCAGGGCACGCACCAGTGCCACGCCGCCGCCAGGTACCACGCCTTCTTCAACGGCTGCACGGGTGGCGTGCAGGGCGTCTTCAACGCGGGCTTTCTTCTCTTTCATTTCCACTTCGGAACCGGCGCCAACCTTGATCACGGCAACACCGCCAGCCAGTTTGGCCAGACGCTCTTGCAGCTTCTCTTTGTCGTAGTCGGACGAAGTGTCTTCGATCTGCTTACGGATCTGCAGAACGCGGGCTTCGATATCAGCCTGAACGCCGGCACCGTCGATGATGGTGGTGTTTTCTTTGCTGAGGATCACGCGCTTGGCGTTGCCCAGGTGCTCCAGGGTAGCGCTTTCCAGGCTCAGACCGATCTCTTCGGAGATAACGGTACCGCCAGTCAGAACAGCGATGTCCTGCAGCATGGCCTTGCGACGGTCGCCGAAGCCCGGTGCTTTAACAGCAGCGACTTTAACGATGCCACGCATGTTGTTCACAACCAGCGTTGCCAGGGCTTCGCCTTCAACGTCTTCAGCCACGATCAGCAGCGGACGGCCGGATTTAGCCACCGCTTCCAGAACTGGCAGCAGTTCGCGGATGTTGGAGATTTTCTTGTCAACCAGCAGGATCAGCGGGCCGTCGAGCTCGGCAACCATGGTGTCTGGCTTGTTGATGAAATACGGGGACAGGTAACCACGGTCGAACTGCATGCCTTCAACAACCGACAGTTCGTTTTCCAGGCCCGAGCCTTCTTCAACGGTGATCACGCCTTCTTTGCCGACTTTTTCCATGGCTTCGGCAATGATGTCGCCGATGGAGCTGTCGGAGTTGGCCGAGATGGTGCCAACCTGGGCAATTGCCTTGGTGTCAGCGCAAGGCTTGGCCTGCTTCTTCAACTCAGCAACGATGGCGATGGTCGCCTTGTCGATGCCGCGCTTCAGGTCCATCGGGTTCATGCCGGCAGCGACGGCTTTCAGGCCTTCGTTGACGATCGACTGAGCCAGAACGGTGGCGGTGGTGGTGCCGTCGCCAGCGTCGTCGTTGGCACGGGAAGCCACGTCTTTAACCAACTGGGCGCCCATGTTTTCGAAGCGATCTTTCAGCTCGATTTCTTTGGCAACGGAAACGCCGTCCTTGGTGATGGTCGGAGCGCCGTAGCTCTTCTCGATGATCACGTTACGGCCTTTTGGGCCCAAGGTCGCTTTTACCGCGTCAGCCAGGACGTTTACGCCAGCCAGCATTTTCTTGCGGGCGGAGTCGCCAAATTTAACTTCTTTTGCAGCCATGATCGGTATTCCTCAATTCGTTTCGTAGAACAGAATTCGTGGCGCCGGTTGCGCCGGTGCAATCGCTGCGAAAACGCAGCGGCGGCTAATTAGTCTTCAACTACGGCCAGGATTTCGCTTTCGCTCATCACCAGCAGATCTTCACCGTCAACTTTGATGGTGTTGCTGCCGGAGTACGGGCCAAACACAACCTTGTCACCCACCTTCACGGCCGGAGCGCGCACTTCACCGTTGTCCAGCACTTTGCCGGCACCAACAGCCAGAATCTCGCCACGGTTTGGCTTTTCAGCAGCCGAACCTGGCAGCACGATACCGCCAGCGGTTTTCGATTCTTCTTCGCTACGACGGATAACAACGCGGTCATGCAGAGGACGAAGCTTCATTGTCGATTCTCTCCCAAGAGGTAGTTTTTATTCAGCCGGTGCTGTCACCGACGGGTTAACAAAGCCGGACAAGCCGGTTGCGATTCGCCAGGCGAACCGCAGAAATTCACGGTCGAAGAGCACAAGCCCCTCGCGCTGCAAGCTACATGAGGTCGCCGCGCGATATTTCAAGGGTAAATGCGGTTTTTTTACGAATCGCGGTGCTCGAACTCGCCTTCAATCACGTTCGGCCGAGTCGGCCCCGAGCGTGCCTGCAGGTCATCGGCAAAGGCACGCTGGCGTAGCGCCTGCTCGGCCACGCGCCGCCGCACCTTGCCCACCAGCAAGCGGCGGGTGAACGGGATCAGGCACAACACACCGAACACATCACTGATAAACCCCGGCAGCAACAACAGGCCGCCACCCACGGCAATCAGCAAGCCTTCCAGCACTTCCTGCTCGGGCAACTCACCACGGGCCAGTTTTTCCCGAGCGCGCCACGCCGTGGCAATACCCGCCACCCGCAGCAGCACACTGCCGAGCACAGCGGTGGCAATCACTAGGAACAAGGTCGGCAGCACGCCAATGGCGCTGCCCACCTGAATCAGTACCGCCAATTCGATCAGCGGAAACAACAGAAATAAAAACAGAAAAGCGCGCATCAACGATTCCTTCAAAGGAAGAATGACTTCCGACTCCTTAGAGATAAGGGGCCACTTAGCTTAATTCAAGCGTCAACCTCGCCAGCGGTCGGCCAACGCTCGGCGCGGGCCAGCAGCACCAAGGCCTGGCGCACTTCTGCCGGGGTGTTACAGGATGTTGGCAACGCCAGCCAATGCAGACTCTGGCCAATGCGCAAGTGCATACCTTCACTGTCGAGGCCTACCAGTTGCGCTGGCACCTCGCTCGGCAAGCCATTGAGGGCCACGTAATGAGCGATGGCCACGGCATGGTCTGCATTCATATGCTCAAGCATGCCCTGCTCCAACGCACCGGCAAAGGGATTGGCCAACGCCACCTGATCAAGCCAGTGGATCGCGCCAAAGCCGCCGATGTAACGCCAGCGCACCGGCTGCAGGCACCAGAAATCGAAGTCGTGCACCCGGTGATAATCCTGCGACGCCGGGAAATAACGGTAATAGCGCGCGGCCGCCGCGTCGATTTCCGCGTCATCCTGCAATTGCCGCGCTTCGGCCAGCAGGGTCAAGCGGCCCGCCGCCTGGACGTCATGGGCACCGCGCTCGCCGACCAGCAGCGAACACTTGGCCTGCATCTGCAGATTGTGGGTGTGCTGGGCAATCCGGCTAATCAGCAGCAATGGCCGCCCTTGAGCATCCAGGCAGTAAGGCACCACGGAACCAAAGGGAAAGCCCGGCATGGCCTTGGAATGGGTGGAAAGTACCCCGTGGTATTCCTTGAGCAGCAATTCTCGGGCATGCTTAATCGCCTTTACGCTCAACTTGTGACTCCTCGTACAGAATTCGTCATAAACGGACAGGCTCTTGGAACTTTGGTTCTGCGGTGCCTACGGGGCAATATCGAACCACCTTTGAGGGGATCAACCCATGCAACTGCAAGACAAGGTCATCATCATCACTGGCGGCTGCCAGGGTCTGGGTCGTGCCATGGCCGAATACCTGGCGGCCAAGGGCGCCAAACTGGCGCTGGTCGACCTCAACCAGGAAAAACTCGATGAAGCCGTGGCCGCCTGCAAAGCCGCCGGCACTGAAGCCCGTTCTTACCTGTGCAACGTCGCCAATGAAGAGCAAGTGACCCATATGGTCGCACAGGTGGCTGAAGATTTCGGCGCCATCAATGGCCTGGTCAACAACGCTGGCATCCTGCGCGACGGCCTGACCATCAAGGTCAAGGACGGCGAGATGACCAAGATGAGCCTGGCCCAGTGGCAGTCGGTGATCGACGTCAACCTGACTGGCGTATTCCTCTGTACCCGTGAAGTGGCGGCGAAGATGATTGAACTGGAAAACCAGGGCGCCATCATCAACATCTCCTCGATTTCCCGTGCCGGCAACATCGGCCAGGCCAACTACTCCGCCGCCAAGGCCGGGGTTGCCGCCGATACCGTGGTCTGGGCCAAAGAGCTGGCGCGTTACGGCATCCGTGTTGCCGGCGTTGCACCGGGCTTTATCGAAACCGAAATGGTCGCCAGCATGAAGCCCGACGCCCTGGAGCGCATGTGCTCTGGCATCCCGCTCAAGCGCATGGGCAAACCTGCCGAGATCGCTCACTCGGTGGCCTATATCCTGGAAAACGACTACTACACCGGTCGCATCCTGGAGCTGGACGGCGGCCTGCGTCTGTAACCGGCACGCTGCAAAAAAGCCCTGCAGTGCGGCAATGCCGTTCACTTAAGCCAAGTGAACGGCATTTTTTGTAGCCCGATCAGCATTACGCACTGCTGAGCTTTTTAGCCCTGCGACTTACCAGCCGACCCCCAACCCCAGCATGTACTGGCGCTCGGAAGTGGTTTGGCCAAGGCCGCGCAACTGGTTAAGTTCGTACAGTAAAGACACCCGCGCCCATTCGTTGACCCGGTAACGCACGCCCGCTTCGCCCTCGAACACATAATCAATCTGATCAATCAGCGGCATGGCCATCTGCGCGGTGCTGAACAATTCAAGACGAGTGCCCGACAGCAAGCGCTTGTAATCCCATTCCAGGCCATAGGCATCAAACTGGGTGTTTTGGCCATTGCCCCGCAACTGGAAGCGCTCGTACTGACTGATCAGTTCGAAACGCCCCAATTCATCATCCCAAAAGCGATAACCGGGCCCTATACCATAGGAGGTCTGTCGGTTGATGTTCTCGAACTCATCGTGCTGTTCGTAGACGCTGCTACGGATAAACCACTGCTGAGTGATAAAGCGGTCGAGGTCATATTCCAGCTCCCAGTTGTTATCAACCTTCTGGCCGTTTTTGGTCTCGTGCTCATACTCACCCTTGAGGACATGACGCCAACGACCGTGACTGATCCGGCTGTCACCTTTGAGTTTGAACTCGTCGGTTTCGTTTTCGTTGCGCTCCATGTCCAGCTTGGTGTCGAGATTGCCTTCCCAGACAAAGTCCTGAATCAGCGGCCGCGGCGGCACCAGTTGTTTGATATCGGCCAGCGGCACGGTCTGCGCCTTGCCATTCACCACGCGCACCATGCCCTTGCCGGCGGCTTCTAGGTGCTGGCTGCGCTGCCCGGTAAAACCCGAGCGTTTGACCAGCAGCGGTTGGTCGGAGCGCAAGGTGTCGATATCCTTCCAGTCGATCAACACGCGGCCGGCATACTTGGTTTTCAGCGCCAGCTTGCCGCCGTCCAGCAGCACGATCTGCCCGGTCAGGCGGTCGCCATTGTTCAGCCAGACGGTATCGGCCCACACCGGCAACGCCAGCCCAAACAGTAAACATGCACCCAGAGCCCGCCACACCATGATCAATTCCACGTCCATCCAAGGCCAAAAAGCCCAGCAGCATGCCTGCCCTGCAGCGCCGCCGGCAAGTCTGGCTGCCCGACGGGAAGCGCTGTACCTGACGCTGGCGCACGTGCCTGCCGGCTGCCTGGTCAGCTATGGCCAACTGGCCGCTCTAGCCGGCCTCGGTCGGGCGGCGCGCTGGGTGGGCCGCACCCTCAGCCAACTGCCAGCCGATTCGGGCCTGCCCTGGCACCGGGTGATCGCTGCCAGCGGCCACTTAAGCCTGCCAGCCAACACTCCGGCCGGGGCCGAACAACGCGCACGCCTGCACGCTGAAGGCATTGACCTGACTAACGATCGGGTCAATCTGCGCATCCATGGCTGGCGCCCGTAGGAGCACAGCGGTTAGAGTGCGCCCTTTGTCGTTCATCCCCAGGCAGTCTCCAGCCCATGCCCCGTAACACCCAGCCGCGTAAAAGCTGGCGCGCCGCCTTGGCCGCCTACGCCACCCCCGCCTCATTGGCCCTGCTGCTGCTCGGTTTTGCCGCCGGCCTGCCCTATATGCTGGTGTTTTCCACCCTCTCGGTGTGGCTGCGCGAAGCCGGTGTGTCGCACCAGACCATCGGCTACGCCAGCCTGATCGGCCTCGCCTATGCGTTCAAATGGGTCTGGTCGCCGCTGCTCGACCAATGGCGCCTACCGCTGCTCGGCCGCCTGGGCCGACGCCGCTCCTGGCTGGTGCTGTCCCAGGGCCTGATCGCCCTCGGCCTGATCGGCATGGCCTTCTGCGACCCGCAGCAACATTTGCACTGGTTGATCGCCATTGCCGTCGTCGTCGCATTTGCCTCGGCCACCCAAGACATCGCGGTGGACGCCTACCGCCTGGAAATTGCCGACGACACCCACCAAGCCGCCCTGGCTGCCAGCTACATGGCCGGCTACCGGGTTGCCGCCCTGCTGGCCACCGCCGGTGCGCTGTATTTTGCCGACTGGTTTGGCACCCCGAGCCTGGGCTACCAGCACGGCGCCTGGGCCAGCACTTATATGCTGTTTGCCATGCTGATGCTGCCAGGGTTGATTACCACCCTGTGGATGCGCGAATCACCGCTCCCCATGCGCACCCAACAGGCTGCCGAACGCTTTGGCCTCAATCATCAGTTGATTTCGGTGGTGGTACTGATCGTCTTGCTGATTTCCATCCCGGCGATGTTCACCCAGCTCTACCACACCGAATTTCACCGCGTGCTGGTCAAGGGCGAAAGCCTGTTGGACCTGCTGACCGACGATCGCGCCTTCCTGCGCGCCATCCTCTATATCGTGCTGACTGCCCTGTGCCTGTCGGCTGCTGGGCGCCGCGGTCTGCAACCGGTGCTGACGCCGATCAGCGACTTTATCCAGCGCTACCGCTGGCAGGCCTTCCTGCTGCTCGGGTTGGTGGCCACCTATCGCATGTCGGATACGGTCATGGGCGTGATGGCCAACGTTTTCTACATCGACCAGGGCTTTACCAAGGAACAGATCGCCAGCGTCAGCAAGCTCTTCGGCCTGGTCATGACCCTGCTCGGGGCCGGCCTCGGCGGCTTGCTGATCGTACGCTTCGGCATCATGCCGATCCTGTTTATCGGCGGTGTGACTTCGGCAGCCACCAACCTGCTGTTCCTGCTGCTGGCGGACATGGGCGCGCACCTGCAGATGCTGATCCTGACCATCTCCTGCGATAACTTCAGCTCAGGCCTGGCCACCGCGGCCTTCGTTGCCTACCTGTCGAGCCTGACCAACCTGAAGTTCTCGGCCACCCAGTACGCCCTGCTCAGCTCGATCATGATGCTGCTGCCGCGCCTGATTGGCGGCTATTCAGGCACCCTGGTGGAGAACCTCGGCTATGCCCAGTTCTTCCTGTTCACCGCCCTCCTCGGCATCCCCACCCTGCTGCTGATTCTGCTGCAGTGGCGCAAGCAGAACCGTCTGGAGCAAGCTAACGACTAGCAGGCCATTGAAAAACGTTGGCGAGGCAGCCAGTGCAAGGCGCTACGTTAGTAACAGCCTACGGCTGGTCAAAGCAGGCTAAAAAGCGGAGTTTACGCGCTGTAAATGAGCATTTTTAGCCTGCTTTTAACGCCGGAATGGCAACGCACGACTGCAGGGATGCAGGAGGTAGGGCGACGCAGGAAGCCAAAGCCGAGGTAGTTTTTCAAGAGCCTGCCTAGCGCATGCTCGCGCAGTGATCCTGCCCGGGCAAGGCCGGGGTATACCAGACGAAGTCGGCGCGCTCAGCACTCACTGTCTGGCCCACTTCGGCGAGGATCAATACCCGCTCAGTGCCACCCGGCGCAGCCAGATCCTGCAGGTGTAAAGGCACGCCCAGGTCACGCCGCACATGAAAAGCCCCAGCCAATAACACTGCCGGAGTAGGCGCGGCCAGCAAACGCTCGGCCATACGCCGGTCACGCTGCTGTTGCACCGCCAACATGGCCGGCAGTTGCGCCGCCGGCAGCAGGCCGCAGTGGGAGGCTTCAATCTGCGCCAGCAACGCAGCCTGCACAGAGTCCTGGGTCGCCTGCCCGGCCGGCAAACGCGGCTGCGTGCGGTAGATGGTCATAATTTCGTCCCGATCCAGATTGGCCGCCAGCAGTGGCGCCGGCTGCAATAAGCCGTAACGGATGATCGGCCCATACAGCGCCCAGTCCCAGCCTGCCTGCCAAGCCAGAGCAGCGGGCAAATCCACCGGCATCTTCCGCGCACGGCTGGCGGCCTGGGTGGCGTCGACCTTGGTCTGCTGATCGGGGTTGAGCATTTCCAGCAGCAAACTGCCCGACTCGCGCTGTTGCTGCAGCGCCTTGAGCAGCCAGAGCTGCAGTGCATGTTGATCGGCATTGTCATGCTGCTCGCCGATCAGCACCCGCGGTACATCAGCCAACTGTTCGACCAACTGCGCAGGGGTCAGCGTCGCGCCGCTGCGCAGGTCTCGAATCAGCCCGAGGTCGGCATGCTGCAACCCCTCACGGCCTTGCCAAGCGGGTAATGGCGGCAACGGCATAACACTTTGGCACGCCGTCAGCAGGGCCAACGCGGCCCACAAGAGAACACGCATAAAAAGTCCTTAACGAATGATGATCAACGGATGATCCCGCTCGGGGTGGGTCTGCACCAGCACGTCGAGGCCAAACACCGCCCTCAGTGGCGCCGGCGCAAGGACCTCAACAGGAGTGCCGAGTACGTAAGGCCGCCCCTCCTGCAATAGCAACACACGGTCGCAGTAACGCGCCGCCAGGTTGAGGTCATGGAGGATCACCAGCACCGCCGCACCACGTCCGGCAAAATCGCGCACGGCCTGCAAGATGGTGTGCTGATGCAAGGGATCGAGCATCGAAGTCGGCTCATCCAGCAGCAGAATCTGCCCTGCACCGCCCGGCCATACCTGCGCCAGCACCCGCGCCAGGTGCACGCGCTGGCGCTCTCCCCCGGACAGCGCCAAGTAATTGCGCCCACTCAGGTGCTGGGCATCGGCGGCCTGCAAGGCGGCGGCGACGATACGCAGATCCTCCTGCTGACCGCTGCTATGGGGCAAACGCCCCATGCCGACCACCTGTTCGACACTGAAGGCGAACTCCAGGCTGGAGCTTTGCGGTAACACCGCCAAACGCTGTGCCCTAGCAGGCCCCGACCAGTCTGCCAGAGGCCGCTGATCAAGGCTGACCTGCCCCTGCGCAGCCGGCAGATCGCCACTCAAAGCAGCCAACAGGGTACTTTTGCCGGCGCCATTGGGGCCGAGTACGCCGAGCACTTCACCGTCGTGCAACTGCAGGTCGATGCCGGCGAGTACCGTACAGGGGCCACGACGCACACTGAGATTGTCCGCGCGCAGCATCAGCTTCGTCCCCGCAACAATAGGTAGATAAAGAATGGCGCCCCCAACAGGGCAGTGACGATACCGATCGGCAGCTCAGCCGGCGCCAGCAGCAGCCGCGCGAGTAAATCCGCCAGCAACAGCAGGCTGGCGCCCGCCAAGGCCGAGGCCGGCAACAGCAGACGATGATCAGGGCCCACCAACAGGCGCATCAGATGGGGCACCACCAGGCCGATAAAACCGATCATCCCCGCCGCCGCCACTGCAGCCCCAACGCCCAACGCAGTGCAGAACACCAGCTCACGTTTCAGGCGCTCGACCGCAAAACCCAGATGGCGAGCCTCCGATTCACCCAGCAACAAGGCATTCAAGGCCCGCGCGCGGCGCGGCAACCATAACGCTACCGCCGCGGTGACCAGCAGCAGCGGCCACAGCCGCGCATAACTGGCGCCGTTCAGGCTACCGAGGTTCCAGAACGTCAGGGTGCGCAGGGTGGCGTCATCGGCCAGGTAGGTGAACAAACCGATCGCCGCTCCCGCCAGGGCCGTGAGGGCAATGCCCGCCAGCAGCATGGTGGCAACACTGGTCTGGCCATCACGCCGACCCAGGCGATAAACCAACGCGGTCACCCCAAGGCCACCGGCAAAGGCACAGGCCGACAACAGATAAGGCGCCAGCGCGCTGGGCAAACCGCCGAAGACCGCCCCACCGACAATCGCCACCGCCGCCCCCAGGGCAGCGCCGCTGGACACACCGATCAGCCCGGGATCGGCCAGCGGATTGCGAAACAGCCCCTGCATGGCCACACCAGACAAAGCCAGCACGGCGCCCACACACAGCCCCAGCAGCGCCCGCGGCAAACGGATCTGCCCGACGATCAGCTCAGCCTGGGCCACCTCGCCGCCTGGCGCCGGCAAGCCGCTCAGTTGCCATAGCGCCTGCAGGGTATCCAGCAAGGGCAAGCTCACCGGTCCCAGGGCCAGGGCCAGCCAGAAGGCCAGCAGCAGTAGCAGGCTCAGCGCGCCAAGTAGCACACGGGCACTTACGGTCGGTTTCATTGCGGTCCTTGGGCGGTCAGCGGTTGCGCCGCAGGATATAAGGCGGCCGACAGTACGGCCAGCCCGTCCGGCAGACGCGGCCCTAAACCACCCACCAACAGGGTCGGATCCAGCCACAGCAGGCGCTGCTGGCGACCGGCCTGGGTGGCCGCCAAGGCCGGATTGTGCGCCAACAGCGCGGCAATGGCCTCCGCGCCGCCGAGGCTGCGGTCAGCGACGATCACCCATTGCGGGTCCAGGGCCAGCAACGCCTCGTTGGACAGCGCCTTGTAGCCTTGATGGGTGGCGAGGTTGCGTCCACCCGCACGCTCGATTAGCCATTGTGCCGAGGTCGCCTGCCCCGCAGCCATCGGGCTGCTGCCCGCATGGCCGAGCAACAGCACTACACCCGGCGCCGCTTGCTGGCGTTGCGCCTGGGCGATCCACTGCGCCTGCTGCTGCAGGCGCTGGCTGAACCGCATCCAGTGCTGCTGCGCCTGCTGCTCGGCACCGAGCAATTGTCCCAGGCGCTGCAGGTTGGCCTGCAAGGCCGGCAGCTGCGGCTGTGCGGACAACACCTCAACCTGCACACCGGCCGCCTGCAGTTGTTCAAGAATCAACGGCGGCCCCATTTCCTCGGTGCCCAGCAACAGCTGTGGGCGCAGGGCGAGAATGCCTTCGGCGGCCAACTGACGCTGATAGCCGATACCCGGCAACGCCTTGAGCGACGCGGGATGCTGACTGGTGCTATCGACACCGACCAGTCGCGACTCGCCGCCCAACAGCACCAGCCACTCAGTCAAGGCGCCCCCGGCACTGACCCAACGCCCAGGCTCCGGCTCAGTCGCCAGCACGCCAGCGCTATTAATCAGCAATAAAAAGCCGCCCAGGGCGGCACGCAACGTATTCATCGTCGACAAACTCCAACGGAGGGTTAACCCGCCGGACGACCCAGAGGCTCAGTCGCCCGGCGTGGCGCAGAGATTTAGCGCGGCAGCGACGCGGCGCTGTGGGCCAAGGCACGCCAGTCTTCGCGCTCAGCCACGCCCGGCTTGCGCACGCCAAACAGCTGCAAAATCAGCTCGCCGTCGGCATCGAAGGCTTCCAGGCTGGTGATCACCCCATCGGTGCTGGGCTTGCGCACCCGCCAGAGCTGACGCACCGCCGAGGACTGCAGATGCAGATTGAATTCGGCGTCCATCACGTTGAACCAACTGTCCAGCCAGCGCAGGTTGCGCACCGGACCACTGTGGATCTGAATGCAGTGCTGATTGCCGACAAAGACCATGATCGGCACCTCCGTCGCGGCCGCCGCCTCCAGCATCTTGGGCAACTCGCTGGGCGCCAGAGCCTCGGCCCACTCCTCGCCGGCCAGACGCAGCGCCTGGGTGCGGCGCACACCGTGCTTTTGCAGCAGGGCAAAGAAGTGGTGAGTGTCCTGCAACGCCGCCCACCCCGAGCGCAGACCGACCAGGTCGATATCACTGTCAGCCTTGACCGGTGGTGCTGCCACCGGCGCCTGCAAGCCTAATTCCGGGCTTTGCTCTGCGGCACGAAAACGCTCCAGCAGGGGCTCCCAGGCCGAAAGCTGACTCTCGGCAGTGAGAAACACCTTGTGCACCGCGGTGCCCTGACGATCAAAGACCTGGATGCTGCGCTGGGTGCCACGGCTGGCTTGCTCCTCGATGGCAAACACACTGGCCCAGCCACCGAGAAACAGACGCAGGTCGATATCGGCCGACACCACCAGGCCCATCTGCCCACTGGCCATCACCGTAACGTCGCGGTAGTAACCCTTGCGCTCGTGCACGCAGTGCTGATTGCGCGTCAGCGCCATGATGTAGCCCAACTCGCCCAAGGCCGGCAGCAAGGTCGCCCACTCCGGCCGCAAACGCAGCGCATCGGTCTGCAGGCGGCTGGCAGTCAGCTCGGCCTCACTGACTGCCAGTTGCTCGGCGGCATCGCGAGCGCGCAGGCCCGGCTGCTCGCGGCGCAACACCTGCCAGGCCAGATAAAGGTCGTTGTGGGGCGAAATACGTGGGGCGTGTGCCTGCATGGGTAGAACTCCTGATAAATGAAACGGCCGTCTAGCGACTGGCCGCGAGCGTGAATTGAATGGGGATCTGCACCCGGCTAGGCACCGCCTGGCCATCGCGCACCTCGGCGCGAAACTGCCAACCAGCCACTGCACTGAGGGCCGCCTGATCGAGACTGGAGACCCCGGAAGAGCGCAGCAGCCGTCGTTCGCGCTGCTCACCGCGGGCGCCCAGGCGCACCTCGACCAACACCACACCCTGCTGATTGCGCCGCCGCGCCTGGCTTGGGTAAACCGGTGCCGGTGGCGCCTGGGCGAACTGCGGCTGGCTGCTGAAGACCTCGCGCAGCGTGGCCGCAGCCGGTGGGGCGACAGATGTGGACGCTGCGCTAGACGGCTTAGTTGGCGCTGCAGCCTTAGTCACCGCGGACGGGCTAACCGCCGAGCGCTTGACTGGCGCGGCGCGCGGCGCCGGCGGCCGCTGCACGACGGCCTTTACGGCCGGACGCACTGCGGGCTGCGGCGGCGTAACACGGGCTTCGGCCATAGCCGCCATGGGCTCCCACGGCAACAATTGCACGCTAAGCGCAGCGACAGGCGCCGCGGCCAGCGGCCGTGACGCACCGCCCAGCGACTGGGCCAGCAGTTGGCCGCAAGCCAGGTGCAACGCCAGAGAGAGCAGGCAAAAGCAGGAAAAACGCAGCATGAGCCCTCCACACTTAAAACGAGTTAATCTATTTGATACTCATTTGCATTTGAGTGTCAATCTCGTTTAAGGTCGGCGCCGCCCATCCACGACGACCGCACGGCAACCGGCACAGAGGCGCAAAGCCCAGGACCGCAGGTCGCCAGTCGATGGCCTTGCCCACGTTCTCAGGAGTTTTGTCATGCCCTTGCGTCCCCCGTTCCGCCAACGTCCGCTGCTGGCCCTGCTCATGCTGTCGCCCGCCCTGGCCCTGGCCGCCGAGAAGAACCCCACCCAGTTCGACACGGTCACCGTGACCGCCACCCGCAACGAACAAAGCATCGGCAGCGTGCCGAGCACGGTCAGCGTGGTGGACGCGCGGCAAATCGATCAGCAGCAGATCAAGAACAGCAAGGACCTGATCCGCTATGAACCCGGCGTTTCAGTAGGCGGCAGCGGCAGCCGTTTCGGTTTGTCCGGCTTCAGCATCCGCGGCATCGGTGGCAATCGTGTGCTGACCCAGATCGACGGTGTTGGCGTACCCGATTCCTTTACCTTCGGCCCATTCCTCAGCGCCCAGCGCAACTACATCGACCTGGACACGGTGAAGCAGGTCGAGATCATCCGCGGCCCGGCCAGCACCCTGTACGGCAGTGACGCCATCGGCGGCGCAGTAAGTTTTATTACCAAGGACGCCGGCGACTATCTGGAACCTGGCGACGACAGCTTCGCGCGGCTGAAAACCGGCTACGACGGCAGCGACGACAGCTGGCAACGCAGCGCTACCCTGGCCGGCCGCCAGGATCAGTTCGACGCCCTGCTGCACGTCAGCCGGCGCAGTGGCCAGGCCATTGATAGCTTTGGCGGCACCGGCGGCAACGGCGATGCTCGCCAGGACGCCAACCCGGTGGACTTCACCACCGACAACCTGCTGGCCAAGCTCGGCTGGGACTACGCCGAAGGCGACCGCCTGCAGCTGGTCTACGAACGCTTTGCCGACGACGCCGATACCCAGGTGCGCAGCGAATACGACAAGGCCAGTAACATCCCAATCGGCGGACCAATGTTCAGTAACACCCTGGTCCGTAGCAGCGACGCCCGCGACAGCAGCGACCGCGAACGCATCGGTCTGGAACACAGCTTCCAGCTGGGCAGCCTGCTGGCCGATCAGGTCAACTGGCAGCTCAACTACCAGACCAGCCAGACCCGCCAGCGCACCGACCAACAGCGCTACAGCTGGGTCGGCATGGGCGCCAGCAGCACGCCACCGACCAGCGCAGCACTGCGCCAACGCAGCCGCGACTCGGTGTATGAAGAAGATGTATGGAGCCTCACCAGCCAGTTGAAAAAAGGCTTCAGCCTGGGTGACAGCGAGCACCTGCTGACTTACGGCGTCGACCTCAAGCGCAGCGACAGCAGTGACCTGCGCAAGGGCCGCGAAATCAACACGGTCACCGGCCTGCCGTACACCAATCCGGAGCCCTTCCCACTCAGCGACTTCCCCGACCCGAGCAGCAACGAATATGCCCTGTTCGTCCAGGACAGCCTCGACATCGGTCGCTGGAACCTGCTCGCCGGCCTGCGCTACGACTACTACCAGCTCAAGCCGGATGCCACCGCCGAATACCTCAAGGGCAACCCATTGGAGCGCGACCCCGACAGCTTCAGCGACAGCCACCTGTCACCCAAGCTGGCCGCCACCTACCAGCTGGATGATGCCCACAGCGTTTACGGCCAGTACGCCGCCGGTTTCCGCGCGCCAGAAGCGATCGACATCTTCGGTGAATTCGTCAACGTGCAGAGCAACTATCAAACCATCGCCAACACCCGCCTCAAGCCGGAAACCAGCAACATCTTCGAAACCGGCCTGCGCGGCCAATACGCCGCAGGCAACTGGGGACTGGCGCTGTTCTACAACCAGTACGATGACTTTATCGAGCAGGTCACCCTGGCCGACGATCCCACCGGCAACGGCCGCCTGACCTTTCAAGCGCAGAACCTCGACCGCGTGACCATTCGCGGTGCCGAGGCCCGTGGCGAAGTGTTCCTCGACAGCCTCGGCCTGCCCGCCGGCAGCAAATTGCGCGGTGCCATTGCCTATGCCCGCGGCAAGGATGAAGACAGCGGCCAGCCGCTGAACAGCATCGACCCGCTGAAGAGCGTGCTGGGCCTGGCCTATGACGCGCCCAACAGCCAATACGGCGGTGAGCTGGCCTGGACCCTGGTGGCCGCCAAGGATCGCATCGATGAGACCCTGACAGCCAACCAGTATCAGCCCTCGGGCTACGGCACCCTCGACCTGCTGGGTTACTGGCAACTGAGCGAAGAAGTCGGCGTGAATGGCGGCCTGTACAACCTTACCGACAAGCAGTACTGGCAGTGGGGTGATGTGCGCGGGCTAAGCACCAGCAGCGCCGGCCTCGGCCGCTACAGTCAGCCCGGACGCTACGCGGCGGTCAATCTGATCTGGGAAATCTGATACCTTCCCCCCCTGGCGCACGGACGCGCCCCCTTTTCCAGGCACATCGACGCAGTAGCGGATAATGCCGCCCCACTGTGGAGACCCCGATGATCCGTCTATGCGCCCCCAACGAGCTGACCGAAGGCCAGAGCCGCGGCTTTGCCTTGGCCGAACTGAAGCTGCTGGTGGTGCGCCGCGAAGGTCAGGTGTATGCCTACCAGAACCGCTGCCCGCACCGTGGCATCCCGTTGGAATGGCAGCCCGACCAGTTTCTCGACCACAGCAATAGCCTGATTCAATGCGCCACCCACGGCGCACTGTTTCTGATCGAGTCCGGCGAATGCGTGGCTGGCCCCTGCAGTGGCCAGTCACTGAAAGCCCTGAACTGCCGCGAAGACGCCGACGGCATCTGGATTACAGACTGAGCGCCAGACGCCGGGTAAGACGAATCGCCTGCGGGCTGATTTCGCTGCCATAGGCCAGCACCTCCACTCCCGCCGCCTGCGCCTCGCGCAACGCCGCGGCATAGCGCGGATCGATCTCCACCGCGGGGCGCACCGCCTCGATCCCCGACAGATTGACGCAATACAGCTGCACCGCGCGCACGCCGTTGCGCGCCAAAGTAGCCAACTCGCGCAGGTGCTTGGCGCCACGCTCGGTCACGGCATCGGGAAAGGCCGCCACGCTAGAATCGGCAAAACCCAGGGTGACACTTTTGACTTCCACGTAAGCCGGACCGCTCGGGTAGTCCAAACGAAAGTCGATGCGGCTGCGCTCCTCGCCATAAGGCACTTCCCGACGCAGCGCAGTAAAGCCGTGCAGTTCGCTGATCACCCCGGCGTGCAGCGCTTCTTCCACCAGGCCGTTGGCACGCCCGGTGTTCACGCAGGCCAAGCGCCCTTGCGGCGTTTCGCTCAACTCCCAAGTGCCGGGCAGCTTGCGCTTGGGGTCGTTACTGCGACTAAACCAGACCACCCCGCCCTCTTGCATGCAATTGAACATCGAGCCGGTATTCGGGCAATGGATGGTCAACAGCTCGCCGCTGGCGGTTTCAATGTCGGCGAGAAAGCGCTTGTAGCGTTTGCGCAAGCGCCCCTGCTCCAGCGGCGGATCAAACTGCATCGGGGCGCCAGCTCTGCAGGCCGCGGGCAATTCGCTCAACCGCCTGCTGCAGGCGCGGCAGGCTTTGGGTGTAGGCAAAGCGCACATGCTGGCTGGCCTGGTAGCGGCCGAAATCCAGGCCCGGCGTGAACGCCACGTGCTCGGTTTCCAGGAAGTGCCGGCAGAAGGCGAAGGCATCGCCGCCGAAGGCACTGATGTCGGCATATAAATAGAAGGCGCCCTCAGGCTCCACGGCAATGCCGAAACCCAGTTCACGCAGGGCCGGCAGCAGGAAGTCGCGGCGACGCTGGAACTCATGCCGGCGCTCTTCGAGGATCGCCAGGGTGGCCGGTTCAAAACACGCCAGTGCTGCGTGCTGGGCGATGGTCGAGGCGCTGATATAGAGGTTCTGCGCCAGTTTCTCCAGCTCCGGCACCGCCGCCTCCGGTGCTACCAGCCAGCCCAAGCGCCAGCCGGTCATGCCGAAATACTTGGAGAAGCTGTTGAGCACAAAGGCGTCGTCGTCCACTTCCAGCACGCTGGCCGCGTCCACGCCGTAGGTCAGGCCGTGGTAGATCTCGTCCACCACCAGATGGCCACCGCGTTCACGCAGGGCTCGCGACAAGCCCGCCAGCTCATCGCGGCTGAGCAGGGTGCCAGTAGGGTTAGCCGGCGAGGCCACCAGGGCGCCGACACTGTCCTGATCCCAGTAGCGCTCAACCAGATCGGCATTCAACTGGTAACGCACCTCAGGGCCAACCGGCACCAGCTGCGCCGCACCTTCCACCAAACGCAGAAAGTGTCGATTGCACGGGTAACCGGGGTCCGCCAGCAGCCAGTGCTTGCCGGGGTCGACCAACAGGCTGCTGGCCAGCAACAGCGCGCCTGAGCCGCCGGGGGTAATCAGAATCCGTTGCGGGTCGATATTCACGCCGTAACGCTGGGCATAAA
This sequence comes from Pseudomonas sp. BGA-UO-ETr-WB11, assembly GCF_059567785.1. Taxonomy (NCBI): domain Bacteria; kingdom Pseudomonadati; phylum Pseudomonadota; class Gammaproteobacteria; order Pseudomonadales; family Pseudomonadaceae; genus Pseudomonas; species Pseudomonas sp. BGA-UO-ETr-WB11. Next base: position 342,380 of record NZ_JCAQOS010000005.1, on the reverse strand, counting down.
AACCACTGATGGCTTCACGCAGCTGCGGCAAACCACGCGCCGCGGTGTAACGGGTATGCCCATTGGCCAAGGCTGCCTGCCCGGCGGCGACAATGGGGGCCGCGGTGGTGAAGTCTGGCTCGCCGATCTCCAGATGGATCACATCATGACCGTCCGCCTGTAATTCGTTGGCGCGGGCCAAAAGGGCCATAACATGGAAAGGTTCGATAGCGCGGCTGCGCGCACTGTAGGGCTGGGCCATGGGCCTTCCTTGCGGGGGTATAAAAGGCGCAATTCTACCCGCGCACCGAACCTGACAGTAGTCCGCATGACAACCGGGAGTAGCGCCGCCAGTAGCGTTCTGGTAAGTTCGCCCGCTTGCAGCCGCAGGGCCAGCCCGAGCTGGCAAAGGATAGCGTTCCTGCGCAGTGGATTTGAGAAAGTGAGAGGCGGTCATCCATGCCCACCAAAGCAAAAGCAAAAGCAAAAAGCAGCAGTGAACTGACGCGTGGCTTCGCCCCCTATAAAGAATCCAAGGGCGAGGAGTACATGAGTGACGCGATGCGCGCGCACTTTACCGGCATCCTCAACACCTGGAAGCTGGAGCTGATGCAGGAAGTCGACCGGACCGTGCACCATATGCAGGACGAAGCGGCCAACTTCCCCGACCCAGCCGACCGCGCCAGCCAGGAAGAAGAATTCAGCCTGGAACTGCGTGCCCGCGATCGCGAGCGCAAGCTGATCAAGAAGATCGACGAGACCCTGCAGTTGATCGACGACAATGAATACGGCTGGTGCGATTCGTGCGGCGTCGAGATCGGCATCCGCCGCCTGGAAGCCCGCCCGACTGCCACCCTGTGCATTGACTGCAAGACCCTGGCAGAAATCCGCGAAAAACAGATCGGTTCCTGATCCCACTACGGGGCGCTACGGCGCCCCGTGTTGTTTCTGGCCTGCAGTCCTATGTCCAAGCCCGCCTCACCCGCCTACATCGGCCGCTTCGCTCCCACGCCCAGCGGTTATCTGCACTTCGGCTCCCTGGTGGCCGCCCTTGCCTCGTACCTTGACGCCCGCTCAGTCGGCGGCCGCTGGTTGCTGCGCATGGAAGACCTCGACCCGCCACGGGAAATGCCCGGCGCCCAGGATGCCATTTTGCGCAGCCTGGAAACCTACGGCTTCGAATGGGACGGTCCGCTGGTGCGTCAAAGCCAACGCCACGACACCTATGCCGAGGTGCTGCAACGCTGGTTGAGCCAAGGCCTGGCCTATGCCTGTACCTGTTCACGCAAGCAACTGGAACACCACCAGGGCGTCTACCCCGGCTTTTGCCGCAATGCCGGCCATGGCACTGAGAATGCAGCCATCCGCCTGCGCGTACCCGAGCTGGAATACCATTTTATTGATCGCGTGCAGGGCGAGTTCCGTCAGCACCTAGGCCGCGAGGTGGGCGACTTCGTCATTCGTCGCCGCGATGGCCTCTACGCTTACCAACTGGCGGTGGTCATCGACGACGCCTGGCAAGGGGTAAACGCCGTGGTCCGCGGCGCCGACCTGCTGGACTCGACCCCGCGCCAGCTGTATCTGCAGGAGCTGCTCGGGGTCGCCGCACCCAGCTACCTGCATGTGCCGCTGATCACCCAGCCCGACGGCCACAAGCTGGGCAAGTCCTACCGCTCGCCACCCCTGCCCGCCGAGCAAGCCCGCCCCCTGCTACTTCGAGCCTTGCGTGCCCTTGGCCAGGACGCACCAGAAGACTTGCTGGCACTGCCCCCCAACGCCATCCTGGCCTGGGCCAGCCAGCATTGGCAGGTCGACCGCATCCCTCGCACGCTGAGCCTGGCCGAAGCGCAATTGCACTGAGAGCCTGATCTGACGATCGCCCTGACTCGCAAGGTCGCAGCCAACGTCTGAACCCGTGACCTGCAACGCAGGCCGCATCTGGCTTATGCCTGCTGCCTTCCGCTACCATCGCGGCTCTTTCGCGACGAGAACCCGCCCATGTACATCTACCGACTGGTGCTGCTCCTGGTGGTGGGGATCTACCTGTTCTCCCCCGCTATCATGGACTGGTGGATCGACGCCGACGGCGCCTGGTATCGCCCCTACGTGCTGTGGCTGATTCTTATCGTGGTGACCTTTATCCTCCAGAGCCAACGTGATGCTGACGAGCTTTAACCTGAGTCAGCTGGTCTTTATCAGCGCTGGCTATCTCCTTCTGCTGTTCGGCGTGGCCTGGATCAGCGAGCGCGGCCTGATCCCGCGCTGGATCATCCGTCACCCGCTGACCTACACCTTATCGCTGGGCGTGTATGCCAGCGCCTGGGCGTTCTACGGCACGGTGGGCCTGGCCTATCAGTACGGCTATGGCTTCCTGGCAATCTACCTGGGTATTTCCGGCGCCTTTCTGCTGGCGCCGGTGCTGCTCTATCCGATCCTGCGCATTACCCGCACCTATCAGCTGTCGTCACTGGCCGACCTGTTTGCCTTTCGCTTTCGCAGCACCTGGGCCGGCACCCTGACCACCCTGTTTATGCTAATCGGCGTGCTGCCGCTGCTGGCGCTGCAGATTCAAGCCGTGGCCGACTCAATCAGCATCCTCACCCATGAGCCGGTGCAAAACCGCGTGGCCCTGAGCTTCTGTGCCCTCATCACGCTGTTCACCATCCTCTTTGGCGCCCGCCATATCGCCGCTCGCGGCAAGCATGAAGGCCTGGTGTTTGCGATTGCCTTCGAGTCGCTGGTCAAGCTGGTGGCCCTGGCCTGTGTGGGCCTGTATGCGGTGTACGGCGTATTTGGCAGCCTGGGCGAGCTGGAAAGCTGGCTGCAGCAAAACCAGATCGCCCTCGAAGCGCTGCACACCCCGTTGCAGGAAGGCCCCTGGCGCACCCTGCTGCTGATGTTCTTTGCCTCGGCCATCGTCATGCCGCACATGTACCACATGGCCTTTACCGAGAACCTCAACCCGCGGGCCATGGTCAGTGCCAGCTGGGGCCTGCCGTTGTTCCTGCTGCTGATCAGCCTGGCCATCCCGCCGATCCTCTGGGCCGGCCTCAAACTCGGCACGCCAACCAACCCGGAGTACTTCACCCTCGGCATCGGCATCGCCACCGACAATCGCCTGCTGGCCATGATTGCCTACATCGGCGGCCTGTCGGCAGCCAGCGGCCTGATCATCGTAATGACCCTGGCGCTCTCCGGCATGGTCCTTAACCACCTGGTGCTGCCGCTGTACCAGCCGCCCGCCGAGGGCAACATCTATCGCTGGCTGAAATGGACCCGGCGCCTGCTGATAGCCACCATCATCATGGCTGGCTACGGCTTCTATATGCTCCTAGGCGCCGAGCAGGACCTCTCCAACCTGGGCATCGCCTCCTTCGTCGCCACCCTGCAGTTTCTTCCCGGCGTGCTCTCGGTGCTGTACTGGCCAACCGCCAATCGCCGCGGCTTTATCGCCGGCCTGCTGGTGGGCATCGCCATCTGGCTGGCCACCACCCTGCTGCCGTTGCTGTTCAATCTGCAAGGCATCTACCTGCCGATTTTGGATATCGTCTACGTCCTCGACGACAGCAGCTGGCACCTGGCGGCAATAGCCTCGCTTGCTGCCAACATTCTGGTGTTCACCCTGGTGTCGCTGTTTACCGAGGCCAGCAGTGAAGAAGTCAGCGCTGCCGAAGCCTGCGCCGTCGACAATGTCTCGCGCCCGCAGCGGCGCGAACTGCTGGCCCACTCGCCGCAGGACTTCGCCACCCAGCTGTCCAAACCCCTGGGCGCCATCACCGCTCAGAAGGAAGTCGAACAGGCCCTGCGCGACCTGCACCTGCCCTTCGACGAGCGCCGTCCCTACGCCCTGCGCCGCCTGCGCGACCGCCTGGAAGCCAACCTCTCGGGACTGATGGGCCCCAGCGTGGCCCAGGACATGGTGGAAACCTTTCTGCCGTACAAGTCCGCCACCAGCGGTTACGTCAGCGAAGACATCCACTTCATCGAAAACCGCCTGGAAGACTACCGCTCACGCCTGACCGGCCTGGCGGCCGAGCTCGACGCCCTGCGCCGCTACCATCGCCAGACCCTGCAAGAGCTGCCCATGGGCGTCTGCTCGCTGGCCAAGGACCGCGAAATTTTGATGTGGAACCGGGCCATGGAGGAGCTCACGCAAATCTCCGCCCTGCAGGTGGTGGGCTCGCGCCTGAACACCCTGAGCGAACCCTGGAAAGGCCTGCTGGAAAGCTTCGCCCAATCGCCGGAAGAGCACCTGCACAAACAACGCTTGCTGCAGGATGGCCAGGTGCGCTGGCTGAACCTGCGCAAGGCGGCCATCAGCGAACCCTTGGCACCGAGCAACAGCGGCCTGGTGATTTTGCTCGAAGACCTGACCGACACCCAGATGCTCGAAGAGAAGCTCGCCCACTCCGAACGCCTGGCCTCCATCGGCCGCCTGGCCGCCGGCGTCGCCCACGAGATCGGCAACCCGATCACCGGCATCGCTTGCCTGGCGCAGAACCTGCGCGAAGAACGGGCAGATGACAGCGAGCTGAACGAAATGAGCACGCAGATTCTCGAGCAGACCAAACGGGTCTCGCGCATCGTCCAGTCACTGATGAACTTCGCCCATGCCGGCGGTCACCAGCACGCTGCCGAGGCCGTGTGCCTGGCCGATGTCGCCCAGGATGCCATCAGCCTGCTGGCCCTCAACCGCAACAGCGTCGACGTGCAGTTCTTCAACCTCTGCGACCCCCAACACCTGGTCACCGGGGATGCCCAGCGCTTGGCCCAGGTACTGATCAACCTGCTGTCCAATGCCCGCGATGCATCCCAACCGGGCGGCGCCATTCGGGTCAAAACCGAAGCCAACGAGGACACCGTCGAGTTGCTGGTGGAGGACGAAGGCAGCGGAATTCCGAAAGCCATCATGGACCGTTTGTTCGAACCATTTTTCACCACCAAAGATCCCGGACAGGGCACTGGCCTTGGCCTTGCACTGGTCTATTCGATCGTGGAAGAGCATTATGGCCAGATCACCATCGACAGCCCAGCCGATCCCGAGCGCCAGCGCGGCACCCGTTTTCGGGTGAAATTGCCCAGGCATGTTGAAGCGACGTCCGCTGTGAACTGAGACCGTCGAGAGAACCGAATTGATGCCGCATATCCTCATCGTCGAAGACGAAACCATTATCCGCTCGGCCCTGCGCCGCCTGCTGGAACGCAACCAGTACCAAGTCAGCGAAGCCGGCTCGGTGCAGGAAGCTCAGGAACGCTTCAGCATTCCCAGCTTCGATCTGGTGGTCAGTGACCTGCGCCTGCCAGGCGCACCGGGCACCGAACTGATCAAGCTGGCGCAAGGCGCTCCCGTGCTGATCATGACAAGCTACGCGAGCCTGCGCTCGGCCGTCGACTCAATGAAAATGGGCGCGGTCGATTACATCGCCAAACCCTTCGATCACGACGAAATGCTCCAGGCAGTGGCGCGCATCCTGCGTGACCGCCAGGAAGCAAAAAATCAACAGCCAGAGCGCGCCGGCAACAGCGCGAGCGGCAGTCGCAGCAGCGACAAACCGAGCACCGCGGCAGATGGCGAGATCGGCATCATTGGCTCCTGCGCTCCGATGCAGGAGCTGTACAGCAAGATCCGCAAGGTCGCGCCGACCGACTCCACGGTGCTGATCCAGGGCGAGTCCGGCACCGGTAAAGAGCTGGTGGCCCGTGCCCTGCACAACCTGTCCCGGCGTGCCAAGGCACCGATGATTTCAGTGAACTGCGCGGCCATCCCGGAATCCTTGATCGAGTCCGAACTGTTCGGCCATGAGAAAGGCGCCTTCACCGGCGCCAGCGCCGGCCGTGCCGGCCTGGTGGAAGCCGCCGACGGCGGCACACTGTTCCTCGATGAAATTGGCGAATTGCCACTGGAAGCCCAGGCGCGCTTGCTGCGCGTGCTGCAGGAAGGCGAGATCCGCCGGGTTGGCTCGGTGCAATCGCAGAAGGTCGACGTGCGCCTGATCGCCGCGACCCACCGCGACCTCAAAACCCTGGCAAAAACCGGCCAGTTCCGCGAAGACTTGTTTTATCGCCTGCACGTGATCGCCTTGAAACTGCCGGCACTGCGCGAACGCGACAGCGACGTGGGTGAAATCGCCCAATCTTTCCTGGCACGCCAAAGCGCCAAAATGGGGCGCAGTGACCTGTATTTTGGCGCCGACGCCGAGCAAGCCATCCGCCACTACACGTGGCCAGGCAACGTGCGCGAACTGGAAAATGCCATTGAGCGCGCGGTCATCCTGTGTGAAAGCGCGGAAATCTCGGCTGAACTGCTGGGCATCGACATTGAGCTGGACGACCTCGACGAAGACGACTTCATCGGCTTGCTGCCACCACAAAGCGGCAGCAACAGCGGTAACGAGCCCACCGAAGACCTGTCCCTGGAGGATTACTTCCAGCACTTCGTGCTCGAACACCAGGACCACATGACCGAGACCGAACTGGCCCGCAAGCTCGGCATCAGCCGCAAGTGCCTGTGGGAACGTCGCCAGCGCCTGGGTATTCCGCGGCGCAAGTCGGGCGCGGTGAGCAGTTAGCCCGTTACACCGCCGGGAGACACCACACAACAGGCTGTTACCCAAGCAATAGCCAGTAACAAAAGCCGGGGCCCACGGTAACGAGACCCCGGCTTTTTTGTGCCTGGAAAACAGCACAATAAATCGTAAGTCATTGTTTTTAAAGGATTCGTAAAAACTGGCACGGCTTCTGCTATGTCATCTGTACAAAAACAATAACAAGCACTGCCCACTACAATAAAAACAAGACACATCGACTCCAGCACAATAAAAACAACAATGCGGAGGCGCAGCTAACTGATTCTTTTGGAGAGGAGTTGCCTCAGGGGTTTGCCCCATACCAGGCCGAGAATAATAAAACTGCCCCAAGGCAGCGCCCGAACTGGTTAGATCTGCACATGCTCACAAGGCATCGAAGATCGCGGCAACATCAGCATCCAAAGTAATCCGTTTGCCTTAAACCCCATGCTTGGGGTGCTTTCCTGAAGCCGAAGAGCCAAGGGAACGGGTCAACCAATAAAAACAATAAGCCCGCCATAATAATAAAAAAGAAGCACGCACCTACTTTGGGGGGGAGCTCCGGCTCCCCCAGTAGCTTTGCAAACCATCTCAAGCTTCCTACACCATCTTCCCGGCAAATGCTAGAATCCGCGCCTATCCTGCGGTCATCCCTAGTTGTGGCCGCCTATCCCGTCAAACAGTGCCGCCCATGCTGAAGAAGCTGTTCCAGTCTTTCCGATCTCCATTACGTCGTGCCGCCCACAAGCGCAGCACCCCTGAAGTGCTGAACAGCAATCAGCACCCACTGCGCCGCGGCGAGATCAGTCGTTACGCCCTGAGCGTCGTTGACCGCCTGCAACAGGCCGGCTACCAGGCCTACCTGGTCGGTGGCTGCGTGCGCGACCTACTGCTGAACCTTGAACCCAAAGACTTCGACGTGGCCACCAGCGCCACCCCGGAACAGGTTCGTGCCGAATTTCGCAATGCCCGCGTAATTGGCCGCCGTTTCAAGCTGGTGCACGTGCACTTTGGCCGCGAAATCATTGAAGTCGCCACCTTCCGCGCCAATCACCCGCAAGGCGACGAAGACGAAGACAGCAACCTGTCATCGCGCAACGAGAGCGGCCGCATCCTGCGCGACAACGTCTACGGTAGCCTGGAAGATGATGCCCAGCGCCGCGACTTCACCATCAACGCCCTGTACCTGGATGCCAGCTGTGAACGCATCCTCGATTACGCCAACGGCGTGCATGACATCCGCAATCGCCTGATTCGTCTGATTGGCGACCCGGAAAAACGCTACCAGGAAGACCCAGTGCGCATGCTGCGGGCCGTGCGTTTTGCCGCCAAGCTCGACTTCGATATCGAAAAGCACAGTGCCGCACCCATTCCACGCCTGGCTCGCCTGCTGCACGAGATTCCGTCGGCACGCCTGTTCGACGAAGTGCTCAAACTGTTCTTGGCCGGCAATGCCGAACACACCTTCGAGCTGTTGCTTGAGTACAACCTCTTTGCCCCTCTGTTCCCGGCGGCGGCCGCCGCCCTCAAGCGTGACCCAGAATACGCCGGCGAGTTGATCCGTCTGGCCCTGGCCAGCACCGACCGACGCATCGAACAAGGCAAGACCGTGACCCCGGCCTTCCTCTTCGCCGCCCTGCTCTGGCCTGCCCTGCCGGCCCGTGTCAGCGAGCTGCAGGACAAAGGCATGCCCGCCATTCCAGCCATGCAGGAAGCCGCGCACCAGCTAATTGCCGAGCAGTGCCAACGCATTGCCATCCCCAAGCGCTTCACCATCCCGATTCGCGAAATATGGGACATGCAAGAGCGCTTGCCACGGCGCCAGGGCAAACGTGCTGACTTGCTGCTGGAAAACCCACGCTTCCGCGCCGGCTACGACTTCCTGCTGCTGCGTGAAGACGCCGGCGAAGACACCGGCGGCCTGGGCGACTGGTGGACCGATTATCAGGAAGTCAACGACAGCCAGCGCCGCGTGATGATCCGCAACCTCAGCCAGCAGGAAGAGGCCAGCGGCGCGCCACGTAAACGCAAGCGCAATGGGCGCAAGCGCCGCCCAGCTGCCGGCGCCCCCGCAGGCGAATGATGGAACGGGTGTATATCGGCCTCGGCAGCAACTTGGCCGAGCCACGCAAGCAACTGCACAGCGCCCTGCAGGCCATCGCCGCACTGCCGCACACACAGTTGCTGGGCGTATCGTCCTTTTACCTCAGCGACCCGCTCGGCCCGGCCGACCAGCCGCGCTACGTGAATGCAGTGGCGGCACTGGATTGCGCCCTGGCGCCGTTGGAGTTGCTCGACGCCCTACAAGCCATCGAGCTCGACCAGGGGCGGGTGCGCAAGGCCGAGCGCTGGGGACCCCGCACCCTGGATCTGGATATATTGTTGTTCGGCCAACGCGTGATTGACGAACCGCGTCTGCAGGTACCGCACTATCACCTGCAGGCCCGCGCGTTTGTCCTCTATCCGCTGGCCGACCTGGCCCCGCAACTGACTCTGGCCGATGGCCGCCAACTCAGTGCGTTACTGGCCGCGTGCCCGTTTACCGGCCTGCAACGCCTGACGCCCGAAGAGACAAATAATTCGCTGGCATGACGGTAACGCCAGTAACAAGCCGGTAACACCTGCAATTGACTTCGCGCCCGCCCATCACGACTATAGGCGTCCCGTTGCCCCCTGCCGGTGCAGAAGAGGACGATTTCCATGCCTGATGTAACCCTGACCACCCTGCAAAGCCTCAAGCAGAGCGGTGAGAAAATCGCCATGTTGACTTGCTACGACGCCACCTTCGCCCAGGCTGCCAGCCAGGCCGGAGTTGAGGTGCTGCTGGTCGGCGACTCCCTGGGAATGGTCCTGCAAGGCCATGACAGCACCCTGCCGGTCAGCGTTGCCGATATGGCTTACCACGTCGCCTGCGTGAAACGCGGTAACCGTGGCGCGCTGATTCTCGCGGACCTGCCCTTCATGGCCTATGCCACCACCGAACAGGCGCTGCATAACTGTGCAGCCCTGATGCAGGCCGGTGCACACATGGTCAAGCTCGAAGGGGCCGGCTGGTTGGCCGAACCCATCCGCCTGCTGGCCGAACGCGGCATCCCCGCCTGCGCCCACCTGGGCCTGACCCCGCAAGCGGTGAACATCCTTGGCGGCTACAAGGTACAGGGCCGTCAGGAAGCCCAGGCGCGGCAGATGCGTGCCGATGCCATAGCTCTGGAACAGGCCGGCGCCGCCATGCTGCTGCTGGAATGCGTGCCCAACGGCCTGGCCGAAGAAATTACCCAGGCGGTGAAAATCCCGGTGATTGGCATTGGCGCAGGCGCCGCTACCGACGGTCAGGTACTGGTGCTGCATGACCTGCTGGGTCTGTCCCTGACTGGCCGCACCCCCAAGTTTGTGAAGAACTTCATGGCCGGCCAGGACAGTATCAGCGCCGCCATCAGCGCCTATGTCAGCGCAGTCAAGGGCGCGAGCTTCCCGGCCGCCGAACACGGATTCTCTGCATGAATACAGTTAGAACGGTGCGCGAGTTGCGCGCCGCAGTGGCCCGCGCCCGTGGCGAAGGCAAGCGCATTGGTTTCGTCCCGACCATGGGCAACCTGCATGACGGCCACGCCGCCCTGGTGGAAAAAGCCGGTCAGCGCGTCGACTTCGTGGTGGCCAGCATCTTCGTCAATCCGCTGCAGTTCGGCGTCAACGAAGACCTCGCCAGCTACCCGCGCACCCTGGAAGCCGATCAGGAACGCCTGCTGAATGCCGGCTGCAACCTGCTGTTCGCCCCAACGGTGGAAGAAATGTACCCGCAAGGCATGGCCGGCCAGACCCTGGTTAGCGTGCCTGGCGTTTCCGACGGTCTGTGTGGCGCCAGTCGGCCTGGGCACTTCGCCGGCGTTGCCACGGTGGTGTGCAAGCTGTTCAACATGGTCCAACCGGACCTGGCCGTGTTCGGGCAAAAGGATTACCAGCAGTTGGCGGTGATCCGCACCCTGGTGCACGACCTCAACATGCCGATCCAGATCATTGGCGAACCGACCGTGCGCGCCGACGACGGCCTGGCACTGTCCTCGCGCAACGGCTACCTGGATGCCCAGCAGCGCAGCAGTGCGCCCGGGATCTACCGCACCCTGTGCACCCTGGCTGAGGCCATACGGGCTGGCGACAGCGACTTTGCCCAGCTGCAAGCCCAAGCCAAGGCCAGCCTGGAAGCCGCTGGCCTGCGCCCGGACTATGTGGAAATCCGCAACGCCAGCGACCTCAAGCCTGCCAGTCGCGAAGACCGCCAGTTGGTGATCCTCGCCGCTGCCTTTATCGGCAGCACCCGCTTGATCGACAACCTGGCCTTCGATCTCGACCTGCCGGCCTGACACCAGCGCCAGTCCGCTATTGAATACGCTCCAAGGAGTTCGCCATGCACGCCATCATGCTCAAAGCCAAACTGCACCGCGCCGAAGTGACCCATGCGATCCTCGACTACGAGGGCTCCTGCGCCATCGACGGCGAATGGCTGGACCTGTCGGGCATCCGTGAATACGAGCAAATCCAGATCTATAACGTCGACAACGGCGAACGCTTCACCACCTACGCCATCCGCGGTGAAGCCGGCTCACGGATGATCTCGGTGAATGGCGCTGCTGCGCATAAGGCCAGCGTCGGCGATCGGGTGATCATCTGTGCCTACGCCCATTACAGCGAAGCCGAGCTGGCCAACTTCCAGCCACGCATGCTGTATATGGCGCCGGGCAACGAACTGAGCCACACCAGCAATGCGATTCCCGTACAGGTAGCCTAACGCTGCCCGCACGCTAGACTGCAAGGCAAGCCCGGAACTGTCCGGGCTTTTTCATGCTCAAAGGCTGCACACAATTCAAGGAAGCCGCCACATGGCGTATTACCAGAACCCCCTCGACGCCACGACCCTGCCCGCCTGGCAGGCACTCAGTGAGCATCGCGATGCCATGCAGAATTTCACCCTGCGCCAGGCCTTTGCCGAAGATTCACAGCGTTTCAGCGAATTTTCGATGACCAGCAGCAGCCTGTTCCTCGATTACTCGAAGAACCTGATCAACCGTGAAACCCGCACCCTGCTGGTCAACCTGGCCCGCGAGTGCGGCCTGGAACAGGCCATCCGCGCCCTGTTTGACGGCGAGCTGGTAAACAGCTCGGAAGGTCGCCCTGCGCTGCACACCGCCCTGCGCCGACCGGTCAGCGAGCGCCTGGCCGTCAACGGCGTGAACGTGATGCCAGAAGTGCACCGCGTGCTCAATCAGATGACCGAGCTGGTCGGCCGCATCCACAGCGGCATGTGGCGCGGCTACAGCGAAAAGCCGATCACCGACATCGTCAACATCGGCATCGGCGGCTCCTTCCTCGGCCCACAACTGGTGTCCGAAGCCCTGCTGCCGTTTGCGCAAAAAGGCGTGAGCTGCCATTACCTGGCCAACATCGACGGCAGCGAATTCCACGAACTGGTCGGCAAGCTGCGCGCCGAGACCACCCTGTTTATCGTTTCGTCGAAGACCTTCGGCACCCTGGAAACCCTGAAGAATGCCCAGGCCGCCCGCGCCTGGTACCTGGCCCAGGGCGGCAGCGAAGAGTCGCTGCATCGGCACTTTATCGCCGTATCGAGCAACCGCGAAGCCGCCCAAGCCTTTGGCATCCGTGCTGAGAACATCTTCCCGATGTGGGACTGGGTCGGCGGTCGTTACTCGCTATGGTCGGCCATCGGCTTGCCGATTGCCCTGGCGATTGGCATGTCCAACTTCAAGGAGCTGCTGTCCGGCGCCTACAGCATGGACCAGCACTTCCAGAGCGCGCCGTTCGAACGCAACATGCCAGTCATCCTCGGTATGCTCGGTGTCTGGTACGGCAACTTCTGGGGCGCCCAGAGCCACGCGATCCTGCCGTACGACCACTACCTGCGCAATATCACCAAGCACCTGCAACAGCTGGACATGGAGTCCAACGGCAAGAGCGTGCGCCACGACGGCACGCCGGTAAATACCGATACCGGCCCGGTGATCTGGGGCGGCGTCGGCTGTAACGGTCAGCACGCTTACCACCAGTTGCTGCACCAGGGCAGCCAGTTGATCCCGGCTGACTTTATCGTCCCGGTGGTCAGCTACAACCCGGTGGCCGACCACCACCAGTGGCTGTACGCCAACTGCCTGTCACAGAGCCAGGCCCTGATGCTCGGCAAGACCCGCAGCGAAGCCGAGGCCGAACTGCGCGCCAAAGGCCTGCTGGAAGATGAAGTGCAGCGCCTTGCGCCGCACAAGGTCATCCCCGGCAACCGCCCGAGCAACACCTTGGTGCTGGAGCGGGTCAGCCCGCGGCGTCTGGGCGCACTGGTGGCAATGTACGAGCACAAGGTGTTCGTGCAGAGCGTAATCTGGGGCATCAACGCCTTCGACCAGTGGGGCGTTGAGCTGGGCAAGGAGATGGGCAAGAACGTCTACCAGCGCATGACCAGCTGGGACCCGGAACAGGCCGAAGACGCCTCCACCCAAGGCCTGATCGACTATTTCCGCGGCCGTCACCGCGGTTAAGCGGGCGGTTGAAAAACTACCTGCGTTGGCAATCCTGCGTTAAAAACAGGCTCGGAATGCTCATTTACAGCTCGTAAACTCCGCTTCCTCGCCGTTTTGACCAGCCGGAGGCTGTTACTAAGGTAGCGCCATGTCTTGCCTGCCTCGCCTACGTTTTTCAACGGCCTGCTAAGCCCCACACTCAAGCCGATAGCTGAGGAGCCACCGCATGGAAGCGCTGCGCCGCCGTATCGAAGCCAGGGTCATGAGCCTAAGCGGCCTGGTCTTAGGGCAAATTGATTACGAACACCCCGAGGGTGATCCGGGCCTCTTCGGCCCGGACTCCATGCCCTGGGAAGTGCACAACGACTTCACCAGCATGCTGGTCGGTGGCATCGCCTCCCTGCTCCTGCAAATGCTCCATCCACTGGCCCTGGCTGGCGTCTGGGACCACTCCAATTTTCGCCAGGACATGCTCGGCCGCCTGCGCCGCACCGGTCAGTTTGTCGCCGGCACCAGCTTTGCCCCTACCGCTTCCGCGGATTGGCTGATCGACAAGGTGCGCACCATCCACCTCAAGGTCACCGGCACCGCCGCAGACGGGCGCCGTTATGCAGCCAGCGACCCGGCGCTGCTGACCTGGGTCCACGTGGCCGAGGTGTCGTGCTTTCTTGCCGGCTACCTGCGTTACCTCAACCCGCAGCTAAGTGGCGCCGAACAGGACCGCTACTACGCCGAGATTGCCTTGGTCGCCGAACGCCTCGGCGCCAGCAACGTGCCGAAATCACGCCAGGCGGTGGCCGACTACCTCGATGCCATGCGCCCGCAACTGGTCTGCGATGAGCGCACACGGGAAATTTGCCAGGTGCTGTTCAATGCCCCGGCCCCCAGCCGCGCCGCAGCGCCCGTTGCCAGACTGTTTATGCAGGCCGGCATCGACCTGCTACCGACCTGGACCCAGCAGCAACTGGGCCTGCAGCAGCCCGCCTGGCAGCGCCCGCTGATTCGCGCGGGCGTGCACAGCATCGCCCCACTCCTGCGCTGGGCAGTGCGCAACGGCGCCAGCCATCGCTCGCGCAAACGCATGGGCCTGCCGCCGCGCTAGAGCCACCGCGACTGGTTCAGCAGGGGTTCACTGTGCGACCATAAGCGCCATCTTGGTCAGTCATTGACCGCTCGCAGCCGTCATGAGGAATTGCGTCATGCAAGAAGTCGTTATCGTCGCCGCCACCCGTACCGCCATTGGCAGCTTCCAGGGTGCCTTGGCCACTGTGTCCGCCGTGGACCTGGGCGCGGCCGTGATCCGCCAACTGCTGGAGCAAACCGGGCTTGATCCGGCCCTGGTCGACGAAGTGATCTTCGGCCAGGTGCTGACCGCCGGCGCCGGCCAGAACCCGGCCCGCCAGACCGCGATCAAAGCCGGCCTACCACACGCCGTACCGGCCCTGACCCTCAACAAAGTCTGCGGCTCAGGCCTTAAAGCCCTGCACCTGGGCGCTCAGGCCATTCGCTGCGGCGATGCCGAGGTGATCATCGCCGGCGGCCAGGAGAACATGAGCCTGTCCAACTACGTCATGCCCGGCGCGCGCACCGGCCTGCGCATGGGTCACGCAAAGGTCATCGACACCATGATCAGCGACGGCCTGTGGGATGCCTTCAACGACTACCACATGGGCATCACCGCCGAGAACCTGGTGGACAAATACGCCATCAGCCGTGAAGCCCAGGATGCCTTCGCTGCTGCCTCGCAACAGAAAGCCGTGGCCGCCATCGAAGCCGGACGTTTTGTCGACGAAATCACCCCGATACTGATCCCGTCGCGCAAAGGCGAGCCTGTGGCCTTTGCTACCGACGAACAACCACGCGCCGGTACCACCGCCGAATCCCTGGCCAAGCTCAAGCCTGCGTTCAAGAAGGACGGTTCGGTCACCGCCGGTAACGCCTCCAGCCTCAACGACGGCGCCGCCGCCGTACTGCTGATGAGCGCCGCCAAGGCCAAGGCCTTGGGCCTGCCCGTGCTGGCAAAAATTGCCGCCTACGCCAATGCCGGTGTCGACCCGGCCATCATGGGCATCGGCCCAGTGTCCGCCACTCAGCGCTGCCTGGCCAAAGCCGGCTGGCAGCTCAGCGACCTGGACCTGATCGAAGCCAACGAAGCCTTCGCTGCCCAGGCCCTGGCCGTCGGCAAGGAACTCGACTGGGACGCCAGCAAGGTCAACGTCAACGGCGGCGCCATTGCCCTCGGCCATCCGATCGGCGCATCGGGCTGCCGCGTGCTGGTCAGTCTGCTGCACGAAATGCTCAAGCGCGACGCCAAGAAAGGCCTCGCCACCCTGTGCATTGGTGGCGGTCAGGGCGTAGCGCTGGCGCTTGAGCGCGAGTAAACCCCCTTGCCGTAGGATGGGTTAGCCGCAAAGCGGCGTAACCCATCGACTCCGCTGATGGGTATCGCGGCGCTGCCGCTCCACCCATCCTACGAGTTCACAACGACCCACTTAACCTATGAAAACGCCGGCCAAGTGCCGCAATGCCGTTCGCTTAAGCCAAGTGAACGGCATTTTTGTAGCCCGGATGAAATCCGGGGAGGTTCGTTGACGTGCGCATTCGCCCCCGGATTTCATCCGGGCTACCGCTGTGGCGCCTTAAACGAACAACATTGGGCCAAGTGCCGGCGCTTTTCTTGGTAAACTCCCGCCCCCATTTCGAGGCCGCGCGCATGTCCACTCTGAATCAGGCGCTGCGCGCCGCCCTCGCCAACCGCGACGCCCTGCTGGCTGAACTGCACCACCAAGGCACCGACTGTTACCGCTTGTTCCATGGCAGCCAGGAAGGTGCTGGCGGCCTGACCATCGACCGCTACGGCCCGCAATTGCTGGTGCAGACCTTTCACCAACAACTCAGCCGCGATGAAGTGCTGAGCGCCCATGAGCTGATCAGCGCGCACCTCAATCAGCCCTTGCTACTGGTCTACAACGACCGCAGCCAGGGTAATTCGCGCATCGACCGCAGCGACCCGATCTACGCGGCCGAACCGGCTGCACTGGACGATCTGATCGGCCATGAATGGGGCCTTAATTACCGGGTACGCGGGCGCCATCCCGGCCAGGACCCGCTGCTGTTTCTCGACCTGCGCAATGCCCGCGGCTGGGTCAAACAGCACAGCGGCGGCAAGTCGGTGCTCAACCTGTTCGCCTACACCTGCGGCGTCGGCTTGGCTGCGGCGGCCGGTGGCGCCAGCGCGGTGTGCAACCTGGATTTTGCCGAAGGCAACCTGGCCGTCGGCCAGGAAAACGGCCTGCTCAACCCCGAGTTGCCGGTCATGGAATTTATCCAGTCCGACTATTTCCCAGCCATTCGCCAACTGGCCGGCCTGCCGATTGCCCAACGTCGCGGGCAGAAGCTGCCAAGTTATCCGCGCCTGCAGCAACGTCAGTTCGACCTGGTGCTGCTCGATCCGCCAGCCTGGGCCAAGAGCGCCTTTGGTACCGTCGACCTGCTGCGCGACTACCAGAGCCTGCTTAAGCCGGCGCTGCTGGCCACCGCCGAAGACGGCGTGCTGATCTGCTGCAACAACCTGGCGAAGGTGACCATGGCCGACTGGCGCGAGCAGGTGCTGCGCTGCGCGAGCAAACTCGGCCGCCCGGTGCGTGACTGCCAAGTGCTGGCGCCGGCCTCTGACTTCCCTTCGCTGGACGGCCAGCCGCCCCTGAAAACCCTGATTCTGCAGCTATAGATCAGGCAAATTTCAGCCCTTGCATGCCATACTCAAGGCCATCTACAGCCGAGATAGATGCGCCTGCCATGCACAAAGGATTGAAACGCGCCCTGGGCGCCATGCTGATCGCCGTTACCCTCTACAGCCTGCTGGGCTTTCTGATCCTCCCCGGGATTGCCCTGCGCGTCATCAACCAGCAGCTGAGCCAGCTCAGCAACGTCCCGGCGCGACTGGAGCGCGTGCAGCTCAACCCGTTCAGCCTGGAGCTGAGCCTGTGGGGCCTGCACCTGGGCGAGGCCGACAAGGCGCAGCTGGGCTTTGCTCAGCTGTATGCCGACCTGCAGTTGGACAGTCTATGGACCGGCGCCCTGCACCTGGCCAAAGTCGAACTCAACGGCGCCAAGGTCGAGTTGCTGTTCAGCAAGGACGGCCAGCTCAACCTGGCCCAGCTGTTCAAGTTGCCCCCGAGCCCTGCCACGACTGAGCCCGCAGAGCCCAGCGAACCCTTCCCGCTGCGCATCGAGCGCATTGTTCTGGCTGGCGGCGCCTTGCACTTTGAAGACCTGCGTCCGAGCGAGCCGATCGAATTCATCTACGACAGCCTCGACCTCAGCCTCAACAATCTCAGCACCCTGCCCGACGACAATGCCGAACTGAGCCTGCAGGCCACCGGCCCCAATGGCGGCAAGGTCGAATGGCAAGGCACTCTGAGCCTCAGCCCGATCAGCTCCAGCGGCCATCTGCAACTGAGCGATGGCAAGCTCAAAGGCATCTGGCCCTACGTGCGCGACGCCGTGCCCCTGGATTTGCAGGAAGGCATCCTCAACCTGGCCACCGACTATCAACTGAGCCTGGCCGGCGGCACCCAGCTGCAACTGAGCAACCTCAGCCTTGCCCTCGCGCCCTTTGCCATCAAAGCCCCCGACGGCCGCCCGCTGGTCAAACTGGCCGAGCTGAACGTCAGCGACACCAGCCTGGACCTGGTCAAGCAGCAGGTGGTGGTCGGCAAGATCCGCAGCCAAGGCTTGGAAACCTGGGCCGCCCGCGAGGCCGACGGCCAACTCGACTGGCAAACCCTATTCGCCAAGCCAGAAGCGCCCGCACCGGCCGCCAGCCAGACAGCGGACGCCAGCGCGAACAACGCCAGCAGCGAGCCCGCCAAACCCTGGCAAGTGCTGCTCAAGGATGTGCAACTGCGCGGTTATCAACTGCACCTGGCCGACCGCGGCGTCAGCCCGGAAGTGAAGGTTGAAGTCGGCCCGCTGAACCTTGACCTGCAAAATTTCGACAGCCTCAACCAGTCGCCATTCGACCTCAAGCTCGATACCGGCGTCGGCAAGCTGGGCAAGCTGGCCCTCAGCGGTCAGGTTAATCTCAACCCCGTCAGCGCCAAGTTGCAGGCCAGTACGCAGAACCTCGACCTGCGCCTGGCCCAGGCCTATATCAACCCGTTTATCCGCCTGGAGCTGCGCAGCGGGCTGCTCAGCAGCGAACTGGCTGTCGACCTGCAAAGCACTGCACCGCTGGCGTTCAACATCAGCGGCGATACGCGCATCAACCAGCTGCATACCCTCGACACCCTCAAGTCGCGGGACTTCCTCAAGTGGCGCCAACTGCACCTGCAGGGCCTCGACTACCGCCACGGTGACAGCCTGGCGATCAAGGCGATCACCTTAGAGCAGCCCTATACGCGCTTTATCATCAACGAAGACCGCAGCACCAACGTCAGCGACCTGTTGATCCCGCAACCCGCCGCACCGGCCTCGCCGGCGGCGGCCAAGAGCGCACCAGGCAAGCCCCTGGGCATCGTCATTGGCGGTATCACGCTGAAAGACGGCTCGGCCAACTTTGCCGATCTCAGCCTGCGGCCGGACTTCGCCACTGCCATCCAGCAGCTCAATGGCCAGATCGGCCGCATCGACAGTCGCCAACCGAAACCGGCCAAGGTTGCGATCCAGGGCAAGGTCGACCGCTACGCACCGGCCACCATCAACGGCAGCCTCAACCCCTTCGACCCGCTGGCCAGCCTGGACATGGCGGTGAGTTTCAAGCAGGTTGAACTGACGACGCTGACGCCCTACTCGGGCAAGTTTGCCGGTTATCGCATCCGCAAGGGTCGCCTGAATATCGACCTGCATTACCAGATCAAAAAAGGACAACTAACCGCTGAAAACAAAGTGCTGCTTGAGCAACTAGAACTCGGCGAAAAAGTGGACAGCCCTGACGCCGTCGATCTGCCGATCCGCCTGGCCATTGCCCTGCTCAAGGACACTGAAGGCAAGATCGATATCCAACTGCCGATCTCCGGCGATCTCAACAACCCGCAGTTCAGCGTCATGCCGATTGTCTGGCAAACCCTGCGCAATCTGGTGCTACGTGCGGCCCAGGCGCCGTTCAAGTTTATCGGCGGCCTGGTCAGCGGCGGCGACGAGGTGAACATGGACCGGGTGCCATTCAGCGCCGGCAGCAGCGAACTGGACCCGCAGGCACGCGGCACCCTCGACACCCTGGCCTCGGCCCTCAAGGAGCGCCCGGTGCTGCGCCTGGAGGTCCAGGGCGTCAGCGCCCAGGCCAGCGACGGCCCACTGCTGGCCGAACAGCGTCTGCAGCGTGAATACCAAAGCACGTACTACAAGATCCTGCAGCGCCGCGGCGATCAGGTGCCGGCCGACGCCAGCGCCCTCGACGTGCCTGAAGACGAGAAAATGGTCATGCTCGAAGGCATCTACCGGGCGCGCCTCAAGCAACAACCCCCGGCCGACTGGCGCGAGCTGGACGACGAGCTGCGCGCTGACAAACTGCGCGCCGGGGTGCTGGACTCCTGGGGCCGCAGCGACCTGCTGTTGCGCCAACTGAGTCAGGCCCGCGCCGCCAGCATCAAGCAATACCTGGTCGACAAGGGCGGCCTGCCGGACCAACGCATCTACCTGCTGGATGTCGCCATTGGCCAAAGCGACACCGACGGCCGGATTGCCAGCGCGTTGCAACTGGGCGCTGAGTAAAGCACCGCGCCCGCCGCTGACAGGCGGCGGGCTGCCGTGTAGGCTGGCAACCCACGCAACAACCTGGATAGCCCGTGAAAATCCTCCTTGTGGCTCTCGCCCTGCTGCTCAGCCCGCTCTGCCAAGCAGCCACCCTGCGCTGCGGCAGCGGCATGATTACCAGCGACGACCACCTCAGTGAAGTACAAAGCAAATGCGGCGAGCCGGTCACCCGCCAGTTCCTTGGCTACCGCGAGGTCATCGACTACTACGGAGGCACGACCCAGGTGCCCATTGAGGAGTGGAGTTACGGCCCACGTAACGGCATGTATTACTACCTGCGCTTCGAAGCCAACCGCCTGATCAAGGTTGAAAGCAAACGCGGCCAATAAACGCCGCCCAGACACGGACGTCCCCGATGCTGATTCTGCCCGCCGAACACCCCCTGGACTGGAAACGTCCACCGGTTATCACCCTGCTGCTGATCGTGCTCAACACCCTGATCTACTTCGCCTACCAGGGCAACGACCCGGCACGGGAAGAACAGGCCGTAAGCACTTACCTTGATGCCGGCCTGCTGAGCCGTGAAAAAAACGCCTTTATCCAATCCTTCAGCGCCGAACATGAGCTAGACGCCGACCAGCAAAAGGCCCTCGCGCGCCAACGGCAAAGTGACCTGGCGATCATGATCCTGCAGGACCTGCGCTTCGAGCAGCAGCTGCACCGTAACTCAGACTATCTGGCCGATCCCGCCTGGCAGGCCGCCCGCGCGCCCGCCGAAGCGGCCCGCGATAGCATCAGCAATTATCGCTTTGGCTTCGTGCCGGCCAAGTTCACCTGGCAGGGCCTGTTTGGGGCGATGTTCCTGCACGGCAGCAGCGATCACCTGCTGGGCAATATGGTGTTCCTGTTTATCTTCGGCTTTGCCCTGGAAATAGCCCTGGGCCGCTGGATGTTTCTCAGCCTCTACCTGGTCAGCGGTATGGCCTCGCACCTGTTCTGGTGGGTATTCGAGCCGTCCTGGCAGACCGGTATCGGCGCCTCGGGGGCGGTCTCCGGCCTGATGGGCATGTACCTGGGCGTCTACGGCCTGCGGCGGATCAACTTCTTCTACTGGCTGGGGCCACTGTTTGGCTACTTCCGCGCACCGGCGCTGTGGATTTTGCCGCTGTGGATGGGCAAGGAGTTGCTCGGCATGCTCAGCGCCGACAACGTCAACCGCTATGCCCACCTGGGCGGGTTGGTCGCCGGCTTTGTGCTGGTGTGGCTGCCACGCCAGTTCGGCGGATTGAAGGTGGATGAGAGCTTCCTACTGAAGGAAGACCCGGACGCGCCATTCAAACGGGAGCTGGCGGCCCTGGATGCGCTGATCGGCAGTTTTGCCCTGGACCAGGCCGCCAGCCGCGGCCTCGACCTGCTGAGTCGCTACCCGGCGCGCCTGGCCCTGCTCGAGCGCCTCTATCCGGTCGCCAAGAGCCGCCAGGACTCAGCCCTACTCAGCGCCGTACTCAAGCAGTTGTTTGCCCTGCCCGTCGGCAGCGGTCAGCTCGCCCTGTTGCAAAAGCTGGCCGATGACAGCCAGGCCGCTGACGCCAAACTGCTGCAACACCCGGCCATTCAGTTACACCTGCTGCAGAGTCTATTGCGTGCCCAGGAGCCGGCTCGGGCACTCGGCGCCTGGCGCAAACTCAGCCAGGGTGCGCTACGCCCAGCGCAGCTGCCGGTCCTGACCCTGGCGCTGGCCAAACAACTGGCCCGCCAGCAACCGCGTGCACTGGGCGAACTCGCCGCCTTTCTCCAGCAGGCCTACCCGGCAACCGAGCAGGCCGCGCAAATTGGCCTGCTGCGCGCCCAGCTGAGTTAAGAGGGAACAGCCGCCAACTTGGTGATGATGGCTTCCAGGCTGGCCACCTCGCCCAACAACGGCGAAGCCGGGTACCGTTGGCGGATAAACCCCAGCAACTGCCGCGCCGGCTCCAGTTGGCCGAGGCCTTCGGCAAAGCCCCGCGCCGCCAGCAGGTAAGCCCGAGGAATGTGTGGATAATCCGGAAAGCGCTGATGCAGGTTTCGCAGCAGACTCAGACCCTCGCGGGTCTTGTGCCTGGCCAGCAAGGCGCCCGCCAGCTGCTCGCATAACAACGCATCGTCGGGCAGGTAGTCGCTCTGCAGTTGCCGCGCATTGAGCAGCGCCGTGGCGGCCAGGGCTGGCGTCTGACGCGCCGCCAGCGGCAGGTAATGGGCCAGATGGCGCAAGCAACGATCGCGAGCCTGCAAGCCAAACAGCAGTTGATGAAAGCGCTCATTGAGTTTGAGGTCGTCGGCCGACCGCTCCAACGCCGTCGCCAGAATCTCCAGCGCATGCTCGCTCTGCCCTTCCTTGAGGCGTATCTCAGCCTCGGCCAGCGCCTTGCGCCGGGCATATTCCGCCGCCGGGAAATGGTTCTGCCGGCTTTCGTCGGCGATCACGTAGCCCAGAGCGCCCTGATACTGGAACACCGCGTAGCCCATCATGGCGCACATCACCACGGCAAAATAAGCGAACAACCCCGCCGCAACCGGCATCAGCACCACCCGTGGCAAACCATGGGAAAGCATAAAGGTCACGTAGTTCGGCGATTGCCAGAGAATAAACAGGAAGACCCAGAGGATCAGGTAACGCCAGCCCATGGCCTTGATCACCTGGCCCACCAACTCCGGGCTAAGGGCCGCGCCCAGCTCTTTATCCAGGGCCAGACGAATGATGCTGGCGGGCATCACCAACATGATCAGCAGATTGACGCCCCAGAACAGCGCCTCACTGTCAAAGTCAGCGGCCAGCCACAATGCACCACCCGCCAGGAGAAACACCGCCAGCTGTTTGAAGAACAGGCCAAAACCTTCGCCAACAAAGGCACTCTGCAAGCTCGGCGCCTCCTGCAGCGCCTGGCTGCTGGCCTCGATGACGCTGTGCAGGTATTTGGTCGCCACGCTGAGCAGGGCAATCCAGAGAATTTTCGAGTTGGGCATAAACAGGCTGGCCAGCGTTAGCAAGCCGGCAAACGCCAGCGGTCCCGACTGCAAGGCGTACCGGAAAAACGTGGAAATTCGTTCCCAGAACGGCTGCGCACTGTTGGCAGCACCGAGAAAAGTCAGCGCACCACGGCATAACGGGCAGCGGGGGTCATCATCAGTGGCGTCGGCATTCTGTGGCAGGCAGCAATCGCCGTAATCGCGCGGACAAACCGGGCAATGCCAGGTGGCCGGCTGCGCCGGGTGGTAGTGACAGTGGGTCTTGTCCATTGCATACGTCCTTGTTTTTTTAGCCTGTAGCGATTACTGGATGCTTTGGATTTCCGCTTCCGTCAATGGCCGATAGTGCCCCACGGCCAGTGCATCGTCCAACGTGATAGCGCCAATACGCTCACGGTGCAGTTCGACGACTCTATTGCCGAGTGCGGCAAACATTCTTTTTACTTGATGGTATTTCCCCTCGCTAATCGTCAGGCGCACTTCGTTGCGACATAGACGTTCCAGCGTGGCGGGTTTGGTCAGCTGTGTTTCATTCTTGAGCAAGATGCCAGCCTGTAGCTTTGCCTCGGCATCGGCGACCAAATCATTTGCCAGGGTAACGTAATAGGTTTTTTCACAGTCATGCCGCGGCGAAGTCACACGATGACTCCACTGGCCATCATCGGTAATCAATACCAGTCCCGTGGTGTCGATATCGAGGCGACCGGCAATGTGCAGGATTTTTTGGTTCGGCTCATCGAGTAGCTCAAGCACCGTGGGGTGATCGTTATCGACAGTCGCGCAGATGTAGCCAAGCGGTTTGTGCAGCATAAAATAGCGCGGCCCGACCGGGCTGAGCCGCTCACCATCAAGCTGCACGCTGTCGCTCGGGGCTAGATGCAAGCTGGCGTCTTTTACCGGCTCGCCATTGACCAGAACTCGTTTATTTCTTAAGGCCAACTTCACCAAGGCGCGCGATAGGTCAGTCGTTTGGGCAATGTATTTATCGAGGCGCATGGATAAGGGGTTCTCGCTTGATTCAGGGTGCGCTAGAACGTTAATCCAGCCGGGGGTACATAGAGGATGCGCAACTTATGCGTACGCGCGTCTGCGCCAATCATTGCAGTTCGGCCGCATTGTACTAAATCGCAGGCATGAAAAAGGGCCCCGAAGGGCCCTTTTCCGTTAGCCACTTGCGCGATTAGGCGCTGGCGTTTTGCGCTTCTGCAGCAGCAACGTCTTTGATCGACAGCTTGATGCGACCGCGGTTGTCGACGTCGAGAACCAGAACCTTCACTTCCTGGCCTTCTTTCAACACGTCGGTAACCTTCTCAACACGAGCGTCGCTCAGCATCGAGATGTGCACCAGACCGTCTTTGCCCGGCAGGATGTTAACGAAGGCACCGAAGTCGACGATGCGCTCAACCTTACCGATGTAGATCTTGCCGATCTCGGCTTCCGCGGTGATGCCCAGGACGCGCTGACGCGCAGCCTCGGCCGCTTCCTTGGATTCGCCGAAGATCTTGATCGAACCGTCGTCTTCGATATCGATCGAGGCCTTGGTTTCTTCGCAGATGGCACGGATGGTTGCGCCACCCTTGCCGATCACGTCGCGAATCTTGTCCTGGTCGATCTTCATCGCGATCATGGTTGGAGCGTTAGCCGACAACTCGGTGCGCGAAGTGGCGATGATCTTGTTCATCTGACCGAGAATGTTCAGGCGTGCTTCCAGGGCCTGATTCAGGGCGATTTCCATGATCTCTTCGGTGATGCCCTGGATCTTGATGTCCATCTGCAGCGCAGTAACGCCATTGGCGGTACCGGCTACTTTGAAGTCCATGTCGCCCAGGTGGTCTTCGTCGCCGAGGATGTCGGTCAGAACGGCGAACTTCTCGCCTTCTTTAACCAGACCCATGGCGATACCCGCAACCGGTGCCTTCATCGGCACACCGGCATCCATCAGTGCCAGGGAAGCACCGCAAACGGAAGCCATGGAGCTGGAACCGTTGGATTCAGTGATTTCCGACACAACACGGATGGTGTACGGGAACACGTCAGCAGCAGGCAGCATGGCCGCGATGCTGCGACGGGCCAAACGACCGTGACCGATTTCGCGGCGGCCGGTAGCGCCCATGCGACCACACTCGCCCACCGAGTACGGAGGGAAGTTGTAGTGCAGCATGAAGGGGTCTTTGCGCTCGCCTTCGAGGGTGTCGAGCAGCTGGGCGTCACGGGCGGTACCGAGGGTGGCAACGACCAGCGCCTGGGTTTCGCCGCGGGTGAACAGCGCCGAACCGTGGGTCTTGTCCAGAACACCGACTTCGATGTTCAGGCCACGTACAGTACGGGTGTCACGGCCATCGATACGCGGCTTACCGTTAACGATGTTCTCGCGCACGGTGCGGTATTCGATTTCGCCGAAGGCATCTTTCACTTCGCCAGCGGTCGGTTGACCTTCAACGCCTGCGAACTTGGCAACGATTTCATTGCGCAGTTCGCCCAGACGGCCATAACGCTCGTGCTTGACGGTGATGGTGTACGCCTGCGAGATCGCCTCGCCGAATTCGCTACGGATAGCGCTCAGCAGTGCAGTGTTCTCAGGCTTGGCGGACCAGTCCCACGTCGGCTTGGCGGCTTCGGCAGCCAGCTCGGTCACAGCCTGGATCACGGCCTGGAATTCGTCGTGGGCGAACAGTACGGCGCCCAACATCTGGTCTTCGGTCAGCTCTTTGGCTTCCGATTCAACCATCAGTACGGCGTCTTTGGTGCCGGCTACGACCATGTCCAGGCTCGAGGCCTTGAGCTGCTCGTAAGTCGGGTTCAGCAGGTAGCCGGTTTCCGGGTGGAAAGCTACGCGCGCTGCACCGATCGGGCCGTTGAACGGGATGCCGGAGATCGCCAGGGCAGCCGAGGTACCGATCATCGCAGCGATGTCCGGATCGGTCTTCTTGCTGGTGGAAACCACGGTGCAGATGACCTGCACTTCGTTCTGGAAGCCTTCCGGGAACAGCGGACGGATCGGACGGTCGATCAGGCGCGAGGTCAGGGTTTCTTTTTCGCTCGGGCGCGCTTCACGCTTGAAGAAACCGCCAGGGATCTTGCCGGCTGCGTAGGTTTTTTCCTGGTAGTGCACGGACAGCGGGAAAAAGCCTTTGCTTGGGTCAGCAGTCTTGGCGCCGGTAACGGCAACCAGTACGGTGACGTCGTCATCGACGGTGACCAGCACAGCGCCGGAGGCTTGACGGGCGATACGGCCAGTCTCGAGGGTTACGGTCGACTGACCGAATTGGAATTTCTTGATAACCGGGTTCACGGTGTTGTTACCTTCTTTTTTGCCTTGGGGAAATCGGTTTGCTGCACGCTAGCGGTTACACAGCTAAGTGCCCAGCGGGGTAGTGCAAGATTTGTGGGTAACTGCGGGAATCGGACCCGAACGCTATCCAGATAAAACTTGAGGCTGGAGGCCGACCAGATAGCCCCCTGCAGCTGCGAGCAGCAACAGGGCACTAAACGAGCGACCACCAACCTCAACAACGTCGTATTAGCGACGCAGACCCAAGCGAGCAATCAGGGCGGTGTAACGAGCAACGTCTTTGCCCTTCAGGTAGTCCAGCAACTTACGACGCTGGTTAACCATACGGATCAGACCACGACGCGAGTGGTGATCTTTACCGTTGATTTTGAAGTGACCTTGCAACTTGTTGATGTTGGCGGTCAGCAGTGCAACTTGCACTTCCGGCGAACCAGTGTCACCAACAGCTTGCTGGTATTCAGCTACGATTTGGGCTTTATCTTCAACGCTAAGTGCCATGATGGGCTCCTTTAGGTAACAGGCCAGGGACTACTCCCCGTATTTAAAAATGAGATGTGACCGCGCCTATTAACAGCCACCCTCAATATCGAACCACCATTCGCCAAAGCGAGCAGCGGCTCGTTACGGTCATTCTGACCGAATCAGTCGACGCGGCGCTATACGCCCGTCTTCGCTCACTTCACCGATACCGATAAAGCGACCGTTGTGATCTTGCACCCGGACCATGCCGAACTGCGGCGCGTCCGGCGCACGGACCGGTTGCCCGTGCAGCCAGTAGAACGAGCTGTGCTCAGTAAAGTGCACCAACGGCCAATGCTCCAGACCGCTGTCAGAGGGCAGCAGAAACTGATCAACAGCCTCGTTGCCGCCATCGGCGTGCACTTGCTCAAGCTGCTCCAGGGTCACCGTCTGCGCCAGGCTGAACGGCCCGGCCTGGGTGCGGCGCAGCTCAGCCACATGAGCGCCACAACCCAACACATAGCCCAGGTCTTCAACCAAGGTACGGATATAGGTGCCCTTGCTGCAGGCCACATCAAGACGCGCTTGAGTGCCATCCACAGCCAGTAATTCCAGGCGATTGATAGTAACAGAACGCGGCTCGCGCTCCACCACCTCACCGGCCCGCGCCAGCTTGTACAGCGGCTGGCCATCACGCTTGAGGGCTGAATACATCGGCGGGATCTGGCTGATCGGGCCGCGAAACGCCGGCAGGGCCGCTTCGATTTCGGCACGACCAACGGTTACTTCGCGTTCCTCCAGCACGTCGCCTTCGGCGTCCGCGGTGGTGGTGGTGACGCCCAGTTGCATCAGGGTTTCATAACCCTTGTCGGCATCCAGCAAATACTGGGAAAACTTGGTCGCCTCACCAAAGCACAGCGGCAACACGCCGGTAGCCAGCGGATCGAGGCTGCCGGTATGCCCGGCTTTCTCAGCATTCAGCAGCCAACGCACCTTCTGCAAAGCGGCGTTGGAGCTAAAGCCTTTCGGCTTGTCGAGCAGGATGATGCCACTGACGTTACGACGAATACGCTTAACCTGAGCCACGCGCTTATTCCTCCGCCTTGGTCTCAGCCACATCCGGCGCGTGCTGATTGTCTTCAGCCACGGCGCGCTCGATCAATGCCGACAGATGCGCACCGCGCATGACGCTGGCGTCATAGTGGAAGTGCAATTGCGGCACATTGCGCAGCTGCATGGCGCGCCCAAGCTGCATGCGCAGGAAACCAGACGCGTCGTTCAACACCTTGAGGTTCTGGGCGATGTCTTCGGCGCTGTCTTCACCCATGACGGTGATAAAAATCTTTGCGTGGCCGACGTCCCGGCTGACTTCCACGGCGGTGATGGTCACCAGACCGACGCGCGGGTCTTTGATTTCACGACGGATCAGCTGGGCCAGCTCACGCTGCATCTGGTCGCCAATGCGTTGGGTACGGCTGTAGTCTTTTGCCATCTGTTGTTACCTGTCACCGACCAACGGGCAAAACCCGCCAGTCTGAAAGCGGCAAACGCCCGGCCAGACAAAAGCCGGACCGGGCGTTGCGTTGTACAGCGCGCGGCTTAGAGGCTGCGGGCCACTTGGACTTTCTCGAACACTTCGATCTTGTCGCCAACCTTGACGTCGTTGTAGCTCTTCACGCCGATACCGCACTCCATGCCGTTACGCACTTCGGAGGCATCGTCTTTGAAGCGACGCAGGGACTCCAGCTCGCCTTCGAAGATCACCACGTCCTCACGCAATACGCGGATCGGACGGTTACGGTGCACAACACCTTCGATAACCATACAGCCGGCAATCGCGCCAAACTTCGGCGAACGGAACACGTCACGCACTTCAGCCACACCCAGGATATTCTCCCGTACGTCGCTGCCGAGCATGCCGGTCAGGGCCTTCTTGACGTCTTCGATGATGTCGTAGATGACGTTGTAATAACGCATATCCAGACCTTCCTGCTCGACGATCTTGCGCGCGCCGGCATCGGCACGCACGTTGAAGCCGAACAGTACTGCCTTGGAAGCCAGGGCCAGGTTGGCATCGCTCTCGGTGATACCACCGACACCGCCGCCCACTACGCAGACCTGCACTTCATCGTTACCCAGACCGCCCAAGGCGCCCTGCAAGGCTTCCAGCGAACCACGGACGTCGGATTTGAGGACGATGTTGAGCGTCTTCTTCTCTTCCTGACCCATGTTCTCGAAGATGTTTTCCAGCTTGCCGGCGTGAGCACGGGCCAGTTTCACTTCGCGGAACTTGCCTTGACGGAACAACGCCACTTCACGGGCTTTCTTCTCGTCGGCCAGTACGCTGAGCTCGTCACCGGCTTCAGGGGTACCGTCCAGACCAAGAATTTCGACCGGAATCGACGGGCCCGCTTCTTTGATGGCCTTGCCGTTTTCGTCCAGCATGGCGCGGATGCGGCCGTAGTTGGAGCCAACCAGAACCATGTCGCCTTGACGCAGAGTACCGTCCTGAACCAGCACGGTAGCCACCGGGCCACGGCCCTTGTCCAGGCGCGACTCAACGACAACACCACGACCAGGCGCAGACGGAGTGGCTTTCAGTTCGAGAATCTCGGCCTGCAGCAATACCGCTTCCAGCAGTTCATCAACGCCAGTACCGACTTTCGCCGAGACGGAAACGAACGGCGTGTCACCGCCCCACTCTTCAGACGTTACGCCGTGCACCGACAGTTCGCTGCGGATGCGATCAAGATCGGCACCCGGCTTGTCGATTTTGTTCACGGCAACCACCAGCGGCACACCAGCAGCCTTGGCGTGCTGAACGGCCTCGATGGTTTGCGGCATCACGCCATCGTCGGCGGCAACCACCAGAATCACGATGTCGGTCGCCTTGGCACCACGGGCACGCATCGACGTAAACGCGGCGTGACCCGGGGTATCAAGGAAGGTCACCATGCCGCGCTCGGTTTCTACGTGGTAGGCACCGATGTGCTGGGTGATACCACCGGCTTCGCCAGCGGCCACTTTGGCGCGACGAATGTAGTCGAGCAGGGACGTCTTACCATGGTCAACGTGACCCATTACGGTCACAACTGGCGCACGGGAGAACGCCTCACCTTCAAACTTCAGCGACTCAGCCAACTGATCTTCCAGCGCGGTATCGCTGACCAGTTTGACGTTGTGGCCCAGTTCTTCGGCGATCAGCTGGGCAGTTTCCTGGTCCAGCACCTGGTTGATGGTCACCGGAGTGCCCATCTTGAACATGAACTTGATGACTTCGGCAGCCTTGACCGACATCTGCTGAGCCAGATCGCCCACAGTGATGGTCTCGCCGATCGAAACGTCGCGCACAACCGGCCCGGTTGGGCTCTGGAAGCCATGCTGGTTACGCTTCTTCAGCTTGCCCTTGCCACGACCACCACGACGGAAGCTGTCGCTTTCTTCGTCGGTGGTACGCGGTGCAACGCGTGGCGCAGGCACTTTTTCTTTAGCCTGCACGGACGGACGGTGAGCAGTGTTCTTGCGATCACGGCGCTCAGCATCTTCATTACGCGGCTTGTCTGGGCGACGCAGCTCGTCTTTCTTGCGCTCTTCAACAGGTGCAGCAGCGGCAACCGATACCGGCGCGCTAGGTGCTACCGGCGCGCTTGCAACAGCGGCAACAACAGGTGCTTCAGCAGCCGTACCGGCCTGGCTGGCAGCCTGGGCAGCTACGCTGGCTTCACGACGAGCATCGTTATCGGCCTGACGCTTGGCTGTTTCGGCAGCCAGCTTTTCATCCATCTCGCGTTTTTTCTCAGCGGCAATTTCTTCAGCGCTGCGCTCAACAAAAACTTTCTTCTTGCGCACTTCAACACTGATGCTCTTGCTGCCAGCAACACGCAAGGTGCTGGTGGTTTTGCGCTGCAAGGTAATCTTGCGCGGCTGTTCAGCTTTGTTCGCGCCGTGGCTGCTTTTGAGGTGGGCCAACAAGGCCTGTTTCTCATTGTCAGTCACAACTTGCTCGGCGCTAGTGTGCGGCAAACCTGCCTCACACATCTGCTGCAGCAGGCGCTCCACTGGTGTGTCGACCACTTGGGCCAGTTCTTTCACCGTGACTTGCGTCATGCATCTCTCTCCTAGGCCGCTACTACTACTCGAACCAATGGGCTCGGGCGGCCATGATCAGCTTGCCGGCACGCTCTGCGTCGATGCCGTCGATGTCGAGCAGGTCGTCAATCGACTGCTCGGCCAGGTCTTCGCGGGTAATCACACCACGCACTGCCAGTTCGCATGCCAAGTCGTTGTCCATACCCTCAAGTGAGAGCAGGTCTTCGGCCGGGTGGGCGTCTGCCAGTTTTTCTTCTGTAGCGATGGCTTTGGTCAGCAAGCGGTCCTTGGCGCGGGCGCGCAACTCATTGACGATGTCTTCGTCAAAGCCGTCGATGCTGAGCATTTCCTCCACCGGTACATAGGCGATTTCTTCCAGGCTGGTGAAGCCCTCCTCAACCAGCACCTGGGCCAGCTCTTCGTCGACTTCCAACTCGTCGATAAAGCGCTGCAGGATGTCGCCGGTTTCAGCTTGCTGCTTGGCCTGGATGTCCGCTTCGGTCATCACGTTCAAGGTCCAACCAGTCAACTGACTGGCAAGACGCACGTTCTGACCACCACGGCCAATGGCTTGCGCCAAATTGTCTTCACCCACAGCGATATCCATCGCATGGGCGTCTTCATCAACGATGATCGCAACCACTTCAGCTGGCGACATGGCGTTGATGACGAACTGCGCCGGATTGTCATCCCACAGCACGATGTCAACACGCTCGCCACCGAGCTCACCGGATACCGCTTGCACGCGCGAACCGCGCATACCAATGCAAGCACCCTGTGGATCGATACGTTTGTCTTTGGAGCGCACGGCAATCTTGGCGCGCGAACCTGGATCACGCGAAGCCGCCATCACTTCGATCAACTCTTCAGCGATCTCCGGCACTTCGATACGAAACAGCTCAATCAGCATCTGCGGCGCGGTGCGCGACAGGATCAGCTGCGGGCCGCGATTCTCGGTGCGAATCTCTTTCAGCAGCGCACGCATGCGAGCGCCGACGCGGAAAGTTTCACGGGAGATGATGTCTTCGCGAGCGAGCATGGCCTCAGCATTGTTGCCCAGGTCAACGATCACGTTATCGCGGGTAACCTTTTTTACGGTACCGGAAACAATCTCACCCACGCGCTCGCGATAGGCATCCACCACCTGCGCGCGCTCGGCTTCGCGAACTTTTTGTACGATGACCTGCTTGGCTGTTTGTGCAGCAATACGGCCAAACTCGATGGAGTCGATCTTCTCTTCAACTACATCGCCAATTTTGGCGCCAGGCTGTTTTTCCTGAGCCTCTTCCGGCGTCAGCTCGATCTCAGGATTGACTTGGTCAATCTCATCAACCACAGCCCAACGGCGGTAGGTGTCGTAGTTGCCCGTGTGGCGATTGATCTCCACACGCAACTCGACTTCATCATCAAAGCGCTTTTTGGTAGCAGTGGCCAAAGCCAGCTCCAAGGCTTCAAAAATCACGCTGGCCGGTACGCCCTTTTCGTTGGATACCGACTCAACAACCAGCAGTACTTCTTTGCTCATCGTACGCCTCGCCTTTCGCAATCCATTGGATCCACGCAATCCGCGTACTCCGCGGGATCCGCGTCTCAATCAAATCTGGGAATAATATTGGCTTTGTCGATCATGTCGATCGGCAAGAGGAATTCGTGGTCATCCACCAACACCACCACGTCCTGCTCCTCCACACCGCGAAGGAGCCCCTGAAAGTTGCGACGCCCTTCAAAGGGGGAGCGCAACTTGATTTTCACTTGTTCGCCGGCATGCAGCGCAAATTGTTCAAGACTGAACAAAGGCCGGTCCATACCAGGCGATGAAACCTCAAGGGTATATTCGGCGCTGATCGGGTCTTCTACATCGAGAATGCCACTGATCTGGCGACTGACTGCCTCGCAGTCCTCCACCAAAATGCCATTCGCATGATCGATATACACCCGCAGCAGCGAATGCCGCCCCTGGGACAGAAATTCAATACCCCAGCACTGGTAGCCAAGCGACTCAACCGCTGGAGCCAGCATGGCCTGCAACTCTTCTAGCTTGCTCGACACCTGAACTCCTCGTGCATGTCGTACAAATAAAAAATGGGCGAAACGCCCATCCCAATAAACGTCGCCAAAATAGGGCGACGCTAATCATCCAGCTAACAAAAAGCCCCTAATAAGGGGCTCCGCGAAAACTGACTGCGGGCACTGGCGAAAGCGTCATCAAGCCATAAGCCTGACTGCTCACCAGAGCATCCCAACCCACATAAAAGCTGGGGCAGGATTATACGATTGAACCCACGCAAGGGTCAACCAAACCCTACAGCAACAAAAAGACCCGCATGTCGCGGGCCTTTCTGTATTTGGTACCGAGAAGGGGACTCGAACCCCTACAGCCTAAGCCACTACCACCTCAAGGTAGCGTGTCTACCAATTCCACCACCTCGGCAAAACTCTTACTTACCCGCCTCTTCAACCGCAGGAACATCAGCAGGATTAACTGCAGATTTTTGCTGCTCAAGAACCGGAACATCACCAGCAGCTGGCTTGCTTTGCTGAACTTCGAGAACCGCCGGATCTGGCAAGCCTACGTCAGTCAGCGCATCAGACTTCTCTTTAGCAAAGAAGCCCAAGCCCAAGCTAGTGATGAAAAAAACCGCCGCTAGTATACCAGTAACTCGACTCAAAAAGGTAGCAGAACCTTGACTGCCGAATACGGTACCCGAAGCACCCGAACCGAAGGACGCACCAGCATCCGCACCCTTACCGTGCTGCAGCAACACCAGACCAACCACACCCAGGGCGCCCAACAGATGAATCACCACCACGACAGTTTCGAGCATCTCTTAATTCCCTGCGGCGCGACAAATCGCACCAAACTCATCAACATTCAGGGAGGCGCCACCGACAAGCCCCCCATCGATGTCCGGCATACCGAACAATTCAA
Source organism: Pseudomonas sp. BGA-UO-ETr-WB11 (assembly GCF_059567785.1). NCBI lineage: Bacteria > Pseudomonadati > Pseudomonadota > Gammaproteobacteria > Pseudomonadales > Pseudomonadaceae > Pseudomonas > Pseudomonas sp. BGA-UO-ETr-WB11. Next base: position 308,843 of record NZ_JCAQOS010000005.1, on the reverse strand, counting down.
CCGCACTGGCGGCTTTAACACTGCCGCCATAAAGAATTCTTACCCCAGCGGCAACTTCTGCGTTTTCCGCCGCTAACTGCAGACGAATAGCCGCATGAACTTCCTGCGCCTGCTGAGGGGTCGCCGTGAGCCCGGTGCCTATGGCCCAAACAGGCTCATACGCCACCACAGCTCGCGAAAACGCACCAACGCCCAACTCATCAATCACACAACCCAATTGATGCGAAACAACCTCTAAGGTCTTACCCGCCTCGCGCTGCGCAAGTGTCTCACCCACACAGAGAACCGGTACCAGACCGCAGGCTTGAGCAGCTGCAAATTTTCGCGCAACCACTTCATCCGTCTCACCCAGAAGCTGACGACGCTCGGAATGCCCCACCAACACCAAGGCACAACCGGCATCCTGCAACTGACTCGCAGAGACTTCACCTGTCAGCGCTCCCGGCATCGGCTCTACCGAACAATCCTGAGCACCAACTGCAACACTCACACCTTGCAAAACAGCCATTACCTGACTGATGTGCAAAGCGGACGGGAATACAGCCACATCTACATCCGACGACAAGGCAAGATCACGCAGACCTTCAGCAAGCTCAGCCACGCTGGCGCAGGTACCGTGCATTTTCCAGTTACCAGCTACCATAGGGCGACGCATGCTCTACCTCGTCGATCAAAGTGGGCGCAGATGTTACCCAACACTTCCAATACTGGCAAGAGAATCAGGCACATACCTGTGTAACGACAGCTGCCAGTTGCTCGGCACAGGCTCGCACCTGCAGCTCGTCATCGCCTTCTACCATCACTCGCAACAACGGCTCGGTGCCCGACTTGCGCAGCAACACCCGCCCACGCCCAGCCATGTGCTCAGTAATTTCGGCGCAGGCCGCCTTGACTTCGGGATGCTCCAGCGGATCCAGCGCGCCGGAAAACCGCACATTGATCAACACCTGCGGACACTTACGCAAGCCACTACGCGCCTCTGCAAGTGTCATCTCGCAACGACGCAGGGCGAGTAAAACCTGCAAGCCAGCAATGATCGCATCACCCGTGGTGGTGTGCTGGAAGCAAACCAGATGCCCCGAGTTTTCACCGCCCAACTGCCAATCACGCGCCAACAAATCCGCAATCACATAGCGATCGCCAACCTTGGCGCGCACGAAGGGAATCTGCAGCTCTGCCAAGGCCAACTCCAGGCCCAAATTACTCATCAGGGTACCAACCACACCACCCTGCAAACGGCCACGCTGCTGCAGGTCACGCGCGATAATGAACAGCAGCTCATCACCATCCACCACCGCCCCGGTGTGATCCACCATCAGTACACGGTCAGCATCACCGTCGAATGCAATCCCCAGATCCGCCTGCTCCGACAAGACCGCGGCCTGCAACGCCTGCATATGGGTCGAACCACACTGATCATTGATATTCAGCCCGTTAGGCTGAGCTGATAGCACCACCACTTCGGCGCCAAGCTCGCGAAACACACTCGGGGCTATTTTGTAGGCCGCGCCATGGGCGCAATCGAGAACAATCTTCAGGCCGGCGAAATCGGTACTACTAGGCACGCTACTCTTGCAGAATTCGATATAACGACCCGCCGCATCGTTGATCCGCGAGACCTTGCCCAACTTGGCCGAATCCACCACGGTCATAGGCGCATCGAGCAACTCTTCGATCATCAACTCAATCTCATCCGGCAGCTTGGTGCCCTTGCCGGAGAAAAACTTGATGCCGTTGTCGTGATGCGGGTTGTGCGAGGCACTAATGACGATACCGGCCTCAGCATGAAAGGTGCGCGTCAGATAAGCGATTGCCGGCGTCGGCATCGGCCCCAGCAGCATTACGTCAGCACCGGCTGCAGACAACCCCGCCTCAAGCGCCGACTCAAACATGTAGCCGGAAATACGCGTGTCTTTGCCGATCAACACACGGCAGACGCCGTGCTTACGAAACGCTGTGCCCGCAGCCCACCCCAGCTTGAGCATGAAGTCCGGCGTAATCGGAAACTCGCCAACCCGCCCACGAATGCCGTCAGTGCCAAAATACTTCCTGCTCATAGCCTTCCTATCCTGTTATTGCGCCGCTTCAACTGCGGCGATCATACGAACCAAATCAACTGTTTCCGCCACGTCATGCACACGCAAAATGCACGCGCCCTTGGCCACCGCCAGCGCCGCCAGCGCCAAGCCACCCGCCAAGCGCTTATCCACCTCGCGCCCCAAGGCCTGACCAATCATGCTCTTGCGCGAAACACCCACCAGCAACGGCCGGGCAAAGCCGTGCAACACCTGCATATGCTTGAACAGACTCAGGTTGTGCTGCAGATTTTTAGCAAAGCCGAAGCCTGGATCCAGAATGATCCGCTCAGCGGCAATACCCGCCGCCGCGCACGCGGCCATGCGCTCAGCAAAGAAAGCCTGAACTTCAGCCAGCAAATCATCGTAATGGGGGTTCTTCTGCATAGTCTCAGGCTCGCCCTGCATGTGCATCAGGCACACCGGCAAACCACTTTCCGCCGCAGCCTGTAGGGCACCTTCACGGCGTAGCGAGCGCACGTCATTGATCAAGCCGGCGCCCAGGCGCGCACTCTCGCGCATCACCTGCGGGCACGAGGTATCCACCGAGATGATCACATCGAGCTCAGCGGCGATGGCCTCGACCACCGGCGCCACCCGCTGCAACTCTTCATCTGCAGAAACCTGCAACGCCCCCGGGCGCGTCGACTCGCCGCCGACATCAATCAGGCTGGCGCCTGCCGCAACCATTGCGGCAGCATGACGCAAGGCTTCATCGCGCTGGCGAAAGCGTCCACCGTCAGAGAAAGAATCAGGGGTGACATTAAGAATGCCCATCACCTGTGGATGGGCCAAATCCAAAACCCGATTGCCGCAAGGCAATCGGGTTGAGTACTGCACACTCATGAAAAGACCTTAGTGCTCGCCAGCCGGCCCGCCAATCGGCGTTTCCGGACGATCCGCCGACTCCGCGACAACAGGCTTGCCGGAAGAGCTTCCCGAACCACCCTGCCAGTCCTTCGGCTCGCGCGCGGGACGACCATTCATGATGTCGTCGATCTGCTCGGCGTCGATGGTTTCATACTTCATCAACGCTTCAGCCATGAGATCCAGCTTGTCGCGGTTATCTGCCAGGATCTGCTTGGCCGTGCCGTAGCAGTGATCAATCAGGCTGCGCACTTCCGAGTCGATCAGTTTGGCGGTATCCGCCGACACATTGCTGTGCTGACTGCCCATGCTGCGACCGAGGAACACTTCACCCTCTTCCTCCGCATACATCAGCGGACCGAGCTTTTCCGACAACCCCCACTTGGTCACCATGTTCTTCGCCAACTGCGTGGCGCGCATGATGTCGTTGGAGGCACCCGTAGTAACGCCATCAAAGCCCAGGGTCATTTCTTCAGCAATTCGCCCGCCAAACAGTGAGCAAATCTGGCTGGTCAGCGCACGCTTGGAGAGGCTGTAGCGATCTTCTTCCGGCAGGAACATGGTCACACCCAAGGCGCGACCACGGGGAATGATGGAGACCTTATAGACCGGATCGTGCTCAGGCACGATGCGCCCAACAATGGCGTGACCCGCCTCGTGATACGCCGTATTAAGCTTCTCTTTATCTGACATGACCATGGATTTGCGCTCGGCACCCATCATGATCTTGTCTTTGGCCAGCTCGAATTCTTTCATCTCGACCACACGCTTACCCGCACGCGCAGCGAACAGAGAAGCTTCGTTCACCAGGTTGGCCAGGTCCGCGCCCGAGAACCCAGGAGTACCGCGAGCAATCACTGCCGGCTCAACATCATCACCCATCGGCACCTTGCGCATGTGCACGGCCAGAATCTGCTCGCGACCACGGATATCGGGCAAGCCCACCACCACCTGACGGTCGAAGCGACCAGGGCGCAACAAAGCAGGGTCTAGCACGTCAGGACGGTTGGTAGCGGCGATCACGATGATGCCGTCATTCATCTCGAAGCCGTCCATCTCTACCAGCAACTGGTTGAGGGTCTGCTCGCGCTCGTCGTGACCACCACCCATGCCGGCGCCACGATGACGACCGACCGCATCGATTTCGTCGATGAAGATGATGCACGGCGCATGCTTCTTGGCCTGTTCGAACATGTCGCGCACGCGGCTGGCGCCGACACCAACGAACATCTCGACGAAATCAGAACCGGAAATAGTGAAGAACGGCACCTTGGCTTCACCCGCCACCGCTTTGGCCAGCAGAGTCTTACCGGTACCCGGTGAGCCGACCATCAGTACGCCACGAGGGATGCGACCACCCAGGCGCTGAAACTTGCCCGGATCACGCAGGAACTCAACCAGCTCGCTGACTTCTTCCTTGGCCTCATCGCAACCGGCAACGTCAGCAAACGTAGTCTTGACCTGATCTTCTGAGAGCAGGCGCGCCTTGCTCTTGCCGAAGCTCATCGGACCGCCTTTGCCGCCCGCACCGCCTTGCATCTGGCGCATGAAGAACATGACCACGGCGATCATTACCAGAATCGGGAAGCTGGCCACCAGCAGTTGCGTCCAGATGCTCTGCTGCTCTGGCTGCTTGCCGACGATGGCGACGTTGTTGTCCATCAGATCCTTGATCAGGCCGTTGTCGGCAATCGCCGGACGGACGATATCGAAGGTGTTGCCATCGATACTCTTGGCACTGATCAGATAGCCATCGACGGTGACTTCCTTGACCTTGCCTTCCTGTACCTGCTGGATGAACTCGGAATAATTGAGTTTGTGCGACTCAGGAGGACTGGAGAAATTGTTCATCACCGTGACCAGCACGGCAGCGATGATCAACCACAAGATCAGATTTTTTGCCATATCGTTCAATTAGCTACCCTCTGTAGCAGGCCGCGCGCTGGACCGTGCTTCGCATAACGGCTGGTTATTTACCCGCCTAACTTACTACACAAGCCGCGCTTCTGGCAGAAGCCGTCTGTAACCCTTTATGAAACATCCAGCGCACACAGCCTGCGAGCCTGCCACGAGCGCTTAGTTGTTGCCGCGAAATCCGCGGGCCAACAGGTACTGCTCACGGGAGCGGTCACGAGACGACAAGGGCTTACGCATTTGTACCTTGTCGAACATCGTGCGCACCTGCTTGTGGTACACATCAAAGCCTTCGCCCTGGAAAATCTTGATCAGGAAATCACCACCCGGGCGCAACACCTGCCCAGCCAGATCAAGGGCCAGCTCGCACAGGTACATCGCGCGCGCCTGATCGGCCAACTTCACACCACTCATATTGGGGGCCATGTCGGAAATAACAAGATCAACCGGATGATTACCGACCGCCTCAAGAATCTGCGCCAGCACCGACTCCTCCGTGAAGTCGCCTTGGATAAAGGTGACATCCGGAATGCTGTCCATCTCCAGAATATCCGAAGCGATCAGGCGCCCCTTATCCCCCAGCACCCGACTGGTCACCTGCGACCAGCCACCTGGGGCCGCGCCGAGATCGATCACGGTATTGCCCGGACGCAGGATGCGATCCTTCTCTTGAATTTCCAGCAGTTTGTAGCTGGCACGAGAGCGATAACCATCCTTCTGCGCCATTTTCACGTAGGGATCGTTGAAATGTTCTCTCAGCCAGTTCTGGCTAGTCTTGGAGCGGGCCACTGGGCACCTCAAAAATTTACGACAGTGATTAACTGGGCGGGTTCGGAGTGGCTCGGGTAAACTGACCGCCGCTTTTTACAAGATCAGACGCAGGGGTCAGATTATGGCGCTCACTCAAGAGCAGAAGAAACAATTCAAATCTATTGGCCACCACCTGAAACCGGTATTGATAGTGGCTGACAATGGTTTGACCGAAGGCGTGCTAGCCGAACTGGAGCGCGCACTCAGCGATCACGAACTGATCAAGGTGCAGCTGCGCATCACCGAACGCGATGCTCGCCTCGCCGCTATCGACGAACTGTGCAAGGCTTCGCACAGCGAATTGGCACAAGTAATTGGCAAGATGGCACTGATTTACCGCAAAAATCCCAAGGCCAACAAGCTGCTGTCCAACGTTAGCCGACACAGCTTCTAACCTCGCACCACGCTCAGTGGCGAGCCCCGCTCGCCCTGCCGCTCATCCCTGGCACTGGCTGCAGTACCAACAGCAGACCACACAACGCCAACACCAGATAACTGAACGACAACCAACGCAGCGCATCTGGCCACCAGTAATGCACGCCCAGGTAACTGGCCGCCATCACCTGCACCGTCAGCAGCAGTTGCCCGCGCATGTCGCGCCAGAGACTGCCAGCACCCTCCGCCTGCATCAGCACTACGCCCTGCAGCAGCGCACAGAAGGCCGCAAACCCCACCAGCAAAGGCGATAAAACCGCGGCCACCTCATCGACCAGCAGCGGCGCCAACCCTACTTTGGGCAACGCCGGCAGCACAACGAAGTGCAGCAACCATAGGCCGCCGACCCAGAACGTCTGAGCCAGCTGCCAACTGATGCTGCCGGCGCGCAGAGTGCCGGTATTAGAGATGACGAACCTCAATGATCTCGTACTCGACCACGCCGCTCGGCGTTTTCACCGTGACCACATCCCCTTCGTTCTTGCCCACCAGGGCGCGAGCGATGGGTGAGCCAACCGAGATCTTGCCGAGCTTAAAGTCAGCCTCGTCTTCACCGACGATGTGGTAGGTCACGCTTTCGTCGGTCTCGACGTTGGCGATTTCCACGGTGGTGCCAAAAATCACCTTGCCGGTATGGGCAATGGTGGTGACATCGATGACCACAGAGTTCTGCAGACGGCCTTCGATATCACGCACACGCGCCTCAACCATACCCTGCTGCTCACGAGCAGCGTGGTATTCGGCGTTTTCTTTAAGGTCACCCAACTCGCGCGCAGTACCGATGTCCTGGCTGAGTTTAGGGCGCACCACCTTGGTCAGGTGATGCAGCTCTTCTTCCAGGGCGCGGGCGCCCTGGACAGTCATTGGGTACTTGATCATCCCTTGATTCCTGCATGCAGATCCTGCAGCCGGCGCACGGTCTTCTCGGGACCAAACTTCAGCGCCTCACAGATTGCCGAACCCGCCGCCAAGGTGGTGGTGCAACAGATCTTGTGCTGCAGAGCGTTACGACGAATGGAGTAAGAGTCAGCAATCGACTGACGGCCTTCAGTGGTATTGATGATCAAGGTGACTTCGTCATTCTTGATCATGTCGACCACGTGCGGACGCCCTTCGGTGACCTTGTTCACGCGACGCACTGGCAAGCCAGCGGCCTCGATCATCTTCGCAGTGCCGGCAGTCGCCACCACTTCGAAGCCAAGATTAACCAGCTCACGCGCCAAATCAGCCACCAGTGGCTTGTCGTCATCGCGCACGCTGATAAAGGCACAACCGCTGTTCGGCAGAATCTCGCTGGCACCCAGCTGAGCCTTGGCAAACGCCTCGCCGAAGCTGTCGCCAACACCCATCACTTCACCGGTCGACTTCATTTCTGGGCCGAGGATCGGGTCCACACCCTGGAATTTGGCGAACGGGAACACCGCTTCCTTAACGCTGAAGAACGGCGGGATGATTTCTTTGGTGAAGCCGATTTCCGCCAGGGTCTTGCCCGCCATTACGCGTGCAGCAATCTTGGCCAGCGACTCACCGATGCACTTGGAGACGAACGGCACGGTACGCGAAGCGCGCGGGTTGACTTCAATAACGTAGATGTCCTCGCCCTGCACGGCCATCTGCACGTTCATCAGACCAACCACACCGAGCTCCAGGGCCATTTTCTTGACCTGGTCGCGGATCTCGTCCTGGATGTGCTTCGGCAGCGAGTACGGCGGCAGCGAGCACGCCGAGTCACCGGAGTGCACACCCGCTTGTTCGATGTGCTGCATGATCGCGCCGATAACCACTTGCTCGCCATCGCACACCGCGTCCACGTCCACTTCGATGGCGCAGTTGAGGAAGTGATCCAGCAATACCGGGCTGTCGTTGGAGACCTTCACAGCCTCACGCATGTAGCGACGCAGCTCTTCTTCCTCGTAGACGATTTCCATCGCCCGACCACCCAACACGTAGGATGGACGCACCACCAGCGGGTAGCCGATGGCCTTGGAGGCCGCCAGGGCTTCGTCTTCACTGCGAGCAGTGACGTTGGCCGGCTGACGCAGGTTGAGGCGCTGCACCATCTGCTGGAAGCGCTCGCGGTCTTCGGCGCGGTCGATGGCGTCAGGCGAGGTACCGATGATTGGCACGCCGGCCTCTTCCAAGGCACGGGCCAGTTTCAGCGGGGTCTGGCCGCCGTACTGGACGATGACGCCCTTAGGCTGCTCGACACGAACGATTTCCAGCACGTCTTCCAGGGTTACTGGCTCGAAGTACAGGCGATCGGAGGTGTCGTAGTCGGTCGATACGGTTTCCGGGTTGCAGTTGACCATGATGGTCTCGTAACCGTCTTCACGCATCGCCAGTGCCGCGTGCACGCAGCAGTAGTCGAACTCGATGCCCTGGCCGATACGGTTTGGCCCGCCACCGAGGATCATGATCTTGTCGCGGGTCGACGGATTGGCCTCGCACTCTTCCTCGTAGGTCGAGTACAGGTAAGCGGTGTCAGTAGCGAACTCGGCGGCGCAGGTGTCAACGCGCTTGTAGACCGGCAGCACTTTCAGCTTGTGGCGCTGGTTACGCAGGTTCTTCTCGGTCACACCCAGCAGCTTGGCCAGGCGCGCGTCGGAGAAGCCCTTGCGCTTGAGCTTGCGCATCAGGTCGTGATCGATCGACGCCAGACCCAGGGTCTTGATGTGCTCTTCGTCTTTGATCAGGTCTTCGATCTGCACCAGGAACCAGTGGTCGATCTTGGTCAGGGCGTAGATATCGTCGCAGCTCATGCCGGAACGGAATGCATCAGCCACATACCAGATGCGCTCGGCGCCCGGCACGGTCAGCTCGCGCTTGATGATGCTGGCGGCCTCAGGGTTGCTCGGCTCGACCTTCGGGTCGAAGCCGTTAACGCCCACTTCCAGACCGCGCAGGGCTTTCTGCAGCGATTCCTGGAAGGTACGGCCGATGGCCATCACTTCACCCACAGATTTCATCTGGGTGGTCAGGCGCGCATCGGCCTTGGGGAATTTCTCAAAGGCAAAACGCGGCAGCTTGGTCACCACGTAGTCGATGGCCGGCTCGAAGGACGCTGGCGTACGGCCGCCAGTGATGTCGTTCTGCAGCTCGTCGAGGGTGTAACCCACGGCCAGCTTGGCGGCGATCTTAGCGATCGGGAAACCGGTGGCTTTGGAGGCCAGTGCCGAGGAACGCGACACGCGCGGGTTCATCTCGATCACGACCATGCGGCCGGTTTCCGGGCAGATACCAAACTGCACGTTGGAGCCGCCGGTTTCCACGCCGATCTCGCGCAATACCGCCAGGGAGGCGTTACGCAGGATCTGGTATTCCTTGTCGGTCAGGGTTTGCGCAGGGGCCACGGTGATCGAGTCACCGGTGTGCACGCCCATCGGGTCGAAGTTTTCGATGGCGCAAACGATGATGCAGTTGTCGTTCTTGTCTCGAACGACCTCCATCTCGTATTCCTTCCAGCCGATCAGGGATTCGTCGATCAGCAGCTCATTGGTCGGCGACAGGTCCAGACCGCGGGCGCAGATCTCTTCGAACTCTTCACGGTTGTAAGCGATGCCGCCGCCGGTGCCGCCCATGGTGAAAGACGGACGAATGATGCACGGGAAGCCGACTTTTTCGAGTACGCCGTAGGCTTCTTCCATGTCGTGGGCGATACCGGAAACCGGGCACGCCAGACCGATGTCTTTCATCGCCTTGTCGAAGCGCGAGCGATCTTCAGCCTTGTCGATGGTGTCGGCGTTGGCGCCGATCATTTCCACGCCGAACTTTTCCAGAATGCCGTGGCGCTCCAGGTCCAGTGCGCAGTTCAGCGCCGTCTGGCCGCCCATGGTCGGCAGCAGCGCGTCCGGGCGCTCCTTCTCGATGATCTTGGCCACGGTGGACCACTTGATCGGCTCGATGTAGGTGGCGTCCGCCATGGCCGGGTCGGTCATGATGGTGGCCGGATTGGAGTTCACCAGGATGACCCGGTAACCCTCTTCGCGCAGGGCTTTACAAGCCTGGGCGCCGGAGTAGTCGAATTCGCAGGCCTGGCCGATAACGATAGGGCCGGCGCCGAGGATCAGGATACTTTTAATGTCTGTACGTTTTGGCATGTGCTTACTCTCGAATCCTTTGGTCAGTCGGCGGGCTTAACGGCGCTTGGCCATGGCTTCGATAAAACGATCGAACAGCGGCGCGACATCCATCGGCCCCGGGCTGGCTTCCGGGTGACCCTGGAAGCTGAACGCGTCCTTGTCGGTGCGCTCGATACCCTGCAGGGTCCCGTCGAACAGCGACTTGTGGGTGGCGCGCAGATTGGCTGGCAGGCTGCTTTCTTCCACGGCGAAACCGTGGTTCTGGCTGGTGATCATCACCACACTGGTTTTCAGGTCTTGCACCGGGTGGTTGGCACCGTGGTGACCATGACCCATTTTCACGGTCTTGGCGCCGGAGGCCAGGGCCAGCAACTGGTGACCGAGGCAGATACCGAATACCGGAATATCGGTTTCCAGCACGTCCTTGATCGCCTGAATCGCGTAGTCGCACGGTTCAGGGTCGCCAGGGCCGTTGGACAGGAACACACCATCCGGGTTCAGCGCCAGCACGTCACTGGCCGGGGTTTGTGCCGGCACCACGGTCAGGCGGCAGCCGCGATCCACCAGCATGCGCAGGATGTTCAGCTTGACGCCGAAATCGTAGGCGACCACGTGGTACGGCAGTTCGCTGGCAGCAATTTCCGGATGGCTGTCGGTCTGCAGGTTCCAGACACTGGAGCGCCACTCGTAGCGCTCAGTGGAGCTGACGACTTTGGCCAGATCCATGCCTTTCAGGCCTGGGAAGCTGCGCGCCAGTTCCAGTGCTTTCTCTTCAGTGGCATCCGCACCGACCAGAATGCAGCCATTCTGTGCGCCTTTCTCACGCAGGATGCGGGTCAGGCGACGGGTATCGAGACCGGCGATCGCCACAGTACCGTGCTCTTTCAGGTACTCGTCCAGTGGCTGTTTGTTACGCCAGTTGCTGGCAATCAGCGGCAGATCACGAATGATCAGGCCGGCGGCCCAGACGCGGTTGGACTCGGCATCTTCCGGCGTAGTGCCGGTGTTGCCGATGTGCGGGTAGGTCAGGGTGACGATTTGCTGGGCATAGGAAGGATCGGTGAGGATTTCCTGATAGCCGGTCATTGCGGTGTTAAACACCACTTCACCAACGGTTTGCCCGTCAGCTCCAATGGATTCGCCGCGAAAAATGCTGCCATCAGCAAGGGCGAGAATGGCTGGCTTACTCAAGAAAACCTCCGTCGATCAAAGCGTGAAGCAAACGCAGATTGTAAAAAAGCGGGATGACGTACCAACCGTCACCCCGCTTCTTTATCTGATTCATTCTGCGTAACTTTTAGTGGACATACTAAAGCTGTAGCTTACAGGAAAGCCCTCTCGCGGTCCAACCCAAAGACAAGCAAGTTCAGTGACTCAGCGCAAACCCAGCACATCCTGCATGTCGTAGAGGCCCGCCGCACGCCCATCCAACCACAAGGCCGAGCGCACCGCGCCTTTGGCAAAGGTCATCCGACTGGAAGCTTTATGGGTGATTTCCACCCGCTCGCCATCCGCAGCAAACAGCACGGTATGGTCACCGACCACATCGCCAGCACGCACCGTGGCAAAGCCAATGGTCTCGCGCTCGCGGGCACCGGTCTGGCCTTCACGGCCATACACCGCCACTTTTTGCAGATCGCGCCCCAAGGCATTGGCCACCACTTCACCCATGCGCAGCGCCGTACCGGATGGCGCATCAACCTTGTGCCGGTGGTGCGCTTCGATGATTTCGATATCGACCTCATCGCCCAGCACTCGCGCGGCGGTATCGAGCAGCTTCAGGCACAGGTTGACGCCGACGCTGTAGTTGGCGGCAAACACAATCGGAATGTCCTTGGCAGCCTGCTCCAGCAGCAGCTTTTCAGCCACGGAAAAACCGGTCGTGCCAATTACCATGGCCTTGCCCGCCTGGCGACAGACTTCAAGGTTTTTCAGGGTGACTGACGGATGGGTAAAGTCGATCAACACATCGAACTGCTCGACCACAGCCTGCAGATCACCCGCGAGGGTCAAGCCCAGGCGACCGACGCCTGCCAACTCACCCACATCAGCGCCCACCAGGGTGCTGTCCGGACGATCAATCGCCGCGCTCAAGCTCGCATCCGCGGCCTGCTGCACCGCTTCGATCAGGGTTTTGCCCATGCGCCCAGCGGCGCCCATCACTGCAATACGTTGCATAACTCTCAGCTCCAAGCCCAAGGCTTAACGCCGCACGCTCCGGGTGGCAGGCCGTGACCCACCACCCGCAACCCACAGCTGCGAATTACAAATCGCCGAAGAAACGCTTCACACCCTCAAACCAGCCATTGGCCTTCGGCGAGTGCGAGCTATCGCCAGCCAGCGACTGACGGAACTCTTCCAGCAATTCGCGCTGGCGCTTGTCCAGGTGCACTGGTGTTTCCACGGCCACCCGACACATCAGGTCGCCCGCACCACCGCCGCGCACTGGCGCCACGCCTTTGCCACGCAAACGGAACAGCTTGCCGGTTTGCGTGCCTTCCGGAATTTTCAACTTGACCCGACCATCCAGCGTCGGCACTTCCAGCTCGCCACCCAAGGCTGCATCGGCAAAGCTGATCGGCACGTCGCAATACAGGTGCTTGCCGTCACGCTGGAAGATCGCGTGCTCGCGCACATTGACCACCACATACAGGTCGCCTGCCGGCCCACCCAACGTGCCCGCCTCGCCTTCGCCGGTCAGACGAATGCGGTCGCCGGTGTCGACGCCTGGCGGCACCTTGACCGACAGGGTCTTCTGCTCTTCGACACGGCCTTGGCCATGACAGCTGGTGCACGGATCGGAAATCATCTTGCCGCTGCCGTGGCAACGCGGGCAGGTCTGCTGCACCGAAAAGAAGCCCTGCTGCATACGCACCTGGCCGATACCACCACAGGTGGTACAGGTCACCGGACTGGTGCCCTTCTTGGCACCCGAGCCATCGCACGGCTTGCAATTGACCAGGGTCGGCACGCGAATGGTCACCGTAGTGCCACGCACTGCCTCTTCCAGATCCAGCTCCAGGGTGTAACGCAGGTCGCTGCCACGCTGGGCACCGCCACGCTGACCGCCGCGCTGACCACCAAAGAAGTCACTGAACACGTCGCCAAAAATGTCGGAGAAGTTCGCCCCGCCACCGCCGCCGCCACCCATTTGCGGGTCGACACCGGCATGACCGTACTGATCGTAAGCCGCACGCTTGCTGGCATCGGACAATACTTCGTAGGCCTCATTGGCCTCTTTGAACTTCTCTTCCGACGCTTTATCGTCGGGATTGCGGTCCGGGTGATGCTTCATTGCCAGGCGGCGATAGGCCTTCTTCAGCTCCGCCTCGCTGGCGCCGCGCTCGACACCCAGAACTTCATAAAAATCACGCTTGGCCATAAGTTTTTCGCACTCTTAAATCGTCTACCCCAGACACGCCAACGCGGGAGCAAGCTCCCGCGCGGCGAATCCAGCTAATGTCCTTGACCTAAAAAGCCGCTCAAGGCAGCAGCCGCTCCAGGCGGCCTGCCGTATTACCCACATCCCTGTGGGTCACCAGCTAAGGCTTACTTGTTGTCTTTGACTTCTTCGAACTCGGCATCAACCACGTCGTCCGCGCCCGCTGCTTCTTCTGCACCCTGAGCGGCACCACCGGCTTGCTGTGGCTGCTCGGCGTACATTTTCTGCGCCAGCGGTGTTGTCGCTTCCGACAGAGCGCTCATCTTCGCTTCGATTTCAGCCTTGTCGTCGCCTTTAACGGCTACTTCCAGGGCACTCAATGCGGTTTCGATGGCCGCTTTCTCATCGGCAGTGGCCTTATCGCCAGCCTCAGTGATCATCTTGCGAGTGGCATGCACCAACTGGTCGCCCTGGTTGCGTGCGGTCGCCAGCTCTTCGAACTTACGATCTTCTTCAGCGTTGACTTCAGCATCACGAACCATCTGCTGAATTTCTTCCTCAGACAGACCGGAGTTGGCCTTGATCACGATCGACTGGGTCTTGCCGGTCGCCTTGTCTTTCGCGCCGACATGCAGGATGCCGTTGGCGTCGATATCGAAGGTTACTTCGATCTGCGGTACGCCACGCGGAGCCGGCGGAATCTCGGCCAGGTCGAATTTACCCAAGGACTTGTTGCCGCTGGCTTGCTTACGCTCGCCCTGCAGCACGTGAATGGTCACGGCGCCTTGGTTATCGTCAGCAGTCGAGAACACTTGCGATTTCTTGGTCGGAATCGTGGTGTTTTTCTCGATCAGCGCGGTCATCACACCACCCATGGTTTCGATACCCAGGGTCAGCGGGCTAACGTCGAGCAGCAATACGTCTTTCACATCACCCGACAATACCGCGCCCTGGATAGCAGCACCCATGGCCACTGCTTCGTCCGGGTTAACGTCTTTACGCGCCTCTTTACCGAAGAAATCGGTTACCAGCTTCTGCACCAACGGCATACGAGTCTGGCCACCGACCAGAATCACGTCGTTGATCGCGCCAACGTCGATACCGGCGTCTTTCAACGCGATACGGCAAGGCTCGATGGTGCGCTGCACCAGGTCTTCAACCAGCGACTCCAGCTTGGCGCGGGAGATTTTCACGTTCAAGTGCTTAGGACCGGTGGCATCTGCAGTGATGTACGGCAGGTTGACGTCGGTCTGCTGGCTCGAAGACAGCTCAATCTTGGCTTTTTCAGCGGCTTCTTTCAGGCGCTGCATGGCCAGCGGATCACCCTTGAGGTTCATGCCGCTTTCTTTCTTGAACTCGTCGACAAGGTAGTCGATCAGACGAATGTCGAAGTCTTCACCACCGAGGAAGGTGTCGCCGTTGGTGGCCAACACTTCGAACTGGTGCTCGCCATCGACTTCAGCGATCTCGATCACCGACACGTCGAAAGTACCGCCACCCAGGTCATAAACGATCACAGTGTGGTCGCCTTTGGCCTTGTCCATACCGTAAGCCAGCGCAGCCGCAGTCGGCTCGTTGATGATGCGCTTAACGTCCAGACCGGCAATGCGGCCGGCGTCTTTGGTGGCCTGACGCTGGCTGTCGTTGAAGTAGGCCGGCACGGTAATCACCGCTTCGGTCACTGGCTCGCCGAGGTAGTCTTCGGCGGTTTTCTTCATCTTCTTCAGAATTTCAGCCGAAATTTGTGGCGGGGCCATTTTCTGATCATTGACCGCTACCCAGGCGTCACCGTTGTCAGCCTTGACGATCTTGTACGGCACCATTTCGATGTCTTTCTGTACAACGCTTTCTTCAAAACGGCGGCCAATCAGACGCTTCACCGCGTACAGGGTGTTGTGCGGATTGGTTACAGCCTGACGCTTGGCCGACTGGCCAACCAGAATTTCGCCGTCGTTGGCATACGCAATGATCGACGGAGTGGTGCGTGCACCTTCGGCGTTCTCGATAACTTTAGCGACGCCGTTTTCCAGAACCGAGACGCAGGAGTTGGTAGTCCCCAGGTCGATACCAATAATTTTGCCCATTCTTAACTCTCCCAAAATTTTGAATTTCCGCGACTCGGGTTTACCGATCGCGGCAGCACTTAATCGCTTGTACTAATAGATGGGGGCCGGCTGGCGAATTTCAAGCCTGCTCATCAATCGACGGTGGCGCCTCAGTCGGAGCCTTGCTGACCACAACCATGGCCGGGCGCAACAGACGACCGCTCAGCAGATAGCCTTTCTGGAACACTTTGAGCACGCTGTTCGGCTCAACATGTGGACTTTCCTGCAGCGCCATAGCCTGATGATGCTCGGCATTAAACGGTGCGCCGTGTGGATCAAGCGCCTCGATGCTGAAACGGCGGAAGGTGTCCTGCAGCAGCTTAAGGGTCAGCTCCATGCCTTCGCGCACCGGCTTGATCGCCTCATCGTCCGCGCTGGTCAGTTCAATGCCACGCTCCAGGCTGTCGACAACCGGCAACAGATCGCTGGCGAATTTTTCCAGGGCGAACTTGTGCGCCTTTTCAACGTCCTGCTCGGCACGGCGACGCACGTTCTGCATATCAGCCAACACGCGCAGGGCTTGATCCTGGGCCGCTGCCAGCTGCTCCTCAAGGGCGTGCACGCGCGCCACCAGGTCATCACCCGCTGCCTCAGCAACATTCGCCTCAAAGGCCTGCGGATCCAGGTTCTGTTCGTCAGCCATGCGTTCCTCCTGTGATAAACAATGGCGAGTCAGCGCTCGCACTTCTGCCTTCTATATGGGGACAGATTTTGCAGCTTCAAGGGCGAGCAAGGATTGTCAGGCGCAAACAAAACACTGTATAAATAACCAGACACAGGCCTGGGAGCGCCCACCATGCTGGTACATCTTTCTGTTCACAACTACGCCATCGTCGAACACCTCGACCTCGAGCTGAACGCCGGCATGTCGGTGATAACCGGCGAAACCGGCGCCGGCAAATCGATCATGCTCGACGCCCTAGGCTTGGCCCTGGGCGATCGTGCCGACAGCGGCGTGGTGCGCCCAGGCGCCGACAAGGCCGACATTCTCGCCAGCTTCGACCTGGCCGCCATCCCCGAAGCCCGCCAGTGGCTGAGCGAGCGCGACCTAGACAACGACGGCCCGTGCATCCTGCGCCGGGTGATCACCACCGAAGGCCGTTCGCGCAGCTACATCAACGGCTCGCCCTGCCCCCAAGGCGACCTCAAGGCCCTTGGCGAACTGCTGATCGACATCCACAACCAGCACGAACACCAATCCCTGCTTAAACCTGACACCCACCGCCGCCTGCTGGATGAATATGCCGGCAGCCAGGAGCTGGCGCGCCAGGTGCAACTGGCCGCCCAACGCTGGCGCCAGACCCGTCAGGAGCTGGAGCGCCTGGCCAATGCCGGCGACGAACAACGCGCGCGTCATCAGTTGCTCAGCTACCAGCTTGAGGAACTCGACAATCTGGCCCTCGGCGACAATGAGCTGCCGCAACTGGAGCAAGACCACAAAGCCCTGGCCAACGCAGAAAGCCTGCTCAGCGCCTGCCGCCTGGTACTGGAGCAATGCAGCGAGCACGACGGCGGCAACGTGCTGTCCGCCCTGACGTCCAGCCTGCAGCGCCTGAGCCCATTCAACAGCCCACCTGGCGCCCTTAGCGAAGCCGTAAACCTGCTGGCCAGCGCCCAAATTCAGGTCGAGGAAGCCGTTGGCGAGCTGAACCGCTTTCTCGACCATTTCGACGCCGACCCAGCCCGCCAGCAACAACTGGAAGAGCGCCTGGACAGCATCTACACCCTGGCCCGCAAACACCGTATCCAGCCCAGCGAACTCGGCGCCCTGCAACAGCAACTGTTTGATGAACTGGAAAGCCTGAATGCCGACGACCAGGCTTGCGAGCGCCTGAGCAGTGAGCTGGCTGCTTACGCCCGCCACTATCAGGACAAGGCCGCCGAACTCAGCCAACTGCGTCAAGACGCTGCCAGCCAGTTGGCCACCGCCGTAGAAGGCGAAATCCAGCGCCTGGGCATGCCTGGCGGGCGCTTCACTATCGAACTGCGGGCAACTGCTCACGCCGAACCCCACCCCCACGGGCAAGAGCAGGTGGAATTACTGGTCAGCGCCAACCCCGGCCAGCCGCTCAAACCCTTGGCCAAGGTGGCCTCAGGCGGCGAACTGTCACGCATCAGCCTGGCAATTCAGGTCATCACCGCGCAGACATCGCGGGTGCCGACCCTGGTATTCGACGAAGTCGACGTTGGCATCGGTGGCCCCACCGCCGAAGTGGTTGGCCAGCTATTGCGCCGACTGGGTGAACGCGGCCAGGTCTTGACCGTCACCCACTTGCCGCAAGTGGCCGCCCAGGGCCATCACCACCTGTTCGTGCACAAAGCCCGTGGCAGCGATGCCACCCGCACCGCCGTAGCCCATCTGCAAGACAGCGACCGCATTGAGGAAATCGCCCGCATGCTTGGCGGCGTCGATCTCACCAGCGAATCCCTGGCCCATGCCCGCAAGATGGTGAGCACGGCACAAAGCTAAACGCCGCCGCGAACCCAGAATGCAAAAAGGCGACCCTGAGGTCGCCTTTTTGCCATTACACCAGCGCTTACTTTTTCTTGCGTACGTAGAGCACCAAATTGTGGTCTACCAGCTCAAAACCGTGCTCGCTAACAATCTCTTTCTGGCGCTTTTCGATTTCGGCATCAATGAATTCGATCACCTCACCGCTTTCCACGCAGACCATATGGTCGTGGTGACCGCCGTCAGCCAGTTCGAACACGGCATGGCCGCCATCAAAATTGTGGCGCACCACCAAACCCGCGGCCTCGAACTGCGTCAGCACGCGATAAACCGTGGCCAGGCCGACGTCCTCGCCCGATTCCATCAGCGCCTTGTACACATCTTCCGCACTCATGTGGCGATGCTCGGCGGAGTCGAGCATCTGCAAAATCTTGACCCGCGGCAGGGTCACTTTCAGGCCAACTTTACGTAGCTCGCTATTTTCAACCATGGTCAGCTTTCTCACGGATGCTGCTTCGCAGCTTCCTTTAATGCGGGTATGATCGGGGTTTACATTGCCCAGCCAAGATAGTGGAAGTCACCCACCGATGCAAAACACCAAGCTCCTGCTTACCAGCCTGACGTTCGCCGGACTGTTCGCACTCGCCGGTTGTTCATTCCCCGGGGTTTATAAAATCGACATTCAACAGGGCAATGTCGTAACGCAAGACATGATAGACCAGTTGAAGCCCGGAATGACCCGACGCCAAGTGCGGTTTATCATGGGCAATGCCCTGATCAGCGACACTTTCCACGCCGATCGCCTGGACTACCTCTACAGCATCCAACCAGGCGGCGGTCAGCGTCTACAGGAGCATGTGAGCATTTTCTTCAACGAAAGTGATCAACTGGTAGGCCTGTCTGGCGACTTCATGCCCGGCGTCAGCCGTGACGAGGCCATTCTTGGCCAGCCGTCCAGCGAGCCAGGTACGTCGCCCAAGGCAGAAGCCAAAGCCCCTACAGAGCCTGAAGCCGCGCCAGCACCTGGCTCACTGCTAGAAAAAATCCAGCGTGAAGTGGACAACGTCGAGACCGTACCGGTACCTACGCCCGAGCCGCTGGAAACCTCGCCGCAGTAACTCTGCCGCGCAATAAAAAACCCGGAAAATCCGGGTTTTTTATTGCCTTGTGCAAAGCGCCTTCAGCCCTCACCGGCCTTGGCTTGCGCCGCCTTGGCTGCGCGCTGTTTGCGCACTTCCTTCGGATCAGCCAGAAGCGGCCGGTAGATTTCTACCCGTTCACCCTCCTCTAGTACCCGCTCCTGGGGCTTGCTCACGGCCTTGCCGAAAATCCCCAAGGGACAGGTCGCCAGGTCCAGACCGGGAAAATGTGCCGCCATCCCCGAGCGCTCGGCCGCTTCGCGCAACGTGGTGCCCGCTGGCACCTGCAGACGCAGCAGCTTTTGCTTGTCCGCCAGGGCATAGACCACCTCGATCACAATCATCGACTTATCCATGCAGCTGTTTCACCCGCTGACAAAAGGCATCCACCAAAGTATTGGCAGCCTGATTGAACAACGGCCCCAACGTGGCTTTGACCAAGGGGCCAGCATAATCGAAGGACAAATCCAGGCTGATCTTGCAGGCCTGCTCACCCAACGCCTTGAATTCCCAGACCCCATTCAACTGGGTAAAGGGCCCTTCTTCCAGATTCATCTCGATGCGCTGCCCAGGCTGCAACTGATTACGGGTGACGAAGCGCTGGCTCAGGCCGCCCTTGGCGATGACCAAGCGAGCGAGCATCTGCACCTCACTGACTTCCAGCACTTCGGTGGCCGAACACCACGGCAGAAACTCCGGGTAGCGGGCCACGTCATTGACCAGGCCATAAAGAACCGCCGCCGGGTAGGGCAACAGGGCGGAACGCAGAATACGAGTCGTCATGCAGATCTCACTTGAACAATGGCGCAGCGAACGGGCTGGCGCCAGGACTGCCGGCAGAGGCGCGACGGACACACCCCGCAACAACACCGAGGCCAGCGCCACACCGACATATCCAACCGACAGCTTCAGCCACAACCAATAACAGCGCGCATTGTCCGGGTTTCCTCTGCCCCTCTCAAGGGCCTGCCTTCGCCGTAGCCGCGCAGCCCGCGACTGCCTATAATGCCGCCCCTATGGCCAAGCAAAAGAAACACCCGCAGGGCACCATTGCCCAAAACAAGAAAGCCCGTCACGACTACTTCATCGAACACAAGTTCGAGGCTGGTCTGGTTCTGGCTGGCTGGGAAGTTAAAAGCCTGCGTGCCGGCAAGGCGCAGTTGGTAGACAGCTACGTGCTGTTGAAAAATGACGAAGCCTGGTTGATCGGCTGCCACATCACGCCGCTGACCGCCGCCTGCACCCACGTCATCGCCGACCCCTTGCGCACGCGCAAACTGCTGCTCAACCGCCGCGAGCTGGAGAAGCTGACCACCGCAGTGCAGCAGAAGGGCTACGCCTGCGTCGCCTTGTCGATCTACTGGAAGCAGCACCTAATCAAGTGCGAGATCGGCCTGGGCAAAGGCAAGAAGGAATACGACAAGCGCCACACCGAGAAGGAACGCGACTCCGATCGCGAACTTCATCGCGCCGTGCGCACCAAGGGTAAAGAAGACTGATCATGCGTGCGCGACCCTGGTCGCGCACAGCCTGAGCCCCTCGCTACAAACCCTGCCGCCGCTGCGCTCGCGCCGTGCGCTGAGCTTCCTGACCGACCTCCGCCAGCACCTCCTGCACATAATCGATATGCCGGTTGGAGATCTGCCGTGCCAGCTCGGCCTGGCCGTCGATAATCGCCGCGTATAACTCGCCATGCTGCTGCATCAGCATCTCGCGGGTTTCGCTGCGCTGGGCGTACATACCGCCGATATTGGTCAGCACATTGCGCTTAAGCAGGTCGAACAGGGCGCGAATGGTGTGCAGCAACACGGCATTGTGGCTGGCCTCGGCAATCGCCAGGTGAAAGCGCGCATCGGCAGCGCCCTCCTGTGCACGGGTGACCTTGCCGATCCCGGCGTAGCACTGCTGCAATTCCTCGAAGGCCTCGCGCAAGCGCTCACGGTCAAGCTCGGTGGCGCGCTGCGCCGCATAGAAGGCGCAAGAACCTTCCAGCGTATGGCGAAACTCCAACAGATCGCGCTGCGCCTCCGGGCTGCTCTCCAACAAATGCAGCAAAGGGTCGCTGAACGTTGCACCCAGCCCCTCGGCGACATAGTTGCCACCGCCCTGACGGCTGACCAGCAAGCCTTTGGCAACCAGCTTCTGGATCGCCTCGCGCAGTGACGGCCGTGACACGCCAAAGCGTTCCGCCAACGCCCGCTCGGCCGGCAGGCGCTCACCGGTCTTCAACGAGCCCTCCAAAATCAGCGCTTCCAGCTGACTGACGATGTCATCCGACAAGCGGCGCTGATTGATCGGTGCAAAACCCATAACCCACTCCAAAACGGCGTCGCAGACAGCCAGGCAGCAACACGACGACTTAATTCCAGCTCAGCCACCAGCCTAAACAGCCGGCCGACGCCCGACAAGCGAGCAAACCACGACCACCCCTAGACCAAAGTCGCAGCGCGACAAATTGACAGCGCCCGGATGTGCTTTTACCCTGACCGAGCAGCTCTGTAAATTGGTATTACCAATTTAATCACGAAAACGTTTGAAGGCCTGCCAATTGCCGCCACGTTTTCGCCCAGGCACTCCAACAACAATTAGGGGCCACCCCATCATGCAAACCTGGCAACAGCTTTACACCCCACTCGGCAGCCTTGGCTGGTCGGCAATGGCGGCACTGATTCCGATCGTGTTCTTCTTCCTCGCCCTGGCGGTGTTCCGCCTCAAGGGCCACGTGGCTGGCAGCATCACCCTGGCGCTGTCCATCGCCGTGGCCATCTTCGCCTTCCAGATGCCCGCCGACATGGCCTTCGCCGCCGCCGGCTATGGCTTCGCGTATGGCTTGTGGCCCATCGCCTGGATCATTGTCGCCGCGGTGTTCCTCTACAAACTGACGGTTAAGAGTGGTCAGTTTGAAGTGATCCGCAGCTCGGTGCTGTCAATTACCGATGACCAACGCTTGCAGGTGCTCCTGATTGGCTTCGCCTTCGGTGCCTTCCTCGAAGGCGCTGCTGGTTTCGGCGCCCCGGTGGCCATTACCGCCGCCCTGCTGGTCGGCCTGGGGTTCAACCCGCTGTACGCCGCCGGCCTGTGCCTGATCGCCAACACCGCCCCGGTAGCCTTCGGCGCCCTCGGCATCCCGATCACCGTGGCCGGCCAGGTCACCGGCATTGACCCGTTCAAGATCGGCGCCATGACTGGCCGCCAACTGCCCTTCCTGTCCGTACTGGTGCCGTTCTGGCTGGTAGCGATGATGGATGGCTGGCGCGGCATCAAGGAAACCTGGCCGGCTGCCCTGGTGGCCGGTGTCAGTTTCGCCATCACCCAATACCTGACTTCCAACTTCATCGGCCCGGAACTGCCGGACATCACCTCGGCACTGGTCAGCCTGATTTCCCTGACCCTATTCCTCAAGTTCTGGCAGCCAGCCCGCGCGGCCAAAGCCGCCGTCGCAGGCGTCAGCCCGGCCATCAGCGCCTTTGCTGGCGGCTTTGGCGGCGCTCGCAGCACCAGCGCTTCGCCGTATAGCTTCGGGCAGATACTCAAAGCCTGGTCGCCGTTCCTGATCCTCACCGTGCTGGTCACCATCTGGACACTGAAACCCTTCAAGGCGCTGTTCGCCGTCGGCGGCGCCCTGGAAAGTTGGGTGCTGTACTTCGCCATCCCGCACCTGGATCAACTGGTGATCAAGGTCGCGCCAATCGTGCTCAACCCCACGCCGATTGCCGCCATCTACAAACTGGACCCAGTCTCGGCCACCGGCACGGCGATCTTCTTCTCCGCGCTGATTTCCATGCTGGTCCTGCGCATTGATGTGAAAACTGGTCTGACCACCCTGCGTGACACCCTGATCGAGCTGAAACTGCCCATCCTGTCGATCGGCATGGTGCTGGCTTTCGCCTTCGTCACCAACTACTCGGGCATGTCCTCGACGCTCGCCCTGGTACTGGCCGGCACTGGTGTGCTGTTCCCGTTCTTCTCGCCGTTCCTCGGCTGGCTGGGCGTGTTTCTCACCGGTTCGGATACCTCGTCCAACGCCCTGTTCAGCTCGCTGCAAGCCACCACCGCGCACCAGATCGGCGTCGATCCGACCTTGCTGGTGGCGGCCAATACCAGTGGCGGCGTGACTGGCAAGATGATCTCGCCGCAATCGATCGCCGTGGCCTGCGCTGCCACCGGCCTGGTGGGTAAGGAGTCGGACCTGTTCCGCTTCACCCTCAAGCACAGCCTGATCTTCGCCGCCTTCGTCGGCCTGATCACCCTGCTGCAGGCGTATGTGTTCACCGGCATGCTGGTCCACTAACCGTTCGGCTCTGCTGCGCGTCGGCGATCCGGCGCCAGCAATGGCCGCAAGCTGCTTATTTCAGCTCGCGGCCATTTCGGTTCGGTCTCGCCGCAACTGGCGAGATCTGGCCGAAGTCACCCAGCTCCAGTACTTGAATTGGTATGAATCCCATGATCATTTCCGCCTCCACCGACTACCGCGCCGCTGCCCAGCGCAAGCTGCCGCCGTTCCTGTTTCACTACATCGACGGTGGCGCCTACGCCGAGCACACGCTGCGCCGTAACGTCAGCGACCTGGCCGACATCGCCCTGCGCCAGCGGGTGTTGCGCGACATGTCGCAGCTGAGCCTAGAAACCCAATTGCTGGGTGAAACCCTGGCCATGCCGGTGGCCCTCGCACCGGTCGGCCTGACGGGCATGTACGCCCGCCGCGGCGAAGTGCAGGCGGCCAAAGCAGCCGCCGCTAAAGGCATTCCCTTCACCCTATCGACCGTCTCGGTGTGCCCGATTGAAGAAGTGGCGCCCGCCATCAGCCGACCCATGTGGTTCCAGCTGTATGTATTGAAAGACCGCGGCTTTATGAAGAACGCCCTGGAGCGGGCCAAGGCCGCCGGCGTCACCACCCTGGTGTTCACCGTCGATATGCCCGTGCCCGGCGCTCGCTACCGTGACGCCCATTCCGGCATGAGCGGCCCCAATGCGCCGCTGCGCCGCATGCTGCAAGCCATGACCCATCCAAGCTGGGCCTTGGACGTCGGCCTGCTCGGCCGTCCTCACGACCTGGGCAACATCTCCACCTACCGTGGCAATCCCACGGGCCTCGCCGACTACATTGGCTGGCTGGGCGAGAACTTCGACCCGTCGATCTCGTGGAAAGACCTGCAGTGGATTCGCGATTTCTGGGACGGCCCCATGGTCATCAAGGGCATCCTCGACCCTGAAGACGCCAAAGATGCGGTGCGCTTCGGTGCCGACGGCATCGTCGTCTCCAACCACGGCGGTCGTCAGCTCGACGGCGTATTGTCCAGCGCCCGCGCCCTGCCGGCGATTGCCGACGCGGTGAAAGGCGACCTGGCGATTCTGGCCGACTCCGGCATCCGTACCGGCCTCGACGTGGTGCGCATGCTCGCCCTCGGCGCCGACAGCGTGATGCTCGGCCGCGCCTTCGTCTACGCCCTGGCCGCCGCCGGTGGTGCCGGCGTGAGCAACCTGCTGGAACTCATCGATAAAGAAATGCGCGTGGCCATGACCCTGACCGGCGCCAAGTCGATCCGCGACATCAGCGCCGAGTCGCTGGTGCGCGAACTGGGCCGTTGAGCACTGCACTGCACTTTGTAGGAGCGGCTTCAGCCGCGATGCTTTCAAGGTAAACGGCATCGCGGAACACTCCGCGCCTACAAAAAGTAACACCAGACAATAATCCGGAGCGCCCATGAGCCTGCCCGTCGCCTTTCTCGCCGCCGTCGAACGCCTGATCCCAGTCACCCGCCGCTTCGATGATCCGTTGTCGACCCTGGCCTTCGGTACCGACGCCAGCTTCTACCGACTGATCCCCAAGCTGGTGTTGCGGGTTGAGAGCGAGGCCGAAGTCGTCGAGCTGCTGCAACTGGCCAACATCCACCAGGTGCCGGTGACCTTCCGCGCCGCCGGCACCAGCCTTTCGGGCCAGGCCATCAGCGACTCGGTACTGATCGTTCTCGG
Organism: Pseudomonas sp. BGA-UO-ETr-WB11; assembly: GCF_059567785.1. NCBI lineage: Bacteria > Pseudomonadati > Pseudomonadota > Gammaproteobacteria > Pseudomonadales > Pseudomonadaceae > Pseudomonas > Pseudomonas sp. BGA-UO-ETr-WB11. Next base: position 283,612 of record NZ_JCAQOS010000005.1, on the reverse strand, counting down.
CGACAATTGGAACGGCCGCGAACTGCTCAAAGGCGGCGCGCAGATCCGTCTGCAACCCGGAGTGATCGGCGCCCAGGCGAACGCCGTGCTGGCCCCGCTGCAACGCAAAATCGGCCCCGACCCGGCCTCGATCAACGCCTGCAAAATCGGCGGTATCGTCGCCAACAACTCCAGCGGCATGTGCTGCGGCACAGCGCAGAACAGCTATCACACCCTGGCCGGCATGCGCCTGATTTTGGCCGACGGCAGCGTACTCGATAGCGAAGACCCGCTCAGCGTGGCGCGCTTTCACGCCAGCCATGGCGAATTGCTGGAGCAACTGGCCGAACTGGGCCGGCAGACCCGTGCCAACACCGAACTGGCCGCCAAAATTCGGCATAAATACCGGCTGAAAAACACCACCGGCCTGTCACTCAATGCTCTGATCGACTACGAGCTGCCGCTGGATATCCTCAGCCATCTGATGGTCGGCTCGGAAGGCACCCTGGGCTTTATCAGCTCGGTCACCTACCACACAGTGCCGGACCACCCGCACAAGGCCAGCGCACTGGTGGTATTCCCCGACGTGCAGAGCTGCTGCCACGCCGTGACGGTGCTGAAAAGCCAACCGGTGTCGGCAGTGGAATTACTGGATCGGCGCAGCCTGCGCTCGGTCGAGAACAAGGCTGGCATGCCTGTGTGGGTCAAGGCGCTGTCCGCCAACGCCTGCGCCCTGCTGATCGAATCCCGCGCCGCCAGCCAAGCGCTGCTGCAGGAGCAGCTGGCGCAGATCATGGCCTCCATCGCCCACTTCCCGGTGGAAAAACAGGTCGATTTCAGCAGCGACCCAGTCGTCTATGAACAGCTGTGGAAGATCCGCAAGGACACCTTCCCCGCCGTCGGCGCCGTCCGCCAGACCGGCACCACGGTGATCATCGAAGACGTGACCTTCCCGGTCGAGCAACTGGCCGCAGGCGTCAATCGTCTGCTGAAACTGTTCGACAAACACCACTACGACGAAGCGATCATTTTCGGCCACGCCCTGGAAGGCAACCTGCACTTCGTCTTCACCCAAGGCTTCGACACACCTGAGCAGGTGGCGCGCTACTCGGCCTTTATGGACGAAGTGACGCAACTGGTGGCGGTCGAGTTCGGTGGTTCACTTAAGGCCGAGCACGGCACCGGGCGCAATATGGCGCCCTTCGTCGAGCTGGAATGGGGCAGCGATGCCTACCAGTTGATGTGGACGATCAAACACCTACTCGACCCCCACGGCATCCTCAACCCCGACGTGGTGCTGTCTGTTGACCCGCAAATCCACCTCAAACACCTGAAGCCGCTACCGGCCGCCGACGAAATCGTCGACAAGTGTATCGAGTGCGGTTTCTGCGAGCCGGTCTGCCCGGCCAAGGGCCTGACCCTCAGCCCGCGCCAACGCATCGTCATCTGGCGCGACATCCAGGCCAAACAGCGTGCCGGCATCGACACCACGGAGCTGGAACAGGCCTATCAGTACCAAGGCATCGACACCTGCGCCGCCACCGGTCTATGCGCCCAACGCTGCCCGGTGGGCATCAATACCGGCGATCTGGTGCGTAAACTACGCGCCCGTGACGCGCACCACGCAGGCACCGCCAACTGGCTGGCTGGCCACTTTGCCAATGCACTAGCCGGCACACGGCTGACCCTGATGGCGGCCAACGGCGTCCGCCAATTGCTCGGCGCACCGCGCTTGGCCAAAGCCTCCAGCGTGCTACGCAGCCTCTCCGGCAATCGCCTACCGCAGTGGACGGCAGCCATGCCGCAAGCGGCGCAATCCATTCGCCTCACCGCGCCGAGCGCTGATCAGCGCCCGCGCGTGGTCTATCTGGCTGCCTGTGTTTCGCGCGCCATGGGCCCGTCATTCAGCGACACCGAGCAAGTTTCGCTGCTCGACAAGACCCGTGGCCTGCTGGAAAAAGGCGGCTTCCAGGTGGTATTCCCGGACGACCTGGACAACCTCTGCTGCGGCCAACCATTCGCCTCCAAAGGCTACGCAGAACAAGCTGACAGCAAGCGCCAGGAGCTGATCAACGCCCTGCTCAAAGCCAGTCGTGGCGGCCTCGACCCGATCTACTGCGACACCAGCCCCTGCACCCTGCGCCTGCTGCAAGACGGCCTGGACCCACGACTGAAACTGCACGACCCAGTGAAATTCATTCGCGAGCATTTGCTCGAGCGCCTCACATTCACCCCGCAGCAAGCCCCCGTGGCCGTGCACGTCACCTGCAGCACCCAACACTTGGGCGAAGCCCAGGGCCTGCTCGACATCGTCAGCCGCTGCACGCAGCAACTGGTTGTGCCGGAAGGCATCCACTGCTGTGGCTTTGCCGGCGACAAAGGCTTCACCACTCCCGAACTGAATGCCCACGCGTTACGCAGCCTGAAGGACGCGGTGCAAATCTGCGAGGAAGGCGTCTCCACCAGCCGCACCTGCGAGATCGGCCTGTCCCATCATGCCGGCATCGACTATCACGGCCTGGTCTATCTGGTCGACCGCGTCACCACGGCAAGGTCCGCGATCTAACACCAGGGGAACCAATCACCACGACGGGCTTCCTATCTTGAAAGCCCGCCCGTGGAGAATACCGATGCGCCGCCTCAGCCTGTTTATCTGCAGCCTCCTGTTCAGCACCGCACTCTGGGCCATGCACTGCCCCACCGACATGGCCAAGATCGACGAAATCCTCAAAAACGACCCACCCAGAGACCAGACCGTACTGGCTGAAGTCCGCAAGCTGCGCGCCAAAGGCGAAAGCCTGCACAAGGCCGGCAAGCACGACGAATCGGTCAAGGTACTCAACGAAGCGCTGCAACTGCTCGACGCCAGCAACTAGCCAAAACGCCGTGACTGTCGACGCTAGGGAACCTTTCCCGTAAACTGCCGGTCAGAGCTGTGTAACTACAGCTTTGGGGCCGATTAGGATTCGACGCCGGTCGCGAAACTTTAGGGGCATGCCGAGTAGGTAACAGGACTCGTAAATCCACTGTTGCAAAAATCCATAATTGCCAATGACGACAATTACGGTGCGCAACTAGCTGCGTAAGCAGCCAAGTGCCACTTCTGGTAGCTTCGGCTCCAGCAATCATCAGGGGATGTCTGTAAACCCAAAATGATTGTCAGATAGAACAGAATCGCCGTGCAGTATGTTGTGGACGAATCGGCTAAAACTTACACAACTCGCCCAAAGCACCCTGCCCGTCGGGCGGCCAAGGGTTAACTCAGTAGACACGGCTAAGCATGTAGAACCGACAGCGGAGTACTGGCGGACGGGGGTTCAAATCCCCCCGGCTCCACCAAATGCACCAACCTAAACCCCTGATTTTCCTAGGAATTTCGGGGGTTTTTGTTTTCAGAAGTAGCGGGTGTCGAAGAAGTGTCGAAAAGTCAGGCGCGCTTTAAGGTGTCGGCTTCAAGATCGGCAAAATTGGTGATTCTCACCGAGCCCTCAGGAAAACGCGCAACCACCTCCAGTTGCCCACCCATGGCTTCGATATGGCTTCGCAGGGTGGATATGTACATATCAGTGCGGCGCTCCATCTTGGCAATCGACGGCTGCTGCACATGCAGCACTTCTGCCAGCACCTTCTGAGACCAGCCACGCGCCTGACGAAGCTCATTCAGCGGCATTTCAGCCAGCAGCACCTGGGCTTTCTCTTCCGCACGGGCAAGGGACTCCGGCGACATTTTTGCGCGCAGCTCTGCAAATTTCTTAGCCATTTATCAAACCCTCCTTTCTAAGCTCTTCTAAGTGCTCATCGTATAGCCGGTCAGCGACCGGGACATTCACGTCATACCAGCGATCATCGCCAGTTTTGTCGCCACCGATAAGCAAAATGGCTGACCGCCTGGGATCGAAGGCATACAACGTCCGAAACGGGCGGCCATCGTGTTGTGTTCTCAACTCCCGCATGTGGCCGTGGCGTGAGCCATGGATGCCGCTGCTATGCGGAAAACCAAGCGCTTGGCCACGTTCTTCAAGCAGTCGAACGGACACATCTAGCGATTCCTGCTCATCAGCAGAAAGCCCTTCCCACCACTCACCGAACTCATCGGTGTATTCCACTTCCCAAGTCATAGGATAAATATAGCCCCTAAGGAATATTCCATCAACGGAATATAATATTCGACAACGGCCCCAAGCGCACAGCCTCCACCAGATGCTCAGGGGCCAAGTGGGCATAGCGCATGGTCATAGCCAAGCTGGAGTGCCCGAGGATTTTTTGCAGGGTCAGGATGTTGCCGCCGTTTTGAATGAAGTGGCTGGCGAAGGTATGGCGTAGGCCATGCCCAATAGGCCGATCCAACCGGAACCCAGAAAGATATTAAGGGCGGCCGACCTGGGAAGGTGATGCCTAAAGAAAGCGGCCGGGCAAACCAAGCAGCGAGCAGAAGCACCGTAAGCGGAAGACGAAGATCAAATACCCCATGGGCGCACCGGCTCGGCCGAGCGGGCGTCAGACCCTGCCCTGACGAATCAAGTAACGTCAAAATCAATCGCGATCTGCCTAGTGGTGTTAGTCCCTTGGCGATCCCTTTGAGAGCTTCCGATACTCGCTTGGTGACTGTCCGAACCAGCGCCGGAACGCCCGCGCGAAGGCGGTAGAGTCACCGTAGCCAAGCTGAAACGCCAGGTCGTCCTGCTTCATCTCGGTACTTTCCAATAGTTGCCCAGCGAGTTGTTTACGCTCGGCTTCGACGAGATTGCGGAAGCTGGTGCCTTCCTCTGTCAGCCTTCGATGCAGGCTGCGCGGCGCCATCGCCAACTGACTTGCAACATCTTCTAAGGAGGCTGCCAGCCCGGCTGCACCGAGGAGAAGTTGCCGGACCTGGCCGGTTATGCCGCCAACTTGCCGCCTATCCAGTTGCGCGCGGCACTGTTCTTCCAATAGCCGGACCAGATGCGCGTCATACATTGGCAGAGGTAACTCCGCATCCTGCCGACGCAGCACTAAGGCGTTGCGCGAACATCCATAGTGAGGGGCGATGCCGCTAAGTACTTCGATCCGGCCAGCGTGCGCGGGCGCCCGCCCCTGAAACTCAAGCCGCAGTATTTGCAATCCCGAGAGTGCGAGCTCGTCGAACAGGCGGACAGCTGTCGCAATATCTCGCTCCAGTAAGAACTGCCGCAGATGATGCGGAATCGCTGAGGCGTCGACACTGATGCCGTATTCATGGGGACCGCGGAATATCGCCAATTTGCAGTACGCCGTGCTCAGTGGCAGATAGCGCAGCGCGCACTGAACAGCCTCGCGCACACTGCGGCTGGTCCGCAGTGCAAACCCCCAGATGCCGAAAGTCGCAACGTTGTACCGCAGGCCAAGTTCGAAGCCCAGCGCGGGAACGTCCGGCAAGGCGAGCATCAGGTTTTCAATCAGACGCATCTCCTGCTCGCGCTCAATCAGGACATCCGCGTCCCGCAGTTGCGCTTCGATGATGCCAGTGCCTAACAGGCAGGTCTGTACATCGACGTCGTAACGCGCAGCGAAGTTCACCATCACCTGACTGATGGCGACGGGGTGCTTAAAACTCGCGTGTGTTGGTATGCCCATGCCGGAATTTTCTGAAATACCGATGCGATACGACTTGGCCAGAAATGCATGGCAAAAGGCCCCCTATATCCTGCCAAGGGTACACGACTGCCCGCTAAGGTTGCGTAACCAACAAACAACAAGAACGTCCCAGGAGGACGAGCATGGATACGGATCTCAACGCACTGAATAAACAGGCCATCGACACGGCCCGCGAATACACCGCCGAACTGGCCTGGCCGACGATGGCGCTGGTGCTGCTGGTGTGGGCATCGCTCATCGCGGACTTGTACCTGTTCGCGATAGGTCAGCTGTCGCTGATACCCGCGTTGCTCATCTACGCCATCGTCACCTACATGTCCTACACACCTCTACATGAGGCCGTGCATAGCAACATCCATGGCGACAATGATCGACTGCAGTGGCTCAATGACCTATGCGGGTACCTTGTAGCCCCCTTGATCATGGTGCCGTTCTCTACCCACAAGGTCGAACATTTCACCCATCATCGCTATACCAACCAACCGGACAAGGATCCAGACTATGTCGTTAGCGGCATGCGCGGCGGCCCAATCGCCTTTGTGCTTTGCGGACTTCGTTTTCTGTGGATCCAGAACACCTTCCTGTTCCGCGACTATTGGGCGACCGCGCCGCGACGGATTAAAGCGACCTACATTGCTGAGGTGCTGCTCGCGATCGGCTGGCGGGTCGCGTTCATAACACTGATTGCGCAAGAACATGCCTGGGCATTGCTCGTGTTCGGCTACTTGGCCGGTGCATTCTTCGTCGCGTACTGGTTCGCCTATCGCCCTCACCTGCCATACAAGGACTCTACTCGGTACCGGAACACCAACAGCCTGATCATGCCTGTGTGGATGAAGCCGCTGGAGTGGTTCTGGCTCGGCCAGAACCTACACTCCGTGCACCACCTATTCCCGCGGGTGCCGTTCTATCGATACCACGCATTGCATCGCAGGATCGAGCCAATCATGCGTGCTCACGGTACGCCTATGATCGGCATTTTCAGCCGGCGCAACGTTGAATCTGCGCGACGGTCGGAGTAGCCGGGACGGCAGCACAACCAGCGGGAAGTGTATTCCAGCCATCACTTGCGCCACTCCAAACCCAACCACTGCGCTCACGCTCACAGCACCCGCCTAACGCTCCTCTTCCTGCGTCCAGCTCAATGCCTCCAGCGCGGCGGCTACGTGGATGCGGTTGTCTTCTAGCGGTCGCGGCAACAACTCCTCCGCGCGGGCGAGGCGGCGCAGCAGGGTGTTGCGGTGGGTGTGCAGGCGTTGGGCGGCGAGAGTTGCGTTGCTGCCACAAGCGAGAAAGGTCAGCAGGGTGCGGCGCAGTTGTGGGGACGCGCTGGTGAGCTGCCCGAGGGTATGAGCCACGAAGCGCTGATTGGCCTTGGGGTCGCGGGTCATCAGTGACACCAGGCGGATGCGGTCGAAGCTGACGACCCGCGTGCTCGATTGCAAGCGACCGAGCACCCGCTGGGTGGTCAGTGCATCCAAATGGGCACGGCGGAAACCTTCGATGCCCTGCCCTGCGCTGCCAATGGCCAGGCGCACACCGGGCAGGTTTTTGATCGAGGCTTGCAACACCGCCAGATCAACCGGCTGCTCCGCTGCAATCCACACCCACAGGGTGGCCGTGTTGGCGAGCACGGTCAGCGACTGGCGACTGGCGGCTGCCGGTGCAACGCATCAACGCAGCGGCAGCACTTTCCAGCGTGGCCAGTTGGGTGTCGGCCTCCTCGCTCCAAATCACCGCGGCATGGTGGGCCTGCTCCAGGGTGTAGCCGAGCTGGCGGCTGGCCTGATGCACGTTGACCTCGCCGCCCTCGACAATCCTGGTGACCAGCTCGCGCCGCTCCACATGGGAGTCACGCAGGCGGGCTTCACGCTCGCTGCGCAGAAACTCAGCGAGAATTTCCATGCTGCCGTCGATGTAATCGCCAATCGAACGTGCCGACAGCGCCAGCAAACTGCGCAGCTCCTGCGGATCGGTGGTGAGCTCGAAGGCAATTGTCATCCACTGCTGCCAGGCCGTGCCCTGCGCCGCCCGCGAGGCATTGAACAGCAGCTCGGTTTTGCCACGCCGCAGCAGTTCCCGCGCCACGCTGAGCTCGTCGGCTGGCAGGTAAGGCGGTACCGGTTCGCCGGGGTTTTCGATATTCGCCCGCGCCCAGTGAATCACGCTGAAGCGCGCCGCCCGCCGCGAGGCGGACATCAGCACGGGATCGTCCGCCAGGATGATCATGCTTTTGAGCGACAGGCCAGCCAGGTCGATTGCCTCCAGCCAGTCGGCCGGGGCATTGAGCACATGCTCAGCCCCCTGGCGCAGCAGCTCGCGCACCCGTGGCGTGGGGGTGGGCCATTGGCCCGAAGGCGGACTGGGGAAGCTCAACTGCATGGCAAGGTCTCCGCGCACGGGAAAAACAGCAGCAGCCCCATGATTGATACGAAATGCACCATTCAAGACAACTGTCGGTGCACTTTATACCTTGCCGCACATAGGCCTTGTCAAAAACACTCTGTCACTACTTAACCATCCACTTCGGGGAGCCGTCTTTGAGCGTCCATCAGCAACCGCCCATCGAGCACGTCGATGTCCTGATCATCGGCGCCGGCCTTTCTGGCATCGGTGCTGCCTACTACCTGCAGCGCGATCTGCCGGGTAAGCGCTATGCCATTCTGGAGGCGCGCGAGGCCAGCGGCGGGACCTGGGATTTGTTCCGCTACCCCGGCATCCGCTCCGACTCGGACCTCTACACCTTCGGCTACGAATTCAAGCCGTGGCTCAGCCCCAAGGCGATTGCCGACGCAGATTTGATCCTCGATTACCTGCGCGAAACGGCCAGCGAAAATGGCATCGACCAACACATCCGCTACCAGCACAAAGTGAAGCGTGCCGACTGGTGCAGCGAGACCGCGCGCTGGACCCTGGACATTGAGCGCCTGGACAGCGGCGAACAGCAGTGCATGACCTGCACCTGGCTGTTCTCGGCGGCCGGCTATTACCGCTACGACGAAGGCTTCACCCCGCACTTCGAGGGTGTGGAGCAGTACACCGGCCAGCTGATCCACCCGCAAAAGTGGCCCGAGAATCTCGACTACAGCGGCAAGCGCGTACTGGTGATTGGCAGCGGCGCCACCGCCGTGACCCTGGTGCCGGCCATGACCGACAAAGCCGCCCACGTGACCATGCTGCAGCGCACCCCCAGCTATGTGTTGGACGTGCCTCTGGAAGACCCCATCGCCAAACTGCTGCGCAAGTGGCTGCCCAGCGAGCGCGCCTACGCGCTGACGCGGCGCAAGAACATCCTCATCGCCCGTGGCATCTGGCTGCTGTGCCAGAAGTACCCACGCTTTGCCCGGCGCCTGATCCGCTTCTTCAATAAGCGCAGCCTGCCCAAAGACTACCCGGTGGACGAGCACTTCAACCCGCCTTACAACCCCTGGGAGCAGCGCCTTTGTGCGGTGCCGGATGGCGACCTGTTCAAGCGTTTGGCCGATGGCAGCGCCTCGATCGTCACCGATCATATCCGCACCTTCACCCCGCGCGGCGTGGCCTTGAAGTCTGGACGCGAGCTGGAGGCCGACATCATCGTCACCGCCACCGGACTCAACCTGCAGCTTTTCGGCGGCATGACGATGACCATCGATGGCGAAGCCGTGGACGTCTCTCGCAAGGTGGCCTTCAAAGGCATGATGCTCGATGGCCTGCCTAACTTTGCCTTCGCGGTCGGCTACACCAACTCGTCCTGGACCCTCAAAGTCGGCCTGCTGTGCGAGCACTTCTGTCGTCTGGTGGCGCACCTGGACCAGCACGGCCATGCCTACTGCTACCCACAACTGCCCAGCAGCGACATGCCCACTCGTCCCCTGCTCGACTTTGGCGCCGGCTACGTGCAGCGCGCCCTGCCGATGCTGCCGCGACAAGGTCTGGGTGCGCCCTGGCTGATGTCGATGAACTACCTGGAAGACGCCAAGGTGCTGCGCCAGGGGCCGGTACTCGACCCGAACCTGAAATTCGCCGCAGCTGGAACCCGGATCACGCCGGTGTCGGACGGAACACGCCAACCGGCAACCGCCTGACAAGCGAACAGTGCAGACAACCTTATTGGCCAGGACAACAACAATGAAAAACTTCGCCAACAAAATCATCGTCATCACCGGCGCAGGCTCCGGCATGGGCCGCGCCTATGCCCTGGAGTTTGCCCGTTTGGGCGCGCGCCTCGCCCTCAACGACTATGACCCCGTCGGCCTGGCAGAAACCGTGCAGTTACTGGAGTCATCCGCCTCCCCGGCCGTCTTCAGCCAGGCCTTCGACGTCGGCAACCGTGAGGCGATGAATGCCTTCGCTGCCGCCGCTCAACAGGAGTTGGGCAATGCCCACGTGATCATCAATAACGCTGGCATCGGCGGCGGTGGTCAGCCGGTGTGGGCCATGACCGACAACGATTACGAGCGCACCTTGCAGATCAATTTCTTCGGCGTGGTCTACGGCACCCGCGCGTTCCTGCCACAGCTGCTGGCCAATGGCGAAGGGGCAATCGTCAACGTCTCCAGCGTGTTTGGCCTGGTCGGCACGCCCAACTCGTCGGACTACTGCGCCGCCAAATTTGCCGTGCGCGGTTTTAGCGAATCACTGATGGTGGAACTGGAGGAAAGCCCGATCTCGGTGCACCTGGTACATCCAGGCGGCATCCGTACCAACATCGCCAAGGGCACCCCAAACGGCGAGGCATTCACCCGTAAATACCTGAAGACCGACCCTGCCGACGTCGCCCGCGAGGTGATTCAGTGCATCCGCAGCGGCAAGCAGCGCATCGTCCTCGGCCACCAGTCCACACAGCTGTGGCTGGCGTCTTGGGCGCTGTCGCTGGAGCGACGCAACCGCATGCTCTACCGAATGCTCAAAAGCATGCTCGACCCCCGGCAATACGACCTGGTGCGCCGCCGCACCGCCGAGTCCCCCCGGCCATGCACAGACAACAACGAGGCAGCCCGATGAACAATCGAATCAGCGATCCAGACCGGATCATCCCACGGGAAAACATCGACTTCGGGCTGGACGCCAGCATCCCCCGCTACTGGTACGCCAACGACCCGTATAAGACCCGCGTCATGGATGGCATGCAGCTGTATTTCCCCGAAGGCGAGCGCTACTTCATCACCAGCGTGCGACCCTTTCGTGAGCAGATCAGCGACCCGATTCTGGCCAAGCACGTCAAAGACTTCACCCGCCAGGAAGGCCAGCACGGCATCGCCCATACCCAGTTCAACCAATTGCTGCGCGCCCAAGGCATGCCGGTCGACGAGATGCTGGCCATGCAAAAGAAGCGCAACAACTTCTGGCTTACGCGTTTTTCCCAGGAGTTCAACCTGGCGCTAACGGGCGCCTTCGAGCACTTCACGGCCCTGCTCGCAGAGGGGTTCTTCTCGCGCAAACAGGTCATGGAAGGCGCCGACCCACGCGTGAAAGCCCTGTTCGCCTGGCACGCCATTGAAGAAATGGAACACAAGGCGGTGGTCTTCAACGTGATGACCACGGTGGCCAAGGTTGGCTACTTCAAGCGCAGCGCCGCGATGGTCTACGCCACCCTGGAAATGACCTTCGAGACCTATCGCAGCACCGACGTGTTACTCAAGGCGGACGGTTTCAGTTGGCTTGAGCGCAAGCGCATGTTCTTCGCGCACCTGCCCTGGATGTATGGCCGTAACGGCGTGTTCAGCTCCTTCAGCGGGATGATCCTGGCTTACCTGAAGCCGGGTTTTCACCCCGACGATATTCCCGTCGTGCACAACTACCCAGACTGGATTCAGGCCTACGAGCGCACCGGCGACCCAGGCCAGGCGTGCGATGCACTGATCGCTGCGGCTTACTGAGCACGCGTAAAAAAGCCACGGTGCCCTAAAGACGCCGTGGCTTTTTACGTTCTACTGCTGATCTCGGCAGGCCCCGGCGGGCAAAACGCCTTAGCGCTTGGGCAACGGTTTGAAGCCGCTCGGACTGTCGCACTGATACTGCGCGAGGGTCAGATAGCCGAAGTCTTTTTTCGGCGGAATAAAGCCCTCCGGTTCAAGCACATCCAGGCTCGATGCGGTTTTATGGCCCTTGGTTTTCCAACCGACGACGACCACCGAACTGTGCTGATGCGCCAGCGCAATGCCGACCTTGCCGCTTGTGTCATTGCTGCACCACAGCGAAACGGCAGCCATCATGATGGCCTCCAGATGCTCTTCATTGACCCTGCTGGCAAATTCGGAGCTGAGCAACCAACGGTAAAAGCTGGCGTGCAGGGTCCAGTTCAACGGCAGGTTCTGGGCACAGGCGGTTTTGATAAAGCCGCGAAACATGTTCATGCCATCAGGGCCATCGAGCTTTAGCAGCCCAGGGCACAGATCAAACAGCGTGTGCCAATAGACCCGCAAATTGCTGTCGATCTGGGTAAAGGTTTTGGTGGTGAGTGGATAACCGGCGAGAAACCGATGCAACGAAAGGGCATCCAGTTTTGACCGGTCAACACCCTGGGCGTTGATGTAATGAGTAGACATCTGCGTTCTCCTGAGCGAGGCGGCGTGTACGTCACGCCGGCATCGACAATCCATTCGTTCTGGCCGTTACCGAGCGTTCGGTAGCGGACGTCCGCCGTGTGCTTGAAGGTGCAAGCGCATGGCAGTAACAAAGTGCCGGGCAACGCCCTGGGCACGTTTGGAACAAAAAGGGATTACTAGACAGGAGAAGCGCGGGGATTAATGCTCGGCCAGAGTCGGCGCTTGGACACACGCCCCACCGTCATATCGACCCGGACCGCAACGGTCCGGAACAACAGGCCATGGGCTACGGGAAGTGCGCCGAGCAATGCCAGCACGCTGGCATTGGAGCAGCAACAGACGTGCTCAGCGTGAGCAGGTTCAGGCTCTTGCGGGCTCTGGATATCGAGTTTACTGAGGAGCCGGGCAACAGCCTGACTGTCGCCCGAGGAGCAAAAGCCGCCCCACATCAGCTGCTTGTTATCGGCTGCCGACAGGGCGCTGGACAACGGCATCGCGAAGACGTTGAACAGCACTGCAATGCAGGCTACCCAGACGTATTCGAGTCGACGTTGTGACATGGCGCCTCCAGAGGCTTGAGCGGCTTTGTTCAATTTAGCCGGTTTGCAGCGGCCTGATCAGCCGCCTTGGGTTACGCGTATTACTGCCCGTGCTGATGCTCGCCGTGCGCAGCCGGCGCGTCCTTTTGCACGGCCACTTCAACCTGCACCGCGCCGGCGTGTTCGAAGTGCAAGGTCAGCGGGAAACGCTCACCGTCCTTGAGCTGCTTGGGCAGGCTGAACAGCATCACGTGATAGCCCATGGGGGCGAATGCCACCGCGGTGTTGGCGGCGATTTCGACGCTGGCGACTTGCTGCATCTTCATCACACCGTTCTGATGCAGGTGCTCGTGCAGCTCGGCCTTACCGGCGGCAGGGGTGTCAACACGCAGCAGGCGATCAGCGCTGTCGCCCTGGTTTTGCACCACGAAGTACACCGCCGCAGTGGGCGCGGTCGGCGGCATTTCGCGCGACCAGGGATGGTCGATATGCAGGTTGCCGCTGTCGTATTCATGGGCCACGGCCACGAGTGGCGTGCTCAGCAATGCGGCGAGCGCGAGGGCTTTAGTCAGTTTCATGGGGTTTCTCCTTGCGGGATCGGTATAGGTTTTTTTAAACGACGCGGGGCTTTGCGTCGGCCACTGCCACGCCGCAAACGGCGCCAGCCAAGGACGATGCCGGTGACGCTGATGGCCAGGCCGCCAAGGCTGAAAACGATGATCAGCACCTCGCGCAGCCACGGACGCTCCAGCAGCGGCAGCCAGTCCCAGCTGTGCAGCAGATTGAACACCCAACGCTCGACGCGCTGACGGCGGTCGAGCTGTTCAATCAGTGCGCCGCTGTAGGGGTCCAGGTGCAACCAGGTGGCGCTCGGGTCGGCGAAGCGTACGCGCAGCATGGGCAAGCGCTTGCGCTGGTTGCCGTACATGCTTTGCTCGGCGCGCGGGTAGTAGTAGAAGTCATAGTTATCCAGCCACTCGACCTGCACCGGTGCGTCCGGTTGTAGCGCACGCGCTGCATTCTCCAGGGTGCTGGCAGGCAACTGCGCCAGCACCTCGGCGCCCTCCGCCACGGGCAGAACGCGACTGTCGCCCGCGCGGTCGTAGGCCACTCGGTACACCTGGCCACCGACGATTTGCCAATGCAGCTCGCTGGCGACAAAGCCGTCCTGACGCAAGCGCGCCAGCGTCTCGACCGGCGCCTGCGGGTCGCTGCTCGCGGTCAAGGCCGCGCCACGATAGCCGGCGGTGGCCAGACGCTGCGGGCTGTCAAACAGATGCCAGGGGCGCATCGACATCAAGCCGCTGAAGATCCAGGCGATCAGCAGCAGGCCGAACAGCAGGCCGCCGATATGGTGCCAGCGCGCAAACCCACCCGCGTAGGGCGAGCGCGAGCCGCTGCGGTAAGGCTTGGCAAAGCGCCAGCGCAGCAAGCCAACAACCTGCCCGAGCAGCGCGGCGAAGGTCGCCGCCAGCGCCAGGTAGATGACAATCTGCGCCCACCAGGGGCTGTCGCGCAGCGGGTACAGCCAATGCAGCCAGGAGCCCAGCCAATTCCAGGTACGCTCCGTGGCACTGGCATCGCGCACCACCGCGCCCGTTTGGCTGGAGATGTACAGCAGGCTGCCCGGCTCATCGTCCAGTTGCACCCGGTGCAGGGGGCGATGACTGTCCAGGGCACGCGAGCGGCTCCAGGCATCCTCCTGCACCTGGCCCTGATAGTGGGCCAGCGCGTTGCCGTCAAACTGGCGGGCACTGGCCATGGCCTGCCTGACATCGACCGGCGCAATCCGCCGGCCCTCGCGGGCATCAACCGCCAAGTTGCTGCCATCGGCATAGCCAAGCAGGTAACGCGGTTCGCCGGCCACACTGCTGAGGCGCAGTGTGGTCGGCGCCTCGCTGCGCCCGCTGGCGGCCAACACCTGCTCCAGCCCCACGCAGCAATCATGTGACGGCAGTTCCGGCAGGTGCGCCAGGTGCTCGGCCGGCGTTAGCTTGGGGTAGCCGACATACAGCATCACCACCCCGGAGACGAACCACAGTGCCATAAACAGGCACAGGGCAATGCCCAGCCAACGGTGCCAGAGGTACAGATAGCGTTTGATCGCCATGGGCGCGTCCTCTTAGAACTGCGTGTCTACAGCCACTTCGAAGGTGCGCGGCGCACCCATGTAGTAGAGGCTGCCGTAGGCCTGTTTGGCATACAGTTCATCGGTCAGGTTACGCACTCGCCCGGTCACCGCTGTGTGCTCGTCCACCTGGTAACGGGCGAACGCACCGTACAAGGTGTAGGACGGCGCCTTGAGGGTGTTGGCGTTGTCGGCGAACACCGAGTCGACATAGCGCGCATCCACGCCGGCCTTCCAGGCGGGGTCGATGTCGTAGGTCAGCCAGGCGTTGGCCACGCTGTCCGGCACGTTGGTCGGGGTGTTGCCCTCGCGGGACACCGACACGCCGTTGACGGCTTCGTTGAACTCGTCGTACTCGGCATTGACGTAGGCGTAGTTGGCTTCAGCCAGCAGTTTCGAGGTGACTTGCAGCTTGCCCGCCAGCTCGATGCCGCGGGACGTTTGCTGGCCGGCCTGGACCGTCAGGTTGGGGTTGTTGGAGTCCTTGACGGTGAAGTCACGGCGCACGATTTCATACAGCGCCACGGTGGCCGAACCGCGCCCATCGAGAAAATCCAGCTTGCTGCCGACTTCCCACTGTTCACCCGTGGTCAGGTCGTAGAGGCCAACCTGCGAGTAGGTTGCCGAAGCCAAGGAGCCCGCGGGTGGGTCGGCGGCCGTGCTGTATTGCACGTAGACATTGGCGGCCGGGGTCAGCTCATACACCAGGCCAGCACGCCCGGTAAGCGGCTCCCAGGTGCGCTCGAAGAACGCCGGACTGGTGGGCGTCACCGTGCCGTAGTTGGTCACTTCCATGTCCAGGTGGTCATAGCGCAGGCCGGTCAGCAACGACAGACGCTCGGTCAATTCCAGACGATTTTCCGCAAAGCCCGCCAGGGTAGTGACTTCATGCTTGCGCTGCTTCTGCAAGCCGCCATTGACACCCGGAATGTCGTAGAAGCTGCCTGGATCAAAATGGTCCGGATCAACCGTGTCATACGGACTGGAGCTGAACTTGCCATTGGGGTACAGCGTCTGCTGGTTGACCGAGTAATCCAGACCCGCCGACCACTGGCTGAACAGACCGAACAACTGATTATCGTGACGCAGCTCGAAGCGGTTACCGTCAACCTGCTGATCATGCCGCTGCAAATACGCCGCGGAGCGACTCACCAGGCTGTTGTCAGCGTTATAGGTGTAGTTTTCCAGGTTGCGATAATCGCGCTGGGCGTCGTAGTGATAGAGGGTGTTCTGCAGGCTGGTGCTGTCATTGATCTGATAGTCGAGGATCGAGCGCAGCCAGTGCACACGCTGCTCATAACGGCCATCGGCGACGTTGTAGTTCTCGAAGCGGCGATCCTTGTCGATCTTCATGGTGTCGCCAACCGGCTTAAGCAGCGGCGAGCCCCAGTACGGGCTGTCTTCCTGGTCTTCCTGATACTCCAGCGCCAAGGTGTGGCTGAGGTCGGGCGTCAGGTCGCTGAGGATCGAGAAGGCCATGCTGGTGGATTCGCGCTCATTGCGATCCATATAGCCGTTGCCGCCGGTACGGCTGATATCGAAGCGGGCAAAGTGTTTGGGATCGGCGTCCGTGCTCAGCGCCTGATTAACGCCCAGCGCCAGCTCCGAGCTGTCATAGCTGCCATAGCGCAAACGCCCTTGCACGGCCTGCTCTTCGCGGTTGGCCAGCTTGGTGATGTAGTTGATCGAGCCGCCCACGGCGCCAGCGCCGTAGAGAAAGGTCGACGGCCCACCGATCAGCTCCACCCGGTCATAAATCCAGGCATCCACCGGCCGCGTGGCGCTGCTGTAGCTCATGCCGATGCCGTTGTAGAGCTGGGTGATCTGCCCGGCGGTAAAGCCGCGGTAAGACACATAGCCGCCGTAGCCCGGGTTAGCTGAAGCATTCACCCCGGTCATGCTGTTGATCACATCCTGGGTGTCCTTGGCGCCACGCTCTTCAATGATGGCGCGATCGGCAACGCTGACCGAGGCGGGTGTTTCGCGGGCGGTCAGGCCCAGGCGCGAACCCGTTTTGATCGGCTCATCGAGCAGGATGCCAGAGGGCTGTTCGAGGGCGCCCTCGACGGTCAGCGGTGCCAGTTCGACCGAGCTTTCATCGGCCCAGGCCAGATTGCAGGCGCTGATCAGCAGCACCAGAGAGGTGTTGGTTACATTCATGAAAAACAACTTCCACGCGAAAAGTGAAGGCTGAGTCGTTCGACTACGCCAAGGCGTCGGCCGACTGAGTCAGGCTGATTGATTCACTGCGAGAAAGCTGGAGGGTGAAGCGCGAGGGTTGAGCGACGGCCACAGATAACGCGGTGGCGGTTGTGCCCAGCTGCGCACAACAATCGGCGCGACGGCGTTGCCCGGCGCGTAATCCAGGGCCCAGACAGAAGAGTTGATGGCCACCGAGAACGCAAAGGAAGAGCACAGCGGACAAGCCAGCGAGGCGGCTTGTTGCGACTGATCGGAATGGCCCAGATCAACAGCCGCACCATTACCGCTCTCGACCGAGCAGAAGCCGCCGTTTAGGCCACTGAGACTTTGCCCGCTCATTTGCCCGTGATGAAGCCCGCAGGCGAACAGACTGAATAGGACGCTGGCGAACAGCATCCATGCAATCTGCGAACGGTTTTCACGGGCAAGTTTCATGGCCGCGACTCTAGCACCAAGTTTCTCGGCAATATAGCCGCACGCCGCGGTCAATTGCCGCAAGGCATGGGCCTTGGCAGCGCATTGGCGTACTTGGCAGAGGCTATGCCTTACAGGCGCGGGACACGCATTTTGCCAACCAGCAAACAGTCACTGTAGCGACGAAAACACTAGGATCGTGTAGCGATAGGCGACGATTCTCGCAACGTCCAGCACTCGACTAGACTCAGGGCCGTAGATCTTTCGCAGCTGATGAGAGCGCCCTCTCGGTCTGCCGACATCAGCGGCTGAAAGATGGCAAAAACGCTGATGCATTTGTATTAGTCCACCTCAAACAGAGCACCTGCATGCCCGCACCTGATCGACATCATGCTGTACGAGTCGCATTGAGCGCCCTCTGTTTGTTGCTGGCCACCAGCCTTCCAGGGCTGGCATTGGCCTGCGAGAAGACCGTGCGCTGGGCCAACGACCCGCCGTATGACATGCGCGGCGAGGATGGCACGATTCACGGAGCGACCGCAGACCTGCTGCGCGAAGTGCTCACGCGCATGGGCTGCCAGGCCATATTCGTCGAACTGCCCTGGGCACGCGGGCTGCGCAACCTGGAAAAAGGCACCCTGGACATCCTTCCGGGGGCGCTGGTAACGCGGGAGCGCGAGGCATTCGCCTATTTCTCCCAGCCGACCAATCGCTCACCCAACGTACTCTTCGTCAATCGTCGCGTCGCCGAGCGCTTTGCCTTCGACTCACTGGCACAGCTCAGTCACAGCCCCTTCCGCCTGGGTATTCAGATCGACGTGGTCTACAGCAGCGAGTACGCCGCACTGTTCAAGCAAGCGGACTTCCAAAAGCGCACCGTTGCCATCACTGAACGGCGCAACGGATGGCAGATGATCAAGGCCGGACGCCTGGACGGGATGATCGCCGATGAGGTCACCGGGCTGCTGGAGCTACAACAGTTGGACCTGTCCGCTGATGTTGTACGCAGCCCCCTGGTGGTTTCAGAGGAGCCCGCCGCTGCGGCGTTCAGCCGTAAATCAACCAACCCGCAATTTGTCAGCCGCTTCAACCAAACCCTGGCCAAGGTGATAGACGACGGCACCTATGTGCGCCTTGTACAGCCGCACATGCCCTGCCTGGTTTCCGCTGCCGCACTCGGCTGCTTGCAGGCTGCCGGCGGACTGGCCGATCAAGCCTTGCCAACACCGACTCAATCTTCCAGCACGCTAGACAACGACAACACAGTCATCTCGTCACTTCCGGACGCCAGTTCTGCGGGCCAGCGATGAGCTGATCCTAGGATCAAACCCGGTTGCCACCGCCACGCTTGCGCGCTTGCTGCAACAGGGCCTCGGCAATCTCACCGAGGGGCAGAATGTCCTCGGCGCCGCCAATGGCCACAGCTTCGCGCGGCATGCCGTAAACCACACAGGTGGCCTCATTCTGGGCCACGGTGTAGCCGCCCGCCTGGCGAATTTCCAGCATGCCCTGGGCACCATCCTTGCCCATGCCGGTGAGCAAACAGGCAATCACGTTGCGCCCGGCACACTGCGCCACCGAATGAAACATCGGGTCCACCGCCGGTTTGTGCCGGCGCACCGGCTCGGCATCAGATAAGCGCGTCACGTAATTGGCGCCAGAGCGTTCGACCAGCAGGTGTTTGTCTCCGGGCGCCAGAAAGGCGTGACCGGGAAGAATGCGCTCACCGCCCTTGGCCTCGACCACGTTGATACGGGTCATGCGATTCAGCCGCTCGGCAAACGAGCGGGTAAAGCCTGGCGGCATATGCTGAGTAATTACGATCCCCGGGCTGTCCGCCGGCAAACCCAGCAGCACATCTTTGATCGCTTCGGTGCCACCGGTGGAGGCGCCAATGGCAATCAGCTTCTCGGTGCCGATAATCGGTCGGGGAGCGCCACTGCGCGGCGCGTCATCCACTGGCATGACCGGCTGCACCGAGCGCGGGATCAAGCGTGCCAGGCTGGCAGCCTTGATCTTGTAGCAAATCTCCTCGGCATAGGCCTGCATACCTTCGCGAATACCCAGCTTGGGTTTGGCGACAAAGTCCACCGCGCCCAACTCCATGGCACGAAAGGTGGCCTCTGAGCCTTGCTCAGTTAGGGACGAGATCATCACCACCGGCATCGGCCGGCCGCGCATGAGTTTTTCCAGAAAGGTCAGGCCGTCCATGCGCGGCATTTCCACATCCAGGGTCAGCACGTCCGGGTTCAGTTGCTTGATCAGGTCACGTGCCACATAGGCATCCGGCGCCTGGCCAACCAGCTCCAACTCGGGGTCGGCCTGGATGATTTCCTTGAGCAACGCTCGGATCAGCGCCGAGTCGTCTACCACCAACACTTTGATTGGCATACCAGCCCTCTAGAAAAGATCGATCTCGCCCGCCACCGGGGTTCTCTTGATGCGCAGGCTGTATTCCATTTCCCGGTCCAGCAGGGTGGTGTTGTGCAGGTTTCTCAACTTTTTGACCATAACCCGCCCTGTGGCGGGGAAGTAGTAAACCTTGCGCGGATAGATATCCAACAGGTCTTCGGCCACCACTGGAATGCGCTCGGTGTGCAGATAGTCGTGGACGAACTCGACATTGCGATCGCCAATATTGTTGGCAGTCATGCCGCGCAACACACTGCCGCCGCCAAACACCTTGGCTTCAAAGCAATTGCGCCGGGCACCGAGTTTGAGCAGGTGGTTGATCAGCAGCTCCATGGCATACACACCGTAACGGGCCGACGTGGAAATCGGGCTGATCCCGCCATCATTGTTGCCCGGCAGCATGAAGTGATTCATCCCGCCAATGCCACTAACATGATCACGCAGGCACACCGACACACAGGAGCCGAGCACGGTGACGATCACCAGGTCACGCTGGGTGACGAAGTATTCGCCAGGCAGAATCTTCACCGCATCACAATTGAACTGGCGGTCAAAGTAGGTGTTGGGGGCCAGGGAGCTGATGAAGTCGTATTCCATCGTCAAGCCCCCTTGAGGGCCGGACGATAGACCGTCCGCTCGATCAACTTCACCAGATGGGTAGCTTGCACAAAGCTCTCCGAATGCCCGGCAAAAAACAGCCCGTCGGGCCGCAACAGATGCACCATGCGTTCCAGTATCTTGTTCTGGGTCGCCTTGTCGAAATAGATCATCACATTGCGACAGAAGATCACGTCCAGCCCAGGTTCGATGCCCCAGTTGCTGTCCAGCAAGTTGATCTGGCGAAACTCGACGAGGGCCTGCAATTCCTGACGCACGCGCACTTTGCCACGCTGCCCGCCCTTGCCGCGGAGGAAAAACTGCTTCTTGCGCGCGGGCTCCAGTTGCTCAATACGGTCCTCGGGGTAGATGCCATTGCGGGCGATGGTCAGCACACCGGTGTCGATGTCCGAGGCGATGATCTCCACCGCCGGCGCAAAACTGCCCAGCGCTTCAATCATGGTCATGGCCAGGGAATAAGACTCTTCTCCGGTACTGGAGGCCGAGCACCAGATGCGCAATGTCCGCCCCTGATGGGTCTGTTTGCGCACATGCTCGGCAAGCATCTCGAAATGATGGCTCTCGCGGAAGAACGCCGTGAGATTGGTGGTCAACGCATTGATGAACTGCTGCCACTCTTCATCGTGCACCTCCAGGTAGTTGAAGTACTCGGCAAAGCTGCGCAGGCGCAGGCTGCGTAGCCGCCGAGCCAGACGGCTGTAAACCATCTGCTCCTTGGTCGCCGAAAGGCTGATACCCGCCTGCTGGTAGAGCAGGCGCCGGACGCGTTCAAAATCGCCCGGCGTGTAGTAGAACTCCCGCAGCTCCTGGCCAGGTACCTGTTCCGTCGAGCGACTCAGAACTCCTCCCATTCATCATCTTTGGGCTTGCTCGGCCGCGGCAGGCTTTTGGCCGGCGCGCTGGCACGCGGGGCGCTGGGCGCCGGCGCACGCGGAGCGCTCAGCCGTGGCGCGACCGGGCTCGGCACCGCCGCACTGGCCACACCATCAAACTTGAACACCGCCACGGCTTGCGACAGCACCGAGGCCTGATCCTGCAGGGCTTCGGCGGCCGCTGCGGCCTCCTCCACCAGCGCAGCATTCTGCTGGGTCATTTCGTCCATCTGCGAAACAGCACCATTGACCTCCTCAATCCCGGTGCTCTGCTCGGCGGAGGCGGCGGCGATCTCGGCCATGATGTCGGTAACGCGTTTGATCGCCACCACGATGTCATTCATGGTTTGGCCAGCCTGGGCCACCAGGGTGTTGCCGGTATCGACCTTATCTACGGAGTCGGAAATCAGCGTCTTGATTTCCTTGGCGGCGGCCGCCGAGCGTTGGGCCAAGGTCCGGACTTCGGCCGCGACCACAGCAAAACCACGGCCCTGATCGCCAGCCCGCGCGGCTTCCACCGCAGCGTTGAGGGCGAGGATGTTGGTCTGGAAGGCAATCCCGTCGATGACGCTGATGATGTCGGAGATCTTGCGCGACGACTCGTTGATCGACGACATGGTGTGCACCACCTGCTGCACCACGGCACCGCCGGTAGTCGCCACCTCGGAGGCATTCACCGCCAGAGAGTTGGCCTGCCGTGCATTGTCGGCATTGAGCTTCACGGTCGAGGTCAGCTCTTCCATGCTCGACGCCGTTTCTTCCAGGCTGGAGGCCTGCTGTTCGGTGCGTGCCGAGAGGTCAGCGTTGCCGCTGGCGATCTCGCTGGCGGCGGTGTAGATGGTGTCCGCCGACTCACGGATCTGCCCAAGCATGTTCGACAGGCTCTGTGCAGTTTCGTTGGAGTAGTCCTTCAGTTGACCGAAGGTTCCCTCATAGTCAGCCTCGATACGCTGAGTCAAATTACCCTCGGCCAAAGCGCCAAGTACACGCACCACATCCTTTAGACCTTTGTCGGAAGTGGCCATTAACTCGTTCAGACCGCCAGCCAGATTCAGGAAGAAACCCTGTTTGTCGGCGGTATTGATGCGCTGACTAAAATCGCCGGCCCCGGCAGCATTAACCAGATCAGCCACTTCGCGCTCAACCGACACTTCAATGGTCCGATCAGCCCATTCCACCACCGATCCCAGGCGATCACCTGTGTCATTGATAACCGGGTTGGCCACCAAGGCGAAGGTGCGGCCACCGACCTCAATCTGTGCACGGTAAGTGCTGGTAAACGTAGCCAGCAGACGCTTCTGGTGTTCCGGATTTTTGTGGAACTGGTCGATTGAGCCACCCGCCAACTTGCTCACATCGAAATTCGGCAGGACTTTCCGCAGGTCACTTTCGGCGTTCTGCAACATAGCCACTACGGTTTTGTTCATGTAGATGATGTTGCGCTCGTTGTCGGCAATCATCACGTTGCTGCTGACGTTATCCAGGGCAATCTTGACCCGTGCGTTTTCCGCCGCCAGGGCCTGCTCGCGCTCACGGATGGCCAGTTCGGCGGTCATGTCCTTCCATTCCACCACCATACCCAGGCGTTTACCTTCGGCCATGATCGGGGTGACGATCAGGTCAAAGCTGCGCTGCCCGATCACCAACCGTGTCTGGTAGGTCTGCTGCAGGCGGTCAAGCATGTTGCGCTGATGGCTGGGGTTCTTGTGGAACACATCGATGTTGCTGCCCAGAATGGCCTGGGCGTCGAAGCTCGGCAGGTCCTTGCGGATATCGCCTTGCGCCTCAGCAAACATGCGCTGCAGGGCATGGTTGGTGTAGATGATGTTGTAGTTGGCATCGGCCACCATAATGTTGGTGGCCGCCACATCCAGGGCCTGACGAATGCGCAGGCTTTCCTGGGCGCGGCGCTTGGTGTCGGCGAACTCGAAACCCAGGCGGGTTTGCACGCGCTTGAGCGCCAGGGTCATGCCAGCTAACTGATCAAAACCGTAAGCCTCGATAATGCCGTCGAAGTTGGCCTGGCCGAAGTTCTCCAAGTGTTTCTCACTGACCCGCAGGATGGCAATCAAGCGCCCAACCATCTGCCCACCGCAAACCAGCATCAGCAGGGAAAGCAGCAAGCCCACCACCAGCAACGGCCAGGCCTGAATATAAATGGCGAAGCCACTGACGGCCGTGGACAACAGGCTGACGAGCGCCAGCAGGCTGAACTTGGTCCCCAGCCCCGAGCTCTTCAGGGCTCGCGCTGGCAGGTTGAGTTTGCTCAGCAGACCGTCCTTGACCCCACGCCCCTCGCGAATGGCCCAGCCCTTGGCCGTGCCTTCGCGGAAACGCCGGTACAGCTGCTCGGCAGCGCTGACCTGTTCACGACTCGGGCGGGTGCGCACCGACATGTAACCGACCACCGTGCCGCCTTCGCGCACAGGTGTAGCGTTGGCCACCACCCAGTAGAAGTCGCCATTTTTGCAGCGGTTCTTCACCAGCCCGGTCCACGGCCGCCCAGCTTTCAAGGTGTTCCACAGGTCGGCAAAGGCCTCTTCCGGCATGTCCGGATGGCGGACCAGATTGTGCGGCTCACCAATCAATTCGGCTTCGACAAAGCCACTGGCTTCGACGAAGTCTTCGTTGACGTAGGTAATTCGGCCTTTCAGGTCCGTGCGCGACACAATGTTCATGCCGTCGCGGAGCAGGTATTCCTGATTGGTAATCGGGAGGTTGGTACGCATGCTTGACTCCTTGGCCTTAAGCCTCGATGTGCGCTGGACCGCTCAGTGCCTGTGAAAAATGGCAGCGCGGCGCCTGCCCTCCAGTGATGATCGGGCTCGCCGACCGGCGACCTGGCGTAACCACTGACTGTTGCAATTGGACAATCCTGTTCATGGGTGCTCCCGCAGACAGAGGCACCGCGCCACTGGCTGTGGACGGCGCGCAAAAAGCGATGCTGGTGTTAGTCGTTGGTTTCGTTGAGCAGGGCCATTTCACCACTGCTCATCAAGCGTTCTATGTCCACCAGAATGAGCATGCGTTCCTCGACCGTGGCCAGGCCCATCAGGTATTCGGTGTTGAAGGTGCTGCCAAACTCCGGGGGCGGTTTGATCGCGCCATGGGCCAGGGCGATAACATCGGAAACCGAGTCCACCACCACGCCAATAATTCGCTTCATCACATTGAGAATGATCACCACGGTGAACTGATCGTAGGTCACTCCCGGCAGGTTGAACTTGATGCGCAAGTCGATGATCGGCACGATCGCACCGCGCAGGTTGATCACCCCTTTGATAAACGCCGGACTGTTGGCAATCGCCGTGACCTGGTCATAACCGCGGATCTCCTGCACCCGCAGAATGTCGATGGCGTACTCCTCACTGCCCAGGGTGAAGGTCAAGAACTCCTGGGTCGGCTCGCTGCTGTGCTGGCTCTGCTGGGTGTCATGCATGATTGGGCGTTCCTTGGCTGGCGAGGCGTGGCAGGGCATCGACATCGAGAATCAGGGCCACGCTGCCATCGCCCATGATGGTGGCGCCGGTGATGCCGTCGACGCGGCGGAAGTTTTGCTCAAGGCTTTTGATCACCACCTGCTGCTGACCAATCAGATCGTCCACCTGCAGGGCGAAGGTATTGCCCTCGGCTTCGAGGATCAGGACGATGCCGCCCACGGTCGGTGGCGGCTCGGCGGCCAGGTTGAGCAGGCGGTGCAGAGACAGCAGCGGTAAGTACTCGTTGCGCACGCTGATCACCGCACTGCTGCTACCGCTCATGCTGTAGATATGCTCGGCTTTGAGCTGCAGCGACTCGACGATATAGGTCAGCGGTACGACGTAATGGACCTTGTCGACTTCGACGATCATGCCGTCGAGGATCGCCAGGGTCAGCGGCAGGCGGATGGCGATATGAGTGCCCTGGCCGGCCACCGAGTTAATGTCGATGCGCCCGCCGATCGAGGTGATATTGCGCCGCACTACATCCATACCCACGCCACGGCCGGACAGGTCGGTGACCGCCTCGGCGGTGGAGAAACCCGGCATAAAGATCAGCTGCCAGACCTCACTGTCGGGCATGTCATCACTGACCGGCATACCCTGCTCTTTGGCCTTGGCCAGAATGCGCTCGCGCGACAGGCCTTTGCCGTCATCGCTGATTTCCACCACGATGCGCCCGCCCTGGTGAAAGGCCGACATGCGCACCGTGCCCATGGCCGGTTTTCCCGCCGCCAGGCGTTCGGCCGGCAGCTCGATACCGTGATCGATGCTGTTGCGCACGATATGGGTCAGCGGGTCGGTGAGCTTTTCGATCACGCCCTTGTCCAGCTCGGTGTGTTCGCCGCGCAGCACCAGCTCGACTTGCTTGCCCAGCTTGCCGCAGGTATCGCGCACCAGCCGCGGAAAGCGGTTGAAGACAAAGCTGATGGGCAGCATGCGAATCGACATCACCGCTTCCTGCAGTTCGCGGGTGTTGTGTTCCAGCTGGGTCAGGGCCTGGTAGATGCGTTCGTGCTCGGCCGGGTCAAGTACCGAGGTCAACTGAGCGAGCATGGCCTGGGTAATCACCAGCTCGCCGACCTGATTGATCAGGCTGTCGATGCGCTCGACGCTGACCCGAATCGAGCTGGACTCGGCATCCGCTGCTGGCGCAGCAGGCGCGGCGCGGCGGTCGCTGCTACGCCGATCATGGGCCGGCGCGGCGACCACGGCAGGCGCGCCCGCCAGCGGTGCTCCGGGCGCCTCCGGAAAAAATCCATAGGCCTGTTCAGTCACCGCAGCGCTGGGTGCCCCCGGCGCATCATCAAAGAATCCGTAGGCGCTGTCGGCTACAGGGGGGTGCACAACCGGTGGCTCATCAGCAAATAAGCCCCAGGCCTGTTCGACCGGTGCAGCCTCAGCCTCAGCCGCTGCAGTGTCAGCGGCCGGTGCGCCTGGGGCATCGTCGAAGAAGCCGAAGCTGTCATCCTCGGGGACGACTTCACGGGCGCTGCCCTGCTGGTCGATCAAAGCCTGCAAGCGCGCGACCGTGGCCTGCACGGCAATACTCGGATCGGGGGTTTCGTGCTTGTGCGCCGCCAGCAGCTGCGCCAGCACATCGCGGGACTCCAGCAGCACATCAATCATCTGCGCCTGCAGGGCGATCTGCCCGGAACGCACCTTGTCCAACAGGGTTTCCAGCACATGGGTAACGGCGGTGAGGTCATCAAACCCGAACATGCCGCTAGAGCCCTTGATCGAGTGGGCGGCGCGGAAAATACCGTTAAGGGCTTCTGCATCAGGCTGGGCAACATCCAGCGTCAACAGCAGATGCTCAAGGGCAGCGAGATGCTCTTCTGCTTCCTCGAAGAACACCCCAAGAAACTGACTCATACCAAAGGTCATGGCTACCTGCCAAAGTCGGGGATCAGTTCAGGACTTTCTTGGTGACTTCCAGCAGTTTGGGCGGATCGAAGGGCTTGACCAGCCACCCGCTGGCCCCTGCGGCTCGTCCTTGCTGCTTCATGCTGTCAGCGGCTTCGGTGGTCAGCATCAGGATCGGCGTGGTGCGGTAACTGGGCATTTCACGCAGGCTTTTGATCAGGGTCAGACCGTCCATGTTGGGCATGTTCTGGTCCGTGAACACCAATTGGTAAGTCTTGCGCTGCGCCTTACCCAGGCCGTCGCGGCCATCCACAGCTTCATCCACTTCATAGCCGGCAGAGCGCAGGGTAAAGCCGAGCATCTGACGAATTGAGGCCGAGTCATCAATGATCAATATGGACTTACTCATCCGTTAGTTGCCTCCTGAGAAATTCATAACTCGAGCGTAGATCATTCTGTCGAGGGCGCTTGTCCCCAGCGCAATTCCGCGATCACCTGATTGCCACGCCCAGAAAACTCCAGGTATTGGCACAGGTGAGCGACCAGTTGCAAACCCCGCCCGTGATAGAGCCCTTGCTCTTCGCTGGTATGCGTCTGACGCTGGCGCACCCAGTCAAAGCCGGGGCCACTGTCGATTACCGCGATGCGCAGACAGTTACCCTCGGGCGAGCCGTTCTGGCTGATGTCCAGTTCAACTTGGCCCTTGTTCAATACGCGTAAGCGCTCATCGCGCACCTGCAGGTAATGCTCGAAGCCGTCGGGGCCGTTCTTTAATTCCGAGCCCAAGCCCAGCAAGCCATGGTCGAGGGCGTTGGTCAGAAGCTCACGCAAAATCAGACTGAAGGGCCCCTGACAGCGCTTATCAAGGCCCAGGGTGTTGCAGAAGTCAGCCAGCAATGGCTCCAGATCCAAGCGCTGCAACTGGGCCGCCTCCAGCGTGACGTTGACCTGCCAACTGTCGGCCACTGGATAAGCAACCTTGTCGTGTGCCACCTGGGGCATTGGCGCGCTTAACTGCGGCCGACAGTCGAGTAACAAGCAGGAAAGATCGTCATGGGCCACGCCCCCTTGCAGATGCTCACGCACCGCCTCGCGAATGCGCTCGATGCAGTTGTCGCTCGTTCCGGCGCCAATCGCCTGGAGCAAACGCGCAGTACCAAAAGGCTCAGCCGCGGGGTTTTCTGCCTCAATAACGCCATCGGAATACACCAGCAAGTGGCAAGCGGCCGCGACCTGAATGGTCTCCATTTCGCAGCTCAACTCCCCCTCGGGCAGGATTCCCAATGGCAGATTGAGCGAGCTGAAACTGCGCATAACATGGCCTTGACCATCCACCAGCATGGCCGCCGGTAAACCGCCGTTCCACACTTCCAGGGTCAATTCACGGGGGTTGTAAACCGCCATTACGGCGGCGACAAAACGATCAGGCGGGCAGTACGTGCGATGCCGATGATTGAGCTCGCGCACGATGGTGTCGAGCTTGTAGCCTTTCGCCGCCATCCGATAAAAGGCCTGGGACAACGGAATCAGGGTCAGGGCCGCCGGCAGCCCATGGCCCGTAGCATCTGCCAGCATCACATAGAGATCGCCACTGCGCGAAGGGCACGCCAGCAGCAGGTCTCCGGAGACTTCACTGGCCGGTTTTTGCGCGTAGCGAATCCGCGGGTTATCGAGCAAGTCGCGACGTTCCAGGCGCTCCATCAGGAAACTGCACAGGCGCCGCTCCTCGGCCTCAATGCTGGAGTAGCGCAACAATTCCTCGTGCTGGCCGGCAATCTGTTGCTGCATGCGCGCGATGCGCCTGAACGACTTGATCTTGGCCTCAAGAATCTGGAAGTTGATCGGCTTAACGATGAAGTCATCACAACCGGCATTGAGCGCCAGCACCTGCTCCTCAATCTCAGTAGCCGCAGAAAACATGATGATGGGGCGCCAACCGCTTTCCTGCTGAATCAACCGCAGCGCCTGGGTCGTCGCCAGGCCATCCATCCCTGGCATCTGCCGGTCCAGCAACACCAGGTCAAATGCCTCTTGCTGATAGCGAGTGATGCCCTCTTCGCCACTCTGCGCAGTCACCACCGAATGGCCCAAGCCCTCGACAAAGGCCCTGATGAGCGTGGCAATCAGCGGATCGTCATCAATGACCAGAATCGTCAGCGGCCGCATACCTAACGAATACTGAAAATTTTGTGGAAATTGGCAATCTCCAACACATCCTTGACCGTGCCCTGCAGGTTGGCCAGTTCGACCTTGACCCCTTGGGCTGTAGCCTTGTCACGCAGCAGCAAAAGAATGCCCAAGGCCGCCGAGTCGATGTACTGCACCTGCTGCAGGTCAACGACCAGGCACTTGATATTTTCCTCGGCCAAGGCGCTTTCATAGCTGGCGCGAAAGCTACGAAATCCGTTGAAATCGAAGCGACCCTGGGGCCGTAGAATCACTGCATCATCAGCGCTCATAAGCGGCCCTCAGAAAAGATCGATATCACCAGCTGTCATGCTGGTTTGAGTCACGGGAGTGGCCGGTTTGTGGCGCAAGCGCTCACGCTCGCCCTGCAGTTGCTGCTCCTGCTCGGCGCCGGGCAAACGCGCCAGCACTTGCAGGCGCGCGGCAGCAGCCACAAGCGTTGCGCATTGGTTTTGCATTTGGGCCAGCAACTGGCTGGTCATATCCTGAAACTGCAACGCCGTGACCGCGCGATTGACGCCGTTGGTAATCACCCCGGAAATATCATCCAGCCGCCCAACCACCCGCAGCGTGCGGCTGTTCATTTGTTCAAGATCGGCGAGCATATCGTTGATCTGTTTCTTCGAACTGAGGGCAAAGGACATGTCTTTTGCCGCCAGGCTACTAACTGAGGCATCGGCAGCCTGCAGCTCAACCAACACACCATTGACGTGCTCACGGATCTGATCAGAGAACACCGTCGAACGACTGGACAGGGCCCTCACCTCATCGGCCACCACAGCAAAACCACGCCCGGCCTCACCTGCGCGCGCCGCTTCAATGGCGGCATTCAGAGCCAGCAAATTGGTTTGCTTGGCGATCGAGTCCATGTCTGATGTCGACTTGAGAATCTCGGTGATTTTCTGGTTGATGGAATCCATGCGCTCCACCAACTGCATGTTGGTATGACTGGTCTCGATGGTGGCATCGACAAACAAGCCAAGCGTGCTGTGGGTAGTGCTGACAAACTGCTGAAAGGTGGCGCTGTCGGGGCCGTTCTGGCCACCGCCGCTGTAGCGGCCAATCAGTTCGTGGGCGAGTTCGTGCTGCTCCGCACTGCTCTGCGCCAACAGGGAAAAACTACTGGCCACCTCGCTTATGGCCGCATTGAGCAACCCGCTGACCTGCTTGATCTGCCCTTGCAGCAGATCCGTCTGCACAGCAATCGCCTCGCGATTGAACAGCAACAGTTCAGTGGGATCTACGGACGGCGATTCCAGCACCGGCGGTGCGCCCGTCATAGGCGGGACCTGCCAGGAGCGCACCAGCACAAGCATAAGCAAACTGCCCAACGCCGCCCCCAGCACGCTCAACCAGAGCATTCCCGAGAGCCACAGCAGGAGCAAAAAACAGAACCAAGGCGCGGCATGAGCAAGCAGTAAACGCGACCATGACAACTTGATGCCGACTTCCGACTGCGCAGAACGACTCATCACTCGTTTCCTTGAATATTCACTGACTCTTGTGCCGGCAACTTGAAGCTAGAAGACGCTGGGCATCTGTCAATAAATAGAGGGGCTAGCGCGGCGTGAATCGACAACGAGGCGCCCATCGCCCACGGGTAAACGATCAAGTCCAGCAAAGGCTTAGCTCAAGCATTAGGGCTTTATCGTCAAAGGCGTTTTGTTACTGACCACTGCTGCGCAGTCCAGGGCAAGCCTGACGGCTGAACCTTCAAGGGCGAAAACGCAAAAGGCCAGTCACAAGACTGGCCTTTTGCTTACAACGTGGGGCGATCAGGCGCGTTGTGCGTCGGCGCCCACGGTTGCGGCAGATGCCGGACGCACGCCAATAACCTGAGGCAACAGCGAACCGACAATCATGCCCAAGGCACTGAGCAGCAGGCCCACCAATTGCGGCGGCCAGAAGTCAGTTTCTTGATAGCTGTATTCCAGGCTTAGCCACGACAGCAAGCCAAACGCCATGGCCAGCGTCGCGCCCTGGGTGGTCGCTCGTGACCAGAACAAGCCGGCGATCAGCGGCACCGAAGCCGCCACCAGCGTCACCTTATAAGCACCACCAACCATCTCGTAGATGCTCGCATCGGAGTACAGGGCGAAGGAGCAGGTGATCACCGCGCAGGCGACAATGGTCCAGCGCATGGCCTTAAGGAACTCGACATCGGTCATTTCCGGGCGCAAGCGCTTGAGTACGTTTTCGGTGAAGGTCACCGACGGTGCCAGCAAGGTGCCAGAGGCCGTAGACATGATGGCCGACAGCAAGGCACCGAAGAACAGCACCTGGGCGAACACCGGAGTACGTTCCATGATCAGGTGCGGCAGGATCATCTGCGCATCTTCTTCCAGGAAGTGTTTGACCATGGCTGGATCAATGATCGACGCCGCGTAAGTCAAGAAGATCGGCAGCATGCAGAAGCCCAGGTAAAAGATCGCGCCCGCGATGGTGGCATGGGAGGCGATTTTCTCGGTCTTGGCCGACATCACCCGCGCATACACGTCCTGCTGCGGGATCGAGCCAAGCATCATGGTCACCGCCGCGCCGATAAAGGCGACAATATCCTTGGCGTCGAAACTGTGCATGAAGGTGAACTTACCTTCGCTGGCCGCCTGGGTGAGCACCTTTTGCGGGCCGCCAGCCATGTCGCCAATCAACCAGGTCAGGTAGCCCAGGCCGACAACGATGATCGCCATCTGGAAGGTATCGGTGAGCGCCACCGACCACATGCCACCAAACAAGGTGTAGACCAACACGATCGCCGTGCCCATGAGCATGCCCTGGGTCACGCTGATGGAGCCATCTGACAGCACGTTGAAGACCACGCCTAGGGCAGTCAGCTGCGCGGCAATCCAGCCCAGGTACGAGGCCATGATCACCAGACTGGCGGCCAGTTCGATCCGCGGGCCGAAGCGCTTGCGGAAGAAGTCGCCGAGGGTCAGCAGGTTCATCCGGTACAGCTTGCGGGCGAAAAAGATACCCACCAGCATCAGGCAGCCGAAGGAGCCGAACGGGTCTTCAACGATGCCGGCAAAGCCTTCTTCAATGAAGGTGGCCGGGATGCCCAACACGGCTTCCGAGCCAAACCAGGTGGCAAACACCATGGCCATCACCAGAGGGAACGACATACTGCGGCCACCGGCCGCAAAGTCCTTGGAGTTATGCACGCGCGTCGAGGCGTAGAGACCAATCCCTACCGTGATCAGCAGGTAACCCACAACAAACCAGATCAGCATGTTTTTTGTTCCAGTGGCTCAGGCCTGCCGAGGTGTGCCGACCTGCACAAGGCAGTTCGGGCAAGGCGCCGCGACAGGCAATCAATTGTTGTTTTTGGTTGGCGGTGCAGCATCGTCGGCTGCCAGGCAAATCCGTTTGGCCACCCCGCAGTCAGGCTACTTTGCCTGCCACCACGGCCGCGCAGTCTGCCAAGCTCGTAAAATATGTCAAACAAATACGACGAATTACCTGAACAGACACGGCAAAAATCACCTAAGGGACCACCGAAAAAATCATTCAACCTTATGATTTTTAAGTACTTTTTATAATCGAGCAAATATCGGCAGTTTTTTATTTTTAACAGCGGTGTTCACATTCGCCGTTACCCACGCCCGTCTGTCAGCCGTTTGCGGTGCAACCCGTGCAGCAATAGCGCCGCTAACGTGGTCTTCTAGTGGTACGCCTCCGCCCCCAGGGAACACCCTCATGCGCCCTCAGTCATCCCGTTTGCTAGCCGTTGGTTTGCGCGCCCTGCTCGGCGTTTTGCTGCTGTTGAGCCTTGGCGCCTGCAGCAGCTTCTCTGCCCGCGACCCGCTGCGCATCAACCTGGCCGGCCTCGAACCGCTGCCCGGCCAAGGCCTGGAAATGCGCTTTATGCTGAAACTGCGGGTGCAAAACCCCAATGATGTGGCTGTCGACTACCGTGGCATTGCCCTGGAACTGGAGGTCAACAACCAGCCGTTGGCCAGTGGCGTCAGCGACCAGAGCGGTCAGGTGCCACGCTTCGGCGAAAGTCTGCTGAGCGTACCGGTGAGCATTTCCGCCTTCGCCGCCATGCGCCAGGCGTGGGCGGCGGCCGGCTACCAAAGCGCCCAGGGCCTGCCCTACACCCTGCGCGGCAAACTGGCCGGCAACCTGTTTGGCAGCGAACGTTTCAGCGACAGCGGCACCCTCAACTGGCCCGCACCCCTGCCGCGCAAAACACCGTAATAGCGCGCGTTAAGTACCGAGCAGCGATCCCCCAGTGGCAACCGTTCAGAGCGCAATGGCCGCAAGCAGGGCAAAACCTTATACAATCCGTGGTTTTTAGCCGTCCTGACTCCGAGGAACCCGCGTGAGCACTCTGCCGTCCTGCCCTAAATGCAACTCCGAATACACCTATGAAGACGGCGCCATGCTGATCTGCCCGGAATGCGCCCACGAGTGGTCCGCTACCGCAACAGCAGACGCCGCCACTGACGACGACAAAGTGATCAAGGACTCGGTTGGCAACGTCCTGCAGGACGGCGACACCATCACCGTGATCAAAGACCTCAAGGTCAAAGGCTCGTCGCTGGTGGTCAAGGTTGGCACCAAGGTCAAGGGCATTCGCCTGTGCGACGGCGACCACGACATCGACTGCAAGATCGACGGCATCGGCGCGATGAAGCTGAAGTCGGAGTTTGTGCGCAAGGTCTAACGGCCAAACCCGCACAACAAAAAACCCGGCCATAGCCGGGTTTTTTACGTTCTACAGGGCTGCTCAGCGCAGGGTTTGCAGATACGCCGCCAGGCTGCTGATTTGCGTATCGCTGAAGTTGGCGGCAATCGCCATCATCACCGAGCCGGCGCGGCTGGGGTCTTTGTCGCGGAAGCGGGTCAGCGCTTTGCGCACGTACTCGCCCGGCTGCCCGGCCAGACGCGGCGTGTCTTCACGGCCTTCGGCGTTCACCCCGTGGCAACCGGTACACACCGTCTTGAACATGGCCTCGCCTTGCTGACGCAGCGCTTCGTCCACCGGTTCGTCATGGGGAAGCAATTTCTGCTGACCGAAGTAGATGGCGATGTTGACCCGGTCTTCCATGCTCAGCGTTGGCGCCAGCTTGGACATGACAAAGTCCTTGCGCTGGCCGTTGGCGAACTTCTCGAAAGCGTTGAACAGATACACCGGGTTCTGTTGCGCCAAGTTGGGGATATGCGGGCGTTTACTGTTGCCATTCTCGCCATGGCAATTGCCACAGAAGCGAATACGCTCTTGGCCGGCCGCATACGCTTGCTGGCGCAGCACGGGGTCACCATTAAGCTGGGTAAAGCGCTGCATGGCCTCCTCGCCGGCTTGGGCCAGGGTGGCAACGCAACTGAACAACACACAAACAAGCAGGCGCATGGCGGGGTCCTTGTCCTCAAACTCTTGCGGTGGGCGCAAGACACTCAGGGGCGCGACTATAGAGACAAGCCCCGCGGCAAACCCCGGCACAGGTCAAGCAAAGTGCAGGTTATGGCCCGCGGCCAGAATGAAAAAGGGGCGCATCCCGCACCCCAAAAAGAACCGCCCGAATCGCCGTCAGACTTACATAACGATCATTTGCAGTTGCGTACCCACATCAATCACTAACCCGGCAGAACCGACCGTGACGCTCTTTTGCGACCCGTTCAGGGGGTCATAAAGCACGCCCTTGCCTTTGCGTTTAAGCGTGACCTTGCCGGGTTGCTGGGCCCAAAACATCCACACCCAACGACCGTCATTACGCTTCCACGCAATATTCAGCATCCCTGCCGGCGCGTTACTGAACGCTGGCGCAACGTCTGGCTTAAGGCGCGGCCCGGTGATCGTCAGCATGCGCTGCAGCGCGCTAAAGGCCGGCTTGGCCGTGCCATCGAGGCGCAACAAGCCGTACTTCTGGTCACGCGGCGTGGCCCGCGCGTCCAGGTCACTGAGGTTGAATAAAAACACCCGATCAAAATCCAGGGCACTCATCAGTGCGATGCGCTTAAGCAAATAATCCGCCTGCCCGCGCTCACCAATGATCGGCTGCCACTCCACCGCCCCGCTGTAGCTCGACCAACCGAACTCGGTGGCCCAGATCGGGCCGCTGCCCCGAGCCCGCAATTGCTGGTTGAGCGTGATGGCGCGCTGGACGAAATCCATCACCGCCGGGTCATCGCCTTCAGGTTTCAAGCTGTAGGGGTGATACGCCACCACCTGATCGGCACGCAGCGCGCCAGCACCGGCCAACTGCTCCAGCATCAAACCGCCGCGCAGGGGCATCTGGCTGTAATAGGCCATACCCGCCCCCACCCGTAGCGCTGCAGGATTGGCCACTGCCAGGCGATTCATGCTGACGTTGAGCAAATGCTGATAGGCCGCAGGGTCCTCCATGGGCTGCCAGAACGCGGAGAGATTTGGCTCATTCCACACCTGCCACGCCTTCACCGCCGGGTAGCGCTGCGCCAGAAACCCCAAACTCTCGGCAAACAACTCCGGGGCCATCGGCGGGTATTGATCCGCATTGGGCGCACCGTTTGGTGCACTGCTGGCATAGGGTGCAGACCCAACCAGGTACATCAATGAGTTGATGTTTTTCTCGACCAGCACCTCATTCAACCGATCCAGAGGGGCCAGCTGCCATTGCCCTGGGGCAGGCTCCATGCGGTCCCAATGCAAATCGACACGCACCCAATTCAAGCCCAGAGACTGCAGCTGCTGGACCTGCTGACGATAGTGGGCCTCGTCAAACCAAAGGAACTGCGCGTTAACGCCTAGAAAATCAGCCCACACCACTTCGCGGGGGGCAGTGAGCGCCAGGGACGGCGCGGCAAGGAGTGGAGTAGACAGCAGCAGCCCGGCAGCAACGCCCAGACCACGCCAACCGTGTGCGGAAAACAGCGAACAAATACTCATAGGTTCAGCCTCGGACAGGTTGCGACACTTCAACCCTAAGCCGCAGCGGAACACCTCGATAGGCAAAGAAGGCAAAACTGCCAGCCAATCGACAATTTTCAGGCGCCAAACTACAGGCGGTTATTTTCACCCACTCAAACGGTCACAAAACCGCGCACCCGACCAAGCAACCGTGCCACCGGCAGGATTCAGCGCTAAACTCGCCGGCTTTTTAGCCCGCCGCCCTTCAGGACAACCGTATGAGCCGCCACAGCGCACTGCCCAACACCCTCAAAGCCTGGGCCCGTGAGGCCCTGGACGCCCTGGAGGAGGCGCAAGCGATTGCCACCGAGCAGCCGGACTTCGCCCCGCTGGACCTGTTCAAGATGGCGCCGTCGATCGGCGCCTACTACCGCGGCATCGACGACGAAGGGCTGATCGAGCAGATGTTCCAGCACGCCTGCGGCACCGTGGTGCTGATCCACGAGCAGGTGCCCGAGTACCGCGAACTGCCTAAGCGCTGCTTCGTGCACTGCTACATGGACGCCATGCTGCTGATCAAGGCCGTGAAGCTGGGCAAGGCCGAACAGGTGATCGACTACCTCGAAGCCAAAGGCAAGATCGAAGCCTGGCAGCCTTGATCACCCCCAAGTCCCTTACTTAGCCAACACTGCTCACCCGACAGGTACCACCATGACCCTCGACACCGCCGCCATCATTGCCGAAACCCGCGCCTGGGTTGACCGCGTCGTGATCGGCCTGAACCTCTGCCCATTCGCCAAGGCGGTGCAGGTCAAAGGCCAGATCCGCTACGTGGTGTGCCCCGCCAGCGAACCGGCCGAACTGCTCAACACCCTCTGTGACGAGCTGCACCGGCTGGCCGAGAGCGACCCGCAAGACGTCGACACCACCCTGCTGATCCACCCGGCAGCGCTGACCGACTTCCTCGATTTCAACGACTTTCTCGCCGTGGCCGACGCGGCAGTGGAAGAGCACGGCTACGCCGGCATCCTTCAGGTCGCCAGCTTTCACCCGCAGTTCCAGTTTGCCGACACCCATATCAATGACGTCAGCAACGCCACCAACCGCGCGCCCTTCCCGACCCTGCACCTGCTGCGCGAAAGCAGCATCGACCGCGCCGTGGCGGCTTTTCCGGAAGCGGAAACGATCTTCGAAGCCAATATCGAAACCCTGGAAAATCTCGGTGCCGACGGCTGGGCCGCCCTACAGGCGCAGTGCAAACGCGATGCGCAAAACACCTAGCCGCACAACAGCGGTGCACACTTAGTTGAGGTCGCGCGCAACTGGCGGTCAATCCGCTAGCCTGTAACTCTGCGGCCCAATACTTGCTGGCAAGTTGTCGCCAGCTCGCTCGTGCGCCGGAGGTGTATATGCGCTACCTGATGTTCTGCCTGTTGCTTGTTCTCAGCACCGCCGCAGCGGCCGAAACCTGGCGGGTCATCGGCGACGAACAGTTCGCGCCCTACAGCTTTGTCCAGGGCGATGAAAACACGCCCCGTGGCCTGGACGTCGAACTGATCAGCGCAATCCTCAACGAAGCCAAGATCGACTACCAACTGCGCCTGTACCCCTGGGCACGGGTCAAACGCCTGCTCGACAACGGCGCCGTCGAGATGGCCTTCCAATTTGCCGGCACCTCGCAGCGCCGGGAGCAATACGAGTTGGTTGGCCCAATCCGCAGCGGCTCCACGGTGTTTATGACCACCCGCAAAATCGCCCTGCAAAACTGGCAACGCCTTGAAGAACTGCAGCCCTACGTGATCGGCCAGGTGCGCGGCTACGCCTACGAATCGGCCTTCGACCAGGCCGACCTGTCCCGCGACAGCAGCGCACAAAACCCTCGGCAATTGGTGTCCATGCTCCTGGCCGGGCGCATCGACATCATCGTCGGCGACCGCCTGCAACTGCAGTACTACGTGCACGAGCAACGGGCCGAGGCCGATGTGCGCATCCTGCCCACGCCCCTGGTTGAAATGCCCCGCTATGTGGCGTTCAAAAAAGGGGACAGCGCCCGCGCCGAGGTGTTCGCTGCAGCGCTGAAGCGCCTGCAACAACGCGATGCCCTGACACCCATTCTGCAGCGCTGGCAGTAAGCGCATCGCCCCCAACCATCGCGGACTTGAATTGTCTGGGCACCCTGACAACATGGCACTGACTCGCGCCACGCGCATGCGATCACCAACGGCCTAGCCGCCCCACGACCGGAGCCTATCCATGACAACACGCAATAACCTGCTGCTCCTGGCCATGGCCGGCCTGCCTCTGCTCAGCAGCCAGGCCGCCGAACCAAGCTTTAACTGTGCCAAGGTGCCCGCCGGCAGTATCGAAGCCCTGATCTGCCAGACCCCGAGCCTTGGCGAGCTCGACCAGCGCCTAGCCAAGGTCTATCAACAAGCCAGCGCCAAGGCCGTAAACGAGCACCCGCCACTGCTGAAAGCCGAGCAGCGCGGCTGGATCAAAGGCCGCAACGATTGCTGGAAAGCCGAAGACAAAACCCTCTGCGTCAGCGACAGCTACCGCCTGCGGATTGCCGAACTGCAAGCCCGCTACGCCTTGCTCCCAGCTACGGGCCCGGTGTTTTACAGCTGCGATGGCCAGGCAGCCAAGGAAGTGGTCGCCACGTTCTACCCCACCGATCCCGCCAGCGTGGTGGTGGAGTTCGGCGACAGCACCTCACTGATGCTGCAACAGGTCGCTGCCAGCGGCAGCCGCTACCAGGGTCGCAATGAATCCTTCTGGGAGCACCAAGGCAAAGCCGTGGTGGTGTGGGGCTACGAAGCACCCGAGATGCAATGCGAGCCCAGGGCCGAGCGCAATAAACAGTAAAGGCCGGGGCGCTGCACAGCGCATCGTCAATCACCCGTTGAGTCATGCCCTATGCGATTGTTGATCAACTCAAAAAAACGCCTGGGCACCTTGCTGGGCGGCATGACCCTGCTGGCGCTGGCCATCGGCACCAACGTATTCGTGAAAAACCTCAACGAGCTGCGCAGCGAAACCGCCGCCACCTTCCGCAGCCGCAGCGCCCTGATCGAAACCTTTATCGCTCTGCACCGCGACCAGGTCAGCGTGATGCGCAACCTGCTGGCTGCCAACTATGCCCAGAACGGCGTCGGCACCCTGCCCTACAGCCTACGCCAGCACCCGCAACAGCACGTCTGGGAGCTGGTCAGCACAGACCAGATGCTGGCCGGCACCCTGACCGGCAGTGCGGCCCAACCGCCCAGCGCGCAACAGCTGCGGGAAATCCAGGCTGCCACGGCCCTCGATGCACAGATTCGCCCGGCCCTGGCCTACAGCAAGGAAGTGACCTGGCTCTACTACCTGTCGGCCAACAACTTCATCTACATGGCGCCCAAGGCCCTCATCAGTCAGTTCCACTTCCAGCCTGCCCTGTATCAGCGCGACTACTGGCGCGACGCCGGCCCGCAAGCCAACTCGCAGCGACGCATGGTCCTCGATGGCCCCTATCAAGACATGGCTGGCAAAGGTTGGATTCTCACCCTAGCCGAGCCGGTGTATGCCGCCGACACCTTCCTCGGCGTGGTCGCCCTGGACCTGAAAATCGACACCCTTCAGCACCTGACTCGCGTCGGCAGCGCCATCAGCGACACCATGATGATCAGCGAGGATTACCAGCTGATCGCCCGCAATGAAGCCTTCCAACCTGGCACCCACCTACAGCCACCGCTGAGCGACGGCCTGATCGAGTGGCGCAAGGACGCCAACGGCGACGCTTGGCTGAGCACCCCGGTGTTGAAAGACGAGCTGTGGGTCGTGCACCAGCTCAAGCAGAGCGACCTACTCTGGGCCGCCGCCCAAGAAAGCCGGCCAACCTGGGTGATGATTGCCCTGGCCAGCCTGCTCGGCGTGCTGGCCTGGCGCCTGATCGGCGTACTCAGCGAAGCCACACGCATGACCCACACCGACCCGCTGACCCAGCTGCTCAACCGCCGCGGCCTATATGAGCGCGCCGAAGGCCTGCTGGCCCTCGCCGAGCGCAAGCGGCTACCCGTGGCCGTGCTGCTGATGGACATCGACCACTTCAAAAGCATCAATGACACCCATGGCCATGCCGTCGGCGACAGCGTGCTCAGCCAACTGGGCGGGCACCTGCTCAAGGTGCGCCGCGCCGCGGATTTGATCTGCCGCTGGGGTGGAGAAGAGTTCGTCATGGTCATGCTTCTGGAGCATGCCGAAGACGCCATGCTCGTGGCCGAACGCATGCGCCAGGAGGCGCAGCGCACGCGCATCCAGCCGGGCGACGTGCCCGTCACCCTGAGTGGCGGCCTAGCACTCATGCAGTCGGGTGAAGCCCTCGACCAGGCCATCAAGCGCGCTGACCTGCAGCTGTATGAGGTCAAGGCCAATGGCCGCAACCATATCCGCCAAGCCAGCGCCGAGGCCACTGCCGCAGCACCCTCCGTGCCGGCCCTGCGCTAGCTCAGCGCCGAGCCTCGGCCTCAGCGATGCGCAGCAAGTGCCGGGAGAAGTCAGGGTCTTCGCCGTCGAGCATCTCGACCAACAGGGCCCGGAAATCCTCGCGCTGACACCAGAAGTGCATGTAGTCCTCCCACGACTGCCACAGGCGCGCCTGCTTGCGGCTCATGTCGTCCTCGTACACCAGCAGGTAGGCACGTTCGAACAGCGAGATCAGCAGATCAAACAGCAGCAGGCGGCGCTCCTCCTGTTCGGCTGTCAGCGCCTCGGTGCGCGGCTTGGAGCGCAGCTGCAGGTCAGCATGCTCAAGCACCAGACGCAGAAAGTCGGCGTACTCGTCCGAGAGGTTCTGGTAGATGCTCTCCTCCTCGTTCTGCCGCTCTTCGCGTTGCTCAAACAGAAAAACACCGATGGCAAACGGCAGGCCGACAATCGTCACCAGATAGCTCAAGGCTTCCAGCCATTCAAGCGGGCTCCAGACAGGCATGATCGGTTCCTTGGTGGGCAAAAGAGTGGCGGCCGCACAGGGCAGCCAGTAGCCTGGGACGTCCTTGCGCGCAACGCCGCCACAGCCGCGAGCATGGCCACGCACAAGCAGGCGCACTATAGTGCCTGAAGACCGACCCCTACCGACCAGCCCTAACCATGCGCGCACTCCGCTACCTTATCTGCAGCCTGCTTCTCTGCGCTTGCGGCCTGACCCAGGCGCAAGACTGCCACCTGCGCGTGGGCTGGGAAGAGTGGTACCCGCTGATTTACGAACGCGACGGGCAACTCATCGGCAGTGAGTATGTAGTGCTCAGCACACTGGCCAAACAGGCGCACTGCCAACTCGAGTTTATCGAACTGCCCTGGATCAGAGCCCTGAAGTCGCTGCAGAACGGCGACATCGACCTGCTCTACGGTGCCAGCAAAACCCCAGAGCGCGAAACCTTCGCCCAGTTCTCCCAGCCTTACCGGGTTGAACAGATGCTCCTGCTGACCCACCGCGAAGGCCAGCCCCAGCCAGGCCCGGTATCGCTCACCCGCTGGCTGGCCATGCCCAACGCCAGCGGCAAGCCGCGCATGCTGGGTGTGATCCTCGGTTTTTACTACGGCGACAGCCTGGACCCCATCGTCCACGCGCCCGAGGCCCAAGCCCAGCGCCTAAGGGTGCGTTGGGACCAGCAACTGCTGAAGCTGCTCAAGGCCAAACGCATCGACGGCTACCTGATCGAAGCCAGCATTGCGCCCCAGCTCACCCTGCAAAACGCACAAGCACTGCAGCAACATCAGGTCAGCGAACAAAAACCCGAGCCCATGCACCTGATGTTTTCCCACAAAGTGCCCATCGAGATCGTCCAGCGCTTCGATGCCGCCATCGCCGCACAAGCCAAGCCCTGAAGGCCCGGCGACGGTCAGAGACTAAAGCCACCATCAATGGGGATTATGGCCCCGGTCATATAAGCACCCGCCGTGCTGGCCAGGCTGATCGCCAGCGCCGACATCTCCTCAGCCCTTCCCCAGCGCTGCATCGGGATCAGCGCCACATCCTCGGCCATAGCCGCTTCATCACCTGCGATGTGCCGGGTCATCTTGCTTGGGAAGCGCCCAGGGGCGATGACATTGACGTTGATGTGCTGGCTCACCAGTTCACGGGCGAGGATGCGCGACAACTGATGCAGCGCCGCCTTGCTCGGCCCATAGGCATACGCCTGCTCACCGAACGAACTGATGCCCGCCACCGAACCGATATTGATCACCCGCGCCGGGCTTTGCGCCGTACCGGCCTTGCGCAGCAGCGGCAGCAGTTGCTGGATGCAACTGAACACCGAGGTCACGTTCAACTGCATGACCTTCTCCCAGCCCTTCACCGGATAGCTTTCCAGCGGCCCACCCCACGTGGTGCCGGCGTTGTTGACCAGAATATCCAGCTGCTGCACCTGGGCACCCAACTGCTCGGCCAACCCCTTGGCGCCCTCTTCACTGGACAGGTCCGCCGCCAAGCCAATGCACTCGCCATACACACTCAACTCGGCGGCCACCTCGGCACAGGCAGCGCCATCCCGCGCGCAAATAAACACCCGCGCGCCGGCCTCCAAAAAACCCTGAGCGATCATCCGGCCGATCCCGCGAGTACCACCTGTAACCAGCGCCGTGCGCCCTTGCAGACTGAAATATGCGTGCATTGCAACGTCCTCGTTCAGCGTGAGCAAAACCCCAGCCTATGCGCCTAGCCCCGACGAATGAAGCGGCACGGCGGATCATTGGGCAGCGGAATATCACGCCATTGCGACTCGACCGTGCGCACCGAGATAGCCCCCAGCACGATCGGCAAGGAGCCAAACAAAAAGGCCCGTCGCATGACGGGCCTTTTTGTTTTCAATCGCTCAGCGGCGCCTGTGCATTAGGCACTGGCTCGCCACTCATAACGACTTTGATCGTAGTCCTGAACCGCCTTATGGAAGGCCGAGATAAACACGTCGTAATCCGGGTTTTCTTTCGAGTGATATTCCGGGTGCCATTGCACACCGACCGCAAATGATTTGGCGCCTTTGACGCTGATGGCTTCGATCTGGCCGTC
The DNA here is from genome assembly GCF_059567785.1 of Pseudomonas sp. BGA-UO-ETr-WB11. Classification (NCBI taxonomy): domain Bacteria; kingdom Pseudomonadati; phylum Pseudomonadota; class Gammaproteobacteria; order Pseudomonadales; family Pseudomonadaceae; genus Pseudomonas; species Pseudomonas sp. BGA-UO-ETr-WB11. The sequence continues at coordinate 240,899 of NZ_JCAQOS010000005.1, read as the reverse complement.
TTCAGCCACCGCCTCAACTTGCAGCCCCTCGCCCAGCCGATCAATCCCCTGACCGTGCAACGAGTTCACCCGCAACTGCGTCACGCCGTGCAGACGATGCAAGATGCCGCCTTCCGTCAGGGTGACGTTATGGATCGGGGCGTAGCAAACGTCATCTTCCGCATCGACTTCGCGATGGTCCAAACGACCACCGACTTCGTGCACATGACGGTGCAGAGTGCCGCCGAACAGCACGTTCATTTCCTGGATACCGCGACAAATTCCCAGTACCGGAATACCGCGCGCAATGGCAGCCGCCATCAGAGGGAACACCGTGGCATCCCGGTCGCGGTCTTCCAGGCCGGCGCCTTCGCTGTCATCGCCGTAGAAACTTGGGTGAATATTCGAGATCGATCCGCCGAAGATCACGCCGGAGACATTCTCCAGCACCGTATCGATATCCAGATCACCGGCCAACGCCGGAACCGTGAAAGGAAAGGCCCCATAGTTGGTAATGGCGCGAACATACTTTTCGCCGACCAGGTGATACCAACCCTCGTCGCGATCTTTCAGCTGCCAGCGACAAAGTGAAAGAGCGATCAATGGCTTACTCATAAAACTACCTTTAGGTCTTATTAGAACAGACCTAATGCAGTCAGCCTGGCCAGCAGAGGCAAAGCTGACTGCATTAGGAAAGCGGGATTTTGATGAGGCTGAACCGGGAAGAGTTGGCGCGAAAAGGAGCTTCAGCCCATAGCTGTTTGCCGCGATCTCACAACCACCCACTCAGCCCCAAGCGCACTCGCCACGGGGCTTCCAAGCCGGTCAGACTCGGCGCCCAGCATAGGTAGCTCGCGGCATACGACCAAGACCGACTCAGGCAAAAGCTTTTTGCCTAACAGGCACAACTGTAAAAGCGCAGAGGCGATGCGGGCTGCAGCCCACAAAATCGGCCGCCGCGGCAGCGGCGTATAGGGCCGATTAACGCGAACAACCCGCTCGTTTTTGCTTAGCCAACGACGGGCTCAGCCGGCACCGTGAAGCACGCCAACACCCAAAAACAGCAGCAAGCCCAAGGGGCCAAACATCAACGTCAGCAGATAGCACGGCACCAGCCACAAATGGCCAATGCCCTGCAGCGCACCCTGCTGCTGGATGTACAACCCGGCCAGCAGATCGAACGCAAGAATATGCACCCAAGCGGCCAGCACCGCCTTGGGGTTGCTGAACAGCGCCAGCACCCCGCGCAGGCTGAAAAAGCCCGGCTTACCCATACTCCGGTCGCCCCGACTGGTCATGGCCTGAAACAGGCTTGCGCCATACAACACGCACAACAGCACCACCGCCACGCCGAGCACCACCCGCGGCCCCAGCACCCAACCGGGCAGCGCAATGAGCACCCCCCAACCGCCCAAAGCGACCAGGCTGGAGAGTTGAAACAAACGCTTCTGGCTGGGAGCCAACATGGACGCATCCTCGTAATGGGTGAACCTTTGTTGTAGCTGATCGCAGGCATGCAGTGCTGCCATCAGTGACGGGCTGAATGGCGAGAGATTGGCCCAGCCATAGCGAGAAGGGTGAACGACTTGCGCCGCATAAATACAGCAATGCAGAACGACGCAGCACCAGTGGCCGGAATTACGCTTTTCGCCCTTACGGCGAGTCACTTTCTCTTTGCTTGCGCGAAAGAGAAAGTAACCAAAGAGAAAGCGCACCCGGCATCCGGGTCTGGCTTCGCCAGACTTCCCTCGCTCCGGCACTGTTCCGAGGGTCGTCACGGTGGGCCATCCCTGGCCCATCGTTCCTCGTTTGGCATCCATGCCAAACGCCCCTCTACACAGCACCTGCGCTCGGCCTCCTGACGGGACCGGGGGACCGAGTTGCTTGGACTAACAGTGAACGACAGAGCAAAAAGCAAAAGCTTCGCGGCTAAAGCCGCTCCTACAAAAGCCCAATCAACAGCCGAACCAACCCAATCCGCTTTTAAACCGCAATCGCACAGACGACACCAAACGCCCCATCAGGAGGCCGAGTGGAATCGTTGCGTAAGGGGTTGAGCGGCATGGATGCCGCGAGAGCCGCGATGGGCCAGGGATGGCCCTTCGCGGCGTGCCCCTGGAGCAATGATGGAACGAGGGAAGTCGAGCGCAGCGAGACCCGCATGCAAGGGGCAAGACCTTTTGGTTACTTTTGGGGCAACTGCCAAAAGTGACCCGCCGTAAGGGCGGAACCGTTAGGCCAGGCCGCCGCCTTAGCCAACGGCTTGGCACTGGTTTGCTCTGACCATTACGGTTAATGTCGGGCCTTAATGATTGCGCAGGGATGACATTGGCCGCCACTCATACACTCGCACCCGAAACAACATTTTTAAACTTATGACTATCCCCTATACGCCCTACGCTCACTCCCTCATACGAACTAAAAGCAATTGATCAAATAGCCATTCGACAAGGAATCACTATTGAGCAAATACACGAAAGAAAACAAACTATCCAAAATGCTAAAAATAATTGCAGTTATTGGATGCATCCCAGTGTATTACGCATTTTATGGAGGATTTACATTATCACTTCCGGGCGGGCTGCTTGCCATGGCTATAAGCATACCCATACTTCTTGCGCAGATACGGGACTTCAAAAGTGGTAATAGCACATATTTAAGCGGACACAAGTCGGGAAGAATGGCGTCACCAGTACCACCTGCAATATTTCACTTTATTGCTTACTATATTATTTGTGGATATGGCGTAATCCCACTCATTCATGAGTCTATAGGAGTGAAAAAAACAAGCGAAGCTCAGATTCATACCCGCACCATCAAAGGATCTGGCAGATTTTTCTGCGGGCGAAAATTAGCCATCAAACTTGAAGATTCGGAATCATGGAGTTATTACTGCGTCGACACTGACGAATACATGAAAGCAACAAGCATAAAACCCGAAGACTATCTTCACCGGAGAAAATTCGCCCTAATCACACAGAAAGTTTCTTTGCTTGGAAAAACCTATAAAGACATTTCCAGCAAATAGATACGGAGACCGTATACCCTCCGAAAAACCCAAACAAGCTCAATGAAGAATATTTACAGACAATGCTTTCGTTAATTAATTTTTAGAGTTTATTTTTACGTAGTGCACCTCTAATAGTAAAAAGCTCGCCTTTCGACAAGCCTTTTACTTTACTTCTCAGCCGCCCACCCCACCTCAAGTCATTGCAATGGCCTCTTTCTTCCTCTCAAGCTTTTTTGCCTGATACACCCTCGCCGCCTCATGGAACGCAGACAGCAATTTGTCGTACTGCGGGTTCTCCCAATAGCGATATTCCGGGTGCCACTGCACGCCCAGCGCAAAGGCCTTAGCGCCAATCACGCTGACCGCTTCGATCTGCCCATCATCACACACCGCCTCAACCTGCAGGCCTTCACCCAGCCGATCAATCCCCTGCCCGTGCAGCGAATTAACCATCATTTCGCGATCGCCAATCACCCGATGCAACAAGCCACCTTCGGTCAGGGTCACGTTATGGATCGGGCCATAGGCCACGTCATCCGGCACATCCTTCACCTCACGGTGATCGAGGCGACCGTCGACCGCATGCACCTCACGGTGCAAGGTGCCGCCGAACAGCACGTTCATCTCCTGCACACCACGGCAAATGCCGATAAACGGAATGCCGCGCTCCAGGCAAGCACGCATCAGGCGCAGCACCGTGGCGTCACGGGGCTTGTCAGCCAGGCCCAGGCCAGGATGCTCGTCGTCGTAGAAGCTCGGATGGATGTTGGAGAGCGAGCCGCCGAACATGATGCCCGAGACGCTGTCGAGCACGGTGTCCATGTCCAGATCATCGCCAAAGGCCGGGATCATCAGCGGGAAGGCACCGTAGCCGGTGACCGAGCTGATGTACTTTTCGCCGACCAGATGAAACCAGCCGATGTCACGGTCAGTCAGCTGCCAGCGACACAGGGGTAGGCCAATCATCGGTTTGTTCATTGCAAGGCTGTCCTCTTCTATTGGATTGAAGTGGGCTGCCCTTGGGTCAGCGGCCTCGACAACTTGCGGTTATCCGCCACAAGCCCGTTGACCAAAGGGGTGCCGTAACCGGCGAACCGGGTCACTGCACCAACGCCGCGCCCGCGCGGCTGGTTTGTTGCGTAAAGCGGTGGATGATGGGCATCGCTGCGCTCAACCCATCCTACAAATTGCAAAAAGGGGGCTGGTCCTACGACCAGCCCCCTTGGGTGTTACTTAGCCGTTACTCGGGAAGGCAAACTGCGCCGCCTCGTGACTGGCGCGCTGCGGCCAGCGCTGGGTGATGGCTTTGCGCTTGGTGTAGAAGCGCACACCGTCCGGGCCGTAGGCGTGCAGGTCGCCGAACAGCGAGCGCTTCCAGCCGCCGAAGCTGTGGTAGGCGACCGGCACCGGCAGGGGTACGTTGACGCCAACCATGCCGACTTCGATTTCGTCGCAAAACAGACGCGCCGACTCACCGTCACGGGTGAAGATGCAGGTGCCGTTGCCGTATTCGTGGTCGTTGATCAGCTGCATGGCAGCTTCGAGGCTGTTGACGCGGACGATGCACAGCACTGGGCCGAAGATTTCGTCGGTGTAGATGGTCATGTCCTTGCTGACGTTGTCGAACAAGGTGCCGCCGAGGAAGAAGCCTTCTTCATTGCCAGCCACGATCAGGTCGCGACCGTCCACCAGCAGGCTGGCGCCCTGCTCAACACCGGCGTCGATATAACCTTTGACCTTGTCACGGGCGGCGGCGGTAACCAGCGGGCCCATGTCCAGGCCGCTGTTGGTGCCGGCACCGATTTTCAGGGCTTTGATCTGTGGAACGATCTTCTGCACCAGAGCATCGGCGATCTGATCACCCACGCACACAGCCACCGAGATGGCCATGCAGCGCTCGCCGCACGAACCATAAGCAGCACCCATCAGGGCGCTGACGGCGTTGTCCAGATCCGCATCCGGCATCAGCACCGCGTGGTTCTTGGCGCCGCCCAGAGCCTGGACGCGCTTGCCGCGCTTGGTGCCTTCGCTGTAGATGTATTCGGCGATCGGGGTCGAACCCACAAAGCTCAGGGCTTTGACTTCCGGTGCTTCGATCAGCGCGTCCACGGCTTCCTTGTCGCCGTGCACCACGCTCATCACGCCTTTCGGCAGACCGGCTTCGAGCAGCAGCTCGGCGATCAGCAAGGTGGAGCTTGGGTCACGCTCGGACGGCTTCAAGATGAAGCAGTTGCCGCAGACGATGGCCAGCGGGTACATCCACAGCGGCACCATGGCCGGGAAGTTGAACGGGGTGATGCCGGCTACTACGCCGAGCGGCTGGAAGTCGCTCCAAGCGTCGATGTTCGGGCCGACGTTGCGGCTGTATTCGCCTTTGAGGATTTCTGGCGCGGAGCAGGCGTATTCGATGTTTTCGATGCCGCGCTGCAGTTCGCCGCCGGCATCTTCCAGGGTCTTGCCGTGCTCGAGGCTGATCAGGGCGACGATGCGGTCTTTGTTGGCTTCCAGCAGTTGCTTGAAGCGGTACATGATCTGCGCGCGCTTGGCGGGCGGGGTGTTGCGCCAGGCCGGGTAAGCCGCTTGTGCAACCGCGATGGCTTGCTGCACGGTGGCACGGCTGGCCAAGGCCACTTGGTTGACCACTTGGCCGGTGGACGGGTTGTAGACGCTGGCGGTACGGCCGTTGTCGTTGACGTATTCGCCGTTGATCAGGTGCGCAATGGTGCTCATGGCTATGTCTCTCAAATAAAATTCGGTTCTGTCCGTGGGAGCGGCCTTGGCCGCGAAGCTGTTCGCGGCCAAGGCCGCTCCCACAGGGGAAAGGGCGTATCTAGCTGATTTAGTCGAGGTTGTTGAGCACATCACCGACGGCGTTGAACAGACGATCCAGCTCTTCGGGCTTGGTGTTGAAGGTTGGCCCGAACTGCAGGGTGTCGCCGCCGAAGCGCACGTAGAAACCGGCGTTCCACAACTTGATGCCAGCCTCGAAGGGGCGGATCACCGCATCGCCATCACGCGGGGCGATCTGGATCGCGCCGGCCAGGCCGCAGTTGCGGATGTCGACCACGTGCTTGCTGCCTTTGAGGCCATGCAGGGACTCTTCAAACACCGGCGCCAGGTTGGCCGACTGCTCGATCAGGTTGTCGCGTTTGAGCAGCTCCAGGGTCGCCAGGCCGGCGGCGCAGGCCACCGGGTGACCGGAGTAGGTGTAGCCGTGGCCAAACTCGACCATGTGCTCGGGGATCGCCTGGTTCATAAAGGTGTTGTAGATCTCGCTGGAGGCGATGACTGCGCCCAGGGGAATCGCACCGTTGGTGATCTGTTTGGCGGTGTTCATGATGTCCGGCACCACGCCGAAGTACTCGGAGCCAGTCCACTTGCCCATGCGGCCGTAGGCGGTAATCACTTCGTCGAAGATCAGCAGGATGTTGTGCTGGGTGCAGATTTCACGCAGGCGCTGCAGGTAGCCCACCGGCGGCACGATCACACCGGCAGAACCGGACATCGGCTCGACGATCACCGCAGCGATGTTGGACGCGTCATGCAGCTCAATCAGTTTCAGCAGCTCGTTGGCCAGTTCGATACCGCCAGTTGCCGCCATGCCCTTGGTGTACGCCAGGTGCGGCTGCAGGGTGTGCGGCAGGTGGTCGGCGTCCATCATCTGGCCGAACATTTTACGGTTGCCGCCGATGCCGCCCAGGCTGGTGCCGGCGATGTTGACGCCGTGGTAGCCACGGGCACGGCCGATGAATTTGGTTTTGCTCGGCTGGCCCTTCAGGCGCCAGTAGGCCTTGGCCATCTTCACCGCGGTGTCGGCGCACTCGGAGCCGGAGTCGGTGTAGAACACATGGTCGAGGCCGGCCGGGGTCAGCTCGGTGATTTTCTCGGCCAGTTGATAAGACAGCGGGTGGCCGTACTGGAAGCCCGGCGCGTAGTCCAGGGTGCCCAGTTGCTTGGCCACGGCGTCCTGGATTTCCAGGCGATTGTGCCCGGCACCGCAGGTCCACAGCCCGGACAGGCTGTCGAAAATGCGCCGGCCCTTGTCGTCAATGAAGTGGTTGCCATCCGCCGCAACGATGATGCGCGGGTCACGCTTGAAGTTGCGGTTCGAGGAAAACGGCATCCAGTGCGCGTCCAGCTTGAGCTGGCTGGCCATGGGCGAAGTGGCGGTCTGCGGCATGTTCATGTGGCGGCCTCGTGACGAAGGGCAGTGTGCATTTCCGGGGGACTTGGCAAGCCTGTTCCCCCAGCAGTTGCAGCTAAAGGTGCCACAGGGATAAAGTCACTAAAATTCAACTCTTACAAACATTAGATAAGCCAGAGCTAAACAATGAGCAGCCGTCGCCCCACCCCGCTGGCCCAGGTCAGCGACTTCGATATCCGTTTACTGCGCATCTTCCGCAGCGTGGTGGAATGCGGCGGTTTTTCCGCCGCTGAAAGCGCCCTGGGGATTGGCCGTTCGGCCATCAGCCAGCAGATGAGCGACCTCGAGCAGCGCCTCGGCCTGCGCCTGTGCCAGCGCGGCCGCGCCGGCTTTGCCCTGACCGAGGAAGGCCGCGAGGTCTATCAATCGTCCCTGCAGTTGCTCAGCGCCCTGGAGAGCTTTCGCACCGAGGTCAATGGCCTGCACCAGCACTTGCGCGGCGAGCTGAATATCGGCCTGACCGACAACCTGGTGACGGTGCCGCACATGCGCATCACCCACGCCCTGGCACGCTTGAAGGAACGCGGCCCGGATGTGCGCATTCAGATCCGCATGACCCCGCCCAGCGAAGTCGAACAAGGCGTATTGGACGGCAGCCTGCATGTCGGCGTGGTGCCCCAGGCCGGCGCGCTGTCGGGGCTGGAATACCAGGCGCTGTATAACGAGCGCTCGCTGCTGTACTGCGCGGTCGGCCACCCCCTGTTTTATGTCGATGACCGCGAGTTGGCCGATGACCGCCTGAACGCTCAAGAGGCCATTGCCCCGACCTTTCGCCTGCCACCGGAAGCCCAGGCGCACTACCAGGCGCTCAACTGCACCGCCAGCGCCTCGGACCGCGAAGGCATGGCCTTCCTGCTGCTGACCGGGCGCTATATCGGCTACTTGCCCGACCACTACGCCAGCGCCTGGGTACAACAGGGCCGCCTGCGGGCACTGAAGGCCGATTCGCGCTGTTACGAGGTCAGCTTGGCGGCGGTGACGCGCAAGGGCCGCCGCCCCCATTTGGTGCTGGAAAGCTTTCTCGAAGCCCTGGCCGCTAGCCACTGACAGTGCCCTTGCACTTAAAAACCTGACCACACTCACAGGCAAGCTACCAACGGTCAGGTTTTTAGCCGCAAAGCCTTGCCCCAGTAGGCTGCGTCAGGTATCAATGCGCGCACGTTGCCATCCGCTCAGAGCCAAACACCATGCCTGTCGAAACGCCGTCCACCAGCACCGCCGCGAAAACCACCGGGCGCATTCGCCAGAAGAACGAAGAGGCCATTCTGCTGGCCGCTGCCGAAGAATTTGCCGTGCATGGCTACAAAGGCACCAGCATGAACAGCATCGCCCTGCGCGTCGGCCTGCCCAAGGCCAACCTGCACTACTACTTCAGCAGCAAGCTGGGGCTGTATGTCGAAGTGATGCGCAACATCCTCAACCTGTGGGACAGCGCCTTCAGCAACCTGTGCGCCGAGGACGACCCGGCCACCTCCCTGGCCGGTTACATCCGCGCCAAGATGGAGTTCTCACGGCGCCAGCCGCTGGCGTCGAAGATCTTCGCCATGGAGGTGATCAGCGGCGGCGAGTGCATGGCCGAGCACTTCAACCAGGACTACCAAGAGTGGTTCCGTGGCCGTGCGGCGGTGTTCCAGGCCTGGATTGACCAGGGCAAGATGGACCCGGTCGACCCGGTGCACCTGATCTTTCTGCTGTGGGGCAGCACCCAACATTACGCCGACTTCTCCAGCTCGATCAGCCGCCTGACCGGGCGCAAGAAGCAGACGAAAGAAGACTTCGCCAAGGCCACCGACAACCTGATTCAGATCATCCTCAAGGGTTGCGGCCTGACGCCTCCCGCCCAGGCTTGATGGCCTACACGCTCGGGGCGCCCTGCACGTATCAGGAAGAGATTCGCAAGAGTCGCTTCATCGCCCGGGCCTCGCCCGTCAGCAGCGCGGCCGAGGCCCAAGCCTTTATCCAGCGGGCCAGCGACCCCAGCGCCTCGCACAATTGCTGGGCCTGGAAGGTCGGCAATCAATATCGCAGCAGCGATGACGGCGAACCCGGCGGCACAGCGGGGCGGCCGATGCTCGCGGCCATCGAAGGCCAGGGGTTCGATCGGGTCGCAGTCGTCGTCACCCGCTGGTACGGCGGCATCCAGCTCGGCACCGGCGGCCTGGCCCGCGCCTATGGCGGCAGCACCGCCAAATGCCTGCAAGGCGGCCAAGCACTGCAGCTGGTGCAACGCCTGAGCGGCCACTGCCACCTGTACTTTGCCGAACTGCCGCTGCTCAAGGCGCACCTCGCCAGCCTCGACGGTCTGTTGCAGGCCGAACACTACGATGGCGAAGGTGCGCGGCTCGAACTGGCCATCCCGCCCGCGCAACTGCCCGCACTGCAACACCTGCTGGCCGACCTCAGCCGCGGCCGCGTGCAGCTGCAACTGGATGATGTGGATAACTGACCGACACTTGCTCACGTGACCTGGATGTAATCCGCAGCCGATCAATGCGCATGTCCATATTCCTGACGACAGTCAGGTCTTCGGTCCCGGATTGGACATATCCACACTCCCGGATTGCATCCGGGCTACAGCGGTGAGGCCATATCCCGTAGCCACAGGGCGGCTTTTGTAGGAGCGGATTTATCCGCGAATTTCACGACTGAAGCTGCCCCCACAACCGTAGCCCGGATGCAATCCGGGGTCCTTGACTGGGAATATCCCCCCCGACCGCAACGCCCCTAGGATAGCGTTGAGCGCAGTGACCCCCATCTCCGACAAGCCACCCAGCAAAGCGCCCACAAATTCGGTGCACAGCATTGTGGATAACCTTGGGGCAGTCCGCCGACAGGCATAGCCGGCGGGGCTTGCAAGACGCTGATCAGTTTTCAACCAAGCGCCTATCCTAGCCCGTAAAACAACTATAAATACCTGTTTTAACTGACTTTTCAGCGCAGGAACGGCATTTTCACCAGCACCAACACGCACGCAAGACAGCGGCACGAGTTGCCCACAATGGCTGGGGACAAAACTGTGGACAAGCCTTGCACAGACACCTGCACGCCTGCGAGGCCGGGGCCTGGAGCTAACTGTATGTTTTTCACTCAACGACCCATAACCGCCGCCATATCAGGCCTTTAGCCCCATTACGGCAAGCACGACAGCGGTCAGCTGCGATACCGGTGCTCTAGGCCTTCAATCACTCATCCACAGCACCAAGTGCCATTTTGGCTTTTTGCCCACAATCTCTGTGGAGCCTTCTGTGGATAACCCTGGGATGACTGCCTGCAGCACACGCCAGACTAAGTCTCAGCCTGGCTGTACGAAATTCACCCAGGTATCAGCGAGCAACCCTACTTCGATGATAAGCAACTGATTAATTGACTATTTTTCTACTTTTTCAGCGCCTCGAACAAGGTTTTCCAGGTGCCTAAAGTGCCTGCACAATTGCCCCCAATTAAGGTGGGCAAGTCTGTGGATAAGCCTGGGATGACTGGCCACAGACCACGCCCAGCAGCGCCTGACAGCCCCTGAACAAAAAACAACCAGCCACAACGTTTGCAAAGGGAAGCGCCGCTCGCGGCCAACAGCGCTTAGAATTCAGCCATTGCCGCTAACGAGATCACCTGCCATGTATAACTGGCTCAATGCCCTACCCAAAGCCGAACTGCACCTGCACCTGGAAGGCTCCCTGGAGCCCGAGTTGCTGTTTGCCCTGGCCGAGCGCAACCGTATCGCCTTGCCTTGGGACGATGTGGAAACCCTGCGCAAGGCCTATGCCTTTAATAACCTGCAGGAGTTCCTCGACCTCTATTACCAGGGCGCCGATGTGCTGCGCACCGAGCAGGACTTCTATGACCTGACCTGGGCCTACCTGCAAAAGTGCAAGGCGCAGAACGTCGTTCACGTCGAGCCCTTCTTCGACCCGCAAACTCACACCGACCGCGGCATCCCCTTTGCGGTAGTACTCAACGGCATCACTCAAGCGCTGCAGGATGGCCAGCGGCAATTGGGCATCAGCCATGGCCTGATCCTCAGTTTTCTGCGCCACCTCAGCGAAGAAGCGGCCTTCGACACCCTCGAACAGGCCATGCCGTTTCGCGATGCTTTTATTGCCGTGGGCCTGGACAGCTCGGAGTTGGGCCACCCACCGAGCAAGTTCCAGCGCGTGTTCGCCAAGGCCCGCAGCGAAGGCCTGCTGGCCGTCGCCCATGCCGGCGAGGAAGGCCCGCCCGAGTACATCTGGCAAGCCCTGGACCTGCTCAAGGTCAGCCGCATTGACCACGGCGTGCGCGCCGCCGAAGACCCACGGCTGATGCAGCGACTGATCGACGAGCAGATCCCGCTGACCGTCTGCCCGCTGTCCAACACCAAGCTCTGCGTGTTCGACGACATGCGCCAGCACAACATCCTGCAGATGCTCGAACAGGGCGCGAAAGTAACGGTCAACTCCGACGATCCGGCCTATTTTGGCGGCTATGTCACGGAGAACTTTATGGCCCTGTATGACAGCCTCGGCATGACCCGCGAGCAGGCCCAACGCCTGGCGCAAAACAGCCTGGATGCTCGCCTGGCCTAAATCGCAAGCCAGCAGCTAGGCTTGAATGGAAGGCGCGCAGCCGCCCCGAACAAGGAGTTCATTGTGACCCTGCAACCTCTGCATACTCTGGTGCTAGCCGTACTGGTGCTGCTGCTTGGCATGGCGATCAACCGCCTGATCAAGCCGCTGGCGCGCTACAACATCCCGGCGCCGATCAGCGGCGGCCTGGCGTTTGCCGTGGCCATGCTAGTCGCCAATCGCACCCTGGGCTTCAGCCTGGAGTTTGATGTCACCCTCAAGCCGGTGCTGATGCTGGCGTTCTTTGCCGCAGTGGGGTTGTCCGCCGACCTGCGCCTGCTCGGTCAGGGCGGCAAGCGCCTGCTGCTGTTCGTGCTGGTGCTGATCCCCTTTTTGATACTACAGAACGGCCTGGGTGTGCTGATGGCCTGGGGCCTGGACCTGCACCCGCTGATGGGCCTGGTGGGCGGTTCCATCACCCTGATCGGCGGCCATGGCACGGGGGCGGCTTATGCCGAGCGTTTCGCCGAAGTGAGCAATATCCAGTCGATCATGGAACTGTCGATGACCAGCGCCACCCTCGGCCTGGTGCTCGGCGGGATTGCCGGCGGCCCTCTGGCACAGTGGCTGATTCGCCGCCATCAATTGGCTGACGCCAGCGGCCACGCCGCAGACGTGGTGCACAGCAGTGGTGGCGACGCCACCCAGATCTCCAGCGGCAACTTTATCCCGGTGCTGGCGGCGACGCTGGTAGCGGTCATCGCCGGCCAGGCCACCGCACAAATATTCGACGGCAGCGCCATCACCCTGCCGAGCTTTCTCTGCTGCATGCTGTATGGCGTGCTGATCCGCAACCTCGGCCACCTGTTCGGACTGCGCCTGAACGACGACGCCATCGAGCTGATGTCATCGGTCAACCTGTCGCTGTTTCTCGCCATCACCATGATGGCCTTGAGCCTGGCCAGCGTGTTTAGCCTGGCCGGACCTTTGCTGTTAATTCTCGGCGCACAGTTACTGCTGGTGCTGCTGTATGGCGCATTGGTGGTGTACCGCAGTGTTGGCCGCGATTATGAAAGTGCGGTGATGTCCGCTGCGTTCTGCGGCTTTGCCATGGGCGCAACCGCCACCGCCATTGCCAATATGCAGGCCGTGACCCAACGCTATGGACCGTCACCCCAGGCTTTTATGGTGGTACCGCTGGTGGGCGCCTTCCTGATTGACCTGCTCAACGCCGTGATCCTCACGGGCTATCTGTCACTGCCTTGGATGGGAGCCTGAACATGCGCCAGTTTTTCCTGGTTATGGCTTGCCTGCTGCTGGCTGCGTGCTCCCGCGGGCCTGACACCAATACCCTTGAGGCCGACGTCAAGGCACGCCTGCAACAGGTGTTTGGCACCCAACTCCAACTGCAAGAACTAAAGCGTCGCGGGTCGGCCACCGACAGCCAGGCACCGGCGGGCAGCGAACAGCTGATTGTGTACTTCGACGCCGAACTGCAACTGCAGCAGGCCTACGACTTCAGCGCCTGGGACTCACCCGGTGCGGCCTCCCTGCTCAGCGTGCTGGGCGCTGGCCCGCGCGGTATCAGCGGCATTCTCAGCGGCGGCAACCAGGCCGGTGATCGTCTGCGCGCCCACGGCAGCCTGATCTATCAGCGCCAGGGCGATAGCTGGCAACCGCTGGCGGCCCAAGGCTTTAGCCAACCGCAACAGCCCCGCGACGGCCAGAACGACAATTCACAGCTGATCACAGCCATCAGCACCGCCCTGCACCTGGCGCCCGGTGGCACCAGCGAGCAAACCCGGCAGATCATTAAGGACGAGGTACTCGCCGCCCTGGGCAATATCCAGGGCCGTCTGAGCCGCCTGGAAAACGGTTACGCCCTGGCTGGCGGCCCCGCCTACGGCCAATACAGCCGCTTTGCTGACGCCTTCAGCCGCTTGCTGCAACCGCACAAGATCAAACTCAGCCCCCTGCTCACCGACGGTGGCTTGGACAACCTGCGCCTGCTGCGCGACGGCAAGGTGCAGCTGGCCCTGTCGCAGAGCGACACGGCCTATCAGGCGCTGCATGGCCACGGACCGTTCGCCCGCGACGGTGCCGATACGCAACTGCGCGCCCTCGCCAGCCTTTACCCCGAGCCCGTGCACGTTCTGGTGCGCGCCGACGGTCCACAGCGCATCGCCGACCTGCGCGGCAAGCGGGTCAACCTCGGCCTGCCAGGTTCAGCGTCCCGCGATACCGTGCTGGCCGTGCTGGCCGCCCATGGTTTGCAACCCTCGGACCTGGCCAGCAGCAGCGAACTGGACCTGCAAGGCGCCCTGACGGCCCTGCGCGATGGCCAACTGGATGCCTTGCTGCAAGTGATCGGCACGCCGGCTGACACCATCAGCGCCGCCAGCGACGCCGTTGACCTGCGCCTACTGGCCTTGGAACCGGAGGCCATTGCCGCCTTGCAACGCAGCCGTCCAGGCACCTTCGCCTTTACCCTGGCGGCCGGCAGTTACCCACGCCAGAGCCAGGCAGTCACAACCCTGGCGGTCAGTAGCCTGCTGCTCACCGAGCAGACCCTGACCAATCGCGAAGCGCAGCAATTGCTCACGCTGTTGTTCAGCCCCGGAGCCCAATGGCTGAGTTTGGGCAGCGTGCAAGGCAGCCAATTGTCTGACCGCCAGCCCCTGGCCGCCATCGGCATTCCGCTGCACCCCGGCGCCCTGGAAATTCTCAAGGATGTACCCGCCAGCAAGCCCTGACGGCGACGACGCTGATCCTGTTGCTGCGACCATTCAGCGGAATGGCCAGCCAACAGGACGTCGCCAACTAGACTGCAACAGATGATGGCCAAGCGCCTGCGGTGCTTGGCCCCGCCTCATATCCTCAACATGATCCGGGGGTAAGGATGCGACCCGACGTGTTCAAGCCCGTGCGGCTGGCCGGCTTCTATTTGTTATTCAGTTCGGCCTGGATTTTTCTCAGCGACGGCCTGCTGCTCAGCCTTAAGCTCGACAGCGAACACCTGAACCTCTTGCAAACCTACAAGGGCATGGCCTTTGTGGTGCTCAGCACCCTGCTGATTTTTGCCTTCAGTTATCGCGACCAACTGGTGCGCAGCCAACTCTCCGGCTCACTGCACCACAGCAGCCGCCTGCTCCAGCAAGCGCAGCGCAATGCCAGCCTGGGCAGCTGGGAATATCTCGATGGTGGTTTCAACTGGTCAGCTCAGGCCCTGCGCCTACTGAAACAGCCAAGCGGCTCACGGAGCAGCCTGGAGCAGTTTTTGAGCTGGCTGCATCCGGCCGATCGCTCGACTGCACAGCGCGCGCTGGAAGGTTTTCTCAATGGCACCGAGTCGCTGTTTATTCAGCTGCGGCGCAGCCAGCCCAACCTACTGCCGCCCACGTGGCTGCTGTTGCGGGGCGAAGCCGATGAGCAGGGCAGACTCAGCGGCACCATTCAGGACATCAGCAGCCAGAAGCACGACGAGGAGGCCTTGCGCGAGAGCGAGCAGCGCCTGCGTCAGCTGTTCGAGCAAACCCCGCGCATCGCCGTGCAGGGCTACGACCACCTACGTCGGGTGATCTACTGGAACCAAGCCAGCACCCAGCTGTATGGCTATGCCGCCCATGAAGCCATGGGCAAGACTCTGGAAGAACTGATCATCCCACCGCCCATGCGCCAGCAAGTGGCCAACGACGTACAGCGCATGCTGACTGGCGGCGCGCCCGTGCCGGCGGCCGAACTGCAGTTGCAACGCAAGGGCGGCGGTCGCGTCTGGGTGTACTCCAGCCATCTGCTGATTCACAACGCCCGTGACCAGGCAGAACTGTATTGCGTTGACATCGACCTGACCGAGCAAAAGGCTTCCCACCTCGCCCTGCAAAGTAGCGAGGCGCGCTACCGGCAATTGGTCAATCAACTCGACGAAGCGATCTTTCTCTGTGATACCCAGCAGCGCCTGACCTTCCTCAATCCGGCCTGGGCCATTATCAGCGGCCACGCTGAACGCCCCAGCCTGGGCAAACCCTTCAGCCAGTACCTGCATGACGATGATGCCCGCCTGATCAGCCAGCAAGCCGTGGACATTTTGGCCGGTCGGCTGGCCTGCTGGGCCGGCGAGTGCCGTTTGCGCTGCGCCGATGGCACCACTCGCTGGGTCGAACTGCACCTCAGCAGTGGCGAATTGCCGGGTTACGGCCTGCAAGGCAGCCTCAATGACATCCATGCCCAGCATCAGAACCAGGAACTGCAAGAGGCACGCAATGCCGTGCTCGACCAGTTGCTTGCCCATTGCCCGCTGGCCGACACTCTCAGCGGCATTGCGAGTCGCCTGGAGGCGCTCAACCCGGACATGCGCGTATCAATCATGCGCCTGCACCCGGACAACGGCCTGTACGTGGTTGCCGCCCCCAGCCTACCGCGTGAGTTCACCCACACCTTCAACGGCGCTGACGCCGAATTCGGCATCGGCGCCTGTAGCCAAGCGGCAGCCAGCGGCGAACTGATCATTACCGAAGACCTGAAAAATCATCCCAACTGGCAAACATTCCAGCACCTGGCCCTGGCCGCCGACCTGCGCGCCTGCTGGTCCCTACCGTTCAAAAACGACAGCGGCGACGTGCTCGGAACCTTCGGCATCTACTACCGCACGGTCAAGTTGCCCACTGACGACGACATTGCCCTGGTCACCGAATTCACCCGCCTGGCGGGCCTTGCCGTGCAGCAACAGCAGCGCGAAAGTGCGCGCCAGCACAGCGAAGAGCGCTTCCGTGCCACCTTCGAACAGGCCGCCATCGGTATCGCCCATGTATCCCCTGAGGGGCGTTTTCTGCTGGTCAACAGCCAGATCTGCAACATGCTCGGCTGCAGCCAGGAACAGCTGTTGGAACAGACCTTTCAGGCCTTTACCCACCCCGACGATCTACCCAACGACCTGGAACAGATGCGGCAACTGTTAAGCGGTGAAGTCAGCAGCTACCGCATGGAAAAACGCTATTTCCGTGCCGACCGCAGCCTGCTGTGGGCCAACCTGCGGGTAACCCTGATCCGCCACAGCAATGGCGAACCGCACTACTTCATCTCGGTGGTCGAAGACATCAGCCTGCGCAAGCAACATGAGCAGGCCTTGCGCCAGGCGGCCACGGTATTTGAAAGCACCCGCGAGGCAGTGGTAGTGGTCGATAGCCGGCATCGCATTCTCGCCAGCAACCCGGCCTACAGCGAAATCACCGGGCAAGACGCCAGCGCAGTGCTCGGCACCCGCCTCCCGCTGCTGTATGCCTCGCCCCAGGAGCGCGGCCGTTACCGCAGCATCTGGCGCGGCCTGAAAAGCCAGGGCAACTGGGCTGGCGAGTTGAACGCCCGGCGCGCCGACGGCTCACTCTGCCCGCTGTGGCTGAACGCCAGCCGAGTAGCCGACTGCGATCCGTTGCAAGCCCAATACGTACTGGCCTTCACCGACCTTAGCCAATTCAAGGACAGCCAGCAGCGCCTGGCCCACCTGGCCCATTACGACCCATTGACCGACTTGCCCAATCGCCTGTTTGCCCACGAGCGCCTGAGCCATGCCCTGCAGCACGCCCAGCGCCACCAAGAGCAGGTCGCCGTGCTGTTTATCGACCTCGACCACTTCAAGACCATCAACGACGGCCTCGGCCATGCTGTCGGCGACGAGCTGCTGGTGACCGTGGCGCGGCGCCTGCAACAACGGCTGCGCAACGAGGACACCCTGGCGCGCCTCGGCGGCGATGAGTTCTTGGTCATTCTGGAAAACCTGCAAAGCCCCGATGAAGCCGCTCACACCGCCCAGGCCCTGCTGAAGCTGTTCGAGCGCCCTCTGCCCTTGGGCCATCAGCGCGATGCTTACCTGGGCGCCAGCATCGGCATCAGCTTCTACCCAGACGACGGGCAGAGCAGCGACGAGCTGATTCGCAATGCCGATGCCGCGCTCTATCAAGCCAAAGCCGAGGGTCGCAATACCTACCGTTTCTACACCAAAGCCCTGACCGAGCGTGCCCACAACCGCCTGACCCTGGAGAGCCAGTTGCGCCAGGCGATCAAACGCGGCGAGTTCATCCTCCACTATCAGCCGCTGGTGGACACCCTCACCGGCAGACCGCTGGGCGTCGAAGCCTTGGTGCGCTGGAACAGCCCGCAAGGGATGATTTCTCCCGCCGACTTCATCCCCCTGGCAGAAGACACTGGGCTGATCGTGCCCATCGGCACCTGGGTGCTGCGCGAAGCCTGCCGCCAGGCCCAGGCCCTGCGCAGCAAGGGCTTTGCCTTGGAAACCCTGGCGGTCAACCTGTCGCCGCGACAGTTCCGCCAGGCCGACCTGCTCAAACAGGTACGCGACGCGTTGAATGACAGCGGCCTGCCCGCCGCATGCCTGGAGCTGGAAATTACCGAAGGCGCGTTGATGGATGACGTGGCCCAAACCCAGGCCACCCTTGGCGCGTTGAAAAGCCTGGGGCTGCGTCTGGCCGTGGATGACTTCGGCACGGGGTATTCATCCCTGGCGTACCTGCGGCGCTTCCCGCTGGACAAGCTGAAAATCGATCAAAGCTTTATGCGCGGCGTACCCAAGGACCAGGGCAACCTGGAAATCGTCGCCACCATCATCGCCCTCGCCCGCACCCTCAACCTGACGGTCATTGCCGAGGGCGTGGAAACCGCCGAACAGCATCAGGCGCTCAGTCAACTGGCTTGCGAACAATGTCAGGGCTATTTGTTCAGCCGTCCGCTGAGCATCGAACACCTGCACGACTGGCTCGCCGACGACCACCAGGCAGTTGGTTGACGCAAATCACAAAACTTAAACATGCACGGACTAGACTGCTGGCTCAACGTAAGAAGGAGCCCGCACATGAACATTCTCATTCGCCCGCAGACCGTGGCCAATGGCCATTGCTGGCAGGTTCGCCTGGATCAACATGCCGTGAGCTTTCGCACCGAGAGCGAGGCCCGCGCCTTTGTATCCACACTCGAATCGCGCCTGCGTGCCCCGCACCAATTGCCGCGCGAACAGCAACGCGCCGCTGGTTGAGTCACGACTAGCAGGCCGTTGAAAAATGTAGGCGAGGCAGGCAAGACAAGGCGCTACGTAGTAACAGCCTCCGGCTGGTCAAAGCGCCGAAAAGCGGAGTTTACGAGTTGTAAATGAGCATTTTATTCGCTTCGCTCCCCCCTTTGGGGCCGTGCTGAAGCACGTTCAGCCTTCGGCTGTGAGGCCGTTTTTACCGCAGTATTGCCAACGCAGGTAATTTTTCAACGGCCTGCTACGGCGCGTTGCTGATACGCGCCGTATAGGTCGCGCAGACCACCGCCAGCACCCCGCACATACAGATGACTATCGCCATGGGCTGGGCCGTACCGTTGTGCAGCAGCCCCACCAGCGCTGAGGCCAATGCGGCCAGGGTAAACTGCAGAAAGCCCAACAGGGCAGAAGCGCTGCCCGCATGGGACGCCTGCCCGGCCATCGCACAGGCTGATGCATTGGGCAAAATGCAGCCCAGGCTGGCCACCGTGACAAACAGCGGCAACAGCAACGGCCACAAGGCCTGAGGCTGCAGCAGGCTGATGCCCAGCAAGCACATCCCCCCCGCCAGATACAGCCAGATCACCCGGCGCAGCCAATACCCCGGCCCATGATGACCCAACAGGCGCGAGTTGACCTGAGCAAGCAGAATAAAGCCCGCGGCATTGCTGCCAAACAGCCAGCCGTAGTGCTCCGCAGGCACCTGATAGAGCTGGATAAAGACAAAGGGCGAACCGGCGATATAGGCAAACATGCCGGCCATCACCAAGCCGCCAGTCAGGGCATGGCCAACAAACTGACGGTCCTGCAGCAGACGCAAATACTGCCGAGGCGCGTCGCGCAGGGCCGCCGGTGCCGAGTGCCGCGCCAAGGTTTCCGGCAGCCATAGTGCTAACGCCAACCCGCAAAGCGCGCTAAACAGCGTCAGGCAGAGAAAGATCGACTGCCAGCCAAACAACGACAACAGCAGGCCGCCGCCCAGGGGCGCCAGAATCGGTGCCAGGCCCATGACCAGCATCAACTGGGAAAACACCTTGGCCGAAGCCAGCGGATCGCACAGGTCACGCACCACCGCACGACCGATGACCATCCCGGCGCAGCCACCCAGAGCCTGCACCAGACGCGCCACCAGCAGCCACTCCAGACTGGTCGCCAGGGCGCAAGCCACCGACGCCAGGCTGAACAACGTCACCCCCAACAACAGCGGCCGGCGCCGTCCAAAGCGATCAGCCAGCGGCCCGTAGAGCAACTGGCCGCCGGCCAGACCAATAAAATACGCCGCCAATGTCAGCTGCACATGCTCGACATCGGTGGCGAACGCCAGGGCCAGGGCCGGAAAGCTGGGCAAGTAGAAATCGATAGCCAGCGGCCCAAAAGCACTGAGCGCCCCCAGAATCAGCAAAATACGTAAGGTCATGGCAGACAACTCAAAAAGCTGAAGCAACGTCAGTTTTAACCTGACGCTACAAATGACAACGCCGCGGCCCTTGCGGGCAGCGGCGTTGCGACGGCAGGCGGGGCCTGCTCGATGTTACTCAGCCGCGGGCGGCGTGACGTTACCCTTTCCGATGCCGGCAATTTTGGCCCCCAACGATTCCACCAGCAGGTAGAACATCGGGATCATAAAGGTCGCCAGCAGGGTGGCTGCGAGCATACCGCCGATCACCCCGGTACCAATCGAATGACGACTGGCCGAGCCGGCACCCGTACTGATGGCCAAGGGCACACACCCGAGGATGAAAGCCAGAGAGGTCATCACAATCGGCCGAAAGCGTAGCTTGGCCGCCTCCAGTGCCGACTCATAAATCCCCTTGCCTTCTTCACGCAGCATCACCGCGAACTCGATGATCAAGATAGCGTTCTTCGCCGCCAGACCGATCAGGGTGATCAGGCCCACCTGGAAGTACAGGTCGTTCTGGGTGCCACGCAGCCACACCGCCAAGATCGCGCCGAATACCGCAAACGGCACCGCCGTGACCACTGCCACCGGCAAGGTCCAGCGCTCGTACTGGGCCGCCAGGATCAGGAACACCATGATCAAGCCGAACAGAAACGCCGTGCCGCCAGAACCCTGGCTGGCCAGCTCCTGATAGGCCGAGCCGACCCAGCCGATGCTGTAATCGTCACCGAGCACTTCGTCCGCCACTTCCTGGATCGCCGCAATCGCCTGGCCGGAGCTGTAGCCCGGTGCCGGCCCGCCGAGGATCTTGGCGGCCGGGTAGACGTTGAAGCGCGCGTAGGTTTCCGGGCCGAGAATCCGCTCGACCTTGAGCAGCGCCGACAGCGGCACCAGATCGCCACTGCTGCTGGAGCGCACATAGATCTGCGCCAGGTCCTGCGGGGTGCGGCGGAAATCCGCTTCCGACTGCAGGCTGACCTTCCAGGTACGGCCGTAGAGGTTGAAGTCGTTGACGTAGTAACTGCCGAAGGTCGACTGCATGGCGGTAAATA
Organism: Pseudomonas sp. BGA-UO-ETr-WB11; assembly: GCF_059567785.1. Classification (NCBI taxonomy): domain Bacteria; kingdom Pseudomonadati; phylum Pseudomonadota; class Gammaproteobacteria; order Pseudomonadales; family Pseudomonadaceae; genus Pseudomonas; species Pseudomonas sp. BGA-UO-ETr-WB11. Next base: position 219,681 of record NZ_JCAQOS010000005.1, on the reverse strand, counting down.
CATCGTCCACCGCCACACCCATGGCGCGCGCCTTGGTCCGATCGAGGTCGACGTAATACTGCGGCACGTTGGCACTGAACGTGGTCTGCAGGCCCGCCAATTCAGGACGCTTGGCGGCGGCGGCAAGGAACGCCTGCACCTTGGCGGCCATCTCCGGCACGCTGGCGCCAGCACGGTTCTGCAGGAAGGCCTCGAAGCCACCCGTGGTACTCATGCCGGTGATCGGCGGCGGATTGAACGAGGCCACCACACCGTCCTGTTCGGACAAGCCCATACCCATAAAGGTGCGGGTCAGGTTGCGCGCGTCCAACTCGGGGGTGGTGCGCTCCTTCCAGTCCTTCAGTGGCACGAAGGTCACTGCAGCGTTGGTACGGTTACTGTTGGTGAGGATGTCCATCCCGGCAAAAGTGACCACATCACGGGTAGCCGGATGGGCCATCAGCTTCTTGTCGAAGTCACTGGTCAGCGCATCAGTACGCGACAGCGAGGCCGCCGGCGGCAGGAAGTAGGCGTTCAGCACATAACCCTGGTCCTCATCCGGCACCAGCGAGCCTGGCACCCGAGAAAACAGGCCGACCGTCAGGGCGATCATCCCGGCGAACAGCAGCAGGCCGATAAACGAACGCTTGAGGAAGAACGCCACGCCAGCGCCGTAACCGGCAGTCATCTTGTCGAAGAAACGGTTGAACACCCGGAACGGTGCAATCGGCTCCTTGTGCTCGCTTTTCAGCAGCAGCGCGCACAGCGCCGGTGACAAGGTCAGGGCAACGATGCCGGAGATCACCACCGACATGGCGATGGTAATGGCGAACTGTTTGTACATCTCGCCGGTCAGGCCGCCGAGGAAGCCTACTGGCACGAACACCGCACAAAGCACCAGAACGATGGCGATGATTGGCCCGGTCACCTCCTCCATGGCCTTGATCGCGGCATCACGGGCGTTGAGTTTTTCCGTGCGCATGACGCGCTCAACGTTCTCGATCACCACAATGGCGTCGTCCACCACAATGCCGATGGCCAGCACCAGGCCGAACAGGGTCAGCAGGTTGATGGAGAAACCCAGCAGGTACATGCCGGCAAAGGTGCCGACCAGCGACACCGGAATTGCCAGCACCGGAATCAGGGTGGCGCGCCAATTTTGCAGGAAGATAAACACCACCAGCACCACCAGGGCCAGGGCCTCGAAGAAGGTGTGGATCACCTCCTCGATCGATACCTCCACAAACACGGTGGTGTCGTAGGGAATCTTGTATGTGATCCCCTCCGGGAAACGCTCGGCCAAGCGCGCCATGGTCTTGCGCACGGCCTCGGCAGTGTCCAGGGCATTGGCGCCCGGCTGCGGGTAAATACCGAAGGAGGCATTGCGCTTGCCGTTTAGCGAGGTGACCAGGGAATAATCCTGAGCACCCAGCTCAATGCGTGCCACATCACCCAGGGTCAGGCTGGCACCACTTTGGTCGGTGCGCAGAATGATCTGCTCGAACTCCTTTGTATCGGCCAGGCGCCCCTGGGTGGTCACTGTGTAGGTAAAGGCCTGGGGCTGACTCAACGGCTCCTGACCGAAGCTACCGGCGGCGAACTGCGAGTTCTGTTCACGGATGGCGTTGACCACATCGCTGGAGGTCAGGTTGTACTGGGCCAGCTTGTCCGGCCGCAGCCAAACGCGCATGGAGTAATCCTTGGCGCCGAACTGGGTCACGTCGCCGACACCGGGCAAACGCTTGAGCTCATCGATCACGTTGATCAGCGCGTAGTTGCTGATCTCCAGTGGCGTCTTGGAGTCGTCCGGGGAGAACATCGTCACCATCTGCAGGATGTCTGACGACTTCTTCATCACCGTCACACCCTGGCGGCGCACCTCTTCCGGCAGTTTGGCCAGCGCGGCCTGCACCCGGTTATTGACGTCGATGGTGGCCTGATCGGGGTCGCGGCCCACTTCGAAGTACACAGACAAGGACATCGTGCCACTGCCCGCCGAGGTGGACTGCTGGTAAATCATGCCCTCCACACCGTTAATCTGCTGCTCCAGCGGCGCCGCCACGGTTTCGGCGATCACCTGGGCGCTGGCGCCTGGGTAGTTGGCCGTGACCTGCACCTGCGGGGGCAAAATCTGCGGATACTGGGCCACAGGCAGCGCCGTCATCGCCGCGAGGCCGGCCAGCAGAATGACGATGGAAATGACCGTGGCGAAAATCGGCCGGTCAATAAAGAAACGTGAGATCACCGGACCTGCTCCTTATGACTGCTTGGCGGCAGTGGGCTCGACCACCTTGACCGGCTGATCAGGGCGCACACGAATCAAGCCTTCGACGATCACACGATCACCGGCCTTGATCCCGGAGCGGATCACCCAACGGCCCTTGACGGTGAACTCGGTGTCCACCGGTCGCGCCCGAGCGATACCGGCCTCGTCGACAACAAACACCAGGCTACCCTGCGGGCTTTGCGCCAGGGCCTTTTCCGGCACGGTGATGGAGTTCGGCCGGGAAATACCAGAAATTCGCACACGCACAAACTGCCCAGGCAGCAAGCTCTGCTCTGGGTTGGGCACGATGGCGCGAGCACTGACGGTGCCGGTCCCCTTGTCGATCAGGCTGTCGGTGAAATCCACCTTGCCAGGCAACGGATAGACGCTGCCATCACCGAACACCACCTCAGCATTCAGTTTCTGATCAGCTGGCAACTGCACCGCGCCGTTCTGCACCGCTTCGCGCAGCTTGGCGGCCTCACGGTCGGCGTAGGCGTAGTTAACGTAAATCGGATCGAGCTGGGTAATCTGGGTCAGCAAGCTGGCGTTAGGATCATTGGCCACCATCAGGCTGCCCTCGGACACGGCCTCCTTGCTGGTGATCCCGGAAATCGGCGCTTCGACCGTGGTGTATTCAAGGTCGATCTGCTTGGCCTGGACATTGGCCTGGGCAGCTTCGAGGTTGGCCTTGCTCTGCTCAAAGTTGGAAATGTAGCGATCCAGCTCACTTTCGCTAGCGAAGCCCTTTTTCTGCAGCTCGCGGATACGCTTGAGATCACGATCAGTCTGCCGGTAGCGCGCCTGCTCCTGCGCCAGGGCGCCCTTGGCCTGGGCCAGCGCTGCCTGGTACAAGCGCGGATCAATGCGAAACAGCACCTGACCTTGCTTGACTTTGCTGCCTTCCAGGTAGGTACGTTCCTGCAAAATGCCGCTCACCTGGGCGCGTACTTCCACCTCACGGTAACCCGCGGTACGCGCCGCATACTCCAGCACCACAGGCAGCATTTCCGCCTTGACCACCTCGACCGACACCTCGGCCGGTGGCGGGCCTTCGGCCAACGCCAATGGGCTGAGCAGCAGACTGAGGGAAAAACTGCACAGTAAGGTGTGGCGAGGGCGGCCCAGAAGCATAACGTCGTCTCCATGACGGCTGAATTCAGGTAAGTACGCGGATAATAGGTCGAATTCCCCTACTGGCGCGACGCTTTGAACAAAACAAATCGCCGCCAGCAGAACCGCGTCGCACTTGCCGGACGCGGCAGCAAACGCCAAGCTCAGTACCTGACTGTTCAGGTGTGCGAGGTGGCTATGCTCAAGTTGCGTCTGTTACTGCTGGTTTTACTGCTGCTGCCCGGCATTGCCAGCAGCGAAACGCCGATGAATTACGCCGTGCTGATCATCACCCGCGACCGCCTGGAAGTGGCCACGCCCTGCGACATCGGCATCTACCTGCAGGACCAGCTAGTCGCGCGCCTGTATCAGGGCCAGGCCACCTCGTTCAATTTACCTGCCGGCAACCTGTCGATCCGCATGGGCATGCTCGGCGGCCTCGGCTGCATCCCCGCCTTTGAGCAAATCCGTGGCGAACATATCGAACTCAAGGCCGGCGAAGTGCGCAAATACCGCATCGCCCTGGGCAACAACGGCCTGTACCTGATCAACGTGCCCAGCGTGGAATAGTTAAGCGCAATGCTGCAGCACCAGCGACGCGCCGGATAAGCAGTTTTAGCATAACCTCCGGCTGTTCGCGGCTAAAGCCGCTCCTACAAAAACCTTGCTGCAACCCCAGATCTCAGGAGCACGCGCAGCACATCGATATACCGAAGTTGCGCCGCGCTAAGGTCCCCTCGAGCCACCACCGCCCCCAGTAGAAGCGGCTTCAGCCGCGAAGCTTTGGCTTTGCTCGCAGCGAAAGCCGCGCCGACACAACCGACATGCCCCCGCTCCCCGGACAAAAGCATAAATAACGCCTTGACCTTGCCCCTGGGTGAAGGTTGATTCTGTCGATCTGCTCACCCGGAGGTGCACATGACCCGCCCTACCCTGATCGACCTGCCCATTCGCGGCATGACCTGCGCCGGTTGTGCCGGCCGCGCCGAGCGCGCCCTGCAGCAGGTTCCTGGCGTCAGCGGTGCCAGCGTCAACCTGCTGGCCGAGCGCGCTCAGGTGCAGTACCAGGGCGACAACCCGCAAGCGCTCATCGACGCCATCACTGCCTGCGGTTATCAGGTGCCACAAGAAGCCCTTGAGCTGCAGATCAGCGGCATGAGCTGCGCCAGTTGCGTAGGTAGGGTCGAGCGGGCCTTGGCGCAGGTACCTGGCGTACTGACAGTCAGTGTCAACCTGGCCAGCGAACGCGCCCACCTGCAACTGCTCGGCACGGCAGACCCACAAACCCTGCTGGCGGCCGTCGTTACCGCCGATTATCAAGCCAGCCTGCTTAACGCCGAGGCACCACCCAGCGCCGACGCCAGCAAGCCGCTGCAACGGGAACGCTGGAGCCTGTTGCTGGCAATCGGCCTGGCCCTGCCACTGTTGTTGCCGATGCTGGTGGAGCCCTTCGGCCTGCACTGGATGCAGCCGGCCTGGCTGCAATTTGCCCTGGCCACGCCGGTGCAATTCATCTTCGGCGCACGCTTCTACCGTGCTGGTTGGAGCGCGGTGCGCGCCGGCAGCGCCAACATGGACGTGCTGGTGGCCCTGGGCACCAGCGCCGCCTATGGCCTGAGCCTGTACCTGTGGTGGGCGACCCCGGCCGGCGGCATGCCGTACCTGTATTTCGAGGCCGCAGCCGTGGTGATCGCCCTGGTGCGTCTGGGCAAATACCTCGAAAGCCGCGCCAAGCGCCAAACCTCCAGCGCCCTGCGCGCCCTCCAGGCCCTGCGTCCGGCGTTTGCCCTGCGCCTGCGCGACGGCTGCGAAGAACAGGTGGCGATCGGTAGCCTGCAGCGTGATGACGTGATCGTGGTCAAACCCGGCGAACGTTTCCCGGTCGACGGTCTGATCGTTGAAGGCAGCAGCCATGCCGACGAAGCCCTGCTCAGCGGCGAAAGCCTGCCAGTGGCCAAGCACCCTGGTGATGCCGTCAGCACCGGCGCGATCAATGGCGAAGGCCGCCTGCTGATCAGCATCCACGCCCTGGGGGGCGAGACTCAACTGGCCCAGATCATTCGCCTGATGGAAAACGCCCAGGCCGGCAAGGCACCGATCCAGAAGCTGGTGGACCGCATCAGCCAGGTGTTTGTCCCTGTAGTGCTGGCCATCGCCCTGCTGACCCTGATTGGCTGGCTGCTCGCCGGTGCTGGCGTGCAAGTGGCGCTGTTGAATGCCGTGGCCGTACTGGTGATCGCCTGTCCCTGCGCCCTCGGCCTGGCCACGCCCACGGCGATCATGGTCGGCACCGGCGTGGCGGCCCACCACGGTATTTTGATCAAGGACGCCGAAGCCCTGGAAATCGCCCATGCCGTGCAGGCCATCGCCTTCGACAAGACCGGCACGCTGACCTCCGGCAGCCCGCAAGTGGTGCACCTGCAGGCCGCCGACGGCAATGACGAGCAACTGCTGCAACTGGCCGGCAGCCTTCAGCAAGGCAGCGAACACCCGCTGGCCAAGGCCGTACTCAGCGCCTGCAGCGCCCGCAACCTGAGCCTCAGCGCCGTAACCGCCAGCCAGGCGTTGCCCGGCAAAGGCACCCGCGCCAACCTCGGCCCACGGACTCTAGCGTTGGGCAACCGCCGTCTGCTGGATGAACAACAGTTGCAGGCGGGCGTTCTGGGCAACGCGGCAGAGGCCTGGGAAGCCGAAGGCCGCAGCCTGGCCTGGCTGCTGGAGCTGGCCCCACAGCCGCAGGTGCTCGGCCTGCTGGCCTTTGGTGACAGCCTGAAACCCGGCGCCCGCGCCGCCATCCGTCAATTGCAGGCCCAGGGCATCCGCTGCCACCTGATCAGCGGCGACAACCAGGGCAGCGTCAACGCCGTGGCCGACGCCCTGGGTATCGACGAGCGCCAGGCTAACGTGCTGCCGGCGGACAAACTGGCGCGCATCAACGCCCTCCGGCAGCACGGTCGGGTGGCCATGGTCGGTGACGGCATCAACGACGCCCCGGCCCTGGCCGCCGCCGACATCGGCATCGCCATGGGCAGCGGCACCGACATCGCCATGCACGCGGCCGGCATCACCCTGCTGCGCGGCGACCCGCGCCTGGTGCCCGCCGCCCTGGCGATCAGCCGGCGCACCTATGCAAAAATCCGCCAGAACCTGTTCTGGGCTTTTATCTACAACCTGATCGGCCTGCCACTGGCCGCCTTCGGCCTGCTCAACCCGGTGCTGGCCGGCGCCGCCATGGCCCTGTCCAGCGTTTGCGTGGTGAGCAATGCCCTACTGCTGAAACGCTGGAAAGCTGACTTGAGCGAGGATGACGCATGAATATCGGAGCGGCCGCCAAGGCCAGCGGCCTGTCGGCCAAGATGATCCGCTACTACGAGTCCATCGGCCTGCTCCATGCCGCCAACCGCAGCGATAACGGCTACCGCCATTACAGCCCGCAGGACCTGCATCAACTGGCGTTTATCAAGCGCGCCCGCGACCTCGGTTTCACCCTGGAAGAAGTCGGCAAACTGCTGGCCCTGTGGCAGGACCGCCAGCGTGCCAGTGCGGATGTCAAAGCCCTGGCCGCTGGCCATATTGCCGAACTCAACCGCAAGATCGGTGAGCTCACCAGCCTGCGCGACACCCTCAGCGAGTTGGTCACCCACTGCAACGGCGACCACCGCCCGGACTGCCCGATTCTCAAGGAGCTGGAAACCGGCTGCTGCGCCTCAGCACCCGCAAGCAGCCCCTAACGCGCCTCTTCCCCACGCAGTTGCAGACTCATGTCATCGCAGCTTTGTGACCAGTCGCTCAGCCAGTGCGGCAGCGCCGGGGACTGCTCGTCCAAGCCCAGCTCACGGGCAAACTCGCCTGGGGCCACCGTGCCCTTGGGCGAGCGGAACAACCCGCGGATCAGCACCACGCCCACCACTCGCCCGCGGCTGACGAAGCGGTGCTCGACAAAGCTCCACTTGTCATCCCAACCGAGCATGCGGGTGTGAATCTCAAAGGCCTCGAACAGTTTCAGTTCACGACGAAACTTGCCCCAGGTGTCGCCAACAATCGGCAGCGCTTTGTGCCGCAGGGCCACGCGAAAGGCGCCGCTGCGCAGGACGTAATCCATGCGGCCGACATCCGCCAGGGTGAAATAGCGACCGTTGGTGACATGCCGATTGAAGTCGAGATCAAGCGGCCAGACGCGCAGACGGATGACGGTGGTGGCCAAGCCATCCACCGGTTTACGCCAGGGGCGGCGCAGGAGCATGAGGATCAGTCGGAACCAGAGATTCATAAAAATGCCGGAGGTTGAAAGGAGCGGCTCACTCTAGGGAGGCGAGTTCGGCTAAGGTAGGTGCGCAAATGACTTTTTCCATGCGAAAAGCGCAAACGGATACTTTCATGCACGTCACCCTGCTCCTGGCTGATCACTGCTCCGCCGCCAGCGCCAGCATTGCGCTGGAGATGCTCACCGCCGCCAACCAATTTGCCGACAGCGACACGCCACCGTTCGAGGTCGTCAGCGCCTCCCTGGACGGCGCCGACGTCACCTGCCTGGGCGGGCAACGGCTACAGGTGGATGCCGCCCTGGCCGAACTGGCGCACACCGAACTGGTGCTGATTCCGGGCTTTTTGTTCACCCTCAAAGAAGCTCTGCCGAGCTTTGCCGGCTATGCACCCTGGCTGCGCCAGCAGCAGGCACAGGGCACCGTTATTGTGTCCATGTGCACGGCGGCGTTTATGCTCGGCGAAGCGGGCCTGCTGGAGGGCCGCAAGGTCACCACCCACTGGGCTTTTGCCGAGTTGTTTCGCCGACGCTACCCCGAGGCGCAGCTGGATGAGCGGCAAATTCTCTGCGAAGACAATGGCGTGATCAGCAGTGGCGGTGCGAGCGCAGCCATGGACTTGTTGCTGCATCTGATCCGCCGCTTTGCCTCACTGGAGCTGGCCCAGCGCTGCAGCAAATACCTACTGATAGACAACGTGCGCAGTGAGCAATCGGTGTATGTCATGTGGTCGCTGCCGAAGAGCCATGGTGATGGCGACATCCTGCAGGTACAAAACTGGCTGGAGGCGAATTTCGAGCAGCCCATCGTGATTGATGATCTGGCCCAGCGCTTCGGCTTCGGGGTGCGCAACTTCAAGCGCCGCTTCAAGGAGGCCACCGGCTACACGCCGCTGGCCTACCTGCAAACGCTGCGCCTGGAGAAGGCCAAGCAACTGCTCGAAACCACCCGTATGAGCCTGGACAGCATTACCTACACAGTCGGTTACGAAGACAGCAACTCGTTCCGCCGCCTGTTCCTGCAGCGGGTCGGCCTACTGCCAGCGGCGTACCGGAAAAAATTTCAGGCCGGCGGGCGCTAGGGGCGCAACAACTCACAAGCCCACGGTGATCTCGCGCAGTTCATCGCCCTCGCGCAGCACAAAGATCGCACTTAGGCCATGGGCCTTGGCCAATTGGCTGCCGCGCTCCACGCCCAGCACCAGCAAGGCGGTGGCCCAGGCATCGGCGTACATGCAGCTGGTGCAGATGACCGACACCGAGGTCAACGTCGACACCAGCGGCACGCCGCTGTGCGGGTCCATGGTGTGGGAATGCACGCTGCCATCCCGTTCGCGCCAATGCCGGTAGTCGCCCGAGGTGGCGATTGAGGTGTCGTGTAGCTCCAGCGCGCCGAGCACTTCGCGGCGGCCCTTGAGCGGTTTTTCCAGGGCGACCAACCAGGCGCTTCCGTCGGTTTTAATCCCCGCTGCGCGCATTTCGCCATCGATACCCACCAGGTACGCGTGAATGCCGTGTTGCTCTAGGCAGCGCGCCAACTGATCGACAGCAAAGCCCTTGGCGATGCCGTTGAGGTCGAGGCTGATGGCCGCCCGCTTACGCACGGCGCGCCGCGCTACATCCAGCTCCAGCGCTGCGCTCGCGCTCGGCTGGCGAGCCGGCAAATGCTCAGCCGCCGGTTGCGGACCAAAGCCACAGGCGCTGACCAGCGCACCAACGCCGATATCAAAGGCACCGGCCGACTCCTCACCCATACGCAGCGCAGTAGTCAGCACCCACAGCAACTCATCGGGCAAGCTCAACCACTGATCCAGCGGCGCGGCGTTGAGTTGCATCAGCGCGGACGCCGGGTTCCAGGTCGACATCTGCTGGTCGATCCGCTCAACCGCCTGTTGCAGGTCAGCCTGGATCGCAACCTGATCAACCTCGCCAGCAGCGTAAAACACCGCGCTGTAGCGCGTGCCCATGGTCGCGCCACTAAGGCTGTAGCGCTGGAGCGGCAGGGTTTCAGTAGACATCTTCGCGGTACCGCCCTTGCAGTCGTAGGTCGTCGACACTGCTGCCCCGTTGCGCCAGCAGAGTTTCCAGCACGGCGCGCACGCCGGCCGCCATGTCCTTGGAGCCGCACACCAGCACCTGGGCGCCCTGGGCAAACAGGCCCTGCAAAGCGCTGGCGTCCTGGCGCAGGCGATCCTGCACATACAGCCCCTCGATGCCCTGGGAGAACGCCAGGCCCAGGTGGGTCAGGCGGCCGTCGGCCAGGTACTCGCTGAGTTCGGCCTCGTAGAGAAAATCCGATTGCGCATTGCGTCCACCCCAGTACAGGTGCAGCGGACGCTGCGTGGCATTCTTGCGCACGAAGCCGATCAGCGGCGCCAGACCGGTGCCAGCGCCCACCAGAATCAGCGGGTGCTGACCGGCGCTGGGGCGAAAGTCCGGGTGCGGCTGAATAAAGCCCTCAACGCAGTCGCCCACCTGCAAGCCATGTAGCAACGACGAACAACGCCCCTGATGTTGTTTACGCACACAGATCTCCAGAGCGTCATCCTCATCGCTGCTGGCTATCGAGTAGTAGCGCGGTGCCTGCCCGCTGCCGGGGCTGATGCCGACCAAATCGCCTGGTGCAAAGCGCACCGCTCGCCGCCACCAAGACGGCTGCGCCGAGTGCACAGCAAAGCGCAGGATGGCCGCCGGCGAATCGCTGTGTTCGCCATACACCTCCTTACTCAGCAGTTGCAGCTGCTGCAGCGCCACCGCGCTGCGCACCGGCGTGAAGTGCAAATCGAGGCCCAGTGTCTGGCCCAGGCGCTGCGCCCAGCCATTGAGCTCGCTGAGATCGCCACGGTCGATCGTCTGCAGCGGCAACAGCGCCTGCAGCCCACGTTGCTGCAACTGCTGCTCGACCTGCTCGGCATAGCCGCAAAAGTGCTGGAACTGGGCGTCACCAAAGCCCAGCACCGCCACCTGCACGTCAGTGTTCAACTGGCAGTGGTCGAGGCGCGCAAGAAACGTCCTGGCCGAGTCCGGCGCCTGACCATCGCCATAGGTAGCCGTGAGCAGCAGCAGGCGTTTGGCCTGCGGGTAGCTCGGCTGTAGCTGGTTCATGCTGGCGCTGTGCACACGCATGCCGCTGGCCACCAGTTGGCTGTGCAGCTGCCGAGCATAGGCCCAGGTGCTGCCGCCCTGGCTGCCCACCAGCACAATGGTTTCCGCCTGAGAGGCCGGGGCGTTGTCTGGCAGCAATCGCGCCAGGCGCTGGCGCCGCCACCAGGCGAGCAGGCCGGAACCACTGAGTAACAGGCAGGCCAGGCTGGTCGCCGCGAGAATCAGCGACCACAGTGGCGAGTGGGCGCCGGTGTGCAATTCATAAAAGGTTTCATACAGGCGACGGGAGAAACCGTGGGGCTGATAGCTGATCCACTGGCCGCTGCTGGCATTAACGAAACCCTCACCGGTCGCGGTGCGCACGGTGTAGTAATTGGCCTCCTGGCTGTCGCTGGGGAACTCCAGCTCACGCAGATCGTCGAGGTCCAGATGGCGTAGGGCCGAAAGGCTGCCCAGCTCCACCGCCGGCGCCGCATAGGTGCCCTCGGGGTAAGCCAGATCGGCATCCTGACCATCGCTGATCCAGCCCTGGCTACTTGCCGCGAGGTAGAGCCCGCTGCTGGCGAGTATCAACAAACCCGGCAGCGCCCAGCGCGCCGCCACGCTGTGCCAATGCGTCAGGCCCTGGCCCGGATTGATCGGCAGCAGCAGTTGGCGCCAGCCGCCCAGACGGCGCGCCAGCAACCAGCTGCCGGTCAGGGTCAGCAACAACAACGCCAGCGCCGACAGGCCACTGAGCCAGCGCCCGGCGGAGCCCAGCAGCAGCTCGCGGTGCAGGTCGCGCACCCAGGCCAACACCACCGACGGCTGATACGGCGCAAGCACCGCCGCGCTGGCCGGGTCGACCAGTACCACCTCGCTGTCGGTGGCCGTACTGAACGTCACCCGCAGCTCACCGCTGGGCGCCCGTTCGATACGCTCGATGCCCGGCAGTTGGCGGGCAATCCGCTCGGCGACCACGGCGACCGTCTCACCCTGGCTCGGCGCAGCACGTAAGTGCTCGACCAGCGTGTTGCCGGAGAGCACCAGACCGCTGGCGGCCGACAGGATAAGAATGACGCCGAGCACGAGGCTCAGTAGCACATGGGTGCGTTGCAACATGAACGGGCTCCGGGGCTCAGAAGTGGTAGCTGAAGCTGTCGACATAACCCTGGGCGCCGCCGTTGACCGTGGTCGCCTGTTGGGTCAGTGGCAGCTTGATTTCGCCACGGTTATCGCGTTTGTCTTCCACGGCGCTGTCGATGCGAATTTCGTAGCCGGCATCGATCAGTGCGTCTTCCAGCTCGACCTCCACCTCCAGGGTTTCGCCGCCGCCGACGCTGGCGCCTGTCAGGCCATCGAACTCGGCCGGTTTGCTGCCGCCGCCCTGAACCCAGTCACGCAGATGCTTGTAGTACTTGGCCTTTTTGCCGGCCACCCACAGGGTGCGCTGGTAGGCGCCCTGAGCGTCAGTGACATAAATGGCCAGGTAGGCTTCGTTGCCGCGATAGTCTTTCAGTGTGGTGCTGATGTTGATTTCCCGGGCCTGGCCAATGGCGGGCATGGCCGCCATGCCAGCGAGGGCGAGAGAGATAGCCGTCTTGTTCATCGTGAAGCACTCCAGAAGGGATGGCCTAACCCTAACCGGCGATACTTAAGTCAACCTGAATGCCCCAGCATAGTTATTTCATGCCGGGACATGGCGCCTTAATACTTGGTTAAGGTTTAAGGCCAAGTACCCCCGAAAAGGCAGGGAATGGCGCACCACGCGGAGGTAAAGTGGTAGATACAGCACAGAACAGGCAGAGGCCATGAACAGCAACGCTTCGGATCGACAGCAACAGATTCGCGTCCTGTTTGACCAGTACATCGAGATGTACGCCTCGCGGGATGAGCGCCTGACCGGCCGCTTCAGCGACAACTTCAGTGGCTACACCGGCAGCGGTGGGTTTCTGGTCAAGGACCTCGGCGAATGGCAGAAAATCACTCGCCAGGACTTCGCTCAGGTACCCGAACCCATCCGCATTGAGATGCTCGATCTGGTGCTGCAAGATCTCAGCGCTGAGGTGGTGGTGGCCACCGCCCTGTTTCGTATTCACCTGCCGTTCGGCGGCGAGATGCTGGCCAAGGAAGTGGCACGCCTGACGCTGATTTTTCGGCTCGAAGCTGACACCTGGAAGATCGCCCACAGCGGCATCTCCATCCCTTATCACTTTACCCACGACAACGAGGTCTACCCCCTCAAGAGCCTGCAAGAGCGCACCCACGCGCTGGAAGCGCTGGTCGAGGAGCGCACCCAGGCCCTGCATGCCAGCGAGGCGCTCTACCGCCAGCTCACCGAGGACACCCGTGATGTCCACTGGAAAGCCGATCGCCACCTGATCATCACCTACATCAGCCCGGCTGACGAACGCCTGCGTGGCTTCACGGCCGACGAAGTGGTTGGTCACCCGGCACTGGAGATGCTGACCAGCGAGGACGCTGCCCGCGTCAAACAACTGATACGGGAACAGCGACACACCGAACAGGCCGTCGCCGCCAATGGCTTTAACACCTTTGAAGTGCAGCACCGCTGCAAGGACGGCAGCCTGATCTGGGGCGAGGTGCTGTCAAAGCCGGATTACAGCCCAGAGGGTAAGCTGATCGGCTACCACGGCATTACCCGCGAGATCACTCAGCGCAAACGCCTGGAAGAGCAGGTCAACCGCCTGGCGTTCTACGACACCCTGACCCACCTGCCCAATCGCCGCTTGCTGGAGGACCGCCTCACTCAAGCGATGTCTGCCAGTCATCGCAGCGACCGCTACGGCGCCCTGCTGTTTCTCGACCTGGATAACTTCAAGCCGCTCAACGACACCCACGGTCATGGCGTCGGCGACCTGCTCCTGATCGAAGTCGCCAACCGCCTGAAAACCTGCGTGCGAGAGGCCGATACCGTGGCCCGCTTTGGCGGGGACGAATTCGTCGTGCTGCTCTGTGATCTGGACCACGACAAGGACGAAGCCATCACCCAAGCTGGCAGCATTGCCGAGAAGATTCGCCAGACGTTATCCATGCCCTATTGGCTCGATAGCAGCATCGAACATCGCTGCACCGCCAGCATTGGCGCAACCCTGTTCAAGGGCCGTGACACCAATGAAAAAGACCTGATCGACGCCGCCGACACGGCGATGTATCAAGCCAAAGAGAACGGCCGTAACGCGATTCGCTTTTGCCCATAAGCCACCCACTGCAATGCGCCGGGCCAAGGATCAGCACTGCGCAAATGGCCTACTCGCCGCCGATGGAGCGCCACGCGGCCTCGGCCAGCACGTCCCTGTAAGTCTTGGGGCTGCTCTGTACGCGGCCCGAGAGCCAGGCCCGGCAATAGCTTTCCGCCTGACCAATGATCAGCGAAGGCATCAGCTCCGCAGGCACCCGCTGCAGTTCGTCGCCCCGCCCTGGTGCCGCCAGCCACTCCAGCAACTGGCGATTGCGTGACTTGTTGCGCGCGACCAGTTCGTCTTTCAACGGGCCCTTGGTCACGGCAAAACGGGCATGGAACTGGAAGCGCGCCCAATCCGGCTGACTGTCGACCCAGTCCACATAGCTGTGCACCAACGCGTAAACACCTTCTTGCGCCGTGGTGGCTTGGGCCAGGTAGCGCTCGCGCAGGCTGGCCTGGTCATCCAAAGCAGTTAAGAACAAGGCCGCCACCAGGCCTTCCTTGTTGCCGAAGTGATGGTAGATGGCGCCGACGCTGGTCTCGCACGCCACACGGATCATCTCGATGGTCGTGGCCTCGATTCCCTGTGCATTGAAGCAATCCAGGGCCTGACTGAGGATGGCGCGCTTCATCTGCGCACGATTCCCCGGGTAGCAGCGCTCAAGTAGATCGGACGTTTGCATAGTGGTCACAAGCCAAAAAGCCAATGGTAAGACATAGGCGCACGCGGCGTCAGCTTGACAGCTCTCGCGAAAACAGAACAATATTCCGCAACAGAACATTATTCTGTTAACCCGAAATCTTTAAGCGAGGCAACAGCATGAATCAGGTTCTCAGCATGTTCGGCAGTGCAGGCCCCGAAGCGTTCAGCAAAATGGCCTGCCAGATGGCACCCTACTTCAGCACCATCAATCCGTTGATCACCGAGCTGCGCCAAGATGCAGCGACCGTACAGGTTCCCTTCTGCCGCGAAATCACCAACCACCTCGGCACCGTGCATGCGATTGCCATGTGCAATGCCGCCGAGCTGGCCGCGGGCATGATGACCAACGTCTCCATCCCCGATGGCGCGCGCTGGATCCCCAAAGGCATGAGTGTCGAGTACCGGGCCAAGGCCAAAAGCAGCGTGACCGCGACGGCCGATGGCAGCGCCATCGACTGGAGCACAGAAGGTGACAAGGTGGTGCCCGTAGACATCGTCGATGCCGACGGCAAACAGGTGTTCACTGCGCAGATCACCATGAATGTGAAGCTGTCCTAAGCCCTACGTTGCTGCACGCCCAAGCCCCTGCCCCGCTCCGGTGTCAGGGGCTTTTTGCTGGACGACGTACTCTGCCTACTCCCACTCTGCCAACAAGCACTCCAGGGTTGTCGGGCGGCCCTCTGAAGCCAACCGCGATGCAGGCGGATGAAGTTACTGCGGCAGCGGACCGACTGCCCATCTGCAGCTAAACTGCCGATATCAAGCAACGGCTGCCATGCGCTAAAGGCCACGACAGTCCATAGACTCACTGCATACAATTGCTTTCACCCGATTGAACACCCTGCGATTCAGCCATCGTCGAGAAAGTGGATATGCCGCCCCCTGTGACCACGACTGACGCCAGCACCCAGATGGACCTGAGCAACCCCCGCGAACCGCAAGACGCGGCGGCGGACGAGCGCTTCGACGTGTTGGCGCGCCTGGCCAAACGTCATTTCGGCGTAACCACCACACTGATCACCCTCAACGACTCACAGCAGCAGTATTTAAAATCCTGTGTCGGCTTGGCCTTCAAGCAGGCGCCAGGAGAGCGCTGGCTGTTCGAGCGGCCGATTCTCGACAGCTGCATTCTCGTCGCCACCCAGCGCGACGCCGATAATCGTTTCAGCCAGCAGCCGCTGGTGATCGATCATCCACACCTGCGTTTTTATGCCCGCTGCCCTCTGGAAGCCTCGAATGGCGACTTGCTCGGAGCCTTCTGGCTGCTGGATGACAAGCCCCGTGAGCTGGATGACGAACAACGTGAATTCCTCCGCGACCTGGCCCGCTTAGCGGCCATAACCGCCGAACGCGACCGTCTTGAAAACCGCCTGCGCAAGGAGGCCGAAGCCCTGCGCGAGAGTGAACGACGCATGGCCCTGGCCATCGCCGGCAGCGGCACGGGCATCTGGGACCGCGATATTCTGAGCGGTGAGATTCACTACTCCGCCGGCTGGAAGTCGATCCTGGGTTATGCCGATCACGAGGTGTCGAATCTGATCGAGGACAGCTACAAGCGCGTTCACCCGGATGACCTGGCGTATGTGCAAGCTGCGATCCAGGCGCACCAGGAGGAAAAAATCCCCAGCTACAGCGTGGAGCACCGCCTGCGCTGCAAGGATGGCAGCTACAAATGGGTCTCCAGCCGCGGCAAGGTGATCAGCCGCGACAGTGCCGGTCGGCCGCTGCGCATGATTGGCACCACCAGCGATATCACCTCAATGCACTCGATGGCCGAGCGCCTGCAACAGACCGTGGACCTGATCACCAACCTGACCAACGAAGTGCCGGGGCTGGTGTTTCAGTATCGCCGTCCGGCCGTGGGTCCGGCGCGCTTCGACTATGCCAGTACAGGCATCTGGGATATGTACGAAGTCACCCCCGACGACGTGGCCGGCAACGACGCGGCCATCACTCGGCTGATTCATCCAGACGATCAGGACGCCTACCTCTCGTCCCTGACGGCATCCGAAATTCAACTCAGCCCCTGGCATCTGGAATACCGCGTGCTCTTGCCCAGGCAAGGGCTGCGCTGGCGCCAGGGCGCAGCACGGCCGCAGCGCATGGCTGACGGCGGCACCCTGTGGCACGGTTTTATCACCGACATCACCGAGCGCAAACGCATAGAGAGCGAGCTGCAGGAGTTTGCCACCACCGACTTCCTCACCCAGCTGCCCAATCGCCGCCACTTTATGAGCCATATCGAGGCCGAGCTGACACGCATTCAGCGCGGCAACAACCAATCGGCGGCGGTGCTGATGATCGACATCGATCACTTCAAGTCGATCAACGACCAGTGGGGCCACGCCGTGGGCGACCTTGCGCTCAAGCACTTTGCCGGCATCCTGCGCGAACAACTGCGCAAGAGCGATCTGGCGGGACGCGTCGGTGGCGAGGAGTTTGCGGTGGTGCTCGGCGATACCACCCGTGACGAGGCCATCCGCTTTGCTCAGCGCATCCAGCAACGGTTGGCGCAAACACCGTTACTCGAAGGCGAACACCTCATTAGCCTGACCGTGAGCATCGGTATTGCCGCCATGGGCGCGACCGACATCAGCGTCGATGCTCCGCTGTCGCGCAGCGACCTGGCCCTCTACCGCGCCAAGGAAAGCGGCCGCAACCGCATCGAGTATCTGTAAGTGATGCGGATCAAGTGCTCATCAAGGTGCGATTGCGACCTGCAGCTTTAGCGGCGTACAGGGCTTGATCCGCGGCCTGGATCAGGGTTTCAGGGGTGTCATTCTGCTGCGGTCGGAGCGCACTCACACCGATGCTGACGGTTGTCCGGATCGACACGCCGCTGTCACTGATGATGTCTGCCTCGACAACCGCACGACGGATCTGCTCGGCCACCACAAAGGCGCCCGTGATGTCCGTGCCCGGCAGCACCACCGCGAACTCCTCACCACCGTAACGCGAGGCCAGATCGCCGGGCCGCCGGATATTTTCTTTGATCAGCGCAGCAACCGCTTTCAGGCACTCATCGCCGAGCAAATGGCCATAGCGGTCGTTGAGCAGCTTGAAGTGGTCGATGTCGATCATCAGCAACGCAACGACCAGATGATCACGCTTGGCCCGGCCCAGTTCATCCTGCAGAAACTGGTCGAACAAGCGCCGATTGGCCAGCTGCGTCAGGCCGTCTTCCAGGGCCAGGGAACGCAGAGCCAGGTTCACATCCAGCAGCTGCGCCTGGGCCAGCAGCAGCTCGCCTTGCACGGCGTTCTGCTGGCGCATCAGCCTGATCAGGCGATAGCCAAGCGCCCCCAAAATCAGCAACAGGAAGGCTGTCAGGCCGGCGCTGAACATGGCCTCCTGGCGCCAGGAGGCCAGCGTTTCATGCCGGTCGAGCGCAACAAAAATAATTAGCGGATAGCCCTTGATGGTCCGGTAGCTGGCCAACCGCTCAACCCCATCCAGACTGGAACGTACGGTGCCAATACCGGACGCCGCCTGGGGCAGCATCTCACTGAACAACTGCCCTTTGGCCAGACTCTTGCCCACATCCGCTTCAACAAAAGGCCACCTCACCAGCAAGGTTGCATCAGTGGCAATCAGGCTGATAGCGCCGTTGCGGCCGACGTCGATGCTGCGATACAGGTTGAGAAAATGCTCAAGGGCAATCGTCGCCATGACCACCCCGGCAAAGCGCCCATCGGCATGATTGATGCGCCGCGACACGGTGAGCACCCATACGCCGGATGAGCGGCTACGCACGGCGTGACCAATGTGGGGGGCCAGATCGGCATGCTCGCGGTGGTAGCTAAAATAATCCCGGTCCGCGTAATTAACCCCCGTTGGCATGCTCGCCACCGACGTCAGCAGTGGGTTGCCGTGCTCATCGACAATAAACAGGTCTTTGAGCTGTTCGAGTTGAGCCAGTTGGGTGCGCAGCAGCGCCTGCAAGCGCGGCGTTTGCAACCGGGCTTGGCCGCCCTCTTCAGCCTGGGCAGCGAGCCAGAGCAAGATGATATCGACCTGTTTGATCGTCGCCTGCACCTGGGAAGACAGGGTGTGAGCCAGGTTGGACATCGCCACTTCTTTCTCGTGCAACTGGTACTGACGCGAGTTCCAGCTGCCCCAGATCGCCAGGCTGATCAAGGAGGCGCAAACCAGGGCAATAAAGATCAGCGCCTGGCGGATCTTGAACTTGACCACATGCTTGGGCAGCGGATGAGGAAACGAGTGATGTAACGGCATCAGCTGATCAACAACCTGCATAACAAAAGGGTAAAAGCCCTACCTGAGCTAACCCTGAACAGTCTCTGGGCAGCGCAGGACGGCAGAACTTGGGACGCATTGTAAACCTTAGGTACCCCCGCTTCAGCCGCTCTAGATCATGCTTTGAAGTACTTCTCGCGCACGGCGGCCACCGCTGCGGCCCGGAGCATGTCGATAAACAACCGCTCAACATCGCTCAGCGGTACGTTTTCCGGGGTGACCAGGTACACCTCATTGACCGGCAGATTCTCATAGGGAGGTAGCTGGAAGAGGATGTTCTGCTTAACGAAGGGCTTGGCCCCCTCAACCGTCAGGGCACCAAAACCCAGGCCGGCCAGGATCAGACGGCGCACCTCCTCCTCGTTCGAGGACACCGCCACCAGCCGGCCCCAGAACTGCTGCTCGGCACGCACCGAGCTGACGGCACTGAGCCCCTCGCCCGGCTGATCGCTTTCAAAGGAGACATACGACAGGCCGCGCAAATCTGCGGCCGTCAGCTCGCTACGCCCAAACAAGGGATGCCGGGCGCCGCAGTAGAAGGCCATCTGCTCATAGCCGAGCAAATCAAAATGCAAACCGGTCTGGGCGGTTTTCTTGTTGCTGATGCCAATGTGCAACTGGCCCTGGGCCACGGCATTGACGATATCGGCGCTGGGCTGGGCATTAATGCTGATCAGCACATTGGGGTACAGGCGATGGAACTGCGCCAGGCTGTCATCGAACGACTGGCAACTGACATGGCTGGCCACCTGCATATTCAGCTCGCCCAACACCGCGTCGGCTTCGCCGGCAAACTGCTCGGCCATGTTGTCGATAATGCTGCCGGCCGACGACACATACTCGTAGACCCGCAAGCCCTGCTCGGTGAGGGAAAACATGCCTTTCTTGCGATGGATCAGGCGCATGCCCAAGTGCCCTTCCAGGCGTTTCAGGGCATTGCTGACGCTCGGCTGGCTCAACGCCAGTTTGCGCGCCGCACCGGTGATGCTGCTTTCCTCAACGATCACCAGAAAGGTGTACAGCAGGTTCCAGTCCAGATTGCGCAACAAGCGCTCACGCGGCGACAACATACGATTCTCCCCAGGCCAACCGCCATGGTATGCGCCCCGAGCCCAACATGGCACTGGCCAGCACGTTGGCCCTATATCCAAAGCACACCACCGCTCCCGTAGGAGCGGCTTCAGCCGCGAAGCTTATGCTGGGTCTCGATCATTCGCGGCTAAAGCCGCTCCTACAGAACTGATGGCGCCTACCAAGCTCGGCGCCTCAGTCGACGTCATACGCCAACAGGTCCTGGTACTCGGCACGCCGACGGATCAGCCGACTGCCTTGTTGCAGGTCCACCAGCACCGCGGCGGCGGCCTGGCGACCGCAGTACTCGGTCATGTTTTCCAGGGCGTAGGCGCCGACATCGAGCAAGGCAATGACGTCACCGACGGCAGTAGCGGCCGGCAATTCGCGCATATTCGGCTGGTTGACCAATACCTCTTCCAGCAAGCCGCGGTGCGCCATTAGCGCCGGCTCAGCCTTGAGCAGGGAGTTCAGCGCGCCTTCACCTTCAATGTCGTAGTAGGTATCGCTGCTGTCGCACAGCGGCCCCACCATGCGGCATTGCTTGGTCTGCACATCATCGGCGCGCGAGGCGTTGAGCATGTGGAAATACCAGCCGTTATAGATATCGAACAGCACGCTGTAGCCGGCATCCAGGTAATACACCGGGCGCTGCTGACGCTGCTTCTCGGCCTCGATGCGGGTCAGCAGAATCGCCGTATCGCTGACCATGCTGCGGCCTGGCTCGACGATGATCTCGATCTGCTCGCCCAGCGCCTGCCCAATCGGCTTGATCAGGTGTTTGGACAGCAGGGCGAAGTCGATGGTGGTGCGATAGTTCTCGCAATAGTGAGCAGCAACCTTGTCGAAGTTATCCGGCGCACTGCTGTAGTTTTTCGGGAACCCGCCACCCAGGTTCACATGCTCCAGCGGGTACGGCAGCATCTCCGCCACCTGCTTGAAATAGCCAATCAGGAACTCCGCTTCCGCCTCGTACACGGCGATGTCGTTAACCTGAGTACCAATATGGGCGTGAATGCCGACCATCTTCAGGGCCTGCGGGTTCTGCACGATCAGCGCGATAGCTTCGGCCTGCTCAATACTGGTCATGCCGAATTTGGACGCTGAAGTGCCGGTCTGCCAGCCGGCGGCGGCACCGCCCTTGATCTCCGGAATGATCCGCAGGGTGACCCGCGCCTGCTGCTGCAACTCAGTGGCCACAGCGAGGATGCGTGACAGCTCCGACAGCGAGTCAACGTTGATCGCCTTGATCCCGGCGCCAATCACTTCGCGCAGCTCGCCGACCTGCTTGGCCACCCCGTTGAACACCATGTCCGCCGGGGCATAACCGGCGGCCCGCGCCTTAAAGAATTCGCCGCCGGAATTGACCTCCACCGACAGGCCACAGTCCTTGAACACCTTGAGCACCGCCAGGTTGGCGCAGGCCTTGCTGGCAAAGCACACACGGGTATTGGCATGTTCCCGCCGGAAGTTACCGAGAATATCCAGAGCATTCTCGCGCAACTTGGTTTGCGAGTAGACGTACAACGGCGAGCCATAACGCTGCAACAATTCGATGGCATTGACCCCGTCGATCAGCAATTGATTATTGGCACTATCAAGATGCTGTTTTCTTTTCCAGGGGTGCAACGAGACGACTTGACTCATAATTGATTACTCACTTATGCAAGGGCAGTTTTAAATAGTGGCTAGTTTCTATTAGTCAGTTTTATTAATGCTGTGTGGCCAACAAGCGGCGCAAATTAGTGGACTGCGGCGCATTGAATAATTGTTCCGGGCTGCCCTGCTCTTCGATCCGCCCTTGGTGCAAATACACCACCTTGGACGACACTTCGCGGGCAAAGCGCATTTCGTGGGTAACCATGATCATCGTGCGGCCTTCCTGGGCCAGTTCGCGAATCACCAGCAGCACCTCGTTGACCAGTTCCGGGTCCAGGGCCGAGGTCGGCTCATCGAACAGCATCACCTCCGGGTCCATAGCCAGGGCACGGGCAATCGCGACCCGCTGCTTCTGCCCGCCAGACAGGCACTCCGGATACACATGGCATTTTTCCAGCATGCCGACCCGCGCCAGCAGGGTCTTGGCCTGGGCTTCAACCTCATCCTTGTTGCGTTTGAGGACGATGCAGGGGCCCATCATCACGTTCTCCAGCACCGTCATATGCGGCCACAGGTTGAACGACTGAAAGACCATGGCCAGACGCGAACGCACACGCTCGATCTGCCGCTGAAATCGCCGCGAACGACCGCCGCGCAGGTTCGGCGCCAGGTCCAGCTCCTCGCCATGCACGCGCAACTTGCCGCTGTCGGGAAACTCCAGCAGGTTCATGCAACGCAACAAGGTGCTTTTGCCTGAGCCTGAGGAGCCGATGATGCTGATCACATCATGCTTTTGCGCCGTCAATGACACGCCTTTAAGCACTTCGACGCCATCAAAGGATTTGTGTAAATCCTCAACTTGCAACGCGGCATTGTTATTGACTGCGATCATGATGAAACCCCTGTTGATACCCGCACAGCGAGTGGTAATTCTTTACGTGGCTCGGCAACTCGACAACGCATATGCCGGGTCAAACACTTCTCCAGTCGACGCCAGAGCAAAACAAATACCGTGGTCATGGCCAGGTAAATAACCGCGGCCCAGAAGTACACCGACAAATCGAAGGTCTGGGAAAATATCCGCCGGGTTTGCCCCATCACATCCAGCACGGTAATCACGCTGACCACCGCACTGCCCTTCAACAACAAAATGATTTCGTTGCCCAAGGCCGGGAAGGCAATGCGATAGGCATTCGGCAAGATGATCTTTTTATATTGCTGAAATTTGGTCAGGCCCAACGCCACGCCCGCCTCGATCTGGCCAAAAGGCACCGCCTTCAAACCGCCACGGAGAATTTCCAGCTGGTAGGCCGTGGAGTTGAGGACGAAGGTCAGCAACGCGCAGTAGTAGGGGTCGCGAAAGAACCACCAAAGGCCGAGCTCGTTCAGCTCGGCACGGAACTGCCCCGAGCCGTAATAGACCAGGAACAACTGCGCCAGTAACGGCGTACCGCGAAAGAACGACACATACAGACGAATCGGCCAACGCAACCAGACCTGCTCGCTGCGACGCAGAATGGCCAACGGCAACGACAGCGAACAGGCGATCAAGACCGAAATCACCGTGATCTGCAGGGTCATGCTGGCGCCGGCCTGAAACTGGCTGGCGTAGCGGGTTAAAATCTCAAACATGCTGTTTACCCTCTGCCGTTAGGCTGCGCGCAAGCCGCGGTTAGCCCGTTTTTCCATGCGCGCCAGGCAGCACTCGAACAGGATGCAAATCGCCCAGTAAATCAGGCAGACGGTCAGGAAAAACACGAATGGCTTCTTGGTCGTGCCCACCGCCACATTGGCCATGCGCATCAAGTCATTCAGGGCAATCACCGAGACCAGCGCGGTATCTTTCAACAGGTTGATCCACAGGTTGCCCAGCCCCGGCAGCGCCAGGCGCAACATCTGCGGCAACTCGATCAAGCGAAAGATGGTGAAGCGCCGCACGCCCAACGCCTGGGCGGCTTCCAGCTGACCGTGATCGAGCGCCTGCCAGGCGCCGCGCAGCACTTCACTGGCATAGCCACCGAAGACCATGCCGAGCGCCAGCACACCGGCCAGAAACGGGCTCAGCTCGAAGTAACCGGACTGCGGGCTGTACCACTTCAACAGGCTATTAATCCCCAGCCCGACGCCGTGATAAATGATGAACAGGGTCAGCAGTTCCGGCAGACCGCGAATGGTGGTGGTGAAGGTCACCGCCATGGCACGCGGCACGGGCCGACCGAAAATGGTGATTGCGGCCACCAGCAGGCCCAGCAACAACCCCACCGGCAAGGTCGCGACGGCGAGCGACAGGGTGACCCCTAGGCCACTCAGCAACTCATCGCCCCACCCGCCATCACTGAAGCTCAGGTAATTGAGCCAATCCATAGGGCATCCTCTTAACAATCAAAAACCCACGCCGCCGAGGCGGCGCGACGTTACTTCTGCAGGGTCAGCAAATTGACCGAGAAGAACTTGTCATTGATGGTTTTGTAGGTGCCGTCGGCAATCAGTGCGGCCAGGGCCACGTTGAGGGATTCGCGCAGCTGGTCATCGTCCTGGCGCAGAGCCATGCCGACGCCCTCTCCGACGTATTTCGGGTCGCTGATCGGCTCACCGGCCAGCTTGCAGCAGCTGCCGTCGTCGGATTTATGGGTCCAGTCGAGCATCGGGATCATGTCGCCCACCTGGGCATCCAGGCGCCCGGACACCAGGTCCAGGTTCACCGCATCCTGGGTTGGATACAGGCGCACGTCAGCGTCAGGGAAGGCGGCGGTCAGGTAATCAGCCTGGGTGGTGGAGCCTTGCGCACCGATGGTTTTGCCAGCCATGGCGGCGGGCGAGAAATCTGTGAGGGTGGAGTCTTTCGGCACCACAAAGGTCATTGCCGACTTCTGGTAGGGCTCGGTGAAATCGACCTTCTGCCGGCGCTCTGCGGTGATGAACATCGAGGCGATGATGACGTCGTATTTGTTCGCCAACAGGGCCGGGATAATGCCGTCCCAATCCTGGGCGACAAAGGAGCACTTGGCCTGCATTTTTGCGCACAGGGCGCGGCCAATCTCGATATCAAAGCCGGCCAACTGGCCATCCGCGGTGAAGTAGTTGAACGGTGGGTATGCCCCTTCGGTAGCAATGCGCAAGGTCGGGGTTTCGTTCGCCATGACCGCAGCGGCCGGCAGGGCGGCGACCATGGCGGACAGGAGCAAGGAACGTAGAGTCTTATTCATATTATTTTCCTCTGGAATCTGGTTTCGCAGTGAGGGAACCGAGCGCATTACCCCGCCTGAATGCAGGGTTTATCGCGGTTGCGAAATTAGAATCCGCCCCGCCTGTGCATTTATCAAATGTATATTTGTTATCCAATACATAGCCGAGTGCTATGCGTGCGCACTCAGCAAATTCCAGCAAAAACATGCACCGAGGCAGTGCTTAGGCAAGCGTTCAAGGGGACACAATGGTGCAGTTTTGCGACAGCACAGAGGCCGTTGAAGGGGTGTTTGGCGTTAGCAGAAATGAGGTAGGCGCACGGTTAAAAGCTTCGCGGTCAAGACCGCTCCCACAGATTCTTCAGGCGCCTCGCCCCCCCCCGGTCCCATCAGGAGGCCGAGTGAAGGTGCTGTGGCATGGATGCCAAATGAGGAACGATGGGGGGGGCCGCCTAGGCCAGGGATGGCCCACCGTGACGACCCTCGGAACAGCGCCGAAACGAGGAAACGCAGCGAAGCGGAGTAACAGCCGGAGGCTGGCCCGCAGGGTGAGCGAAGCGAATCAAGTTGAGCGCAGCGAAACCCGGATGCCGGGTGCGCTTTCTCTTTGGTTACTTTCTCTTTCGCGCAAGCCAACGTAGCGCAGCGGAGTAACAGCCGCAGGCTGGCCCGAAGGGCGAGCAAAGCGAGTCAAGAGAAAGTGACTCGGCGTAAAGCCGAAACCGGTAGCGGCTAGGTACACATAAAAGAGCCGTCGGCTCAGGGTAGGCATTGAGGGTTATTCAGCGCTGCCCGGACGGACCCAAGGCAGCGCGAATATACAGCGAGGGTGAATCGAGGGTGCTGAGCGCGCTTACTGCATCCACGGCGGCGGTGGCGGCTCGTCGTTGGGCGCGTCTTCGGCGTTGAGCAAGGCCACGCGACGCGCTTCGTCGGCCAGGGCGGCCTTGATTTCACGCATCACCGCGTCGATATCGGCGGCATCGTCCGGCTCGTCGAACTCGCCGGTCAGCGGGCTTTCCGGAGTCAGGTTACCTTCCTCGTAGAGCGCCCACATTTCCTTCGCATACTTGGTAAAGCGCAACTCGGGAGCGAACTGACCGAAGTACTCGGCCATGTTGCGCACATCGCGCTCCAGCATGTTGAAGGCGTGGTTGTTGCCAGCAGCATCCACCGCCTGCGGCAGGTCGATGATCACCGGGCCATCAGGGCCGAGCAGCACGTTGAACTCAGACAAGTCACCATGCACCAGGCCGGCACACAGCATCTTGACGATTTCCTGAATCATGAACGCGTGGAACTCGCGCGCATCGTCCGGGTGCAGGTCGACATCGTTGAGGCGCGGCGCCACTTCACCGTTGCCGTCGGTGACCAGCTCCATCAGCAGCACGCCTTCGAGGAAGTCATAAGGCGTCGGCACGCGCACCCCGGCATTGGCAAGGCGGAACAAGGCCGCCACTTCGGCGTTCTGCCAAGCGTCTTCCTGGCCCTTACGGCCGTACTTGGAGCCCTTGGCCATGGCGCGGGCGTCGCGGGTGTTGCGCACCTTGCGGCCTTCCTGGTACTCGGCAGCCTGACGGAAACCGCGCTTGTTGGCCTCTTTGTAAACCTTGGCACAGCGCAGCTCTTCACCGCAGCGCACCACGTACACGGCGGCTTCCTTACCACTCATCAGCGGGCGAATCACCTCGTCGACCAGACCATCTTCGACCAGCGGTTCAATACGTTTTGGGGTCTTCATCAGCTTTAACCGGGGCTCCTGCGTAACCACCTAATACTGCCGCACGTTATACGGCAAACTGCCCGCCACGCCCAGCCGCGCACGCTACCGGGGCAGCAGACTGTGGCGCAAAGCCTCAATGGCGTAACGCACCTTGGCCGGCTGCGCATCGCGACGCGGGGTGACGATATAGATACCCGCCGGCGATGGTTGCCAATCCGGCAGCAGCACCAGCAATTGGCCGCTGGCAAGCTCGGCCTGAATCTCGGGCTGTGGCTGCAGGGAAATGCCCATACCGGCCAGGGTGAACTGGCGCACCGAGAGAATATTGTTGCAGGCCACCCGACTGTCGAGACGCAGGCGCTGCACCTGGCCAGCCGGCCCGTGCAGACTGACCTGGTTTTGGCCAGCGCCCTGCAGGCTCAGCCAATCGAGGCCCGATAACTGCTCCGGACTGGTGACCAGGCCACAACGCGCCAGATAGCTCGGCGCCACGCACAGCAGCATGGGCCAGTCGCCCAGATGGCGGGCCACCAGGCTGGAGTCTTCCTGCGGACCGACGCGAATGGCCAGGTCAATGCGCTGCTCGATCAGGTCGATCTGCTCATCATGGAAAAACAGCCGCAGCTTCAACCCCGGATGGGCACGCAGCAAAGGCGCCAACGCGTCGGTCAGCAACCGTCCGGAAAAGCCCACCGGCGCGGCGATACGCAACTCACCCACCGGCGCATCGCGCAACTCGGCCAGGCGCTGCTCGGCCTGCTGGGCCAACGCCAGAATCTGCGCACAGTTCTGGTAGAAGCTGGCGCCCGCCTCGGTCAGGGTCAGCTTGCGCGTAGTGCGGTGCAACAGGCTGACCTGGGTGCTCTGCTCCAGTTTGCGAATCTGCTGGCTGACCGCCGATGGGGTCATGCCCAACACCTCGGCCGCCGCCACCATTGAGCCCTTATCGACCACCGTGGCAAACAGCGCCATGCGCTTGATCCGCTCCATTATGAAGCCCTGCTTAATTATCAAAGGCATTTAAGCCTATTTTTCTGCCAATTATCCAGTAGCAAGATACAACCACCTTAACGCACTGGAGACACCCCATGAAACTCGCCCTGATTGGCGCCACCGGTTACGTCGGCGCCGCCCTGCTGCAAGAAGCCCTCGACCGTGGCCACCAGGTCACCGCCCTGGTGCGCCACCCAGAGAAACTGCCCGAGCATCCTTCCCTGACGGGCGTGCAGGCCGACGTCAACGACCCCGTCGCCCTCGCCAGTCTGTTGGCTGGTCACGATGCCGTGCTCAGCGCCTTCAACCCAGGCTGGGGAGTTGCCGATATCCGCGAGCAATTTATCCAGGGCAGCCGACATATCCTCGAGGCCACCAAGCTGGCCGGCGTATCCCGTCTGCTGGTGGTCGGTGGCGCGGGCAGCCTGTATGTGGCGCCGGGCCTGCAACTGATCGACACGCCGAACTTCCCCGCCGAATACAAGGAAGGCGCCGAAGGGGCTCGACAGGCGCTGAACATGCTGCGCGACGAACAACAACTGCAATGGACCTTCCTCTCGCCGGCCGCCCTGCTGAAACCCGGCCCGCGCACCGGCCAGTTCCGTCTCGGTGGCGAGCAATTGCTCATGCATGGCGAGCAACCAGGGACGATCTCGGTGGCCGACCTGGCCGTCGCTCTGCTCGATGAAACCGAGCAACCGCAACACATTCGCCAGCGCTTTACGTTGGCTTACTAACCCTGCCGCCGCGCAGGCTCAAACACCGAGCCTGCCGGTGCACCTTGAACGGAGTCAGCATGACCTTAACCACCACTGCATTTGTCCGCACAGACACCCCGGCGCGCTATATCAGCCGCCTGTGCAAACACTTAGCCCACAAGCTGCCGGTCAACTTCGACGCGCAACAGGGCCGCATTGAATTCCCACTCGCCCTGGCGCTGCTGCAATCGAGCACCGCAGGTCTGACGCTGGAGGTGCGCGCCAGCACCACCGAAGAGTTGCACAGGATTCAACAGGTCGTCGCCAGCCACTTCGAACGCGTGGCCTGGCAGGCGGAATTGACGCTCACCTGGCAGTAGTTTGAAAGTCAGATAGGCATTGGCAATGCCTTAGGCCACGGCTGACAATCCTCCCACACCCCAAGGAGGACGCCGCCATGCTCGATCCCGAGCGCTGCTGGCAAGCAGTGTGCGAACGCGACGCCAACTACGACGGCCGCTTTGTCTTTGCTGTGCGCACCACCGGCATCTTCTGCCGCCCCAGCTGCCCAGCCCGCCGCCCCCTGCGCGCCAATGTGCAGTTTCTCAGCGATGCACCCAGTGCCGCGGCCGCCGGCTTCCGTCCGTGCAAGCGCTGCACACCCCAAGGCGCCAGCCCCGCTGAACAGCTCGATGCGCTGGTCAGTGCCGCCTGTGAGCTGCTGGATAACGCCGAGCAGACACTGACGCTGACCGAGTTGGCGGCACGCATCGGTTTATCCGCCTCACACCTGAGCCGCGCCTTCAAGGCCCGCACGGGCCTGACGCCGCATGCCTGGGTCAATGCCCGCCGCCAGCAGCGCCTGCACGCCGCCCTGCCTGAGGCCACGTCCGTGCTCGCGGCCGCGTTGCAAGCCGGCTACCCCGACACCCGCGCGCTCTATCGCCAAGCAGGACCGCGTCCGGCTCGGCCACGGCCGGCCGGAGAACTACTGAGCTACGGCATCAGCCCTTGCCCGCTGGGCTACCTGTTGCTGGCCGCCAGCGCCCATGGCGTGTGCGCCCTGCTGTTCGGCGATCAGCCCGCCGCGCTTGAAGCCGAGCTGCGCCAGCGCTTTGCCAGTGCCGAACTGCAACGTGACGACCACGGTCTGGGCGATTGGCTAAGCGCAGTCCTGAGCCAGTTGCACGAACCGGCGCGCGCCGCCCATTTGCCCCTGGATCTGCGCGGCACGGCGTTCCAGCAACAGGTCTGGCAAGCGCTACAGACCATACCGCGCGGGCAAACCCGTCGTTACGGCGACTTGGCCGCACAACTGGCCACCCATCCGCGCGCCATCGCCAGGGCGTGTGCCAGCAATCCGCTGGGCCTGTTGGTGCCCTGTCATCGGGTGGTGGCCGCCGATGGCGGCCTGAGTGGTTATCGCTGGGGTGTGGCGCGCAAAGAAGCGCTGCTGGCCGCCGAAGCCCAGAGTGCCGCAACAACGCCCGAGGATTGAGCCGCCAACAATCGACTGCCCTCGGATATTCGCGGCTGAAGCCGCTCCTACAAGAACACGCGGCGCTGGAAAATCAGGCGCAAAAAAAGGCGGCACCGCCAAAACGGGCCGCCTTAAATCACGGAGTAAGCGTCAGGCGGCAAGGCCGCCTGGCAATTACCTCAGTTGGATGCCGACTCGATGATCGCCGTCACACCTTGACCGCCGGCGGCACAAATCGAAATCAAGCCACGGCCTTTTCCGGCCACCGAAATCAGCTTGGCCAGGTTGGCGACGATGCGCCCGCCGGTGGCGCCAAACGGGTGACCGGCCGCCAGGGAGCTGCCTTTGACGTTCATCTTGCTGCGGTCGATGGCTCCCAGCGCACCGGCCAGGCCCAAACGGGACTGGCAGTAATCGGCATCTTCCCAAGCCTTGAGCGTGCACAGCACTTGGGCTGCGAAGGCTTCGTGGATCTCGTAGAAGTCAAAATCCTGCAACGTCAGGTTATTCCGCGCCAGCAAGCGCGGTACCGCGTACACCGGCGCCATCAGCAGGCCTTCGTCGCCTTTGACGAAATCCACAGCCGCCGCCTCGCCATCCTTGAAGTAGGCCAGGATTGGCAAGCCACGGGCCTTGGCCCATTCCTCACTGGCCAACAGCACCACCGAAGCGCCGTCGGTCAGCGGTGTCGAGTTAGCGGCGGTCATGGTGCCGTGCGGGCCACGTTCGAAGCAGGGCTTGAGGCTGGCGAGCTTCTCCAGGCTGATTTCCGGACGCAGGTTCTGGTCGCGGGTCAGACCGTGAAAGGGGGTGAGCAGGTCGTCGTGCCAACCTTCGGCGTAGGAAGCGGCGAGCTTTTGATGGCTGAGCACCGCCAGTTGATCTTGCTCGTCGCGTGGGATGGCCCAGCGCTGCGCCATCAACTCGCAGGACTCACCCATCGACAGGCCGGTGCGTGGTTCACCATTGCGCGGGATCGATGGGGCCAGGTGACGCGGGCGAATCTTCAGCAGGCTTTTGACCTTGTCGCCGGTGGTCTTGCCGCGGTTGGCTGCCAGGAGGATATGGCGCAGCTCTTCGTGCACGCCAATCGGCGCGTCCGAAGTGGTGTCGACGCCGCCGGCGATACCGCTGTCGATCTGCCCGAGGGCGATCTTGTTGGCCACCAAAATCGCTGCTTCAAGCCCAGTGCCGCACGCCTGTTGCAAATCGTAGGCGGTGGTTTCCGGCGACAGGCGCGAGCCCAGCACGCACTCGCGGGCCAGGTTGAAGTCGCGCGAATGCTTGAGCACCGCGCCAGCAACGAAATCACCAATGCGCTCGCCGTGCAGGTTGAAGCGCTCCACCAAGCCATCAAGGGCGCTGGTGAGCATTTCCTGGTTGCTGGCGGTGGCATACACCGTATTGGAACGGGCGAAAGGAATACGGTTGCCGCCAACAATGGCGACCCGACGCAGCTGGGTCATGGAGAGTTCCTTTGAGAATGCACAGTAAGTCCCTGCAGCCTAGCGCCGTCAGCGGCCACGGCATTGGCCGGCATGCCGGATCGAGAGTCAGACGCGGTCAATTGCGCAATCCACCGGGCTGGGTAAAGTGGCGGCACTTTTGATCCACCTGCTGGAGCCCGAGCATGTCCGACCGTTACTTAGCCTTCGCCAATTCCAACCTGGGCCGCCGCCTGGTCGGCGCCCTTGGTCTGCCGGCCCCGCTGCGCCTGGAGCGCTGGCAAGCCGGACGCGTCCAGCCGGTAAACGGCGCGCTGCTGCTGGGGGGCACCGGCGCCCTGGCCACAGCCGCCAGCGCCTGTCTGAACAAACTCACCAGTGACAACTACAGCGCCGTCGAAGGTGCCTTTGGCCTGCCACGCTGGACTGCCGAGCACGGCCCAAAACTCAAAGCACTGATCTTCGATGCCAGCGCGCTAACCAGCTTTGAGCAACTGATAGAGCTGCGTCACTTCTTCCAGCCGGCCTTCAAGGGCCTGGGCAAATGCCCGCGGGTGGTGATCCTGGCGCGTGCGCCGGAGTCGCTGAAAGACCCGGTGGCCGCCAGCGTGCAGCGCTCGCTGGAAGGCTTCAGCCGCTCCCTGGGCAAGGAAATCCGCCGTGGCGGCAGCGTGCAGCTGATCTACGTCGGCAAGGGCGCAGAAGACCAACTGGAAGGCGCCCTACGCTTCTTCCTCTCGCCGAAAAGCGCCTATGTGTCTGGCCAGGTGCTGCGCCTGAGCCCGTGCGCAGCCCAGGTCAGTGACTGGAGTCGCCCCCTGGCGGGCAAGATCGCCCTGGTCACTGGCGCCAGCCGTGGCATCGGCGCCGCCATCAGCGAAACCCTGGCCCGCGATGGCGCCAAGGTGGTATTGCTGGACGTGCCCCAGGCCAAAGACGCGCTTGATGCCCTGGCCGCGCGCCTTGGTGGGCAGGCCCTGGCGCTGGATATCTGCGCCGTGGATGCCGGTGCGCAACTGGTGGCGGCACTGGCCGACGGCGTCGACATCGTCATCCACAACGCCGGCATCACCCGCGACAAGACCCTGAAGAACATGAGCGAAGCGCTCTGGGACTCGGTGATCAACGTCAACCTGCGCGCCCCGCAAGTGCTGACCCAAGCCCTGCTGGACGCCGGCAAACTGCACGACAACGGCCGCGTGGTGCTGCTCGCTTCCATCAGCGGCATCGCCGGCAACATGGGCCAGAGCAACTACGCAGTGAGCAAAGCTGGTCTGATCGGCCTCGCCGCGGCCTGGGCGCCAGCCCTGGGCAAGCGCGGCATCACCCTCAACGCCATCGCTCCGGGCTTTATCGAAACCCAGATGACCGCGGCCATTCCCCTGGGGATTCGCGAGGCCGGCCGGCGTATGAACTCCATGAGCCAAGGCGGTCAGCCGCAAGACGTCGCCGAAGCCGCCGCCTGGTTTGCCCAACCAACCAGCGGCTGCGTTACCGGCCAGGTACTGCGAGTCTGCGGACAGAGCTTGCTCGGCGCCTAAAACGGACCCCGTAGCCCGGATGCAATCCGGGGACATTGCCCGGTTCGCAGCACGTAGGATGGGTTGAGCGTAGCGATACCCATCGGTCTCGCATTGATGGGTATCGCTACGCTCCACACCATCCTACGGTCGGTTGCCGCCCTGCCGTTCGGCGTCGTCACGACCACGGCGGCGGAACTCCACCGGGGTTTCGCCGACCCAGCGCTTGAAGGCGCGGTAGAAGGTGCTCGGCTCGGAGAAGCCGGTGCGTTCGACGATCACATCAATGCGCTCGTCGCTGTTGAGCAACAGGTCTTTGGCCAGGCGGCAGCGGTAGTCGGTAATCAGGTCATTGAAGCGCACGCCGGCCACGGCCAGGCGTTCGCGCAGGCGCCGGGCCGGCATGTTCAGGCGCGCCGCCACCTGCTCCAGGGTGGCGCCGTTATCCACCAGCAACTCGGCGATCAGCTCGCGCACCTGACGCACCAGGTCCAGACGTTCGACTTCGGCCAGTTGCCGGCGGGCTAGGGACTCGTGCATCTGCAACAGTTCCGGAGCCGCGTGGCGCGAGGCTTTGGCCAGCACGGCAGCATCAAAAACCAGCGCATAGTGGGGCTGAGCGAAGTGTGCCGGGCAACCATACACCTGTTCATAGCGCGCCAGCGGCGCCCCCTCGGCATGCATAAAGTGCACTTCGCGGGGTTTGAAGTCGCCCTCAGTGAGGGCGCTGAACATACGAATCACCGCCCCGGAGAGCATCTCCGGGAAGTGCCGGGGCACATCAGCGCTCATGCAGGTGGTTAACGTGGCCATCTCGCCCTCGACCTCCAGCTTGGCGCTCAAGCTGTCAGAGAGCAGGCGTACATAGCGCAGGGCATGGCGCAAGCCATCACCGAAGGTTTCGCTGGACAGAAACATGTACTCCAGCAGCAGGCCGTGAAATGCCGGCAGGTGCTGAGCCAGGTGCAAGCCTACATGTTCTTCGCCGCACTCTTCGCTGGCGGCCTTCCAGAACAGCACTTGCGCCATGTGCGGGTAGCGGCCGCTGGGCAATACGCCGGCCGGCATGCCCAGCCGCGCCAATACCCGATCAGGATCGGCACCACTGGCCCGCAGCGCGTCGAACGCCAGACGCATCAGCGCCACATCGTCGGTGAGATCACGCATAGATAAGAATTCTTGTTATGAATGAGGCGCAGCCATCTTAGGCGGCTCTAGCCTAAGGCTTCAAGGTCGGATGTGGCCGGCCAGTCGATTGACTGGCGCGCCGTTACGCTCGGCCCCACGGCCAATGCCCGCGCTGACCAAGTCGCTAAGCTGCGGGCCACTTCGCCCAAGGAATCCGCCTATGCCCACCGTCTGGCAGCACCTCGCCACGCCCCCAGCCCTGCCTGGCCTGTTTGTGCGTGCGGCCTTGCGCCGCGGCATTCGCGGCCAGCAATTGCCGAACCTGGGCTTGCGTGCCGAACTGAGCGTCGATCCCAAGCACTTGACGCAGTATCGCCAGGTGTGTGAGATCGCCAACAGCGCCTACCTGCCAGCGGCGTATCCGCACATTTTGGCCTTCCCACTGCAAATGCAATTGCTCACCGATGCGCGCTTTCCGCTGCCGCTACTGGGCCTGGTACACGTGGAAAACCGTGTACGCGTGCTGCGCCCCCTCGGCGGCCTTGGGCCCTTTACTGTCAGCGTCGAGCTTGGGCCACTGCAGCCCCACAGTAAGGGCGGCGTGTTCAGCCTGATCACTCGCCTGGAAGACCAGCTGGGCCTGCTCTGGGAAGGCGAAAGCCGCATGCTCTGCCGCGGCCTGCCGGTGCCCGGCGTAGCGGTCAACCCTGCGGCGCAAACGCCACTTCCCCTGCGCGAGGTGGCGCAGTGGAGCGCACCGGCGGATATCGGCCGCCGTTATGCCCGTGCCTCGGGTGACTTCAATCCAATCCACCTGAGCGCCATCAGCGCCCGACTGTTTGGTTTCCCCCGCGCCATTGCCCATGGCTTCTGGAACAAGGCGCGCACCTTGGCCGAACTGCAACAGCACCTGCCCGACGCGGGCTACGAACTAAGCGTGCGCTTCCAGCAACCGTTGCTGCTGCCCGGCTCCGTAACCTTGCAGGCCAGCGCCCCTGGCCCCAGCGGCCAACTCAGCCTGCAAGGCAAGGATGGCGCCGTGCATATGAGCGGCCGCTGGCAGCCCTGCGACCCTTGCGATACGGCACACAAGGCTTGAAGCTATGCGGTACTTAGGAGTACCGCATGAACCTCAGCGAACTGACTCAACGCCTGCACGCGATCCGCGACCAGAACGACTGGCAGCGTTTTCACAACCCGAAAAACCTGGCCATGGCCGCCAGCGTGGAAATGGCCGAGCTGGTGGAAATCTTCCAGTGGCTGGAACCCGCCGAAGCCCGCGCCCTGACACCCGCCCAGCGCGAACACGCGGGTCAGGAAGTGGCCGACATCCTCATGTACCTGACCCTGCTGTGCAGCGAGTTGGGCATCGACATGGACCAGGCCCTGGAAGCCAAGCTGGCCGACAACGAACGCAGGTTCGCGGTATGAGCGCGCCTGACGACCGCCACTTCGACCAACTGGCCACCCGTTTTGCCGAAAAAATCTACGGTGGCGCCAAGGGCGCTATCCGCCTCGCCGTGCTCCAGGCTGACTTGCGCGAGGCGCTGCCACAGCGACCGTTGCGCGTGCTGGATATCGGTGGCGGTCTCGGCCATATGGCCCTGTGGCTGGCCGAGCAAGGTCATCAGGTGACCTTCACCGAGCCTGCCGCACCGATGCTTGAAGGCGCCCGCGAGCGCTTTGCCGCCGCCGGCCAGAGCGCCACGTTTATCCAGGCGCCATGGCAGGAATTACCGGGGCAATTTCAGGGCCCCTTCGACCTGGTGCTCTGCCACGCCGTGCTGGAATGGCTGGCCGAGCCCTACAGCATCTTCCCGGTATTGCGTCAGCTCACCACTGCCGAGGGCTGGCTGTCGCTGGCCTTCTACAACAAGGACGCGCTGATCTACCGCAACCTGCTCAAGGGCCATTTCCGCAAATTGCGCGAGCACAGCTTTGCCGGCGAAAAGCAGAGCCTGACCCCGCAGCAGCCCCTCGATCCGCGCGAGCTGGCGACGCAACTTGCCGTGCACTGGACGGTCGAAAGCCAGAGCGGCGTGCGGGTGTTCCACGACTACATGCCGCGTGAATTCCAGGAGAAAACCGCCACTCATAATCTGGCCGAGCTGATCGAGATGGAGCTGGCCTACCGCCGCCATCCGAGCTTTGCCGGTTTGGGTCGTTACCTGCACTGGATCTGCCGCCCGAATCTGACGGAGTAACCATGAGCCTGCGCATTTTGTTGATCAGCACCAGCCTGACGCTGACCGCCTGCTCCAGCCCCAACCCCTACAGCCCGCAATCCACGCCGCTGCCACCCGCACCGGCGGCTGCCGCACAGACCTTCGACCGCAGCGCCTACCCGGCCGCGCCCCGCGACTACGGCCGTTACCGCAGCTGGGCCTGGCAAAATGGCCAACTGCCGGCCGGTGCCGGTTGGGCGGACCCGGCACAGATCGCCGAACTGCTCGCCAACAGCCTCGACCAGCACGGCCTGCGCCCGGCCCAGGGCGGCGCCAAGGCCGATCTGTTGGTCAGCAGCCAGGTTCGTACCGAGCGCCGTCAGGTGGAAACCTACGATGACCGCGGCGCCTACTACGGCCACAGCCCGTACGGCAACACCTACGGAGTGGCCGGCAGCGTGCCGCTGCGGCGCACCTACGAGGAGCACTACCTGATTGTGCAGGTCCGCCTGCTCGAGGCCGCCAGTGGCGTAGAAGTGTGGAGCAACAGCGCCGAGAACCGCACCACCGATGACGGCCAGGCCGCACGCAACAAGGTGCTACGCCAAACGATTCAGGACGCCCTCAGCAACTACCCGCCCGCGCCTTAAGTCTGTTAACTGCGTGATGGGTTACGCCGCTTCGCGGCTAACCCATCCTACGATTGCAGGCAGCGTAGCCCGGATGCAAATCCGGGAAATTCAGCATGCTGATTCCATGATCCCGGATTACATCCGGGCTACGGAGCGGCGTTTTTTGTGGGAGCGGTCTTGACCGCGAAGCCGGCAAGCCAGAGCTTCGCGGTCAAGACCGCTCCCACCCAGACTACCTGCCAATATCGCGTAGCCCGCCCCAACAATTCGCCGGCGCCCGGCAAGCGATACCCATCAATAGTTCACGCCAATGATCAACGGAACGGCGGTTCATCGAAGCTGCGCAGCTTGCGTGAATGCAGGGTGTTGAGTTGGCTGCGCAGCAGGTCGAGGGCGGCCAGGCCGATGGTCAGATGCTGGCTAACCGCGCGCTCGTAGAACGCCCCGGCCGAGCCCGGCAGCTTGATCTCGCTGTGCAGCGGTTTGTCCGACACGCACAGCAGCGTGCCGTAAGGCACCCGCAGGCGATAACCTTGGGCGGCGATGGTGCCGCTTTCCATGTCCACCGCCACCGCGCGGGCGAGGTTGATCTGCGGTCGCTCCTGGGCCCAGCGCAACTCCCAGTTACGGTCATCGTAGGTCAGCACGGTGCCGGTACGCAGGCGCTTTTTCAGCGCCTCGCCACGTTCACCGGTGACGTTCGCCGCCGCTTCCTGCAAGGCCTGCTGCACCTCGGCCAGGGCCGGGATGGGAATATTGGTCGGCAGCACCCGATCGAGGATGCCGTCGCGACGCATATAGGCGTGGGCCAGCACGTAGTCGCCGATGGTCTGCGATTGGCGCAAGCCGCCGCAGTGGCCAATCATCAGCCAGCAATGAGGACGCAGCACAGCAAGGTGGTCGGTGATGTTCTTCGCGTTGGAGGGGCCGACGCCGATATTCACCAAGGTCACGCCGTGACCATCGCTGGCAACCAGGTGGTAGGCCGGCATCTGGTAGCGGTGCCAGACCACGCTGTCGATCACCGCCTGCATCACCTCTTCATCCATGTCGCACTCGACCATCACGTTGCCAGGCAAGACCATGCGCACGTAACGCGGATTGCTGCGCAGTTGCTCGACGCCGTGGCGGATGAACTGATCAACATAGCGGTGGTAGTTGGTCAGCAGAATCCATGGCTGTACATGCCGCCAGTCGCTGCCGCTGTAGTGCTGCAGGCGCTTGAGGGAGAAATCCACCCGCGCCGCATCGAACAGCGCCAGCGGCATCGGGTCGGCGTCCTGCCAGTCATAGAGACCGTCGGCCACGCCATCGGTGGCAGCCGACAGGTCGGTACTGGGAAACACCCGCGCCAGTTCAGCAGCGGTTACCCCGGCGGCAGCCAGTTCTTCGCCATGCTCGACGACGTAGGGATAGGGAATGTTCTGCTCGCTGAGGCCGACTTCAACAGTCACGGTGAAGTCACTCATCAGCGGCCCAAGCTGGTCGAGCAGGTAGCCGCGAAAGGCGTCTGGATGGGTGACGGTGACGCTGTAGGTCCCCGGGCTTTCCATCTTGGCATAGGCGCGCGTGCTGCTCGGCACCTCGCCCTGGCAGGCGTAGATCAGGCGCAGCAAGGGGTAACGAAACTCGCTGCGCTGGGCCTCAGTCGGCCGCTCGCGGGTTTTCAGGTAGTGCCTGATAGCCTGGCCGAGGGCTGAACAGGAGCGGGCATGCAGAGCGGCCAGGCGATCAACCGCCTCTTCGGCAGTAGCGGCGACAACAAAGTCATCGGTACAAAGGTTCACAGAGCATCTTCCTGGCTGATCGGACAGGCTCTATCTTGCCCTGATCCGCCGCGCCTGTGATAGCGCGACGTGACCCGTCGGAACATGCCACGCGGCGCTAGCCAAGCCGCCGCGTCAGCGCTGCTCGACTCAGGCCGCCTGATGCAGTCGGGCGTTAAACAGTGGCCCGCGGCTATATACAGACAGCGCCTTGGCGGCGGCCAGCACTCCCAGATCGACCAGCGGTTCGATCAGGATCACGCTCATATACGCCAGGCCAAAGCTACCCACGGCCATGAGGTTGTCACTGGCAAAGCCGTTGCCATACAACGCCCAGAAACCAACCCAGGCCACGATGCCGCCCTGATAGGCCGTCGACAGTGTCAGCGCCTGTTTGTAGGAGAGGTCCACATACGCGGTGCCTGGGGCAATGATGCGTTTGGCCAGCACGCTGATCGCCCACAAGGGCACCAGCAAGGTGGTGACGTTCATGCCGTACTGAGGCAAGTCGAACTGGGCGAACAACAGCCCCTGCAAGAGCAGGCCGGCGGCTAGACCGATGGCGGCCGCACCGGCACCAAACAGCAGCAGCAAGGTCGAGCCGAGGATCAGGTGTACCTCGGAGACCCCGACCGCCTGATGCGGGAAGACCTCGAAGAAGCAGAAAACCAGCGCTGTGGTCAGCAGACTGCGCAACGCCAGAGCAGCAAGGCCGCCATTGCTGCGCACGCTGTCGAGTGCAAGTTTGCTCGTCAGCCCAAGGGCCGTGACTGCGGTTGCGTAGCTGAGCATAAGTTTGGCGCCTTCAACGACGCCGGGTTCGATGTGCATAGAGATTCCTGTACCGCGCCCACCGCGCGATGATCCGGATTGAGGGAATGGGCATAAGCGCCCGACTTCGATGGCAGGTCTCCTGGCTCACGGTTTAACACTTCGCCCGCCTTCCCAGCCTTACTGGCCAGTGGCGTATGGGCGTCATCTACCGTTTACAGTTGCGGGGGCAGCCATGGCTTCGGCACCTGTTGGGGTGCCACCATGTTCCCTTTTCATCCAGTCGCGTGACACGAGCTGGAACCATCGGCGGCCACCTTACCCGGCGGCCGTTAGAAATGACAGAGCCCGGCGTTTACCGCGCAGGTAAACCAACGGACTGAGTAGCGCCTGACGCCGCATGACGCAAGCAAGTGAAGACGCCACTGGCATTGGCGCACAGCTGCCCCTGGGCATCGTGCAGCGTGGCCTGCACCGCGATCTGTCGCCCGTTACGCTGCAGCACGCGGGCCTCCGTACGTAGCGGCAAGGCCGTAAGACCAATCGGGCGCAGGTAATTCACTTGCAGGCTAGCGGTCACGTAGACCTCCTCGGCACTGGCCTGCGAGTACACCGCCAATCCCAGCGCCGCATCGAACAGCGTGGCGGTGTAGCCGCCATGCACACCGCCGAGCGGATTGAAGTGCACGGCCGGCGGCTGACTGCTGAAACCCGCCACCCCGGCTGCGGCCTGCAACTGAGAGATCCCGTAGTCCGCACCAATATCACCGGCCAGCCAGGCCTTTAACCGCTCAAAAAGACTGGTGTGCATAATGCTCAGTCCTCAGCTCAGGTGCGGCGTACTGCGCGCCAGCAGCGCCTCGACATTCACCCCACGCGGCAGGGTGCCGTAGACGCGCCCGCAGTGACCCAGGCGGCTGGCGATAAAGGCGTCGCTCACCGCGGCATTGCCGGCCTCCAGCAGTAGCTTGGCCTGCAGGGCGATGGCCACGTCCTCGGTCAGTTGGCGGGCGCGGTATTGGATGTCGTCTTTGTCGGCGAAGGCGTTTTTCAACTGGCCGATATGGGCGTGCAGGCGCGCATCGCCATGGCCGTCGCCGAGCTCGGCAAACAGCGCATCGAGCACACCCGGCTCCTTGGACAAGGCGCGCAGCACGTCCAGGCATTGCACGTTGCCGGAGCCTTCCCAGGTGGAGTTGACCGGCGCTTCGCGGTACAGCCGCGGCAGGATGGTCTCTTCGACATAGCCGGCGCCGCCCATGCACTCGGCGGCTTCATTGATCATCGCTGGCGCGCGCTTGCAGATCCAATACTTGCCAATTGCCGTGACCAGGCGAGCGAACTTCTGTTCCTGCTCGTCATCCCCACGGTCCAGGGCGTGGCCCATGCGCAGGGTCAGGGCCAGGGCCGCTTCGCTTTCCAGGGCCAGGTCGGCCAGCACGTTTTGCATCAGCGGTTGCTCGGCCAACAACTTGCCACTGACCTGGCGGTGCGCGCAGTGGTGCGCGGCCTGGGTCAGGGCCTGACGCATCAGGCTGCTGGAGCCGACCATGCAGTCAAAGCGGGTCAGCGCCACCATCTCGATGATGGTCGGCACGCCGCGCCCCTCTTCACCGACCATCCAGGCCAGGGCACCGCGGAACTCCACTTCGCTGGAGGCGTTGGCCCAGTTGCCCAGTTTGTTTTTCAGGCGCTGCACATAGAACTGGTTACGCGAGCCGTCCGGGCGATGGCGCGGCAGCAGAAAGCAGGTCAAGCCCTTGTCGGTGTAAGCCAGGGTGAGGAAGGCATCGCACATCGGCGCCGAACAGAACCACTTGTGCCCTACCAACTCATAGGCCTGACCCGGCCCGCCAGCACTCACGGCATGGGCGCGGGTGGTGTTGGCGCGCACATCGGTGCCGCCCTGCTTCTCGGTCATGGCCATGCCAATGGTGACACCGGCCTTGTGCTCCATTGGCACGTTGCGTGGGTCGTACTCGCTGGCGAGGATCTTCGGCAGCCAGATCTCGGCCACCTCAGGCTGCAGCTTGAGGGCCGGCACCGAGGCGAAGGTCATGGTCAGCGGACAGCCACTGGCGGCTTCGGCCTGACTGTGCAGATAGGTCAGGCCGGCGCGGGCAACATGGGCACCGGCACGCGGATCGGTCCAGGGCAGCGAGTGCAGGCCATGCTCGATGGCTGTGGCCATCAGCTGGTGATAGGCCGGGTGAAACTCCACCAGATCGGCGCGATTGCCGTAGCGATCATGGCTCTTGAACACCGGTTTGTTTTCATTGGCGAGAAAGCCCGCCGCCATCAGCGGCCCGCCGGCCAGCGCACCATAGGCATCCAGTTTGTCGGCCGCCCAGCCAGCGCCGAAGCGCTGCACCCACTCTTGCAATGGCCGGTCGAGGCGGTACAGGTTGGCGCCATCGAGGGACGGCACCTGATTGAACACGTCGTGGGTTTCGGCGTACTGATGCAGGCTCATGGGACAGTCTCCAGGCGAGGTTCAGGATCGAGGGTCGACAGGTCGGCGCCAACCGCGCGCAGACAGAAATGACTCAGGCCCAGGCTGACCGCCGCCAGTTGCTGCGGATCGGGCTGCGGGCTTTGCGCGGCCGGGGCCAGCGGCCCGACCAGGGCTTCGGCAATCGCACCGACCAGGCAGGCGGCGGTCAGGGCCGGCGGTTGCAGGGCAAACTGGCCGGCGCTCATGCCTTCCAGCAACAGATCGCCAAACAGTTCGGCATAGGCCTGGCGGTAGATCAGGCGCTGCTCGTCAACCTGCGGCTCCACCGGCTCGGCGATCAAGGCATAGGCCAGCCGGCGGCTGTACCAGGCGCGGGCGGCGAACTGCTGCACGCCAGCGGCCAGGCGCTGCGGCGCGCTACCGGGGGCACTCAGGGTGGCGGCCAGGGCGTCGACTTCACGCTGGCTGGCGCGGGCAAACACCTCGGCGGCCAGTTCTCCCTTGTTGCTGAAGTGGCGGTACAGGCTGCCGGTGGCAATGCCCACAGCATCAGCCAGGGCCTGCATGGTCAGGGCAGCAAAACCGCCGGCAATCACCCGCGCCAGGGCCTGGTCGAGGATGCGTTCACGCAGGGCCTGGTCACGGTCGATACGGGTGGCGGTGGCGCGGTAAGCCATGGTCTGAATCCTGATTCACAATAGCTACAGTGAATCAGGATTCAGACTTTGCTTAAAGTGTCATTCCGGCCAATCACGCCGCTGAAATGCCACATGCCACTGCAGGCGCTCGCCCCATCCTTTACCAGGTCGCCTGAATTCGCGGCCAAGGCCGCTCCCACAGGGTTTGCGGCAGACCTGCTGTTGTGGGAGCGGCCTCGACCGCGAATGGCGAATAGTGCGTGGCGCGTGGTGCTTAGAGGTGCCGACACAGCAGCCAGTCGTGCAGCATGGTTTGCAGGCTGTCGAGCTTCACGGGCTTGCTCAGGCAGTCGCTCATGCCGGCCGCCAGGCAGCGCTCACGCTCGCCGCCGGGGTTATTGGCGGTAATCGCCAGAATCGGCAGTGTCGCCAGGCCAGGCAGTTGGCGCAGTGCCCGGCAGACGGCGAAGCCATCCACTTGCGGCATCTGGCAATCCATCAGCACGGCGTCCACCGGCGCCTGGCGCACCGCCTCCAGCGCCGCCACGCCACTGTCGACGCAACGCACCTGATAGCCGAGCTTGAGCAACATACCGCGCAGCACCAGCGTGTTACTGCCGCTATCTTCCACCAGCAACAGACTGCACTCGCCCGGCTGCCGATAGGGCTCGCCGCGCGGCCGCACCGGAGCTGGCGGGAGTGGTGCGCGATGCCCAGGCAGGCCGAGGCTCAGGTCGAGCTGAAATTCACTGCCGCGGCCCAGGACCGAGGTGTGACTGAGGCGCCCGCCCAGCAAGGCCAACAGCTGCCGGCAGATCGCCAGGCCGATGCCCAGGCCACCGTATTCGCGGGTCAGGGAGCCGTCCAATTGCTGAAAGTGCTGATACAGCTGGTCATCGCCAGCCGCCTGGAAGCCCACCCCGCTGTCACTCACGCGGATCTGCAGCTGCACCTGCTGCGCGCCGCTGACGCCTCCATCCACATGCAGGCTGACGTGCCCGCTGGCGGTGAACTTGATGGCGTTGTCCAGCAGGTAGCTGAGGCATTGCCCCAGCTTGCCGGCGTCACCTTGCACGCTGTCGGGCAGGCGCGGGTCCAGTGCCAGGACAAAATCTAGGCCCTTCTCCGCGGCCCGTTCGGCGAAGCGCTGACGCAGGCTCGCCAACAATCCCTGCAGGCTGAACGGCGCGCACTCGGCCTGCAGCTTGCCGGCCTGTAGCTCGGTGAGCATGAGGATGTCATTGACCATCTGCAGCATGTCCCGCGCCGAGACCTCTGCAATGTTCTGGTACTGGGCCTGTTCGGACT
The DNA here is from genome assembly GCF_059567785.1 of Pseudomonas sp. BGA-UO-ETr-WB11. Classification (NCBI taxonomy): domain Bacteria; kingdom Pseudomonadati; phylum Pseudomonadota; class Gammaproteobacteria; order Pseudomonadales; family Pseudomonadaceae; genus Pseudomonas; species Pseudomonas sp. BGA-UO-ETr-WB11. Next base: position 176,236 of record NZ_JCAQOS010000005.1, on the reverse strand, counting down.
CCAGCGGCACGGTATTCATCAACTCCAGCGCACCGATCACCCCATTCATCGGGGTGCGCAGCTCATGGGTGATGGTGGCGAGAAATTCGTCCTTGAGGCGGTTACTGGTGGCCAGTTGGTCATTCAAGGCGCTGAGTTTGGCGCTGGCGTCCTGAAGAATCTGCTCGCGCTCCTCCTTCATCACGTTGATGCGATCCGCCAGGGCCAGGGACAGCAGCGCCACCTCCATGGCCGCGCCGATCTGACTGGCATGCAGAGTGATAAACATGCTCGGCAAAACGCCCATGGACATCAGGGTATACACCAGAGCGCCGAGCAGAAAGGCACTCCAGGCCAGAAGGAAATACCGCGCCTGACGCAAGCCACGCCACCAGGCCATGACCCCAGCGGAGAAGCACAGCACGGTGAACATCAGCGCCAGGTAGGGGGCCAGATGCAAGGGCAAGGCATAACCGATGGTCAGCGTCAGGCCGATCATGAGCAGCCCGAAAGCCATTAGCAGTTTCAGCGCACGGTCCATCCAGCGGCTGAAATCAGCGGTGTGCAAAAAGGTGCGCACGAACTGCGCACCAAAGGCGGCCGTGGCACCAAGCAGAAACGGCGGCGCCGCATTGCCCCACTCCGGACTGTTAGGCCACAGGAACTGGGTGCCTACGCCATTGGCCGAGGCCTGATAGAGGCCGATCGCGGCGATATAGAAGATGTAATAGAAGTAACTGGCGTCGCGCACGCTGAGGTAGATAAACAGGTTGTACAGCAGCATCACCAGCATCACGCCGTAGATGATGCCCAGCAGGTAGGTGTGCCGCGGCATCTCTTCCAGGTAGGCCGTGGGTGCCCAGAGGGTCAGCGGCGCCTGCAGTGAACCTTCCGTTTGCAGACGCAGGTACAAGCGCTGCGGCTGGCCGGGCTGCAGCTGCAATTCAAACAGGTAGGTGCTCTGTTTGATCTGCCGCTGACTGAAGGGCCAAGCATCGCCACTGCGGCTGACCAGGGTAAAGCCACCGCGGCCGTCCTCCCGATAGAGATCGACATGATCCAGCGGTGGATAGGCCAACTCCAGCAGCCAGGTCTGCTGGCCACGTGCGCTTTGAGGCTGATAGTCGAGGTCCAGGCGCAGCCAGTAGGCCGAGTCGGTGTAGCCGACGTTGAGCACGGATTTGTGATGAGCATGGAAGCTGGCGGCCAGCACCGGCGAGCTGACATCGGCAATGCTGGCCGTGCCGCGCAGGTCTTCGAACACCGCCAACGACGGCCCCAGGGACAACTTTCGAGCGTGCTCATCAAAACTCAGCGCCATGGCACTGAGCGGCATCCAGGCCAGCAGCACGGCCAGCAACCAATGCCTGAGCGTCAGTGGCCGGCGCCCACCGCTGCCCGATCTGTTCATGGCTTGGCCCGGCACAGCAGCCAGTCGTGCAGCAACACCTGCAGGGACTCGAACTTCACAGGTTTGGCCAGGTAATCACTCATGCCCGCGGCCAGGCAACGCTCACGGTCACCACTGTGGCTGTGGGCCGTAACGGCCAGCACCGGCAGTTCGCTGCAGCCGGGTAACTGGCGCAGAGCACGGCACGTGGCAAAGCCATCCATCACCGGCATCTGGCAGTCCAGCAGCACGGCATCGACGTGCTCCGTGCGCAGCAGGTCGAGGGCCTGAGCACCGTTATCGGCGGTGCGTACCCGATAACCGAGCTTGAGCAACATGCCGCGCAGCACCAGTTGGTTGATGGCGTTGTCTTCCACCACCAGCACCGTGCACTGCTCAGGCTGACGCTGCAGCGGGCCACTGGGGCGCGGCAACGCCTGGGACTGTTGCGCTCCCTGCTCAGGCAAACCCAACTCGATGGTCAACTGAAAGCAACTGCCCTGACCCGGTTGTGACTGCTGACTGAGCTGGCCGCCGAGCAACGCCACCAACTGCCGACAGATCGCCAGCCCGACGCCAAGACCACCGTACTCACGGGTCAGCGAGCTATCCAGTTGCTGGAAATGTTGAAACATCGGCTGTGCGGCACTGGCGCTAAAACCAACACCGCTGTCGAGCACGGCGAAATGCAATGGCAGGCCACTGCCCTGCACACCGCTGCGCACCACCCGTAAGGTGACGCTGCCCTGCTGAGTGAACTTGATGGCGTTATCGAGCAAATAGCCCAGGCACTGGCCGAGTTTGCCGGCGTCGCCTTCGAGGGTATCTGGCAGGTTTTCATCCAGCTCCAGATTAAAACGCAGGCCTTTGTCCGCAGCCCGTGGCCCGTGCTGCACGCGCAAGCTGTCGAGCAACCCGCGCAAGCTGAACGCCGCGCAACGCGGATAGAGCTTGCCGGCCTGCAACTCGGTAAGGGCGAGAATATCGTTGACCATGCGCATCATGTCGCGGGCTGAGCTGCTGGCGGTCTTCTGGTACTGGGCCAGCTCGACCTCCATCGGCAAGGTCTGCATCAACTCCAGCGAGCCAATCACCCCATTCATGGGCGTGCGCAATTCATGGGTAACGGTGGCGAGGAACTCATCCTTCAAACGGTTGCTGTTGGCCAGCTCGCGGTTCAAGACTTCCAGATCCTGCCCGGCGCGCTCAAGGATGCGCTCACGCTCCGCCTTCATCGCATTGATGCGGTCCGCCAGGGCCAGCGACAACAAGCCGACCTCCAGGGCCGAGCCGATCTGACTGGCGTACATGGTGAGGAACATGTTGGGCAGGTAACCCAGCACCATCAGGGTGTTGATGATGCCGCCGAGCAGGAACGCACTCCAGGCAAAGATAAAGTAGCGCGCCACCCGCAAGCCGCGGCGCCAGGCAAGAATACCGACGCAAAAAATCAGCACGGTGAACAGCAGCGCCAACACCGTGGCCAGCCGCAAGGCCAGACCATAGCTGGCCACCAGCGCCAGTAGCATCACCAGCAGGCCGGCGCCCATCAGCAGCAGCAACAGCCGATCGGCCCAAGGGCTGTGTTCGCGGGTGTGCAAAAAGCTGCGGGCAAACTGACAACCAAACAGCCCAGAAGCGCCGATCAGGAACGGCGTTGCCGCATTGGCCCACCAGGGGTTGTCGGGCCAGAAATACTCGATACCAGCACCGTTGACCGACACCTGATAAAAACCGAACGAGGCGATATAGAGGATGTAATACAGGTAGCTGGGGTCGCGCACGCTCAGGTAGATGAACAGGTTGTACACCAGCATCACCAGCAGCACGCCATAGATGATGCCCAACACGTAGATGCGCGCGGGCTGCTCTTCTAGGTAGGCCACCGGCGACCACAGCGACACCGGCACCTGCACAGACCCCTGGCTTTGCACCCGCAGGTACAGGCGCTGCGGCTGGTTGGGCTGCAGGTTCAGTTCGAACAGGTAATTGTTCTGCGCCACAGGACGACTGGCGAACGGCAACAGGTCGCCGGTGCGCTGCGCCAACTGGAAGCGGCCCTGACTATCCGGCAGGTACAGATCGAGGTGATCCAGTGGCGGGTAGGCTACCTCCAGCAACCATGGCTGCTGACCTTTCAAGGCCTGCGGGCGATAGTTAAGGTCCAGACGCAACCAGAACACCGAACGCGAGTAGCCGGCATTGAGCACCGCACGGTCATGCAGACGGAAGCTGTCCGCCAGGACCGGCGAGGTGATCTCGGCGATGTTGGCGTCGCCACGCACATCCTCGAACACCTCCAACTCAGCACCCAGGGGCAACTGACGGGTGAACTCATCGAAATCGACTGCAGCCGCCAACGCGGGCGCGAGACAGAGGAGCCAGAACAGAACAGAACGCATAAAGCCCCACGCACAAATGGCAACAACATCCGTCGCAGCAGGATCACGCCACGAACCATAGATGGCCAAAAGCCTGCACTTTAGCACAAGCGTTCTACACCCCAGAATGCCCGCAGCGGTGCGAAAAGACGGATTGATGATAAGCTCGCGCACCATGACGACCTATACCTCCCGCCCCGTTGTTCTCTGCCTCTCGGGTCACGATCCGAGTGGCGGTGCCGGCCTGCAGGCCGATATCGAAGCCTTGCAGGCGCAAGGCTGCCATGCCGCCCCGACCGTGACCGCACTGACGGTGCAAGACACCGCCAACGTGGTCAGCTTTCGCGTACTCGACCGCGACTGGGTGCTAGCCCAGGCCCGCACGGTGATCGCCGACCTGCCGATTGCCGCCATCAAGCTGGGCATGCTCGGTTCGGTGGAAATGGTCGATACGGTGATTGAAATCATCCAGTCGCTGCACGGCATCCCGGTGGTCTGCGACCCAGTGCTGCGCGCCGGCGGTGGTGGCGCCCTGGGCCAGGACGATGTCGGCTATGCCCTGCGCGAACGTTTGCTGCCACTGGCCACGATCGCCACCCCCAACCTGCCCGAAGCGCGCCTGCTGGCCGACCTGCCCGAGGGCAGCGCCGATGAATGCGCGGCCATTTTGCTGCCCTACTGCCGCCATCTGTTGATTACCGGCGGCCATGGTGACGAAAGCGCCATCCACAACCGTCTGTATAGCCGCAATGCCAGCCCGCAAACTTCCACGTGTGTGCGCTTGCCGGGCAGCTATCACGGTTCCGGCTGCACCTTGGCCAGCGCCCTGGCCGGTCGCCTGGCCCAGGGCGAAGCCCTGCACAGCGCGGTGCAAACGGCGCTGAATTACACCTGGCGCACCCTGCGCGACGCCGAACAACTGGGCCACGGCCAGTACGTGCCGCGCCGCTTGCCGCTGGACCTGGCTTAACTAACACGACGATAAACCTGTGCCGATAAACAACCTGCGCGGCCTCTATGCCATCACCGACAGTCAGTTGCTGGCTGACGGCAAGCTGCTGCCCTATGTCGAGGCAGCCTTGCAGGGCGGCGCACGCCTGCTGCAATACCGCGACAAGTCCGCTGATGCGGCGCGCCGCCTGGATGAGGCACACGCCCTGCAGGAGCTCTGCGCGCGCTATGACGCCAGCCTGATCATCAATGACGATGCCGAGCTGGCCGCGCGCCTGGGCGTTGGCCTGCACCTCGGCCAGGGCGACGGCTCGCTACCGGCCGCCCGCGCCCTGCTCGGCCCGCAAGCAATCATCGGTGCCACCTGCCACGCCAGCCTCGACCTGGCCGCCCAAGCCGCCAACGATGGCGCCAGCTACCTGGCCTTCGGCCGTTTCTTCAATTCGCAGACCAAACCCGGTGCGCCGGCCGCCAACGTCGAACTGCTCGACCACGCCGGCGCCCGTTTCGCGCTACCCCTTACCGCCATTGGTGGCGTCAGCCTGGACAACGCCCCGGCGCTGATCGCCCGCGGCGCCAGCCTGATCGCAGTGATCCACGCCCTGTTTGCCGCTGAAAGCGCCGCCGCGGTAAAAACCCGCGCCCGCGCGTTTAGCGACCTGTTCAATTCCAATTAGCCCGCCCGTTTCGAGAGGCCCTGCCCATGTCCCGTTCTGCTCCCCGTTCAAACACCCTGTTTGCCAACGCCCAAGAACACATCCCTGGCGGCGTTAACTCGCCAGTACGCGCGTTCAAAAGCGTCGGCGGCACGCCACTGTTTATCAAGAGTGCCGAAGGCGCCTACATCGTCGACGAAGACAACAAACGCTATGTCGACTACGTCGGCTCCTGGGGCCCGATGATCCTCGGCCACAGTCACCCCGAGGTGCTCGACGCGGTACGCAGCCAGCTCCAATACGGCCTGTCGTTCGGTGCGCCGACCGCCATGGAAGTGGAAATGGCCGACCTGGTCTGCAGCCTGGTGCCATCCATGGACATGGTGCGCATGGTCAGCTCCGGCACCGAAGCGACCATGAGCGCCATTCGCCTGGCACGTGGCTATACCGGTCGCGACAACATCCTCAAGTTCGAAGGCTGCTACCACGGCCACTCCGACAGCTTGCTGGTGAAAGCCGGCTCCGGCCTGCTGACCCAGGGCGTACCGAGCTCAGCCGGCGTGCCGGCGGACTTCGCCAAACACACCCTGACCAGCGCCTTCAACGACCTGGCGGCCGTCACCAGCCTGCTCGCCGAAGTCGGCCAGAGCGTCGCCTGCATCATTGTCGAGCCAGTGGCCGGCAACATGAACTGCGTGCCGCCGGCACCGGGCTTTCTTGAAGGCCTGCGCGCACTCTGCGACCAGCACGGCATCGTGCTGATCTTCGACGAAGTGATGACCGGCTTTCGCGTCGCCCTCGGTGGCGCCCAGGCCCATTACGGCGTGACCCCGGACCTGTCGACCTTCGGCAAGATCATCGGCGGCGGCATGCCGGTGGGCTGCTTCGGCGGCAAGCGCGAAATCATGCAGCAGATCGCCCCGCTCGGCCCGGTCTACCAGGCCGGCACCCTGTCGGGTAACCCGCTGGCCATGGCCGCCGGCCTGACCACCCTAAAGCTGATCAGCCGCCCTGGCTTCCACGCTGAACTGAGCGACTACACCAGCCGCCTGTTGCAGGGCCTGCAAGAGCGCGCCGATGCCGCGGGCATCCCGTTCGTTACCACCCAGGCCGGCGGCATGTTCGGTCTGTACTTCAGTGGCGCGGACGACATCGTCACCTTCGACGACGTGATGGCCAGCGATGTGGAACGCTTCAAGCGCTTCTTCCACCTGATGCTGGATGCGGGCGTGTACCTGGCACCAAGCGCCTTCGAGGCCGGCTTCACCTCCATTGCCCATGGCGATGCCGAGCTGGCGCTGACCCTGGATGCCGCCGAAAAGGCCTTTGCTGCCATGAAAAACGACTAAAACCTGCTGCCAACCGCCGCCCCGGCGCAATGCCGGGGGGCGCTCAGCAGAAAAGCCGGCAAAGCCTTTGTGCCCAGGCCCCGGCTTATTTCATAATGGCGAGGCTGGCGCGCTGCGCTAGCCAGGCTGGATGCCTGTTCTGCTTCCCGAGGCTCTCTGATTTCCATGAACCGCACCGGCCGCAGCCTGACCATGGGTTGCCTGTTGCTTCTTTTGCCCCTGCTGGCCAGTGCCGCGGGCAACTCCTTGTTGGTCCCCAGTAGCGGTCGCTGCGCCCTCAACAGCCTGCCCGAAGACCTGCCCCAAGCCCTGTCCAGCTGCCAGCAAGCTGCCACCAGCGGTGATGTGCAGGCGCAGTTCGAGCTGGGTAGCTTCTATTACGACAACGAACTCAGCGAACGCGACCTGGCTCAGGCCCGGCAATGGTTCGAGCAAGCCTCGCTGCAAGGCCACGCCCAGGCCCAGCACCGTCTGGGCCTGATGTTTTTCCGTGGCGAAGGCGTGCCGGCCAACAATGTGCAGGCCTATATCGTGCTGAAAATGGCAGCGGTCAATGGCGCTGAAGAGGCACTGGACAGTGCTGACCTGGTGGCCATGCAGATGCGCGCCGACGAGCTACAACTGGCCAGCCAGGTGCTCGGGCAAATCTTCCGTGATTATTTGCTGCAACTGCAGGGCAACCCGTCGTTGTTTGCCCCGACACCTGCGCCCGCCACTGCACCCTGAAGCCAGCCGTTAGCCTAATGCCAGTCAGTTAAGAGGCTCGCTCGGAGCATTTACCGTACACCAGACGCCAGAGGCGTAGCCCGGATGCAATCCGGGGGCGGATTTGCAGGGCAACGAGCGTCCCGGATTGCATCCGGGCTACAAAAAGCCATTCCCTTGGCTTAAGTGATCGGCATTAGCCGCTAGCCGGTTTTACTTATCCGGCATCGGCATGGGGAACGGCATGATATTACTCACGCCCTTGGCCTCACTGATTTTCGGCGTGCCCATGCGCTCGACTTCGTCGATGCGCACAATCGAGTGCATGGGCACGAAGCTGCGCACCACACCGTCGAACTGGGCCTTGAGTTTTTCTTCGCTGGGATCGACCACCACCTGGGTGCGCTCACCGAAGACGAACTCCTCGACCTCCAGAAAGCCCCACAGATCGCTTTGATAGATCTGCTTGGCGTACATCTCGAACACCTGGCCCTGGTTGAGAAAAATCACCTTGTAGATAGGTTCGCGCTTGCTCATGGATAGCCAATAACACCGGCAAATTGGGGGCGCGCAGCATAGCACAGCCACCTGACGCAGAAGGCCAGGGTCTGCTGTCGCTTCATTCGCGAACCGCGTTGCTGCGAGAAATGGTCCCCGGTTAGGCGCAGGACGCAGGTAATGGTTATTCCCTTGCCAAGTCCTGCAACGACAGCGGGGGCCATTTCTCACGCAACCCGAAGGGCCGGGCCTGCTTTTGTGCGAGGCGGCGTTACTCGTCGCTTATTTGGAACAACCAAATCGCGCTTCTCGCGCCTTGCCTCGCGCAAAAACAGACGCCGGCGCGGTCGCGAATGAAACGACAACAGACCCTAGGAGGCTGAGCGGTAGCTCGCCTATAATGCGCGGTTCTGCGAACCACCCTTTGAGCCCGCATGACCAAGAAGCTGTATATCGAAACCCACGGCTGCCAGATGAACGAGTACGACAGCTCGCGCATGGTCGACCTGCTGGGTGAACACCAGGCCATCGAACTGACCGAACGCGCCGAAGACGCCGACGTGATCCTGCTCAACACCTGCTCGATTCGCGAGCGCGCACAGGACCGGGTGTTCTCCCAGCTCGGCCGCTGGCGTGAACTGAAACTGGAAAACCCCGACCTGGTAATCGGCGTCGGCGGCTGCGTAGCCAGTCAGGAAGGTTCGGCGATTCTCAAACGCGCGCCCTATGTCGACGTGGTCTTCGGCCCGCAGACCCTGCATCGCCTGCCGGAAATGCTCGATGCCGCGCGCAGCTCCGGCACCGCCCAGGTGGACATCTCCTTCCCGGAAATCGAAAAATTCGACCGCCTGCCGGAACCGCGCGTGGAAGGCCCGACCGCCTTTGTCTCGGTGATGGAAGGCTGCAGCAAATACTGCTCGTTCTGCGTGGTGCCCTACACCCGCGGCGAAGAAGTCAGCCGTCCGTTTAGCGATGTACTGCATGAAGTGCAGCACCTGGCCGAGCACGGCGTGCGTGAAGTGACCCTGCTCGGACAGAACGTCAACGGCTACCGCGGCAGCAGCAGCGACGGCCGCCTCGTCGACCTGGCCGAACTGATTCGCGCCGTGGCCGCCATCGACGGCATCGAACGCATCCGCTACACCACCTCGCACCCGCTGGAGTTCTCCGACGCCCTGATCACGGCCCATGCCGAGGTGCCGGAACTGGTCAAACAGCTACACCTGCCGGTGCAATCGGGCTCGGACCGGATTCTCGCCGCCATGAAGCGCGGCCATACGGCGCTGGAATACAAGTCGCGGATTCGCAAGCTGCGCGCCGCCGTGCCGGACATCATCATCAGCTCGGACTTTATCGTCGGCTTCCCCGGCGAAACCGATAAAGACTTCGAGCAGACCATGAAGCTGATCGAAGAGGTCGGCTTCGACTTCTCCTATTCCTTCGTCTACAGCGCCCGCCCCGGCACACCGGCGGCAGACCTCAGCGATGAGACCTCGCAGGAAACCAAGCGCGAGCGCCTGGCCCGCCTGCAGCACAAACTCAGCCAGCAGGGTTTCGAGAACAGTCGACGAATGGTCGGCAGCGTGCAGCGCATCCTGGTCAGCGACTACTCGAAAAAAGACCCCGGCCAGCTGCAAGGCCGCAGCGAGGCCAACCGCATCGTCAACTTCCGCTCCGACAACCCGCGCCTGATTGGCCAGTTTGTCGACGTGCGGATCGACGAAGCCCGCCCCAATTCGTTGTTCGGCACGCTACTGAACAATTGACTCAATGGCCGGCCATGCTTTCACCCATGGCCGGCCGGGGTTATCCTGCGTCCCACTATCCCGATTAAAAGATCACCTTGAACGCACCCATAGAACCTCATCGTTTTACCCTGGAGCCCTTTGAGGCGCGGCGTTTCGCCAACCTCTGCGGGCAATTCGACGAGCACCTGCGGCTGATCGAACAGCGCCTCGAGATCGAGATCCGCAACCGCGGCAACCAGTTCGAACTGCTTGGCGAGCCGCAACAGACGCTCTCAGCTGAGCAATTGCTGCGCCGCCTGTACCGCGAAACCGACGCCAACGACCTGTCGCCGGACATGGTTCACCTGTTTCTGCAGGAAACCGCCATGACCGAGCAGAACCTACCCAGTGCCGAACCGAGCATCGCCCTGCGCACCCGCAAAGGCATGATTCGCCCACGCGGCACCAACCAGCAGCGCTACGTCAAAGCCATCCTCGAGCACGACATTAACTTCGGCATCGGCCCGGCCGGCACCGGCAAGACCTACCTCGCGGTGGCCTGCGCCGTGGACGCCCTGGAGCGCGAGCAGATTCGCCGCATCCTTTTAGTGCGCCCCGCCGTCGAAGCGGGCGAGAAACTGGGCTTTTTGCCCGGTGACCTGTCGCAGAAGATCGACCCCTACCTGCGCCCCCTGTACGACGCCCTGTATGAAATGCTCGGCTTTGAGCAGGTGGCCAAGCTGATCGAGAAACAGGTGATTGAGGTCGCACCGCTGGCCTATATGCGCGGTCGCACCCTGAACAACAGCTTCATCATTCTCGACGAAAGCCAGAACACCACCCTGGAACAGATGAAGATGTTCCTCACCCGCATCGGCTTCGGCTCCACCGCGGTGATCACCGGCGACATTACCCAGGTCGACCTGCCACGCGGCACCAAGTCCGGGCTGACCCACGTAATCGACGTGCTGCGCGACGTGCCGGGCATCAGCTTCACGCACTTCAAGCCCAAGGACGTGGTGCGCCATCCGCTGGTACAACGCATCGTTGAGGCCTACGAGCGCTTCGAAGCCAGCCAAGCCCCCCACGACGCCAAGGCGCACCGCCATGATTGAACTCGACCTGCAGGTCGCCAGCGAAGGCCAGGCGCCAAGCCTTGAGCAGTTGCAGCAGTGGTGCGCCCTGGCCCTGCGCCAGCGCAGCGCCGACTCGGAACTGACCATTCGCCTGGTGGATGAGCCCGAAGGCCGCGAGCTGAATAACACCTGGCGGCACAAGGACTACGCCACCAACGTGCTGTCGTTCCCGGCGGACGTGCCAGACGGATTGCTGGACATCCCGCTGCTTGGCGACCTGGTGATCTGCGTGCCGGTGGTCGAGCGCGAAGCTGCCGAACAGGGCAAAAGTCTGGAGGCGCACTGGGCTCATTTAGTGATCCACGGCTGCCTGCACCTGCTCGGCTACGACCATATCGACGACGCTGAAGCCGAAGAAATGGAAGCACTGGAACAGAACTTGCTCGCTGAACTGGGCCACCCTGATCCCTACGCGGACGATGAATAAGCCCGCCACATCCTAATTAGCCGTTATCCGTTTCAAGGAGCTGTGAGTACACAAGCATGAGCGAAGACCGATCGAGTAGCGGGCAAAAGTCCTGGCTGGGCAAGATTACCCAGGCTTTTACCCATGAACCGAAAAATCGCCAGGAGCTGCTGCAACTCCTGCGTGAGGCGCACCAGAACAAACTGCTGGACGCCGAAGCCCTGGCCATCGTCGAAGGTGCCATTCAGGTCGCCGACCTGCAGGTACGCGACATCATGGTGCCGCGCTCTCAGATGATCAGCATCAAGGCGTGCCAGTCGCCGACGGAGTTCCTTCCGGCGATCCTCGACTCCGCCCACTCGCGCTACCCGGTAATCGGCGAAAGCCTCGACGAGGTGATCGGCATTCTCCTGGCCAAGGACCTGCTACCCCTGGTATTGCAGCAACCCGGCCAACCGTTCAACGTCCGCGACGTGCTGCGCCCGGTCACCTTCGTGCCCGAGTCCAAGCGTCTCAACGTGCTGCTGCGTGAGTTTCGCGCCAACCACAACCACATGGCCGTGGTCATCGATGAATACGGCGGCGTTGCCGGCCTGGTGACCATTGAAGACGTGCTGGAGCAGATCGTCGGCGAGATCGAGGACGAGCACGATATCGAGGAAGACAGCTACATCAAGCCACTGCCCAGCGGCGACTTCCTGATCAAGGCCCTGACCCCTGTGGAGAACTTCAACGAGTTCTTTGACAGCAGCCTGTCCGACGACGAGTTCGACACCGTTGGCGGCTTGGTGATGAGTGCCTTCGGCCACCTGCCCAAGCGCAATGAAGTCATCGCCATCGGCGACTTCCGCTTTCGCGTACTGAGCGCCGACAGCCGCCGCATTCACCTGCTGCGCCTGACCACCGAAACCGGCTAAACAACGCCCGTGCCTGCCGCGCGACAACCCCGTCAGCGCGGCGGCACGGCGTCCCGCTCAGCACCGGTTTACCTACTCTGCATGTGCCCGCATGACCCGCTGCTCGCCGACAAGGAACGCCCCATGAACTGGATCACTCGCCCCGGCTGGCCGGGCAACCTGCTGGCACTGTTCGCCGGCGCCCTCACACCACTGACCCTGGCCCCATTCGACATCTGGCCACTGAGTTTGCTGTCATTGGCCTTGTTCTACCTCGGCCTGCGCGACCTCACGCCCAAAGCGGCGCTGTGGCGCGGCTGGTGCTATGGCCTGGCCCTGTTCGTTGCAGGCACCGGCTGGATCTACGTCAGCATTCACGACCACGGCGGCGCTTCGGCACCACTGGCCGCTGGCCTGACCCTGGGTTTCTGCGCCGCCATCGCCTTCTTCTTCGGCCTTGCAGCCTGGCTGTGGGCACGCTGGTTGCGGCGCAACGAAGCGCCACTGGCCGACGCTTTGGCTTTCGCCGCCCTGTGGCTGGTGCTGGAAGCCTTCCGCGGCTGGTTCCTCACCGGTTTCCCCTGGCTGTATGCCGGTTACAGCCAGCTCGACGGTCCCCTCAGTGGCCTGGCGCCTGTGGGCGGCATGTGGCTGATTTCCTTCGTGCTGGCCCTCAGCGCCGCCTTGCTGATCAACCTGCCGCGCCTGCGCACACGACCAGTTTTTCTGGCGACAGCAGTGGTTTTGTTGGTAGCCCCCTGGCTGGCGGGACTGGCCCTTAGCGGCCACGCCTGGACCCAACCTGCCGGCAAGCCACTGAGCGTGGCCCTGATGCAGGGCAATATCGCCCAGAACCTGAAATGGGACCCGGCCCAGCTGCGCGCCCAACTGAATCTGTACCGCGACCTGAGCCACAACGCCAAACCGGCGGATTTGCTGGTTTGGCCGGAAACCGCCGTACCGGTACTCAAGGAATACGCCGACGACTACCTGGTCGACATGGGTGCCTTCGCCAGCAGCCGCAACAGCGCACTGATAACCGGCGTACCGGTGCGCCAACTGAACGCGCGCGGCGAAAAACGCTACTACAACGCCATCACCGCCGTCGGCCAAGGCGAGGGTACCTACCTCAAGCAGAAGCTGGTGCCGTTTGGTGAATATGTCCCGCTACAGGACCTGCTGCGTGGCCTGATCGCCTTCTTCAATCTGCCGATGTCCGATTTCGCCCGCGGCCCGACTGAGCAGACCCTGTTGCAAGCCAAGGGCTACAGCATTGCCGGCTTTATCTGCTACGAAGTGGTGTACCCGGAGTTTGCTGCCAGCCTTGCGGCGCGCAGCAACATCCTCCTGACGGTCAGCAACGATGCCTGGTTCGGCAGCTCCATCGGCCCCCTGCAACACCTACAGATGGCGCAGATGCGCGCCCTCGAAGCGGGCCGCTGGATGATCCGCGCCACCAACAACGGCATGACCGTGCTGATCGACCCGCAAGGCCAGATCACCGCCCAGCTGCCGCAATTCGAGCAGGGCGTGCTGTACGGCGACGTGGTGCCGATGCAGCAACTGACGCCCTACCTGCGCTGGCGCGGCTGGCCCATGGCGATTCTCTGCGGCGTACTATTGGGCTGGGCCCTGCTCGCCAGCCGGATGGCCAAGACCCTGTAACGCGGCACAACCTGGCGTAGCCCGTATGCAATCCGGGGAGCACTCACCCTGCGGACAGTCCCGGATGTTATCCGGGCTACGCCGCGGGGCTAGCGGTACAGCAGCGGATAAAGCAGCCGCCCCAGCGCCTCGTTAAGCAGCAAGCCGCTCTGCCACATCGCTTTGCTTTCCGGCAGCCAACCGCCGAAAGGCCGTGCATTAGGCACGCCGAGAAAGCCCACCGGCGCCATCACCACACTAAAACCCGCCCGTTCAAAGCACCAGCGCGCCCGCAGCATGTGGGATGCCTGGGTCACCAACACCACCCGTTTGATACCACTTGGGGCCAGCAGGCGAGCGCTCTCCTGAGCATTTTCCCAGGTGGTGCGACTGCTTTCTTCACGCCAGCGCGCGGCCAGACCGTGGTCGCGCTGCAGGCTGTCCGCCATGATCACTGCCTCACTGGGCGGCAGGCCGTAATGCAGGCCGCCACTGGTCAATACGGGCAAACCGCTGACCCGCGCCAGGCGTGCGGCATAGCGCACCCGCTCACTGCCCAGCAGACTCGGTACGTCCTCACCCCAGGCCGGATCGCCACGCTCGCGACCTGCCCCCAGCACCACAATCACCTCGGCGCGCTGCGCCAGCTGCGACCACTCGGCGGCAGGCAGCGCACTTGCCGGTTCCAGCGCCCGCGCCGCCTGCTCCACCACCCATGGCAGGCTCATCAGCCACAGGCCGCCAAAACCCAAGCAAAAGCACAATAAGGCCAAACGCGGAGCACGACGGCGCAACCACCAGGCGGCCAGCAATAAGAGCAGCAGACCGCCTGGCGGCAAGAACAGTTGTTTGAACAGATAACGTATTGGCATAGGCACGCTCCACAGTGCGCGCAGCCTAACCTGCTCGCACCGGCACACCCAAGCACCTCGTTAGCGCACCGGCGGTTCGGCGCGAAACAGCTGGGAGCCGCAGGCACTGCAGGCTTGCGCACCCAACCCCGGCAACCACACCACCGGGGCCGCACACAGAGCACAGCGCAGGGATGACAGTGGTGTGGACGAGGTTTGGCCCGAACGTGCAACCGGCTCGGTGCGACTGCCCATCCGCGCCGACTTGGCCACCTGGGGCGCCTGCTGCTGCAGCAAAGCCAGCTCTTGGGCGGCCGCATGCCAGCCCTGCAGCCAGTTGAGATCACGGTCCAGATAGGCATGAATCAGCTGCAGTTCAGCGGCACTCAGGCCACTCAACTCCAGCTCATGGGGCACGGCCTGCCCCAGACGACTGGCGCTGTCAGCCTCCTCCAACGCCAGGGCCAGGCGCTGCAGCAGCCGGCCGTAAAGCCCGCTGTCTACTGCTGCCCGCCGCCTGTGCGCCATGCCGCCACCTCTGTCCCGGCAGTAAACGCCGGCCCTACAGCAAGCTTAGCGGCAAGGCTTGGGCAGACCGCGTGCCGCGACCAACGGCGAGCGGGCGCAGCCGCCGTGCAATCAGGGTTTCCCTCACCTTGGGGGGGTCATGTATGCTACCGCGTTCTTTGTAAGCCCCCTCTTTCAAGCCAAAGCAGCCAGCGCCAGTAGCCATGCACGAACTCTATCAGCCCCGCGAAATCGAAGCCGCCGCCCAGTCCCTCTGGGACGCGCAGAAATCCTTTGTAGTGAGTGAAGACGCCGGCAAGGAGACCTTCTATTGCCTGTCGATGTTCCCCTACCCCAGCGGCAAGCTGCACATGGGCCATGTGCGCAACTACACCATTGGTGACGTGATCGCGCGCTACCAGCGCATGCAGGGCAAGAACGTGCTGCAGCCGATGGGCTGGGACGCTTTCGGCATGCCGGCGGAAAACGCCGCGATGAAAAACAACGTCGCGCCGGCCAAGTGGACCTACGAAAACATCGCCTACATGAAGACCCAGCTGCAAAGCCTGGGCCTGGCCGTGGACTGGACGCGCGAAGTCACCACCTGCAAACCCGATTACTACCGCTGGGAACAATGGCTGTTCACTCGCCTGTTCGAAAAAGGCGTGATCTACCGCAAGAACGGCAGCGTCAACTGGGACCCGGTGGACCAGACCGTACTGGCCAACGAACAGGTGATCGACGGTCGCGGCTGGCGCTCTGGCGCGCTGGTCGAGAAGCGCGAAATCCCGATGTACTACTTCAAGATCACCGCTTACGCGGAAGAGCTGCTGAGTGGCCTGGATGAACTGGATGGCTGGCCGGAACAGGTCAAGACCATGCAGCGCAACTGGATCGGCAAGTCGCGCGGCATGGAGATCAAGTTTCCGTATTACAGTAAAACAAAAGAAACACCATACAGCGTCCCTTCGGACGACGGCTCTACTTCTGCTGCACTAAGTGTTTACACCACCCGGCCTGACACACTTATGGGGGTAACTTATGTTGCGATAGCCGCAGAGCATCCTGCCGCCAAATTCGCAGCAAACCTCCCCCACAACAACGAGCTTAGAGAGTTCATTGAAGAGTGCCGTAAAGGCGGAGTGTCTGAAGAAGACCTAGCGAAGCAAGAAAAGAAAGGCGTCGCTACATCTCTTAGCGTACAACACCCGCTCACCGGAGAGCTGCTGCCGGTATGGGTCGCTAACTACGTACTAATAAATTACGGCGATGGTGCCGTCATGGCCGTACCGGCACATGATGAGCGCGACTTCGAATTCGCCAACAAGTACGGCCTGCCGATCAAGCAAGTTATCGAAAGCCCTCGCTTGTCCGGATTACGGCAACTCGCAGAGTCAACAGACATCCCCGGAACTACCCAAGGTATACAAATCAGACCGGGCGTTAGCGGGACAGTCCCGGGTACGGCAACCGAAGCTCGCAATGAAAGCCAGAGAATACTTGCCGAATACGAATTCAATAATGCCGAATGGGAAATGGAGTACGCCGAACACGGCATCCTGATCAACTCCGGTGCCTTCGATGGCCTCGACTTCGCTGGCGCATTCGACGCCATCGAAGTGGCACTGCAGGAAAAATCCCTCGGCCAGGCTCGCACCCAGTTCCGCCTGCGCGACTGGGGCATCAGCCGCCAGCGTTACTGGGGCTGCCCGATTCCGATCATCCACTGCGACGCCTGTGGCGACGTGCCGGTGCCGGAAGACCAGTTGCCCGTCGTGCTGCCCGAAGATGTGGTGCCGGACGGCGCAGGAAGCCCGCTGGCGCGCATGCCTGAGTTCTACCAGTGCAAGTGCCCCAAGTGCGGTGCCGACGCCAAGCGCGAAACAGACACCATGGACACCTTCGTCGAGTCGTCCTGGTACTACGCACGCTACGCCTCGCCGCACTACACCGAAGGCCTGGTCGACCCAGCCGCTGCCAACCACTGGCTGCCGGTGGATCAGTACATCGGCGGTATCGAACACGCGATCCTGCACCTGCTGTATGCGCGTTTCTTCCACAAGCTGATGCGCGACGAAGGCCTGGTGGCGTCCAACGAACCGTTCAAGAACCTGCTGACTCAAGGCATGGTGATTGCCGACACCTACTACCGCACTCTGGATAACGGCGGCAAAGACTGGTTCAACCCAGCCGACGTAGAAGTCGAGCTGGACGCCAAGGCTAAGGTGATTGGCGCCAAGTTGAAATCCGACGGCCTGCCAGTGGAAATCGGCGGCACCGAGAAGATGTCCAAGTCGAAGAACAACGGCGTCGACCCGCAAGCCATGATCGACGCCTACGGTGCCGACACCTGCCGCCTGTTCATGATGTTCGCTTCGCCGCCCGACATGAGCCTGGAATGGTCCGACTCCGGCGTCGAAGGCGCGAGCCGCTTCCTGCGCCGCGTCTGGCGCCTGGCCCACAGCCATGTCAGCGCCGGTCTGCCGAGCGCCCTGGGCAAGCATGAGCTGAACGACGGCCAGAAAGCGGTGCGTCGCGCCATCCACCTGGCCATCAAACAAGCCAGCCAGGATATTGGCCTGCACCACAAGTTCAACACCGCCATCGCCCAAGTGATGACCCTGATGAACGTGCTGGAAAAAGCCGCCACCGACACTGCCCTAGACCGCAGTCTGATGCAGGAAGGCCTGCAAGCCGTGGTTCTGCTGTTGGCACCGATCACCCCGCACATCAGCCACGAAATCTGGCAGCGCCTGGGCCACAACGACGCCATCATCGACGCCCAATGGCCACAGGTGGACGAGTCCGCCCTGGTGCAAGACAGCCTGGTGCTGGTGATTCAGGTCAACGGCAAGCTGCGCGGGCAAATCGAAATGCCAGCCAGCGCCAGCCGCGAAGAGATCGAAGCGGCCGCGCGCTGCAACGAGAACGTACTGCGCTTCACCGACGGCCTGACCATTCGCAAGGTCATCGTGGTGCCGGGCAAACTGGTTAATATTGTCGCAAGCTGATCATCTACGGCGCCGCTGCAAACCGCGGCGCCGCACGCATTCAAGGGGATAGCACAATGATGAAACGGAATCTGATGGTCATGGGCCTGGCCACGCTGTTGAGCGCCTGCGGCTTCCAGCTGCGCGGCACCAGCGACACCCACTTTGCCCTCACCGAGCTGGATGTCAGCGCGCGCAATGTCTATGGCGAAACCGTCAAGGAAGTGCGCAGCCAACTGGAAAACAGCCGGGTAAAAGTCTCGTCCGGCGCGCCTTACCACCTGATCCTGACCCGCGAAGACAGCCAGCGCCGCAGCGCCAGCTACACCGGTGCGGGCCGCAGCGCGGAAATCGAGCTGACCAACACCCTCGACTACGAAATTCGCGGTGCCAATAACCTCCTGCTGCTGCAAAATCAACAGGAAGTACAAAGCGTCTTCGCCCAGGACCAGAGCAACCTCGGCGGCTCCGAGCAGGAAGCCGCGCAGCAGACCGTTGAGTTGCGTCAGCGCCTGGTACGCAACCTGCTGCAGCACCTGCAGATGATTACGCCGCAGCAACTGGAGCAACTGCAGCAAACCGCCCAGGCCAAGGCTGATGCCGAAGCCAAAGCCGCCGCCGAAGCCGCCTCTGCGGCCCGCGCGGCCGAGCAGGCACAGCCGCAACAGTCGCCCCTGCAACTGCTGCCACGCGAGTAAGCTGGGTGGGCGGCCCTCGGCCGCCCACCGGCGTTCTGCCCGATGAAACTCAACCACGCTCAACTCGGCAAGCACCTGCAAGGCGCTCTGGCGCCCGTGTATGTGCTCAGCGGTGACGAACACCTGCTGTGCCAGGAAGCCGCCGACAGCATTCGGGCCAGCGCCCGCGCGCAAGGCTTCAGCGAGCGCGAAGTGTTCGACGTGGACAAGAGCTTCGACTGGGGCCTGCTTTACCAGGCCGGTGCCAGCCTGTCGCTGTTTGCCGAAAAGCGCGTGATCGAACTGCGCATCAACAGTGGCAAACCCGGCGACCAGGGCGCCAGCGCCCTGCTGGAATACCTCAGCCGCCCGCCGGAAGACACCCTGCTGCTGATCAGCCTGCCCAAACTCGATGGCAGCACGCAAAAGACCAAGTGGGCCAAGGCCCTGATCGACAATCCCGCCAGCCAGTTCGTGCAGATCTGGCCGGTGGAGGCCGGGCAATTGCCGCAATGGATTCGCCAGCGCCTGGCCCAGGCAGGCTTAAGCGCCAGCCAGGAAGCCGTGGAGCTGATCGCCGCCCGCGTCGAAGGTAACTTGCTGGCCGCCGCCCAGGAGATCGAGAAACTCAAGCTGTTGGCTGTCGATGGCCAGGTGGATGCTGGCACCGTGCATGCCGCAGTGGCCGACAGTGCCCGCTACGACGTGTTCGGCTTGATCGACGCCGCCCTCAACGGCCAGGCCGCCCACACCCAGCGCATGCTCGAAGGCCTGCGCGGCGAAGGGGTAGAAACCCCGGTGATTCTCTGGGCCCTGGCCCGCGAACTGCGCCTGCTGGCCACCATCGCCCAGCAGGTGAATCAGGGCATGCCCCTAGACAAAGCGTTTGGCAGCGCCCGCCCACCCGTCTGGGACAAGCGCCGCCCGCTGGTCAGCAAAGCCCTGCAACGTCATTCGGCCGCCGGCTGGAATCGCCTGCTGCAGGATGCCCAGCGCATCGACGCACAGATCAAAGGCCAAGCCGCCGGCGATGCCTGGAGCGCCCTTAGCCGCCTGGCCCTGCTGCTGGCTGGACAACGCCTGAGCCTGCCCAGCGAGTAGCCCCGCGCACTGCTCACTTGAACCCAGCAGTTTTTTGTAGCCCGGATTGCATCTGGCCCCACCTGCCGGGATTCGCGGCCAAGGCCGCTCCCACAGGGCCTGCGGCAGACGCAACTCGTGTGGGAGCGGTCTCGACCGCGAACGGTATCCCCCCAAAGACTGGCTATTTTTCGTACAGCCGCGCAGACTGGCGCCACTGCAAACCGCAGCCATCGCCATCTGGAGACTGCCATGGGCAAACCCCGCAACAAAAAGCCGAACCGAGCAAAATCCATCATCAGCCAACCGCTGTTCCGCTGCCGCCAGGAACAACCGGGCAAAGGCAAAGGCAGCTACCGCCGCGAAGCCTCCCACTGGGAGGCTTCTTCGTTTCTGCACCAACAGAAAGCCGCCGAGGGTCTGTTACCGTTTCATTCGTGGCCGCGCCGGAGCCTGTTTTTGCGCGAGGCAAGGCGCGAGGAGCGTGATTTGGTTGTTCCAAATAAGCGACGAGTAACGCCGCCTCGCACAAAAACAGGCCCGGCCCTTCGGGTTGCGCGAGAAATGGCCCCCGCTGTTATTGCACGACTTGGCAAGGGAATAAGCATTACCTGCGTCCTGCGCCTAACCGGGGACCATTTCGCGCGGCAACGCGGCTCACGATGAAACGGCAACAGACCCTACGACCTTCGTCGACCGCCAAACCGCCCCCCCGACATGTTAAGGTCAGCGCTCTAACGCAAGCCTTTGAGACATGCACATGCTTTACCCATCCCTGCTGCGCTGCACCCTTCTCGGCACAAGCCTGAGCCTGCTGACCGCCTGTGCCGACAACCATGCCGCGAGCCAGGTTGAAACCCCGACACCCGTCGTACACAACGCTCCCGTCAGCTTGCCCACGGTAACCCTCAGCCCTGCAAAAGCGGCCACCTTCGAGCAGCCGACCCAGAGCTTTGCCAGTTGGCAAGCCACCTTTCGCCAAGAAGCCCTGAGCGCCGGTATCCAGGCTGCCGTTTTCGATGCGGCCTTTGCAGGCGTCAGCCCGGACATGGCCGTCATTCGGGCCGACCGCAGCCAACCGGAATTCAGCCGGCCGGTGTGGGAATACCTCGACAGCGCCATTTCGACTGTCCGCGTACGTCGCGGCCAGGCATTGCTGGCCGAACACGCCAGCACTCTGCAGGCCATCGAGCAGCGCTACGGCGTTGACCGCCGCGCACTGGTGGCGATCTGGGGCATGGAAAGCAACTTCGGTCAGTACATGGGTGATAAGTCGGTAATCGCCGCCCTCGCCACCCTGGCCTATGAAGGCCGCCGCCCAGCCTTTGCCCACGAACAACTGCTGGCGGCGCTGCGTATTCTCCAGCATGGCGACGTGCAACCCAGCCGAATGCGTGGCTCCTGGGCTGGCGCCATGGGCCAGACCCAGTTTATCCCCAGCACCTACAACCAGTTTGCCGTGGACTTCGACGGTGACGGTCGCCGCGATATCTGGGACAGCTCCGCCGACGCCCTGGCATCAGCGGCGCACTACTTGCAAAAATCCGGCTGGCAGAGCGGCCAACCCTGGGGCTTTGAAGTGACGCTGCCCAGCGGTTTCGATTACGCCCTGGCCGATGCCGACATCCGCAAACCCATCAGCGAATGGCGCCAACTGGGGGTGAACAACATCCCCGCCGCTGACGACCAGGCCCGCGCCGTTCTGCTCTTGCCTGCCGGCCACCGCGGCCCGGCCTTCTTGGTGCTGGACAACTTCCGCGCCATCCTCAAGTACAACAACTCCACCTCGTACGGCCTGGCCATCGGCCTGCTCAGCGGCGCCCTCGACAGTCAACCGGGCGTGCAGGCTGCCTGGCCGCGCAGCGACCGCCAGCTCGGCCGCAGTGAGCGCATCGAACTGCAGGAGCTGCTGACCAGCAAAGGTTATACGCCGGGCGCAGCGGACGGCATCATCGGCGCCAATACGCGCAAGGCCGTACGCGCCTTTCAGCAAACCCTTGGGCAACCCGCCGACGGCTACCCCAGCCATCAACTGCTGCTGCATCTGAGATAACGGCTCGAGCCCGCCTGGGCAGACCGCACAGCAACCGGCGGACTGACCAGTCAGACGCTGTGATAAACTGCGCGGCGGCCACAAGCCGCCTCGTCCACGGAGCCTCTAGCGGAGCCCAGATTGCCGATGTCCGATACTCCCCCGCCTAAAACCGTTACCAGCGGTGAAAAATTTCGTACCACTCAGGGCATCACCGCGATCAAGGACGGCCAAAAGCGCCGCGCCTCAAGCGAACCCCAGGTATTCGAACCCAAGCCGAAATGGCTGCGCGTCAAGGCGCCCAGCGGCAGCCGCTTCGAAGCGGTCAAACGCAATGTCGGTGAACACCGCCTAAGCACCGTCTGCCAGGAATCCCACTGCCCGAACATGGGCGAATGCTGGTCCAACGGCACCGCCACCATCATGTTGATGGGCTCGGTGTGCACCCGCGCTTGCCGCTTCTGCGCAGTGGACACCGGCAACCCGAACGGCTGGCTGGACCTGGAAGAACCTCAAAACACCGCCAAGTCAGTCGAACTGATGGCGCTGCGCTATATCGTGCTGACCTCGGTGGACCGCGATGACCTCGACGACGGCGGCGCCGCGCACTATGCCGCGTGCGTACGGGCGATCAAGGAACGCACCCCGCACGTGGTGGTGGAAGCCCTGACCCCGGACTTCGACGGCGACCTGCAGGCCATCGAACGCGTGGTGGATTCCGGCCTTGAGGTGTTTGCCCAGAACGTCGAAACGGTCAAGCGCCTGACCCATGATGTGCGCGACCCGCGCGCCGGCTACGAGAAGACGCTGCGCGCGCTGGAGCACGCCAAACGCCATCGCCCGGACATGCTGACCAAGACCAGCCTGATGTTGGGTCTCGGTGAAACCGACGAAGAAGTCATCGAAACCATGGATGACCTGCGCGCCATCGGCGTCGACATCCTCACCCTTGGTCAGTACCTGCAACCGACGCGCAATCACTTGCCCGTCAAGCGCTGGGTCAGCCCGGAAGCGTTCAATCGGTTCCGTGACATCGGCCTGGAAAAGGGCTTTATGGAGGTCGCCGCCGGCCCGCTGGTACGCTCCAGCTACCGCGCCGACAAGGTGTTCGAGAAGAACAACCTAGGCCTGGCTGCACCAGTGCCAGTGCCGGGCCAACAGGTCGATAACAACCTGATACCCACGCTCAATCTGAACTGATTGAACCGCACAACGCCCGCCCCTGGCTTTCGCCTGGGGGCGGGCGTTGCTTTATCTGCCGTCTAAACCGATTGCGCCCGTCAGATTCTGCTGTTGCACGTAGCCAAGGTGCTTGACCAGTTGCTCACGCAATTGCGCGCTGACCTCGTTCATATCCAACGGGCCGGCCACGTGGTCGGTCAGCTGAGTCATGGCCAGGCCGGCATAGCCGCATGGGTTGATGCGTTGGAATGGCTGCAGGTCCATATCCACATTCAGGGCCAAGCCATGGAAGGAGCGGCCATGGCGAATGCGCAGGCCCAGAGAAGCGATCTTCGCGCCATTTACATACACACCCGGCGCATCAGCGCGGGCCTCAGCGCTCACGCCATAACTGGCCAGCAGGTCGATCAGGCTCTGCTCGATACGACTGACCAGCTCGCGCACGCCTAGGCCCAGACGGCGCACATCCACCAGCGGGTAAGCCACCAGTTGACCAGGGCCGTGATAGGTCACCTGGCCGCCGCGATCCACCTGCACCACCGGAATATCGCCCGGCAGCAGCAAGTGCTCGGCCTTGCCGGCCTGCCCCTGGGTGAATACCGGCGGATGCTGCACCAGCCAGAGCTCGTCACCGGTGTCGGCCGTGCGCTGGCTGGTGAAGTCCTGCATGGCATGCCAGACCGGCTCATACGCTTGCAAGCCGAGCTCGCGCACGCCCAGGACAGCAGTCATCACAACACCATGTGTACGCGGCCCGTAGCGCGCAGGTCGCTGTTGATCGCTTCCAGCTGCAGCGGGCCGGTGGCAGTGATCAGCACCTGAAACGCATGGAAACGGCCGTTGCTGCTATCGCGGCGAGTCAGGGTCGAGGCATCGAAGTCCGCTACATGGCGCTGCATAACTTCAATCACCATCTCGGCAAAACCTTCGCCGGCATCGCCGATCACCTTGATCGGGTAGTTGGGGCAGGGGAATTCGATACGTGGCGGTGGCAGGTCATTCTTATTCATTGGCTACTGGCCTCCTGAGCCATGACCTGGGGCGCCGGGTAAGCACCCTCAGGCCTGTAGAGCAACGCGACGGGGCACGCCCGCCGCCGGGTTAGTTGAACAGACCGAAAAAGAACAGACGCACGCTGTCCCAGATACGGCGCAGCAAACCAGCCTCTTCGACCGCCTGCAACGCGACCAGGTTGGCGGTGTGCACCACCTTGCCTTCCAGCTTCACTTCGACCTTGCCGATCACCGCGCCTTGCTGGATCGGTGCCGTCAGTTGTGGCTCGAAGGTCATGGCCGCTTCCAGGCTCTTGGCCTGGCCCTTGGCCACGGTCATGGTCAGGTCTTCGGCCAGGCCGGCGCCGACTTCGCGCTCCAGGCCTTTCCACACCGGCGCCTTAGCCAGCTCTGCACCCTTCTGGTAGAAGGTCTTGGTTTCGAAGAAGCGGAAGCCGTAGGTCAACAGCTTCTGGGTTTCTGCCGCACGGGCCGACTCGCTGACGGTACCGAAGACCGCAGTGATCATCCGCGCGCCTTCGCGCACGGCCGAGGACACCAGGCAGTAGCCGGCCTCTTCGGTGTGCCCGGTTTTTAAGCCGTCGACGGTCTTGTCGCGGTACAACAGCAGGTTGCGATTGCCCTGCTTGATGTTGTTCCAGAAGAATTCCTTCTTCGAGTAGATGGCGTAGTGGGCCGGATCTTCGTTGATGATCGCGCGGGCCAGAATCGCCATGTCATGAGCGCTGGAGTAATGCTCCGGGTGCGGCAGACCGGTGGCGTTCATGAAGTGCGAGTTCTTCATGCCCAGGCGCTCAGCCGTCTCGTTCATCATGTCGGCAAAACCATCTTCGGTACCGGCGATGTATTCGGCCAAGGCAATGCTGGCGTCGTTACCGGACTGAATGATGATGCCGTGCAGCAGGTCATCGACCTTCACTTGGCTGTTCAGCGGCAGGAACATGGTCGAGCCACCGGAGGCGGCACCGCCGGTACGCCAGGCGTGCTCGCTAACAGGCACCAGGTCTTGCTCGCCGATCTTGCCCTTGCGGATTTCCAGGGTGGCGATGTAAGCGGTCATCAACTTGGTCAGGCTGGCCGGTGGCAGGCGCTGATCACTGTTGTTTTCCACCAGCACCTTGCCACTGGCGGCGTCCAGCAACACATAGGATTTGGCGGCCAGTTGCGGCGGTGCCGGTGTGGCTTGGGCAGCAAGCGCCGAAGACAACGGCGCTGCAACCAGCAGGACGAGCAATGACAAGCGTTGGGCAATGGTGGTGATGTTCATCCGACTCTCTGAAGTTTTTACTGAAGTTACGCAGCCTGCGCGTCCTGCGCCTTGCTGCACTGCCCACATCCCTGCGGGGTGAACGCTGAGGTGTGTGCAAGCGCCTTACGGCCACACGCCTCAGACAGATTCTTTACTCGCCTTTGACCAGGGTGGGTTGCCCCAGATTGGCTAGACGCACACTGTCCTGCAGCTGAGTGACTTCACCCGGCGTGCTTATCGGCCCCAGCCGCACGCGGTGCAGGATCTGCTGATTGAGCGCCACCGAGCTGATAAACACCGGCGCACTCACCGTCGCGCTCAGCTTGGCTTTGAGGAGTTCGGCAGCGTCCGGGTTGGCGAAGGCGCCCACCTGGAGATACAGCCCAGAGGCTGGGACAGAAGCGTTTTTTTTTACCGCTACCGGGGTCGGCAGCACGGCCGCCGCATGCTGCTCCGCTGGCGGCGTATAGATTTCGGTTGGTGCGGCCATGGCCTGCACCGCCGGCTGCGGCGCCTGGGCCACCTGCTGCGGCTGCGCCAGCACCAACGGCACCGGACGACCTTGCTGGGCCCACCATTCATGGGGGTCGATACCCTCGACGCGAACCCGCGCAGTGCCGCTTTCGGCATAGCCAAGCTTCTTCGCTGCGGCGAAGGACAGGTCGATGATGCGGTCGGAATAGAACGGCCCGCGGTCATTCACCCGCACAATCACGCTCTTGCCATTCTCGACGTTGGTCACCCGCACGTAGCTGGGCAGCGGCAGGGTCTTGTGCGCGGCCGTCATGCCATACAGGTCATAGGCCTCGCCGTTGGCGGTGGCCTGACCGTGGAACTTGGTGCCGTACCAGGACGCCACACCGGAGACCTGATAACGCCGAGCATCGTTCATCGGGTAATAGGTCTTGCCCATCACCGTGTAAGAGTTGGCCTTGACCCGCCCGTAGTGCGGCATCGGCACAGCATCAGGAATCCGCGACACGTCCACATCCCACCAGGGCGCGCCATCACGATGCGGGCGCGAATAGTCGATCGGCCCGGTAATCGGCCCACCCGGCGCCACCGGTTTGGGCGCCCGACTGCCGGTGCAACTGGCAATCAGCACCGCCAAGAGCCCGCAGACGGCAACTTTCCCGGACTGTGCGAGGGTCAATTTCATTCGGCGCCCCGTGCCTGCAGCAGCAATTCAGACAATTGGTGCACGGCCATGGCATACATGGCACTGCGGTTGTAGCGGGTAATGGCGTAGAAGTTAGACAAGCCCATCCAGTACTCCGGGCCGTCGGCGCCGTCGAAACGGAACGCCGTCACCGGCATGTCGGCGCGCAGGGCGTCATGACTGGACCAGCCCAACGCACGCAACTCACCCACGGTCTTGACCGGTTCAATACCCACGGTCAGGCCCTGATCGACCTGATCACCGCGTACCTGGGCGCGGCTAACCACCTGGCCACCCGCCGTCCAGCCGTGCTGTTTGAAGTAGCTGGCCACGCTGCCGATGGCATCGGTGGGATTGCTCCAGATATTGATCCGGCCATCACCATCGAAGTCCACGGCATAGGCGCGAAAACTGCTCGGCATAAACTGCGGCAGGCCCATGGCCCCGGCGTAGGAACCTTTGAGGGTCAAGGGATCGGCCTGCTGCTCACGGGCCAACAGGAGAAATTCCTTGAGCTGCTGACGGAAGAACGGCGCCCGCGGCGGATAATCAAAACCCAGGGTCGACAGAGCATCGATCACCCGGTAATTGCCAGTATTGCCGCCGTAGAAGGTTTCCACGCCGATGATCGCCACGATCACCTGAGCGGCCACGCCATATTCCTTCTCGGCGCGCGCCAGTGCCTCGGCGTTTTGCTGCCAAAACACCACGCCGCGGGCAATCCGCGCGTCAGTGATAAAAATCGGCCGGTAGTCTTTCCACGGTTTTACTTTTTCTGCCGGCCGCGAAATGGCATCCAGGATCGCCTGCTTACGCTCCACTTGAGCAAACAAGCCGCTCAACTGCTCGCTGGCAAAACCGTAACCGTTGGTCATTTCGCTGATAAAGGCCGCCACGTCCGGCGAGTTCTCATAATCGCCGGCCACCGCGACCGGCGCGCCGGCCAACAAGCCAAGCGCTGCCAACCAGCCGGCGTGGCGCGCGGTCCAGCGGCGCAATACGTGCATCGAGTTGTGCATCACATCATTCACTCTGATCAAACCTGTGCGATCCATTTGCGATGGGTGTGGATCGACATCAAGATGCCAAACCCGGTCATCAGCGTCACCATCGAGGTGCCGCCGTAGCTAATAAAGGGTAACGGCACGCCGACCACCGGCAACAAGCCACTGACCATGCCGATATTGATGAAGACATAGATGAAGAAGGTCATCGTCAGACTACCGGCCAACAGCTTACCGAAGAGTGTCTGCGCCTGGGCGGTAATCACCAGGCCACGCGCAACCAGTAACAAATAAACCAGCAGCAACAGACAGATGCCGACCAAGCCGAACTCTTCGCCGAGCACGGCAATAATAAAGTCCGTATGGCTTTCCGGCAAAAAATCCAGGTGCGACTGAGTACCCAGCAACCAACCTTTACCGAAGACACCACCGGAGCCGATGGCCGCCTTGGACTGAATGATGTTCCAGCCGGTGCCCAGCGGATCACTTTCCGGGTCGAGAAAGGTCAGCACCCGCTGCTTTTGGTAGTTATGCATGACAAAGGTCCACATGCCCACCGCCACCGGCACGATGGCCAGCACCGCACCGAGAATCCAGCGCCAGCGCAGGCCGGCCATAAAGGTCACAAAGGCACCTGAGGTCAGCACCAGCAACGCCGTGCCGAGGTCCGGCTGGCGCACGATCAGCGCAAACGGAATGCCGATCAGCAACAGGCTGATGGCCAAGTGCTGCAGACGCGGCGGCAGGCTGCGCTTGGACAAGTACCAGGCAATGGTGGCCGGCATGATGATTTTCATCAGCTCCGAGGGCTGGAAACGGATCACCCCAGGGATGTTGATCCAGCGCGTGGCGCCCATGGCGTTGTGGCCCATCACATCCACCGCCACCAGCAGCAATACCCCCAGCACGTAGCCGACTGGCACCCAGCGCGCCATAAAGCGCGGCTCGAACTGGGCAACAATAAACATGGCCACCAGACCGATGCCGAACGAGGCGGCCTGCTTGAACAGCAAGTCCCAGCTCTTGCCGCTGGCCGAATACAACACGAACAGGCCACCGGAAATCAGGATCACCAGCAACAGCAGCAACTGGCCGTCGATATGCAGGCGCTGCAGCAGACTGGCGCGCCGACGCATGACGTCCTCGCGGGACAGGCTGCGGTCAAAATTGCTGTTCATGGCTGGTTACTCACGTCGCTCACGGGCACACGATACTCCGGTTTGAGCTGCCCATCGGGGCCCAGCAACCAGGCATCCAGCACCTGCTTGACCACCGGGGCGGCGACGCCGGAGCCGGACTCGCCGTTCTCGACCATCACCGCCACCGCGATCTGCGGCTTGTCGGCCGGGGCAAAGCCGATAAACAGAGCGTGGTCGCGATGGCGCTCCTGCACCTTGGAGCGGTCGTACTTCTCGCCCTGCTTGATCGCCACCACCTGGGCCGTGCCGCTCTTGCCGGCAATCCGGTAAACCGCACTGTCGCCGACCTTACGTGCTGTACCGCGGGCACCGTGCATCACCTGCTGCATGCCGTTGCTGGCCTGCTGCCAACTGCGTGGATCATGCAAGCGGATATCCGGCAACGGACTGGGATCGACGGGTGCCACACCCCCAACATCCTTGGCCAGGTGCGGGCGATACCATTTGCCCTGGTTGGCCAGCAAGGCGGTCACCTGGGCCAGCTGCAAGGGCGTGGTCTGCATATAGCCCTGACCGATGCCGAGAATTAGGGTTTCACCCGGATACCAGGCCTGACGATAGCGTGCGCGCTTCCACTCGCGGGACGGCATCAAGCCCGCCGACTCCTCGAACATGTCCAGCGAGACCTTTTGACCGATGCCGAACTGGCCCAGGTACTTGCCCAGGCGATCGACCCCAAGCTTGTGGGCAAGGTCGTAAAAATAGGTGTCGTTGGAGCGCATGATGGCCATTTCCAGGTTCACCCAGCCATCGCCCGTGCGGTTCCAGTTGCGGTATTTGTGCTCGTAATTGGGTAACTGATAGAAGCCTGGGTCGAATACGCGGGTGGCGCCGGTCACCACACCACTGTCGAGCCCCGCCACCGCCACCGCCGGTTTGATCGTCGAGCCGGGCGGATACAGGCCGCGCAGCACGCGGTTGAACAGCGGCCGATCGATCGAGTCCCGCAACTCGGCATAGGCCTTGAAGCCGATGCCGGTAACAAACAGATTGGGGTTGAAACTCGGCTGGCTGACCATCGCCAGCACATCGCCATTGTTCGGATCGAGGGCCACCACCGCGCCGCGCCGCCCAGCCAGAGCCGCTTCCGCAGCCTTCTGCAGCTGCACATCGAGGGTCAGGCGGATGTCCTTGCCCGGCAGCGGATCGGTGCGTTTGAGCACCCGTGACACACGCCCGCGGGCATTGGTCTCGACCTCCTCATAACCGACCTGACCATGCAGCTCGGCCTCATAGAAGCGCTCGATGCCGGTCTTGCCGATGTGGTGAGTGCCGCTGTAGTTGATCGGATCGAGAACCTTCAGCTCGGCCTCGTTGATCCGCCCGACATAGCCCACCGAATGGGCAAAATGCTCACCCAGCGGATAATGCCGCACCAACTGCGCCACCACCTCCACACCGGGCAAGCGGAACTGATTAACCGCGATGCGGGCGATCTGCTCCTCGCTCAGTTCGAACAGGATCGGCACGGGTTCAAACGGTCGGCGACCCTGGCGCATGCGCTTTTCGAAGAGCTTGCGGTCGTCCGGACTCAGCTCCAGCACCTCAACGATCACATCCAGCAGCCCGCGCCACTCGGCACCGGCACGCTCGCGGGTCATGGTCAGACTGAAGCTCGGCCGGTTGTCGGCGATGATCACCCCGTTGCGGTCAAAGATCAGTCCGCGGGTCGGTGGGATCGGCTGCACGTGCACCCGATTGTTCTCCGACAGCGTCGAGTGATACTCGTACTGAATGACCTGGAGGAAATACAGGCGCGCGATCAGCACGCAGACCAGCAATACAATCGCCACGGCGCCGACCACTACGCGTTTGCGTACCAGGCGGGCGTCTCTTTCGTGGTCCTTGATGCGGATCGGCTGCGGCATTCAGGGGGTCGCAATCACTTGTGATAAGGGTGCCCGGACAACACCGTCCAGGCGCGATAAATCTGCTCACCAATCAGGATGCGCACCAACGGATGCGGCAGCGTCAACGGCGACAGCGACCAGCGCTGCTCACTGCGTGCACAGACTTCCGGCGCCAGGCCCTCGGGACCGCCGACCATCAAGTTGACGGTGCGCGCATCCAGGCGCCAGCGATCCAGTTCGACCGCCAGTTGCTCGGTGCTCCACGGCTTGCCTTCGACTTCCAGAGTGACAATGCGTTCCCCTGGCTGCACCTTGCTCAGCATCGCCTCGCCTTCCTGACGAATCAGGCGCGCCACGTCCGCGTTCTTGCCGCGGGTATTGAGCGGGATTTCCACCAAGTCCAAAGCAAGCTCGGAGGGCAGGCGCTTGGCATATTCATGCCAGCCTTCCTCCACCCACTTGGGCATCCGCGAGCCCACAGCGATCAAACGCAAGCGCACAGGCGGGCCTTACTCTGGATCGGCGGTGAACTGTTCCGGGCT
The DNA here is from genome assembly GCF_059567785.1 of Pseudomonas sp. BGA-UO-ETr-WB11. Lineage (NCBI taxonomy): Bacteria > Pseudomonadati > Pseudomonadota > Gammaproteobacteria > Pseudomonadales > Pseudomonadaceae > Pseudomonas > Pseudomonas sp. BGA-UO-ETr-WB11. Next base: position 145,183 of record NZ_JCAQOS010000005.1, on the reverse strand, counting down.
GTGCTGGGCACGGCTCAACTCGGCGCCTTGCCACAGACGCTCAAGGTCGTAGAACTGACGCGCGGTCGGCAGCATCACGTGAACGACCACGTCGCCGAGGTCGAGCAGCGCCCACTCGCCGGTGTCCAGGCCTTCACTGCCGAGCGGACGCACGCCCTGCTCCTTGACCTTTTCCAGCACGTTGTCGACCAGCGATTTAACGTGACGGCTGGAGCTGCCGCTGGCGATTACCATGAAGTCGGTGACGCTGGTCTTTTCCCGCACGTTGATGCTGACAATGTCTTGGGCCTTGACGTCTTCCAGGGCCGCGATGGCCAGCTTGGCCACTTCTTCACTGGTCAGTTGGTGTGCTTGTTTTGGCTTTTGCATAAATAACTCGTTCTCATGTTCAGTTCGACGCACGGTACAGTCCGTGCGTATGGATATAGGCCAGCACCGGGTCAGGCACCAGAAACCGTGCCGATTTACCGCTGGCCAGCAGGTGGCGGATCTGCGTGGCGGACACCGCCAACGGCGTCTGCCGCAGCAAGGCAATTTGCCCGCCCGGCCCACGCAGTGCCTGTGGATCTTTAACTTCGCGCGCCGCCAGCAACTGGCTCAGAGCCGGCGGTAAAACCCCACCGGCATCCGGGCGTTGCAGCACCAGCAGATGGCAGTGGTTCAATAACTCGTCCCAGCGGTGCCAACTCGGCAGTCCGCAAAAGGCATCCCAGCCCAGCAGCAGTAACAACTGATCGTCTGCCGCCAACTCACCGCGCAACGACAGCAGGGTATCAATGCTGTAGGACGGGCGATCGCGTTGCAGCTCGCGATCATCCACCTGTAACGGCGGGCTACCCGCTACGGCCAGCGCCACCATGGCCAGACGATCCGCTGCCGACACCTGCGGCGCCTGCCGATGGGGCGGGCGGGCGCTGGGAATCAGACGCAGCTCATCAAGGCTCAACTGCTCAGCCACTTCCAGCGCACCGCGCAGGTGACCGATATGGATCGGATCAAAGGTGCCGCCCAGCAAGCCGATACGTTTGGCCATCAGGTGCGGATATGTCCATCACCGAAAACCACGTACTTCTCACTGGTCAGACCATCCAGACCAACCGGGCCACGGGCGTGCAGCTTGTCGGTGGAAATACCGATCTCAGCGCCCAGACCGTATTCAAAACCATCGGCGAAACGGGTCGAGGCATTGACCATCACCGAGGCGGAATCCACCTCGGTGAGGAAGCGCCGCGCATCACTGAAGTTCTCGGTGATGATCGCGTCGGTGTGCTGGGAGCCGTAATGGTTGATGTGCTCGATGGCCGCATCCAGCGAGTCGACGATGCGAATCGCCAGGATTGGCGCGTTGTACTCGGCAAACCAGTCGTCTTCGCTCGCTTCCAGCACGTCGCTGCCCAGCAGCGCGCGGGTCGCGGCATCACCACGCAACTCGACGCCTTTGTCGCGATAGATCGCCGCCAGTGGTGGCAGCACCTTGTCGGCCACGGCTGCGTGTACCAGCAAGGTTTCCATGGCGTTGCACGGTGAGTAGCGCTGGGTCTTGGCGTTGTCGGCAACGCGGATGGCCTTATCGAGGTCCGCGGCGATGTCGATATAGACATGGCAGACGCCGTCCAGGTGCTTGATCACCGGCACCTTGGCATCGCGACTGATGCGTTCAATCAGACCCTTGCCACCACGTGGCACGATCACGTCGACAAATTCCGGCATGGTAATCAGCGCACCAACAGCTGCGCGGTCAGTGGTTTTCACTACCTGAACGGCACTCGCCGGCAAGCCGGCTTCGGCCAGACCAAGCTGAATGCAGCGGGCAATCGCCTGATTGGAATGAATCGCCTCGGAACCGCCGCGCAGAATGGTGGCGTTGCCGGACTTCAGGCACAGGCTGGCGGCATCGATGGTCACGTTCGGCCGCGACTCATAAATAATGCCGATCACACCCAGCGGCACGCGCATCTTGCCGACCTGAATACCCGACGGCAGGTAACGCATATCGCGGATCTCGCCGATCGGGTCCGGTAGCGTGGCGACCTGGCGCAAGCCTTCGATCATCGAATCGATCACCGCCGGGGTCAGCGCCAGACGGTCAACCATGGCCGGTTCCAGACCATTGGCGCGAGCAGCAGCCAGGTCCAGTTCATTGGCGGCAACCAATTCATCGCGGCCTGCATCCAGCGCGGCGGCGGCGGCCTGCAGGGCACGGTTTTTCTGCGCGGTACTGGCGCGCGCAAGCACGCGCGAAGCGCTGCGGGCGGCCTGTCCCAGGCGGGTCATATAGTCGAGCACGGACTCAGTCATGATTTTGGCAAGTCTGGCGGTTGAAAAAAGTCGCTGAGTATAACGGGCGCGCCGCTCCACGCCCAGCGCTGCGCGGCGGACGGTAAACACGCCGTTCGCCGCAGCCACGGGTAACGCCGCCAAACCCCGAGCGACAGGGCACCGCGAGGAACAGTGACAACCGCACGGCCCGCGCCCATACAGGCCGCCCGAAGGTTGGGTAAACAAAATCGCCAGCAATGTTTACCTTGCAAGCATCCCAGCGCCGGCGCCGTTTGCCGCAGCAGCCAAAGAACAAGAGGCGGACCACCGCCGGAGTGCTCGCCATGCGTTATCACTGCGACTATCAGCCCAGCCTGCTCGGCAGCGCCCCCCAGGTGCTGCACATCGGCCCTTGGCGCCTGCACTACCTGGCATTCTCGCACCATGCGACAGACAATCGGCCGCCGGTGCTGCTGCTGGGCGGCGCTTTCCAGAGCTTTCGTTCGTTTGCCAGCGAAGTCGGTGAGTTGCTGAATGAACACCCGGTGATTCTTCTCGACCTGCCGAGCCAGGGCGGCAATCTGCAACTGGCCGCCGAGTTATCCCTGGTTCAGCTGGCCGATCTGATCGCGGACTTTATCGAAGAACTGCAATTGCCACCCGTGATGCCTATTGGCCTCTCCTACGGCTCAGCCCTGGCCGCCCTGTTTGCCGCCCGCCATCCGCAACACTGCGCACGCCTGCTGCTGTCGGGAATCACCGCCCTGGCTCGTCCCGGTGCCCGACGCTTGCTGCAAGAGGGCTTGGACCTACTCAGCGGCGATCAGGCGGACGCCTTCGCCCAGGGTGCATTGACCGGCCTGCTCAACCCCCTGCACGCCCAGGACACCGGCGTTTCTCCGGCGTTTCGCAAAGCCCTGCTACGACAAATGCAGCGCCTGACCCCTACGGAAATCGAGCGTTACCAGCAGAACACCCGACGCTTGCTGGACTTCTCAGGTTTTGCGGCCTACCCGCAGTGTCCAACCCTCCTGCTGGCCGGGGAGCACGATCACTTCACCCAACCGTGGGAGCATGCGCTCTTCGCCGCCGCGTGCCGCGATGCCGACTGCGTGCTGATCCATCAGGCCGACCACCTGGCACAATTCGAACGGCGCGAAGCCTGCGCGCGCCTGTACAACCCGTTTCTGCGTGGCGAGGCCTTGCCGACCGTCACCCCCGGCGCCAGTCGCCTGGCGCGCAGTCAATTGCTGCAATTGAACAAACGTCACGAAGTGCGCCGGCCGCCACTAAGCCGACGCGCCACCCTGCGCCAGACCGACGGCGGTGAATGGTCGGTGGAAATGACAGAACTGGGTTTCTTCGGCGGCCTGCTGCAAGGCAACGTGCCGATGGCCGATGGTCGTGGCTGGCAACTGCAACTGGCCGACCACAGCCGGCATGCCTTGCTGCCGCTGCGCCATGATCGCGACGGCCTAGCCTTCGTCTTCGTCCATAGCGATGCCGATGCCAGTACGGCGCTCGCCGCCCAACTGCGGCCAACTCGCCTATCGGCAGCGGCCTGCGCCTGAAGCCACAGAGGCTTGCAGGCCGTTTTTTAGCACCCGGCTAAACCCGCGCCTCGATCACCCGCACCAGGCTGGCCTGACTCAGCACTGGCAACCCCAGGGCTGCCGCGTGCAGGCCCGGGTCCAGCACCTCGGTGCGAGCAAAACCGCAGCGAGCAAATCCCGCGGCAATCGAGTCAGCATCACGGTAATGCAGCGGATAGCTGCCACGGGTCAGACGCCCAACCAGCTCAACCCCCCAGCGCAGTTGCCGGTAACGCGGGTGCTCCTGCAAGTCCGGATAGAGCTCCGTCAGATACGTAGCCTGAGGGAAGCGCTGCAACTGCACAGCCAGTCGACTCCAAAAGCCCTCGATCACCGCCAGCTCGAAGTAATTGACCAGCCCCTCGGTAATCACCAGTACCGGTCGAGTTGGGTCCAGGTCGGCGAACAGACTGGCCAGACTCGCAGCGCCTTGGGCGGCGAGGATATCCACGTTCTTCACCTGGTGCTGGCCGTTCAACCAGCCCTGCCCCTGCAACAGCAAGCGCTTGCGTGCAGCCATCTGCGGCAGGTCCGCTTCCAAATAGCGCAATTGCGGGTAACGGGCAGTAAAGCGCCGACCACGAGGGGATAGACCGCAGGCAATCTCGACAACCTGCTCAACCCCCTCATGTTCAATGGCCTGGGTCAGGCGCGCATCAATCAGTAGATGCCGTTGCAACAGCAAACTATCGAGGTCCAGGCCAAAGCCGACCCGCGCGCTCCAGGTAATCGGCCGCAGCAGGCCATGGGCCCAGCGACCAAAACGGGTGACAAAGGCAGGATCCGCCAATTGATGGCGATACCAGACATAGCCGGTGTAATGGGCACTGGGGGAAATGTGCGCACTGCTGGCTCGGGGGCGCTCAGCCATGGGACAAACTCTTATTGTTATGATGGCCGCCAGACTATGCCCCAGTGCCCAACCGTGACAGCCCATGCCTGACGATCCCATCCTTAGTTTGCCCTGGCCCAAGGCCCGCCCACTGGACGATGGTTTCTTTCAGCGTGACGCCCAATGCGTAGCCCGAGAACTGCTCGGCAAAGTCATCCGCCACCGGGTCAACGGCCAGTGGCTGGCGGCCCGCATCATCGAAACTGAAGCCTATTACCTGGCGGAAAAAGGCAGCCACGCGTCCCTTGGCTACACGGAAAAGCGCCGCGCGCTGTTCCTGCCCGGCGGGCATATCTACATGTATTACGCCCGCGGTGGCGACTCACTGAACTTCAGCGCCGAAGGCCCCGGCAACGCCGTGCTGATCAAAGCCGCCAGCCCCTGGCAAGACCTGCACTCGCCGGACGCTGCAGTGCTCGCCATGCAGCGCAACAACCCTTCGGCACAGGGCCAACCACGCCCGCTGGAACGCCTGTGCAGCGGCCAGACTCTGCTGTGCCGCGCCCTTGGCCTGAAGGTGCCGGAATGGAACGGCCAGCGCTTCGATCATCAACGTCTGTTTGTTGACGACCTCGGCTTGCAGCCGTCCGCGATCATCCAAACCACCCGCCTGGGCATCCCCGCCGGGCGCGACGAACACCTGCCTTATCGCTTTGTCGATGCCGCCTTCGCCCGCCACTGCACGCGCAACCCGCTGCGCCGTGGCCAGCTGGAAGGCCGCGACTACCAGCGCCTGACTGTTGAGGAACACCTGCATGCTTGAAAGTTTTGACAGCCTGATCGCCTGGCTGGCCCAGCACCCCGAGTGGCTGGGTTGGGCGATCTTTCTGGTGGCCTGCATTGAGTGCCTGGCCCTGGCCGGCATTCTGGTGCCCGGCGTTGCCATCCTTTTCGGCCTCGGTGTCCTGGCCGGCGGCGGCGTGCTCAGCCTCGGCGAAACCCTGTTGCTGGCGCTGAGCGGCGGCCTGTTGGGCGATGCGCTGTCGTACGCCATCGGCCGCCGTTTTCATCAGCGTATCCGCCGCCTGCCGTTGCTGCGCGACCACCCAGAATGGTTGGACAGTGCCGAGCAGTACATGCGCCGCTACGGCGTTGGCAGTCTGCTGATCGGCCGCTTTATCGGCCCACTGCGACCGATGTTACCGCTGATGGCCGGCATGCTCGACATGCCGCTAGGACGTTTTCTCGCCGTAAGCGTGCTGGCCGCCTGCGGCTGGTCGGTGGCTTACCTGCTGCCCGGCTGGGCTACCGGCGCCGCCCTACGCCTGCCGCTACCAGAGGGATTCTGGGGCCAGGCCGGGGTCGTCGCCGGCGGCCTGGGGGCGTGGTTGCTGCTGAGCATCCACAGCAGCCTACGCCAACAACCGCGCGCCGCGGCCCTGGCCAGCGGGCTCGGCGCGGTGCTGCTGGTCGGCCTGCTGCTCGGCTGGAAGCATCTGAATGAATTCGACCACGGCCTGCTGGCCCTGCTGCAAAGCGAACGCAGCCCGGCCCTGGACAGCCTGATGGTGCTGGCCACGCGCCTGGGCGACTTCGCCAGCCAAGCGGCCGTCGCCGGCCTGCTGGTGGCACTGCTGTTGCTCAGCCGGCAGTGGCGCGCTGCCCTGTTTGCCGGCAGCGCCCTGCTGTTCACCGCCCTCAGTAATGGCGCGCTGAAACACCTGCTGGCGCGCACCCGTCCGGAGGTGCTGCTCGACCCGTTGCACAGCTACAGCCTACCCAGCGGCCACAGCTCGGCAGCCTTCGCCTTTTGCCTGGTGTTGGCGCTGCTCGCCGGTCGTGGCCAGCCGCCGCGCTGGCGCCTGACATGGCTGCTGCTGGCCAGCCTGCCGGCCAGCAGCATTGCCCTGTCGCGAGTCTACCTAGGGGTGCACTGGCCCACCGACATCCTCGCCGGCGCATTACTCGCCAGCTGCTGGTGCGCCCTGTGTATGGCGGTCTGCGAACGACAACGGCCACTGCCCGCCCTGGCGGCCAAAGCCTGGTGGCTAATCATCCCGGCCTGCGCGGCCCTGCTGGTGGCCATCACCACCAGCGCCTTGCCGGAGGCGCTGCTGCGCTACCGCTACTGAATCAAGCCAGCATCTCGCCCTGTAGGCGATCAAGCAGGCTCTGGATCAGCGCCAACTGCTCAGTCGGCTGCGGCAGCGCCAGCAAGGCCAGCTTTTGCTCCAGAGTGAACGGCAGCAGATAAGCCAGCTGATTGGCTAGGCTCTGCTGGCCGCTGACCGTGCCATCCAAGCCCAGCCCAGCCACCAGCGGGTGCTCAGCCAGGGTGGCCAGCAGAGCGACGAGATCAGCCTGCTCAATGGCCAGCGGCAGATCATCTCCTGACTGCAACCATTGCACGTCGGCCAGCAGTAACTGATCGGCCTGCACCTGGGTGGCGCCGACGCGAAAGCGCCGGCCGCCCTCCACGCGGATGCCCAACAAGCCATTGGGCAGCTTTTCCCAATCGCGGATCAGCGCCTCGCAGCCCAGCTCGGCGCAGTGGGTGGCGGCCGCACCGACCTCCTGACCTGCCAGCAAACCGACCACCCCGAAGCCACTGCCCTGTTTCAGACAGCGCGTGAGCATGTCCAGATAACGCGGCTCGAACAGCTGCAAGTCGAGGGTGCAACCGGGAAACAACACGGTATTGAGGGGAAACAACGGCAACATCACAGACTCCTCGCTCATACCAGCAACGCCACCACCAGCGGCAGAAACACCGCGGTGGCCACGCCCATCAGGCTCATCGCCAAGGCGGCAAAGGCGCCGCTCTCTTCGTGCTCCTGCAGCGCCCGTGCGGTGCCGACCGCATGGGCGGTCAGCCCCAGAGCCATGCCTTGCGCCGCCGGGTGATGCACGCCAATGCGGCGCAACAACTCCGGCCCGCACATAGCGCCCAGCACCCCGGTAATCAGCACGAACACTGCAGCCAGGGCGGCCACGCCACCAATCTGCTCGGCCACCAGCATGGCGATCGGCGAGGTTACCGACTTCGGCGCCATGGTCATCAAAATCATCTGCTCGGCGCCAAAGGCCCAGGCCAGCGCCACACCCAGCAGCGTCGCCACTACCCCGCCAATCAGCAGGGTGAGCAGGGTAGGCCACAGCAGCTGACGGATGCGCCGCAGGTTGACGAACAACGGCACCGCCAGCGCCACCGTGGCCGGGCCGAGCAGGATGATCAGCAACTGTGCGCTCTGCTGGTATTCGCGGTAGCTGAGACCACATGCCAGCAACACGCCGATCACTGCCAGCATCGACAGCAGCACCGGCTGCAGCACGGGCTTCAACAGCTGCCAGCGATTGCGCTCATAGGCCGCCAGCGCCAACTGATAGGCGCCGAGGGTAATGCCCACGCCAAACAACGGGTGGTGGATCAGCGCCTGCCAGGCGGCGTGCCAGTCGAGGCTCATGGCTCACCCCGACGGCGCGTCTGCCGGTCGATAAGCGTCTGCATCAACCAACCGGTGAACAGCAGCGACAGCAGCAACGACAGCACCAGCGCGCCGACAATCGCCCAGAAGTCGGCAACAATCGCCTCGGCATAAACCATCACCCCGACGGCCGCCGGCACCAGCAGTAACGGCAGGTAGCGCAGCAGGCCGCTGGCGGCAACGCTCAGCGGCTCGCCGACTTCGCCGCTGACGAGAAGAAAAATGAACAGCAGCAGCATGCCGATGATCGGCCCGGGCAGCATGGACAGGAACAGTACGTTGATGGCGGTGCCGAGTAATTGAAACAGCACCAGCCAGGTCAGGCCGCGTAACAGCATGGGAGTCTCCAGCGAGATGGCGCGGCCATTATGGCACGTCATTCCGAGGCGATAACTTACACATTGGCATGCTCTTCGCGGCTTGACCGGGCAGGCCCTGCATGGTGATCTAGGGGTCAAGGAGTTACACCCCTAAAAATAACAACACCCGCGCCCCCAAGGAGCATCTATGCCGCTCGTACCCGTAGCAGAACTCAAGGACTATATCGGCAAGGAACTCGGCAGTTCCGACTGGCTGACCATCGACCAAGAGCGCATCAACCAGTTTGCCGAATGCACCGGCGACCACCAGTTCATCCACGTCGATCCAGAAAAAGCCAAGCTGACCCCGTTCGGCAGCACCATTGCTCACGGCTTTCTGTCGTTGTCGCTGGTGCCGATGCTGATGGAAAAAATCATGATCATGCCGCAAGGCCTGAAGATGGCCGTCAACTATGGCCTCGACAGCGTGCGCTTTATCCAGCCGGTCAAGGTCAACTCCAAGGTGCGCCTGGTGGTGACCCTGGTCGATGCCAACGAAAAGAACCCCGGCCAGTGGCTGCTTAAAGCCAAAGCCGTGCTGGAAATCGAAGGCTCACCGAAACCGGCCTACATCGCCGAACCGCTGACCCTCTGCTTCGTCTGAACGCAGACGCAGTGCCGTAACCTGCACGGGGCGCCAATGGCGCCCCGTGTGCATTTCTCCCCCGCTACTTTGCGGCATACTGCCCAAGCCTCGTCGACCTGGATGTCTGCCATGCGCCACCTGCTTGCCCCCTTAAGCCTTGCCTTGCTCTTGACCGCCTGTGGCCAGGGCGAACCCCTGACTCCGCCCAATGCTGTGCTGCCGGATGGTGGCCGCTACCGTGGCGAGGTTGTCGACGGTTTACTGCAGGGCCAGGGGCGGGTCGATTACCGCAATGGCAGTTGGTACGCCGGGCAGTTCAAGGACGGCCAAGCCGACGGCCACGGTGAATGGCAGGGCAGCAATGGCGAGCGCTATGTCGGCGAATTCCGTCAGGGCCTGTTCCACGGCCAGGGCGAGCTCAGCGATGCGGACGGCAACCGCTATCAGGGCCAATTCAAGCACGGCCGCCGCCACGGCGAAGGCCAGTTGCAGCAAGGGGCGCTGAGTTACCGCGGCGGTTTCAAGGCCGACCGCTATCACGGCTTCGGCACCCTCGACCTGCCCGACGGCAGCCGCTACCAGGGCGCTTTCAAACAGGGCGAACCCAGCGGTCAAGGCAGCCGCAGCGACGCCGAAGGCGAACGCTTCACCGGCGAGTTCGTCCATGGCCAGCTCAACGGCCAGGGCAGCTACAGCGGCAGCGATGGCGCCAGCTACAGCGGCGCATTCCGCGACAATCAGTTCCACGGCCAGGGCCGCTATGAAAGTGCCGAGGGTGAAGTGTGGCTGGGCACTTTCAAGCAGGGCGCGCTGACCGGTCCAGGGGAATTCCATGGCGGCGACCAGCGCCACTACCAGGGCCAGTTCAGCCACTGGCGCTTTGCCGGCCAGGGCCGTTTGAGCCTGGCTGACGGCAGCGTCTACGAGGGTCAGTTCGCCCGTGACCTGTACCACGGCCCAGGACGCATGACCCTTGCCGATGGCACCGTGCAGGCCGGCGAATGGCACTACGGCGAACGGCGCAGCGACGAACACCAGAAAACCATCAGCGATCCGCTGGAACTGGGTTTACTGGCCCAGGGCGCGCTACTCGAACAAGCCTTGGCGGCCGTCCCCGCCTCGACCCCAGCGATTGAGCTGTACAGCCTGACGGTGGCTGGCGATGGCCAGCAGAGCGTGTTCCTGCGCGAGGCCGACTTCGCCAATCAGCTGATCAGCCAGCGCTTTGGCGCCCGCGGCCAGATCAGCCTGATCAACCACCGCGACCACCTGCAAGACCGCCCCCTGGCCACCCGCGAAAATCTCAGCCGCGCGGTGCAGACCCTGGCCCAGCGCAGCGGTCCAGAAGACCTGATTTTTATCTACCTGACCAGCCACGGTTCCAGCCGCCATGAGCTGTCCCTGGTGCAGCCACGCCTGGAACTCAACGACCTGCCCGCCAACGCCCTGGCCGAGGTGCTCAAGCCCTTGCAGCAACGGCACAAGGTGGTGGTGGTTTCCGCCTGCTATTCAGGCGGTTTTATCCCGCCCCTGAAAGATGCCAAGACCCTGGTGATCAGCGCGGCGCGCGCCGACCGGGTGTCCTTTGGCTGCTCGGAAGACGCCGACCTCACCTACTTCGGCCGCGCCTTCCTGAGCGACGCCCTGAACCAGACGGACGACTTGCAGCAGGCCTTTGAGCTGGCAAAGAAGCACATTGCCGCACGAGAAAAAGCGGAAGACTTCCAACCCTCTGAGCCGCAGATCTGGGCACCCAAAGCGGTGCTCGCTCAATGGCACAAAATGCGTAAACAACAGGCCGAAAAGGCGCTGAGCGCCACGAGCACGGACAAACCAAGAGCCAGCCACTAAGCTGACCATTACTACTCTGAGAGCCTGTCTATGTACCTGACCCCGCAACGCATTTTGCTCGCCGGCGCCACTGGCCTGACCGGCGAACACCTGCTCGACCGCCTGCTCAATGAGCCGACCGTGGCCCGCGTGCTGGCCCCAAGCCGCAGGCCACTGGCGGCCCATCCGCACTTGGAGAACCCGGTCGGCGAGCTGGCTGCGCTGCTGCCACACCTGAGCGGCAATATTGATATCGCCTTCTGCTGCCTGGGCACCACGATCAAGCAAGCCGGCTCCGAGACGGCCTTTCGCGCCGTCGACCATGATTTGGTCCTGGCCTTTGCCGAACGCGCTCGCGCCCTCGGCGCCCGCCACCTGCTGGTGATCAGCGCCCTGGGCGCCGATGCGCACTCGGCAGTGTTCTACAACCGGGTCAAAGGCGAACTGGAAGCTGCGCTGCAGGCTCAGGACTGGCCACAACTGACCATCGTCCGACCGTCCCTGCTGCTCGGTGCGCGGCGTGAATTTCGCCTTGGCGAGCGCTTGCTGGCGCCCCTGGCACGCTGGATTCCGGGCAAGTACCGCGGCATCAAGGCCTGCACCCTGGCCCACGCGCTCTGGCGCCTGGCCCTGGAAGAGCAGGACGGCACACGCATCATCGAATCAGACCAACTACGCCGGCTGGGACGCTAAATGAACCTGTACGACCAGCATGTGCTGCCGCACCTGATCGACTTCGCCTGCGGCATGGGCGCGGTGATGAAGACTCGCGCGCAGATCGTCCCGCAGGCCGAGGGCCGGGTACTGGAGATCGGCATCGGCAGCGGCCTGAACCTGAGTTTCTACGACCCGGCCAAGGTCAGTGTGATCGTCGGCGTCGATCCCTCGGCGGCCATGCAGAAGCTGGCCCAGCAACGGGCCGCAGAGATCAGTATCCCGGTCGAAATGATCGCCCTGGAACTGGGGCAGATCCAGGCCGCCGATGCCAGCTTCGACAGCATCGTCTGTACCTTCACACTGTGCACCATCCCCGACGCCATGGCCGCCCTGCAGGAGATGCGCCGGGTGCTCAAACCCGGCGGCAAGCTGCTGTTCAGCGAGCACGGTCTGGCCCCGGACCTGCCCGTGGTGCGCTGGCAAAATCGCCTGACCCCGCTGTGGAAGCCATTCAGCGGCGGCTGCCACCTGAACCGCGATATTCCCGCGCTGATCCGTGCTGGCGGCTTCAGCATTGGCCAGCTCGATAGCAGCTACCTGAAAGGCCCGCGGCCGATGACCTGGGTGTCGCGCGGCTGGGCCGATTAAAGAGCAATTAACGGTGCTGCCACACGCCCTGAGCTAAGGTAAAAATACCTCTTAGGGATTCTTGCCGTGCCCGATAACACCCTGCTGTCTGCCCGCCCCAAAACACCACTGCTGCGCGCCCTGCTGCTGGCCGTAGGGGTGTTAATAAATATCTCGGCCAGTGCGGAAACAGTGCGTGTCGGCGTTTATGCCAACGAACCCAAACTGCTGCTGAACGCCGACGGGCATCTGTCGGGGATTCTCGGCGAGCTGCTGGAACAAATCGCCGAGGCCGAGGGCTGGACCCTGCAAGCGGTGCCCTGCGAGTGGCAACAATGCCTGGAGCAAACCCGTGACGGCACCATCGACCTGATGCCGGACGTCGCCTGGAGCGAAGAGCGGGCAGCCTTCCTCAGCTTTCATACCACCCCGGCCCTGTTCAGCTGGTCACAGCTGTACAGCCAGGGCAACCTACGCCTGGCCTCGCTACTGGACCTGCAAGGTCGACGCATCGCCGTGCTTAAGGGCTCGGTGCAACAGGAGTACCTGAAAAACCTGCTCGACAGCTTTGGCATCCAAGCCGAGCTGCTGCCGCAAAACAGCCTGCTCGACAGCTTTGCCCTGGTGGCCAGCGGCGGTGCCGATGCAGCGGTGGCCAATCAACGCTTTGGCGACTATCAGGCCCCGCGCTTCGGCTTGCGTGACACCAGCATCATGTTCCAGCCGGCGCGGCTGTTTTACGCCAGCGGCAAGGGCCGCAATGGCGCCCTGCTGGCCGCCATCGATCAACGACTGCAATCCCTACAGGCCGACAACCACTCGGTGTACTACCAGATCCTCGAACGCTGGGGCGGCCAGCCACTGCCTCGGCGCATCCCCACGACACTGTGGTGGGGCCTGGCGGCGCTGGTCGCGATGCTGTTCGTGGCCGTGGCCGGCAACCTGTGGCTGCGCCGGCGGGTGGCCGCGCAGACCCGGCACATCCTCAACGAAGAAAAGCGCTTGAACACCATCCTCGACAGCGTCGATGCGTTTATCTACATCAAGGATCACGAGCTGCGCTATCAATACGCCAACCGCAAAGTCTGCGAGCTGTTCGGCCAGCCACAACAGGTCGTGGTCGGCCAGACCGACGCCGCCTTCTTCGATGCCGAGACCGTGACCAACCTGCAGGCAAATGATCGCCTAGTGCTGCAACGGGGCGAACGGGTGGAGACCGAGGAGATCAATCGCAGCGCCGACGGCAGCCCGGCGCACACCTTTCTCTCAGTCAAGATCCCGCTGCGCCATCCAGACGGCTCGATCTACGCCCTGTGCGGGATTTCCACCGACATCAGCGAGCACAAGAAGAACCTCGAACAGATTCATCAACTGGCTTTCTATGACCCCCTCACCGGCCTTGCCAACCGCCGCCTGCTGCTTGATCGCCTGCACCAGGCCCTGACCCGGCAAGGGCGCAAACGCCAGGACGGCGCCCTGCTATTTATCGACCTGGACCGTTTCAAAGACATCAACGACACCCGCGGCCACGCCCTCGGCGACCAACTGCTGCAACAGGTCAGCGAACGCCTGCGCGAGCACAGCCGCGCCGGCGATACCCTGGCGCGCCTCGGCGGCGATGAATTTGTGGTATTGCTTGAAGGCCTGGCGCGTCAGCCCGAGCTGGCCATCAGTGCGATTGAGGCCGCCGCCGGCAAACTACAGCGCAGCCTGGCCGCACCTTACATCCTCGCTGGCCAGTCACACACCTGCACGGCCAGCATTGGCGTGGCATTGTTTTCCGACGCTCAGGGCGATGCCGAAGAGTTGCTCAAGCGCGCGGACCTGGCCATGTACGAAGCCAAGGGTGGTGGGCGCAACGCCTTGCGCTTCTTCAACCCGCAGATGCAAGCGCGCATCAACACCCGCACAGCGCTGGAACGGGAGATGCGCGAAGGCCTGGAGCGTGGCGAATTCTTTCTCCATTACCAACCCCAGATCGGCCTTAACGGCCAGTTACTGGGCGCCGAAGCCCTGGTGCGCTGGCAACACCCGCAGCGCGGCGTGGTATCGCCGGGGGAATTCATCCCGCTGGCCGAGAGCTGCGGCCTGATCCTGCCCCTGGGGCGATTTATCCTGCGCAGCGCCTGTGCCCAACTGGCGACCTGGCGCCAGGACCCACAGTGCACCCAGCTGACCCTGGCGGTGAATGTCAGCGCCCGCCAACTGCACGGCCCGGAGTTTGTCGAAGATGTACTGCACGCCCTGGCCGACAGCGGCGCCAACCCCGCACGCCTGGAGCTGGAGTTGACCGAAAGCCAGCTGGCCGAGGATGTCGAGGCGATGATCGAGCGCATGCTAATTCTGCGTGAGCGCGGCGTGCGCTTTGCCCTGGACGATTTCGGCACCGGCTACTCATCCCTCAGCTACCTCAAGCGCCTGCCACTAGCACGTCTGAAAATCGACCAGAGCTTTGTCCACGATCTGCTCAGCGACGCCAATGATGTGGCCATCGTGCGCACCATCCTCGCCCTCGGCCAAAGCCTGGAGCTGGAGGTGATTGCAGAAGGCGTGGAACGCCAGGAGCAACTCGACCTTCTGCGCCAACTAGGCTGCCGAAAATTCCAGGGCTACCTGTTCGGCCGCCCCGGCCCTGCCGAGGCGCTGGACGCCAGCCAGGTCAACCGCGGTTAAGGCGTGCCACGCAGCTCCAGGGCATCCACCAGCCCGGCCGCAATCACCATGCCCACCAGCTCGGCCAGGGTTTCGGCCTGCATGCGCTTCATCACCCGCGAGCGATAGAGGTCGATGGTCTTGACGCTGATCGCCAGTTGCTCGGCCATTTCCCGGTTGGTGTAGCCCCGCACCAGCGGTAGCAGTACGTCGCGTTCACGGGGGGTCAGGCTGGCCAGGCGTTCCTGCACCGCCTGCAGGCGCGGATCTGCTTGCGCGGTGCTGGCCGGGCGCCGGGCCAGGGCCTCTTGCACGCTGTCCAGCAGCAGCTGCTGGTTATAGGGCTTCTCGATGAAATCCACCGCGCCGGCGCGAAAAGCGCGGACCACGATGGGCACGTCGGCATGCCCGCTGACGAAGATCAGCGGCAACTCGATGCCGCGCCGCCGCAGCTCCTCCTGCACGTTCAGGCCGCCCATGCCGGGCATCCGCACGTCCAGCAGCACGCAGGCATTGCTGGCCGGATCGCAGGCCTCGAGAAAAGCCCGGCCACTGGTAAACGGCAGCGCCTTGAGGCCCACCGACTCCAGCAGCCAGACGGTGGAGTCGAGCATGCCCTGGTCATCATCGACCACGTACACCTGTTGTTGCGCTTGTGCCGGCATCTCTCAGTCCTCGGTTAATTCTGTTTGTTCTGATGATTCGGTTTCGCTGCGGCCCAGGGGCAGGCGGCACTCCAGACACAGGCCACCGCCGGGGTCTGGATGGGCCTCCAGAGCGCCGCCGAAACCTTCGATGATGCTGCGACTCATGGACAGCCCCAAGCCCAAGCCCTCGGGTTTGCTGGTGTAGAACGGGGTGAAGATATGCGCCAGCACGTCCGCCGCCACGCCAGCGCCCTGGTCGGTGACGCGGATGCACAGCTGGCCGCCCTCCTCGTGGGCGCTCAGCTCGATCCGCGAGGGCTCGTGGGGATGGGCGTCGCGGTTGGCATCCAAGGCGTTGCGCAGCAGGTTGAGCAGCACCTGTTCGAGCAGCACGCGGTCGGCATACACGCTGGGCAGGCCGGAGTCGAAGGCTTCATCGATGCTGATCTGCCGGTTACTGGCCTCCCACTGACAGAGGCGCACCGCCTCGCGAGCCACCTCGTCCGGCTGCAGCGCCTGCATGCGGCGCTGGCCCTTGCGCAGGAAACCGCGCAGGCGCTTGATCACTTCGGCAGCGTGATTGGCGTGTTCGGTAATTCGCTCCAGGCCCTGGGCCACCCGCGCGGCCGCCTGCGGATTGCTGCCCAGGCTTTGCAGGTAGCGCTGGCTGGCGCCGGCATAATTGACCACCGCTGCCAGCGGCTGATTGATTTCGTGGGCGATGCCCGAGGCCAGCTCGCCAAGGGTGACCAGCCGTGCGGTGTGGGCCAGCTCGTCCTGATGGCGGCGCTGCTGGGCCTCGCGCAATTCGCGCTCGGTCATGTCGCGGGCCACCAGCGAGTAATAGCGCTCGCCGCCGGCCGCGCAGTGAGCCAACAGCACCAGCGACACCGGCAACGGCGGCGCCGCTTGGCGCAGCAACTGCGCTTCGCTGTTCCACACGCCTTGCTGCTCGGCGGTCAGTCGCCCCTCGCCATGCAAGCGCTGCAAGTCAGCCGCTGGCAGTAGGCTGTCGAGGGCCGGCAGCGCGGCATCTGCGTCCAGGCCAAGGGCACGCCGTGCCGCCGGATTGAGATAGCCGAGGGCACCATCGGCCTCGATAAACAGCACCAGGTCGGTGTTGGCCTCGACCACTTCGGCCAGGCGCCGCAGGTTCTCTTCAGCCTGCACGCGGGCGGTGATATCGCGCGACACGCTGACCACTTCCACCACGGCACCGGTGTAGGTTTCGCGGATCGCCCGGCTGGCGGTTTCGAACCACAGGTAGTGGCCGGCCTGGTGGCGGATGCGATAGGTCATGGTGTGATAGCCGGCCTGCTCCAGCGCCTCGGCGGTGCGCTGCACCAGCAGGTCCTGGTCCTGGGGATGGAACAGGCTCTGCACCCGCACCCCGCGCAGCTGCTCCGGCCAGTAACCGAGCAGGGTCCAGCTGGCCGGCGAGGCATCGAGGAAGCAGCCGTCCGGGGTGTGGCGGGAAATCAGGTCGGTGGTGTTCTCGGTGATCAGCCGGTACAAGCGCCGGGCCTGAGTGGCCTCGCGGGCCTCGCGCACCTCGACGCTGGCATCCCGGCAGCGCGCCAACACCCGCTGCGCCACCGGGTCGGGAATAAAGCTCCAGATCAGGATGCGCGCGCCATCCTCAGCCTCCACTGCTTCGATGGCCCGGCCCTGACTCAGGCAGGCGCGCACCAGCGGTACATAGTTAACCGGCAGCAACTGGGTCAGCGCACTCAGCGGGCGCTCGGCCAACAGGCCCTGCAGAGCCAGGTTGTACTCCAGCAACTGCGCCTCAGCGTCCAGCAACAGACTCGGCTGCGGATCGGCCGCCAGCAGTGGTGCGCTGCGGGTTATACCGGCGGCCAGTTGGGTCAGTTGGCTCAGCAAGGTGCGCAACCAGGGCAGCCAGTCAAGGCTGGCGCCTTCATCCACCTCCAGCAACAGCACGCCCGGCTGCCCCGGCAGCAACTCCAGAGCCAGTGCTTGGCCATGACTGAGGGCTGCGCGACGCAGGCGTCCGGCCAACCAGCACGGCAACTGGCGCAACGCCTCCAGGCTAAGCTGGGGCTGCTGCTGCAACTGCTCGAACAACAGCAAATCGCTGGCCGCCAGCGGGTCGCCCTGGCCCGGCGGCAAGGCTAAGCCGCCACCTTCCTGGGCATAGGTGCGACTGCTGGCCTGCCAGCACAGGTACCAGGCCTGGCGCACCGGCCCACAAGCCAGCACGGCATGGCGCAAGGCCTCGGCACGCTGAGCCAGGGGCACGGCTTCGCGCTGCAAACGCAACCAACTGTGCAAGGGCACCGCCAGGGCATCGACCGGCAGAGTCATCGGCAAAATCCTATAGTAATTAACCTATACAACCATGGTATAGCTTCCATATACAGCCAGTAAAACTTATAAATCTCACCCGGCCATTAACCGGTAATGCTGCACAGGCTACCGGAATATCCAGCGCTAACCATTCGCCAAAGGTGTCATCTGCCATGTCGATCTACGATCAAGGTCTCAGCCCCGCTGCCGTCAACCACATTGCCCTCAGCCCGCTGAGCTTTATCGAACGTACGGCCGCGGTCTATCCGCAGTACCCGGCCGTGGTGCATGGCGCCATCCGCCGCAACTGGGCCACCACCTATGCTCGCTGCCGACGCCTGGCCTCGGCCCTGGCTGGCCGTGGGATCAAAAAGGGCGACACGGTGGCGGTGATGCTGCCGAACATTCCGGAAATGCTCGAAGCGCACTTTGGCGTGCCGATGATCGGCGCGGTGCTCAACCCGCTGAACGTGCGCCTGGATGCCGAAGCCATCGCCTTTATGCTGCAGCACGGCGAAGCCAAGGCGCTGATTGCCGACCGCGAGTTCTTCGACGTGATCCACGCCGCCGTCGGCATGCTCGACCACCCGCCGCTGGTGATCGACGTCAATGACCCGGAATACGGCGAAGGCCAGGCGGTCAGCGACCTCGACTACGAAGCCCTGCTGGCCGAAGGCGACCCCGAGTTTGCCTGGCAGTGGCCGGCTGATGAGTGGGACGCCATCAGCCTCAACTACACCTCCGGCACCACCGGCAACCCCAAGGGCGTGGTCTACCACCACCGTGGCGCCTACCTGAACTCCCTGGGCAACCAGATGACCTGGGCCATGGGCAACCATCCGGTGTACCTGTGGACCCTGCCGATGTTCCACTGCAACGGCTGGTGCTACCCCTGGACCATCACCGCCCTGGCCGGCGTGCATGTGTTCCTCCGTCGCGTCGACCCGCAAAAGATCCTCAACCTGATCCGCGATGAGCAGGTCACCCACCTGTGCGGCGCACCGATCGTGCTCAACGCCCTGGTCAACATGCCCGACTCGGCCAAGGCCGCCATCGACCACCCGGTCAAGGCCATGGTCGCTGGCGCGGCGCCACCCGCCAAGGTGATCGGCGCGGTCGAGGAAATGGGCATCCACGTCACCCACGTCTATGGCCTTACCGAGGTCTACGGCCCGGTCACCCTGTGTGCCTGGCACGCCGAGTGGGACGCCCTGCCGCTGGAAGAGCGCGCGGTGATCAAGGCCCGTCAGGGCGTGCGCTACCCAACCCTGGAAGCAGTGATGGTCGGCGACCCGAAAACCCTCGAGCCGGTACCGCGCGACGGGGAAACCATCGGCGAGATCTTTATGCGCGGCAACACGGTGATGAAGGGCTACCTGAAAAACCCCACCGCCACCGCCGAAGCCTTCGAGGGCGACTGGTTCCATACCGGCGACCTGGCTGTGTGTCACCCGGACGGCTACGTGGAAATCCGCGACCGCCTAAAGGACATCATCATTTCCGGCGGCGAGAACATCTCCACCATCGAGCTGGAAGGCGTGCTCTATCGCCACCACGGGGTGCTGGAAGCCGCCGTGGTAGCACGTCCGGATGAGAAATGGGGCGAAACCCCCTGCGCCTTTATCACCCTCAAGACCGACCACCAGGACGTCAGCGAGGCCGAAATCATCAGCTTCTGCCGCGACCATCTGGCCGGCTTCAAGGTGCCGCGCACGGTGGTGTTCACCCAGCTGCCGAAAACAAGCACCGGCAAGATCCAGAAGTTCGTGCTGCGCGACATGGCCAAGGCGCTCTAAGCGCCCAACCGCAGCACTTTCGGCATGTTCCTGGCGCGCGCTGCAAGCGCGTCAGGCCACGCTGCGCCCCGCGATTGGTGGGCGAGCCGCTCCATCCACAACAAAAACCAGGAAATCCGCATGAGCTTAACTGCGCCGTCCCACGCCCAGAGCTGCGATCGCATTCGCAGAAATCCCAAATTCCAGCAACTGGTGCGCCGCCGCTCGCGGCTGTCCTGGTCGCTGAGTGCCGCAGTGCTGGGCACCTATTACAGCTTCATGCTGGTGGTGGCTTTTGCCCCGCAGTGGCTGCACGCCCCGCTGAGCCAGGGCGGCATGCTCTCGGTCGGCATCCCGGTGGCTGCGTCCATCATCGTGGTGTCCTGGCTGCTTACCGGCTGGTACGTACGCACCGCCAATACCGAGTTCGACGCGCTCAGCGCGCAACTGCTGGAGGAGCTGAAATAATGCGCCGCACTCTCTCCCTGAGCCTCGCCGCCCTGTGCCTGGCGCCCATGGCCGCCATCGCCGCACCGCTGCTGACGGCGGAAAAACAACCGCTCAACCTGCATGCCATCGGCATGTTCTTCGTCTTCGTCCTCGGCACCCTGGCCATCACATGGTGGGCCGCACGACAAACCAAATCCACCGCTGACTTTTACACCGCCGGTGGCGGCATCAGTGGCTTCCAGAACGGCCTGGCGATTGCCGGCGACTATATGTCCGCCGCCACCCTGCTGGGCTTGTCCAGCCTGGTGTTTGCCAAGGGCTATGACGGTTTCGTCTACACCGTAGCGTTCTTCGTCGGCTGGCCGCTGATCACCTTTATGATGGCCGAACGCCTGCGCAACCTTGGCCGTTTCACCTTCGCCGATATCGTCTCCTACCGCCTCGACCAGACGCAGATCCGCACCTTCGCCGCCTTCGGTTCGCTGACCGTGGTGTGCTGCTACCTGGTGGTGCAGATGGTCGGCGCCGGCCAGCTGATCAAGCTGCTGTTCGGCCTCGACTACTCCACCGCGGTGATGGTGGTCGGCGCCCTGATGCTGGTGTATGTGATCTTCGGCGGCATGATCGCCACCACCTGGGTGCAGATCATCAAGGCCGTGCTGTTGCTGGCCGGTGGCACCACCCTGGCGGGCCTGACCATGGCCGAGTTCGGCTTCAGCTTCGAAACCCTCGCCGCCCAGGCGGTGGATGCCCACGCCATTGGCGACAAGATCATGGGCCCGGGCAGCATGCTCGCCGACCCGATCAACGCCGCCTCGATGTCCCTCGGCCTGGTCTTCGGCATCGCCGGGCTGCCGCACATCCTGATGCGCTTCTTCACCGTGCCGAATGCCAAGGAAGCGCGTAAGTCGGTGTTCTACGCCACCGGCTTTATCGGCTTCTTCTTCCTGGTGGTGATGGTGCTGGGCTTTGCGGCCATCGTCATCGTCGGCAAAGACCCGCAGTTCTTCGTCGGTGGTGACACCAGCGGTGCCCTGATCGGCGGCGGCAACATGGTCGCCATGCACCTGGCCAAGGCCGTGGGCGGCAACCTGTTCCTCGGCTTCCTCTCGGCCGTGGCTTTCGCCACCATCCTCGCCGTGGTCTCGGGCCTGGCACTGGCAGGCGCCTCGGCGATCTCCCATGACCTCTATGCCACCGTGCTGAAGAAGGGTACGGCCAGCGAGAAGGACGAGATGCGCGTCACCCGCATGGCCACCGTAGGCCTGGGCATCATCGCCATCTGCCTGGGTATTTTGTTCGAGAAGATGAACGTGGCGTTCCTCGTCGGCCTGACCTTCGGCGTGGCCGCCTCGACCAACTTCCCGGTGCTGATCATGGCCATGTACTGGAAGGACCTGACCACCAAGGGTGCCCTGCTCGGCGGCCTCACCGGGCTGGTCAGCGCCATGCTGCTGGTCGTCCTGTCGCCGGCGGTATGGGTTACCGTGCTGGGCAATGCCCAGGCGATCTTCCCCTACGACCACCCGGCACTGTTCTCCATGCCACTGGCCTTTCTGGTCATCGTCGTGGTCTCCAAGCTCGACCGCAGCCCTCGCGCGGCCAAAGAGCGCGCCGCCTTCGACGACCAGTTTGTGCGTGCACAAACCGGCCTGGGCGCCGCTGCGGCCTCCAACCACTAATCGGCTAAACCATTGAGCGTTGGCACGGCGCCTCCCGCGGGGCGCCGTGCTTTTTTATTCCGGGCTGGCGTCCACTGTGCTGCCCGCCCTTACAGGACACCGTCATGCGCACCCTCACCACCCTTAATGGCAACACCCAGAAGCTCGACGGCGGCGCCATGTTCGGCAACGCCCCCAAGGTCCTGTGGCAGCGCTGGGTACAACCCGACGCCGACAACCGCATCGACCTCGGCTGCCGCGCTCTGCTGGTGCAGGAGCCGGGGCGCAATATCCTGATCGAGACGGGCATCGGCGCCTTCTTCAGCCCCGAGCTAAAGCAGCGCTTCGGCGTGCAGGAAGACCGCCATGTGCTGCTCGACAACCTGGCCAAGCTGGGCCTGAGCGATGCCGACATCGACATCGTGGTGCTCACCCACCTGCACTTCGACCATGCCGGTGGCCTGCTCGCCGCCTGGGAGGCCGACCAACCGCCGCGCCTGCTGTTCCCCAAGGCCCAGTTCATCACCGGCAAGCGCCACTGGCAGCGCGCCAGCCGTCCGCACCCGCGTGACCGCGCGTCGTTTATCCCTGACTTGCTGGAGTTGCTGCAGGCCAGCGGCCGCCTGCACCTGCTCGACGAATGCACCAGCACCCCGCTGCTCGGCGCCGGCTGGCACCTGCACTGGAGCGATGGCCACAGCCCCGGGCAAATGCTTCCGGAAGTGGCCATGGCCGACGGCCCGGTGCTGTTTGCCGGCGACCTGATCCCCGGCGCACCCTGGGTGCACCTGCCGATAACCATGGGATATGACCGCTTTCCCGAAGGCCTGATCGAAGAAAAGGAATGCCTGCTCGACAGCCTGCTGGCGCGCAACGGCCGCATCGTCTTCACCCACGACCCGCAAGTGGCCATGGGCCGCGTGGCCCGCGATGAAAATGGTCGCTACAGCCTGAGCGAAAGCTGGCTGACGGTGCAGGGCTTGCAGCAGTAACCGGCGCTTAGAAGCCGCCCTGCACGCCGAGATTAACGCCCAGCTCGGCGGCCACGGTGAACGGCAGAAACAACGTGTCCAGCAGCATGCTGAAGGGTAAATCCAGCCAAGCATGCTTAGGCGCTTCGGCGCCGAAACGATCCATTGGACAGCAGCCACCATGCAGGCTGTACCAGTCCAGGCGGGTGCCGGAGTAGATCAACGGCGCGCCCTGCTTGGCCGCGTCGGCGGTACGCACGCTGGCGCAGCCGGGCAGCAGCAGGCTGGCCACCAACAGCAGCGCCAGGGGCTTATTCATCACGGCTACCACGGTGCTGTTCGCCCCAGCGCGGCAGCATGTCCTGGGGAATATTCAGGCAATTGAGAATGCGCGCGACGACGAAATCGATCAGGTCGTCGATGCTCTGCGGCTGGTGATAGAAGCCTGGCGAGGCCGGCAGGATGGTCACCCCGAGGTTCGACAGCTTGAGCATGTTCTCCAGATGAATGCTGGAAAACGGCGCCTCGCGCGGCACCAGAATCAGCTGCCGGCGCTCTTTGATCGCGACATCAGCAGCGCGCTCAATGAGGTTATTGCAGGCGCCCGTGGCAATCGCCGACAAGGTGCCGGTCGAGCACGGCACCACCACCATCGCCGTGGGCGCACCGGAGCCGGAGGCCGCCGGGGCCATCCAGTCTTCCTTGTCATACACGCGGATCTGCCCGGCGCTGGCGCCGGTGTATTCGCTGAGAAACTGCTGCATAGCCTGGGGCTTGGGCGGCAGGGTGACATCGGTTTCGGTGGCCAGCACCAGCTGCGCGGCCTTGGAAATCAGGAAGTGCACCTCGCGCTCTTCACGCACCAGGCAATCCAGCAGGCGCAGGCCGTACTGGGCGCCCGAGGCACCGGTCATGGCCAGGGTGACGCGATCTGGGCTACTCATTGCAGCGCTTCCGCGAGTTTGCCGTGCAGGCCGCCGAAGCCGCCGTTGCTCATCACCACAATCTGCGTACCCGGCGTGGCCAAGGCGGTCACGGCGGCGATGATCTGTTCCAGCGAGTCACACACCGTGGTCGGCACCGTACTGCTGGCCACCGTCGCGGCCAGGTCCCAGCCGAGGTTGGCTGGTGCGTACCAGAACACATGGTCGGCCTGCACCACCGACTCGGGCAAGCCGTCGCGGTGGGCGCCGAGTTTCATCGAGTTGGAACGTGGCTCGACGATGGCGATCAAGCGCGCACCGCCGATGCGCTTGCGCAGGCCGTCGAGGGTGGTGGCGATGGCCGTCGGATGGTGGGCGAAGTCGTCATAGATGGTCACGCCACGGACTTCGGCGACTTTCTCCATCCGCCGTTTGACGTTCATAAAGGCGCTCAGGGCAGCGATGCCCAGTTCCGGCACCACGCCGACATGGCGCGCCGCCGCCAGGCAGACCAGCGCGTTGGCAACGTTGTGCTGGCCTGTCAGTTCCCACTCGACCACACCTTGGGCCACGCCGTCGAAACGCACCTCGAAGCGCGAGCCGTCGTCATGCAGCAGGCGCGCCTGCCACTGGCCGCCATCACCGGTGGTTTGCACCGGGGTCCAGCAGCCCATCCCAATCACCCGCTGCAAGGCGGCCTCGCCCTGCGGATGAATGATCAGGCCGTCACCGGGAATGGTCCGCACCAGGTGGTGGAACTGCCGCTCGATGGCCGCGAGATCCGGGAAGATATCCGCGTGGTCGAACTCCAAGTTATTCAGGATCGCGGTGCGCGGGCGGTAGTGGACGAACTTGCTGCGCTTGTCGAAAAAGGCGCTGTCGTACTCATCGGCCTCGACCACAAAGAACGGCGTGCCGCCCAGACGTGCGGAAATACCAAAATTCTGCGGCACACCGCCAATCAGAAAGCCCGGACTCATGCCGGCATGTTCCAGCACCCAAGCCAACATACTGCTGGTGGTGGTCTTGCCATGGGTGCCCGCCACGGCCAGTACCCAGCGACCCTGCAGCACATGGTCGGCCAGCCACTGCGGGCCGGAAACATAGGGCAGGCCCTGATTCAGCACATATTCCACCGCCGGGTTGCCCCGCGACAGGGCATTACCGATCACCACCAGGTCCGGGGCCGGCGTCAGCTGAGCGGCATCGTAACCCTGGGTCAGCTCAATGCCCTGAGCCTGCAACTGGGTGCTCATGGGCGGATAGACATTGGCGTCGGAGCCGGTCACCCGGTGGCCCAACTCCTTGGCCAGCACGGCCAGCGAGCCCATGAAGGTGCCACAGATACCGAGAATATGGATGTGCATGCTTGACCTCAAAAGCGGCCATGAATGCGCCCTCAACAGAGGTCGACACGGCCTGCGGAAACAGGCCCGCAGGTTACCGCAGGCGCCGCAGGGCGACCAGCGCGACGGTTAGCCGAGCAGCGCCTAGGCTATGGTCTGCACACGGGTTTCTACCTTAACCTCAGCGCTATAGCGTTGCATAAAGCCTACAAATCAAACGCTTGCTTGGATTGCGCTTTCTACCTAGATTCGGCAGCATCAGAAACGTTTGTGGCATAGCGCCTGCATATGCCTTTAGCCCTACTCCACTGAAAAGAGGCTCACCATGCGCATAGTCCAAGCTACACCGGAGCACCTGGACCTGCTGACTCCGCTGTTTGTGAAATACCGTGAGTTCTATGACGCCATGCCCTACCCGGAGTCATCGCGCAGCTTTCTGGAGAAGCGCCTGACCCGCAAAGAGTCGGTGATCTACCTGGCCATGGCCGATCACGAAGACAAGCTCATGGGCTTCTGCCAGCTGTACCCAAGTTTCTCTTCGCTGTCGCTCAAACGCGTGTGGATCCTCAACGACATCTTCGTGGCCGAAGACGCTCGTCGTCAGCTGGTCGCCGACCGCCTGATCCAGCAAGCCAAAAAGCTGGCCAAAGAAACCAACGCCGTGCGCCTGCGCGTGTCCACCAGCATCCACAACGAAGTGGCGCAGAAGGTCTACGAGTCGATTGGCTTTCGCGAAGACAGCAAGTTCAAGAACTACACCCTCGAACTGGATGACTGACTAGCCGTCTCCCGTGTGGTCGTTCAAGGCTTGGCGCCAACGCCGCCTGCTGGCTCGCCACCCGGTTGCCGATAGCGCTTGGGCAGCGGTACACGCGCAACTGCCGATCCTCGACGGCCTCGATGCCGTCGAAGACCAGCGCTTGCGCCAGCGCGCTGTACTGTTTCTGCACGCCAAGCACCTCAGCGCCCTGCCCGGCGTCAGCCTCAGCGATCACGACCGCCTGTGCCTCGCTGCCCTCGCCGAACTGCCGCTGCTGCACTTGGCCGACCTCGACTGGTACCAGGGCTTTCACGAACTGGTGCTCTACCCCGACGATTTTCGCAGCCCCCAGCAACACCGCGACGCCAGCGGCGTGGTCCACGAGTGGGACGCCGAGCACAGCGGCGAAGCCTGGCTGCAGGGCCCGGTGATTCTGGCCTGGCCCGGCGTGCAGCAGAGCGGCCAGTGGGATGGCTACAACCTGGTGATCCACGAACTGGCGCACAAACTGGACATGCTCAACGGCGACGCCAACGGCCTGCCGCCCCTGCACCGCGACATGCGCCAGAGCGACTGGGCCGACGTCATGCAGAGTGCCTACGACCACCTCAATCAGCAACTCGACCAGCATCCGCACCGCGAACCGCCCATTGATGCCTACGCCGGCGAGAATCCCGCCGAGTTCTTTGCCGTGTGCAGCGAATATTTTTTCAGCGCCCCCGACCTGCTAATGGCCGCCTACCCACAGGTTTACGAGCAGCTGCACGCCTTCTACCGCCAGGATCCACTGGCCCGACTGCAGCGACTGCACGGTCACACCCATGCAGCAGATACACGACCAATGGCGTAGGTTCTCGGCATAGCAACGGCGCGCGAATATGCCTATAATCGCGCCACTTTTTTGGCCCATCCTTGGGAGTCACCCTATGAGCTACAGCAAGATTCCAGCCGGCAAAGACGTGCCGAACGACATCTACGTCGCCATCGAAATCCCGGCCAACCACGCGCCGATCAAGTATGAAATCGACAAGGACAGCGACTGCCTGTTCGTTGACCGTTTCATGGCCACGCCGATGTTCTATCCGGCCAACTACGGCTACATCCCCAACACCCTGGCTGACGATGGCGATGCCCTCGACGTGCTGGTCGTGACCCCATACCCGGTCGCCCCAGGCTCGGTCATCCGCGCCCGTCCAGTCGGCGTTCTGCACATGACCGACGAAGCCGGCGGCGACGCCAAGCTGTTGGCCGTACCGCACGAAAAACTGTCGCAGCTGTACAACGACGTTAAGGAATACACCGACCTGCCAGCCCTGCTGCTGGAACAGATCAAGCACTTCTTCGAGAACTACAAAGACCTCGAAAAAGGCAAATGGGTCAAGGTTGAAGGCTGGGGCAACGCTGACGCTGCCCGCGCCGAGATTTTAAAGGCGGTTGCGGCTTACCAAAAATAAGCCAAACCCTCCCCCTAAGAGCCGGCCACAAGCCGGCTTTTTTATTGCCTCAAGATTTAAAGCCCAGAACGACAAACAACCGTCAGCGCCTGCAGGTTTTTTACTCGGCCAAACCGCAGCCGGCCAAGACCTGTGAGCAGGCCCCTGGATTTGCCCGCGGGGCCTAGCTCTGCTAGTGTCGCGCCGGTTCCAGCACCGCCGAGAGAGCCACCATGGCCCGCAAAAAAGCCACGCCCGATTTCGAACAGTCCCTCGCCGACCTGCAAACCCTGGTCGAGCGCCTGGAAAACGGCGAGCTGTCGCTGGAAGACTCCCTCAGCGCTTTCGAGCAAGGCATCGGCCTGACCCGCGACTGCCAGGCGGCGTTGAGCCAGGCTGAGCAGAAGGTGCAGATCCTCCTCGAACGCAACGGCGAGCTGGAGGAAGCCCCCTTCGACGCGGATCAGCCGGCATGATCGACGCGTACCAGAGCCAGTGCCAGGCGCGGGTCGATGACGCCCTCGCCGCCCTCTTCGAAGCACCGCTGCCGCAACTGCAACGCCTCTACCAAGCCATGCGCTATAGCGTCATCAATGGTGGCAAACGGGTGCGCCCGCTGCTGGTGTATGCCGCCTGCGAAGCCCTCGGCGGCAACGCCAGCAGCGCCAACGCGGCAGCCTGCGCGGTGGAGCTGATTCACGCCTACTCGCTGGTGCATGACGACCTGCCAGCCATGGACGACGACGACCTGCGCCGCGGCCAGCCAACCACCCACATCGCCTTCGACGAAGCCTGCGCGATACTCGCCGGCGACGGCCTGCAAACCCTGGCCTTTGAAGTGCTCGCCGACGCCCGCCACAACCCGCTGGACGCCGAGGTGCGCCTGCGCATGCTCAGTTGCCTGACCCGCGCCGCCGGCCCGGCTGGCATGGTCGGCGGCCAGGCCATCGACCTCGGTTCGGTGGGTTGCAAACTCGACCAGGCGGCCCTGGAGCTGATGCACCGGCACAAGACCGGCGCCCTGATCGAGGCCAGCGTGACCCTCGGAGCCCTCGCCAGCGGTCTGGCCGACGAGTCCGCACTGCAAGCCCTGCAGCGCTATGCCCAGGCCATCGGCCTGGCCTTCCAGGTGCAGGACGATATCCTCGACGTGGAAAGCGACACCGCCACCCTGGGCAAAACCCAGGGCAAGGACAGCGCCAACGACAAGCCCACCTACCCGGCCCTGCTTGGCCTGCCGGCGGCGAAAAGCTACGCCCTGGAGCTACGCGATCAGGCCATCGCCGCCCTCAGCCCCTGGGGTGAAAGCGCCGAGCCGCTGCGCGCGCTGGCGCGCTTTATCGTCGCCCGCAACAGCTAGCCCTACCGTAGCCCGGATTACATCCGGGCTACGCGTTCACCAATCACTTCAGCCCAAGCGTGCCGGCAACAGGCGCAGGCGCACCAGCAGCCAGGGCATCAGGGCCGCAACAAAGCCGCCCAACAGCAAGCCACGCACGCTCTGCCACAGCAGGTCCGGCCAGGCCAACTGCGTGCCCAGCCACTTCAGTGCACTTTGCAGAGCGATAAACGCCAGCGCGCCGATCAACGCCGCCAGCAACCGGCGCCACCAGTGGGTGCGGGCATGGAAATCCAGCAACCGCCCTTCCAGCCAGTAACCAAGCAGCACGCCCACCAGCATCCCCGCCAGCAGCGGCACATAGCTGGGCGCCAGACCCCGCCAGCTGAGCTGAAAGAGCAGCGCCAACAGCACCACCAACGCCAGGTGCCAGAACGGGTTGAGCGCCTGCCAGCCTTCCCAGCGCTGCAACAGAGCAAAGCTGGCAAGGGTCAAGGCACCCAGCGCGGCGCCACCGAGCACGTCTTCCAGGTCATGGGCACCGAGGTACAGGCGGCTGAAGATAATCCCCAGCACGATAAAGCCACTCAGCCAGTTGAACACCCGGCTGCGCGCCTCATAGGCCAGCCATAACCACAGCACCACGGCGATCTGCGCATGCCCCGAAGGCAAGCCAAAACTGGCGCCCACCTCATGGTCCAGGCGGTATTCCAGCGGCGGGCGCGGGTCCTGCCAGAGGTCCTTGAGCCAGGCATTCAGCACCGCGGTAAAAGCCACCAACAGGAACAGGCGCAGGAAGATCGCCTTGTTCCAGGCCCAGTAGCCCAGCGGCAGAAAGAACAGGATGAATTTCTCGTAGCCTAGGTAACTGAAGCCGTGCATCAGTGTGGTTAGCCAGTCGTGGCGCAGCGGCAGCACCCAGGACAGGTCGTGGAGGAGCTCGGGCATGGTTGGCCTCTTGTTAGTGTTGCGCCAGGCGCAAGGTTACGCAGTGTCGCCGCCACCGGTACGCCGCGCAATCCTCAACAGGCCGTTGAAAAATGTAGGCGAGGCAGCCGAGGCAAGGCAAAAACAGGCTAAACGTAGCGAAGCGCAGTAACAGCCATAGGCTGGCCCGCAGGGCGAGCGTAGCGAGTCAAAAGCGGAGTTTACATGCTGTAAATGAGCATTTTGAGACGTCGCGTCCCGGCCTGTTTTTAACGCCGTATCGGCAACGTAGGTAGTTTTTCAACGGCCTGTTAGCCGTGCTGGGATGCAGCCAGCGCCAACACCTGCTGACGCAACCAACGGTTGCTCGGCTCAGCTTCGGCCTGCACCGACCAGTACAGGTTCAGGGTCACCGGCGGCAGGGCCAGCGGCATGTCCAGCAGGCGATTGCCCAGCCCGGCATTCAGCAGTTCGGCATAGCGCCGCGGCAGGCTCAGCAGCAGCGGCGCATGAGCCACCAGCAGGGCCGCCGAGAGGTAATGCTGGCAGCGCTGCCGCACCTGGCGGGCCAGGCCCAGATGGCCCAGCGCCAGGTCCTCGACGCAGATACCGCGGCGCCGCGAGGTCACCGCCACATGCTCGCAGGCCAGGTAGCGTTCGGCCGTCAGCTCACCACTGAAGCCTGGGCCGACCATCACGCACAAAGGGTCTTGCAGCAGCACCTGCTGGCGCAGTTGCGCATCGGTAGGGCGAGCGATCTCCACCGCCAGGTCGACTCGCCCCAGGGCCAGCTCGCGGCGCAACTCGGCCCAGTGCAGGCTGGTGCTGCGTACCTGCACCTGCGGTGCATGCTGCTGCAAGTGGGCGCAAATCGCCGGCAGCAACAGCGGCTCCATCTGTTCCGGCATGTTCAGGCTGAAGCTGCGCCGGTCGTGCAACGGGTCGAACGCCGCCACCCGCGTCACGCTGCGCTGCAAACCGGCCAGGGCATCGAGAATCCCCGGTGCCAGCTGCTCGGCCAGCGGCGTCGGCGCCACCCCACGGCCCTCGCGCACGAACAGCGGATCACCCAATTGCTCGCGCAGACGTGCCAGGGCATGGCTGACCGCCGACTGACTGAGGTGCAGCAGCGCCGCCGCCCGAGTCAGGTTGCGCTCGCGG
This sequence comes from Pseudomonas sp. BGA-UO-ETr-WB11, assembly GCF_059567785.1. Lineage (NCBI taxonomy): Bacteria > Pseudomonadati > Pseudomonadota > Gammaproteobacteria > Pseudomonadales > Pseudomonadaceae > Pseudomonas > Pseudomonas sp. BGA-UO-ETr-WB11. The sequence continues at coordinate 114,601 of NZ_JCAQOS010000005.1, read as the reverse complement.
TAGACCACCTCGAAAACCCGGAACAGGTTTAGGTCCAGGCGCTTTAGCGCCGGCCACTCATGTGCGTCATTCATGCCTGCCATCCAACACTCTTGGAGACAGCCAGCCTAACAGGGCCAACCCGCCGACGAAGCATGCATAGGATTCATGCATGCCGATGCATAAGCATCAGTTCTGCCGCAGCCAGCGGCTACCTAAGATGCTCGCCTGATAAAAACAACAGAGTCATCGCCATGAACCCAGTCGCCTACCTCGACCAGTTGACCGCCCTGCAAGCGGCAGCCTGGCCCGCCGCCGTCCCGCGCAGCGTCACCTACCCCCATGGCCAGCAGCCCCTGAGCGAATACCTGCGGGCTTGGGCACGCTTGCAACCGGACAGCGTGGCACTGGATTTCTACGGCCACAGCCTGAGCTACGCCGAGCTGGACCAGCAGTCCGACCGCTGCGCCGCGCTGCTGGCCGAACTGGGCGTGCGTCCTGGCGATCGGGTGGCGGTGTTTATGCCCAATTGCCCGCAGCTGCATATCACCTTCTACGCCATCCTCAAGTGCGGCGCGGTGTATGCGCCGGTCAGCCCGCTGAGCAAGGCCCTGGAACTGAGCTACCAACTCAAGGACAGCGGCGCACAGGTGCTCCTCTGCTTTGACCAGTTGCTGCCGGTGGTACGCGCGGTGCGCGACGACTGTGGGCTGCGCCATGTGCTGGCCAGCAGCCTGTCGGAGTTGCGCCCAGCGGCGCCGAGCATCCCGGTGGCCGACCTGCTGCTGGCGCCGAAAATCAGCGGTGACGATTTCCTCGATTTCTACCCAGCCCTGGCCGCCTGCACGGCCGCCGTGCCAAGTCATCGCCCGCAACTGGATGACCTCGCCGCACTGAACTACACCGGCGGCACCACCGGCCTGCCCAAGGGCTGCATGCACAGTCACCGCGACATGCTCTACACCTGCGCCAGCTTCGTGCCGACGGCCTTGGGCCTGGACCGCGACAGCGTGCTACTGAACTTTCTGCCCGAGTTCTGGATTGCCGGGGAAAACGCCGGCCTGCTGTTCCCGGTCTTCGCCGGCTGCCGTCTGGTACTGCTGGCGCGCTGGGATGCCCTGGCCTTTATGGCCGCCGTGCAGCATTACCGAGTCAGTCACTGCGGCCTGCTGGTCGACAGCGCCGCCGAGGTGCTGGACCACCCCCACGTGGGCGACTACGACCTGCGCTCGCTGCAGCGCACCGGCAGCATCTCCTTTATCAAGAAACTGACCCGCGACTACCGCGCACGTTGGCAGGCGCTGAGCGGCTGCAGGCTGTTCGAGTTCAGCTTCGGCATGACCGAAACCCACACCTGCGACACTTTCACCTGGGGCCTGCAAGACGACGACTTCGACCTCACCAGTGCACCGACCTTCGTCGGCCTGCCGGTGCCCGGCACCCAGTTCAAGGTCTGCGACTTTGCCAGCGGCGCACTGCTGCCACTGGGCAGCGAAGGCGAGCTGTGCGTGCGCAGCCCGGCGCTGATGCAGGGCTACTGGCAGCGCCCGGAGGAATCCGCCGCCGCGCTCAAGGACGGCTGGCTGCACACCGGCGACCTCGGCCAGATCACTGAGCAAGGCTTTATCCGCTACCTCGGCCGCCGCAAGGAGATGCTCAAGGTCAACGGCATGAGCGTGTTCCCCAGCGAGCTGGAAGCCCTGCTCGGGCAACACCCGGCCCTACTGGCCAGCGCCGTGATCGGCCGCCCCGACGCCCAGCGCGGCCAGCAGCCAGTGGCCTTCGTGGTGCTCAAACCGGGCAGCGCGGAAGATGCCGAGACACTTGCCGCCTGGTGTCGCAACGCCATGGCCAGCTACAAGGTGCCGGAGATCCGCATGGTCGCGGCGCTGCCGATGACCGCCACCGGCAAAGTGAAGAAGAACGAATTGGAGAACCTGCTGTGAGCGCGCCCTTTACTGCCCTGCTGATCGCCAACCGCGGCGAAATCGCCATCCGCATCGCCCGCGCCTGCGCCGACCTGGAGATCCGTTCGGTGGCGGTGTTCGCCGAAGACGACGACGCCAGCCTGCACACGCGCAAGGCCGACCTCGCCGTGCCGCTCAAGGGCCGTGGCGTGCCGGCCTACCTGGACATGGACCAGCTGATCGCCATTGCCGCCGCCCAAGGCTGCGACGCCATCCACCCCGGTTACGGCTTCCTCGCCGAGAACGCCGAGTTCGCCCGCCGCTGCCAGGCCGCCAGCATCACCTTTATCGGCCCAGCGCCGGAGGTGCTCGAACTGTTCGGCGACAAAGCCGCCGCCCGCGCCCTGGCCGAGCGCTGCGGCGTGCCGCTGGTGGCCGGCATCAACCAAGCGGTGAGCCTGGAACAAGCCCAGGTCTTCTGCGCCGAGCATGGCGCCGTGATGCTCAAGGCCCTGGCCGGTGGCGGTGGCCGCGGCATGCGCGCGGTGTTCGAGCCGGCGACACTGGCCGAAGCCTACGCCCGCTGCCAGTCCGAGGCGCAGGCGGCGTTCGGCAACGGCGCCCTGTACATCGAACAACTGGTGAGTGACGCGCGGCATATCGAAGTGCAGGTGCTCGGCGACGGCTCCGGTGCCGTCAGCCATCTGTGGGAACGCGACTGCAGCCTGCAACGACGCAATCAGAAACTGGTGGAAATCGCCCCCAGCCCCGACCTGGACAGCGGTGTGCGCGACGCCATGATCGCCGCCGCCCTGCAACTGGCGGCCGACGTGAAGTACTGCGGCATCGGCACCTTCGAATTCCTCCTCGACGTTGCACAGCCGGGGCGCTTCTACTTTATGGAAGCCAACCCGCGGGTGCAGGTGGAGCACACCGTCAGCGAACAAGTCACCGGCATCGACCTACTGCACACCCAGCTCAAGCTGATCGCCGGCCAGTCCCTGGCCGCACTCGGCCTGTTGCAGCCGCCGGCCGTGCAGGGCTTCGCTGTGCAACTGCGGATCAACCTAGAAACCCTGCACGCCGACGGCAGCACACGCCCGGCGGTCGGCACCCTGACTGCCTTTGATCCGCCCAGTGGCCCCGGCTTACGCGTGGATGGCTACGGTTACGCCGGCTACCCGGTAAGCCCCAGTTACGACTCGCTGCTGGCCAAACTGATCGCCCAGGGTGCGGACTACCCGGCGGCCCTGCGCCGCGCCTACCGAGCCCTCAGCGAGTTCCGCCTGGAGGGCGTGGCCAACAACCTGCACCTGCTGCAAAACCTGCTGCGCCACCCAGCCGTGCAGCGCCATCAGGTCAACACCCGCTTTGTCGAGAACCAACTGACCGAGTTGCTCGCACCTCAACCACAGGCCCACGCCCATCGCTATTTCGCCGTCAGCAGTGCCAGCGTGGCCGCCACCCTGCACAGCGTCGACGCACCGCCCGGCAGTGTGCCGCTGACCACTCCCAATACCGGCGTACTGGTGTGCCTGGAGGTGGCCGAGGGCGATGCCGTGGCCGCTGGCCAGAGCATCGCCGTGCTGGAAGCGATGAAGATGGAGTTCGTGGTCAAGGCCAGCCATAGCGGCATCGTCCGCGCCCTGGCGGCGCAACCGGGCGACACCCTCGCGGAAGGCCAGACCCTGCTGTTTATCGAACCCGCCGAAGTCGACGGCAGCGCCCAGCATAATGAGCAGAGCCTGGACCTGGCGCATATTCGCGCCGACCTCGCCGAGGTGCTGGAGCGTCACGCCCTGCTCACCGATGCCCGCCGCCCCGAGGCCGTGGCCAAGCGGCGCAAGACCGGCCAACGCAGCGCCCGGGAAAATCTCGCCGACCTGCTGGACGACGGTAGCTTCAGCGAATACGGCGCCCTGGCCCTGGCCGCACAACGGCGTCGGCGCTCAACCGAGGAGCTGCTGCAACTGAGCCCCGCCGACGGCCTGATCGCCGGTATCGGCACGGTGAATGCCGAAGCGTTCGGCAGCCAGGCCGCGCGCTGCATGAGCATCGCTTACGACTACACAGTGTTCGCCGGTACCCAAGGGGTGATCAACCACAAGAAGACCGACCGCATGCTGCAACTGGCCGAGCAATGGCGCCTGCCGTTGGTGCTGTTTGCCGAAGGCGGCGGCGGACGGCCGGGTGATACCGACTTCGTCGGCGTGGCTGGCCTCGACTGCCACACCTTTGTCGGCATGGCCAAGCTGTCCGGGCTGGTGCCGCTGGTGGGCGTGGTGTCCGGGCGCTGCTTCGCCGGCAACGCCGCCCTGCTCGGCTGCTGCGACGTCATTATCGCCACCGAGAACGCGACTATCGGTATGGCCGGGCCGGCGATGATTGAGGGCGGCGGTCTCGGCCGCTTCACGCCCGAGCAAGTCGGCCCGGTCAGCGTGCAAGGCCCCAACGGCGTGATCGACGTGCAGGTGGCCGACGAGGCCGCCGCCGTGCAGGTGGCCAAGCAATACCTGAGCTACTTTCAGGGCCCGCTGGCCGACTGGCAATGCCGCGACCAGCGCGAGCTGCGCCAGCTGATCCCGGAAAACCGCCTGCGCGTGTATGACATCCGCCAGGTGATCGCCACCCTGGCCGACGCCGACAGCGTGCTGGAGTTGCGCCGCGCGTTTGCCCCGGGGCTGATTACCGCGCTGATCCGCATCGAAGGCCGGCCGTTTGGCCTGCTGGCCAACAACCCGGCGCACCTCGGTGGCGCCATCGACGCCCAGGCCGGCGATAAGGCCGCACGCTTTATGCAGCTGTGCGATGCCTTCGACATCCCCTTGCTTTCACTGTGCGACACCCCCGGTTTTATGGTCGGCCCTGAGGCGGAAAAACAGGCCACCGTGCGGCATATCTCGCGCATGTTCGTCGCCGCCGCCAGCCTCACGGTGCCGTTCTTCACCGTGGTGCTGCGCAAGGGCTATGGCCTCGGCGCCCAGGCCATGGCCGCCGGCAGCTTCCATTCGCCGCTGTTCACCATCGCCTGGCCCAGCGGCGAGTTCGGCGCCATGGGCCTGGAAGGCGCGGTGCGCCTGGGTTTTGCCAAGGAACTGGCCGCCCAGAGCGACGCCGTGACGCAAAAAGCCTTGTTCGACAAGCTGGTGGCCAAGGCCTACGAGCAGGGCAAGGGCCTGAATATGGCCAGCTATCTGGAGATCGATGCGGTGATCGACCCCGCCGAAACCCGCGCCTGGCTGCTGCGCGGCCTCAACGCCACACCGCCGGCGGCGCCGCGCCAAGGCAAAAAACGGCCCTTCGTCGACACATGGTAAGCGCCCTGCGCGGCGGCCGAGCTGGCGCCGCGCGGTCACTTTGCACGGCAACAGCGGCCTGCGCGTTCAGGCCGCTTGGGCCATATCGGCGCTTCGGGTAAACTGCCGCATCTTTTGCCCCATGAACGCGATGCGCCTGATGCCGACGACCTTCCACGAATTCCCCCGCCAGCGCCCTGTAACGCCGTTGCTTGACCGTGCGAGCACGCCGGACGGGCTGCGCCGCCTGGGTGAAAACGAGCTGGAAGGCCTGGCCGACGAGTTGCGCCAGTACCTGCTGTATACGGTCGGACAAACCGGCGGGCACTTCGGTGCCGGCCTCGGCGTGATCGAGCTGACCATCGCCCTGCATTACGTGTTCGACACCCCGGATGACCGCCTGGTATGGGACGTGGGCCATCAGGCCTACCCGCACAAGATCCTTACCGGCCGCCGCGAGCAGATGAGCACGCTACGGCAGAAGGACGGCATCGCCGCCTTCCCGCGTCGCAGCGAGAGTGAGTACGACACCTTTGGCGTCGGCCACTCCAGCACCAGCATCAGCGCGGCCCTCGGCATGGCCATTGCCGCCCGGCTGCAGGGCAGCAAGCGCAAGGCCGTGGCGGTAATCGGCGATGGCGCGATGACCGCCGGCATGGCGTTCGAGGCGCTCAACCACGCCTCGGATGTGGGCGCCAACATGTTAGTGGTGCTCAACGACAACGACATGTCGATCTCCAACAACGTCGGTGGGCTGTCCAACTACCTGGCCAAGATCCTCTCCAGCCGCACCTACGCGAGCATGCGCGAGGGCAGCAAGAAGGTCCTGTCGCGCCTGCCCGGCGCCTGGGAAATTGCCCGCAAGACCGAAGAACACGCCAAGGGCATGCTGGTCCCCGGCACCCTGTTCGAAGAGCTGGGCTGGAACTACATCGGCCCCATCGACGGCCACGACCTGCCGACGCTGATCACCACCCTGCGCAATATGCGCGACCTGGATGGCCCGCAGTTCCTGCATATCAGCACCAAAAAGGGCAAAGGTTTCGCCCCGGCCGAACTGGACCCGATCGGCTACCACGCGATCACCAAGCTGGAGCCACTTAATGCCCCAGTGGTGCCGAAGAAGATCAGCGGCCCGAAATACTCCGCCGTGTTCGGCCAATGGCTGTGTGACATGGCCGAGCAGGATGCGCGCCTGGTCGGCATCACCCCGGCGATGAAGGAAGGCTCCGATCTGGTCGCGTTCAGCCAGCGCTTCCCGCAGCGTTACTTCGACGTGGCGATTGCCGAGCAACACGCCGTGACCCTGGCCGCAGGCATGGCCTGCGACGGCATCAAGCCGGTGGTGGCGATCTACTCGACCTTCCTGCAGCGCGCCTATGACCAACTGATTCACGACGTGGCCGTGCAGCACCTCGACGTGCTGTTCGCCATCGACCGTGCCGGCCTGGTCGGCGAAGACGGACCGACCCACGCCGGCAGCTTCGACCTCTCGTACCTGCGCTGCATCCCCGGCATGCTGATCATGACGCCCAGCGATGAAAACGAACTGCGCCGCATGCTCACCACCGGCCACCTGTTCAATGGCCCCGCCGCCGTGCGTTACCCGCGTGGCAGCGGACCGAATGCACGTATCGAGCAAGAGCTGACGCCGCTGGAAATCGGCAAGGGCGTAGTGCGCCGCCAGGGTCAGAAAACGGCTCTGCTGGTGTTCGGTGTGCAGCTGACTGAAGCCCTGCAGGTCGGTGAGTTGCTCGATGCCACTGTGGTCGACATGCGTTTCGTCAAACCCTTGGACGAAACCCTGCTGCGCCAACTGGCGGCTGAGCATGAGCTGCTGGTGACGATCGAAGAAAACAGCATCATGGGTGGCGCCGGCAGCGCCGTCAGCGAGTTCCTCGCCAGCGAAAACCTGCTCAAGCCGATGCTCCACCTGGGCTTGCCGGACTACTACGTCGAGCACGCCAAACCGACCCAGATGCTCGCCGAATGTGGCCTCGACGCCGCCGGCATCGAAGCCGCCGTGCGTGAGCGCCTGGCCTGCCTGTAACGCTACAGCAGGCGCAGCCGACGTGACATGAGCGCACCACACGTCGGCTTGCCGCACTTTCACTTGTTCCTGATCCACCGCGCACCTTAAGGTGCGCGACGTTTTTTATCCGCCACGGTGTGCTGCCAGCCCTGATGCTGCAGCCTGAAACGGGAAGCTGGTCAAAGCCAGCACTGCCCCCGCAACGGTAACCGAGCGCAGCCTGCCTAACGCAGCGCTGCAACGTCTGCCTGATAGACCACTGGGTTCGCCTGGGAAGGTTGGTAGACGTCGCTCGGCAGTCCGGAGACCGGCCTTGGTGGACGTGACTGGTATTGCGGAGGGCAAACACCGGCAAGCATTGTCGGCTGCCCGGAATTCCCTGCACCGCATCGCTGGCCAACGCCCTCCTCGAAAGCTTCGCTTACTTTTGAGGATTGTTAATGAAACTGTCTCCCCTGGCCCTGGCTGTTGCCCTGCTGCCGTTCACGACTCACGCCGAGTCGATCGACACCGACGAAGCCCTGCAGGCCCAGGCGCTGGTGATTACCTCTGGTCGTGTAGCCGAACCCAAGAAAGCCGCCATCAGCGCAGCAAGCGTATTCACCCGCCAAGACATTGAGCGCCTGCAAGTGCGCAATGTGCCTGACCTGCTAAACCGCGTGCCCGGCGTCGTCACCCGCAGCAGCGGCGGCCTGGTGTCCTATTCAGTGCGCGGCACCAAGTCTGCCCAAACCCTGGTCCTCGTCGACGGCCAGCGTATTGCTTCAGCCGCCAGCGGTATTGCACGCCTGGATTACCTGAGCATCGACAACATTGAACGCGTGGAAGTGACCCGCGGAGCGCGATCATCGCTGTATGGTGCCGACGCCATTGGTGGGGTCATTCAAATCTTCACCCGCCATGGCGAGGCCGGGCTGAATCCGTCGGTCCGTCTTGCCGCTGGCAGCAAGCAAACCTACCAACGCAGCGTCAGCGTTAGCGGCGGTGATACGCGCACTCGCTTCAGCCTCGGTGGCAGCCTCGACGAGAGCAACGGCCACGACAGCACCCGCGACAACGTCGGTGCCGATAGCGATACCGAGGGTCAACGCAATCTGGCGCAGTACCTCAACCTCGATCATCAGTTCAATGACGACTGGAAGGCCGGCTTCAACTACAACGAGCAACACGGCAAAAACGAGTACGACGACGCCTACGAGCAGGCCCCAGCACAGCCCAGCGACCAGTTCCGAGTCAGCAGCGCTAGCAGCTTCCTGCAAGGCCAGATCAATGACACGTGGAATAGTCGCCTGGAGCTAGGTCAGAGCTATGACCGCAACAAGGCTGTCGGTGCAGCTATGCCGTGGAACAACGGCCTCAACGCCACCACCCGCCACTCCGCCAGCTGGCTCAATCGCCTCGACCTCAACCCGGCCAACCAACTGACATTGGGCGGCGACTGGTATGAGGACAAACTCGACAGCAGCACGGCTTACGCCGAAGACAGCCGCAGCAATAGTGCGGCGCTGTTTCAGTACCGCTTCAATGGCGAGAAAATGTTCAGCGAACTGGGCATGCGCCGCGATGACAATCAGCTCTACGGCACGCAGAACAGCTGGAATGGTGCGCTTGGCTTGCCGCTTGAGTCTGGCCAGCAGTGGCAGCTCAGCTACGCCGAAGGCTTCCGCGCGCCGACCTTCACTGATCTCTACTATCCGGGCTACAGCAACCCGAATTTGAAGGCAGAAACCAGCAAAACCTGGGAACTGCAATGGCGTGCAGAGTTGGGCGCCAGCCAGCTGGAAACGTCCTTATACCGCAACGACATCACAGACTTGATCGCTTACAAGGGCAACAGCACCGAAAACGTGGGACAGGCTCGCATCAACGGTTTCGAAACCAGCCTCAGCCAGGAGCTGCTGGGCTGGCAGACCAGCCTTGGCTTGAGCCTGGTTGACTCGCGCAACCGCGATAACGGCCAGACCTTACAACTCACCCCCAAGCGCACCGTCTTTATCGATCTGGATCGAACCTTCGGTGCGTTCTCCGCCGGGGCCAGCTGGCGTGCAGTCAGCCAGAGCTACGATTACAGCATCGTTGACTCGAGTTACAGCGCTGAACGGCAGACCGTGCCTGGCTATGGCCTGGTTGACCTGCGCAGTAGCTGGCAAGCCAGTGCCAGCCTGCGCGTGGACCTGCTGCTCAACAACGTACTGGATAAGGACTATTACACCTCGCTGTACCAGCGCTTTGACGCCAGCTACGCCCTTGACCCGACAGCTCCCTACGGCTACCAGGAGCCGGGGCGTACCGGCCTGCTAGCCGTCACTTGGACGCCGCAGTAGCACTAATGGGCCGAACGTAGCCGCTCACACAACTGCGCGGTGGCCTTGAGCATCTGCAGGCTGGGACGCTCAAGGCCGCGGTCAGGAATCACCCAGACCTGGCCATGCTGCACCGCCTGCAGTTGTGGCCAGGCCTGCCAGGCGGGCAGCAGCTGCGCCTCGCTGACCAGAATCACCTCAGGGTCGCGCGCCAGCACGGCTTCGAGGCTGATTTGTGGGGCTGCCAGGGACAGGTCGGCAAATATGTTCTGCGCCCCGCAGACGCGCAAAGCGTCGGAAATGATCTGTTCGCCCCCCAAGGTATACAAGGGCTTGTCCCACACCTGATAGAACACCCGCAACGGCGTCGGGCGCTGATAGCGCGCACGCAAACGGGCCAACTCATCACGTACCTGCACGGCCAGCTGGCGACCCCGCTCGGCACGGCCAACGCGCGCACCCAGTTCGGCCACCTGGCTCGCCAGTTGTTCCAGGCTATGGGGTTCGGCCTCGTAGAGGGGAATGTGCAAGTCGCGCAATTGCTGGCGCTGGGCGGCGTTGATGCTGTCCGGCCAGAGCAACACCAAGTCCGGCTGCAGACTCAATAGGGTTTCAAACTCCAGCTGTCCGGGCTCACCCACCGAGGGCAAGGCCGCCAGCGCAGCCGGCCGCTCACCCAGCGCGCCGACCAGCTGCTCGGCAGCGCCCAGCTCCAGCATCAGCTCAGTCAGCGACGGCGCCAGACTGACCACCCGCTGCTGCGCATGCGCCGGCAGGGCCAGCACACAGAGCAGCAGCGCAAGCAGGCGCATCAGCCGAGCTGACGAGGAATGCGGTAGAGGTACAACAGCACCAGGCTGGACAGCGCCAGCAGCATCAGCGGCAAGGCCGGCAGACCGGCGAAGATCGCCAGGGCGGCGATCCAGGCGGGCAACGCGGCGCCAACAAAGGCCAGGCGCCGGATGCGCGCCAAGGCAACCCAGGCAGCGGGCTCGTCCGGCGTATCCAGGGCTTTTTCGGTGGCGATCAGGCCATGCTTGAAGCGATGAAACAGCGGCAGGCTGACAAACATTGAGGCCAAGCCGGCGATAAACAGCGGCATGGCCAGCAGTGACGACGCACTCTCGGCGGCAAACAGGGCATTGAGCAACAACAACGGCGCCAGGGTCACCAGCACCTGCCACCACCAGGCCAGGGCCAGACGGCGGCGCACGTCATTGCGGGTCACGCCTTGGGCTCCAACTCGACCTCGCCCTGGTGCAGGCTGCCGAGCATATGGCCGAGCTTGCCGGCCTTGGTGGCGAGGTACTTCTTGTTGTACGGATTCTGCCCGGCCTGCAGCGGCACCCGGCTGGCGACGCGCAGACCATAGTGCTCAAGGGCTTTGACCTTGCGCGGATTGTTGGTCATCAGCTTGATGGCGCTAATGCCAAGGTGCTCCAGCATCGGCTGGCAGATGGCGTAGTCACGCTGATCGGCACCGAAGCCCAGACGCTCATTGGCCTCGACGGTATCGGCGCCGCCATCCTGTAGCTCGTAGGCGCGGATCTTGTTCAGCAGGCCAATGCCACGACCTTCCTGGCGCAGGTACAGCAGCACGCCGCGACCTTCATCGGCAATCGCTTGCAGGGCCGCTTGCAGTTGCGCACCGCAATCGCAACGCAGGCTGAACAGGGCGTCGCCGGTCAGGCATTCGGAATGCAGACGCCCGAGTACCGGGGCGCCATCGCTGAAGTCACCAAGCGTCAGGGCGATGTGTTCCTTGCCGGTCGCCTCGTCGAGGAAACCGTGCATGGTGAACAGCGCAAATGGCGTAGGCAGTTGGGAGGCGGCGACAAACACGACAGACACCGGATGCTCCTGATAATCAAAGGGCGGAAAAACGCAGGGCGGGCATTGTAGCAGCAGCATCTGCCGGCCAGGCAGCTTGAATTGTGCGGGATAACCATCGGCACAGCCGATTAGAGTTTGGACTCCAGCACCAGCAAGCCTTGATCTTCACGCCAGCGCACGCGATTGAGGAAGCTCATGCCCAGCAAGGCGTCGGTGGGCGACTCGCCCTCCAGCACGGCAGCCTCGACACCGAGCACCTCGAGCGGGCCGACCTTGACCCGATTGAGGTTTACCAGCCAGGCCCGCGCGGTGCCGCTGGCGGTGTTGACCACCATCGGCCGACCCTGGGTACGAAAATCGATGCCCAGACGCCGTGCCTGGCTTTCATTCAAGGCGATTGAAGTGGCGCCGGTGTCCACCAGAAATTGCATCGGCTGGCCGCCAATAGAACCGGCCACCCGGTAGTGACCATCGCCACCGCGGGCAATGCTGGTCTGGCTCTTGCCCGGCGCGGCGAAGCCGGCGCTCGACTCACGACTGAGGCTGTAGGGCCGCTCCACACCATCCACCCGGAGCACCGCACCGCGGCTGTCAGCGCTGATCACCTGAACGCCGCCAGGGCCCGTCTGGCCGACCTTGACCAGCTTGCGCAGGCCGTCGACATTCAGCACCGCCGCCCCCGGAAACAGGCCCACCACCTGCACCTGAGTGGCCGCCTGGGCACTGCCAACACACGCCAGCAGACTGGCAACAAGCAAGCGTTCAAGGCGTCCCATGGTGCGGTTCCTGTGCTGAGTCATAGGGGTAGTGATCCTTCCAGCGTTTGAAGATGGCGCGCAGACTGCCGTTGCGCGCCAGCACGTCCATGCGTTGCTCGTAGAGCTGCTTCAGCGCCCGACCACGTTCGGTGCGGGCAAAAGCCAGGTACAGCGGCAACAACTGCAACTCGGTAACCCGCAGATCCGTCGACTGCTCAAGACTGGCGAGGAGGAAGTCCACCTCGGCATCGTCGTCGATATAAAAATCCGCATGCCCCTCGCGCAACATCGCCGGGATGCCATCACGGCGCTGCACCTCCTGGTAGCGAGAAATGCCGGGCAGTTGATCCTGAAAGGCGTAACCACGCACCCAGATCAGCCGGTAATTGGCCAGGGTTTGCAGGGTCGGCTGGGGCAGACGGGTCAAACCGAGGGCCACCACCCGGTCGGCGGCGTAGGGCCAACGCGGGAAGTCCAGGTCATCCACCTCATCAGGATACAAACCAAGGGCTGCATCCACCTTGCCGCGTTGGGCCAGACCAATGGAGCGGGTGTAGGGCTCACTGCTGGCGACCAGCTTGACGCCCGCCGGCTCGAACACGGCGCGCAGCACATCCCAGGCCAGGCCAGAACCATCGGCGTTGCTGTGGCCTTCCCAGGCTTCACCGGCCACGCGAATTTCAGCCGGCAGCGTCTGTTCTACCGCCTCCGCCGTACAGCTCAACAACCCACCCAACAACATGCCCAGCCAACGCCCCAGCATGGTGACTCCGTTCAACTCAATCCGAGAATAATCAGCTGCAGGCTCAACCAGGCGAAGACCCCAGCCAGCACATCATCCAGCATGATTCCCACTCCACCATGGACATGCCGATCAATCCAGCGAATTGGCCACGGTTTGACGATATCGAACAGGCGAAACAGAACAAACCCCAGCAACAGCCACTGCCAACCCGCCGGCACCAGCCAGAGGGTGATCCACACCCCGACCAGCTCATCCCAGACGATGCCGCCGTGGTCATGCACGCCAAGGTCGCGGGCCACCTTGCCGCACAACCAGCAACCGAACATGGTGGTTACAACCAGCATCAGCCCATAGCCCCATGCCGGCAGCAGCTGCCACAGCGGCACAAATGCCAGCGCCAGCAGCGAGCCCCAGGTGCCGGGCGCTTTGGGCAAGGTGCCGGAGCCGAAGCCAAAGGCGAGAAAATGCCAAGGGTTGCGCCACACCGACGGTGGCGCCTTGTTTGTGTCAGTCACCCGAACTCCGAAAATGTTGATAACCGCGCTGTGGCGGCGTAATGACGCGATTCTGTTCATCGAGCAGTTGCACGCCCTGCCCGGCCACCACCTGACCGATCACTTGCAACGCCCAGCCGTCGGCCTGCAAACCCGACAAATGCTGCGCGGGCAGAGTAAAGGCCAGACGGTAATCATCGCCACCACTCAAGGCGCAATGCTGCGCCGCCGGCAGGCTGAGCAAGGCCAGGATCGCTGGCGACAAAGGCACACGCGCCAGCTCAATCTGCAACGCCACGCCGGAAGCTGCGGCGATATGACCGCAATCGGCCAGCAAGCCATCGGAAATATCCAGCGCCGCCGAAGCCTTGCCGCGCAGTGCCTGACCCAGCGCCAGTTGCGGCCTGGGCGACCAGTACTGGGCCAGCAACGCGGCCGCCACCTCCGGCGCCGCTTGCTGCTGACCCAGCACCAGGGGCAAGGCCGCTGCCGCATCGCCCAGGCTGCCACCGACACACAGTAGATCGCCGACCTGGGCGCCGCTGCGCAGCAACGCCTGACCCCGCGGCAGGCGACCGAACACCGTAACCGTCAGGCTCAAGGGCCCGCAGGTGGTGTCACCGCCAATCAACGCCAGGCCGCACTGCTCGGCCATCTGATTGAGCCCGCGAGCAAAGCCCTGCAGCCAATCATTCGTAGCCTGCGGCAGACACAGCGCCAGGGTAAAACCGAGCGGCGTCGCGCCCATGGCTGCCAGATCGCTGGTCGCCACGGCCAACGCGCGCTGGCCGAGCAAAAAGGCATCGCAAGGATCAGGAAAATGCACCCCGGCGACCAGGGCATCGGTGGAGATCGCCAGCTGCTCGCCAGTCGGCAGATCGAGCAAGGCGCAATCATCGCCAATGCCCAAAGCCACGCCTTCGGCCGCCTGCGCACAGGGCGCGGCAGCGAAGTAATGACGAATCAGCTCGAACTCACCCATGCGTCAGCGCCCCGTTGCGGGGCGAGCTGGCGCCCCCAAACAGGAGCGCCGACGGGCAAAAGACTTAGCGCTTGTTAGCACGCACTTCATCGGCACGCAGCTTGGGGGCCAGCTTGTCGAGGATGCCGTTGACGAACTTGTGGCCATCGGTGGCGCCGAAAATCTTCGCCAACTCAATGCCTTCGTTGATCACCACACGGTAAGGCACGTCGATGCGATGACGCAACTCGTAGGCCGACAGACGCAGGATCGCCAACTCAACCGGGTCCAGTTCTTCCAGCGGGCGGTCTAGGAAACCGGCGAAGGCGTCATCCAACTCGGTCTTGTTCTGCGGAACACCGTGGAGGATTTCCCGAAAGTAAGCGCCATCAACGCCGACAAAATCATTGTCGACGCGGAACTGGGCTTCAATTTCGTTTACCGACTGACCGGCCAGGTGCCACTGATACAGGGCCTGCATGGCCAGACTGCGCGCTTTGCGGCGCGCAGCGGTCTTGCCTTTGGCCGGCTTTTCGTCGGGCTGGGCGGGATGATCGAGATCGCTGTTAAAACTCACTTGGCCTCCAGCTGCGCCAGCAGGCTGACCATTTCCAGAGCAGACAGTGCAGCTTCAGCGCCTTTGTTACCGGCCTTGGTGCCGGAACGCTCGATGGCTTGTTCGATGGAATCAACGGTCAGCACACCAAAGGCCACCGGCACGCCGAACTCCATGGACACCTGGGCCAGGCCCTTGGTGCATTCGCCAGCGACGTATTCGAAGTGCGGAGTACCGCCACGAATCACAGCGCCCAGGGCGATGATGGCGGCGTATTCGCCACGCTGGGCAACCTTCTGCGCCACCAGCGGAATCTCGAAAGCACCCGGTGCACGGATGATGGTGATGTCGCTCTCGCTCACACCGTGGCGGACCAGTGCGTCAACGGCACCGCTTACCAGGCTCTCAACCACGAAGCTGTTGAAGCGGCCGACTACCAGGGCAAAACGGCCCTTGGGGGCGATGAAGGTACCTTCGATGGTCTTCAGGGTCATGGGCATTCTCGTATCTATAAAAGAGCAGGATTAAACAACCTGGGCGCCGCGAGGCGCCCAGTTGGGTTTATTCAGAGGGCAAGTATTCTACAACTTCCAGGTCAAAGCCGGATATGGCGTTGAACTTCATCGGCGAACTCATCACGCGCATTTTGCGCACGCCGAGGTCACGCAGAATCTGCGAACCGGCGCCGACGGTGCTGTAAGTGGTCGGCGTGGTGACCTTGGCATCGCTGCCCAGTTGCTGCTCCAGATGGGCTAGCAACTCCTGGCCACTGAGCGGATTACCCAGCAGCAAGACCACCCCACTGCCCGCCTCGGCAACCTTGGCCATGGCGGCGCGCAGGCTCCAGCGGCCCGGCTGCTTGACCATAAACAGGTCGCGCAGCGGCTCCATGTTATGCACCCGCACCAGGGTCGGTTCGTCGGCGCTGATCTGCCCCAGGGTCAGGGCCATGTGCACATCGCCCTCGACTGCATCGCGGTAGGTCACCAGGTTGAACGAACCCAACTCGCTGTCCAACGGCTGCTCGGCAATCCGCTGAACGGTACGTTCGTGGATCAGTCGGTAGTGGATCAAGTCGGCGATGGTGCCGATCTTGATGCCATGTTCCTGGGCGAATACTTCCAGCTCAGGGCGACGGGCCATGGTGCCGTCGTCGTTCATGATTTCGCAGATCACCCCGGACGGCTCGAAACCACCCATGCGCGCCAGGTCGCAGGCCGCTTCGGTGTGACCGGCGCGGGCCAGCACGCCGCCGGGCTGGGCCATCAGCGGGAAAATATGGCCTGGGCTGACGATGTCGTCGGCCTTGGCGTTTTTCGCCGCAGCCGCCTGCACGGTACAGGCCCGGTCGGCCGCGGAGATGCCAGTGGTTACGCCCACGGCAGCTTCGATCGACACGGTGAACTTGGTGCCAAAGCCCGAGCCATTGCGCGGCGCCATCAGCGGCAGTTTGAGGGTTTCGCAACGTTCGCGGGTCATCGGCATGCAGATCAGGCCGCGGGCGAAACGCGCCATAAAGTTGATGTGCTCTGCGGTTACGCACTCGGAGGCGATGATCAGATCGCCCTCATTCTCGCGGTCCTCGTCATCCATGAGGATGACCATTTTGCCCTGCCGAATGTCTGCAACCAGTTCTTCGATGCTATTGAGCGCCACGGGCAGCTCCTTTCTCGGATGTGTAGGGGTCACCGGCGCCAAGGCGCGCAGTGCAGAATTTAGAGATAACCGTTTTCCGCCAAAAAGCCTTCCGTCAGGCCGCTGGCCTTGGGCTCGGCCGCCTTGTCACCGAGCAGCAGACGCTCCAGGTAACGGGCCAGCAGGTCCACTTCCAGGTTGACCTGGCGACCCGCGTGGTAATCGGCCATCACGGTTTCGCCAAGCGTGTGCGGCACGATGGTCAGCTCGAATTCGGCGCCATTCACGCCATTCACCGTCAGGCTGGTGCCATCCACGGTGATCGAGCCTTTCAGCGCGATGTATTTGGCCAACTCACGGGGAGCGCGAATTTTGAATTGCACGGCGCGGGCATTGTCCGCGCGGGAGATCACCTCGCCGACGCCGTCCACATGGCCGCTGACCAGATGGCCGCCGAGGCGACTGGTGGGCGTTAGGGCCTTTTCCAGGTTGACCTTGCTGCCGATCTTCAAATCAATAAACGCGCTGCAGGCCAGGGTTTCGCGGCTAACATCGGCCCAAAAGCCATTGCCCGGCAACTCCACAGCGGTCAGGCACACGCCATTCACGGCAATACTGTCACCCAGTTTGACGTCACCCAGATCCAGCTTGCCGGTCTCGACGTAGACGCGCACATCGCCGCCTTTAGGGCTCAGCGCACGGATGGTGCCAATGGCTTCGATAATTCCGGTAAACATCAGACCCCCTGGGTTGGCAGCACGCCATGCAGGCGGCAACGCCCGGTGGCAGGCAGAAAAACAACAGACATCACGACGCACTCCTGTTCGTTGAACAAACAGGGCGGTTCGATCGATAGGGATTTCACGGACGCAGGCCAGCCGCGCCCTTAAAGGGAATCCCGCTCTCTCTTTATCCGGACTCTAACCGTCGGCCCCGGAATCACACCGGGTCTGCTGACCTTGGCGGGCCTGACGGCTCGACAAGCGCTCGCGGGCTAGACCCTGGCTAAAACCAAGGGGGCCATTACCGCCGGTGGGGAATTACACCCCGCCCTGAGAACGTTGCAGCCACATGCGCGGCTGCGTGCGACCTTTTACCATATTTGCCCTGCCGGTGCATGCCTGGGCCGACCAGACTCAAGCCCCGCGAGGCACGGGCCGGGCAATAATCCGCCAGTCATCGCCGACGGCACGCATTTCGACGATTTGCAGCTCTTGGGCCTCGGCCATTTTCGCCAAGGGCCAATCCAACAATGGCCGGGCGCTGGAGCCGAGGAACTTGGCCGCGACAAACAACTGGTACTCATCCACCAGTCCCTGGCGAGCGAAGGCGCCAGCCAGACGCGGACCAGCTTCCACCAGCACCTCGTTGGCGCCGCGGGCAGCCAGTTCCAGCAGCAGTTTGCGCAAATCGACATGACCATTACTGCCCGACACCGCAAGCAGTTCATGACCATCGTCGAGGAACAATTGCCGCGCCCCGGCCGCCGCACAGGTGGCCACCAGGGCCTTGCCGGCCTGATAGAAAGGCGCACTCAGCGGCACCCGCAGACGCCCATCCACCAGCACGCGCAGCGGCGGCCGGGTCATGGCCAGAGCCGTCAGCTCGGCATTCAAGCCCAGCTCGTCAGGGCGCACGGTCAGCCGCGCGCCATCGGCCAGCACCGTATCCGCGCCGGTCAACACCACACTGGCGCGAGCTCGCAGGCGCTGTACTGCAGCGCGCGCCGCGGGCCCGGTGATCCACTGACTTTCACCGCTGGCCATGGCTGTGCGGCCGTCCAGGCTCATGGCCAGCTTGACCCGCACATAGGGCAGGCCCTGCTCCATGCGTTTGATAAAGCCAACATTCAACGCCCGCGCTTCGCTTTCCAGCACACCGCAGGCGACCTCAATACCGGCTTCCTGCAAACGCGCCAAGCCACGCCCAGCCACCTGCGGATTAGGGTCCTGCATCGCTGCGACTACACGCGCCACGCCGGCCTGCACCAAGGCCTCGGCGCACGGCGGGGTGCGGCCGTGATGGCTGCACGGTTCCAGGGTCACATAAGCCGTGGCACCGCGAGCCTTGGCGCCGGCCTGACGCAAGGCATGCACCTCCGCATGGGGCTCACCGGCGCGGGCATGCCAGCCTTCCCCGACAACCTGCCCGCCCGCCACGATGACGCAGCCTACCCGCGGATTGGGATGGGTCGAATACACGCCCTTGCGCGCCAGTTCGAGGGCGCGCGCCATGCTGCGTTGATCAAGCACGGCCTGTTCGGCTGCCGTCATTCCTGACTCGGCTCGCGGGACAGGCGATCGATTTCCTCGCGGAACTCGTTGAGGTCCTGGAAACGCCGGTACACCGAGGCAAAGCGGATGTAAGCCACTTCATCGAGTTTCTGCAGTTCGCCCATCACCAGCTCACCGAGTACCCGCGACTTGATCTCGCGCTCGCCGGTGGCGCGCAGCTTGTGCTTGATATGGGCAATCGCCGCCTCCAGGCGTTCGACGCTCACCGGTCGCTTCTCCAGCGCACGCTGCATGCCGGCACGCAGCTTTTCCTCGTCGAACGGCTGGCGACTGCCATCGGACTTGATCAGTCGCGGCATCACCAGCTCGGCGGTTTCAAAGGTGGTGAAACGCTCTTCGCACGCCAAACACTCGCGACGACGACGCACCTGTTCACCTTCGGCGACCAGACGTGAGTCGATCACCTTGGTGTCATTCGCTCCACAAAACGGACAATGCATGGGCGCAAACAGCCGAAAAAATGAGGGAACTCATGGTAGCGCATCGCACCGACAGCGCCCACAGCCAAGACAAGCCTGAGGCTTTGCGGTATATAGCAGCCTGCCGGGCTTGACGCTGTTCTGCTGCGGAAAAGCCGGCCTTGGTCATTTTTTGCGCTCTTTTTTGTTGAATAGAATGACTATTCGCCGCAAAAGAGCGCAAAAAAACTGCCTCAACCCGGTCTTTCCCTCGCTACGAACGGTCAAGTCCGACAGGCTGCCAAGCCGCCCGTTTCACCATCACCTTTGTGGAAGTTGCCATGCTGCCGCGTCTGCTTGCCCTACTTTGCCTGTCCAGCCTGCTCGCGGCCTGCAGCAGCACGCCACCGGCGCCCGCCCTGGCAACAACCGTCAAACCGAAGCCTGTACTGGTCGCGCCTGAGCCGCTGCCCAACCACTTGCGCGAACTCAGCGGCCAGTTACTCGGCGTACCCGCCGCCGGCGAGGCCGAGTTGGCCCTGTTACTCGTCGATAGCCGCGACCGTCCGGTGCAACTGCTGGCCAGCAGCCGCCTAAGCGGCAACGGCGCGGCGCTGCCTTTTAGTTTGCGCTTCAGCCCCATCAGCATCCCACCGGGCCAGCGCCTGGAGCTGCGCGGCCGGGTCAGCCAGGCCGGCATTCTGACCTTGCGCCTGCCCGCGCGACCGATCCAGCCCGCGAGCAATCAGGCCCTGGGCGCCCTGCAACTGGTGCCTGCGCCATGAAAGCCCCGTTTGAATTGCAAAGCGCCCTGGCCGGCCTGCTCGGCGATGCCCGCCTGGTGGCGGAAACCCTGCCCGGCACCGACCTCAAGCTGTGGCTGATCGACCCGGCCAATATGGAGCGCGCCTTCAACCCGGAAGAAACCCGGCGCATTCTCGAAGAGCCTCCTTACTGGTGCTTCTGCTGGGCCAGCGGCCTAGTGCTGGCGCGCTGGCTGGCCGAGCGGCCCGATTGGGTGCGCGGCAAGCGCGTGCTGGATTTTGGCGCGGGCTCCGGGGTAGCGGCGATTGCCGCGGCCAAAGCCGGCGCGCTTGAAGTGGTGGCCTGCGACCTCGACCCACTGGCGCTGGCCGCTTGCCGAGCCAATGCGCAGCTCAATGACGTACAGCTCAGCTACTCCGAAGACTTCTTCGCCGAGGCCGACCGCTTTGACCTGATCATCGTCGCCGACGTGCTCTACGACCGCGCCAATCTGCCGTTGCTCGACCAGTTCCTCAGCCGCGGCCAGCAGGCGCTGGTGGCCGACTCGCGGGTGCGCGACTTCCAGCACCCGCTATACCAGCGCATCGGCCTGCTGGACGCCTGCACCTGGCCGGACCTGGCAGAGCCCGCGGAGTTTCGCCTGGTCAGCCTGTACCACGCGCAGCGCTGATTTTCAGCGCCAGGGCGCTTGCTTCTGCCACGCCGCGCCCACATCTTTAACTGCATTCACCTCAGCCAATGAGACCGATCATGAGCGACACGCCGTATATCTTCGACGCCAGCAGCCTCAACTTTGACCAGCTGGTGATTGAGAACTCCTTCCACAAGCCGGTGCTGGTGGACTTCTGGGCCGAGTGGTGCGCGCCGTGCAAAGCACTGATGCCGCTGCTGGCGCAGATCACCGAGTCCTATCGCGGCGAGCTGCTGCTGGCCAAGGTCAATTGCGACCTGGAGCCGGACATCGTCCAGCGCATGGGCATCCGCAGCCTGCCCACCGTGGTGCTGTTCAAGGACGGTCAGCCGGTCGACGGTTTTACCGGCGCCCAGCCGGAATCGGCGATTCGCGGCCTGCTCGCGCCCCACGTCGCCGAACCGGCAGCCGAAGCGGCCGACCCGCTGGAAACGGCCCAGGCCCTGTTTGCCGAAGGCCGCATCGGCGACGCCGAAAGCCTGCTGCAGCAATTGCTGACAGAAGACAACAGCAACGCCGCCGCACTGATCCTGTATGCGCGCTGCCTGGCCGAACGCGGTGAACTGGGCGAGGCCGAAGTGGCCCTGAATGCAGTGACAGGCGACAGCCACAAACAGGCCCTGGCCGGCGCCCGCGCACAACTGACCTTCCTGCGCCAGGCCGCCGACCTACCAGACGTGGCCGAGCTAAAAAGCCGCTTGGCCGCCAACAGCGAAGACGACGAAGCGGTGTATCAACTGGCCATCCAGCAACTCGCTCGCCAGCAGCCCGAGGCCGCCCTGGATGCCTTGCTGCGTCTGTTCGTGCGTAATCGCAACTACGCCGACGGCCTGCCGCACAAAACCCTGCTGCAAGTGTTCGACCTACTCGGCAATGACCATCCGCTGGTCACTACCTACCGGCGCAAGCTGTACCAGGCTATCTACTGAGTAACGACTGCAGGGCTGGTCAGCGGCAAATAAAGTCGTTATAACGTAACAACTTTATTTGCCAGCCTTCCGGAGTTGCCATGCGCCGCCTGCTATTTGCCCTGCCTTTCGCCCTGCTGCCCCTGGCGGCCGCTCACGCCGCCCATGACGAACATGAACACCACGATGAGCACGCCAGTCTTGCCGCCCACGAGCACGGCGCCGCACAGCTGAACGTAGCGCTGGAAGGCCAGCGCCTGGAGTTGGCCCTGGAAAGCCCGGCGATGAACCTGGTGGGGTTTGAACATGCCGCCGTCAGCACCAGCGACAAAGCTGCCGTGGCGCGTGCCCAACAACACCTGCAGACACCCCTGCCGCTGTTTGGCATTGCCGCTGCAGCCGGTTGTGTAATCACCAGCCACGAACTGCATAGCCCGCTGTTCGAGGCACACGCCGAAGAACACGAAGAACACGAAGAACACGACAAAGAGCATGGCGCCGAACACAGCGATATCGACGCCAACTACGTGCTGACCTGCAGCCAGCCGCAGGCGCTGGCGGCTGTCGACCTCAGCGAGCTGTTCAAGCTTTTCCCCGCCACCGATAAAATCCAGGTGCAACTGATCGGCCCTAACGGCCAGCAAGGCGCTGAACTCTCCGCCGCACAACCACGTCTGAGCTTCTGACAAACCTTGCAGGCCACTGTTGTGCGGCGCTAGCAGCCTGTCGGACTTAACCGTTCGTAGCGAGGGAAAGACCGATTTGAGGCAGTTTCTGCGCTCTTTTGAGGCGAATAGTCATTCTATTCAACGAAAAAGAGCGCAGAAAATGACCAAGTCCGGCTTTTCCGCAGTAGAACAGCGTTAATTCCGACAGGGTGCTAGGGTGCTCCTGCCGATCTTGGCCTCGCCCCTGGACACCCAATGAGCGCACTGATTGAACTGACTGAGCTGGGCTTTGCCTGGCCCGGCCAAGCTGAATTGCTGGATATCCCGGCTTTCACCCTGCAGCAGGGTGAAAGCCTGTTCCTCAAAGGCCCCAGCGGCAGCGGCAAAACCACCTTGCTCGGTCTGCTGGGCGGTGTGCAAAAGCCCGGTCGTGGACGTATCCACTTGCTCGGCGCAGACCTCAGCAGCATGTCCGCCGGCGCCCGCGATCATTTTCGCGTCGACCACACCGGCTATATCTTCCAGCAGTTCAACCTGCTGCCGTTTCTCTCGGTGCGCGAAAACGTCGAGCTGCCCTGCCATTTTTCCAAACTGCGTACGCAACGCGCGCAACAGCGCCACGGCAGTGTGAGCCAGGCCGCCAGCGCCCTGCTCAGCCACCTTGGTCTGGTCGATCCGGCGCTGCAGGCGCGCCGCGCCGACAGCCTGTCGATTGGCCAGCAACAACGTGTCGCCGCCGCCCGCGCCCTGATCGGCCAGCCCGAACTGGTGATCGCCGACGAGCCCACTTCAGCCCTGGACAGCGATGCCCGCGAGGCCTTCTTGCAACTGCTGTTTGCCGAATGCCGCGCCGCCGGCTCCAGCCTGCTGTTTGTCAGCCACGACCAGAGTCTGGCGCCCCTGTTTGACCGCAGCCTGTCGCTGAGCGACCTCAACCGCGCCTCGCGCCCGTCGGAGCTCTGAGCATGTACCTCATACGTCTGGCCCTGGCCAGCCTGGCCAATCGCCGCTTTACCGCCTGGCTGACGGTGTTCGCCATCGCCCTGTCCGTGTGTTTGCTGCTGGCCGTGGAGCGCATCCGCACGGAAACTCGCAGCAGCTTTGCCAGCACCATCAGTGGCACCGACCTGATCGTCGGCGCCCGCTCCGGCTCAATCAACCTGCTGCTGTATTCGGTGTTTCGCCTCGGCAATGCCACCAACAACATTCGCTGGGACAGCTTCGAGACGATTGCCCGCGACCCCAAAGTGAAATGGGCGATTCCGATCTCGCTGGGCGACTCGCACCGTGGCTACCGGGTCATGGGCACCAGCCGCGCCTACTTCGAACATTATCAATACGGCCGCGGCCAGGCCCTGCAACTGGCTCAAGGCCAGACCTTTGCCGACGACCCCTTTGCCGTGGTGCTCGGCGCCGAAGTGGCCGAGGCCCTGCACTATCAACTGGGTCAGCAATTGGTGCTGGCCCATGGCGTGGCCACCATCAGCCTGAGCAAGCACGACGACAAACCCTTCACCGTGGTCGGCATTCTCAAGCGCACCGGCACCCCGGTCGACCGCACCTTGCATATCAGCCTGCAAGGCATGCAGGCGCTGCACATCGACTGGCAGAACGGCGTGCCCGCCCAAGGCAAAGGACGGATCAGCGCCGAGCAGGCGCGCAGCATGGACCTGCAGCCGCACGCCATTACTGCGGCCATGCTGGGCCTAAACAGCAAGATCGCCACCTTCAGCGTGCAACGGCAAATCAATGAGTTTCGCGGCGAACCGCTGTTGGCCATTCTCCCTGGCGTGGCCTTGCAGGAACTCTGGAGCCTGATGGGCAGCGCGGAGAAAGCCCTGTTCGTGGTGTCACTGTTTGTGGTGCTGACCGGTTTGATCGGCATGCTCACGGCGATCCTCACCAGCCTCAACGAACGCCGCCGAGAAATGGCTATTCTGCGCTCGGTGGGCGCCCGGCCCTGGCATATCGCCAGCCTGCTGATTGTCGAAGCCTTCGCCCTGGCGCTGGCCGGTGTGCTGCTGGGCCTGGCGCTGCTGTACCTGGGCATCGCCCTGGCGCAGGGTTATGTGCAGGCCAACTACGGTCTGTTCCTGCCGCAGGCCCTGCCGAGTCGCTATGAGTGGACCCTGCTTGGCGCTATTCTGGCCGCCGCCCTGCTGATGGGCGCGCTTCCGGCCTGGCGGGCTTATCGCCAGTCGCTGGCCGATGGTCTGTCGATCCGCCTGTGAGAACTTATTGATGCTGCGTGCGCTGCTTGCCCTTTCCCTTATCGTCGCCCTACCCCTGTGGGCGGCGGAACCGCGTGAACTGACCTGGTCGGAAATGCTCCCCGCCGATACGGCGCCCGCCGCACCACCGGCCGCCATGCACGATTTGTCGAAACTGGCTGACGCCTTGGCCGCCGAAACCGGGCCAGCCGCCAGCCAGCAGTCCGCGGCGGCACCGGTGGTCAAGGCTTTGGATGGCCAACTGGTCAAGCTGCCCGGTTATATAGTGCCGCTGGATGTCACCGAAGAGGGCCGGGTAACCGAGTTTCTCCTGGTGCCCTACTACGGCGCCTGCATCCATGTGCCGCCACCGCCGCCGAACCAGATCGTGCACGTAAAAACCGAGCTGGGCGTAATGATGGATAACCTCTACCAGCCGTTCTGGATTGAAGGCCCACTGCGGGTCGAGAACACCAGCACCGACCTGGCTGAAGCCGGCTACCAGATGGACGCCAGCAAGATTTACCCCTACGAATCGACAGAAAACTAATCGCCCCACAGATAAAAAGGCGGCTAAGACCTTACTGTCGAATGAAGGTTCCATTGAGCTGGGTCAACGCGGCACGCACGCTAAGCTCTACCATTGACTCCAGCCAACACAAGCTTATAACTCGATGGAGCCCACACATGCGTAATTCAATTCTTGCCGCATCTCTGCTCGCCCTGGCCGTTGCCAGCCCTGCTGCCCTTGCTCACAAAGAAGGCGACATCATTGTGCGTGCCGGTGCTATCACCGTTGATCCGCACGAAGACAGCGGCGAAGTCCATGTTGGTGGCGCGGCAGTAGCTGGCACCAAAGCCACTCTGGACAGCGACACCCAACTGGGCCTGAACTTTGCCTACATGGTTACCGACCACGTCGGTATTGAACTGCTGGCTGCCACACCGTTCAGCCATGATGTCGGCACTAAAGGTTTGGGCGGCCTCAAGCTCGGCTCGCTCAAACACCTGCCGCCGACCCTCAGCGCCGTTTACTATCCGATGGAAAGCGCTTCTGCATTCCAGCCCTATGTCGGCCTGGGCATCAACTACACGTGGTTCTTCGACACCGAACTGACCAGCGAGGCTGAAGATGCTGGCTTCACTGGCCTGGACATGAAGGACTCTTGGGGTCTGGCCTATCAGGTTGGTGCTGACTACATGCTGACCGACAACATCATGCTTAACGCACAAGTTCGCTATATCGACATCGACACCACCGGCACTACCTACGCCGGCCAAACCAAGGTCGACGTAGACGTAGATGTTGACCCGTTCGTCTACATGGTTGGTCTCGGCTACAAGTTCTAAGCAACACAAAAAAGCCGACCTCAGGGTCGGCTTTTTGCTGCCTGTGATTTACCCAAACAAACAAGGCGCCCGCAGGCGCCTCGTTTGTTTGCCGCGCAGCGCTACAGCCCCAGCAAGCGCGCCAGCCCGATAGCCATCGGCGTCGCTTCAGGAAAGTTGAAACGTTGCAGCAGACGCTGATTATTGGCCCGCGAATGACGAATATCGCCTGCCCGTGCAGCCACATGATTGACTGCCGGCAAGCCACCCAGAAGCCCACTGATTTCAGCCAGCAACTGCTTGAGACTTGTCGCCCGGCCCAAGCCGACATTCACCGCGCCCGGCTCAACGCAAGGCTGCTCCAGCGCCTGCAGCAGCAACGTCACCAGATCGCCGACATAGACGAAATCACGGGTCTGCTCGCCGTCGCCGAATACCGTGATAGGCAGACCCTGCTGCGCCCGTTCGGTAAAGATGCTGATCACCCCCGAGTACGGCGAGGACGGATCTTGGCGCGGCCCGAAAATATTAAAAAAGCGAAACACCACCGGCTCCAGAGCGTGCTGACGGCGGTAAAAATCCAGGTACTGCTCGCTGGCCAATTTGTCCACGGCATAAGGCGTCAGCGGCGCCTTGGGCGTGTCTTCATCAATGGCCAAACCTTCGCCATTATTGCCGTACACCGCGGCGCTGGAGGCAAACAGCACGCGTTTGACCCCATGCGTGCGCATGGCTTCGCAGACATTCAAGGTGCCAATGAAGTTGCTCTGATGGGTGCTTACCGGATCGTCCACCGAGGCTTGCACCGAGGCCACCGCCGCCAGATGCACCACTGCGCGACAGCCCTGCATGCAGCGCTGCACCAACGGGGCATCGGCCACGTCGCCCTCGATCAGCTCGATACGCGAATGGTCCATGGGCAAATTTTCTGGCTTGCCCGTGGACAGATTGTCCAGCACGCGCACCGCATAACCCTTGGCCAGCAAGGCATCGGCCAGATGGGAGCCGATGAAGCCGGCACCGCCGGTGATCAGGATAGGTGCGTCAGACATGCCGGTAATATCGATCCAGTAAATGCGGCAAGGCCGTGCGCCAGGCGCGCGGCTTGACCCCAAAGGTGTGCAGGATTTTCTTGCAGGCCAGTACCGCATGCTGCGGTTCATCGGCCACATCAGGGCGCGAGGCATGGGCCTGCGGCTTGATTTCATCGAGCAACAGGCTGCGAAATGCCCGCGCTTCGCTCAATACCGCCTGACCCAGCGCCAGTGAGGTAGTCGCCTCTTGGCCGCCGTAGTGGTAAGTGCCCCACAGCGGCGCCTGGCAATCAAGCTGCTTCAACACCGCCAGAATCACCCGCGCAGCATCGTCTACCGGCGTCGGGTTGCCCCGGCGGTCGTCGGCCAACAGCAATTCGGTATCACGCTCGGCCCGCTGCAGAAAGCGCCCAAGCAGCCCCTGCGCACTGTCGTCCAGCAACCAGCCAAAACGCAGCAACACATGCCGCGGGCACGTAGCGCGCACGCTTTGCTCAATGCGCCACAAGGCCTGGCCGCGCACGCCCAGGGGCAGCGGTTCATCTTTTTCGCTGTAGGCCGTGGCGCGCGCGCCATCGAACACGCGGTAACTGGAAGGCTGCAAAAGCAGAATGCTGTGGTGCTGACAGAGCTCGGCCAGACGCTCAACGGCCCGTTCTTGCGGCGCAAAGCGCGCTTCGCTGGCGGTCTCGGCCTGAAACCAGTCGTGGTAATAGGCCAGGTTGATCAACGCATCCGGGCGGGTGTCATCAATCAACTGAGTCAGGCTGGCCGCATCCCAACCGGAGTCCGGTGGGCGCGGCGCGAGGAAGCCAATGTCTTCCTCGGCGCCCTGGCGAATCAGCGCCTGGCCAAGGGCATTGCCACCGCCCAACAGCATGAGGCGCATATGCATGGTCGCGCGCTCAGTACTTAGAAGGGAATATCGTCATCGAAGCTGTCGTAATCCGGCGCCGGCTGGGCAGCCGGTTGCGGAGCCGGACGGGCTTCACGCGGTGCTTGCTGCTGCGGCTCGCGTTGCGGCGCTGGGCGCTGCTGACGCGGGGCGGCGTCGCCGCCTTCGTTGTTGTTGCGACCACCGAGCAACTGCATGGTGCCCTGCATGTCGACGACGATTTCCGTGGTGTAACGCTTGATGCCGTCTTTTTCCCACTCGCGGGTCTGCAGCTTGCCTTCGATGTACACCTGCGAACCTTTGCGCAGGTACTCGCCGGCGATCTCGGCGACCTTGCCGAACATGGCCACACGGTGCCATTCGGTCTTTTCGACCTTCTGCCCGGTTTGCTTGTCAGTCCACTGCTCGCTGGTAGCCAGGCTCAGGTTGGTGACCGCATTGCCGTTGGGCATGTAACGAACTTCCGGATCCTGACCACAGGTTCCGACCAAAATGACTTTGTTAACCCCACGGGCCATATCGCTCTCCTAGGCTGCCGCGCGTTCCGGCGCCTGCTCGATGAGGCGCTCAAGGGACGCACGGTCCAATAGTTCAGTATCTACTTTGATATAGACGGCCGATTCATCGGCCACCATGACGGCGTCGGTCACGCCCGACAGCGCCTTAAGACGTTCGACCAGCCCGCTATCGCCCGCCGCAGCAGGCGTCAACGGCAAGCGCAGACTGGTCACATACGGCGGTTCGCGCATAGTAACAGCAAACCCCAGCCACAGTGCACAGAGCGCCGCACAGCCGACAAACACCCAACTCAACCCGCCAACCTGAAACAACCAGCCGCCGAAAATACCGCCAACGGCGGCACCGAGAAACTGACTAGTGGAGTACACGCCCATCGCCGTGCCTTTGCCGCCAGCCGGTGCGACCTTGCTGATCAGCGAAGGCAAGGAGGCCTCCAGCAGGTTGAAGGCAGTGAAAAACGCGATGGTGCCCAGCACCAGCGCGCGCAGGCTGTCGCCGAAGGCCCAGAAGAACAGCTCACACAGCAGCAACACGCTGACCGCACCCAGCAGCACGCGTTTCATCTGCCGCTGCTTCTCGCCATAGATGATGAACGGAATCATGGCGAAGAAGCCCACCAGCAGGGCCGTCAGGTAGACCCACCAATGCTCTTCCTTGGGCAAGCCGCCATTGGCCACCAGCGCCAGCGGCAAAGCAACGAAGCTGGCCATCAGGATCGCGTGCAGAACGAAAATACCGAGGTCCAGACGCAACAGATCGGGATGACGCAGGGTCGCGCTCAGGGCTTGCTTGGCCACACCCGACTCACGGTGCTGCAACTGCGTACTGGCGCGCGGCACCACCAAGGCCACAATCAGCAGCCCGACGATGGCCATGGCGGCCGTGGCGAGAAACAGCCCTGACAAACCATAGGCGCGGGTCAGCAGCGGGCCGACCACCATCGCCACGGCAAACGACAAACCAATGCTCATGCCGATCATGGCCATGGCCTTGGTGCGATGCTGCTCGCGGGTCAGGTCCGAGAGCAGCGCCATCACTGCCGCCGAGATAGCCCCAGCGCCCTGCAGCACGCGGCCGGCAATCACACCCCAGATAGAGTCAGCCGACGCGGCGAGTACCGCGCCAGCAGCAAAAATCAGCAAGCCGACATAAATCACCGGCAAGCGGCCGATGCGGTCGGAAAGCATGCCGAACGGAATCTGCAATACCGCCTGAGTCAGGCCATAGGCACCGATGGCCAGGCCAATCAGTGCCGGCGTGGCGCCTTGCAGGTCCATGCCATAGGTCGCCAGCACGGGCAGGACCATGAACATGCCCAGCATGCGAAAGGCAAAGACCAACGCCAGCCCGCCGGCGGCGCGCGTTTCGCCAGCACTCATGCGCCCACTGTGCGGATCGTGCATCAACAAGCCCTCATTTAACCGGCGGCGATTCTATCAGCACCGCACTCTCCATCACAGGCGTGATGCTTTGCCGCTGCGTGTCTGCGGCCCGTATACTCATCGGTTTCCGCCCGCCATGCGAGGCCGCTGTTTGTGGACAAGATTCTGATTCGTGGGGCTCGAACCCATAACCTGAAAAACATCGACCTGACCCTGCCGCGCGACAAGCTGATCGTTATCACTGGTTTGTCTGGCTCGGGCAAATCCTCTTTGGCCTTCGACACCCTGTATGCCGAGGGCCAACGACGTTATGTCGAGTCCCTGTCGGCCTACGCCCGGCAGTTTTTGTCGATGATGGAAAAGCCCGATGTCGACACCATCGAAGGCCTGTCGCCGGCCATTTCCATCGAGCAGAAGTCCACCTCGCACAACCCGCGCTCGACTGTCGGCACCATCACCGAGATCTACGACTACCTGCGCCTGCTGTACGCCCGCGTTGGCATTCCGCGTTGCCCGGAACACGACGTACCGCTGGAGGCGCAAACCGTCAGCCAGATGGTCGATCAGGCCCTGGCGCTGCCCGAAGGACGCAAGCTGATGCTGCTGGCGCCGGTGATTCGCGAACGCAAGGGCGAGCACCTGTCGGTCTTTGAAGAGCTGCGCGCCCAAGGCTTTGTCCGCGCCCGCGTCAACGGCAAGCTCTATGAGCTGGACGAACTGCCCAAACTGGACAAACAGAAGAAACACTCCATCGACGTGGTGGTGGACCGCTTCAAGGTGCGCGCGGACCTGCAGCAGCGCCTGGCTGAATCCTTCGAAACCGCCCTCAACCTGGCCGACGGCATCGCCCTGATTGCGCCCATGGATGACGAGCCGGGCGAAGAGATGATCTTCTCCGCGCGTTTCGCCTGCCCCCATTGCGGCCATTCAATCAGCGAGCTGGAACCCAAGCTGTTTTCCTTCAACAACCCCGCCGGCGCCTGCCCCACGTGCGACGGCCTGGGGGTCAAGCAGTTCTTTGACATCAAGCGCCTGGTCAACGGTGAGTTGACCCTGGCCGAGGGCGCCGTGCGCGGCTGGGACCGGCGCAACGTCTATTACTTCCAGATGCTCGGCTCGCTGTCTGCTCATTACGACTTCAGCCTGGAAGTACCCTTCGAAGAGCTCAGCGCCAGCCAACAGAAAATGATCCTGTTTGGTAGCGGCAGCGAGAATGTCGACTTCCGCTACCTCAACGACCGCGGCGATATCGTCAAACGCGCCCACCCGTTTGAGGGCATCGTCCCCAATCTGGAACGACGCTACCGCGAGACTGAATCCCAGAGCGTGCGCGAAGAGCTGGGCAAGCTGCTTAGCACCCAGCCGTGCCCGGATTGCCGGGGCACCCGTTTGCGCCGCGAAGCCCGGCATGTCTGGGTGGGCGAACGCACCCTGCCCGCCGTGACCAGCCTGCCGATTGGCGATGCCACCGAGTACTTCGCCAGCCTGGCGCTGACCGGGCGCCGCGGTGAAATCGCTGCGAAGATCCTCAAGGAAATTCGCGAGCGCCTGCAGTTTCTGGTCAACGTCGGTCTCGACTACCTGACCCTCGACCGCAGCGCCGACACCCTGTCCGGCGGCGAAGCCCAGCGCATTCGCCTGGCCAGCCAGATCGGCGCCGGCCTGGTCGGCGTCATGTATATCCTCGACGAGCCATCCATCGGCTTGCACCAGCGCGACAACGAGCGCCTGCTCGGCACCCTGCGCCACCTGCGCGACATCGGCAACACGGTGATCGTGGTCGAGCATGACGAGGACGCCATTCGCATGGCCGACTACGTGGTCGATATCGGCCCGGGTGCGGGCGTGCACGGCGGCCGCATCGTCGCCGAAGGCACCGCTGCCGAGGTGATGGCCCACCCAGACTCGCTGACCGGCAAGTACCTGTCCGGGCGCGAGAAGATTCGCTATCCGGCCAAGCGCACGCCGCGCAATCCCAAGCTGGCGCTGAAGATCAAAGGCGCACGCGGCAACAACCTGCGCAATGTTGATCTGGACATCCCGATTGGCTTGCTGACCTGTGTAACCGGCGTGTCCGGCTCAGGCAAATCAACTCTGATTAACAACACCCTGTTCCCCCTCGCGGCCACTGCCTTGAACGGCGCCACCACTCTGGAAGCGGCGGCCCACGACAGCTGCGATGGCCTGCAACACCTGGATAAGGTGGTCGACATCGACCAGAGCCCGATCGGCCGTACGCCACGCTCCAATCCGGCCACCTATACGGGTCTGTTCACACCGATCCGCGAACTGTTTGCCGGTGTACCGGAGTCGCGCTCGCGGGGCTACGGTCCAGGGCGCTTCTCCTTCAACGTCAAAGGCGGGCGTTGTGAAGCCTGCCAGGGCGACGGTTTGATCAAGGTAGAAATGCACTTTCTGCCGGACATCTACGTGCCCTGCGACGTGTGCAAGAGCAAGCGCTATAACCGCGAAACCCTTGAGGTCAAATACAAGGGCAAGAACATCCACGAAGTGCTGGAGATGACCATTGAAGAAGCCCGGCCGTTCTTCGAGGCCGTACCAGCGCTGGCGCGCAAACTGCAAACCCTGATTGATGTAGGCCTCTCGTACATCAAACTGGGACAGTCAGCGACCACCCTGTCCGGCGGTGAAGCGCAGCGGGTCAAGCTGTCACGGGAGCTGAGCAAGCGCGACACTGGCAAGACCCTCTACATCCTCGACGAACCCACCACCGGCCTGCACTTTGCCGATATTCAGCAACTGCTTGATGTACTGCACCGCCTGCGCGATCACGGCAACACCGTGGTGGTGATCGAGCACAACCTGGACGTGATCAAGACCGCCGACTGGCTGGTGGACCTGGGCCCTGAAGGCGGTTCAAAAGGCGGCCAGATCATTGCCGTGGGCACGCCGGAAGAAGTGGCAGAGATGCCGCAGTCGCACACCGGCTACTTCCTCAAGCCACTGCTGGCGCGTGATCGCAGCTGATTCTTTCCGCTCGACAGGGTTGAGTTCGGCGCTTAGCGCCGAACTCTGCTCCCCTCTCCCGTGTCCGTAGGAGCGGCTTCGGCCGCGAACCCAGGGCCTATTTAGACGCTGCCCCCGGACACATGCTCGCCCGCAAAATCGCCAGTGCGGAGGCGAGGCGCGCAAATAAAAACACCCTGCGCAAGGCTAGCCTGCGCAGGGTGTCGGTTGACGCATGCATCAGCCCGGCAGATACCGGGCTGATGCTGGTCGAGGTGCGGGCTTAGTTGCCGTACACCGGCAGGCGCGCACAGACGGACTTGACCTTCTCGCGTACGGCGTCGATCACGGCGTCGTTGCTGAGGTCGGCGAGGATGTCGCAGATCCAGCCAGCCAGCTCGCGGCACTCAGCTTCCTGGAAGCCACGGGTGGTGACGGCCGGTGTACCGATGCGCAGACCGGAGGTAACGAACGGCGAACGTGGGTCGTTCGGCACGCTGTTCTTGTTCACGGTGATAAAGGCGCGACCCAGAGCGGCGTCGGCGTCTTTACCAGTGATGTCTTGCTTGATCAGCGAGAGCAGGAACAGGTGGTTCTGGGTGCCGCCGGAGACTACGTCAAAACCGCGCTCGATGAATACGCTCGCCATGGCCTGGGCGTTCTTCACCACTTGCTGCTGGTAGGTCTTGAACTCAGGCTGCAGGGCTTCTTTGAAGCACACGGCCTTGGCCGCGATCACGTGCTCCAGCGGGCCGCCTTGGCCGCCTGGGAATACTGCGGAGTTGAGCTTCTTCTCCAGCGCTTCGTTGGCACGGGCCAGAATCAGGCCGCCACGTGGACCGCGCAGGGTCTTGTGGGTAGTGGTGGTGACCACGTCGGCGAACGGCACCGGGTTCGGGTACACGCCAGCGGCAACCAGGCCAGCCACGTGGGCCATGTCGACGAACAGGAACGCACCAACCTTGTCGGCGATAGCGCGGAAGCGCGGGAAGTCCAGTACCTGCGAGTAAGCAGAGAAACCAGCGATGATCATCTTCGGCTGGTGCTCAACGGCCAGACGTTCAACTTCGTCGTAGTCGATCAGACCCGTGACGCTGTCGATGCCGTACTGCACGGCGTTGTAGATTTTGCCGGAGAAGCTGACGCTGGCGCCGTGGGTCAGGTGACCGCCGTGGGCCAGGCTCATGCCCAGTACGGTGTCACCCGGATTCAGCAGGGCCATGTACACGGCGCTGTTGGCCTGGCTGCCGGAGTGCGGCTGAACGTTGGCGTAGTCGGCACCGAACAGTTGCTTGGCGCGGTCGATGGCCAGTTTCTCAACCACGTCGACGTATTCGCAGCCGCCGTAATAACGCTTGCCCGGATAACCTTCGGCGTACTTGTTGGTCAGTACCGAGCCTTGGGCTTCCATCACCGCCGGGCTGGTGTAGTTTTCCGAGGCGATCAGCTCGATGTGCTCTTCCTGGCGCTGGGCTTCTTGCTCCATGGCGGCAAACAGGTCGGCATCGTAGTTGGCGAGAGTCGTTTCACGGCTGAACATGGTAATCCCCTGAGAAAAATCAGCTGGGCGGTTGAAAGAGGGTGCGGATTCTACCGCATCCGTCGCCGGCTGGCATATGAAGGTCAGTCATGTCGCGGACAAGTGGCGCTCACACGACGTAAAAACGGCCCGTACGGGCCGTTGCTGTTACGGCAACAGACCCTAGCTGAGCATAAACAGCGCGGTGCCGCTGAACTGGGCAGCGAACTGGGCCGCCGGCATCGGTCGGCCGAGCAGATAGCCCTGGATCTCGTCGCAATCGTGGTCGCGCAGGAAGTCCAGCTGGGCCTGGGTTTCCACCCCTTCGGCAATCACCGCCAGGTTCAAGCTGTGGGCCATGGCGATAATGGCGCGGGCGATCTGCGCATCCTGTTCGCCATCGGGCAGGCCGTCGACGAAGCTGCGGTCGATCTTCAGTACATCGATGGGGAACTGCTTGAGGTAATTGAGTGACGAGTAGCCAGTGCCGAAGTCGTCAATGGCAATGCCGACGCCCAGCTGTTTGAGGCGCACCAGGGTGCTGAGTGCCTGGTCGACGTCCTGCATTAACATGCTTTCGGTCATTTCCAGCTCCAGGGAGGCGGCGGCAATGCCGCTGCTGCGCAACGTCTCAGCCACCCGCTGTTCAAGCTGACCGTCGACGAATTGGCGAGCAGACAGGTTGATGGAGATTTTCGGCAGACGCACTTCGGCACGCTGCCAGGCCATGAACTGGCGGCAGGCCTCGGCCAGCACCCAGTCACCGACTTGCACCACCAGCCCCAGCTCTTCCAGCACCGGGATAAAGTCATCCGGCGGCACCAGACCGCGGCGCGGGTGCTGCCAGCGCAACAGGGCTTCGGCGCCGATCAGGCGCTTGCCGTCGCCGGAGAATTGCGGCTGGTAATAGAGGATGAACTCGCCCTGCTCTAGAGCGTGGCGCAGGTCGCTTTCCAGCTCCAGGCGCTCAAGGGCCGTGGCGTTCATGTCCGCCTGGTAGAACTGGAAGTTGTTCTTGCCGCGATCCTTGGCGTGGTACATCGCCGTGTCGGCGTTCTTCATCAACTGGCTCAGCTCTTGGCCGTCTTGCGGGCTGAGGGCGATACCGATGCTGGCGGTGACGAAGAACTCACGGCCTTCGAGGATAAAGGCTCGCGTCAGACTGGCGAGAATCAGCTCAGCCACATGGATGGCGCGGTTCAGTGCGCCCTCACGGGTGCTGCGCGCCTGCAGCAGCAAGGTGAACTCGTCGCCACCCATGCGCGCCACCGTGTCGTCTTCGCTGACACACCCCAGCAGCCGCCGAGCCACGTCCTGCAACATGCGGTCGCCGGCCGCATGACCGAGGGAGTCGTTGATCGGCTTGAAGCGGTCGAGGTCGAGGAACATCAGCACCACCCACTGCTGATGCCGGTCGGCGGCCTGCAACGCGGTGTGCAGGCGGTCCTGAAACAACGTGCGATTGGGCAGCAGGGTCAGCGGGTCGTAGTAGGCCAGGCGGTGGATACGTTGCTCGCTGGCCTTGCGCTCGCTGATATCGCTGAAGAACGCCACATAGCTGACCAGATCACCTTCATCGTCCTGCACCGCAGTGATGCCGACCCAGGCCGGGTAGTCGCCACCCGTTTTGCGCTTGAGGCGCACCTCACCTTCCCAACTGCCGCTGTGGCGCAGCTGGTCGAAGATAAAGTGCAGTTGCTCGGCGGGCACCTGGGTGCTGGTCAGCAGGCTGGGCAGTTGATCCAGGGCGTCGCTGCTGGCGTAGCCACTGATGCGACTGAAGGCTTCGTTGACCTGAACGATATAGCCCGCCGGGTCGGTGACCAGAATGGCCGCGGTCGAGTGCTCGAACACCGTGGCCGCCATACGCAAGTCTTTGGTTGCCTGGCGCTGCTGGCTGATGTCGCGGCCAATACCGAGCAGGCCTTCGAAGCGACCGTACTCATCCCACATCAGGGTCATGCTCAATTCAGTGGGAATCTTTAGGCCGTTGGCGTGCAGGCAGTCGAACATGAACAACTGGGTCGGCAGCTCGCTGCGCAGGCGCGCCAACAACGCTGGCTCACGGAGCCCTTGGCGAATCTGCGCCAGCAGCTGATAGACGCTATCCAGCTGACTGCGGTTAGCGGCAGTGGCAAAGAAACCGTGCTGCATGATCCACTCGGTGCTGTAGCCCAGGGTCTGCTCCACCGACGGGCTGACGTAGACCAACTCAAGCTGCCGATCGGTGGAGAAAATCACGTTGCTGGTGCTTTCTGCCAACTGCCGATAGCGCCGTTCGCTTTCGCGCAACGATTCGCTGGCCTCGATCTGCTCGGTGACATCCTTGGCGATGCCAATCAGACGGCTGACCCGGCCGTGACTGTCGCGACTCAGGGCCTGCTCGCGGATCTCGAACCAGTGCCAACTGCCGTCACGGTGACGCCAGCGCAACTGGCATTGCAGCAACTGCCCATCGCTGACCACCTGCTGCAAGCTACGCATACGGCCGTAAAGTTCCTGGTCATCGGGGTGGAGGATTTTCTCCCACAAGCGATCGCCCAGTTGACGCATCTCGGTCTTGCTGTAGCCCAGCTGCGGGCCCAGGTGGTTGTTGCTGAACATCACCCGCTTGCCGGGGATGTCATGCACGTACAGGGTGTCGGGAATGGCCTTGACCACATCCGACCAGAAGTTCTCCCGCTCGATCAGCGACAGCTCGATGCGTTTGCGGGTGGTGATATCGCTGATGCTGAGGGTGACGGCGTGGTAGTCCTCGATCAGCTCCGGCAATTGCATCACCAGCCACAGGTAGCGCATATGGCCCTGGGCGGTGTTGATCTTGATTTCGGCCTCCAGCTGACGCTGGCCGCTGAGGGCACAGCTGATCAGTTGCTGACGAATCCCGCCGTCGCGCAACGGCCCATGGCCGATCAACAACTGCCAGGTTTCCTCAGCCGAGGAAACCCCAAGCAGGCGCTCGGTCACACGGTTGATTTCACTGACCCGCAGGCAATCCAGCAGCCCCGCATGAGCGTGCGGATTGGCCCTGATCCATTGCGCCAGATTGTCCTGACTACTGAGGCCGAGCGCCTGCAGATGTGCATGCAAGCCGGACAGGTCGAGCACGCAGAGCGCCGTGCCGGTGCCCTCAAAGATTTCCTGATAGCGCCGCTGGGTTTGCTCCAAGCCTCGGCGTGCCTGCTGTTCGGCACTGACATCGCGTAGCATCCAAACGTAGCCACGGTGCGCATCGGCATCACCCAACGCGCTGCGACTAACGCTGAACGTGCCCGGCCGACCGTTATCCGCCAACTCAAGCAGAAACGCCTGGGCGTCACTCCCCTCGCTGAGGTCATGCTGGCGCAGAGCCAGGCCTGGCAGCAGCGTATCCAGGTGAACGCCACGGACTTGGTCGAAAGTTTTCCCCAGCAGCTGTTCGGCCTGTGGATTGAGGTAGCTGATGCGGCCCTGATCGTCCGTCAGCAACACGCGCTCCTCGATTGAACCAAGGGCGATGGCAGCTTGATCGAGCGCGCGGCGCGAAGTGGCGTGACTGGCGCGCAGCCAGCGCTGCTCGCGTTGCAGCACCGTGAGGGTAATCACGGTCATGGCGCTGCAGGCGAGAAACAACAGCAACTTGCCAAGCAGAGCGGGCAGCAGTTGAGCGCGCAACTGGGCGACATCCAGCAGGCCACGCAACTGCCAGTTGCTGTTAGCCAAGGGCATGACGCGAGTGCTGTGGGCGGCGGCGAGGCTATCGTCGACATGCACGGCGCTTTGGGCGATCAGGCGTGCGCCCGTTCGCTCTTCGAGGCGCCAGTGCTGATGCTCAGGCACCTGCTGCGGCAACAACCGCGGCAAGGCGTCCGGCGCCAGGCGCGCAACCCAGAAACCGCCCGGCCGCACGCTGGCGGGCTGGCGAAACAGCAGGTACAGCGGGCTATCCGCCTGGGGCCCGCGACTTAGGTAATAGGCTTGCTCACCCGCGTGCGCTGGCAGACTGAGCAGGTAAGGCACGTCATCTGGGGCTGCGGCACTGTCGGCCAGCAGGCCGCCTTCAGGGCTGAGCCAGACCAGACTGCGCAGTTCCGGCCATACGCCTTGCAAGCGCTGGAGCAACGCATTGCTCTGCTCGCCGGGTGCTGGGCGCAGGGCATGCTGACGCAACAATTCGAGGGTGCTTTGCACCTGCAATTCGAGGTTCAGGGCCAACTGGCCGCTGATTTGCGCGGCGTAGTCGTAGCTGCGCTGGCGTTGATGCTGCAGTTGCTGAGCAAACTCCTGGCGCAGCTGCCAGAGCAGCAACGCCGCCATAGTCAGCAGCAAGCCGAGCAACAGGCCTTTGAACCAGCGGCTTTGCGGCGGTGTGCGGCGATCATCCGTGGGCGACGCAGAAGACGTGATGACGGGCTCGAGCACTTAAGGCGTGATCCTGCAAAAACAGCTGCAATAAAGAGGACGGCGTTACTGTGACAGTAGTCGGCTTCGCGCGGGGCGCCAAGCATGCCTTGAAGTGTGGCCAAGTGCCAGCTGTGCCGACGAGTGCCGCGGCCTTCTGCGGCGCTGTTGCCGTGACGCTCTGGTGCGTGCCGCACGGCGCTCGCGGTTTGCCCTGCAGGCCGCATTCCGGTAGCTTTGGCCCATGCGCGCGAGGTGGTTTTCTCGCCTGGGCGCGTTCCTTTTTCTCTGTCACGGGCACGCGTTAATCCATGGCTCAATACGTCTACACCATGCACCGGCTGTGCAAAGTAGTACCGCCGAAGCGGGAAATCCTGAAGAACATTTCCCTGTCCTTTTTCCCTGGCGCCAAGATCGGCGTGCTCGGCCTCAACGGCTCAGGCAAGTCCACCCTGCTGAAGATCATGGCGGGCGTCGACACCGAGTTCGACGGCGAAGCCCGGCCGATGCCAGAGCTGAATGTCGGCTACCTGCCGCAAGAGCCGCAGCTCGACCCGAGCAAGACCGTGCGTGAAGTGGTCGAAGAAGCGGTCAGCGTAATCAAGGACGCCCAGGCGCGTCTCGACGAGGTCTATGCCGCTTACGCCGATCCGGATGCCGATTTCGACAAGTTGGCCGCCGAACAAGCCAAGCTGGAAGCCATCCTCCAGGCCGGCGACGGCCACAACCTTGAGCGCCAGCTGGAAGTCGCCGCCGATGCCCTGCGCCTGCCCGCCTGGGATGCCAAGGTCGAGCACCTCTCCGGTGGTGAGAAGCGCCGCGTGGCCCTCTGCCGCCTGCTGCTGTCGGCCCCCGACATGCTGCTGCTGGACGAACCGACCAACCACCTGGATGCCGACTCGGTAGCCTGGCTGGAGCACTTCCTGCACGACTTCCCGGGCACAGTGGTAGCGATCACCCACGACCGTTACTTCCTGGATAACGTCGCCGGCTGGATTCTCGAACTCGACCGCGGCCAGGGCATCCCTTACGAGGGCAACTACTCCGGCTGGCTGGAAGCCAAGTCCGACCGCCTAGCCCAGGAGTCCAAGCAGCAGTCGGCCCATGAAAAGGCCATGAAGGACGAGCTGGAATGGGTGCGCAAAGGCGCCAAGGCGCGCCAGTCGAAGTCCAAGGCCCGCTTGCAGCGCTTCGAGGAAATGCAGTCGCAGGAATTCCAGAAGCGCAGCGAAACCAACGAGATCTACATCCCGGCCGGCCCGCGCCTGGGTGACAAGGTCATCGAGTTCAAAAACGTGTGCAAGGGCTATGGCGACCGCATGCTGATCGACAACCTGTCGTTCAGCATGCCCAAAGGCGCCATCGTCGGCGTGATCGGCGGCAACGGTGCCGGTAAGTCGACCCTGTTCCGCATGCTGATGGGCAAGGAGCAACCAGACTCAGGCAGCATCGAAGTCGGCGAAACCGTGCAACTGGCCTGCGTTGATCAGAGCCGCGACGACCTCGACGGCAAGAAGACCGTGTGGGAAATGGTTTCCGACGGTTCCGACATGATCAAAATCGGCAACTACGAGATCCCGTCGCGCACCTATGTGGGCCGCTTCAACTTCAAGGGCGGCGACCAACAGAAGTTCGTCAAGGACCTCTCCGGCGGTGAACGCGGCCGCCTGCACCTGGCCCTGACCCTGAAAGAAGGCGCCAACGTGCTGCTACTGGACGAACCGTCCAACGACCTCGACGTAGAAACCCTGCGCTCCCTGGAAGAAGCCCTGCTCGACTTCCCTGGCGCCGCCATTGTGATCTCTCACGATCGCTGGTTCCTTGACCGCGTAGCGACCCATATCCTCGCTTATGAGGATGACTCGCAAGCGGTGTTCTTCGAAGGCAACTACACCGAGTACGAAGCCGATCGCAAAAAACGCCTCGGCGACGCCGCGTCCCAGCCGCACCGGGTACGCCACAAAAAACTGGCGTGATGCACACCAGTGAATAAAAAGCGGAGCCTCAGGGCTCCGCTTTTTATTGGGCATGGCATAACACTGCGCCAATTTTGTTAGGCATGGGGAGTTTTCAGCTTGCCTGATGCCGGTGCTGCTTGCTAAAAAGACCACCAGATAAGCCGGTGTAGCTCAGTCGGTAGAGCAGCGCACTCGTAACGCGAAGGTCGTAGGTTCGATTCCTATCTCCGGCACCACTCAAAATAAAAGGCCCGCTGCGATGCGGGCCTTTTATTTTGAGCTGACGTTCAACTCAGTGCGCACATTCAACCCACCAGACGAACCTGACCACCTACTGAAGACAGTCGGCGGCCTCACGCCATCAGCACAGCAAACTGCAGCGGCAGACGCACGTGACGGGACCAACTGCTCGGACGCTCGTTAACCAGCCACAGCTTTTGCCTCGGTCAAAAAACCTGGAGACCAGCGAGCATCTGTCGCGGGGGCACGCAGGCAAAACACCTTCATGTGTATCGCAATTTCGATGAGGCCTCTCGCCTGCGGTTCGAGGGAGATCAGTTAAAAACCAAACAACTTTCGCGAAAATTAAAGCCTCGCGCATTACACATCTACATATATCTCGCACTTTCAAACTCTGACTTTGGAATAAGAAATGCGAACAACCTCAAGAAAAAGAAATTTTAAACTCCGCCGACTTCATTGCCGCTTGACCGACCGAATCATAATTCAGCCCCTAGAAAAACCCTGTCACCCCCCAGCTTCGCAAAGTCGCCGCCCTGCAACAAAAAAATTATTTCGATGCATTTTTCGAGAAAGGATTTTTTCAGAAAATTCCTAGTTGCCCGACACGCCATGCCGGGCTAGGATGCCCACCTCATAAGGATATGCACACATTTATGCGCAGTTGAGTGCGCAACTTATTGCACAACTCTTCACGTAACAAGCTGCGCAGAAAATTGCGCAACTTATTGCTCGACCGCTGTCAAAAACACAACCTTCGGCGTGTGGAAATTGCACACAACGACAATAGAGTCATGGAATGACCTATTCAAACAAGCTCACCACTCGCTATTTAGAGCTGGCAAAACTCCCTATTAACGAAGGGAACTTTGCCGGTAATGATGTGCGTTATTCCAGCGAATACGAAGTTCTCGAAAACGAGCTAAGTAAGGCCGCGGCGCTGCATGAAACCACAGCAATTGACTGGCAAAAAGTCCGCGAAAACAGCGAGATACTGCTCAGCACCCACTCCAAGGATTTGCGTGTAGCCGCCTGGCTGATCTGGGGCCTTTACCAGCGCGAATCCTTCCCCGGCCTGCAGGCCGGTTTCAGCCTGTTGCACTACCTGTGTCTGAACCATTGGAGCGAGCTGCACCCACGCAAGGCTCGTACCCGTGCCGCTGCCATCAGCTGGCTGATCCCGCGCCTGGAACAGGCGCTGGCCGAGCACGTACCGATTGGCGAGCAACTGGCGCTGTTTCGCAGCCTGGCTGACCAACTACGCACCCTGGAAGCCTGTCTGGCCGAACATCTGGGTGAAGATGCGCCACTGCTATTGCCGCTATGCCGACGCCTGGATGAGCTGGTCAAGCGCGCCAGCCAGGGTCAGCCGGAGCCAGGTTCCGTCGGTGCAGCAATTGCCCAGGTCAAGCAGGCCGCCAGCCAGATGCTAACCCCCGGCGCACCGGTAGAAAGTGAAAAAGAAGCACACAAAAGCCTGCGCAGCCTGCAGGACCATGCCCGCCCGCTGTGCGCCTACTGGCTGAAACAAAAAGCCAGTGACCTGCGCGCCCTGCGCTTAGCCCGCACCCTGCTCTGGCTGCCCATCGACAGCCTGCCAGAACGCAACAGCGAACAGATTACCGCCCTGCGCGGCCTGCCAACCGACAAGCTGACCGGCTATCAGGAGCGTTACCAGAACGCTCAGTACGCCGATCTGCTCGTTGACCTAGAGGCGAGCATCGCCCGCGCGCCCTTCTGGCTCGACGGCCAGCATCTGGTCTGGCAGTGCTTGCATGAGTTGGACGCCGAGCAGGCGATGCGTGAAGTGGAAATCCAGCTTGCGCTGTTTATGCAGCGCATGTGCGGCCTGGAAGAACTGCGTTTCCACGACGGCAGCGCCTTTGCCGATGCGCAAACCCGCGCCTGGCTCAGCTCTCACGTGATGCCGCATGTGCAGGCTCCGGTCAGCGAAAACGCCCCCATAGCCAACGACGGCAACAGCCTGCCGGCCTGGGAGATCGCCCTGCAGGAAGTGTTGCCTAAGCTGCGCAAGGACGGCCTGAAATCCGCCGTGCAGCAACTCAAGCTCGGCCTGGCCAAGGCACGCGGCGGGCGCGAACGCTTCTTCTGGCAACTGACCCTGGCGCGCCTGTGTTACAGCGCAAAGAAATACGAACTGGCCAAGACTCAACTCGAATCGCTTGACCAGGCGCTACAGGCCACCGGCCTCGGCGACTGGGAACCCGATCTCGCCCTGGACGTACTGCGCATGCTGCACAGCTGCTGTGAGCTGCTGCCGCAGAACCACGCCGTGCGTGAAAGCAAGGAAGAGATCTACCGCAGGTTGTGCCACCTCGATCTTGAAGTGGTGCTGGAGTAGGCGCGAACGCGTCCAAAGGCCCTCGGGCCATAACCATAAAGGAGAATGACCATGGCCAAAGAAGGCTCGGTAGCCCCCAAAGAACGCATCAACGTCACGTTCAAACCCGCTACCGGCGGTGCCCAAGAAGAGATCGAGCTGCCCCTAAAACTGATGGTTCTGGGTGACTTCACCCAGCGCGCCGACGATCGCAAGATCGAAGACCGCAAGCCAATCAGCATCGACAAAAACAGCTTCGACGAGGTGCTGGCCAAGCAGGAGCTCAACCTGACGTTTGCCGTACCAAATCGCCTACAAGACGACGCCGAAGGCGACGACATGGCCGTACAGCTACGCATCAACTCGATGAAGGACTTCAACCCGGCCAATGTCGTCGATCAGGTCCCTGAGCTGAAAAAGCTGATGGAGCTGCGCGACGCCCTGGT
Organism: Pseudomonas sp. BGA-UO-ETr-WB11; assembly: GCF_059567785.1. Classification (NCBI taxonomy): domain Bacteria; kingdom Pseudomonadati; phylum Pseudomonadota; class Gammaproteobacteria; order Pseudomonadales; family Pseudomonadaceae; genus Pseudomonas; species Pseudomonas sp. BGA-UO-ETr-WB11. The sequence continues at coordinate 71,158 of NZ_JCAQOS010000005.1, read as the reverse complement.
TGCTCTGAAAGGCCCACTGGGCAACGCCCCGGCCTTTCGCAAGGCCATCGAAAGCGTGCTGGCGGACGACGACTCGCGTGATCGCGTGCTCGGCGAACTCGGCCTGGCGGCCCAAGCCAAGCTGGACTCCTGATCTCAATTAACAAGGAAGCTAATTCATGAGCACTAGTGCAGCAGTGGAAAGCGGCCGCAGCGCCGCCGAACTCGGCATTCTCGACCGCATCATTGCCGAGACCAAACTGACGCCGGACGACGAAGCCTATGACATCGCCAAGCGCGGTGTATCGGCCTTTATCGAAGAATTGCTGAAGCCGCAGAACCAAAACGAGCCCGTGAAAAAGGCCATGGTCGACCGCATGATCGCGGAGATCGACGCCAAGCTCAGCCGGCAGATGGACGAAATCCTCCACAACGCCGAATTCCAGGCGCTGGAATCCTCCTGGCGCGGCCTCAAGCTCCTGGTGGATCGCACCAACTTCCGCGAAAACATCAAGCTGGAGATCATCAACGCCTCCAAGCAGGATCTGCTCGATGACTTCGAAGACAGCCCGGAAATCACCCAGTCCGGCCTGTACAAGCACATCTACACCGCCGAATACGGCCAGTTCGGTGGCCAGCCGGTCGGCGCGCTGATCGCCAACTACTTCTTCGACCCGAGCGCTCCGGACGTCAAGACCCTGCAATACGTCGCCAGCGTCGCCAGCATGTCCCACGCGCCGTTTATCGCCGCGGCGGGTCCGAAATTCTTCGGCCTGGAAAGCTTCACTGGTCTGCCGGACCTGAAGGACCTGAAGGATCACTTCGAAGGCCCGCAATTCGCCAAATGGCAGAGCTTCCGCGAGCAGGAAGATGCCCGCTACGTCGGCCTCACCGTACCGCGCTTCCTGCTGCGCAACCCCTACGATCCGGAAGACAACCCGGTGAAGACCTTCGTCTACAAAGAGAACGTCGCCAACGGCCACGAGCATTACCTGTGGGGCAACACCGCCTACACCTTCGCCTCCAAGCTGACCGACAGTTTCGCCAAGTTCCGCTGGTGCCCGAACATCATCGGCCCGCAGAGCGGTGGCGCGGTGGAAGACCTGCCGCTGCACCACTTCGAAAGCATGGGCGAAATCGAAACCAAGATCCCGACCGAAGTGCTGGTCTCCGACCGTCGTGAATACGAACTGGCCGAAGAAGGCTTTATCGCTCTGACCATGCGCAAAGGCAGCGACAACGCCGCATTCTTCTCCGCCAACTCGGCGCAGAAGCCGAAGTTCTTCGGCATCAGCGAAGAAGGCAAGACCGCTGAACTGAACTACAAGCTCGGCACTCAGCTGCCGTACATGTTCATCATCAACCGCCTGGCCCACTACCTGAAAGTGCTGCAGCGCGAGCAGATCGGCGCCTGGAAAGAGCGCACCGACCTGGAGCTTGAACTCAACAAGTGGATCCGCCAGTTCGTGGCCGACCAGGAAAACCCGAGCTCCGAAGTGCGTAGCCGTCGTCCGCTGCGCGCCGCTCAGGTGATCGTCAGTGATGTTGATGGTGAGCCGGGCTGGTACCGCGTCAGCCTCAACGTGCGTCCGCACTTCAAGTACATGGGTGCCGATTTCACCCTGTCGCTCGTCGGCAAGCTGGACAAGGAATAAGCATCCTCATGGCCGGGTACGGAAGCCTGTTCGAACGCCTCGGCGGTGAAGCCAGCCAGCGTGCTGGCTGGAGCCGCGAGGTTGCCGCCATGGCGTCGGTGGCTACCCACCTGGCGAAAATGCTCAGCACCCGGGCGGGCAGCGTGCAAACGCTGCCCGACTACGGGTTGCCCGATCTCAACGATATGCGTCTGTCGCTGCACGATTCGCTGCAGCAGGCGCGTATCGCCATCGAACGCTTTATCGAAGCGTACGAACCGCGTTTAAGCGACGTGCGGGTGATTTCCCTGCCCCGCGACAACAACCCGCTGAGCCTGGCCTTTGCCATCGAAGGCCTGCTGGAAGTGGACGGCCTTAAACGCCAAGTCAGTTTCTCCGCGCGCCTGGACGGCAGCGGACAGGTCAAGGTCAACTAAGGAGAGCCCATGTCCGGTAAACCCGCCGCCCGCGTCAGCGACCCCACTGTCTGCCCGATTCCCGGCCACGGCAGCAATCCGATTGTCGCCGGCTCTCCCGACGTGCTGTTCGACAGCCTGCCCGCCGCCCGCATGGGCGACCCCACCGGCTGCGGCAGCGCCCTGGCCAGCGCGGTCATTCCCACCGTGCTGATCAACGGCAAGCCGGCGACCACCATTGGCACCGTGGGCAGTCATAGCAATGTGGTTGTGGGGGGATCGGGGACGGTGTTGATTGGGGCTAGTGGGGGTGGGGCGGCGTTTACGGCGCCAGCACCGGTGATATTTCCAGGATTCGATGAGCAGTTCGTGCTTAAGGATACCCAAGGTAGGCCTATCGCTAACCAGCGATATTTACTTGTGCGAAAAAGCGGCAAGCAGGAAACAGGCGTCACAGATGCTCAAGGACTTACACACCGAATAGCAGGACACGTAAAAGCCGAGAAAGTCGACATTTATGTAGCCTCGGGAGATTGAGAGCATGGCACAGGATGTGATCAACACGCCGTCCGGCACCTACAAGAAAATTGCTACCAAGCAAAGTACGCCTACAGCGGATAGAACGCCGAAATCAGTGATGTTCGATCAGGGCCTAACTGTTTTTCTGGGCGGTGCTGGCATGGTCGGCTCTTACAATGAGGACATGGTCGCCGCACTGAAAGAAGCTGGAATAGCTAATCCTGTTTTCGGTAATTACTCATCCCTTTACACGGGCTTAGACAGTTATGTCCCGTCCTTTGTCGATATGCTCGGTGATGCTTCTGCAGTCGTACTTTACAACCAAGATGAAAATGACTCGGTTGTGTTCGAGTATGGCGAGCTACAAAAATGTACATATGGCAATGAGTACATAGAAAAAAAATACCTCTTTGGGCTAATAACTATTAGACAGTACGATAAATTTGAGTGCATACCGGCAAGTGACATACAGGCTATTAAAATCAGCCGAGACCTAAGCGCTGTAAAAGAATCTGACTTCTCCCTCGCCAATATTGGTGTTGGCAAGCCACTTCCCAAGATTGGTCAGTTCAATATTATCGGCTACTCATGGGGGGGCGTGATAGCGGCACGAACAGCAATATTCCATGCACGCAAAGGAATAACCGTCAACAACTTAGTACTGATCGGAGCTCCTATCAATACCAGCCTAAAAAATGCAGTAGCTAACCACCCAAAAATTCTCAACTGCCAAATCATAGACTTGGTGAGTCAAGGCGATCCAATTTACGCGGGCATGACAGATAAAGAAATCGTCGATTCTATCCCAACGTTAAAAAAGCAAATGTTTGCTGGCGGCAAAGAAGGCCACTTCTATTACTCCGCGGACAACCAAGAAGCACGAAATAGACGGCAAGAATTAGCTAAGAACCTTTACAAAGCGGGGCTTAGATAAACATGCCTCGCTATCCGATGGCAGTTATTTCAATACTTATGTTGATTGTAACTTTTAACGAACCTGGCAGTAATTGGTCTGTCGACATTGGCGGCCTTGACTACCGCCTCCAAGGCAACCTTCTTTATTGGTTATTTTCTTTTAGCACGGCCGCTTACATCCCGCTCATGATCGCCAGTACGATCCTATTCAGCGCTGACCTCGCCGCTCTAATAAAAAGAAAGACAAAGAAAAATATTTTAAATCTATTATTTTTTTCAACAATAAACCTATTAGCTCTGTATAGGTTCAACAACTGGATATTCAGTGAAATTTTTTAATACCTGGGAACATAATATTTTGGGACATACCCCGCCCCCCACTTTCGATTCCTCGGGTAACGCAAATCGTGGCCTGCCCCGTATTATTTACACTGTGTGCTTACTGCTACTGCTAACGGGCACCTTTCTGTATGTGAAAGTTGAGACCGGCCGCAGCACCAAGGCATATTACCGTGTATGGAGTGAATCAGGTGCCTGCTATATCGACACTTACATACCTAACTACAAAGCCCTAGGTGCAGTAGGTAAAAATTTCGCCTTGTTTTCCGGCAACGGCTTTTACCGTGTCTATAGCAAGGGCGGTAACGAAATAGAAAGTACGGAGTGGTTACTTTGGCAGCGCGACAACCCAGACATCGAAGGTGCGTTCTGGACAAGTAAGCATGTTTTTTACTCGACATCTAATGGGTATGGCGGCTGGTCTTTGCCGGAGTGCGGATGATGTTCCCAAATACCTCAACCAGAAAACCATCAACCACAACAGGTCTTAACCTTGTTGTGCACGGTATATTTTGCGTCGCTTTTGTAGTAGCTAATGATTTAGGCCTGATGCTTTACAAGCAGTTCGTTGGTAGCCCAGGTTCGCGAGGATATATGCCTGGCATGATAACTAGAGTCGCACTCTTAGTATTTATCACGATTAACTTTGCGGTAGCGCTAGCTCCATGGAGAAATCTGAAATTTTTTATTGCTGTAACTGCAGCAGTTTCTTATGCACTCTTTCTGCTGCCCGCACACCCACTCAGAGCTCTTTTCTATCTCTTTCTGACAGGCACCTTGAGCATGCTCGCCATAGTGCTCGCCGAAAAAATGGTTCGGACCGTGAAAGCTCGCAGCAATAAGGCCGTGGAAAGCAAATGAATCAGCCACGGAGAAAGCTAACTAATGTCTTTTAACCACTACTACCAGAGCGAACTCACCGCCCTGCGCCAACTCGGCAAGCGCTTTGCCGAGCGCAGCCCGGCGTTGGCGCCGTTTCTTGGGCAGAGCGGGCGCGACCCGGATGTCGAGCGGCTGCTGGAAGGTTTCGCCTTTCTTACCGGGCGGCTGCGGCAGAAGCTCGACGATGAGCTGCCGGAGCTGACCCATTCGCTGATGCACCTGCTGTGGCCGAACTATATGCGCCCGCTGCCAGCGTTCAGCATGCTGCAGTTCGACCCGCTCAAGCGTCCGGGCGGTGCTTTGCTGGTGCCACGGCATACGCCGGTGGAATCCAAACCGATTCAAGGCGTGACCTGCCGTTTCCGCACCGCCTTTGCCACCGAGGTGCTGCCGCTGGCGCTGAATGGCCTGGATTACTCGGTCAAGGGTGACGGTGCGCTGCTCAGCCTGCGTCTGGCGATGAGTGCCGATGGTCATCTGGGTGATCTCGACCTCAAGCAGTTGCGTCTGCACCTTTCCGGTGAGCGCTATATCAGCCAGTTGCTGTACCTGAGTCTGTTGCGCCACCTCGGCGGCGTGCAGCTGGTGCTGCTGAATGCGGCCGGCAAGCCGTTGCAGGGGGCCGATGAGCGTCCATTGGCGCAGCTGCAACTGCCCGCCAGTAATGTTCAGCCGGTGGGTTTTGCCGAAGATCAGGCGCTGATCCCCTACCCGCTGAACACCTTCCGTGGTTACCGCTATCTGCAGGAATACTTCGCCTTTCAGGACAAGTTCCTGTTTGTCGACCTGCTAGGCCTCGATGCACTCAAGCGCGTGCCCGAAGACGTGCTCAAGCAGGCGCGCGGCATCGAGCTGCGTTTCGATATCCACAAGGCTGGCGTGCAACGCATCCGCCCGACCCTGGATAGCGTGCGCCTGTACTGCACGCCGGTGGTCAACCTGTTCGCCCACGACGCCATCCCGATTCGCCTGGACGGCAAGCAGGACCAGTACCTGCTGCTGCCTTCGGAACTCGACTCCGAGCATTGCGGGGTGTTCTCGGTGGATCGCGTCACCGGCTGGAAGCCCGGCGGCAAGGGCTATGAAGAGTACGTGCCGTTCGAATCCTTCGAGCATGACGCCAGCTTCGATGTGCCTCTGGCGCGCCCGCACTACAGCGTGCGCCAGCAACCTTCGCTGCTCGGCGACGGCCTGGAAACCTACCTGAGCTTCGGCCTGCGCAACCTTGATCAGCACGAAACGCTGTCCATCGAGCTGACCTGCACCAACCAGAACCTGCCACGCCAGCTGGGCCTCGGTGATATCTGCATGCCCTGCGAGGACACCCCGGAGTTCCTCACGTTTCGCAATATCAGCGCCGTAACGCCGAGCTACGCGCCGCCGCTGCACCGCGACTTTCTCTGGAAGCTGATCAGCAATATGTCGCTGAACTACCTGTCGCTGGCCAACATCGACGCGCTCAAGGTGATCCTCGAAACCTACGACCTGCCGCGCTACTACGACCAGCACGCGGAGAAGGTCAGCAAGCGCCTGCTCGACGGTCTGAAAAGCATCAGCCACCAGCACGTCGACCGCCTGCACCGTGGCCTGCCCGTGCGTGGTGTACGCACGCAATTGACGATCAACCCCGAGGGCTATGTCGGCGAGGGTGACCTGTTCCTCTTCGCCACCGTACTCAATGAATTTTTCGCCCTGTACGCCAGCTTGAACTCGTACCACGAGCTGCGCGTACAGAGCACACAGGGAGAGGTGTACCAATGGACGCCGCGCATGGGGCTACAGCCCCTGCTCTAAACCGGCTTAGCCGGGGCATCCGCGAGTACAGCCTGTTTCAAGGTGTGCAGCTGGTGCTGGAACGCTTGCACGCCGCCCATCCGGAGCTGGATGAGGAGGCGCTGTATCAGCGGCTGGAACTGCAGGCCAACCCGAGCATGGGGTTCCCCGGCAGCGATATTGATCGCGTGCACTTTTTCGAAGAGCACGGCGAACTGCGCGCCCGCATGCGTATCAACTTGGTCAGCCTGTTTGGTGCCGGCTCGCCGCTGCCGGCGTTCTACGGTGAGCAAGCGCTGGGCGACAGTGAAGACGGTAACCCGACCCGCGACTTCCTTGACCTGTTCAACAACCGCCTGCAGCGTCTGCTGCTGCCGACCTGGCAGAAATACCGCTACCACACGCGTTTCCAGAGCGGCGCAGTCGACCCGTTCTCCGCCCACCTGTTTGCCCTGATCGGCCTGGGCGGCGAAACCATTCGCAACGCTTCCGAGCTGAACTGGAAACGCCTGCTGCCTTACCTCGGCCTGCTCAGCCTGCGCGCCCACTCGGCAGCGCTCATCGAGTCAGTGCTGCGCTACTACTTCAAGCACGCCGACCTGCATATCGAGCAGTGCCTGGAACGTCAGGTAGAAATCCTCAGCGAGCAACACAATCGCCTCGGCCTAGCCAACAGCCAACTGGGCGAGAGCCTGGTGCTTGGCGAGCTCGTGCGCGATCGCGGCGGCAAGTTCCGCATCCATGTACGCCAGCTGGACTGGAGCCGCTTTCATGAATTTCTACCCATCGGCAACGGTTACCAACCGCTCTGCGCGCTGGTGCGTTTCACCCTGCGCGACCCACTGGATTACGACATACGCCTGGAACTGCGCCAGGACGAAATACGCGAATTGCGCCTCGGCGCGGACAACCCCTGCCTGTTGGGCTGGACCACATGGCTGGGGCGTGACAACGCGGACGGTGTGGTCACCCTCGGCAGCAAAATTCATTAAGGAAGATGAAGATGATCAACGTCGACTTGCAGCAACTGGTTCAAGCCCTCGACGCAGCCAGCAAACATGACCTGGAGTGTGCCGCTGAGCGCTGCGTAATTCGGGGCGGCAGTAAGATTCTGGTGGAAGACCTGTTGCTCGGCCTGCTTGAGCGCCCCGAAGGCTTGCTGCCACGCGCCCTGCAGGATGCCGACGTAGAAACCGGCGAGCTGGCCCGCGCGCTGCAACCGCGTGGCGAACACAGCGAATCGCGCAATCCAGTGTTTGCCACTGAACTGGTGCAATGGCTGCAGGACGCCCTACTGGTCGCCAGCCTGGAACTCGGCCAGAGCCAGGTCGATGAAGCCGCGCTGATCCTCGCCCTGTTGCGCAACCCGATGCGTTACGCCGGCAGTCACTATCAGCCACTGCTGGCCAAGCTGAATGCCGAGCGCCTGCGCGAATTCGCCTTGGCCCAACAGTCGCAAGCAGGCGCAGGCAAACCGGCAGCCCGTGGTGAGTCGAACCTGTTGCGCTTCACCCACAACTTCACCCAGCAGGCCCGTGACGGCAATCTCGACCCCGTGCTGTGCCGCGATGGCGCGATCCGCCAGATGATCGACATCCTCGCCCGCCGCCGTAAAAGCAACCCGATCGTGGTTGGCGAAGCCGGTGTCGGCAAGACCGCCATCGTCGAAGGCCTGGCCCTGCGCATCGCTGCCGGTGAAGTACCCGCCGCGCTCAAGGGTGTCGAACTGCTGTGCCTGGACCTCGGCCTGCTGCAAGCCGGCGCCAGCGTCAAAGGCGAATTCGAACGCCGCCTGCAAGGCGTTATCGATGAAGTCAAAGCCTCACCCAAGCCAATCATTCTGTTTATCGACGAGGCCCACACCCTGATCGGCGCCGGCGGCCAGGTTGGCAGCGGTGACGCGGCCAACCTGCTCAAGCCCGCCCTGGCGCGTGGAGAGCTGCGCACCATCGCCGCCACCACCTGGAGCGAATACAAGAAGTACTTCGAGAAAGACCCGGCCCTGGCCCGCCGCTTCCAGCTGGTGCAACTGCATGAGCCGACCGTCGCTGAAGCCGTGACCATCCTCCGTGGCCTGGCGCCTGTTTACGAGAAAAGCCACGGTATCTACCTGCGTGATGACGCCGTGGTTGCTGCTGCTGAGCTGTCCGCGCGCTACCTGGCTGGCCGCCAGCTGCCGGACAAAGCCGTCGATGTACTCGACACCGCCTGTGCCCGCGTGCGCATCAGCCTGGCCGCCGCCCCGGAAGCGCTGGAACGCTTGCGCGGCGAGATCGCCGAAGGCGAACGGCAGAGCGAGGCCATGGGCCGGGATATGGAAGCCGGCCTGAACATCGACAGCGAAAGCCTCGAACAACTCGAAGCACGCCTAAGCCAGGCCCGCGCCGAGTTGGAGCAGATCGAAACCCGTTGGGCAGTGCAGCGCGAGCTGGCCGAGCGCTTGCTGGAACTGCGCAAGCAATGCGCCATTCTGCGCCAGACTGACAGCGGCGCTGAAAGTACCCGCGCGGCTGAACTGGAGCAGCTGGAAGACGAACTGCGCGCCGTGCAAGCCGAGCTGTCCAGCGCTCAGGTGAATGAGCGCTTGGTCAGCTTCGAAGTCTGCCCGCGCTTAGTGGCCGAAGTGATCAGCCACTGGACCGGCGTACCGCTGAGCCAGCTGGCCCGCGAGCACAACAGCAAGGTGCTGACCTTCGCCCGCGACCTCGGTCAGCGTGTACGCGGTCAGGCGCAAGCCATCGCGGCGCTGGACCGCGCCATGCGCGCCACCGCCGCCGGTCTTAATCGCAGCGACGCGCCGGTCGGGGTGTTCCTGCTGGTCGGCCCCAGCGGCGTCGGCAAAACCGAAACCGCGCTGGCCCTGGCGGATCTGCTCTACGGCGGCGAGCGCTTCCTCACCACCATCAACATGTCCGAATTCCAGGAGAAGCACACCGTTTCCCGGCTGATCGGCGCGCCGCCCGGCTATGTCGGCTATGGCGAAGGCGGCATGCTCACCGAAGCCGTGCGGCAGAAGCCCTACTCGGTGGTGCTGCTCGATGAAGTGGAAAAGGCCGACCCAGACGTGATGAACGTTTTCTATCAGATCTTCGACAAGGGCGTGGCCAACGATGGCGAAGGTCGCGAGATCAACTTCCGCAACTGCCTGATTCTGATGACCAGCAACCTCGCCAGCGAGCGCATCGCCAGCCTTTGCCAGGGCGGCCAGCGTCCGGATGCCGAAGACCTGGAACAGGCGATTCGCCCGAGCCTGACTCAGCACTTCAAGCCGGCGCTGCTCGGCCGCATGCGCGTGGTGCCGTACTACCCGATCAGTGGCGACGTGCTCAACGAACTGGTCGGCCTCAAACTCGCTCGTTTCGCCGAGCGCCTGCAGCGTCGTCAGCTGCAGTTCAGCCATTGCCCGGCGCTGCTGGAGAACCTCGCCGAGCGTTGCAGCCACAGCGACAGCGGCGCGCGTCTGATCGATCACCTGATCGACCAGCACCTGCAACCGCTGGTGGTCGACCGTCTGCTCGACGCCATGGCCAGCGGTGAAAGCCTGCACCGCGTGCACGCCACCCTGGACAGTGAAGGTGGGGTGGTCTGTGAGTTCGCTTAATGTGTCATTAATGTTCAGCCAGGTGCCGCAGCCACTGCGCTATGCCGAAGCGCTGTTACATCGTTTCGCTACGCTGGCACGCGCAGCCAACAGTGACGCCCTGCTCGGCGGCCTGGTGGAAAGCGCCGCACAACTATCGGGCTGTGAACTGAGCCAACTGTACCTGCTGGACAACACCCACACACGCCTGATGCTCAGTGCCGAGTGGCAGGATGGACTGCTACAACCGCGCGAGGTCGCCAGCCTCCCGAGCGACTACGATGGCGAACAACTGCTGCAGTACTGCCTGTGCCAGAACCAGACGCTCAGCTTCAACGAACTGGACGGCAACCTGCACCAGACCGGCTTCCTCCCCGAGGCGAAACAGCCCTGGCGCAGCCTGCTGTGCCAACCGTTACTCGATGAGCAGAAAGGCGTTTGCGGGCTGCTGCTGATCGCCAACCTGCGCTCGCGAGAGCTACAAGCCTTCGCCGGCTCGCTGGCGCATCTGGGCGATTTTGTTATTGCCCAAATGCGCCTGCTGCAGCGCCTGCGCTCGACGCACCCGGAGCAAGCGCCCAGCAGCATTACGCCACCGTGCGCCAGCGGCTACGGCCTGATTGGCGACAGCCCAGCGATGCGCGGCGTCTACCAGCTGATCAGTAAAGTGCTGCACAACCCGGTCTGCGTGATGCTGACCGGCGAAACCGGCACCGGCAAGGAATTGGCAGCGCGCGCCATCCACGATTGCGGCTTCCGCCGGAGCAAAGCCTTCATCGCGCAGAACTGCACGTCGCTGCCGGAAAGCCTGCTGGAAAGCGAGCTATTCGGTTACCGCAAAGGCGCATTCAGCGGTGCCGACCGCGACCATCAGGGCCTGTTTGACGCCGCCGACGGCGGCACCCTGTTTCTTGATGAAATCGGTGATATGCCCCTAAGCCTGCAAGCCAAGCTGCTACGCGTATTGCAAGAAGGGGAAGTGCGACCGCTGGGTTCGACCGCCACGCACAAGGTTGACGTACGCATCGTCGCCGCCACCCACCACAACCTGCGCAATCGGGTGGAAGAAGGCCGTTTCCGCGAAGACCTGTTCTATCGCCTGGCGCAATTCCCCATCGAACTGCCGGCCCTGCGCGAACGCGATCAGGACATCCTCACCCTCGCGCGCTACTTCGCTGACAAAGCCAGCTCACTGCTGCAGCGCAATCAATGCCGTTGGGCCGACAGCACCCTCGACCATCTGGCCCGCTACCCCTTCCCCGGTAATGTGCGTGAACTCAAGGGCCTAGTCGAACGCGCCGTGCTGCTGTGTGAAGGCGGTGAACTGCTACCAGAACACTTCGACCTGCGTCAGGACAGCAACACCAATGACCACAGCATGCACCTGCGTGAACGCATGGAGCGCGTCGAACGCAGCCTGCTGCTCGACTGTCTGCGCAAGAACCGCGGCAACCAGACCAGCGCAGCCTGCGAGCTGGGCCTGCCGCGCCGCACCCTGCTGTACCGCATGCAGCGGCTGAATATCAGCCCCGCTGACGTGTAAGGCTTAAGGAGAAGAGCATGTTCAACGCCGCCAATCAGACCCATTTCAGCCTGAGCATCGAAGGTGCCAGTCACGATCTGCAGGTGCTCGAATTTACCGGTCGTGAAGCCATCAGCCAGCCGTTCGTGTTCGAGTTGGAACTGATCAGCGAGCGCCGCGATCTCGATCTGGAAAGCCTGCTGCACCAGCCAGCCTTCCTCGCCCTTAGCCCCAGCGGCACCGGCATTCACGGGCTGATCTACCGCATCGCTCAGGGCGATTCAGGGCAGCGCCTGACACGCTACCACGTCACCCTGCGCCCGCAGCTGGCCTATCTGGCGCACCGCATCAATCAGCGGATCTTCCAGCACCTGAGCGTGGAAAAAATCATCAGTCAGGTGCTTGAAGAGCACGGCATCCAGAGCGATGCCTATAAATTCCAGTTCGGCCCCAGCGTCTACCCGGAGCGCGAATACTGCGTGCAGTACGACGAAAGCGACCTGCACTTTATCCAGCGCCTGTGCGAAGAAGAAGGCATTCACTATCACTTCCAGCACAGCGAACAAGGCCATGTGCTGGTCTTCGGTGACGACCAGACGGTGTTCCCGAAACTCGCGCCAACGGCCTATCAGCAAGACAGCGGCCTGGTTGCCGACGACCCGGTGGTCAAGCGCTTCGCCCTACGTCTGGAAACCCGCACCAGCCGCGTCACCCGCCGCGACTACAACTTCGAAAAACCCAAATTGCTGATGGAAGCCGCCTTCAACAGCGAGTTCCAGCCCGACCTCGAGGACTACGACTACCCCGGTCGTTTTGTCGAACGCGAGCGCGGTAAACACCTGGCCAAACGCAACCTGGAACGCCACCGCAGCGACTATGAACTGGCCACGGGTGAAAGCGACCAGCCACTGCTGGTCAGCGGCCACTTCCTCAAGCTCAGCAAGCATCCGCGTAGCGGCTGGAACCAGCTCTGGCTGCTGACGGAAATCAGCCACGAAGGCAAACAGCCGCAAGTGCTGGAAGAGTCCGTCACCGATTTTTCAAACCACCACAGAACAGCCCCCTCGCCCCTCCGGGGAGAGGGCTGGGGAGACGGGGAAACAGGCGACGCAAACTTCACCCAGGGTTACCGCAACCGCTTCAGCGCCACGCCCTGGGATGTGCTGCATCGCCCACCGCTGAAGCACCCGAAACCCAAGGTACTCGGCAGCCAGACCGCCGTGGTCACCGGGCCTGCGGGTGAAGAGATCCACTGCGACCAGTACGGCCGCGTCAACGTGCAATTCCATTGGGACCGCGAAGGTCAAGCCGACGACAAAACCAGCTGCTGGCTGCGCGCGGCCTCCAGCTGGGCCGGTGATGGCTACGGCGCAATCGCCATCCCACGCATCGGCATGGAAGTACTGGTGACCTTCCTCGAAGGCGACCCCGATCAGCCCCTGATCACCGGCTGCCTGTACCACGCCGCCCACGTCGCGCCCTACGCACTGCCTGCGAACAAAACCCGTAGCCTATTCAAAACCCTGAGCAGCCCAGGCGGTGGCGGCTACAACGAGCTGCGCATCGAAGACAAAAAAGGCGTCGAACAGATCTACCTGCACGCCCAGCGCGACTGGGACGAGAACATCGAACACGACCAGAAAATCCGCATCGGCAACGAACGCCACGACACGGTTGAAGCCAACAGCTACAGCCAGTTTCTCGCCGAAGAACACCGCACCACCCACGCCGACCGCAAGGTGGAAACCCGCAGCAACGACCACCTCACCATCGGGCAGAAACAGCATGTGAAAGTCGGCGTCGGCCAGTTCGTCGAAGCCGGCAACGAAATCCACTACTACGCCGGTAACAAAGTAGTGATCGACGCTGGCATGGAACTTACCGCCAGCGGCGGCGGCAGCTTCCTCAAACTCGATCCGGGTGGCGTCACGCTCAGCGGCGCGACGATCAAGATCAATTCGGGCGGCGCACCGGGTGTGGGCAGCGGGATTGGCATTCTGTTGCCGGTGATTCCTGCCGCCGCAGCCGTGGCTCTGGCAGGCAATCTGCTCAAGGGGCCAGCCGCCAACACTCCGGTACCAATACCAGCGTCGCTTAAGTTGGCGGACGAGCTGGAGGAAGAGGAAGAAGAGGAGGAACTCGAAGAAGAAACGCCTGTAGGTATCACCCTGCGTATCGGCGTGTTCTTTGACGGTACCGGCAATAACATGGCGAACTCCGCCGTCACCGAGCAGTGCCGCCGTGACGACTTACAGCTGCTGGATGAAACTGCATTGCGGGAGACCATCAGCTACTGCGCAACCCAGGGTTATCGCGACAACAATGCTTCGGGCGTATTCGAGAAAATCCCGGATAACAGCTACGGCAACGGGGCCAGTAATGTAGCGTTGCTCTATGAGCTTTATCAGGATGACAGCGAAGAGGCCTTACCCGCCGAGGCCAAATCCGCTTATCTGAGTATCTACCTAGAAGGTATAGGTACCAGTAGTGCTGAATCCGACTCATTGATCAGCCAAGGCACTGGGCTAGGTGATACAGGCGTAGTCGCTCGGGTAGAACAAAGCCCAGAAAAAATTCAGCAAAAACTGCTAGACCTCGTAAGCAACAACCCCAACCTGCAAATTCGCAATATTGAATTCGACATCTTCGGGTTCAGCCGTGGTGCCGCAGCAGCCCGCCATTTTGCCAACGAGTTGCTCAAGCCTAGCGGCGGACTGCTAGCAACCATACTCAACCCGCAGACCCCTGGCGTTACGGCAGGATTCAACTGGGAAGAACGCACCAGCATCAACTTTATCGGGCTGTTCGATACGGTGGCCGCCATTGTTAAACCGGCGCGGGGAGACCTTAGCCCAGCCAACGAATACAACCCCGGGGTAAACCTATACCTGCCCGCAGACTGCGCACGTAAGGTTGTGCAACTAGCCGCCCGTGATGAACTGCGCCAGAACTTTGCGCTGAACAGCGTGGCACCGCAGCATCAGGAAATCAGCCTGCCTGGGGTGCACTCCGATATCGGCGGTGGCTACCGCAACAGCATGACCGAGAAGCTGCTGATCAGCCGTCCACGCTCAACCTTGGTAACCCCTGCCCAGCCGCTGGAGCGCAGTCGGGCCTGGCGTGAAACCCAAGAGGCTATTGGCGTGCTGGAGCAGCGCGGTCTGCCCGGAGAAGGCGAAATAAAACCCGCCAAATGGTTCTTTGCAGTACCCGGCCGCGCTCACGAAAACTCGCAAACCCAAAGGGCAATGGTCGCTGCGGCCATCACCCGTACAGTTCGGGGTGAGCTATCGCGGGTCTATCTACGCGTTATGCGTGAGTTGGCTGCTGGGAATGCGGTTCCTTTCAAACCAGTCCCCAATACCAGCACAGTTTCCATTCCTGACGACTTGCAGGCTATTGCGGAAAAAATTATTTCCCAGTCTCAGGGCACAACGGATCGCTTATCTCCTGCAGAGGAACGCCATCTACACGCCCGCTATATCCATCTTTCTGCACATTGGACGCCAAGCAAAGGGCTGTTGATCAACAAGCCCCAGGAAAATCGCCGCGCGGTCTACTCCAATAAACCGCAAAAAGGATACCCAGAATGAAACTGCCGGCACTGCTGTTATGGCTGACTACGTTTTTTCTAAGTGGTTGCGCCAGTGGCCAGGGTCAACCAAACCTGCCCTATGGAACCTGGAATATCGGGCTACTTGCTCCCAACTATATGGAAGTGTGGGTAGAAAGCGTGGATGTCATTGATAAGCGTGGGCTGGTATTCGAACGCGTCCATGGCGGCACCGTAGCCATGAAAAGCCCAGCTAACAATGCCGGTAACCCTGCCTGGCCATCGCTTGAGCGTGTGGGTACAGGTAAATCCAAAGGCATGCTGGGTATCGACCTGCCTGAGTTTGTCTTTGTGCGCTGGCAATCCTTGGTTGAACCGCAAACCTACAACGTGCGGATCAATATTCCTCAGTGGGTACGTGAACGGATGGTCACCAAGGAACAGCCTGCCTGCCCCTGGAAAAGCGACTGGGGCAAGAATCTACCCAGCTTTGGTTACCGCGATCACATCACCATCGGCCTAGCCCCTGGAGGTATCGCCAAAGCCTGGCTGCAAGGCCCTTGTCTGGCCCCCGTCGAGATCGGTCGTTTTGAGGCAAAAATCAGCAAAGATGGCCCCGATATGGGGAACAACAATGGCCAATATGCCTACCCCATCACGCCTGAGTCCAAAGCCTATATCGAGCAGTTCGGCATTCCTTATGGACGTTGGTAAAGGAAATGTCAGCCAAAGATCACACGCTCAACACACCCCACGGGATTAACGGCCAAGATGACTTCACCGTACTCAGAAGATCAAAATCCGGCAAATACGGAATTGCAATGCAGCTAAAAAAGAGCTGGGCATATCTTATTCTTACGACACTGCTAATTACTGGCGCAGTGCTTGGCCATGCCCTGAAAAAGGAAAATTGCAAAAGTCAAACATCAATCAATGCACAGTATATAAACGCACTTGATTCCGTAAAAGAATATATACCAGAGCATCTTTTCTCCAGCGTCGAAGGCTTTCCTACTGCCTGCGGCGACTATGCCAGCGCCATCAGCGTATTAGCGGATGAGCGCTTCAACGAGAATCAAAAGCTATATGCCGTAATTTCCATGCAAACCCTGAGCGGCCCAGATTATTTTGACTTCGCTGAAGTTGCACTGAGCCTCTACCAGGAAAATAAAATAGATTACAAAATCTTGAGATCGGTATTTTTCCCGTTACAAGACTATGACGCACCACATCAGTGGTACTTCTGGCACCCAACCTGGCGCGCCTTATTGAAACGGGCCGCAGTGAAAGTATCGAACGATGAATTCAACGCACTTATGCGAAAGAAGCTCAGCGGGAAAACATGGTGGCAATGGCAGGAATGGCAATCCGCACGACAGACGGAATAAGACAAAACGTAAAGACTTACTCTCACCATCAACTACAGACGTCACCATTGACTAAATAACTTACTTCTTTAGCGAAGGAAATCACTCTCATGTTTATACGTTACTGGGCCGCCGCCTTACTTGCCCTATGCCTCACCGCCTGCAGCGGCAATTACACGTTCAACGATGAGGAATACCGCCCACTGGGCGAACCGCAAGCCGTACAGCGCAGCAACTGAGTTTAAGGAGTTAACAGCCATGGAACTGGTATTCGATGTGGTCAGTGCGCAGCAGTTTGTGCCGGGGCTATTGACCACCAAAACCTTCAAGCAGGCCGGCGGAATTATTGGGCGGGCGGAAGAATGCGATTGGGTGATTCCGGATCGCAAGCGTGTGCTGTCCAGCCGGCATGCCGAGGTGACCTATCGCAATGGCGCCTTCTACCTGACCGATACCAGCAGCAACGGTATCCAGCTGAAAGACAGCGGTGCCAGCCTGCGCAAGGGCGAGGCCCAGCGCATCGAGCATGGCAGTGTGTATTGCTTTGGCGACTTCGAGCTGCGGGCGCGGCTGATTCAGGACCCGGCGCTGTTCGCCGGCGACATCGGCCGTGCGCAGCCCGCCGGCAGCATCATCCCGGACGACGCGTTTCTCGACCTAGACCCGCTGACCGCCATCGACCAACAGGAGCGCGTGTATGCCGAGGTCGATGACCTGACGGCGATTCTGCGTCCGCATAGCGTGCAGGCGCAGCAACGCGACTACGCGCAGATTGATGAAGAAAACCTGCTGGTACCTGCGCTGGTGATGCCCACGCCAGAGCCGCAGCCCAAGCGTGCGCCGGAGCCGGTGCGCCTGCCGCCGACCTTCTGGGAAAAGTTCAGCGAGGCCCTCGGAGTCAAACTCGATGACCTCGATGACGATGCCCGCGAAGCCCTGGCCATTCACAGCGCCAAGCTGCTCAAGCAGAGCATCGGCAGCCTGCAGCAGGCCCTGCACACTCGCAGCGAGCTGAAGAACGAACTGCGTTTGGCTCTAACCACCGTGCAGAGCGCTGGCAACAACCCGCTTAAGCACACCGCCGACAGCGCGGAGGCTTTGACCACGCTGCTACGTGGCGGCAAGGCCGGACAACTGAGCGCTGAGCAGACTATCAGCCGCAGCTTCCGTGATCTGCAAGCGCACCAAGTGGCGCTGCTCGCTGCCAGCCGCGCAGCGGTCAAGGGCATGTTCGAGCAACTGTCGCCGGAGCAACTGAGCCTGCGGTTCGAGCGCGAAGGTCGTAAGCCGCTGATCGCCACCGCCGGCAGCCGCTGGCGCGCTTACCGTCGCCTGCACACGCGCCTTACGCAGAACGATGACTGGAGCGACCGCCTGTTCGCCCGCGACTTCGCCCATACCTACGAAGAACAGGCTCGCCTGATCGCCACCCTAAACACCGATCTTCAAGGATGATCTTCATGCCCCGTTTCACCTGCATGGCCCTGTTGGCCGCGCTGTTCAGCCTGAGTGGCTGCGCGGCGCTTTCGCCCTATTCGGATATGACCAAGCTCGACCTGACCCTCAACGGCACCGATGAGCTCAACCCGGATCTCAATGGCCGCCCTTCGCCGATCGTGCTGCATCTGATCGAGTTGAAGCACCCGGTGGCCTTTGAAACCGCCGATTTCTTCTCGCTCTATCAGCGTCCCAAAGAAGTCTTGGCTCCCGATTTGGTGGTGCTCGAAGAGCTTGAGCTGCGCCCTGGCGAGCAGCGCGAAATGAAACTCTCGGTGCAGCCAGGCAGTCGTTATGTCGGCGTGCTGGCGGCCTACCGTGACCTGCCGGAAAGCAACTGGCGCGTGGTCATTCCACTGCAGGAGCACGAGCGGAACAGCAGCGTCCTGACCCTTAATGCCCAGGGCATCAAAACCCAAAATGACCTCAACAAGGCAGGGAAATAAGCCATGGCCATGCATAAAGTGGTCTGGCAGGAAGGCATGCTGCTGCGCCCGCAGCACTTCCAGCAGAACGACCGTTACTACGACTATCAACTGAAAACTCGCACACAGAAGCTCGACAGCTACGCCTGGGGGTTTTTCGAATTAGAGATTGATCGTCAGTTTCTCAACATGGGCAAGCTGGTGGTGAGCAAAGCCAGCGGCATCCTGCCCGATGGCACCCTGTTCGACATCGGCGCCGAGCGTGAACCGCTGGCCATGGACATACCACCGAACACCGGCAACACACCGGTGTACCTGGCCCTGCCGCTGGTTACCGGTAACCATATCGAGAGCCGCCGTCCGGAGCAGCAGGACGTGCTGGCGCGTTTTACCGCCTTCGATGAGGAGGTGACTGACTCCAATGCCGGCGACAGCGCATCGAGTCAAGTCAGCTGTGGCCGCCCGGACTTCCGCCTGCTGCTCGGCGAGCAACAGAGCGATCAGGCCTACGTCAAACTGCAGCTGTGCGACGTACTCGACACCACCCCGGACGGGGTGATCAGCATTGATCCGGAATTTATTCCCACCTACGTCAACTTCCAGGCGTCCGCCTACTTGCTGAGCTGCCTCAAGGAAGTGATCAGCATGCTCGCCCACCGGGGCGATATCCTTGCTGAACGTATTCGCGCCACCGGCAAAGTCGGCGGCGCGGAAGTCGGCGATTTTATGATGCTGCAGCTGATCAACCGCTTCGAACCGGTGCTGCGTCATTACCTGGGCATCGAGCAGGTACACCCGGAACAGATCTACCGTGAATTGCTCGGCCTGCTCGGTGAGCTCGCAACCTTCTCCAGCGAGATCAAACGCCCGCGCCTGGAAGGCCGCTACCTGCACAGCGACCAGGGTGTGAGCTTCCGCAAACTGATGGATGCGATCCGCCAGGTGCTATCGATGGTGCTGGAACAGCACGCCATTGAGATGCTTCTGCAGCAGCGTCAGTACGGCATTCAAGTGTCGCCGTTGCACGACCACAAACTACTCGCCACCTCCACCTTTGTCCTCGCCGCTAGCGCCCAGTGCGACTCGGAAGAACTGCGCCAGCGCCTGCCTGCGCACCTCAAGGTTGGTCCGGTGGAGCAGATTCGCCAACTGGTCAACCTGCACCTGCCCGGCATCAAGGTCAAACCGATGCCCGTGGCACCGCGGCAGATCCCCTTCCACTCGGGCAAGACCTACTTCGCCCTGGAACTGGGCTCCGAGGAACTGGCGCAGTTGGAACGCTCCGGCGGCTTCGCCTTCCACGTGTCCGGCGAGTTCTCCGGGCTTGAGATGAAATTCTGGGCGATCAGGAACTGACGATGACGACCAAAGAAATGGAATTCGGCCAGGACGACAAAACCGTCATCCTCAACCGCAAGGGTGATGCCCCGGCACTCAGCCCGCTGACAGACTTCGCCGCGCCGCCGAAATTCGAGCAACTGGAAGAGCGGATGATTTACGCCGCGCGCCTGCGCCCAGCGGAGAGCTTCAACGTCAGCCTCAACCCGCTCGTAGCCGCGGCGGCCAGCCTGCTGTCGGAAGTGGTGCGCCTCAAGCACAGCTTCGACGGTGAAGACATGCATGCGCTGAACCAGCGCCTGGCCAGCGCCATCAAGCTGTTCGAGCACCGCGCCCTGCATGAAGGCGCGGAAAGCAGTCAGGTGATGGCCGCGCGCTATGTGCTGTGCACCGTGGTCGATGAGGCAGTCGTCACTACGCCATGGGGCAACGAGAGCGAATGGTCGCAGATGAGCCTGCTGTCCTCCTTCCACAACGAGACCTTCGGCGGCGAGAAGTTCTTCCAGCTGCTCGAGCGCCTGTCGCGCAACCCGGTCAAGCACCTGCCGATGCTCGAGCTGATGTACCTGTGCCTGTCCCTCGGTTTCGAGGGCAAGTACCGCGTGCTGCCACGCGGCATGCTTGAGCTGGAAGCGGTGCGCGACAGCCTGTACCGGCAAATCCGGCAGATGCGCGGCGACGTGCCGCGCGAGGTTTCGCCGCACTGGCAAGGCCTGAAAGACACCCGCCGGCGCCTGGTGCGCATCGTGCCGTGGTGGCTGGTGGCGGTGTTCACCCTGGTGTGCCTGATGGTGATGTATGGCGGCTTCGCCTGGGTATTGGGCGAACAGCGCGAGACTGTTTTGCAGCCGTACGAGCAACTCGACCCGTCTGCGGGTGTCAGCATGGATGATCTGAAATGAAGCCTTTTTTCGGCAAGTTAGCCGCATTTTTCCGCAAGACGTGGGTATGGAGCTTGTGCCTGGTATTGGTCCTGGCGCTGCTGGTGTGGTTTATCGGCCCGGTGCTCGCGGTCAATGATTACAAGTTCTGGGAATCAGCCACCAGCCGCCTGCTGAGCATCAGCGGGTTGTTCCTGATCTGGGGCCTGACCATGGTCTTCGCCAGTTGGAAAGCAACCGCCCGCAAGCAGGCCGAAGAGGATGACGCAGACGCCCAGGAACGCCTGCGCCGCGAAGGCCTGATCAACGAAGAGCAGTTCGAACTGCGCAATCGTTTCAAGCAGGCCCTGCACACCCTCAAGCGCTCCAGCCTGTACCGCGGGCACAGCGAGAAATGGCGCAATGAACTGCCCTGGTACCTGTTACTTGGTCCGCAAAGCAGCGGCAAAACAAGCCTGCTGGACTTTTCTGGCCTGGAGTTCCCGCTCAACCGCGGTGACCAGCAACGCCTGACCAAGGACGTTTCTGGCACCCGTTATGCCGACTGGTATTTCGCCGACCACGCGGTACTGATCGACACCGCCGGACGCTACCTGACCCAGCCCGACCCGGCCATCGACAGCCGCGCGTGGGACACTCTGCTGGGCCTGCTACGCAAACGCCGCGCGCGACCGCTCAACGGCGTGCTGGTGATTATTCCGGTGGAGCAGCTGCAAGGCGGCAGCGAAATCGAACTGGAAAACCTCGCCCGCCAAACCCGTCAACGCCTGCAGGACATTCACCAGCGCCTGGGCGCTGATGTACCGGTTTACCTGGTGCTGAGTAAGGCCGATAAGGTCCTGGGTTTCGATGAGTTCTTCGACCAATTGTCTCGCGAAGAAAGCGATCAAGTCCTCGGCGCGACCTTCCGCAAGGAGCAGAACGCCACCGATGTGCACGTGATTCGTGAGGAGTTCGAGGTACTGCTACGCCGCCTCAACAGCCAGGTGATTTTGCACATGCACCAAGAGCGCGACACCCAGCGCCGTGGCCGCATTCTCGACTTCCCACACCAGCTGGGCCTGCTCGGCGAGCGTCTGTGTCTGTTTAGCGAACTGGCGTTCAGCGGCAACCGTTACCAGCGCGCCAGCCAGTTGCGAGGGTTCTATTTGACCAGCGCACCTGAGCTGAACGACCCGCTCGATCCCAGCACCAGCAGCATCGGCCGCAATTTGGGGTTGGCAAGTAACGCGCTGCCGACCTTCCGTACAGGACGCGCACGCTTTATCAATCAACTGCTCAGCCGGGTGATCTTCCCCGAAGCGGATCTGGCTGGCCTCGACCAGAAGGAAGTACGGCGTATCGACTGGGGGCAGCGCGCCATGTACACCACGGCCTTGATGGTGATCGGCGTATTCGGCTTGGTCTGGGCAGGTAGCTATTCCGGCAACCATGGCCGCCTGGAACAGCTGCGCAACCTGGCGCTGCAACTGACCCAGCAGCACAGCAACCTCAGCGCTCAAGATGACGCCCTGCGCACCCTCAAAGCGCTGGATCACAGCTACGCCGCCACCCAGGTGTTCCCGCCAGTGGACGAAGTGCCCTACTTGCAACGCGGCGGCCTGTACCAGGGCGAGAACGTCGACCCGACGCTGCAACAGGCCTACCGCGCCGAGCTGGAAAACCTGCTGTTGAGCCGCGTAGGTCGCCAGTTGGAAGCACAAGTGCGCGCCAACCTGAATGACCGTGAGCGCCTGCTCAACAGCCTGCGTGCTTATCTGATGCTCAACCTGGAGGAGCGCCGCGATAAGGCCTTCCTGCAGGAGTGGCTGGCGGCCGACTGGTCGCTGCGTTACGCCGGCAATAGCAGCGGCCAGCGCGGTCTGAACGAGCACTTCGAGCGTCTGTTGTCCGCGTCGTTCACACCTTATTCGCTAAATGCACCACTGGTGGCTCAGGCCCGGCAGATCCTGCGCAGCGAATCGCTGGCCAACGTGGTCTACCGCATGCTCCGTGACCAGGCCCGCAGCCTGCCGGAGTATCGTCTGAGTCAGAAACTCGGCCCGCAAGCGGGTCTGTTCGCCGGCAGTGACTATGCCATTCCGGGCTTCTACACCCAGGTTGGCTACCAGAAGACCTTCACCGCCAAGGGCGCCGACCTGGTGCGCAACCTGCTGCGCGACAACTGGGTGCTCGGCGAAGGCGATACCTTGAGCAGTAACGACCTCAGCCGTCTGCTGGTGGAGATGGAGCAGCTGTACTTCCGCGATTACGCCAACTACTGGGGCGAAGCCCTCGCACAACTGTTCCTGGACCCAATCGACAGCGCCGGCCAGGGCGCCCTGCAACTGGCCGGCCTGACCGCCGCCAATTCGCCGTTGCTGCAATTGCTGGTGGAGGTGCGCGACAACACCCGTTTCAAAGGCATGGCCGAAGCCGCCGATGACGCCGGGGCAGCCGCCGAAGCGCTAGAGGGTGCCAAGGGAAAACTCGGTAAAGCCGCCAAACTCGCCAGTGCTGCCGCCGAACAGGCGCAGGCGGCACTGGTGAAAAATCTGCCCGACACCGCCCGTAAAACCCTAGAGCGCCGCTTTGAACCACTGCACCGTTTGCTCGACGAAAACGGTGGGGCTGGCCCAGAACTGGCCACCACCCTGCAGGCGCTGGATGCCCTGCAACTGCAACTGGCCAGCCTGGCCCATGCCAGCGCTCCGGAGCAGGCTGCGTTTGAACTGGCCAAAGCACGCATGGGTGGCCAACGGGATGCGATCAACCAGGTGCGCAGCAGTGCCACACGCTTGCCGCAACCGATCGGCAACTGGCTCAGCCTAGTCGCGGAAGACAGCTGGACGCTGGTGCTTAACGACGCCTACCACTACCTCAACCAGCGCTATAAAACAGAGCTCTATGCCGCCTATGACGGCTCGCTGAAGCAGCGTTATCCGTTCAGCGCAGACAGCGAAAGCGATGTGGCGATTGCGGACTTTCGTGAGTTCTTCAAGGCCCAGGGGATTGCCGAGCGCTTCTTCGACAGCTACCTCAAACCGTTCGTCAGCGGCACCGCGGGGCAGTACCAACTGCGCCGGGTGGACGGCCGTGGCCTGCCATTGTCGCGCGAGTTCCTGCAGCAAATGAGCCATGCGCAAACCATCCGCCGCAGCTTCTTCGCCGAGAACCCCAACGAGCCGCATGTGCTGTTCAAGCTCGAACCCTACTCGCTGGACTCCAGTCTGGGGCGCGCTGATTTTCGCTTCGGCAGCCAACAGATGGAATACCGCCACGGGCCCATTGTGCAGACCGCCTTCAGTTGGCCAGCCGCTGCCGATGAAGGCCGCACCAGCCTGGTGGTGGAAGAGCTCGGCGGGCGCAAGGTCGGGATCGAGAAGAACACCGGCCCCTGGTCACTGTTCCGCCTGCTCGACCTGATGAGTGTGGACCACCACAGTGGCCGCGATGTGCTGATGCTCAAGGCCGATCTTGGCGGCTTGCGCGCCAACTACCTGTTGCACAGCCAGCGCTCGCCGAACCCGTTTGACCTGGAGCAGCTGCGCAGCTTCAAACTACCGGCCACGCTCTGATGACGACAGTTGCCAACCGCTGGCGCAGCGCGGCGCGTACCGACACTGGCAAGGTGCGAGCGCGCAACGAAGATGCCTTTCTGGCCCTGCCGGAACAGGGCTTGTGGGTGGTTGCCGACGGCATGGGCGGGCACCAGAACGGTGCCCTGGCCAGCCGTTTGATTGTCGAGCAGTTGGCCGAACCGAGCATGGGTGACTTGCCGCAGCGTCTGGACGAGCTGCGCAAACGCCTGCACACCCTTAACCGCCGCCTCGGCCAGGAACTGACGGTCACCTCAGAGCACCCTGACCCGGTGATAGGCAGCACGGTAGTAGCGCTGCTAATCGAAGGCGATCGCGCGGCCTGCGTGTGGG
Source organism: Pseudomonas sp. BGA-UO-ETr-WB11 (assembly GCF_059567785.1). Taxonomy (NCBI): domain Bacteria; kingdom Pseudomonadati; phylum Pseudomonadota; class Gammaproteobacteria; order Pseudomonadales; family Pseudomonadaceae; genus Pseudomonas; species Pseudomonas sp. BGA-UO-ETr-WB11. The sequence continues at coordinate 46,627 of NZ_JCAQOS010000005.1, read as the reverse complement.
CCGGCGACAGCCGCTGCTACTTGTGGCGCGGCAACCGACTGTACCAGCTCAGCCGTGATCACTCGCTGCTGCAGCAACTGATCAATGAACAGCAACTGAGTCCCAGCGAAGCCGCTCAACATCCGGCCGCGCACGCCCTGACGCGCGCCATCGGTGCCAGTGACGAACTGAAGCTGGAAATCCTCGAGCTGGACACCCTCCCTGGCGACGCCTTTCTGCTGTGCAGCGATGGCCTCTACCAAGGCGTGTCCGTCGACAACCTCGGGGCTGCGCTTAATCTGCCCTCACCACAGCTCACCCTGAATCGTTTGTTCCAACAGGCCCTCGACGGCCCTGCGCGGGACAACCTGAGTGCGGTGGTGATACGCCGATGAGGACTCACGAATGAGTGAACAACTGCTCGACGACATGCCGCGGGCCAGCGACCTAACCTACTTCGCCCTAGCCGCGACGGCTGCCAAAGCGGCCGCACAAGCCCCGCGCGAAGTACTCAGCGAACTGCCGGAAGTGCTCGGCGGCCGTTACAAGATCGAGCGCCTGCTCGGAGTCGGCGGCATGGGGGCGGTGTATCGCGCCCGTGACCTGCTGCGCGAACAGTTCGGTGACCCCGAACCGTATGTGGCGCTGAAAACCCTTAGCGATGACTTCGCCGAGTACCCGGACGCCAACGCGCTGCTGTACAGCGAGTTCGTCCTCACTGCACGGCTTAATCATCCGCATGTGGTGCGCCTGCTCGGCTTCGAGGTGGATGTGCCAAGCCAGCGCGCTTTCCTCACCCTGGAGCTGCTCAAGGGCCTGACGCTGGATCAACTGCTCAGTGAACGCCCCGACGGCCTGCCCTGGGGCGAGCTACAGGAAATCACCATCGCCCTGCTCGAGGCCCTGAGCTATTCGCACGGCCTCGGCGTGCTGCATGGCGACCTGAAACCGAGCAATGTGATGCTCGCCGAAGGCGGCCTGCGCCTGTTCGATTATGGCCTCGGCCAGCTCGTAGATGGTCTGGCGCCCAGCCTGCCGCGCCTGTGCCGCAACCGCTTTACCGCCTGGACGCCGCGTTACGCCGCCCTGGAATTGCTCGACGGTGCGCCGCTTAGTGCTGCCGCTGATGTCTATGCCGTGGCGTGCGTACTGTACGAGCTGGCCAGTGGTCGTCACCCATTCAGCCGGCAGAGCGCCAAACAGGCCAAGGCCATGGACCTGGGTAAACAGCTGCACCGCCCCGAGCGGTTACCCGCGCATTGCTGGCCAGCCTTGCGCACCGCGCTGGCGTTCGATGAAGCGCAGCGCAGCATCACTTGCGCACAGCTGCTTGAGGTATTTCGAAAGCCCGCGCCCAGCGGCTGGCGGCGCTGGCTACGGCACGACAACTCGTAGATTGGTGCTGAGGCACGAAGCCCAACTCTGCACCGTGCAACTAGCAATACCCGGCACCAATGGATGATTTTTTAACAAGGAAATGACTATGTTCAACTTGGCCAATGCAACCCACTTCAGCCTGAGCATCGAAGGCCTTGAGCACGACCTGCAAGTGCTCGAGTTCAGCGGTCGCGAAGCCATCAGTCAGCCTTATCGCTTCGAGCTGGAACTGGTCAGCGAGCGCCCAGACCTTGAGCTGCAAAGCCTGCTGCATCAGCGCGCCTTTCTCGCCTTTAGTCCAGATGGCCTGGGCATCCACGGCCTGATCTACCAGGTCGCCCAAGGCGAATCTGGCAAGCGCCTGACCCGCTACAAACTGAGCATCGTGCCGCAGCTGAGTTACCTGGCCCTGCGCACCAACCAGCGGATCTTCCAGCACATGACGGTGCCGCAGATCGTCGCCCAGGTGCTGCAAGAGCACGGCATCGCCCTTGGCGGTTACCAGTTCCAGCTCGGTCCAACCGTTTACCCCAAGCGCGACTACTGCGTGCAGTACGACGAGAGCGACCTGCACTTCGTCCAGCGCCTGTGCGAGGAGGAAGGCATTCACTACCACTTCCAGCACAGCGAGCAAGGCCATGTGCTGATGTTCGGTGATGACCAAAGCGCCTTCGGCAAACTCGGCCAACCCACTGCCTACCTGCAGGACAACGGTATGACCGCCGATGAGCCGGTGATCAAGCGCTTTGCCGTACGCCTGGAAACCCGCACCAGCCGCATCACCCGTCGCGATTACGACTTCGAACAACCGCGCCTGCTGCTGGAAGCCGCCGTCAAGGAGGATCGTGATCCCGAGGCCAAGCCGCTGCCGGATCTAGAGGACTACGACTACCCCGGTCGCTTTGTCGACCGTACGCGCGGCAAGCACCTCAGCCAACGCCACCTCGAACGCCACCGCGCCGATTACCGTCTGGCTGAAGGCCGTGGCGATCAGCCAAAACTGCTCAGCGGGCATTTTCTCGAACTCTCCGACCACCGGCGCCAGGACTACAACGACCTCTGGCTGCTGCATGAAGTCATCCACCAAGGCAAACAGCCCCAAGTGCTGGAAGAGTCCATCACCGACTTTTCACTCCCCTCTCCCATTCATGGGAGAGGGGCCGGGGGAGAGGGTTTGACCGACGCAAACTTTATCCAGGGCTACCGCAACCACTTCACCGCCACACCTTGGGACGTACCCTTCCGCCCGCAGCTTACCCATCCAAAACCCAAGGTGCTAGGTAGCCAGACCGCCGTGGTCACCGGACCCGCGGGTGAGGAAATCCACTGCGACGAGTACGGCCGAATCAAAGTGCAATTTTTCTGGGACCGCGAAGGCCAGGCAGACGATAAGACCAGTTGCTGGCTGCGCGTGGCCTCCAGCTGGGCCGGCGATGGCTACGGCGGCATCGCCATCCCACGCATTGGCATGGAAGTGCTGGTGACCTTCCTCGAAGGCGACCCCGACCAACCGCTGGTCACCGGCTGCCTGTACCACGCCGAACACGTCGTGCCTTATGAACTGCCGGCGAACAAGACCCGCACCGTATTCAAAACCCTCAGTACACCGGGTGGCGGTGGCTACAACGAGCTGCGCATCGAAGACAAGAAAGGCGCCGAGCAGATCTACCTGCACGCCCAGCGCGACTGGGACGAAAACATCGAGCACGACCAGAAGATCCGCGTCGGCCATGAACGCCACGACACGGTCGAAGCCAACAGCTACACCGAGCTCAAAGCCGAAGAACACCTGACCGTCAAAACCGAGCGCAAGGTCGAGGTCAAACCCGACGACCACCTCACCGTCGGGCAGAACCAACACATCAAACTCGGCACCGCGCAACTGACCAACGCCGGCCGCGAAATCCACCTCAAAGCCGGGCAGAAAATGGTCATCGAAGCCGCCACCGAACTGACCCTCAACGCCGGCGGCAGCTTTATCAAACTCGACCCCGGCGGCATCACCCTCAGCGGCCCCCTGGCCAAAATCAACGCGGGCGGCGCAGCGGGTAAAGGCTTGGGGATCGGGATTAAACCACCGTCGCTACCAGGTACGGCGGACAGCGATAAGGCGGGGAGTTTGTTGGATGAGGCGTTGGTTGGCGACCTGCCCACCCCCAAAAATAAACTACAAAGAACCATGAATTTTTCAGGCTGAGGTAGACAGTGAACACCATGACCAAAACAAACACGCCTAGGAGCCAATCTATAACCGGCCAGATGATCGTTTTCATCCTGTCCTGTGGTTATCTGACTGGTTGTAAAGCCCTTGAACTTGAACCCATTACCTATGAAGAAGCCGTCACCCAATATCAGGAAGGGGGTGGCATCGAGAATTACCGCTGCGCGCTGTTTCCGGCCGATGAGCAGTACAAAACTCTGGACGATTCCCAACCAATCGCCGTCGAGATCGATGAAGTGCTGTTCGTCAAGATTGATGGATTTGTCCATGAATTGCAGCAACGCGAGATCGATGAAACGCGCACCGCCTATGCCTTCGGAGACATGAGCGCCACCCTCACCACGGTCAGCCAGTTCAATCAGTCCGAATACAACGAGTCAGATGACCGGCACGTTGACCTTAGCTTCGAATCTGCCGGCCAAACGGCTACCTACAAGACCTTCGGAGCGGCCTGCGGCCTCTGACCGTTAAAGACGATCACAATTTTTCATAGGACAAGTCATGACAGGGCGTCGCTTCAAAATCGTTGAAAGTGTGGGCAGCCGTCTCGAGGACGTAAACAGTTACGAAGATCTCGCCAAGCACCATCCTTCCTCGGGTCGTGAGCCGAACCGGGATTACGAGACAATCAATGGCCAGCTCGAAGAAGTGCGTCCTATAGGTGGTCGCACGCTCATCAAGAAGGACTTCGTGCTGCTGGTCAATGGCAGCAACCGCTCCATCCCCGTTCCCAGCCCTCTGCAAGGCTATGCCAAGACAAATCGCGCCTACGGCACGTTGAAGATTTTCGATGCCCCGAGCAATGGAAAGCTACTTGGGCAGATCCTGCACCTAGACCCGGCCTTCAAGGTCAATGATGGCGATGCAATCAGCTATGGCCAGCACATCGGTGTACAGGCCGGGACAGGGCGGACCGGGACGCAGAGCTACGCAATTCACGTCCATGCCGAACTCGAAGAAGCCGACTTCAAACGCTACATTGCTGACATTATCAACGGCACCCTCAACCCGGACGATGAAAAACCAAACCTCGGAAGTGATGGGGAAAACACCGCCAGCGGAGACTGGTGCTACCCGTGCACCGCATCCGCCGGCAATACGCTGCAAAACCTGACCGCCTTGAGCAAGGCCAAGTCCGGGTTCTATCCCATCGGTGGAAACGGCCTTTGGCACGGCGGTATCCACCTGGACAAGGGCACCTGCGAAGCCTTCGATCAGAGCCGTGTAAACTGCATGACTCATGGTGAAGTGGTCACTTATCGCATAGACGAAGAGTACCCAATCAGCACCTACGCAGGTCGACGACCACTACAGATAAGGGCGCCGTTCTCCACCGGCTTTGTCCTGGTCAGGCATACGCTCCAGCCCAAGGCGACCGCAACCGCTGGCGAGGCGCAACCCAAACCGCCGACGCTGAGCCTCTACAGCCTCTACATGCATCTCAAGTGTTGGAAAGACTACAGACAGAACGAGAAGCTGGAGCGGCCAGCCTTCTGGAGCTCCAACACCTATACCGTCAATACCCGCAGTGACGAACTCAACGTCAGGGCCGAAGCGCGCAGCAATGCGTCGATTATCGGCAAACTCAGCAAGGGCGCTCAGGTTCGCGCTTCGGGCGAAGGGGCCTTTCTCAAGCTCGAACAGGTGATAAGCGGCAATGATCAGCCCGTCCTCACACCAAGGGCGGACGGTAACCTGCCAGGTTATGTAGCCTCCTCCTTCCTGAGGGCTCAATCGCAGCCCAAGGCCACGGACTCGGTGGTAATCCTCGACCCGCCCGTGCCGATCAAGGCCGGCGACCTGATCGGCCATGTCGGTAAGTACCAGAACCAGAGCGACGGTTCGCCTCAGGAACTGCTACATCTGGAAGTATTCAGTTGCGAGGACGTGCCTGCGTTCATTGAGAAAAGCCGCGCGTGGGCACAGAGTCTACCGGCTGAGGAAAGGACGCTGCTCAAAGTCCATGCGGGGGCGAGCAAGCTGATCCCACATAGAGACAATATCAAGGCTGGCAACCCTCCGAAACTGACCGATGCAGGGACAGAAATCGGTGTCGATCTGATCCTCCCTCAAAGCTTGCTAGATGCATTACCGCCTGAGGCCAAGATCAAGGTAGCAGCCAGCAATACAGCTACTGGCTGCACCCCTGAAACCAATTGGTGGCGACTCGATAACCTTCTGGCCGACAAGGATGGTCAGCCCATCAGCGGCTGGCTGGCAGAACAGGATCTCATCACAACCCGCCATAGCCCATGGGAATGGGAAGGCTTCGACTTTGTAGAAGATACTGACACCCCACGCTCGGGGCTGGCCTACTACCTCAACACGGCTCGCCGCCTTTCCGAGGATGAACAGGCAAGCTACCAAGGCGCCATCAACCAGTCCGACAAAGGCCCGGTGCGCAGCCGTCTTTACGACATCATCGACACCAACCGCGACGGCAAGATGACCTCCGAAGAAGTCAAGGCAGCACTGGAAAAGCCCTGGCATGCCCAATCCATCTCGCAGCTCGTCACGCGCCATGACAGCGAATGGTTCTGGGATGCTGCGCGCTGGGACGAACTCGATGACCTGATGGGCAACGCAGCCGATGATCCCAACCAGAATTGGGTCGCAGAGAAGGAAAGAATTAAAACGTTATCTTGGTGGAAAGAATTGGTCGGCCAGCCGGGGATTGCGGCAGATGGGGTAGCTTGGCACTTTCATCCCATGGCTCTAATTCATCCAGAAACCACCGATCTTCGCGAGCTTCAGGTCCGGGCATTTCTAAGAATGATCAGAGTCGGTGAAGGAACCGTAGGCACTGGCGGCTATGAAAAGCTCTTTGGAGGCTCATCTTTTATTAAAGATCATGGGAAAACTTTCTCTGATCATCCACAAATCAAAATCAAGAAAAGTGGTTACACATCATCTGCTTCCGGCGCGTACCAAGTTATGGGTTATACATGGACTGACAAATCTGTCATGAATTTTAGAAACAAACTAAACATTCATGATTTCACGCCACTCTCGCAAGATAGATTTTGCGTAGCACTGTTAAAATTCAAGGTCAGAGGTAAAACTCTAGATCTAATTATTTCCGGGAAAATTAAAGAAGCTATAGAAAATAGCAGTTGGGAGTGGGCCAGCCTTCCCCCTGGCCGATATGGTCAGCCCATAGAGACAATGCAAGAGGCCATAGAGAATTACGAAAAATTCCTTCAAGAAGAAAAAAACGGAATTTCGGATCTCTACTTGAAGCCTGGATTCTTAAAGGAGTTTGGATATTAATGAAACCCATCAAAACAGCAGCTTTTTTTTTATATTACCTATCAGTAACTGGCTGCGCTATAGCTTCGACCCCCGCGCCCAATAACGACATCATTCGATGGAAATTCGAGGATACTGTCGGCAGATGGTCTCCAAACTGCGCAGAAATAAACGGAATCAACATCTATGACCCCAAAAAAATAACAATAGAAGTAAACTCAAACCAAATACATATACACTCAACTGGCACTATTAGCGACGACACTCTAACTATCACCTTAAAATCCCCCGAAGATCTTGGGAGAGGTGGCATGATGTTAGAGTGGGATAATTTCTCAAAGGAAAAGCCAATCGCTAAAATCAAGTTTATTTCTGAAGATAAATCTAAGGTAGAGTGGCTAGGTTTCTACAATGAAAGATTGAAAAATAGAACATGGGTTAGCGAGCCGGATTTTCTTGCAACAAGAAATAACATTTTCTCCAGATGCAAAGACCAATAAACAGACGCAATCCCCCTGAGCCATCAAGACCCGAATGTACGCAGTCCAGTCAACCGGGATATTGAGGAGTCAGGTCTTGTCTTTTGCTGAGCCCTGCGCCAAAAAAGCAAAAGGCAAGACCTGACTTGATCTTCTAGGTGATGAATACCTTCGAGCGCATAGTCATTTACATGCGTGGCATTGGTGATGAGGTTGGCAGAGTAAGAACATCGATGTAGTTTTGGTCACGAAGGCTGGCCGATCTAGGCCGCTGCGCGCTGACAGAAAGTTTGGACTTTGAGTTACAGCTGAGGATGTTGATTTAGCCTAAGTGTACTCTGCTTCCAAGCTATCAAGACGCTTATCGATCAGTTCAATCCAGGCTGTTAGTCCGTTAAAGTTTTTTTCGTTCAAATCGCAGTGCGCCAGATACAGCTTTATGCTTTGAGGAGTGGTTGCGTTTGTTAGATCTATATAGTTGCTTATATAGTCTGACTTAAACTGCCGCCAGGCCGACATAATGAATCCTGCGCCATTAGAATTTAGCCAGCTTTTTTCATGATTAGCTTGTCTATCACTATGCAACTGCTTTTTAAATCTTCAATTTGCTTTAATAGGTTGTTTTCTGAATTTTTAAATTTTGCTTGTGAGGCAGGTGTACTATTAGGGCTGACTGTCATTAGTATTTTAACTAGGCAATCAGCGGCACTGGCGGGGATTGAGGCGAAGCATTGGCATTTCCCGCCCAGAGAACTAATTAACTTGTTTAGGAAATGTGGGTGGCTAAGTGCACGTGAACTGGTCCAATGCATTCCGAGAAAGGTAATTGAGCAAACGCGCAGTCAGGGGCAGACCGTTTACCCGCAATCTACTATTGCCTGGAATACTGCTCTTGCTAGGGCAAACAGGTTTAGCCCCCCTAAATAAGGCGCTAAGAAAACTCCTTGTGTCATCGAGCAAAAAAAGAATGAATTATTTCCTTGCAAACACAATACAGGAAACAACTTATTTATCTAGAACCGCTGAAGGCGACGGACCGACACTATCATATGCTCCTTGGTATGACAGAGGCATGACGCAGTTAACTTGGGAAGAAAACTACAAACGCTATACAAAATTTAAAACCGGCTCAGAAACACCAATATTTCGCGAAGCACTCGAGAGCGACTTAGCTCATGCCGCTGAGAGTGCTGGATTCTACTGGGTAAGCACAGCTCGCCCGGCAACCAACTCACTTTGTCTTAGTAGATACGCAGACATATTTCCTACTCTAGATCTCCAAGAACTGGAAAATATTTGCACTAACTATAGCTACCCACAAAGACAGTGCCTGGTGGCACTACGTAATATTAATTATTATGTTTGCCCGCAGTTGGAACCTGTTACCCGTGGCATTAACACTGGAAATCCCACGGGTACGGGGGTAGTCAACGGGTTAACGCTACGACATGTAGTATTTTCAAGCTGCTTGTTGACTTTATCTGAGCACTACTTTCCTGAAAATGGTGACATGACTTTATTACCCTCCATTGTGGATAGACAACTACCGTGAAAAAATATTTGACTTTTATAACACTACTATTTTCAGCGCAGATTTCTCACGCAACGCAATGTGTATCTGGAGGCGAGCAGTTTGAAGTGCTGAAATGCAAAAATGGCATGTTGTGCATTTCAAGCGACCTAACAAAAGAAGTACTCAGCGAAGGCTATGCCGAAGAGACAAAATTAAGTGCACGGATGTTAACTTTGATGGAGAGCCTGATATTTTAGTTCAGCACCGACCTGCTGGACAAGTTAGGATGTCTTCGGTTTTCCTATTCGATAAAGCAAATAAAACTTACAAAAAAAATCAACCCCTAAGCGATATTCCGTGCTTAAAAATAGATCCTGAAAAAAGTTTAATTTCGGGTGAGTGTTTCTCCTCTAGCGTATGTGACCGCTGGAGTGAGCAGTACAAAATCAACGACAACTCACTTGAACTTACCTCTACGAAAGGCACATATTGCGACCCAGCCACAGGAGAGGCTTATAGTTATTTTGAGTCTTATAAAAATGGTCACATAGTACATAAGACTGTTAAACCGTTAACTGAAGAAAAATAACACAGGATCAATGGGATTGGTGTCATTTTTCCTCAATAAATCCCTCGATCAATTTTCAATTTGTTCAAAAAATTCTGTTCTTTAACAACTAACTCAACAACACAAAGCCTTGGCGTCACCTGACGCCAAGGGCGAAACCATCAGTCAACCCTATCGTTTCGAGCTGGAACTGGTCAGCGAGCGCCCAGACCTTGAGCTGCAAAGCCTGCTGCATCAGCGCGCCTTTCTCGCCTTTAGTCCAGATGGCCTGGGCATCCACGGCCTGATCTACCAGGTCGCCCAAGGCGAATCTGGCAAGCGCCTGACCCGCTACAAACTGAGCATCGTGCCGCAGCTGAGCTACCTGGCCCTGCGCACCAACCAGCGGATCTTCCAGCACATGACGGTGCCGCAGATCGTCGCCCAGGTGCTGCAAGAGCACGGCATCGCCCTTGGCGGTTACCAGTTCCAGCTCGGTCCAACCGTTTACCCCAAGCGCGACTACTGCGTGCAGTACGACGAGAGCGACCTGCACTTCGTCCAGCGCCTGTGTGAGGAGGAAGGCATTCACTACCACTTCCAGCACAGCGAGCAGGGCCATGTGCTGGTCTTCGGCGATGACCAGAGCGCCTTCGGCAAACTCGGCCAGCCCACCGCCTACCTGCAAGACAACGGCATGACCGCCGATACGCCTGTGATCAAGCGCTTTGCCGTGCGCCTGGAAACCCGCACCAGCCGCATCACCCGTCGCGATTACGACTTCGAACAACCGCGCCTGCTGCTGGAGCCGCCGTCAAGGAGGATCGTGATCCCGAGGCCAATCCGCTGCCGGATCTCGAGGACTACGACTACCCCTGCCGCTTTGTCGACCGTGCACGCGGCAAGCACCTCAGCCAACGCCGCCTCGAGCGCCACCGCGCCGATTACCGCCTGGCCGAAGGCCGTGGCGATCAGCCAAAATTGCTCAGCAGGAACTTTCTCGAACTCTGCGACCTCCCGCGCCAGGAGTACAACGACCTCTGGCTGCTGCATGAGGTGATCCACCAAGGCGAACAACCCTAGATACTGGAAGAGTCCATAACTGACCTCTCCCATTCATGAGAGGGGCCGGGGGAGAGGGTTTAACAGACGTAAGTTTATTCAAGGCTGTCAAAAACACTTCACTGACTACGCCAATAGTCAGGGCCTAGGGCGGGAGAGTATCACTCAGCCGTATCGCTTCTAGCTTGAGCTAGTCAGCAAGCGCCCCGACCTCGACCTGCAAAGCCGGCTGCGCCAGCAGCGTGCCGTCCTACCTACGACTGATCATCCTCTCCAAGGGCTGCCAGCTCGCGCTCCAACAGGCCTTCGTCGCCCAGATTAAGCTCTACGAGACGTCGCAAATGGCTGATGGAGTCGAGGTCGATATGCCTGCACACAAAACCCAGTTGGCCATTGTGAGTGCGGGCCAGATCAACTTCGATTTGCACCTGAATGTCGCTGGCCAAGGTGATATTGGCGAGGAATGGATGTGCCTGATCGCCGCTCCAGTCAGCCGGAGAGCGGACCAGTAGTCCTTTAAGCGACAGGTCGAGGAGCTCCACATCCCAGCGATGCGGACCTTGCAGCAGCTCGGTAGCTGCATCGAAGGCGATGCGCTGAAAGCGCCGGCGGTTGTTGACGGTATCGCTCATGGGAAACTCCTGTCTAGTTAAGCTAACTATAGCCTGCCCACCCGAATTTTCGTCACGCGAGGTGAATCAGTCCCGCGACAAGAAGGCACATGCCGAGACGTTAACAGTTGGGTTTCGAGAGGGGGTAACGACTTAGTGAACAACGCTACTGGCAAATTAGACGGCACCTGCTTAGCAGGGTAAGCAACCGGTCGCGTTAAGGCGCCAAGCCGCTTTTGAGCCATTCCTTGGCTCCCGCTCCCACCCTTAGCACTGCGCAGTTATACAAAAAACCAGTTATGTAAATATACCTGGTGCTATAAGCGCTGCTTATATCTGCGCCTGCAGGTAGTTTTCGAGACCGACTTGGTCAATCAGACGCAGCTGAATCTCAAGCCAGTAGGCATGGTCTTCCTCTGTATCCTTGAGCTGCGCGAGCAAAATATCCCGGCTTTGATAGTCCTGATGCTGCTCGCAGAGGCTAATGCCTTTGCTCAGAGCAGCCCTAACCTCGTACTCAAGAGCCAGATCCAGCTTTAGCATCTCGGGTACAGTGCGCCCGAAGATGAATGGATTGGGCGACATATCTGGCTCGCCTTCCAAAAAGAGAATACGCCGCAGCAGTGCGTCAGCATGCTGGGTTTCCTCTTCCATCTCATGGCTAATACGGGCGTAAAGCTTGGAAAGCCCCAGGTCGTCATACAGCCGCGAATGCACAAAGTACTGATCTCGAGCCGCCAGCTCACCTTTGAGCAGCTGTTTTAAATACTCGATAACTTCAGCATGGCCTTTCATCCGGCGACTCCTTTTGTGCGCAATCTAAGAGCACACATGCTCGGTGCAGCCGCTGCGTGGGTCAAGCGAAACACCACTGGAGGCGCCCTGATCATTAATTTTCAGGCAACAAAAAGCCGGGCACTAGGCCCGGCTTTTTGTTCAGACTGATGTCTTACTCGGCGGAAACAGCTTCACCACCGACTGGACGATCAACCAGCTCGACATACGCCATTGGCGCATTGTCGCCAGCGCGGAAACCGCACTTGAGGATACGCAGATAACCGCCCTGACGGGTGGCGTAGCGCTTGCCCAGATCATTGAACAGCTTACCAACCATAGCTTTCGAACGAGTACGGTCGAAAGCCAGACGACGGTTTGCAACGCTATCAATTTTAGCCAAGGTGATCAGCGGCTCGGCAACGCGACGCAGTTCTTTGGCCTTAGGCAGGGTAGTTTTGATCAGCTCGTGCTCAAACAGCGACACCGCCATGTTTTGAAACATGGCTTTACGATGCGCGCTGGTGCGGTTGAGGTGACGACCACTCTTACGATGACGCATGGTTCAATTCCTTACCAAACTCACGTTCGGTGATTACGACGATCAGGCCGTAGCCTTTTCGTCTTTCTTAAGACTTGCCGGCGGCCAGTTGTCGAGGCGCATACCGAGGGACAGACCGCGCGAGGCCAGAACGTCTTTGATCTCAGTCAGAGACTTCTTGCCCAGGTTCGGCGTCTTCAACAACTCTACTTCGGTGCGCTGAATCAGATCGCCGATGTAGTAGATGTTTTCTGCCTTCAGGCAGTTGGCCGAACGAACGGTCAGCTCAAGATCATCAACCGGGCGCAACAGGATCGGATCGATCTCGTCTTCCTGCTCGATAACCACTGGCTCACTGTCACCTTTGAGGTCGACGAACGCGGCCAACTGCTGTTGCAGAATGGTCGCGGCACGGCGGATAGCCTCTTCCGGATCCAGAGTACCGTTGGTCTCCAGGTCAATAACCAGCTTGTCCAGGTTAGTACGCTGTTCAACGCGGGCGTTTTCAACAACATAGGCAATGCGGCGAACCGGGCTGAACGAAGCGTCAAGCTGCAAGCGACCAATGCTGCGGCTTTCATCTTCATCGCTCTGACGAGAGTCAGCAGGTTCATAGCCACGACCACGGCGTACGGTGAGCTTCATGCTCAGTGCGCCGTTGGAAGCCAAGTTGGCAATAACGTGATCGCCGTTGACGATCTCGACATCGTGATCCAGCTGAATATCGGCAGCAGTAACCACACCCGAACCTTTTTTAACCAGGTTCAGCGTAACTTCGTCACGACCGTGCAGCTTAATAGCCAGACCTTTGAGGTTCAGCAGGATTTCAATTACGTCTTCCTGCACACCTTCGATGGCGCTGTACTCATGGAGTACACCGTCAATCTCGGCCTCGACTACTGCACAGCCAGGCATTGAGGACAACAGGATGCGACGCAGCGCGTTGCCCAGCGTATGGCCAAAACCACGCTCGAGAGGCTCGAGGGTGATCTTGGCGCGGGTCGGACTGACCACCTGCACATCAATGTGACGAGGGGTCAGGAATTCATTTACCGAAATCTGCATGGATGCACCTATTTTCTAGCCCTTACTTGGAGTAGAGCTCGACAATCAGGCTTTCGTTGATGTCGGCGGACAGATCGCTGCGAGCCGGGACGCTTTTGAACACGCCAGACTTCTTCTCAACGTCAACATCTACCCACTCAACGCGGCCACGCTGAGCACACAGTTCAAGAGCTTGAACGATGCGCAGCTGATTCTTCGACTTCTCACGAACCGCAACCACGTCGCCAGCTTTAACCTGGTAGGACGGGACGTTTACGGTTTTACCGTTGATGCTGATCGCTTTGTGCGAAACCAGCTGACGGGATTCGGCACGAGTAGCGCCAAAGCCCATACGGTAAACGACGTTGTCCAGACGGCACTCGAGGATCTGCAGCAGGTTCTCACCGGTAGCGCCTTTACGGCCGGCAGCTTCCTTGTAATAACCGCTGAATTGACGCTCAAGTACGCCATAGATGCGGCGAACTTTTTGTTTCTCACGCAGCTGAGTACCGTAGTCGGATTGACGACCACGACGCTGACCGTGGATACCTGGGGCTGCTTCGATGTTGCACTTCGATTCCAGAGCGCGGACGCCACTTTTCAGGAAAAGATCTGTGCCTTCACGACGAGACAGTTTGCATTTTGGACCAATGTAACGTGCCATTTATCTGTCTCCTAATTACACGCGACGCTTCTTCGGCGGACGGCACCCGTTATGCGGGATTGGCGTCACGTCGGTGATGCTGGCGATCTTGTAACCGCAACCGTTCAAAGCACGGACAGCGGACTCACGACCTGGACCTGGACCCTTGACGTTTACGTCGAGGTTTTTCAGGCCGTATTCCAGCGCAGCTTGACCAGCACGTTCAGCAGCCACCTGGGCGGCGAACGGAGTGGACTTGCGTGAACCGCGGAAACCTGAACCACCAGAAGTAGCCCAAGACAGGGCATTACCTTGACGGTCAGTAATGGTCACAATGGTGTTGTTGAAAGACGCGTGGATGTGGGCGATGCCATCAACCACTGTCTTTTTAATTTTCTTACGAGGACGAGCAGCAGGTTTTGCCATGACTATATTCCTGTCGATTCGCGGGCGCGATTACTTGCGGATCGGCTTACGCGGGCCCTTACGGGTACGCGCGTTGGTCTTAGTACGCTGACCGCGAGCCGGCAGGCCACGGCGATGACGCAGACCGCGGTAGCAGCCCAGGTCCATCAAGCGCTTGATTTTCATGTTGATTTCACGACGCAGGTCACCCTCGGTATTAACCTTGGAAACCTCTGTACGCAACAGTTCAACCTGCTCGTCACTCAGATCTTTAATTTTTACCGCCGGGTTAACCCCGGTCGCTGCACAAATCTTCTGTGCAGTAGTGCGACCAACACCAAAGATGTAGGTCAGCGAGATAACAGTATGCTTGTTATCCGGAATGTTTACGCCTGCAATACGGGCCATTCAGTGGGACTCCATTTGACAGCTACCTACGCCCCAGAACCAAGAAAAGGGCGCGAGATATTAACGCTGTAATAACAAATAATCAACCCGGCAGCGCACTAGCTGCCGGGCTTGTAACGCTCAGATCACAATCAGCCTTGGCGCTGCTTGTGACGCGGCTCTGCGCTGCAGATTACGCGCACGACACCTTCGCGACGGATAATCTTGCAGTTGCGGCACAGCTTTTTCACCGATGCACGAACTTTCATCACCAACTCCTCGAACCTTATGGATGCTTCAGCGGAGCATTCCGCCGCCGTAACCCTTCAGGTTGGCTTTCTTCATCAGGGATTCATACTGGTGCGATACGAGATGCGATTGCACTTGGGCCATAAAGTCCATCACAACCACCACCACGATCAGCAGCGAAGTCCCGCCAAGGTAGAACGGTACGTTGGCCGCCACCACCAGAAACTGGGGCAACAAGCACACCGCCGTCATGTACAAAGCACCGAACATGGTCAGACGAGTCAACACGCCATCGATATAGCGCGCAGACTGCTCACCTGGACGAATACCCGGAATAAAGGCACCGGACTTCTTAAGGTTTTCCGCTACGTCTTTCGGATTGAACATCAACGCTGTGTAGAAGAAGCAGAAGAAAATAATCCCCGCACTAAACAGCAGAATATTCAACGGATGACCGGGCGCGATTGACTGCGACAGATCCTGCAACCAGCCCATACCTTCAGACTGACCGAACCAGGCGCCCAAAGACGCAGGGAACAGCAGGATGCTGCTGGCGAAAATAGCCGGGATTACGCCCGCCATGTTCACCTTCAACGGCAAGTGGCTTGTCTGTGCAGCGAAGACCTTGCGACCCTGCTGACGCTTGGCGTAGTGCACCGCAATGCGACGCTGGCCACGCTCAATGAACACCACGAAACCGATGATAGCCACAGCCAACAAACCGATGGCCACCAGAGCGAAGATGTTGATATCGCCCTGACGTGCAGACTCGAAAGACTGCCCGACAGCACTCGGAAGACCTGCAACAATGCCGGCAAAAATCAGCATCGAGATGCCGTTGCCAACACCGCGCTCGGTAATCTGCTCGCCCAACCACATCATGAACATCGCACCCGCCACAAACGTGGTGACTGCTACGAAGTGGAAGCCGAAATCAGCCGAGAACGCGACGCCCTGACCAGCAAGGCCGACGGACATGCCGACAGCCTGAACTACAGCCAAGACCAACGTGCCGTAGCGGGTGTACTGACTGATCTTGCGACGGCCAGCTTCCCCTTCCTTCTTCAACTGCTCCAGCTGCGGACTAACAGTGGTCATCAGCTGCATGATGATCGATGCCGAAATGTACGGCATGATCCCCAATGCAAAGATGCTCATCCGCTCGAGCGCGCCGCCGGAAAACATGTTGAACAAGCTAAGAATGGTCCCCTCATTCTGTCGAAACAGATCGGCCAGCCGGTCAGGGTTAATCCCAGGAACTGGGATGTGCGCACCTATCCGATAGACGATGATCGCCAGAAACAGAAAACGCAGTCGAGCCCAGAGCTCGGATAACCCGCCATTGCTGAGCGCTGAGAGAGCACCTTGCTTAGCCATTTATTCCTCGAACTTACCGCCAGCTGCTTCGATAGCCGCACGCGCACCTTTGGTGGCAGCGATACCTTTAAGGGTAACAGCGCGACCAACTTCGCCAGACAGCATGACTTTTACACGCTGAATGTTTTGGTTGATTACGTTGGCATCCTTCAGCGACTGCAGAGTAACGACATCGCCTGCCACTTTAGCCAGTTCGGAGGTACGCACTTCTGCGCGATCCATGGCCTTCAGGGAAACGAAACCGAATTTCGGCAGACGGCGGTGCAACGGCTGTTGACCACCCTCAAAACCCGGAGCAATAGTGCCACCGGAGCGGGAGCTTTGACCTTTGTGGCCACGG
Source organism: Pseudomonas sp. BGA-UO-ETr-WB11 (assembly GCF_059567785.1). NCBI lineage: Bacteria > Pseudomonadati > Pseudomonadota > Gammaproteobacteria > Pseudomonadales > Pseudomonadaceae > Pseudomonas > Pseudomonas sp. BGA-UO-ETr-WB11. The sequence goes on along the minus strand of NZ_JCAQOS010000005.1, from coordinate 29,829 downwards.
CCACCGGTCTTGCCCAAACCACTACCGATACCACGGCCCGGACGATGCTTTTCACGACGGGAACCCGGCGCTGGACTCAGATCATTGAGTTTCATCGATTAACCCTCGACTCGCAGCATGTAGTAAGCCTTGTTGATCATCCCGCGATTCTCAGGAGTATCCAAAACTTCTACGGTGTGACCAATGCGACGCAGACCCAGACCCTTAACGCACAGCTTGTGGTTAGGGATGCGGCCAGTCATGCTTTTGATCAGCGTAACTTTCACAGTTGCAGTAGTCATGATTAGCGGATCTCCTCAACAGTCTTGCCGCGCTTAGCAGCAATAGAGCTAGGAGATTGCATAGCCTTCAGACCCTTGAAAGTGGCGTGAACCACGTTTACCGGGTTAGTCGAGCCATAGCACTTGGCCAGGACGTTCTGCACACCAGCAACTTCGAGAACAGCACGCATAGCGCCGCCAGCGATGATACCGGTACCTTCAGAAGCAGGCTGCATGTACACCTTAGAGGCGCCATGACCCGACTTCATCGCGTACTGCAGAGTGGTACCGTTAAGGTCCACTTGAATCATGTTGCGACGAGCAGCCTCCATCGCTTTCTGGATGGCAGCAGGCACTTCACGAGATTTGCCACGGCCGAAACCAACACGACCCTTACCATCACCCACCACGGTCAACGCGGTGAAAGTGAAGATACGGCCGCCTTTAACGGTCTTGGCAACGCGGTTCACTTGAACCAGCTTCTCGATGTAGCCTTCGTCGCGCTTTTGGTCGTTATTTGCCATAACTTAGAACTCCAGCCCGCCTTCACGAGCAGCATCAGCCAGTGCCTTGACACGACCGTGGTACTTGAAGCCAGAACGGTCAAAAGCAACTTGGGTGATGCCAGCGACTTTCGCACGCTCAGCAACCAGCAGCCCTACCTTCTTGGCAGCGTCAATGTTGCCAGTGGCAGCATCACGCAGTTCTTTGTCCAAAGTCGAGGCACTGGCCAAGACCTTGCCGCCGTCGGCCGAGATGACCTGGGCGTAGATGTGCTGCGAGGAGCGATACACGCACAGACGCACGACTTCTAGCTCGTGCATTTTCAGGCGTGCTTTGCGAGCGCGACGCAGTCGAGTAACTTTTTTGTCGGTCATTTGCTATGCCCTACTTCTTCTTGGCTTCTTTACGACGGACGACTTCGTCTGCGTAACGCACACCTTTACCTTTGTAAGGTTCTGGCGGACGGAAGTCGCGGATCTCAGCGGCCACCTGACCAACCAGTTGCTTATCAATACCCTTAATCAGGATATCGGTCTGGCTAGGGGTTTCAGCAGTGACGCCTGCCGGAAGGTCGTAATCAACCGGATGCGAGAAGCCCAGCGCCAAGGACAGTACTTCGCCTTTAGCTTGTGCTTTATAACCAACACCAACCAGCTGAAGCTTGCGCTCAAAGCCTTGGCTGACGCCAGTTACCATGTTGTTCACGAGTGAACGGGTAGTACCTGCCATTGCACGAGTCTGCTGGTCGCCATTGCGGGCTGCAAAACGCAGCTCACCAGCTTCCATGATGACTTCAACGGACGAATGTACTTTTAGGTCTAGAGTGCCCTTGGCACCCTTCACCGAAAGCTGCTGGCCAGCCAGTTGAACTTCAACTCCAGCGGGCAGCTTTACGGGGTTCTTAGCAACGCGAGACATGCTTATCCCCCCTTAGAACACAGTGCAAAGGACTTCGCCGCCGATACCGGCAGCGCGCGCAGCACGATCCGTCATCACACCTTTGTTGGTGGAGACGATAGACACGCCAAGACCGCCACGAACTTTCGGCAGATCTTCAACGGCCTTGTACTGACGCAAGCCAGGACGACTGACGCGCTTCACTTCTTCGATGACCGGACGGCCTTCGAAGTACTTCAGCTCGATGGTCAGCTGCGGTTTAACTTCGCTGCTGATCTGAAAATCCGCGATGTAGCCTTCACCCTTAAGGACTTTAGCTACTGCCACCTTCAAGGTAGAAGAAGGCATGCTTACAACGGCCTTTTCAGCCATCTGGGCATTACGGATACGAGTTAGCATGTCCGCTAACGGGTCCTGCATACTCATGGGCTAGACGCTCCTGATACAAAATGAATTAGCCAAGTGGCTAAGAGCCGACAGAAGCACCACCAACGAAGGCGTGCTCTGGCGAGCCGGGTATTCTAGAGACTGCTCATAAATGAATCAAGCCCCAAAAGGGGCTTGATTCATAACCGCTCAGCGGTAAGCGTGACTTTCACCACGCTTACCGACCAAACGTTAGCAATTTACCAGCTGGCTTTAACCAGACCTGGTACATCGCCACGCATAGCAGCTTCGCGCAGTTTGTTACGGCCAAGGCCGAACTTGCGGTACACGCCATGCGGACGACCTGTCAGGCGGCAGCGGTTACGCATGCGCGCAGCGCAAGCATCACGTGGCTGCTTCTGCAGGGCTACTTGTGCTTCCCAACGCGCTTCCGGAGTGGAGTTCGGATTGGCGATGGTAGCTTTCAGCTCGGCACGCTTTTTGGCGTACTTGGCTACCGTTAGCTGACGCTTCAGCTCGCGGTTTTTCATGCTCGTTTTGGCCATGTTCCTACTCCAATCAGTTACGGAACGGGAAGTTGAAGGCGCGCAGCAAGGCACGACCTTCATCATCGTTACGGGCAGTGGTGGTCAGAGTGATATCCAGACCGCGCAATGCGTCGATTTTGTCGTAATCGATTTCCGGGAAAATGATCTGCTCTTTGACGCCCATGCTGTAGTTACCACGACCATCGAAGGACTTGGCATTCAGGCCGCGGAAGTCACGTACGCGCGGCAGGGAGATCGCAAGCAGACGATCCAGGAATTCGTACATACGATCACGGCGCAGGGTTACCTTAACGCCAATCGGCCAACCTTCACGGACTTTAAAGCCAGCGATGGATTTGCGAGCGTAAGTTACGACCGCTTTTTGACCGGTGATCTTTTCCAAGTCAGCTACAGCGTGCTCGATGACTTTTTTGTCGCCGATCGCTTCGCCTACACCCATGTTCAGGGTGATCTTGGTAACGCGCGGAACTTCCATCACGTTGCCCAGCTGAAGTTGTTCTTTCAGCTTGGGGGCGATTTCCTTCCGGTAAATCTCTTTTAGTCGTGCCATGGTCTTCTACCTAGCAGTGTTCAAGCATCAACCGCTTTTTGGGTCGACTTGAAGACACGAATTTTTTTACCTTCTTCTACTTTGAAACCAACGCGGTCAGCCTTGTTGGTTTCGCCGTTGAAAATGGCGATGTTAGAGACGTGCAGTGGCGCCTCTTTTTCGATGATCCCACCAGGAACGCCAGCCATAGGGTTTGGCTTGGTATGACGCTTAACCAGGTTGACCCCACCAACGACCAGACGGTCGTCAGCGAGAACCTTAAGCACCTTACCGCGCTTGCCCTTGTCTTTGCCGGCGATGACGATGATCTCGTCGTCACGACGAATCTTTTGCATGATCGCTTCTCCTTACAGCACTTCAGGGGCGAGCGAGACGATCTTCATGAACTTCTCAGTACGAAGTTCACGGGTCACGGGCCCAAAGATACGGGTGCCGATCGGCTCTTGCTTGTTGTTAAGCATCACAGCAGCGTTGCCGTCAAAGCGGATGATCGAGCCATCAGGGCGACGAACGCCGTGACGAGTACGAACAACCACAGCGGTCATCACCTGGCCTTTTTTGACCTTACCGCGCGGAATTGCTTCCTTAACGGTAACTTTGATGATGTCGCCGATGCCAGCGTAACGACGGTGGGAACCGCCGAGCACCTTGATGCACATAACACGGCGAGCGCCACTGTTATCAGCAACATCGAGCATGGATTGAGTCTGAATCATATAATTTCTCCGACCCCTAGCCCTTAGACTTCCACTGCGCGTTCGAGAACATCAACCAGCATCCAAGACTTAGTCTTGGCCAGCGGACGGGTCTCACGAATAGTGACCTTGTCGCCGATATGGCACTGGTTGGTTTCGTCGTGTGCGTGCAGCTTGGTCGAACGCTTGACGTATTTACCGTAGATCGGGTGCTTTACGCGACGCTCGATCAGAACGGTGATGGTCTTGTCCATTTTGTCGCTGACAACACGGCCAGTCAGCGTACGGACGGTTTTTTCGGCTTCAGCCATGATCACTTACCTGCCTGCTGGTTGAGCACAGTCTTCACGCGAGCGATGTCACGCTTAACTTGCGAGAGCAGGTGAGACTGCCCCAACTGGCCAGTTGCTTTCTGCATACGCAGATTGAACTGGTCACGCAGCAGGCCGAGCAGTTGCTCGTTCAGCTGCTGTGCTGATTTTTCACGAAGTTCATTCGCTTTCATCACATCACCGTCCGCTTAACAAAGGAGGTGGCGAGTGGCAGCTTCGCAGCAGCCAGGGCAAAAGCCTCACGCGCCAGCTCTTCGGAAACACCCTCGATTTCGTAAAGGACTTTGCCTGGTTGAATCTGGCAAACCCAATACTCCACGCCGCCCTTACCTTTACCCATACGAACTTCGAGGGGCTTTTTGGTGACCGGCTTGTCGGGGAAAACACGAATCCAGATCTTGCCGCCACGCTTAACGTGACGAGTCAGAGCACGACGAGCGGACTCGATCTGACGAGCGGTGAGACGACCGCGAGCGACAGCTTTCAGCGCGAACTCGCCGAAGCTGACCTTGCTACCGCGCTGTGCCAGACCACGGTTGTGGCCTGTCATCTGCTTGCGGAACTTCGTACGCTTTGGTTGCAACATTTGGCGTACCCCTTACTTAGCAGCTTTTTTACGAGGCGCAGGTGCTTGTGGTTTCAGCTCTTCTTTGAGGCCACCGATGACCTCACCTTTGAAGATCCAAACCTTCACACCGATCACACCATAAGTGGTGTGAGCTTCGTAGATGGCATAGTCGATATCAGCACGCAGGGTGTGCAGTGGCACACGACCTTCGCGATACCATTCTGTACGGGCAATTTCAGCACCGCCAAGACGACCGCTCACCTGGATTTTGATGCCCTTGGCACCAATACGCATGGCGTTCTGTACGGCGCGCTTCATGGCGCGACGGAACATTACGCGGCGTTCCAGCTGCTGAGCTACGCTTTGCGCAACCAGCATACCGTCGAGCTCCGGCTTGCGGATCTCTTCGATGTTGATGTGCACAGGCACACCCATTTGCTTGGTCAGGTCCTGACGCAGCTTCTCAACATCTTCACCTTTCTTGCCGATCACGATGCCGGGACGAGCGGTGTGGATGGTGATGCGTGCGGTTTGTGCCGGACGATGGATATCGATACGGCTTACGGACGCGCTTTTTAGTTTGTCTTGGAGATACTCACGCACCTTCAGATCAGCGAACAAATAGTCCGCATAAGTCCGACCGTCTGCGTACCAGACGGAGGTGTGCTCCTTGACGATTCCCAGGCGTATGCCAGTGGGATGTACTTTCTGACCCATCTGATCGACTCCGTTACTTGTCCGCAACCTTGACAGTGATATGGCAAGACCGCTTGACGATGCGATCAGCGCGGCCTTTGGCACGCGGCATGATGCGCTTCAGCGAACGCCCTTCGTTGACGAAGACGGTGGAGACTTTGAGGTCATCAACGTCTGCGCCTTCGTTGTGCTCGGCGTTGGCTACAGCCGACTCCAGCACTTTCTTAATGATCTCGGCGGCTTTCTTACTGCTGAAAGCCAACAGGTTGAGCGCTTCGCCCACCTTCTTCCCGCGGATCTGGTCGGCGACCAAGCGGGCTTTCTGGGCGGAGATTCGAGCGCCCGACAACTTAGCGGCTACTTCCATTTCCTAACCCCTTAACGCTTGGCTTTCTTGTCAGCCACGTGCCCACGATAGGTACGGGTGCCGGCAAATTCGCCCAGTTTGTGACCGACCATGTCTTCGTTGATAACAACTGGGACATGTTGACGGCCGTTATGCACAGCAATGGTCAGACCGACCATTTGCGGCAGGATCATCGAACGACGCGACCAGGTTTTCACCGGCTTGCGATCGTTCTTTTCCACCGCCACTTCGATCTTCTTCAGTAGGTGAAGATCAATAAAAGGACCTTTTTTCAGAGAACGTGGCACTGTCGTATCCCTCTATTTACTTGCGACGACGGACGATCATTTTGTCGGTACGCTTATTACCACGAGTCTTCGCGCCCTTAGTCGGGAAGCCCCACGGCGATACCGGATGACGACCACCAGAGGTACGACCTTCACCACCACCATGCGGGTGATCGACCGGGTTCATGGCAACACCACGAACTGTCGGACGAACGCCACGCCAGCGCTTGGCACCAGCTTTACCCAGTGAACGCAGGCTGTGCTCGGAGTTCGAAACCTCACCCAGAGTTGCACGGCACTCAGAAAGAACCTTACGCATCTCGCCCGAACGCAGACGCAGAGTAACGTAGACGCCTTCACGCGCAACCAGCTGAGCCGAAGCACCAGCGGAACGAGCGATCTGAGCACCTTTACCCGGCTTCAGCTCAATACCGTGAACAGTGCTACCAACTGGAATGTTGCGCAGTTGCAGGCTGTTACCCGGTTTGATCGGAGCATGGCTACCAGCAATCAGCTGATCGCCAGCGCTCACGCCTTTCGGAGCGATGATGTAACGACGCTCACCATCTGCATACATCAGCAGAGCAATGTGCGCGGTACGGTTCGGGTCATATTCGATGCGCTCAACAGTGGCTGGAATGCCATCTTTGTCGTTGCGACGGAAATCGACCAAACGGTAATGCTGCTTGTGACCACCACCGATATGACGGGTAGTGATGCGACCGTTGTTGTTACGACCACCAGTTTTCGACTTCTTCTCGAGCAGCGGTGCGTACGGAGCGCCTTTGTGCAGCTCCTGGTTGACCACCTTGACCACAAAGCGGCGGCCCGGGGAAGTCGGTTTGCATTTAACAATTGCCATGATGCACCCCTTCCTTACTCAGCACTGCTGGCGAAATCGAGATCTTGGCCTGGCTGAAGGGAGATAACTGCCTTCTTCCAGTCGTTACGCTTGCCCACGCCGCGAGCGGTGCGCTTGCTCTTACCCAGAACATTCAGGGTAGTAACACGCTCAACTTTCACGCTGAACAGGCTTTCAACGGCCTTCTTGATTTCCAGCTTGGTTGCGTCAGTCGCAACCTTAAAAACGAATTGGCTTTTCTTATCAGCCAATACTGTGGCCTTCTCGGAGATGTGCGGGCCCAGCAGCACTTTAAATACGCGTTCCTGGTTCATCCCAGCAGCTCCTCGAATTTCTTCACGGCCGACACAGTGATCAACACTTTGTCGTACGCGATCAGGCTAACCGGATCGGAACCTTGCACATCACGTACATCTACGTGCGGCAGGTTACGGGCAGCCAGGTACAGGTTCTGATCAACGGCGTCGGACACGATCAATACGTCGGTCAGACCCATGCCATTCAGCTTGTCCAGCAGCACTTTGGTCTTCGGCGCATCAACTGCGAAGTCTTCAACGACGACCAGACGATCCGAACGCACCAGCTCAGCAAGGATGGAGCGCAATGCAGCGCGATACATCTTCTTGTTCAGCTTTTGCGAGTGATCCTGCGGACGAGCAGCGAAAGTGGTACCGCCGCCACGCCAGATTGGGCTACGGATAGTACCGGCACGTGCACGGCCAGTACCCTTCTGACGCCATGGGCGCTTACCGCCACCGGAAACGTCGGAACGGGTTTTCTGTTGCTTGCTACCTTGACGACCACCGGCCATGTAGGCCACAACTGCCTGGTGAACCAGGGTCTCGTTGTATTCGCCGCCAAAGGTGTGCTCGGAGACCTCGATCGCCTGAGCACCATTTACATTTAATTGCATGTCAGCTTCCCCTTAACCGCGAGCCTTGGCTGCCGGACGCACAACCACATCACCACCGGGAGCGCCAGGAACAGCACCTTTAACCAGCAGCAGATTGCGTTCAGCGTCGACGCGCACAACTTCGAGGGACTGCACGGTCACGCGCTCAGCGCCCATATGACCGGACATTTTCTTGCCCTTGAATACACGACCAGGAGTCTGGCACTGGCCGATAGAGCCCGGGACGCGGTGGGAGACGGAGTTACCGTGAGTGTTGTCTTGACCACGGAAATTCCAACGCTTGATGGTACCGGCAAAGCCTTTACCCTTGGACTGACCGGTGACATCCACCAGCTGACCAGCTTGGAAAATTTCAGCGTTGATCAGATCGCCAGCCTGGTAGGCACCATCTTCAAGACGGAACTCCCAAACACTGCGACCAGCAGCAACGTTAGCTTTAGCGAAATGACCTGCCTGAGCTTTAGTTACGCGGGAAGCACGACGCTCACCAACAGTAACCTGCACAGCGCGATAGCCATCGCTTTCTTCAGTTTTGAACTGAGTGACGCGATTCGGCTCGATCTCAATGACCGTAACCGGAATAGAGACACCATCTTCGGTAAAAATGCGGGTCATACCGCATTTACGACCGACTACACCAATAGTCATGTTGTAACCTCATGAGTGTACGGGGCTTTCACCCGCTATGGCCGCCCATTTCAGAGCGTTACACGACTAAAACCCCAAGGTTTTAGCCGAGGCTGATCTGCACTTCCACGCCAGCCGCAAGATCAAGCTTCATCAACGCATCAACGGTTTTATCCGTTGGCTGGACGATGTCCAGAACGCGCTTATGAGTGCGAATCTCGTACTGGTCGCGCGCGTCTTTGTTGACGTGCGGAGAAACCAGAACAGTGAAACGCTCCTTGCGAGTAGGCAGAGGAATCGGACCACGCACCTGAGCACCAGTACGTTTCGCGGTTTCCACGATTTCCTGGGTAGATTGATCGATCAGGCGATGATCAAAAGCCTTCAACCGAATACGTATTTGTTGATTTTGCATTTGACCTCAGACTCCAATTTGCCATTCCCATCGTGCGCAATACGCCCGATAAAAGGAGGCGCAATTGTACGGACGAGCTCTATGGGTGTCAATAAATGATCAACAAATAGGAAAGGCCCCCGAAGGGGCCTTTCCTACCAGCAGATCAACGATTACTCGACGATCTTGGCCACGACGCCAGCGCCGACGGTACGACCGCCTTCACGAATGGCGAAACGCAGACCTTCTTCCATTGCGATGGTTTTGATCAGGGTAACGGTCATTTGAACGTTATCACCTGGCATTACCATTTCAACGCCTTCCGGCAGTTCGCAGTTACCGGTCACGTCAGTGGTACGGAAGTAGAACTGTGGACGGTAGCCTTTGAAGAACGGAGTGTGACGACCGCCTTCTTCTTTGCTCAGCACGTACACTTCAGCGGTGAACTTGGTGTGCGGCTTAACCGAACCCGGCTTAACCAAAACCTGGCCACGCTCAACGTCTTCACGCTTGGTACCGCGCAACAGCACGCCGCAGTTCTCGCCAGCACGACCTTCGTCGAGCAGTTTGCGGAACATTTCAACACCAGTACAGGTGGTGGTGACGGTGTCTTTCAGGCCAACGATTTCGATCGACTCTTGGATCTTGATGATCCCGCGCTCGATACGGCCAGTTACCACGGTGCCACGACCGGAGATCGAGAATACGTCTTCGATTGGCATCAGGAACGGCTTGTCGATTGCACGAACCGGCTCAGGAATGTAGGTATCCAGAGTCTCAACCAGCTTCTTAACAGCGGTGGTACCCATTTCGTTATCGTCTTGACCGTTCAACGCCATCAGCGCGGAACCGATAATGATTGGAGTGTCATCGCCCGGGAAGTCGTAAGTGCTCAGCAGATCGCGCACTTCCATCTCAACCAGTTCCAGCAGCTCAGCGTCGTCAACCATGTCAGCCTTGTTCAGGAAGACAACGATGTACGGAACGCCTACCTGACGGGACAGCAGGATGTGCTCACGAGTTTGCGGCATCGGACCATCAGCGGCCGAGCAAACCAGGATAGCGCCGTCCATCTGCGCAGCACCGGTGATCATGTTTTTTACGTAGTCGGCGTGACCTGGGCAGTCAACGTGTGCGTAGTGACGCACGGCCGAATCGTATTCAACGTGAGCGGTGTTGATGGTGATACCACGAGCTTTTTCTTCTGGAGCGCTGTCGATCTTGTCGAAGTCAACGCGAGCCGAACCGAAAACCTCGGAGCAAACACGGGTCAGAGCAGCGGTCAGAGTGGTTTTACCGTGGTCAACGTGACCGATGGTGCCGACGTTGACGTGCGGTTTATTACGTTCAAATTTTTCTTTAGCCACGACAATTAACTCCTTGCCTAAAGGGGCTGAATCAGCCTTGTTTTTTGGTTACGGCTTCGACGATGTGCGACGGAGCAGTATTGTATTTTTTGAATTCCATAGAGTAGCTTGCGCGACCTTGAGACATGGAACGAACGTCGGTCGCATAACCGAACATCTCGCCCAACGGAACCTCAGCACGAATTACTTTGCCGGAAACCGTATCTTCCATACCCAGGATCATGCCGCGACGACGGTTAAGGTCGCCCATCACGTCACCCATATAGTCTTCAGGCGTAACAACCTCTACCGCCATGATCGGCTCAAGCAACTCACCACCGCCCTTCTGGGCCAGTTGCTTGGTTGCCATGGAAGCAGCCACCTTAAACGCCATCTCGTTCGAGTCGACGTCGTGGTAAGAACCATCAAACACGGTAGCCTTCAGGCCGATCAGCGGATAGCCGGCAACAACACCGTTCTTCATCTGCTCTTCGATACCCTTCTGGATAGCCGGGATGTATTCCTTAGGAACCACACCACCCACTACTTCGTTCACGAACTGCAGACCTTCCTGACCTTCGTCAGCAGGAGCAAAACGGATCCAGCAATGGCCGAACTGACCACGACCGCCGGACTGACGAACGAACTTGCCTTCGATTTCACAGTTCTTCGTGATGCGCTCACGATAGGAAACCTGAGGCTTACCGATGTTGGCTTCGACGTTGAACTCACGGCGCATCCGGTCAACCAGGATGTCCAGGTGCAGCTCGCCCATGCCGGAGATGATCGTTTGACCAGTCTCTTCATCAGTCTTGACGCGGAAAGACGGGTCTTCCTGAGCAAGTTTGCCCAGAGCGATACCCATTTTTTCCTGGTCATCTTTAGTCTTCGGCTCAACGGCAACCGAGATAACCGGCTCCGGGAAGTCCATACGAACCAAGATGATTGGCTTGTCAGCGTTGCACAAAGTTTCGCCAGTGGTGACGTCCTTCATGCCGATCAGGGCCGCGATGTCACCAGCGCGCACTTCCTTGATCTCTTCACGGGCGTTTGCGTGCATTTGCACCATACGACCCACGCGCTCTTTTTTACCTTTAACCGAGTTGATCACGCCGTCGCCGGAAGCCAACACGCCCGAGTAAACGCGGACAAAGGTCAAAGTACCCACGAATGGGTCGGTAGCGATCTTGAACGCCAGAGCCGAGAACGGCTCGTCATCGTTCGCATGACGCTCCATCTGCTTCTCCTCGTCATCCGGGTCAGTACCCTTGATGGCAGGAATGTCAGTTGGTGCAGGCAGGTAATCGATAACGGCGTCGAGAACCAGGGGAACACCCTTGTTCTTGAAAGAAGAACCGCAAACAGCCAGAACGATCTCACCAGCGATAGTACGCTGACGCAGAGCGGCCTTTATTTCCGCGTTAGTGAGCTCTTCACCTTCGAGGTACTTGTTCATCAGATCTTCGCTGGCTTCGGCCGCAGCCTCAACCATGTTGCTGCGCCACTCGGCAGCCAACTCTTGCAGCTCAGCCGGAATGGCTTCGCGACGCGGAGTCATACCCTTGTCGGCATCGTCCCAGTAAACCGCTTCCATGGCCATCAGATCGATCTGACCCTGGAAGTTGTCTTCAGAACCAATAGCCAACTGGATCGGCACCGGAGTGTGGCCCAGACGCTGCTTGATCTGACCGATCACGCGCAGGAAGTCAGCGCCAGCACGGTCCATTTTGTTCACGTAAACAATACGTGGAACGCCGTACTTGTTGGCTTGACGCCATACGGTTTCGGACTGCGGCTCAACACCCGAAGTACCACAGAACACCACGACCGCGCCGTCGAGAACACGCAGGGAACGCTCAACTTCAATTGTGAAGTCAACGTGGCCCGGGGTATCAATGACGTTAAAACGGTATTGGTCTTTGTGCTGCTTCTCGGAACCCTGCCAGAAGGCGGTAATAGCAGCAGAAGTAATGGTAATACCACGCTCCTGCTCCTGCACCATCCAGTCGGTGGTCGCGGCGCCGTCATGCACCTCGCCCATTTTGTGGCTTTTGCCGGTGTAAAAAAGGACGCGCTCGGTGGTGGTGGTTTTACCAGCATCCACGTGAGCCACGATACCAATGTTACGGTAGCGATTAATCGGTGTAGTACGAGCCATAAAGCCCTCGCAAATTTAGAAGCGCTGAAATTAGAAGCGGTAGTGCGAGAAAGCCTTGTTGGCTTCTGCCATGCGGTGCACGTCTTCACGCTTCTTAACTGCAGCACCTTTGCCTTCAGCAGCATCCAGCAGCTCGCCAGCCAAGCGCAGAGCCATAGATTTTTCGCCACGCTTACGGGCGTAATCTACCAACCAGCGCATTGCCAGAGCGTTACGACGGGACGGACGAACTTCGACCGGAACCTGGTAAGTAGCACCGCCTACACGGCGCGACTTCACTTCGACCAGCGGAGCGATGGCGTCGAGAGCTTTCTCGAAGATTTCCAGGGGATCGCTGTTCTTGCGTTCTTTAACTTTGTCCAAAGCACCATAAACAATACGCTCGGCAACGGCTTTCTTGCCGCTCTCCATCACGTGGTTCATGAACTTGGCGAGGATTTGGCTTCCGTATTTCGGATCGTCCAGAATCTCACGTTTTGCTGCTACACGACGTCTTGGCATGGATAAGCCCTCAAACGGTCTTCAGGTAGCCCGGAACACCAGCATGTGCTGAGCCCGACCTTACTCTTATCGACTTAAATAAATAGAATTCGGAATTACTTAGGACGCTTAGTACCGTATTTCGAACGGCTCTGATTACGACCTTTCACGCCGGAGGTATCCAGCGAGCCACGCACGGTGTGGTAACGAACACCTGGCAAGTCTTTTACACGACCGCCACGAATCAGTACGACGCTGTGCTCTTGCAGGTTGTGGCCTTCACCGCCGATGTACGAGGAAACCTCGAAACCGTTGGTCAAGCGCACACGACATACTTTACGCAGTGCCGAGTTAGGTTTTTTCGGCGTAGTGGTATACACGCGAGTGCACACACCACGGCGTTGCGGGCAGTTCTGCAGGGCAGGCACGTCGCTCTTATCGACGATGCGCTTGCGCGGCTGACGTACCAGCTGGTTGATAGTTGCCATCTACTAGCTCCACTGTTGTCTTTCGACATAAACAAAAATGACAGGACGCGAGCCCTGTCAAATTTAGGGGTACAAGAGTCTAAAGAGCTTCTTGCCCACCGTCAAGACAAGGCCCCGGACGAAGATCTCGTCCAGGGCCTCACTTTTCTCTTAGTTACCGCTCGAGTTCAGCGCCTCGGTCAGTGCTGCTTCGACCTCGCTGGCGCTGACGCGAACCGGTTTGTCGGCTTCACGACGACGCTTGCGCTCGGCGTGATAAGCCAGACCGGTACCGGCCGGGATCAAACGACCGACCACCACGTTCTCTTTCAGACCACGCAGGTAGTCGCGCTTGCCAGTTACAGCCGCCTCGGTCAGTACGCGAGTGGTTTCCTGGAAAGATGCCGCCGAGATGAACGACTCGGTGGACAGCGATGCCTTGGTGATACCGAGCAGAACGCGCTCGAACTTGGCGACGAACTTGTCTTCCGCAACCAGACGCTCGTTCTCCACCAGTACGTGAGTCAACTCCATCTGGTCGCCCTTGATGAAGGTGGAATCGCCAGACTCGGCAATCTCAACCTTACGCAGCATCTGACGCAGAATGGTCTCGATGTGCTTGTCGTTGATCTTCACGCCTTGCAGACGGTAAACGTCCTGGATCTCGTTAACGATGTACTTGGCCAGCGAACTGACGCCCAGCAAACGCAGGATGTCGTGCGGATCGCTTGGACCGTCGGAGATAACTTCGCCGCGGTTAACCTGCTCGCCTTCGAACACGTTCAGGTGACGCCACTTAGGAATCAGCTCTTCGTACGGCTCGCTGCCATCGGTAGGCGTAATAACCAAGCGGCGCTTGCCTTTGGTTTCCTTACCGAAAGCGATGGTGCCGCTGATTTCCGCCAGAATCGAAGCTTCCTTCGGACGACGGGCCTCAAACAGGTCAGCAACGCGTGGCAGACCACCGGTGATGTCGCGGGTCTTGGAGGTCTCTTGCGGGATACGGGCGATAACGTCACCCACGCCCACTTGCGCACCATCCGCTACACCGACGAGGGCGTTGGCAGGCAGGAAGTACTGGGCCGGTACATCGGTACCTGGCAGCAGCAAGTCCTTACCATCCACACCGACCATCTTCACAGCCGGGCGAATATCTTTGCCGGCGGCTGGACGGTCTTTGGCATCCAGAACTTCAATGTTGGTCAAACCGGTCAATTCGTCAGTCTGACGCTTGATCGTGATGCCTTCTTCCATGCCCACGTAGGTCACGGTACCTTTCATTTCGGTAACGATCGGGTGGGTGTGCGGGTCCCACTTGGCGACGATGGAACCAGCGTCAACCTTGTCGCCTTCCTTCACGGAAATCACGGCACCGTACGGCAGCTTGTAACGCTCGCGCTCACGACCGAAGTCGTCGGCGATGGCCAGCTCACCAGAGCGGGAAACCGCTACCAGGTTGCCATCCAAGCGCTCTACATGCTTCAGGTTGTGCAGGCGAACAGTACCGCCGTTCTTAACCTGAACACTGTCAGCTGCAGAGGTCCGGCTTGCCGCACCACCGATGTGGAAGGTACGCATGGTCAGCTGGGTACCCGGCTCACCAATCGACTGGGCCGCGATCACACCAACGGCTTCGCCGATGTTGATCTGGTGACCACGGGCCAGGTCGCGACCGTAGCACTTGGCGCAGATGCCGTAGCGGGTTTCGCAGCTGATCGGCGAACGCACGATCACTTCGTCGATGCTGTTCAGCTCGATGAATTCAACCCACTGCTCGTCAACCAAGGTGCCGGCCGGAACCAGAATTTCCTCGGTGCCTGGCTTGAGTACGTCACGGGCGATCACTCGACCCAGTACGCGCTCGCCCAGCGGCTCAACCACGTCACCGCCTTCAATGTGCGGCGTCATCAGCAGACCGTGCTCGGTACCGCAATCGATCGCGGTAACCACCAGATCCTGGGCAACGTCCACCAGACGGCGAGTCAGGTAACCGGAGTTCGCGGTTTTCAACGCGGTATCCGCCAGACCTTTACGCGCACCGTGCGTCGAGATGAAGTACTGCAGAACGCTCAGACCTTCGCGGAAGTTCGCGGTGATCGGCGTTTCGATGATCGAGCCGTCCGGCTTGGCCATCAGACCACGCATACCAGCGAGCTGACGGATCTGCGCAGCAGAACCCCGCGCACCGGAGTCGGCCATCATGTACATGGAGTTGAAGGACTCTTGGTCAACTTCAACGCCGTGACGGTCGATAACCTTCTCTTTCGAGAGGTTGGACATCATCGCCTTCGACACTTCGTCGTTGGCCTTGGACCACAAGTCGATCACCTTGTTGTACTTCTCGCCCTGGGTTACCAGGCCGGAGGCGTACTGGGTTTCGATCTCTTTAACTTCTTCGGTCGCGGCATCAATGATGCGCACTTTCTCGTCCGGAATAACGAAGTCATTCACACCGATGGAAACACCGGAGATGGTCGAGTAAGCGAAACCGGTGTACATCAGCTGGTCAGCGAAGATCACGGTGTCTTTCAAGCCACAAGTGCGGTAGCACTGGTTGATCAGCTTGGAGATCGCCTTTTTCTTCATCGGCAGGTTGACCACGTCATACGACAGGCCGGCCGGAACCACCTGGAACAGCAACGCGCGGCCGATAGTGGTATCGACGATGCGGGTGTTCTTGGTGATGCTGCCATCGCGGTCTTTGATGACCTCGTTGATGCGCACTTTAACCTTGGCGTGCAGCGCTGCTTCGCCGGCGCGGAATACGCGGTCGACTTCCTGCAGGTCGGCAAACACACGACCTTCGCCCTTGGCATTGATCGCTTCGCGGGTCATGTAATACAGACCCAGTACCACGTCCTGCGAAGGAACGATGATTGGTTCACCGTTGGCTGGCGAGAGGATGTTGTTGGTCGACATCATCAGCGCACGGGCTTCCAGCTGAGCTTCCAGTGTCAGCGGTACGTGCACAGCCATCTGGTCACCGTCGAAGTCGGCGTTGTACGCGGCGCAGACCAGCGGGTGCAGCTGGATGGCCTTACCTTCGATCAGAACCGGTTCAAACGCCTGGATGCCCAGACGGTGGAGGGTCGGTGCACGGTTAAGCATCACCGGGTGTTCGCGGATGACTTCAGCGAGAACGTCCCAAACCTCTGGCAGCTCGCGCTCAACCATCTTCTTGGCCGCTTTAATGGTGGTCGCCAGACCACGCATTTCCAGCTTGCCGAAAATGAACGGCTTGAACAGCTCAAGGGCCATCTTCTTCGGCAGACCGCACTGGTGCAGACGCAGGGTCGGGCCTACAGTAATTACCGAACGACCGGAGTAGTCCACGCGCTTACCGAGCAAGTTCTGACGGAAACGACCTTGCTTACCTTTGATCATGTCAGCCAGGGACTTCAGCGGACGCTTGTTCGAGCCAGTGATGGCGCGACCGCGACGGCCGTTGTCGAGCAAGGCGTCAACCGCTTCCTGCAACATGCGCTTTTCGTTGCGCACGATGATGTCCGGCGCGGACAGGTCGAGCAGGCGCTTCAAACGGTTGTTACGGTTGATCACCCGACGATACAGATCGTTCAGGTCGGAGGTGGCGAAACGGCCACCGTCCAGCGGAACCAGCGGACGCAGATCTGGCGGCAGAACCGGCAGAACGGTCAGCACCATCCACTCAGGCAGGTTGCCTGAACCGTGGAAGGCCTCCATCAATTTGAGGCGCTTGGACAGCTTCTTGATCTTGGTTTCCGAGTTGGTTTGCGGAATTTCTTCGC
Source organism: Pseudomonas sp. BGA-UO-ETr-WB11 (assembly GCF_059567785.1). Classification (NCBI taxonomy): domain Bacteria; kingdom Pseudomonadati; phylum Pseudomonadota; class Gammaproteobacteria; order Pseudomonadales; family Pseudomonadaceae; genus Pseudomonas; species Pseudomonas sp. BGA-UO-ETr-WB11. The sequence continues at coordinate 12,745 of NZ_JCAQOS010000005.1, read as the reverse complement.
GCAGACGGCCAATCTCGTGCTCCAGGTCGATCGCGTGCAGCAGCTCGCGCACAGCCTCGGCACCCATGCGGGCGTCGAAGTCGTCACCAAACTCTTCGATGGCTTCGAAGTACTGCTCGTCGTTCAGCAACTGACCCTTCTCGAGGGTGGTCATGCCCGGATCGATCACGACGTAGCTCTCGAAATAGAGCACGCGCTCGATATCACGCAGGGTCATGTCCAGCAGCAGGCCGATACGGCTTGGCAGCGACTTGAGGAACCAGATGTGGGCAACCGGCGAAGCCAGCTCGATGTGCGCCATGCGCTCACGACGAACCTTGGCCAGGGCCACTTCAACGCCGCACTTCTCGCAAATTACGCCGCGATGCTTGAGGCGCTTGTACTTACCGCACAGGCACTCGTAGTCCTTAACCGGGCCAAAGATCTTGGCGCAGAACAGGCCATCACGCTCAGGCTTGAACGTACGGTAGTTGATGGTTTCCGGCTTTTTAACTTCACCGAAGGACCAGGAACGGATCATCTCAGGCGAGGCAAGAGAGATGCGAATGGCATCGAACTCTTCCACTTGACCCTGGTTTTTCAGCAAATTCAGTAGGTCTTTCAAGGCCTTTTCTCCTCACGGAACAGGGGACGGGCAAAACTGCCCGCCCCCGCTGCACGTCGCGTGTTATTCGGCTTCCAGTTCGATATCGATACCGAGCGAACGGATTTCTTTGATCAGCACGTTGAAGGACTCGGGCATGCCCGGCTCCATGCGGTGATCGCCATCCACGATGTTTTTGTACATCTTGGTACGGCCGTTCACATCGTCCGACTTCACGGTCAACATTTCCTGCAGGGTGTAGGCGGCGCCATAGGCTTCCAGCGCCCAGACTTCCATCTCCCCGAAACGCTGACCACCGAACTGCGCCTTACCACCCAGCGGCTGCTGGGTAACCAGGCTGTAAGAACCCGTCGAACGCGCGTGCATCTTGTCGTCGACCAAGTGGTTCAGTTTCAGCATGTACATGTAACCAACGGTCACTGGACGCTCAAACTGGTTACCGGTACGGCCGTCGAACAGCTTCATCTGGCCACTTTCCGGCAAGTCAGCCAGCTTCAGCATGGCCTTGACTTCGCTTTCCTTGGCGCCGTCGAACACTGGCGTTGCCATTGGCACGCCACCGCGCAGGTTCTTCGCCAGGTCGAGGATTTCCTGATCGCTCAGGTCCTCCAGGGTTTCCTGACGGCCACCGATCTCGTTGTAGATCTGGTGCAGGAACTTGCGCAGGTCAGCAACCTTGCGCTGCTCTTCGAGCATACGGTTGATCTTCTCGCCCAAGCCCTTGGCCGCAAGGCCCAGGTGGGTTTCGAGGATCTGACCAACGTTCATACGCGAAGGTACGCCCAACGGGTTAAGGACGATGTCGACCGGGGTGCCATTGGCATCGTGCGGCATGTCTTCAACCGGCATGATCACGGAGACCACACCCTTGTTACCGTGACGACCGGCCATCTTGTCGCCCGGCTGGATGCGGCGCTTGATGGCGAGGTAGACCTTGACGATCTTCAGTACGCCCGGTGCCAGGTCATCGCCCTGCTGCAGCTTGCGCTTCTTGTCTTCGAACTTGTCATCCAGCAGACGACGACGATCAACGATATAGGCCTGAGCCTTTTCCAGCTGCTCGTTGAGGGCATCTTCTGCCATGCGCAGTTTGAACCACTGACCACGCTCTAGGCCGTCGAGGAACGCGTCGTCAATCACGGCGCCTTTCTTCAGACCAGCACCGCCTTCGGCTTTCTGACCCACCAGGGCCGAACGCAGACGCTCGAAGGTTGCACCTTCAACGATGCGGAACTCTTCGTTCAGATCCTTACGGATCTCATCGAGCTGGCTCTTCTCGATCGACAGGGCACGCGAGTCACGCTCAACGCCGTCGCGAGTGAAGACCTGTACGTCAATTACGGTGCCTTTGGTACCGGTCGGTACGCGCAGGCCAGTGTCTTTAACGTCGCTGGCTTTTTCACCGAAGATGGCACGCAACAGCTTCTCTTCTGGAGTCAGTTGGGTCTCGCCTTTCGGCGTAACTTTACCGACCAGAATGTCGCCAGCGCCAACTTCAGCACCCACATAAACGATACCGGCTTCGTCCAGCTTGTTCAGCGCCGCTTCACCCACGTTCGGGATGTCGGCAGTGATTTCCTCTGGCCCCAGCTTGGTGTCACGGGCCACACAGGTCAGTTCCTGAATGTGGATCGTGGTGAAGCGATCTTCCTGAACAACACGCTCGGACAGGCAGATGGAGTCTTCGAAGTTGTAACCGTTCCAGGCCATGAACGCGATGCGCATGTTCTGACCCAGAGCCAGCTCACCCATGTCGGTGGACGGACCATCGGCCAGGATGTCGCTGCGCTCAACCTTGTCACCTTTGCTCACCAGCGGACGCTGGTTAATGCAGGTGTTTTGGTTGGAGCGGGTGTACTTGGTCAGGTTGTAGATGTCGACACCGGCTTCGCCAGTTTCAACTTCGTCGTCATTGACGCGAACTACAACACGGCTGGCATCAACAGAGTCGATCACACCGCCACGACGTGCCACGACGCAAACGCCGGAGTCACGCGCTACGTTGCGCTCCATGCCGGTACCTACCAGCGGCTTGTCAGCACGCAGGGTCGGTACAGCCTGACGCTGCATGTTCGAACCCATCAACGCACGGTTGGCGTCGTCGTGCTCGAGGAACGGGATCAACGAGGCGGCAACAGAAACAACCTGCTTCGGCGACACGTCCATCAGGGTCACGTCTTCTGGCGCCTTAACGGTGAACTCGTTGAGGTGACGCACGGCCACCAACTCGTCAACCAGCTCGCCTTTTTCGTTCATCAAGGCCGAAGCCTGAGCGATGACGTGGTCAGCTTCTTCAATCGCCGAGAGGAACACGATCTCGCTGGTGACCAGGGTGTCTTTCACCACACGGTACGGCGTCTCGAGGAAGCCATACTGGTTGGTGCGCGCATAAGCCGCCAGGGAGTTGATCAGACCGATGTTCGGACCTTCCGGCGTTTCAATCGGGCACACGCGACCGTAGTGAGTCGGGTGCACGTCGCGGACTTCAAAGCCTGCGCGCTCACGGGTCAGACCGCCCGGGCCGAGCGCAGAAACACGGCGCTTGTGGGTGATCTCGGAGAGCGGGTTGTTCTGGTCCATGAACTGCGAAAGCTGGCTGGAACCGAAGAACTCTTTCACCGCCGCCGCAACCGGCTTGGCGTTGATCAGGTCTTGCGGCATCAGGCCTTCGCTTTCGGCCATCGACAGACGCTCTTTGACTGCCCGCTCAACGCGGACCAGGCCAACGCGGAACTGGTTTTCAGCCATCTCGCCGACGCAACGTACGCGACGGTTGCCGAGGTGGTCGATGTCATCGACGATGCCTTTGCCGTTACGGATATCGACCAGGGTCTTGAGAACCTCGACGATATCTTCCTTGCACAGCACACCCGAACCTTCGATTTCGGTACGACCGATACGACGGTTGAACTTCATCCGGCCAACAGCCGACAGATCGTAGCGTTCTGGGCTGAAGAACAGGTTGTTGAACAGGGTTTCGGCGGCATCCTTGGTAGGTGGCTCGCCAGGACGCATCATCCGGTAAATCTCGACCAGTGCTTCCAGTTGGTTGCTGCTGGAGTCGATTTTCAGGGTGTCGGACACGAACGGACCGCAGTCGATGTCGTTGGTGTACAAGGTTTCGATGCGGACCACTTGCGAGCTGGCAATCTTGGCCAGCAGCTCGGTACCCAGTTCGGTGTTGCACTCGGCAATGATTTCGCCGGTGGCCGGGTGCACGATGGCCTTAGCCGTGGTGCGACCGATCACGTAGTCCAGCGGAACTTCCAGCTCTTTAATGCCGGCTTTTTCCAACTGGTTGATGTGGCGCGCGGTAATACGGCGGCCTTGCTCAACGATGACCTTGCCCTTGTCGTCTTTGATATCGAGAACGGCAATTTCACCGCGCAGACGCTGCGGCACCAACTCCAGGCTCAGGGTTTCGCCCTTGACGTGGAAAACGTTGGTGGCATAGAAGGCGTCGAGCACTTGCTCGGTGGTGTAACCGAGGGCGCGCAGCAGCACTGATGCTGGCAGCTTGCGGCGACGGTCGATACGCACGAACACGCAGTCTTTCGGGTCGAATTCGAAGTCCAGCCACGAACCGCGGTAAGGAATCACGCGAGCCGAGTACAGCAGTTTTCCAGAGCTATGGGTCTTGCCACGGTCGTGGTCGAAGAACACGCCAGGCGAACGGTGCAACTGGGAAACGATGACGCGCTCAGTACCGTTGATAACGAAGGTACCGTTCTCGGTCATCAGGGGAATTTCCCCCATGTAAACTTCTTGCTCTTTGATGTCCTTGATCGCTTTGTTCGACGATTCCTTATCGAAAATGATCAGGCGCACTTTTACCCGCAGCGGGACGGCAAACGTCACGCCACGCTGAACACACTCTTTGACATCAAAGGCCGGCTCGCCCAGGCGATAACCAACATATTCCAGGGCAGCATTGCCCGAATAGCTGCTAATCGGGAACACGGACTTGAAGGCCGCATGCAGACCGACGTCACGGAACTGATCTTTGGTTGCCCCTGCCTGCAAGAATTCGCGATACGAATCCAGCTGGATGGCCAGGAGATAGGGCACATCCATGACGTCCGGCAGCTTGCTAAAGTCCTTGCGGATACGTTTTTTCTCAGTATATGAGTAAGCCATCAGCGTTCCCCAGCTTGGTCACCTGCTTGTTTGGCCCCTCCCGACGGGAGCAGCCAGAAAATCTTGCAAACCCCTTGGTTTGCGCCACCGCATCGGGTGGTAGTACTTCAGTTAGAGGCGCTGGCTCGCAGCCAAACGCCCATAACGGAAAAAGGCCGGTGGCAAAAGCCACCAGCCATCAGCCTTACGCGAGTCGCGCAGGCTGTAGACGCAAAGTCTTCGCTTACTTGAGCTCGACTTTGGCGCCAGCTTCTTCCAGAGCCTTTTTAGCGGCTTCGGCTTCGTCTTTCGACACGCCTTCTTTAACCACGCCAGGAGCGCCGTCAACTACAGCCTTGGCTTCTTTCAGACCCAGACCGGTCAGTTCACGAACGGCCTTGATCACGTTTACTTTCTTCTCGCCGGCTTCAACCAGAACAACGTTGAACTCGGTTTGCTCTTCAACAACAGCGGCAGCAGCAGCTGGGCCAGCAGCGGCAACAGCAGCGGTCACGCCGAAGGTTTCTTCCATTGCTTTGATCAGCTCAACAACTTCCAGAACGGTTTTCTGGCCGATGGCTTCGATGATTTGTTCGTTAGTCAGAGACATGACTATAAATTCCTGTATTGGGGTGACAGCCTAGGCAGCTATCAAATTAAACATATGATGTTGAAAGTACTTTCGATGCCTTAGGCAGCGGCAGCTTCTTTCTGATCGCGAACGGCCGCCAGAGTACGAGCCAGCTTGCTGGTAGCGCCTTGAATCACGCTCATCAGTCGTGCAATAGCTTCGTCGCGAGTTGGCAGCGAAGCCAAAACGTCGATCTGGTTTGCTGCGAGGAACTTGCCCTCAAACGCAGCTGCCTTGATCTCGAACTTATCGTTACCTTTAGCGAACTCCTTGAACAGACGAGCAGCAGCGCCCGGGTGTTCGTTGGAGAATGCAATCAAGGTAGGGCCAGTGAAGGCGTCGTTGAGAACACTGTATTCAGTGTCAGCAACGGCACGCTTGAGCAGGGTGTTACGCACAACGCGCACGTACACACCAGCTTCACGAGCCTCTTTACGGAGTCCGGTCATAGCGCCTACCGTCACACCGCGGGCATCAGCCACAACAGCGGACAGGGCAGCTTTGGCAGCCTCGTTGACTTCAGCGACGATGGCCTTCTTGTCTTCGAGTTTAATTGCCACGGGTAAAACTCCTGCTTGTTACCGTTTCATCTGGCCGAAGCCGGATGTCGTTTTGGTGTCTGATTCGGTAAAGAACCGGGAGCACCATCTGCGTAGGCTTATGGTTTAAGGCTTGCGCCGCCTACGGTCTTGGATAGCCCCCGCCAGGCAGGGACCCCAATCTTGCGTGCGGATGAGGTCACCCTCACCCGCCTATTCATTTACAACAGCCGCTTACGCGTCGAGCGAAGCCTGGTCGATAACCAGACCTGGGCCCATGGTAGTGCTGATGCTTACGCGCTTAACGTAGATGCCCTTCGAAGTCGAAGGCTTCAGACGCTTCAGGTCAGCAATCAGTGCTTCCACGTTTTCTTTCAGCTTGCTGGCTTCAAAGCCAACTTTGCCGATCGAGGTGTGGATGATGCCGTTCTTGTCGGTGCGATAACGAACCTGACCAGCCTTGGCGTTTTTCACGGCAGTGGCGACGTCGGCAGTTACAGTACCCACTTTCGGGTTAGGCATCAGGCCGCGCGGGCCGAGGATCTGACCCAACTGACCCACTACACGCATTGCGTCCGGGGAGGCAATTACTACGTCGTAGTTCAGGTCGCCGGCTTTCATCTCAGCAGCCAATTCGTCCATACCAACTTTGTCAGCGCCAGCGGCCAGGGCAGCTTCAGCGCCTGGACCCTGGGTGAACACGGCAACGCGGACAGTCTTGCCAGTGCCGTTCGGCAGCACGGTAGCGCCACGAACAACCTGATCGGATTTACGCGGATCAACACCCAGGTTCACAGCAACATCGAACGACTCGGTGAACTTGACAGCAGACAACTCAGCCAGCAGCACAGCTGCTTCTTCAAAGTTGTAAGACTTGCCAGCAACTACTTTGGCCGCGATGGCCTTTTGGCGCTTAGTCAACTTAGCCATTACACACCCTCCACGTTCAGGCCCATGCTACGAGCGGAGCCGGCGATAGTGCGCACAGCGGCATCCATATCGGCAGCGGTCAGATCAGCGTTTTTGGTTTTCGCGATCTCTTCCAGCTGAGCACGAGTAACAGTGCCAACCTTAACGGTGTTCGGACGAGCCGAACCGCTGGTCAGGCCTGCAGCCTTCTTCAGCAGAACCGAAGCAGGGGTGCTTTTGGTTTCGAAAGTGAAGCTACGGTCGCTGTATACAGTGATGATGACCGGAGTTGGCAAGCCAGCCTCCATACCCTGGGTCCGGGCGTTGAACGCCTTACAGAACTCCATGATATTCACGCCGTGTTGACCCAGTGCAGGGCCCACGGGTGGCGAAGGGTTGGCCTGGCCAGCCTTCACTTGCAGCTTGATATAAGCATTAATCTTCTTAGCCATGAGCTACTCCAAATTCGGGTTCAAGCGCCTTACGGCTCCCCGGTTACTTACACGTTTATCCCAGTGACGAAAAAACCCCACAGCCTAAGGCTGCGGGGTCTAGGATGCTTTTAAGCTACGCCTTTTCGACCTGGCTGAATTCCAACTCAACGGGCGTCGAGCGACCAAAGATGAGAACAGCAACCTGCAGGCGGCTCTTCTCGTAATTGACCTCTTCAACCACACCATTAAAGTCAGCGAACGGACCATCAACGACCCGAACAACTTCACCCGGCTCAAACAACGTCTTCGGCTTCGGCTTGTCGCTACCATCAGCAACGCGACGCAGAATCGCCTCGGCTTCTTTATCTGTGATTGGCGCAGGCTTATCCGCAGTACCGCCGATAAAGCCCATCACCCGAGGCGTATCCTTGACCAAGTGCCAAGTACCCTCGTTCATATCCATCTGTACCAGCACATAGCCTGGAAAGAACTTGCGCTCGCTTTTGCGCTTCTGGCCATTACGCATTTCAACCACTTCTTCAGTGGGAACCAGAATTTCGCCAAAGCCGTCTTCCATGCCGGCCAGCTTCACACGCTCAATCAGTGAGCGCATTACATGCTTCTCGTAACCCGAGTAAGCATGCACAACGTACCAACGCTTAGCCACGGGACACCTTTTAACCAACAATCAACGAAACAAGCCAGCCAAGCAGGGAATCAAGACCCCACAACAGCAGCGCCATAACCAGAACCACGGCAACCACGATCAGCGTAGTCTGCGTGGTTTCTTGGCGCGTCGGCCAAACAACCTTACGGATTTCGATGCGCGCTTCTTTCACCAAGCCAAAGAACGCCTGACCTTTTGCCGTCTGCAAACCAACATAAGCAGCAACAACAGCAATAGCCAACAGCGCCAATACACGATAGATAATGGGCTCTGCGGCGTAGAACTGATTACCAACCACACCGACTACAATCAAAGCAGCAACAACAAGCCACTTCAAAAGGTCGTAACGTGATTCAACGGTTTCAGCCTTGGCATTCATTTGCAAGGATCCTGTAAAAGACACACCAGTTCATCCGAAGGAGAATCTGGCAGGTCAGGAGGGAATCGAACCCCCAACCTACGGTTTTGGAGACCGTCGCTCTGCCAATTGAGCTACTGACCTAAAAACAAAATCAGGCCGACCATTATGCCGGCCCGATGAGATTTGATCAATCGATTACTCGACGATCTTGGCCACGACGCCAGCGCCGACGGTACGACCGCCTTCACGAATGGCGAAACGCAGACCTTCTTCCATTGCGATGGTTTTGATCAGGGTAACGGTCATTTGAACGTTATCACCTGGCATTACCATTTCAACGCCTTCCGGCAGTTCGCAGTTACCGGTCACGTCAGTGGTACGGAAGTAGAACTGTGGACGGTAGCCTTTGAAGAACGGAGTGTGACGACCGCCCTCTTCTTTGCTCAGCACGTACACTTCAGCAGTGAACTTGGTGTGCGGCTTAACCGAACCTGGCTTAACCAGAACCTGGCCACGCTCAACGTCTTCACGCTTGGTACCGCGCAACAGCACGCCGCAGTTCTCGCCAGCACGACCTTCGTCGAGCAGTTTGCGGAACATTTCAACACCAGTACAGGTGGTGGTGACGGTGTCTTTCAGACCAACGATTTCGATCGACTCTTGGATCTTGATGATCCCGCGCTCGATACGACCAGTTACCACGGTGCCACGACCGGAGATCGAGAATACGTCTTCGATTGGCATCAGGAACGGCTTGTCGATTGCACGAACCGGCTCAGGAATGTAGGTATCCAGAGTCTCAACCAGCTTCTTAACAGCGGTGGTACCCATTTCGTTATCGTCTTGACCGTTCAACGCCATCAGCGCGGAACCGATAATGATTGGAGTGTCATCGCCTGGGAAGTCGTAAGTGCTCAGCAGATCGCGCACTTCCATCTCAACCAGTTCCAGCAGCTCAGCGTCGTCAACCATGTCAGCCTTGTTCAGGAAGACAACGATGTACGGAACGCCTACCTGACGGGACAGCAGGATGTGCTCACGAGTTTGCGGCATCGGACCATCAGCGGCCGAGCAAACCAGGATAGCGCCATCCATCTGCGCAGCACCGGTGATCATGTTTTTTACGTAGTCGGCGTGACCTGGGCAGTCAACGTGTGCGTAGTGACGCACGGCCGAATCGTATTCAACGTGAGCGGTGTTGATGGTGATACCACGAGCTTTTTCTTCTGGAGCGCTGTCGATCTTGTCGAAGTCAACGCGAGCCGAACCGAAAACCTCGGAGCAAACACGAGTCAGAGCAGCGGTCAGAGTGGTTTTACCGTGGTCAACGTGACCGATGGTGCCGACGTTGACGTGCGGTTTATTACGTTCAAATTTTTCTTTAGCCATTTTGACCGTCTCCCATCGAATCATCAAAGAATTGAGCAAATTACCGCCATTAAAATAAAGGCAGATATCTGCATATCTGCCTTTAAATAATGGAGCTCATGAGCGGATTCGAACCGCTGACCTCACCCTTACCAAGGGTGTGCTCTACCAACTGAGCTACATGAGCCAAACGCTTTTTTCAGAACATCAAACTTGGAGCGGGTGGCGGGAATCGAACCCGCATCATTAGCTTGGAAGGCTAAGGTTCTACCACTAAACTACACCCGCAGCCTGATACTGATACTAAATTTGGTGGAGGGGGAAGGATTCGAACCTTCGAAACTCGCGTGTCAGATTTACAGTCTGATCCCTTTGGCCACTCGGGAACCCCTCCAAAAGTGCCGGCATTCTCTTTGCTTGCCGACCCACTGTCAAGCTTTTCCTTTTAAAAACCTAAGGTTAGCTTCTATCGACAGCAACCTCATGACGCCGCTTTTGGCAGCTCTCCATGAAGCGGGCGCCATTCTATGCAAACTAGCCCGCCGATGCAACACCTTCGCATGGCATTAACTGGTGTTCCAGTCGCTCAAAGTTCCGCGCCAAGCTTTCAAGCAGCGCATCACTCGCCAAACGGCGACTTTCCGGGGCAATTCTCACCCAGTAAGCCCGGTGAGCTCGCGATAACTCGCGCAACATCGGCTCGTAACCCGCCTCACGTAAACGCTGCATTACACTTTCAGCAGAATCGCTGCGCGGAAAAATCCCCAAAGAAATGCCATTGGCCAGATCACCTTGACCAATAATGTAGCTATCGATTTTTCGCGCTTGCAACTCTTTCAACTGGCGCAAAGATGCCTGCCTAGAAGCCAATGGAACGAGATATACCCAGTAGTCGACCCCCGCAGCCGCATCAATTGAACGCACCCCAGACTGGATATCAAGACTCAAAAGCCGCTGCTCTAGCGCAAGAGCTTCAGCCTCCTGCTCAAAACTACCAAGATACAAACAAACCGCCTGACTGCTGACCACTTGAGCGCCTGACTCTACAGGTACCCTGGCGACATCAGCCTCACTCACCAGGCGAATATTCTGCCGTGCGCCCTGGTACAGCGAAAATGATTCAACCTCTTTTACCCGCAGAGGTGCTTGCTGCTGATGCCAGACGTAATAGAACAAATTCAAAACCAGCAGGAGCAGAAAAAACCAACGCATATACGACCTCAGGACTAGGGGCAAACTACCGCTAAACCAATGAAGACAAGGTCAGGTACAACCCTGGCAAATGGCACAACATCTTGAATCAAGGCCGAATCGCCTCCAGTCAAGAAAACTTCAAACTCCGCACCCAAGCACTCAGCAGCGACCGCTAATTGCGTACCAGCAAAGCCTCGCAGCATCAGAAGACTTCCACGCTCGACAGCATCCATGGTCGTACGACCCGGCTGGAATGACTGCTCTCTAAGGCCAACAACAGGATCCTCATAACGAATACGCTGAGTATGCGTTCGCAACAGCCCTCTCATTAGCGGCAGCCCCGGGCATATATATCCACCCAAGTGCTGCCCCGCTGCATCCACGTAGTCCGCCGTTATCGCAGTCCCAAGATCCAACACTAGACATGGGCCGCGCGCCAACTGATACGCACCAATGATTGCAAGCCAACGATCCATGCCTAGACGCTGGTAGTCTGCATAACCGTTATGCACACCCGCCTCACAAAGGGCCGGCTTCGCCAAACAGCATCTCAAACTGAACGCACGCTCTATGGCTGCAATCAGCAGGGCTGTCTCTTCATCGCTGCGCACACTAACAAGCCTGCAACGCCGCAAGGAAAGAGCTGACTGCCCCTGAAGCTCAACGAGCAACTCATCAACGCTTGCAACCACCCCAGCAGACAGAACATCGCCAACGCCGGAATTAAGAACTCGCCATTTAATTAACGTATTTCCACAGTCCAGCTCAAGAATCATCACGCAGCCTCAAGCTGATTTCGCCCCCGCTAAAAACTTGTTCCACACCCTCAACAAGCAAACGCAAAGCGCCACAACTATCCACACCAAGCACATCACCCGTGACGTCACGCTGAGCGGTAGACAAAGAAACGCGGCGATTCTGCCACAAGTGCACAGACTCCCACTCGGCCCTTAGCCCTGCAAACCCCTCCTGGCGATGACGCAGCAGAATTTTCTGCAGCTCAACACTTAACGCAGCAACTAACGAATTGCGATTAACGACCGCACCAAGCTCGTTAACTAGCGATGTCCAGGGCTGATCAATACCCAGATTATCGAGGCGCATATTAACGTTAATGCCGACCCCTATTACGACGTGACAGACATCAGCAGGATCCCCGATGAGCTCAAGTAAAATGCCGCCAATTTTACTCCCGCCCACCAACACATCATTCGGCCATTTAAGACCTGACTGATTTAAACCAACGCTTTGAAGTGCCCGCAGAACCGCAAGCCCAACAACAAGACTTAAACCGTCAAGATGCCGAGCGCCGCCATCAATGCGCCAAGCGAGGCTGAAGTACAGATTTTGCCCATAGGGACTAACCCACGTACGACCTCGACGGCCACGCCCCTGCAACTGCTGCTCTGCAAGCACCAGAAACGGCGCAGTGACTCCAGCATCCAAAAGCCGTAACGCCTCAGCATTTGTCGAGTCAGTTTGCTCATGCAAGAAAATGGGCCAAACAAGCCCCTCGACAGTTAGCGCCTCAGCATTTAAAACACTGAGAGCAGACTCAAGACGATAACCACGACCGCGAACGCTGTGAACAGGCAAGCCCAAATCAGTCCGGAGATGCTGCAACTGTTTCCAAACCGCACTTCGGCTCACGCCCAGCGCTGCACCTAGCGCTTGGCCTGAATGAAATTTTCCATCCTGCAACAGTGTCAGCAAAGTTCGCATTATGAATGCACCAGGTTATAGAGGCGGCATGATAGCGGCGCGACCGTATCCCGACCAGCCGACGGTGAATAACTTTTCATCGCGCAAAGACAAACCCCCGACCATCTTACGATGATCAGGGGTTTGGTGTAGAAGCTTGACGATGACCTACTCTCACATGGGGAAACCCCACACTACCATCGGCGATGAATCGTTTCACT